>DASUNP010000010.1:0-84196 GCA_036277095.1 Blastocatellia bacterium
CACTGACCGGGATCAATCAGCTCTGGGTCGCCGACATCACTTACATCCGGCTGCTGGAAGAGTTCGTTTACCTGGCTGTAGTACTTGACGCCTGCAGCCGGCGCTGCATCGGATGGGCGTTAGAGCATTACTTGGAAGCAGAGCTGGCGCTTGAGGCATTGCGAATGGCACTGACCACACGGCAGATAGAGCCGGGGCTTGTGCATCATTCGGACCAGGGCGTGCAGTATGCGTCGTCAGCCTACACAGAGTTACTCAAAGAGCGAGGCATCCGCATCAGCATGTCGAGGAGGGGCAATGCCTACGACAATGCAAAAGCGGAGAGCTTTATAAAGACGCTGAAGTATGAAGAAGTCTACCTGTTCGAGTACGAGACGATAGCGGAGGCTCGCTGTCGCATAGGTCACTTTCTCGAAGAGGTCTATAATCAGAAGCGGCTGCATTCTGCTTTGGGATATGTGCCGCCAGCAGAATACGAGCAGCAGCTTTGTCAAAGAACAGATGCTTAACTTTCTGTCTCAATCAGGGGTTCACTCCAAGCCGATTGGATGGGCTGACCCGATCATTGCTTCAATTGCGTTGCAGAATGATTTAACCCTCGTCACCGGCAACACCTCTCACTATCAACGGATTCAGGCGCTTGGCTACGCGCTGAAGCTGGACAATTGGAAACTATGAACCTTATATGACGGTTCTTTGATTGTTGCCGGTTTACCTGGACGACGCAAGAAATTCGCAAGCACTTATATTGACAGACAGTGGTAGAATATTGAGCGGGCGGTCCCCAATTGCCGCCCGCTCTTTAATTTCGCTCAGCCCCTTAATCATCCCCCACTTCAATCTTCGTAAACGCCCTCGCGACCCCAGGGAGGTTGCCTCGCAATGTTTCGCCACACTTCGGTTCTCTTTTCGATCAACGAGATCAAGCGCATTTATCCGGACCAGTGGGTCGCCGTGCTGGTCGCAGAGACTGACGCCGACGGCTTTGCCGCGTCGGGCGAAGTTATCGTGCACGACAGGGAAGAGCAATTTGTCTGGTCCGCTGTAAAGCTCGGAGAGACGGACGACCCGATTTATGTTTTCTACACGGGCGCGCGCCGCGCGGAGCGAGCCGTCGCCTGACGCTTAAAGCGATTTGAAAAGATCGAGCGTGATGTTGCGGCCGGTGATTATCGCCGCGACCCTGTAGTCTTTGAATCTGTCGTCGTCGAGCGCCGCAAGAGCGGCCGCCGCCGCCCCTTCGATCATCACGTGTTCTTCGCGCGCCATCCGAATTATTCCGTCGCGTATAGCTTCTTCGCTCACCAGCACTATGCCGTCTATCAAGTGCCGGATGATTGGAAACGTAATCGAGCCCGGCTCGATGTTGCCCGCCAGGCCGTCGGCAATCGTCTCTTCCTCTTCGATCTCAAGGATGCGCCCCGCCTCCAGACTGCGCAGCATGGTGGGAGACGCCACGGGCTCCACGCCGTAAACCTCTACGTGCGGCATCAAAGCTTTCACGGCAATCGCAACGCCGGCGAGAAGGCCGCCCCCGCCTACCGGAACCAGTATGGCTTCAAGGCGCGGCTCGTCCTTCATGATCTCAAGCCCGATCGTTCCCTGTCCCGCTATCACGTAAGGGTCGTTGTAGGGCGAGACGAACAGTTTCCCGCTCTCGCGCTCCATCTCGCGCGCCGCGCGCTCGGCTTCGTCGTAGCCCTCGCCGCGCTCGATGAGCGTAACGGGGTATCTGGCGATGGCTTCGACCTTTGCGCGCGAGGCCGTGCGCGGCACGACGATCGTCGCCTCGATGCCTAGAAGCGTTGCGCAGTGCGCGACCGCCAGCCCGTGATTGCCCGCCGAAACCGTCAGCACCCCGCGCGCTTTCTCAGTGTCGGTCATCGCCGAAAGCCTCGCCATCGCGCCGCGAAGCTTGAATGACCCGGTCAACTGGAAGCATTCGAACTTTAGCCACGCCTCTCGCCCCGATTCTTTCGCGAGCCAGAGCGGGCGGTCCATCGGAGTGCGGCGCGCAACCGTCGCGATGCGGCGCCCGGCCTGCTCTATGTCGGAGAGTGTTACTTGATCGTCAGTCATGTTTAAGATTATAGCCGTTCGAGCACGGCGGCAAAGAACCCGTCAGTGCCGTGACGATGAGGAAAAGTTCTGACGAACCCTTCGGGGGTTATTAAGCTTGCGTGCGCGTCCGGCTTGAGGATGCGAAACGGAGCGCCGCCTTCGATGAATTGTCTGATCACACCTTCGTTCTCTTCCACTTCTATCGAGCAGGTCGAATAGACGAGCCTGCCTGCATTATTGATTACATCCGTAGCGCGGCTGAGAAGATCGAGCTGAACCTCTGCCAACCGCGAAGGGTCATCAGGCGCGAGCCGCCATTTTATTTCGGGATTGCGGCTGAGCGTCCCTGTGCCCGAGCAGGGCGCATCGATCAGCACCCGGTCGAACCTTTGCGCCTCGGCCAGGAAGGGTAACTCTCCGGTCGCGTCCAGCACGACGGGGTTGACTGAATGCGCGCCTAATCTATTGCAGGTTACGGCAAGCTGGGCCAGACGGTGCGGGTGTATGTCGCAAGCGACTATCAGCGCCTCGTTTTCGGTGAGCGCGGCCAGGTGAGATGACTTTGAACCCGGGGCGGCGCAAAGGTCGAGCACGCGCTCGCCGCTCTTTGCATCGAGGAGCTTGGAGACAAGCTGTGACGCTTCGTCCTGCAAGTAGATCAAGCCAAGGGCGGCCGCATGTTGCACTTCCGAAGCCGAGCCGCTTTCGACTACGAACGCGCCGGGCACGTGGGGCGACCCCGCGAGCGTTACCCCGCGAGATTCGAGAAGCCGAAGCGCTTCGGCTTCCGTAGCTTTCAGTGTGTTGACGCGAAAGGCAGTGCGCGGGTGGCGATTGTTTGCGGCCGCAAGCTCACGAGCTTCGGCTTCACCTAATTGAGTGGCCCATCGCTCGACGAGCCATCGCGGGTGCGACAGCTCAACCGAGACTCTTTCGATTTCGTCATCGATCCCCTCGCCCGCCCTGTCGTCGGCGTGGCGCGCGCCATTTCGCAGCACGGCGTTTACGAACCCGTATGCGCTTCGAGCGCGCGAGGCTTTGACGAGGTTTACCGACTCGTTGACCGCAGCCGACGCGGGGATGCGCGTGAGGTGGCGGAGCTGATAAAGCCCGATTCTGAGCGAGATCAAGACGGGGAGATCGAGGCTCGCAGTTTTGCGGCGCGAATAACGTTCGATGAAATAATCGAGAGCCTTTTGCCAGCGGAGGACGCCCAGCGTTATCTCTTGCGCGAGCGCGCGGTCTTCGCGCGAAAGGTTTGACTCTGAGAGCGAAGCTACGAGTGGCGACGAGTACGCGCCTTCGGCCTCTACGCGGCGGAGAATCTCAAACGCGGCTCGTCGCGCGGGACTGACCACGGGCTTTGCGCCTCTCGGTTTCATAGGAGGATAAAAACTCTATCCCAATATGACACCGTGCGCCACTTACTGGCCGTTTATTCAAATCGCAACGCGACCATCGGGTCGACGTGCGCGGCCCTCCTGGCCGGCAGATAGCCCGCGAGCGCGGCGACAGCTATCAAAACCGCCGTTGCTATAATGATCGTCAGCGGGTCGGCGTAGTTGACCTCAAAAAGCTGGCTCGAAATCAACCGGGCCGCAGCCAGCGCCACCGGGACCCCAATAGCAATGCCCGCGAAAACCAGAACGAGCGTCTCGCGCAGCACCATCCAGAGTATCTTGCGTGGGTCAGCGCCCAGCGCCATGCGTATGCCGATCTCGTTCGTGCGGCGAACAACGGCGTGAGCCATCACGCCGTACAAACCGATGCAGGCCAGTACCAGGGCCAGCAGCCCGAAGAAGCTCACCAGCCGCGCGATCAATCGCTCCTGCTGGAGCGACGAGGCGATCTGTTCGCTGAATGATGTAACGTCCATGACGGCAAGCTTGTCATTTACATCACTGATGACGGCTCGGACCTGTGACGCCAGCGCCAGCGGGTCGCCCTCCGTGCGGACCTCAAGGCTGCGAAGCAGGGGCGATTGTTCCTGCACTTGCAGAATGGGTCTGTAAATCATGCGGACAGGCTTCCCCCATACGCTCTCGTATTTTGCATCTCCGATGACGCCCACTATCTCAATGTCGCCGCTCTGCTGCTGGCCGTCGCCAATCCCGAACCGGCGACCTATAGGATTCTCTTCAGGGAAGAAGTGGCGCGCGAAGGTTTCGTTGACGACGGCGACGCGTGGCGACGCAGGAGTGTCTTGCGGACCGATCTCGCGCCCGGCCAGCAGCGGCAGGCCCAGCGTCTCGCAGTAGCTCGGCCCGATGAGCATCTGGCTGATGTTCATGTCCTCGCCCGGTTCAGGCGTGTAACCCTGTACAGTGATGTTGCTTGTCCTTGAGATGCCGCTCAAAGGGCTGTAGGAGGCAAGCGTGGCCGAGCGAGCGCCCGGCAGAGAGCCCACGCGGTCGAGCAAATCCCTGTAGAGAGCCGTAAGCTCGGGCGACTTATAACCTGTCATTCGCGAATTGATACTTAGGAGCAGAACGTTCTCCTTGTTGAACCCGATTCTTTCCTGTTCGAGTTTCATCAAGCTCCGGGCGAACAGGCCCGCCCCGACAAGCAGCACGAGCGACAATGCCACTTGCGACACGACGAGCATCGGCGCCAGCCCGAAGCGTAACCGGCCTCCGCCCGACCGCGTCGCTTTTTCTTTGAGCGCGGTCGCCAAATCGATCTTGCTAGCGCGCAGAGCGGGCAACAGCCCGAACAGAATTCCAGCGGCTAGCGAAACGCCCACCGTGAAGGCGAGCACAGCCGTGTCCGGCGTTATGTCGAGAGGCGCGGTCTGGCTGACCATCGCCACGAGCGCGCTTACGCCCCATTGCGCCGAGAGCAATCCGAGGGCGCCGCCTATCGCGGCTAACAGCACGCTCTCCGTGAGCAGTTGCCTGACCAGCCGAGCCCGGCTCGCGCCCAGTGCGAGCCGCATAGAGATTTCCATCTGTCTGGATGCGGAGCGCGCGAGCAACAGATTCCCGACGTTTGCGCAAGCGATCATCAAGATCATCACGACTATGGCCATGAGCATGCGCAAAGGCTCGGAGTAGTAGAGTCGAAGTCCCGAAATGCCCCCCGCGCCATCTTTGAGTTCGACGTGGGAAGCTTGAATGGCTGAGAGCCTTTCATCGCTTATCTGCGACCCGGCCTGCTCGATCAAGAATTGCTGAAGCGTGACGTTGACGTTTGCCTGCGCCTGTTGGATGCTGACTCCAGGTTTGAGCCTGCCCATGAGGTTCAGCCAGTAAACTTGCTGGTTAGGCAGATAGGAATCTCGCAAATCTATCTGCGGCTGGAAGACAAGAGGCAGCCAGAAATCGGGAGCTCGCCTCACCCTTTCACCAAAAAACTCCGGCGGCGTGACGCCCACGATTGTAAACGGTGTCCCGTTTAATACAACCGCTTTATCCAGGATTTGTGGGTCGCCGCCGCACCGCTCCTTCCAATACTTATGGCTGATTACGGCCACCGCGCGCGCGCCGGGCGCGTCGTCTTCCGACGCCAAGACGCGGCCCATCGTGGCCTTCACGCCAAGGACTTCAAAGTAGTTGCCCGAAACCAGATGGCCCATAGCCTGCGCGGCTGCGTCGCCGGGTGGAATTCCCTCCATGCGAACGCTCAGCCAGTTCTCGCCGCTTCGGAAAGCGCACAATCCTTGGAACGACTCGTTGTGGTCGCGGAAGCGCTCATACAACGCGTGCGAAAAAAGTTGCCACTCGCCCGTCGGCGGGTCCCCGAGCATTGTGCCTTCGCTGTTTGAGTCCGTGAAAAGGACGAGCCGTTCGGGCTCCGCGACCGGCAGCGATTTGAGCAGGACTGCGTTTATCAGAGTGAAGATCGCCGTGTTCGCCCCTATCCCGAGCGCGAGCGAAAGCACGGCAACAGAAGTAAAGACCATGTTCTTTCTGAGCATACGGAGCCCAAAACGAATGTCCTGCCACAAATCTCGCATGATGTTTCTCCTCCCGTTGCCAAGCACCGCAGCGCCAAAGACCACAGGCTCTGAGGTCACCGCTCGTTCGACTTTGCTTAGCTCACTCGACAGCACCTCGTTGCCGCAAAGCTCGCCGAGCGCGCCGCGCCGCGCTTCTTCTTCTGTCGCGCCCGCTGCCGACAACTCTTCGAACCTGTCGTCGAGGTGTTGGGCCATCTCTTCGACTATCTCGGCTTCCCTCGTCGGCTCAATCTTAAGACCTGCCAGGCGCTTTCTGATCTCGCCTTCCCATTCAGGCATTTTCAACCTCTGTGATGCGGTTGATGGCCTCCACAAAATCGCGCCAGCTGCTGCGCTGCGCCGCCAGCACCTTCTTGCCTTCGGCGGTCAGACGGTAGTAGCGCCTGCGCCGCTGCCCCGCCTTCTCTACCCACCGGCCCTGTATCCAGCCGCGCTTTTCGAGCCGGTAGAGCAGCGGGTAGAGCGAGGCGACGTTGAAACGCAGCAGCCCGCCCGACCTGACTTCGATCAGCTTGCTGATCTCGTAGCCGTGGCGGGGCCGCGCCTCGACCAGCGACAGGATCAACAGCTCTGCGCTACCCTTCTTCAGCTCGCGGTCGAACATCTGAGAAGTTTTATATTGCATAGCGATATATTATTTAGAAATATAAACCATGTCAAAGAGATTATTCTACGGAAGGCGCGGGCGGGAAGGGAAGGTAGGGCCGGGCGATAAACTATTCTAAGGGCGGTCAGGTTTTCATCTTGTCGTCTTCGCGCTTAGTCTTCTCCATCGCTTCAGGCTCTATCTCTTCGGCGCTCTTGTTGAGGCGTATGAACAGGCCCCAGGCGGCGAGCAACACGGCTGCGGCGATGCCTATTGTAGATGCCTGGGGAAGCTGTGCGGGGTTGTCGTGTATGAGCTGGAATACGGCTACGAGAAACTCAATAGAAAGCGACACGACGATGACGATCATAAAGCGCGACAGAAAGCGGCGGACCCGCGTCGGGGCGCTCATGTGCTCCTTTCTTAGCACCTCTTCCTCGATTATCGTCTGCCCCAGCTCAAACGAGGCGACGGCAATCGTCAACAACCCTATCACTTCCAGGATCGCATTGAACCGATCTCTGATCGTCGCCCCGCTGGCAGGGCGAACCGCCTGCCACATCTCGTACCCCGCGAAAGCTATTAACGCGAACCCGCAGATGAGAAACAAGAGCGTGATTATCGAGTAGCCGGCCATGAATATTTTATTTATGTAACGCATAGCTTTGCTCGCGGGGCCGCCCTACTTGCTTATCAAGGCTCGCACCAGAGGAGCCAGGTTGAGCTGCGACGGCTGCTGGCCCATCACATTGTTCATAACGTCGCGGAGGCGCTGGCCGGAATCCGCCTTGCGGGCCAGCACGAAAGGGACGTAGCTGTCTTGCGCCTCAGGGCTTCCATGCCACGACCTGTAGAGGCCGGAGAAGTAGTAGCGGTCTTCGACAGGGCGCTCAAGCCCGCTTCGCGCGAGTAACAGAATATCGCCCGCCCTGTGACCGTATGGCCCTGCGGCCAGCCCCACAAGCCTCTCTTCGAGCCTTATGAGGTCGGGCCTCGGATGCAGCTTCAGATAATCACTGATCGGAACCAACTGATTGCCGTCGAATATCTTGAAAGCCACGGCCTCCTCATCCGTCGAGCGAGGCTCGCGGGCGAAGATCAAATCGAGCGTCCCTTTCAATTGCGGGCTGCCCTCGCCCGTCTCGTTAGCGTTGTAGAAAGCGCGCACGACCGGCATCACATCTTCTTCCAGCCTGGGCCCTCGCTTCCAATCGCAACGATCGCCTTCTCGCGGACAGGTCGAGCGGTCCGCCAGGTATACATATGCGATGGCTCCCTGGTAAGCAAGCGCGGCCTGATAATCCTGCTCGTCGTCGTCCAGGTCTATGCTGAATTCGCGAATCCTAAAGCCCGCCTTTTCTATGAGCGCGGGCGGCTCGTCGTCGCCTTCGGTGGCGAGCGAATGGCGGTCGTCGTCGAGCACAGGCGTGTGGCCGTGATCGGCTATGAAGATTACATAGGTGTCTGAGAGCGCATCTCGCTCTTCGTAAGCTTCGAGCACCTGTCCTATTGCGGGGTCGAGCACTTCCTGGAGGTAGATCTGTTGCTTGTTGAGCGGGTCGTCTGCACCGTGGCTATAGAGATCGATTCCCGGGAAATAGACTACCTGCAAATTCGCGAGGCCATGTTTGTCTATCGCCTGTAGCAGATTCTCGACCGACTCACGGTCGACTTCTGAGTACGCCTCCTGGCTCACGCTCTTGTCACCCGTCACCCCTTTTGCCACGCCCGCGAACAACGCGGTAATGCTCGAAGGCTTGGGAGTGGTGTAGAGGTCAGCGCCGCGATAGACTGCGGCGAGCGAAACATATGACCTGATGTCGGCCACTTCATAAAGGGTCGGGGTCTTAATCGCATTGCCGACCAGGCCGTCGGTCAGCATCTTCAACGAGTGATTGTTATCGGTTACCGAGACAGGGGCCGGAGCATAAAAACGCATCTCGTCGCGCGCGAACCACTCGTTGCCCGACACGCCCGTCCGCGCGGCAGGCTCTCCGGTGAAGATCGAAGACCACGCGGCCATCGTCGTCGAAGGCAGTATCGCCACAACGTCACGCGCGTTGTAGCCATGCTCGAACAACCCTTCGCCCGCGTGCGAGCCGAGCAGCGAGGCGATGCTCGGCGTCTTGCCTGACAGTATTGCCTGATCGAATTCGTTCTTGCCTACGCCGTCGAGCGCGAAGATCAGGATTCGCGGCGCATCACTGGGCTCGCGGAAAGGCACGCGCAGCTCGCGCTCGCCGCCCTGGCTCGCAAGCTCGGCAATCTCTTTTACGGTCGAGCCCGATTTGATGAGATAGATTACAAGGCCCGCCGCGGCGAGAAAGACGGCCCCGGCGATGATCCACCTGCCGCGCCGCTTCATGCGGGTCTTCCTTTCATGCGAATTTTCCCTCGCGCTGTCTCGGTTGGTTTGACAAAGCGGCGTCTGGCATCTTTTCGATGAATCGCGGCGGAGGCGAACACGGAACGGTCCGGCGCGGCCCGATCAGGCTCGATTCGATCTCGGGCTCAGGGCGAAGGGATAAACTCTTCGTCACACTGGCGGCGGCGCTCTGAAGCGAGGAAATCGTAATATCCGCACCGCAGGCTCTCGGGGTATTTGCGACAGACTCCAGGCCGCGCATCGTAGATGGAGCAGCTGCGCGACTCTTTATCAAGAAACTGGCAGACCCGCTTGAATATGTGATCCGTTTGGCGGCGCAGCACTCGCTCGCCGTATGCAATCTTTGTGTACCTTTTCTCGGCCTGTTCATAAGAGAGGCCGAAATGTCTCGCGAGCCGCAGGATGTCTCTTCGCGTAACCTCGATGCGGTCGTAGCTGCAACAGTAGGCGGGACACTTCGTGCAATTAAAGAGCACGTGCAGCTCCCGCCCGTTTGTTTTTACCTTGCCGTCATCGATGATATTCATTCGTCCCCTTACCTCTGATTGATGACCTTTGATCCGAGCCGAGCCCGAATATTATCGCTTAACCGCTGACCTGCTGCAATCATTCGGGCGCGAAAGCTTATCAAAATCATGTCGGAAGAGTTATTTGATTCTGCGATCGCTTGAAATGCTGTTTGCCCTCTGAGTAGAAAAGCCACCCGGAAGGTGGCTTCGAGTCTCGACAGGACGGGCTGCGGTCTTGACGCCACGCTACTCCGTCCAGTCTTCTTCCTCTTCTTCCACCGCCACATCCAGCTCAATCGGGTCGAGGCCGACTACCTCAAGCAATGTTCCGCAATCAGAGCATTCGACCGAATCGCCTTTATCGGTATCTTCATCAACCTGTACATCAGCCTCGCACTCGGGGCAGGTTCCTCTTGGCATCTTTTTCTTCCTCCGTGGTAGTCACACGCTTTATCTAAAAGCGATGAAGAATCTAAACCGAAACGCGCGCCATTTGCAAGATGAAACGAATTCTCAAAGGTTGCGGGCCGCAAAGAGCTTTTGAGGCGGATAACGCAGGTCCCACACCAGTCTTAACCACGCAAGCAACCGGAGCGTGTAGTAGCTGAAATCTACCTCCCACCAGTAGAAACCCTGCTTGACCGCAGCCATGTAATGGTGATGATTGTTGTGCCACCCTTCGCCGCCGGTCAACAGCGCCAGCAGCAGGTTGTTGCGGCTGTCGTCTGTAGTCTCGTACCTACGTGTGCCCCACATGTGCGCGAGCGAGTTTATCGAGAACGTGCCGTGATACAGAATAACCGTGCTGACGAAGAACCCCCACACAAGCCCTTGCCAGCCTCCGACGAGAAAACACAAGACCCCGAGCGCGATGCCCGGAACGAGGTGATACTTGTTGAGCCAGCGCAACTCCGGGTAGCGTGCGAAATCTCTTATGGCGTCCCAGTCCGTCGGGTCGTAATAATCGCTTATGACCCATCCGACGTGCGACCACCAGAAACCGTTCTGGCGGGGCGAGTGAACGTCGCCGTCCTGGTCCGTGTACTTGTGGTGTCTGCGGTGATGAGCCGCCCACCAGAGCGGCCCTTTCTGCAAGGCGGTCGTGCCGAGCAGGGCCAGAAGGAATTGAAAGAACCGGCTCGTCTTATAAGTGCGGTGCGAAAAATAACGATGATATCCGGCCGTCAGCCCGAACATGCGTATGGCATACAGGCCTACGCAAAGGATGATCGCAAACCAGCTCACGCCCGTGAAGATTGCGCCCAGACAGGCCAAATGAATAAGCACGAACGGTATGGTTTTTACTCCGATTCTCTTGTTGATGATTGGCGATTGAACCGATTTGTCTTGCTCGCTCGCAGATGAGAGTGCGACAGTCTTTGTTTCGATCATGTAGTCTCCTGAAAAATATACATGGTAGCAAGTATGATGCCCGCCTGAAAGACAAAAATGTAAAAAACTTTGTTAAGAAGTAAGCTTAAGGCCAGCAGGATCGCCCGGGCGCGCGTCGAGGCTCTGGCAATTATTGAAGGTCGCGCGGCATAATCGTCTCACTCGCGCGGCAAATGTTTTATACTTCGAGATGAGCGTATGTCGAAAAAGTATGTAATAAAGCGCGACGTGCCGCGCCGCTTCCTTGTCAATTACAAGGCAGACCTCAACGCGGAGCAGTACGATGTGGTCACGGCCGGCGGCGGGCCAATACTGGTCATCGCGGGCGCGGGATCGGGCAAGACGCGCGCCGTCACCTACCGCGTCTCAAGGCTTGTCGAAAGCGGGGTCTCGCCCGCTCGCATACTGCTGGTTACGTTTACGAACAAGGCCGCGCGCGAGATGCTCCGCCGCGTGGAAGGGCTCGTGCAGGCCGACGTGCGCAGGATCTGGGGAGGCACGTTTCATTCGATCGCCAACCGCGTTCTGCGCCGCCACGCGGAGTCCGTAGGCTACCAGCCGAACTTTACGATACTCGATTCTGAAGACTCCAAGGACTTGATCGAATCCTCGATCCAAGAATCTGGCGTGGACGTGAAAGCACGCCGCTTCCCTAAAGCAGAGGTTCTGGCCGACCTCATCAGCTTTGCGAATAATCGCGATATGATGATACGCGATTGCATAGTCCAGAATTATCCTCACTTCGAGCCGCTCGCCACGCAGATCGAACGCGTCGACCGCATCTATCAGGCGCGCAAGCTTGAGCGCAACACGATGGATTATGACGACCTGTTGATGAACTGGAAACGGCTGCTCACGGAAAAAGAGGAGATAAGCCGGTACTGGGCCGATTTGTTTGAGCACATACTGGTCGACGAATACCAGGACACTAACAAGATACAGGCGGAGATCGTAGATCTCCTGGCCGTAGGCCACCGCAACGTCATGGTCGTGGGCGACGACGCGCAGTCGATCTTCGGATGGCGCGGGGCGCACTTCGCAAACATCTACACATTCAAAGAGCGTTACCCCGATGCTCAGGAATACAGGCTTGAGACCAATTATCGCTCGCGGCCCGAGATCATTTTGCTTGCGAACGCCTCTATCAGAAATAACCGGCGGCAGTTTCCGAAAAACTTGCAGGCGGCCCGCGAATCGGCGGGCGGGTCACCCGCCGTCATACCGCTTCGGGACGCCGAGCAGCAGGCGGCCTTTGTCGCCGGGCGCGTGCTCGAATTGAGGGACGAAGGCGTCCCACTGTCTGAGATAGCCGTGCTGTATCGAAGCCACTGGCACGCGCTTGAGCTTCAGCTAGAGCTTGTTCGGCGTGACATTCCTTACGTGATCCGGTCGGGCGTGAGGTTCTTCGAGCAGGCGCACATAAAAGACGTGATCTCGTATTTGCGGCTGATCGTAAACCCGCACGACGAGCTCGCCTGGAAGCGCGTGCTGAAGCTGATACCGAAGGTCGGCAACGCTACGGCGAACCGGATATGGGAGCGCATAGCCGTCACGTCGGAGCCGCTGGCCCTGGTGCGCCGCGCGGATTTCGACGCGCGGCCCCGCGCCTCTGAAGCCTGGTGGGATTTTATAAGGCTCATCGAACAACTCATCAGCCCTGAAAACCTCGACCGCCCGGCCTCGCAGGTCGCTTTGATACTGGCTAGCGGGTACGAAGAGCATCTCCAGAATACTTACGAGAACGCCGACCTGCGCGCGGAAGATTTGCGGCAGTTATCAAACTTCGCGGCGAGGTTCGATTCTACGGAAGCGTTTCTCTCAGAGCTTGCGCTCGTCAACACAGAGCGGTTCGGCGCGCCACAAGGCACTACGGCGGAAGACGTAGTAATGGGCGGGGACGAGGATGAAAAGCTGGTCTTAAGCTCCGTGCATCAGGCGAAGGGGTTGGAATGGCGCGAAGTCTTCTTGATCTGGGCTGCGGACGGGAAATTCCCATCCGCCAGATCGCTGCGCGACGCCGAGAGCGAAGAAGAGGAGCGGCGACTGTTTTATGTCGCGATCACGCGCGCGAAAGATGAGCTGTATCTCTGTTATCCGCTGGTAGTGACCGACTGGTCACGGCAAACGGTGATACAGAAGCCATCGCGTTTCATAACGGAAGTCCCGCGCGAATTGTGCGAGATATGGTCGGTCGAAGAGGAAGAGATGCTTGAAGAAGGCGAGGATGAAAAACCCCGTCTTATCAATTGAAATTGTGGATTAATTCTGCAACCTGCCCGTTCGAAAGTGAATCCAATTCAAGGCGTTCAATTCAAGGTTCTTTCAATGATCGTTCAAGACCTGTCTGCTAAAACTTAATATGTAAGGATGTGGAACTTGAGTCTTGAATCGGCGTTTGAAGGTATCAAACAACGCTCCCGTTGTTCTATTAAAGAGGAGGAAGGACAAAAGGTCCCTTAGAAATAAAGATGGCTGCAATATTTGAGCAAGTAAGAGGCGTTCACGGTCGCGCGTGGGAATGCAAACACTGTCACCTCACGGTCAGCGAATCGGAAACAATCGCGTATCATTTGATTGACGGCATCCTCTATGGCTGGTGCGAGTCCTGCTTCAGCCAGCGAGCGGTCGCCGGTAGAACTGAGTAGAGACTGCCTGATACATACTTCATACCCCTCGGACGAGCGGCGCAAAGCGACGGTTTTGCGCCGCTTCGCCGGTATTGGAAATTGCCTTGCCTTGACTGTCGCTTTGATAGCCTGTAATTTACAGCCTTGCTGGAAGATCAGGAGGCAGTGTGGAGACCGCCAAAGGCAAAACGCGCGAAGAGACCATCACCCGTCTCGCCGAACGCATAGATAGATTTGAAAAATACTCGCCGCCACACGCCCGCGTGATGGCAGAGCTCGCGGCGCGACTTGCCCGGCGATTAGGGCTGGGACAATCCGACATAAACTCCATCGCCGAAGCTGCGTTTCTCCACGACATAGGACTCTACTCGATGAGTCCCGCCTATCACTCGTCGCCCGGCCCACTGAGCTTCGACGAGCGGATAGATTTATGGCGGCACTCGATCATAGGCGAGCAGCAAATGTCGAAGCGCGACGCGACTCGTCACGCTCAATTGCTCGTGCGCTGGCACCACGAATGGTGGAACGGTTCGGGCTATCCCGACATGCTCGCTTTTGAAGACATCCCCATCGGCGCGCGCATACTCCGCGCCGTAGAGCTCTACAGCGCGCTCACGTCCGATAGGCCCTATCGCGCGGCGCTCGACGAAGACCAGGCCCTGGATACGCTCGCCGCGTCGGCGGGCGTAGAGTGCGACCCTTACGTGGTGAAGGCCCTTCTAGCCCTGCTCGATGACCTGCGCGCGACGGCCCGCGAGGCCGCGACACGTGAAGCTGCGGCCCGTGAAGCTGAGATCCGTGAAGCTGAGATCCGTGAATCTGCCGCAAGCGATGTCGCGCCCCCTCTTAACCAGGAGATAGAGCAGCCGACCGAGGGCGCAGAGCAAGACACCTTGGCCGCCGATCATAGCTCGGCCGCTACGTCAACCGCGCCGGATTCCGAACAGCGACTCGATAATCAAAGCTCGTCTGGTGGGCACCCTCAGTCAGCCGAGGCCGAACCGCTCTCGGCAGAGGCGCCAGAGATTCATAGCGACACACCGCCTGCGGATCAGGCGCAAGAACCAGCAATCGAGGCCGCGCGACAGCCGGCAACCGACAGGGCCGCGCCCCCTGATGCGCAAGGCCAGGCCCCGCTTCCTTCGATCAAAACGCTCGGGTCGGTCGAAATGCTGATCTCGCGCGTGAAGGCGAAAGATTTAGAGGCGGAGGATACAGGCGGTTGGCTCGAATGGGCGGGCAGCAAGTATAACGAGAGGTCGCTTTTCGGGTTTGAGGCGAGCGTGCTGCGCCAGATCGAATTTCGCTCAATCGCGATACCCTTGTGCGGCAGGGCGCGACTGGACTGGTATCTCAAGATTTGGGGCAAGCTCGTGATGTCGAATGACCCGCGCGCCTGGGCCGCTGCAAGCGCTCGCGCGATGGTCGAAGCCCGTGACCTGATCGATGAAGAGCAGATCTCGCGGCTGCTCGAAGACATCTACGTGCCCGGCGTGAGGCTCGCAAATCCTCACCTGCGACAGTGGTTCGGCGAGATGGACTCGTGGTGGATGGACAATCTGCGCCGCAATGTCGAGCGGCTGGAAGATGAAACGATGCGCGCGCAGGCGCTCGTTTTAGGAATGCAGACGGGCGATTACGCTTTATCCTTTACGGACATGACCCGCGATCTGCGCCGCCCGCTCACTACAATCTTCTGGCGGTTGGCGGGCCGCGCGCTTGCAGGGCCAAAAGGGCACCCGCACAACCGCAGTTATAACCAGCCCGCAGACGAGTTCATCAAGCGCGCGAGGGCCGATCTTTTATATCTGACTCTTCCACCCGCGCACAGCGAGATGGCGGGCGACGAAGCGCGCTCGCATTGGCGCGAAGCCTGGGTGCGTGGCACTGACGGCCAGACTATAGACGAATTGCTTCGTCTTATGACCGCGCCCCAATCCAAGCGGGCTTACCTGGCGAAGGCGGACCGTCTGCTTGACGCCGCCTCCCACATAAAGACCTGGGCGATCGGTTATCAAGAGGTCGGGCTGGTTTCGGCGCGCGACATCAGCGAGCTTATAAAAGAGCACAGGCCCGTTCAGGCTACGTATTCAAAAGACCTCACAGAAGTCGCGGGCGGTTTGCGCAGCTACATCATCGTCGCCGAGAAGGATCGCGGCAGGTAGTCCTGAGTAAAACCTGTATTGGCGTGCTCTCTTTTTCTTTCACTCAGCACTCAGGATTTAGGAATCGCTTGTTCGCCGTATCAGCGTTTGCTAAACTAAGAATTCACCCCCCGGGTCCTCATTTGAACGAACCGAATATGGGATAGAGGAGAAATGTGGATGGACAAGAATCGCAAGTTCATCCTCAGCGTCGAGGATGACCCTGATACGCAGGAAATGCTCGGAGTGCTGGTAAAACAGCACGGTTATTACTTCCAGGCGGTCGATAACTGCGCGGACGCGCTCAGAGTGATTCGCGAGAAAGATCCGGCTGCGGTGTTGCTGGATAATCTGCTGCCCGACGGCAATGGGATCGAATTGTGCCGTCAGGTGCGCCAGTTCAATAAGAAAGTTCCTATAATATTCTTATCCGGGTCCGGTTTTGGGCAGGAACAGGAAGAAGCCCTTGAATCGGGCGCCAACGTTTTTCTCACCAAGCCCCTAAAGCTCGACAAATTCTTCACGACTCTGGTGCAGTACGCGCCCGTAGCGGAATGAACCGCCCGCCGCGGTTCATTATTCCTTACCTGGCGACGGGGCAATTAGTGCGGCTTACTATCGAGCTCAAACTCCGAATGCTCGCCCGCCCCCCGTCGCGGTTTTATCATCGACCACAGTTTTGCAAGCACACCATGTGATGCGTAAGCCGTCGCGAAAATGAGCATGATCCACTGCGAGTAGAGCCATATCGCCACGACTACGATCGCCAGCACGAGTATGAGCAATCGCGGGTGGTGGTTTCGCGCGCTCAGCCATTTGAATGTCGAATGGCGTATAGTCGAAACCATCAGAAAAGCCAGACACGCCACAAGCACTATGAGCGCCACGGCGTATACCCTGCCGTCGATGACGAGGGCGCGGCCAAAGGCCGAGAAATGAAAGCCGGAGACGTGAACGATCGGGGTCGGTGAAAAATGGACGATGGCCGCGATCAACCCGCCGGACGCAGGTATCGGCATTCCGACGAACGCTTTCTTTTCCACTTTGGGGTTCTTAGGCGGGAGGTCGGGCTTCGGCTGCCGCGCCTGCACGTTGTACCGGGCCAGCCGCAGCGCGCCGCAGATTATGAACAGAAACGAGACCGCCCACGCCAGCTTATGCAGCCCATCGATCTGGCCGTAACCCCACGCGTAAGCCAGCAGCGCGGGCGCGAGGCCGAACGATAAAACGTCTGCTATCGAATCAAGCTCGATGCCGAACTCGCTGGTCGCCCCCGCCATCCGAGCGATGCGGCCATCCAGGTTATCGAAGAGCCAGGAGAAGGCTATGTTGATCGCGGCGCGGTCGAAGTGCTCCGTCGCCCCGAGCAGGTCGTTTGCGGAAAGCGCACGGACCCCGGCAAGCGATTCCATCACCGAATAGAAGCCGCAGAAGATGTTGGCGGTCGTAAGCAAACTCGGCACTACGAACACGCCCTTGCGGAAGCGGCGCCTCATGCGGCGCTGTTGTGCTGCGTCGTTATTCTCGCTGGTTTTTTCTAGCATCTCGGTTTACTCCTAAAACGGTCCGGGCTAGTCGCAATTGATTCGACCGATCACCGTCACCCCGCCCGTGACGCGCTCGCCCGGCTTGACGAGCACTTCGACCTCCGGGGGCGCGACCACGTCCATGCGCGAGCTGAACTTCATCAGGCCGATCCGCTCGCCCATCTTCACGTGGTCGCCCTTCTTTTTCCATAGCACCACGCGGCGCGCGAGCACGCCCGCGATCTGGCGGACTACGACGGTTGTTCGCGCCCCGCGCACGGTAATGATGTTCTGTTCGTTTTCGACCGACGCGATGTCGCGCGACGCAATGTGGAACGCGCCCGGCTTGTAGACCACCTCGACGATCTCGCCCGCCATCGGCGAGCGGTTTATGTGCACGTCCATCGGCGACAGAAAGATGGAGACCTGCGTCGGAGACTCTTTCACGCCGGGCTCGACCTGCGCTACGGCGACGACGCGCCCGTCGGCAGGCGAAACGATTATCCGATCATCAACGGGACAGTTGCGTTCGGGGTCGCGGAAGAAGTAGGCCATGAAAACTGCCAGCAGAAGGCAAGCTCCGGCAGCTATCCACCAGCCGATCACCGCGAAGACGGCAGTGGGGATAAGAAACAAGACTATGAACGGGATGCCTTCCTTAGCCATCATCTGGATTTTGGATTTTCATGGCGCATGATGCGCTTCGCGCGGCGCGATTTCGGATTTTGGATTAGCGGACACAGGCTGTCGTAATATCAATAACAAGCCAGCATCTGGAATCCAAAATCCAAAATCCAAAATAAAAAAGGGTTACTCAACATGCGCATATGAGGCGCGCTTCGGATGCGCGACGACTCAGCGGTCGTGAGTAACCAGACGTTTATTTATTCTGTGAACGGCCCGGCGCGCGACCGGCCAGTTAAGCGATCTCAAACTCTTAAAATCATTGCCCCGCGGCGTGTTGTTGCTCTTTGTAGCGCCGCAAAATGGATTCCATCTGATCTTTAAGATATAACTTTTTCTTTTTCAAAGTGGACTCTTCCAGCTGCTCGTCGGCGTTCGGGTAGTGCAGCGCGGCCAACTCACTTAATCTCTTTTCATACTCTCTGTGCTCGTGTGCGAGTGCTGCGAACTTCTCGTCGTTGGTTATAAGCTGCTGCTTGAGCGCCTCGGTTTCTGAAACATCCATTGGCATTTCCTCCTTGTGAATTGGATTAAAGACCAGCGCACTCATCTGCCTGCATGGTACTCGAAAGCACCCCCCGATGCAAGAAAGGGAGCAGGGGTCAGGGGTCGGGGGTCAGGGCTTTATAATATCAAATATCAAATTTGATATTTCAAATTCTTTCTCCCTGGTCCCTGCCCCCGACCCCTGCTCCCTGCTCCTAGTCGCCGTAGCTTTCGCTGACGGCGCGGGCGGGCACCTTGAAGCGCGCCAGCCACATCGCAAGCAGCCACGCGATGCCCGGGGTCGCGCTCAATATGCCTGAAGCGATCATCATCGTGCTGGGGCTGTACTTTGTCAGCAGCCACCCGCCAACGACCATCGAGATCATCATCATGGTCAGCTCAAGCGCGCGGTCTGTCGTAAATACGCGGCCACGATACTCGTCCGGCGTCACGCGCATCACCATCGTCTCTTGCACGCCGAACTCCATGCCTATGATGAACCGGCTGGCGGCCAACAACAGCGCCATCAGCGCAAGCGAAGGCATGAAACCGGCCAGCGAGAAACAGAGCCCGTGCGCGATGAGCGACCACCCTATGAAGTGGCCCGCGCGGCGCTGGTCGGCGGCCCAGGCCCCGGCCCTGCGCGCCAGCATCATTCCTATGAAGAGGCCCGCGCCGACCGCTGTGAATATCATCGCCACACCCCAGTCGCCGCGGTCGCCTTCGCCGGCAAAGACATGCCCGCCCATCTGGTCGTACAGTATGTTGTTCATTCCTCCGCCCATCGCCCAGCCTATGTTGACCAGTATGACGCCGCGAACGAACGGAGTTGACCAGATGTAATGAAGCCCTTCGCGCAAGTCGGAAAAGAACGCCCTCGGCGCTTGCTCGACAGGCTTCAACTCGCCCGCGACCGGCAACCCGCCGGAGGAATCCGCCGCCGCCGCTTGCGCTTCGAGCCGCTCCTCGCCCGTCTTGCGCATGGCCGATGCCGGTATAGGCGCTATGCACAGGGCCGACAAAACGAACGAGAGCGAGTTGACGATGAACGCCGCCTCGTAACCGAAATACGCTGCGGTGATCCCGCCCAGCGCCGCACCCACCGTGAATTGCAGAAAGCGCGTCGACAACATCATCACGTTGGCAGTCAACAACTCCCTCCGCGTAGCCACGTTCGGGAGCGCGGCATTCTTTGCCGCCTCAAAGAATGTTCCGAGCGAAGACTCTAATGCGGCGCACACGAATATGAACCACAGCGACCCGACGCTGCCTGCCGCCAGGTACATGAGCGCGATGACAGCGCGCAGCAAGTCCGTGGCGATCAATATCTGTTTGCGCGAGCGGCGGTCTACGAAGACGCCCGCGAACGGCGCGACTATCAAAAACGGCAGCATCCGCGCGATGAGCAGTCCCGTAGTGGCCATCGCCGACCCGGAAAACATTCGCACGAGTCCCAGTTCGGCGATGAATGAAAACCAGGTGCCAAGCTCGCTTATCACCTGGCCCGTCCAAAGCCTTCGAAAATTCTTATTGCCCCTCAGCAATTCGCTATAAGTTACTGATAACATGATCGACTCCAATTATCGTCAATCGCGGGCACTGCGTTTGGCGATTGTCAAATCTGACTGACCGAAGGATCGAAACCGGCCCAAAAAGGAGAAAGCCGCCAGCATCAAGTTGACGCTGGCGGCTTTGCGCGCTTGACGCTGTAAAACTCGTTTATGTGACTTTAACCTGGGTCTGGACGATCCCGATTGAAGGCATGGCGGGGCAAAAATCCCACGTGCCTGTGGCTTCAAGCGCGACCGCGACGCCCTGCGTCGCGCCGGCTTTAGCGAGGATCGGTGTCAGGTGAGTTTTAATAAGCGCGTTTCTCATACAAATCGCCTCCGCACTCTTTGAGCGGATGTCTGAGAATAAACCAGCTCAATTTACATGTCAAACAAATTCTTCTCAAACCCATGCCCATCTGATGATGATGTGATATTACTGCGGCGAGGTCTGAACCGTCACCACCCGCATGGGTGGTAAAATTCAAGCACGATGCCGGCCTCTCCTCTTTGCAAGCCGTTTGTTAATCGGTTAGGATTCTCAGGCTATATGAGAAAGATAGTCGAGTGCATTCCTAATTTCAGCGAAGGCCGCCGCCCGGAAGTCATAGACGAGATAGTCGCGGCGATAAAAACAGTCCCCGGCGCGGTTCTGCTGGACCGCGAATCGGACGCGGACCATAACCGCTCGGTCGTGACCTTTGTCGCCCCGCCCGACCGCGTAGTCGATGCCGCGATTGCGGCTGCAAAAAAAGCTGCGGAACTGATCGACCTCAACAATCATAAAGGCGAGCACCCCAGGATGGGCGCGACCGATGTCATCCCGTTCGTGCCGATATCGGGCGTCACGATGGACGATTGCGTCCAGCTTGCGCGCCAGTGCGGCGAGCGTATGTGGCGCGAGCTTTCAATACCCGTCTACCTTTATGAGAAAGCCGCCACGCGGCCGGAGCGCGAAAACCTGGCCGCAGTTCGCAAGGGACAGTTCGAAGGCATACGCGACGAGATAGCCACGAAAGAGATTCGACAACCGGATTTCGGCGAAGCGCGCGTTCATGCTACTGCGGGCATCACGGCCGTAGGCGCGCGACCTCCGCTCATCGCTTACAACGTCAACCTCGGCACCTCAGACATCGAGATTGCAAACAAGATCGCCCGCGCCGTGCGCCACCTGTCGGGCGGGCTGCGTTATGTAAAAGCATTGGGGTTCGAATTGAAGGACCGGGGCATCGTGCAGGTCTCTATGAACATGGTCAACTACGAAGGCACTCCGCTTTTCCGCGCGTTTGAAATGATAAAGCGCGAGGCCGAGCGTTACGGCGTCCCGGTCTTAGGCTCGGAGATCGTCGGTCTGGTGCCGCAAGGCGCGCTGAACGCGGTGGCCGATTTTTATCTCCAGCTCGAAAACTTCAGCGAGGACCAGATACTCGAACACCGCCTCCAGGCGACGACGGAGGAAGTACAAGAATGAGCGATGCGAACCCACCTGCCACGAATAAGGCTCCGGGAGCTGGTTCCGGGGATTCGATCTCACTCGCGGATGCCCTGGGCGGTTTCGCGGAGCTTGTCGCCGAGGGCACTCCCACGCCGGGCGGGGGAAGCGTCGCGGCTCACTCGGGAATGCTCGCCGCCGCGCTCGGCCGCATGGTTTGCAACATAACTATCGGCAAGCCGAAATACGCCGCCGTAGAAGACCGCCTCAAACAGATAAACGCGGAGCTTGAACAGCTCGCCACGCGGCTGCGCGAGTTGATCGTCGAAGACGCCGCAAGCTTTGAGCTTGTACGCGACGCCTACCGATTGCCGAAAGAGACTGAGGACGAGCGAGCCGAGCGCCAACAGCGCATCGAATCGGCGACCTGGGGCGCAATCAATACCCCTCTTGATACGGCCCAGCGCTCGCTTGAAGTGCTGCGGCTGCTCGGCGAAGTCGCGACCATAGGAAACCCGAACGCGCTTTCGGACGTGGCCGTAGGCGGGCGACTGGCCGAGACGGCTGTTCGCGGCGCTTTTTACAACGTGGCTATAAATTTGAGCAGTATCACCGACCACGACCGCGTCTCTGAGGTTGAGCGGCAATCGCAATCGCTCGTCAAAGACGCCGAAGCGATTGCGCGCGAGATCGAATCGCGCTTGCTGACGCAAACATAGTGCTGAGTATCCGTTTTTTACTCAGCACTCAGCACTCAGATTATGCCTTACAGAGAGATTCAGTTTAATGTGACCGACCGCGTGGCGCGAATAACCTTTGCGCGCCCGCCGCTCAACGTCTTGACGATCTCGATGATGAAAGAGGTCTCGGAAGCCGTTTACCGCGTGGGAGCGATGAATGATGTGTGCGCGATAGTATTTTCAGCCGCGCCGGGGACGCGAGCGTTTTCGGCGGGCGTCTCCATCGAAGAGCACCGCGCGGAATCGGTCTTTCAGATGCTTGAAGCGTTTCATTCGATCTTCCGAGCGCTCGACGCCGTCTCAAAGCCCGTGGTCGCAATCGTCACCGGAGCGGCGCTCGGCGGCGGGTGCGAGCTTGTGGCTTTTGCCGATATCGTAATTGCCGCGCGCAACGCGCGCTTCGGTCAGCCTGAAATCAAGATTGGCACGTTCCCGCCCGTCGCCGCCGTCATACTGCCGAAGGTCATAGGCGAAAAGCGCGCGCGCGAATTAATACTGACGGGCGAATTGCTCACAGCCGACGCGGCGTGCGCATTTGGGCTTGTCAACCACGTCGTAGGCGAGCAGGAGCTTGAGGCTAAAGCTGAAGAGTTGCTCACTTCACTTCGCCAGTTGAGCGCGCCCGCGCTCGAAATGGCCCGGCGAGCTATGGTCCAGACCGTAGGGCTGGGGTTTGACGAGGCGCTAAAACGCGCCGAAAACATCTACCTCAACCAATTGATGTCGTACAAAGACCCGCAGGAGGGCGTCGAGGCATTCATCGAGAAGCGCCCCCCGCGATGGAAACATAAATAGGAGTCAGGGGCCTGGGGTCTGGGATCAGGGAAAAGAGGATATGAAATATCAAATCTCAAATTTGAAATCGCTGGCTTATGCGCAAGAGCATCATACGCCATACAAATCCCTGGCCCCCTGACCCCTGACGGAAGGTTACCATGTCAATACCGCTCCCGATCGAGATAAAGAAGACCGGCGCGCGCGAGATCACTATTCGCTGGGATGACGGCCACGTGAGCGTCTTTCCGATCAAATATCTGCGGTCCGAATGCACCTGCGCGCGCTGCGTCAGCGAAATCACCGGGCTTCGCATTCTCGACCCTCGGACTGTGGCCGAAGACCTGACTGTGCTCAATGCTGAACACGTCGGTCGCTACGGGGTCAAGTTTCTCTTTAGCGACCGCCACGACGACGGCATCTACACCTGGGAGCGTTTGCGCGCTATCTGTCCGTGCGACGACTGCGCAAAGCTCCGAGCTTCAGACTGAAAGGAGTCTCGATGAAATTGCGCTTGTGTGTGGTTGCTATATTACTTTCCGCGCTCGCCTTCCCGCACGCGGCTCGTAGCGCCGACCTTAAGAAGAAGGAAGAGGCCGCCGCTTCGATAGAGAAACATAAAGCCGAGCTCACGAATCTCAGCGATCAGGTGTGGGCGTTCGCCGAGACCGCGCTGCGCGAGACCAGGTCTTCTCGGCTGCTCGCCGATTATGCCGAGCGTCAGGGGTTCAAAGTTCAGCGCGGCATCGCGGGGATGCCGACCGCCTTTACGGCTACTTACGGCGAGGGCCGCCCCATCATAGGCATCCTCGGCGAGTACGACGCGCTGCCGGGTCTGTCTCAGAAAGCGTCTGCGGTTAAAGAAGCTCTGAAGCCGGGAGAGGCCGGTCACGGCTGCGGGCATAACCTGTTCGGCGCGGCGAGCCTCGGGGCGGCAGTGGCGATCAAAGAGCTGATCGAGAAGGGAAGGCTAAAGGGGACGATACGCTTCTACGGCACGCCCGCCGAGGAAGCGGTGGGCGGCAAAGTCTACATGGCGCGCGACGGCCTGTTCAACGATCTGGATGTCTGCATAGCCTGGCACCCGGATGACGAAACTCGCGCCGACACGCAGAGCTCGCAAGCAATCGTAGACTTCATAGTCGAGTTCAAAGGCAAATCTGCGCATGCGGCTTTCGATCCCTGGAACGGCCGCAGCGCGGTCGACGGCCTTGAGCTGTTCACTCACGGGTTGAACATGCTGCGCGAGCATGTGAAGCCCACGGTGAGGATTCACTACACGATACAGAAAGGCGGGGACGTGCCGAACGTCGTGCCCGAGTACGCGAAGCTCTGGTGCTGGGTGAGGGACTCAAAACGCGATGGGGTGGAAGAGGTGCTCGCGCGCGTGCGCAAGATGGCCGAGGGCGCGGCTCTGATGGCAGGCGTCGAATCTCAGCTTACCGTGCAGGGCGGCGATTACGAGTTCCTGGTCAACATCGCCGGCGCGAAGCTGATACACGCGAACCTTCTCTGGCTAGGCAACATACAATACACCGACGAAGAGCAACAGTTTGCGCGAGCCATCCAGCGCGCGACGGGCGTTGAAGAGAAGGGATTGAACGGCGCGATTCAGCCCGTAGAAGAGCAGCGCCGCGACCCTGAAGGCGGCTCGACGGACGTGGCCGACGTGAGTTGGGTTGTGCCGACCCTGCACCTGTCTGTGACGACCGCGCCCGAAGGCGCTCCCTGGCATGCTTGGCCCGTAGTCGCCTGCGGGGGGATGACGATAGGCCACAAAGGAATGGTCCACGCCGCCAAGGCGATGGCCGCGACCATGATAGACCTATTCGAAGACGCGCGAGCGCGCGAAACGATCCGCGCAGAGTTCAAAGAGAAGACCAAAGGGCATGTCTACAAGCCGTACATCCCAGCGGGCCCTCCGCCCATACCCGAAGGGCACCAACAATAGAAGGGATCGGGGATCGGGGATCAGGGGTCAGGGAAAAGAGGATTTGAAATCGCTGGCTTATGCGCAAGCGCATCATCCGCCATCCAAATCCCTGACCCCTGATCCCTGACCCCCGAATCCCGCCCTCTTGTCACGGTTCACGTCTCACTGCTATATTACATTTCCGAATGAACACCCGCGTTTTAGTACTCAACGCTTCTTTTGAGCCTATCAATGTTTGCACGGCGCGGCGTGCCGTCGTGTTGATCCTGAAGGGTGTGGCTTACGCCGAAGAGAGCAGTTCGTCGTGGCTGCACTCGGCGCGGTTTTCCATGCCCATGCCGTCCGTGATCCGGCTGGTCGAGTATATTCACATCCCGTTCGAGCGCAAGAGCCTGTCGCGCAAGAATATTCTGCTGCGCGATCACAACACGTGCCAGTATTGTGGCCGCGTCTTCACACCGCAGGAGCTGACACTCGATCACATAACCCCTCGCTCGCGAGCGGGAGATTCGACCTGGGACAACCTGGTCACCTGCTGCCGCTCGTGTAACAACCGTAAGGGGGATCGTTCGCCCGAAGAAGCAGGCATGCGATTGCTCAAGCGGCCGCAGGCCTACAACCTGCACGTGAACCGCCAGATTATTCGTTATCTCGGCCGCGCCGACGAATCGTGGCGAAAGTATCTCTTCTACTGATTGGAGAGCGGGCCCGCCCTTTTTCTCTCTCTACTTGACTGAGGGTTGCGAAACATACATCATATTTTGACTCAGCCAACGCAGGCTGTCGGCCTGAGCGCGTGCAGATGCCCAAGAAGCAAGGGGCCTTAATCTATGAGCCGCAAGAGATCAACTGATTAATGAACCCACTCTTACAGGCCATCTACGAAATCCAAGAAGCAACACTAATGGCCGGGCGGGCATTCGGGCGCGCCGTCAAGCGGCCCCATTACTTTCGCGAAATCATCGTCCAGATGGACACGATAGGCGTGGGCTCGCTGATGATAATAATCCTCACGGGCGTCTTCACGGGCGGCGTGCTGGCGCTTCAAACCTCTTCGACGCTCCAGACATTCGGCGCGACGGGCGTCACGGGCACGCTGGTGATGACCTCTATGGTGCGCGAGATGGGGCCCGTGCTCGCCTCGCTCATGCTCGCGGGCCGCGTCGGTTCAGCCATAGCCGCAGAGCTTGGCTCTATGGTCGTCTCCGAGCAAGTAGACGCCATGCGCGCGCTCGGCACGGACCCTATCAAGAAGCTAGTCTGGCCGAGACTATTTGCGCTCATCGTCATGACTCCGGCCCTGACGCTTATCGCGGACATAGTCGGGGCGGTCGGCGGGTGGGCGGTCGCTTCGGCTTTGATGAACGTGGCGAGCAGCGTCTACATCAGCTCGGCCAAAGACGCACTCACTTACAACGACCTCATTGGCGGATTGATGAAGCCGGCGGTCTTCGGTTTTATCATCGCAATAGTGAGCTGCCGCTGCGGTCTCCGCACGCACGGCGGGACGGTCGGCGTGGGCCGCTCGACGACGCAGGCCGTGGTCTTATCGGATATATTGATACTGGCGTCAGACTTTTTCTTGTCGAGGCTGATACTGGCCTTTAGCTGATTTTGGATTTTAGATTTTGGATTGCCGATGCCGGTTCCTGAATCCAAAATCTAAAATCCAAAATCCAAAATTGTTATGTCGGAAGTGATTCCCAGCGCTATAGAGTTTCAAAACGTCACCATGGCCTACGACTCGCGCGTGATCCTGGACGACGTGAGCTTTGTCGTCAACCCGGGCGAGACCAGGATCGTGATGGGCGGGTCTGGGACGGGCAAATCGACTATCTTGAAACTGGTGCTCGGTTTGATTAAGCCCAACGCGGGCAACATTCTTATCGACGGCGAAGACATCACGGGCTATTCGGAAGGCGAGATGATAGAGGTGCGCCGCAAGATCGGGATGGTCTTTCAGGAAGGCGCGCTGTTTGACTCGCTGTCGGTCTACGAAAATGTAGGCTTCCGCCTCTTCGAGCAAGGCGTTCCCGAATCCGAGATCGAAGACACGGTCCGAAGGATGCTGCGGTTCGTGAACCTGGAAAACGCCTTCGATATGATGCCGTCGGAGCTATCGGGCGGCATGCGCCGCCGCGTCGGGATCGCGCGCGCGCTGGCCACCTCGCCCAAGCTGGTGCTTTTTGACGAGCCTACGGCCGGGCTCGACCCGCCGACGGCCCGGACGATCCTTGAGCTCGCGATGAAGTTGCGCGACCTCGAAGGCGTAAGCTCCATTTTTGTCACTCACAGGCTGGAAGACATAAGGATGATGGCTTCCAACTTCGCCACGATTGATGAGAACGGCGAAGTCGTATTCGAGCACGAGAAAGGCAACGTGTGTTTAATCAACACACGGTTTATAATGCTTAAGGAAGGCCGGGTGATTTTCAGCGGAACCGACGAAGAGTTATGGGCATCGAAGGACCCATACATGCAAGATTTCTTTAAAGAGTAGTTGTCAATCCGGGAGGCATTATGGCTAGAAAGAAGACCACGCTGTCCGAGCTTCGCGTCGGCATACTCGCCGTGGCGACGATCGTCATACTCATAGTCTTCATCCTGTCGGTGACGGGCGATATAGCGCTTTTCAAAGACACCTTGACCTACAAGACGAGGTTCGCCGCGGCCGAAGGGCTTAAGAGCGGCGACGAGGTGCGGCTGGCCGGAAAGCGCGTCGGCAAAGTCGAGAGCGTCGATTTCGGAGACGTCCCGGCGACCGAGAACGAAAAGCCCATAGTCGTCACCCTCACAGTCGACGGCAAAGAGGTGCGCGACCGCATCCGGACGGATTCGAAGGCCGTGTTGGGGCAGCAAGGTTTTCTCGGCGACCGCGTAATCGATATATCTACGGGCACGAGGGCGGGCGACCCGCTGCCGGAAGGCGCGGAGATTCCGAGCGCCGATCAGGCCAGCCTCTCGGCGGTCTTTTCGGGAGCCAGCGACGTGCTGGTGCAATTCAACGCGGTCGGCAAGCAGCTCCAGGAGCTGGTCGATGACATCAACAAAGGCGAAGGGACTATCGGCAAGCTCCTTCACGACGACGCGCTATACGTGAACCTCAATCGCACTGTCGTAGAGTTCCAGGCGCTCGGCAAACGCATACAACAGGGCGAAGGCTCCGTAGCCAAATTCCTCAACGACCCCAGGCTGTACGACGACCTGCGCGGGGCCACAAACGAGCTGCAAGCCATCGCCGCAGACCTCCGGTCGGGCAAGGGGACCGCGGGCAAGCTGCTCAACGACGATCAGCTTTACCGCGAGGCGACGGCGGCCATTTCGAAAGCTAACACAACGATTGAGAAGCTCGACCGGATCACCGCCGAAATCGAAAGCGGGCGCGGCACGATAGGCAAGCTTGTCAAAGACGAGAAGCTGCACGAAGACTTGCAAGCTACAGTGGCCTCTGTCCGAACGATCTCGAAGCAGTTGGAAGAGGGGCAGGGAACGGCGGGCAGGCTGTTGAAGGACGAGAAACTCTACAACAACGTCAACCAGATGTCGGGCGAGGTGGTGAAGCTGCTTTACGACTTCCGCCAGAACCCGAGGAAGTATCTGAGCGTCAGGGTGAGCCTCTTCTGATTTTGGATTTTAGATTTTGGATTGCGAACGAAAGAGCTGTCGACAATCCCTTAATCCAAAATCTAAAATCCAAAATCCAAAATTCCTAAGCTGGTAGGCGCCCGTCAAACATAATGTCGTCGCCGAGCCTGCGGGTTTTGATTGAAGAGAAAGTTATCGCGCCTTCAAGAGCGGTAATGCCCAGGTCGCCTATGGCCTCAAGGCCCCGGCCTATGATCTTCGGGGCCAGGACTATGACCATGCGGTCGACCAGGCGCGCCGCTAAAAGCGAAGTTATTATCCCCGCCCCACCTTCGACGAGCACCGACGCGACTCGTCGTCGCCCCAGCGCCGCGAGCAGTTCTATAAGATTCACGCCTGCGCCGTTAGCCTCTTCCGGCAGAATCAGAATCTCTGCGCCCAGGTCTTCAAGCTCGCGGACGCGCGCGGGGTCGGCCCTGTCTGAGGTTGCGATCATTGTGTGATGCGCCGCCCCTTCTTGGAGCACGCGCGAGGTGACGGGTATGCGAAGACGGCTATCGATAATTATGCGCAGCGGGTCGCGCCCGCTCACGAGCCTGACCGTAAGGCGCGGGTTATCCGCAAGCACTGTGCCTATGCCGACCATTACACAGTCGTTTTCCCGGCGGAGTTGATGCGCGAGCCTGAGCGCAGCCGGCCCGCTTATCCACTGTGAGTCTCCCGTTCGGGTCGCGATCCGGCCATCGAGAGTAGAGGCGAACTTGACCGTGACGAAAGGCAAGCCGGTGCTCGAATACTTGAAGTAGCTCTCATTCAACTCGCGAGCTTGCCGTTCGCAGACTCCCGTCACCACTTCGACCCTTGATTGTCGGAGCAGATCGACCGCGCTTGTCCTCGTCGAATGAGCGGTCGCGCCTATGACGACGCGCGCTATGCGGCCGGCGATTATGCGGTTGATAGAGTCATTACGGTCGGCGGCATCAAGTCCCGGCTCAATGTTAATGTAAAGCGTCGCGCCTTCGGCCCCCTGGCCCGCCTCGTCAAGAGCTGCGCTTATGCCCGGTCCCGCTCCGACAACCTGGTCCCGGGAAACGACGAGCGCATAAGCGCGCGGCTCGGACGAGGGAACGTCTTTTAATCGGCGCGCAAGCCTCAGCGCCCGCAGCATGTATCGTTCATCTTTTCCCGCCATCGCGCTAAACAGTTTAACTTTGAAATCTCAAATTTCAAATTTGAGATTACTTTGATACGATTCTGAGAGATGGTCGTAGAGCTGGTAAAAGAATTCGGCTTCGAGGCCGCTCACCGCTTGCCCCACGTCCCGGAGGGGCATAAATGCGCGCGGCTGCATGGTCACTCGTTCCGATGCGAGATAGCTGTGCGCGGCGAGGTGGACGCGCGCACAGGCTGGTTCATCGATTACGCCGAGATAACAGACCGGTTTGAGCCGCTCCGCCGGAGACTCGATCATTACTACCTTAACGAGATCGAAGGGTTGGAAAATGCGACCAGCGAAAACATCGCCCGCTGGGTGTGGGAACGGCTTGAAGGCCGACTGCCCGGGCTTCACCGCGTGACCATCAGAGAGACCTGCACGGCCCGGTGTGATTATTTCGGGGAATAGTTTTCACATCAACCTGTAATGGCCCGGGGCGACCGGCTTAACTTCCGTCTCTGCGATCGTGGCCTTGCGCTTGAGCTTGTTGGCGTACATTGTTCGGTCGGCTGTCAGCAACAGTTCGTCGAGCGTGTCGCCGTCGTTGCCGAACAGGGCCCAGCCGACGCTGATCCCCAGGTAAACGATAGAGCTGCTGTCGCCGTAGCTGTGCTGCTCCATCGCTCGCTGCAAACGGCCGACCAGCTCACCCACCTCTTTAGCGTTGGCCTGCACCAGCGCCACAAACTCGTCGCCCGCGTAACGGCATAGAAAGTCGGACGAGCGTATGTGGCGCGAGAGCAGCTGCGCTATCTCTCTGAGAGCCTCGTCACCGGCCTGGTGGCCCATCGTATCGTTTATGGCTTTGAACCCGTCCAGGTCCATCATGAGCACTGCGAAGGTGTTCGAGTGGCGCTCGGCAAGCGCGGCCTCCTCTTCGAAACGGTGTCTCAGCGCGCGCGCGTTCGGCAGCCCCGTCAACAAATCCGTCAACGCTTTGGCTTCGGTCCGCTCGTGGTGCAACGCGTTTGCTATGGCGTCGGAAGCCAGCTTTGCCACGGCCTCTATCAGCCGCAGGTGGTCCGCCTCGTAGGAGGCCAGCTCTTTGCTGTAGAGCGTGAGCGCGCCGAACATCTGGTTATCCTTTACGAGCGGGACGGCGGCCACAGTCCTGTAATGCTCGTCAAGCTGCAGCTTCAATGCGTCAAAGTCAAGTCGCGGGTCCGAGTTGTACATAGGGCGGCAGTTGGCGACGACCCAGCCCGTTATGCCCGTTCCCAGGTTTATCGTCCGCCCCTTGAATGCTTCGGCGTTACGGCCCGATATGTGCGCCGCTTCAAGCTCCTGTGAATTCGGTTTCTGAAGATAAAGCACGCACGTCGTATAGCTGACTATGTCGTGCAGGCGCGACGAGAAGACCGCGAACGTGTCGCGCAGGTCGAGGCTCGTCCCTATGGTCTGCGCTATGTCGTAAAGCGTTATTACCTCGCGGTGTGCGCTCCGTATGCTTTCGAAGGCGAGCTTGCCCGTGTCCCTCTTCTTCTCGGGAGCCGCAGGCAGATGGTGTTGTTCCGGCTCGCTCGCATCCATCTGCATGTCGAGCTTCTGTTGTCTTATCTGCTCCTCGAACACAGGCAGATGTTCGAGAAAAGAGGCGACTACCTGTGGGTCGTACATAGTGCCGCTGTTGGATTCCAGCAGCAAGATGGCTTCTTCCCGCGTCATGGCCTTGCGGTATTGACGGTCTTCGCACACCGCGTCAAAGCAATCGACTACGGAAAGGATTCTGGCCGTTATCGGTATCTGATCGCCCTTCAGGCCGTCGGGGTACCCGTGCCCGTCCCAACGCTCGTGGTGGTGACGGACGACTGGGACTACAGGGTAGGGGAACCCCACGCGCTCAAGTATCTCTGACCCGACTATGGTGTGGACCTTCATCCTGTCGAACTCGGCCTGCGTGAGCTTGCCCGGCTTGTTGAGGATGTAATCGGGGACGGCGAGTTTGCCTATGTCGTGCAGGAGCGCCCCGGCCTTTAATGCCTCGATCTCTGTTTCGCTCAGCCCGAAGAGTCTGCCAAGCCCCGTCGCGTAGATTTGCACGCGGTGAACGTGATCGTGCGTGACTTCGTCTTTAGCGTCTATAGCGATGGCTAGCGCCTCGATCGTTCTCAAATGCAGGTCGGCCATCTCTTCCGCATGAGTTATCGAAGACTGCACCTTCTCAAGGTAGTTTCGGTACGTGAGGTAAGTTATGGCGAGTATCGGCACCGCTATGAGGAAAGCGTAAAACGACAAAAAGGTTATCAGCTTTATCACAAGGCAGGCCGCCACGCCCCCTACGAAATACGAAACCGAGGTCCAGAGAAAAGAGTCGCGCCACGCGCCCAGCGGGTTGCTCTTTCCTCTGAGCGCGCTCACGACGCTTATCATCCCTGAGTTGAAAACGTAATGGAGTAAAGATAACGATAGGGAGGCGAGCACCAACCGGCTCAGGTCTTCTCTTGCCGTGGCCAGGCTTCCGAAGGTGATCGTCGTGAGCGTGCTCGCCAGAAAGATCGACAGGCTCGTCACGCCGACGTTGAAGGGCATCACTTTTCGCTTGTTCGAATAACGGAGCGAGCAGATGGCCGCATCGAATCCGGCGAGCACGATCGAGTGCGGCACTCCATAAAGCAGGACGGAGATATAAATGAACGTGTCGGTTATCGTGACGGTGCTGGATCTTCTCGGAATCTTTATGTCCGTGCGCGAGGCTACGGCTATCGTCACGAGGCTCAACAAAAGCCAGTCTTTCGAAAACGGCAGCAGTGCGACCTGATAGACCGCATTCCCGAAAACGGATATGCCGACTACACTCACCCAGCCTATAAAGAGCCATGATGCGCGGCTTTCTTTTCGGGTAGTGTTCCGGTCCATGTCCTCACCTCATAGACTGTCGAGCTGGTCGAGAAAAAAGCTGGCTCAGCCCGTGGCTGAGCCGGATAATCTAGTTCGGATTTATCTTTTCATCGCCGACCAATCCATTTTCGTTCGCGTGAAAACCTATGCCGAGGCGCCGGGGCGCAAGTCTCAATGCCCGCCGCCCGAATCTTGCTCGGGGGGCATGTGCGCTGTGTTGTCGCCGTTCAACAGGGCTGACAAACTCACCATTGAAGCTGTCGATAGGGGCACCATAGAGTCTGAAAGTAGATGTCCGTCGGCAAGCAGGTGGCCATCTGACAGCAGGTGGCCGTCGGCCAACAAATGCCCGTCAGTAACTATCACACCGTTTGCCAGCGTCGTCCCGTCCGACAGCACCACTCCTTCTGAGAGAAGCATGCCGTCTGACAGCAGGTGGCCGTCGGTCAACAACTGGCCGTCGGCAATTATTACTCCGTCCGTAACTATGACCCCCGTCCCGTAGATCCGCTGGTAGAGGAGTATCAGGTTTCGGCTCGTGATGAAGTTCCACCTTTGAATTATGCCGCCACCCCACACAAAGGACTGGCCCGCTATGTAGCTCGTCTCCAGGGGCATTTGGCCGGGTACGAGCAACGGGGCTCCCAGTTGTAGCCCTGCCAGGTCCTGGCGAACCAGCCCGGCTAATCGAACCGCGCCTTCGATATTCAAAAGACCCGCGCCCTGTTCCAGGTTGTTGAACCCTGCGAGCGGCTGCGCACTGTATTCGAGAAGAGCTTTGACCAGATTGGGAGTCAGGTGCGGGTTCCGCTGTAACATCAGCGCAGCGGCTCCGGCAACGACAGGCGTAGACATGGATGTGCCGCTCAGGTACATCATTGCGTGCTTCGGGTCGTTGCTGACATTCGTATTAAGCTGCGGGTTAGTCGTGACGAGTCGGTTGCCGGGGGACTTTGCCGAGATGATCTTGTTTCCTGGGGCTACCAGATCGGGCTTGATGAAATTGTCGTAATGCTTCACACCTTGAGCGTCCGTGTAATGGCCTCTCGTCGGTCCGCGCGAGCTATAGGAGGCAACCCCGTCGTCCTGGCGCGAGTTGGTCCCGAACGTGTTCGCCGCGCCGACGGTGATGGCCGAGGGCTCTGCGCCGGGAGAGTGTATAGCACCGTAGAGCTTGTCTCCCTCATCATCCTTGCCGAGATTTCCCGCTGCGGCGCAGACCACTATCCCCGCGTTGAAGGCCCGGCGGGCGGCTTGGCAAAGCGGGTCGTCTACGTGAGAGTCTACGGTGGTCGTCCCCAGGCTCAGGTTGAGGACGCGAATGTTGTAAGCGTTCTTGTTCGAGATGCACCAGTCGATGCCTGCGATGGCGGCGGAGATCGACCCATATCCCAGAGAGTTAAGCACGCGGACATTTAGTATCTTTGCTGCCGGGGCGATGCCCTCGTACGCGCCATACGAGACGTGGTTATTACCTGCCGCTATGCCGGCTACATGAGTGCCGTGCCCGTACGGGTCATCGGTTCGCCCTTCGCCTGTGAAGTCTACGCTTGCGACTACGCGAGAGGACATAAAAGAGTGGTGAGGAATATCAATGCCTGAATCGATAATTGCTATGCCAATGCCCGAACCGTCGACCGGCTGGCCCGATGGGGTGGAAAGATTTCTCACCTGGTCGGCCCCAGTAGTCGTTTCAAGGTGGCCCGCCACGAGGGTCTTTCGGTCGAGCGAAATGTAATTAACGTCGGAGCGAGCGGCCAGTTGTCTTACCTGGCCTGGGGAAAGCTGTACGGCGAGGGCATCGATGTTGGCGTAGTTTCTTCGCACGGCGCCGTTGCCGCGCGCCACGGCGGACCGGAGCGCGCTCGACGCCTCGCCAGGAGTTTGAATTATTACGGCAAGCTGACTCGCTCCGCCTTTGTCGATGATGCTCTCAAGATCGCTCGAGATTTTTCGCTTTGGAGCTTTGGCTTCCTTCGAGGCTTCGACAACGGGCTCAACCGCTTTGCCGAACGGAAGTCCTGATAGAAGGGAAAGCATTGCAAGGGCGACTATGAGTAAATGCGCTTGAACCTTCTTAATGCTCATGTAATTCCTTTAACTCTCCCACGGGACTGGCGCCGAATCATCTTTTGTTTTTCTCTTCTCGGCCCCGGGTCTTTGGTCGAACCCTCGCGATGACGACCTTTGAGTGGGGACTATTTCCCCATCCCTTTAATCAACAAGTGTGCCAGGATAAGATCGCGCTCCCTGCGTTGGTCGCCCTCAACGGTCGCGAGCTTTAACGGCCACCGCCCGGTCAGTAATAAGTAGTCTGTTTTACAAATCTTACGAGCAGGCAAGGAATGTTCGTAAGTTTAAAACCTGTCCCGCATCTCTGATATTGTCTTAAGGTTCGTTTTTGTGGCAGATTGCCTCGGTCAAGGTTCGGTCAGATTGACTTAAGAGTCTGCCCGACTTTGGTCATTTTACTGCAAGCGGCGGCCGGGGCTAGAATGCATTGAGCATGCGAATCACAGAGATATATCAGAGCATACAGGGTGAATCGAGCTACGCCGGCTTGCCGTGCGTCTTTGTCCGCACGACGGGATGTGATCTTAGATGCAGTTGGTGTGATTCGGAATTCACGTTCACGGGCGGCGTGCGGATGACGATTGAGGAGATAGTGGCCGAAGTTGAAAAGTATGATTGCCGACTGGTAGAGCTGACTGGGGGCGAGCCGATGCTGCAACCGGAAATCTACGAGCTTGCGACGCGGTTGGCGGATCTCGGCCACACGCTTCTTATCGAGACGGGCGGCCACCGCGATTTATCACAGCTTGACCCGCGAGTCATTCGCATAATGGATTTGAAGTGTCCCGCGTCGGGCGAATGCTCGAAGAACCTCTGGTCCAATCTGGATCACCTGCGCCCTTTCGACGAAGTGAAATTCGTCATAGCCGACCGTAAAGATTATGAGTGGGCGCTTCAGGCGATACGCGAGCGCGGCCTCGAAGACCGAGTCGGCCTTTTGATCTCGACGGCATTCGGCGCAATCGACCCTCAGCAGGTTGTCACGTGGATGCTATCAGACAAGCTGCGGGCGCGTTTTCAGCTACAGCTTCACAAATACATCTGGCCGCCCGACGCCCGCAAAGTCTGATTTGAAACTCAAATCTCTAATCCTTTATTCCATTGAAGGGGGACTTCCCCCGCGATTGCGCGGGCGGTCGTATGCCGAGCAAGTCGGCTACGAGGGGGGCTACGTCGATTGAACGTATGGTCGCAATCCTTTCGCCTCGCGGCAGTCGCGGCCCGCGCGCGATGAAGCTGGCAAGCATCTCAGGTCGCGTAGACAGAAAGCCGTGAGTCGCGTCGGGTACTTTCAGAGTCGTTACCGTCTCGCCCGTAGTCCTGTCGGAAGCCGTGTACCCCGGGGCAAGCTCGAAGTAAAGGTCGCCGCCCGCGGGCCCGCCTATGCCAAGCTTCTCCTGATAATCTTCGGGCCGAAAGAATGCGGTAAAGACGGGCCGATTAGTCTCCGGGTCGCGCACATTGCGCAGCGCCTGTTCCGCGCGGTCCACCACCTCTTTGCGCTTTTCGATAGGCACGATCCCGTCTTTCCAATCCGTACCGTTCACAAGTATGCAGGATTTCAGATGCACGGCCTCGGTGCGCCTGGTGTCGATCTGGTTATTACTGTTTGTGAACAGAAGCCCCGCTTCGCGCAGCGCGATATTTACGCTCACCTCTTTTTTGATAGGCGACATCCCGTGGTCGCTCACAAAAATTATGTACCCGCGAGGACCGGCTAACGAATTGAGCAAAGCAACTCTCGTATCAATCGCGGCATAGCCCCAGCGGCGGAACTCCTGCATGCGGCGCGCGACCTCGGGCGAGACTCCCGTCACGTCCGGCCGCACCAGCCCGTACCACGTGTGGTCCATCTCGTCGGGGTATGGGCAGTAATCTACAAGCAAGCGCGGCGAGTAGCGATTGTTAAACCAGGCCGTGAGCCGGTTGAGCTGGCGTATGACCAGTTCCATGCCTTCGAGGTAGCGCCGCTCGGCGGTCCCGTCGCCGCCGTCATGGACTTGCTTGCCCAGCTTTCCGTCTTCGTAAAGATAGCCCGGCCCGTTTCCTATGAAACCGCCTGCTTGCTTGAGCGCCGCTTCGACCGTCTGCATCGATGTCGCAGTGCCGTCATAGAAAGCTAATTCATGAACGTAAGGCTGGTAGATGAGAAAATCGCTGCCGTCGCGGGCCAGCTCGAACAGCCGGAAGTAGGCGACGGTCGGAACGTTCTTTCTGCCGGCTGTAAGCCGTAGCCCCTCGCTGAAGTATCGCGCAAGCTCGCGGCCCTCGGGCGGGGCGGTTTCTGTAGGATGCGGTCGCACTCGCACTCGCGGGCCTCGCGGGTCAGCCGCGACAAAAATGGCTGTGTATCCGCGCGCAGCCCCTTGCTCTGCGACCATAGCGCCGTAAAAAGTAATATTCCTGATGCTCCACTTGAAGGCGCGTACGGGGAGCGATGAGCGCGGGAGCGCGGGCTTCCACTCGGTCGCATCAGCCGGGGTGACGTTCGAAGGGCGGATGACTCCGTCCCGCTCGATGTTGCCGGGGCCGTACCCGCTGACGAGTATCGGCGGCGTGACAGCGCCCGGCGCTGTCGTCTGAGCGACGAAAGGATAATTCTGCGTCGCCTGGTGAGCGACTACTTTCACTCCCTGTCTGGCTGCCGCCACCCATATTGGCTCGGCCCTGAGCAGGTCTGCGTCATAGCCGCTCTTTCGCTCGAAGGCCGTGTGCTCGCTTCGTGGAAGAATCGGATTGCCGGACGTGATGATCCCGCTCACGTCGCCGTACGCGCCCGTCCACAGAGCAGCGTGGCCGGCAGGCGTGATAGTCGGGAATGCCTGCTGCACTCCGCGAGCCATGACGCCGCGCGCAGCAATGCTGCGAAGCGTCTTAGCGCCCCGCACCGCCGCGTCGCGCTCCCACATGTGATAAGCGAGGCCGTCGAGGCTTACGAGAACTACTTTGCCTGGCGTGCTCGCTTGCGCCCCCTTGCGGCGCTGAGCCTCGGCGGGCGCGGCAAACAGAGTCGAGATGAGCAGGAAGAGGACGAGCTTTTTGGCGAGCAAAGTTTTCATATTAGCCCTGAGTGCTGAGTGAAGAATCAGAGGCAGTGGTCTTATGTTTTTACTCAGGACTCAGGACTCAGCACTCAGCACTGAATTACATCCCCATGATGTGATAGCCGCTATCGACGTGCAGCACTTCGCCCGTCACGCCGCGCGCCATGTCTGAGAGCAAAAACAGAGCCGCGTCTGCGACTTCCGCCTGATCGACGTTGCGGCGGAGCGGCGCGCGGTTGCGCATGTGCTCAAGTATCTTTGAGAAACCCGCTATGCCTGCCGACGCGAGAGTCTTGATGGGGCCCGCCGAGAGCGCGTTCACCCGTATGGCGCGCGGGCCGAGGTCCGAGGCCAGATACCTGACGCTCATATCGAGGGCCGCTTTCGCCACGCCCATCACGTTGTAGCCGGGTATCACCTGTTCACCGCCCAGGTACGTCAGCGTGAGTATGCACCCGTTGCGCCCTTCCATAAGCGGCGCGGCGTGACGCGCAATCGCCGTCAGCGAATAGGCGCTTACGTCTTGCGCTATGCGATAGCCCTCGCGCGAAGTGTTTACGAATTCGCCTTCGAGCTCTTCTCTGAGCGCGAAGGCGACGCCGTGGACGACAAAATCGAGCGTGCCGAACTCTTCTTTTATGCGCTCGAAAACCTTCACGATGTCATCATCTTTAGCGACGTCGCACGGCAGCACGAGCGGGTCCGAGAGCGTCGCGGCAAGCTCGGTAGCATTCTCTTCGAGCCGCTCGCCTTGATACGTGAGGGCTAGGCGCGCGCCATGTTCGGCGGCGCGGCGCGCGATCGCCCAGGCCAGGCTGCGCTTGTTTGCCACGCCGAAAACAATGCCTGTTTTTCCATTCAGCAGCATTACGGTCCTCACCGAGGATTTGAGATTTGAGATCTCAAATCTCAAATCGATCGCTTATTGCCTCTTATCCGGCGTGAGCTTCAGCGTCATCTCGCGCCCCTCGCGGCGTATCTGGACAGCGATCTCTTCTCCGGCTTTAAGCTCGCCCAGCGCGTAGGTGTAATCGTAGACGTTCTTGATCGGCACGCTTCCGAGCTTCACTATCAAATCGCCCGCCTTCAACCCCGCGCGCTCGGCGGGCGAGCCCGGTCGCACCCCGTCCAGCTTCATGCCGTCGCTCTGGTCGGAATAGTTCGGGACTGTTCCGAGGTAGACGCGGAAGCCTCGCCCCGTCGGCCTCGATTCAACCTTGACGCGCGTGAAGGCTATGCGCTCGGGCTCTGTCGCGACGGCCGTGGCAAGCTCGCCTACGAACTCGGCGATTTTTCTTATGCCTTCCGCGTTAATCTTGTCGGCAGTGTCGGAAGGCTTGTGATAGTCGTCGTGCGAGCCCGTGAAAAAGAAGAGCACAGGGATGTCGCGCACATAAAAAGACTGATGATCGCTAGGCCCAAAGCCGTCCTGGCCGAGCGAAAGATTGAAGCGTTCAAGATTATGCTTTTCGATCAGCGGCTTCCACGCGGGCGACGTGCCAACGCCACCTATTGAGAGCGTATTTCTCAGCCGCCCAACCATGTCCATGTTGATCATCGCTACGGTCGAGGCCAGCGGCACGACTGGATTCTTGGTGTAAGCAGCAGAGCCGAGAAGCCCTACCTCTTCGGCCCCGAACGCCATGAAGAGAATGCTGCGCTTGAGTTGCGAGCGGTCCGCGGCCAGGACGCGCGCCAGCTCCAACATCGCCGAGGTGCCTGATGCATTGTCGTCAGCGCCGTGATGTATCTCACCTTCTTCCCGCTCGGCGAGAGACCCTGCGCCGCCTAGTCCCAGGTGATCATAATGCGCGCCGATGACTATGTATTCGGAAGCGAGCCGGGCGTCGCTGCCTTTCAGAAGCCCTACGACGTTCGCGCTGTTGCCGTTGACCTGGACCACGTCCGTCTTGAACTCAATTGACGCATTCTCAAGCGCGAGCGGCGCGGCAGATTGCTTCGCGCGTTTTTCCGCTTCGGCAAGCGTTGTGCCTGCCGGGGCGAGTAACGATTCGGCCACCTGGCGAGTTATGACCACAGCCGGAATGGCCGCGTTCAAAAAGTTCAGGTCGTGGCGCAATTTCGATAAGCGGTCCTGTTTGAAATCTTGTTCCGCGCTGATAAAGACGACTCCGCGCGCACCTTTCTCGCGCGCCTTGAGCGTCTTTTGCTGTATCTCAAGTCCGGGCGCGGTATGTTCGGCAAAGCGGCCATGCGGGTTATCGCCGTCGGGGCTGCCGCGCATTATCAGGAGAATCTTTCCTCTGGCGTCGAGGTTCGCGTAGTTATCGTATTGATGCTCGGGCGCGCTTATGCCGTAGCCCGCCAAAACGACCTGACCCGCTGCGGGGTCTGAAGAAGAGAACGCAAGCGGCATAAACTCCTCGCCGACCTTGAGCGTGCGAGCGCCTGCGGGCGTCTTCATTTGAAAGCTGTTTTTAGCGCCGAGCTTCACGCTTGAGACAAAGGTGAAGGGCTGAAGGAAGTTCTTCGCCACGGGCTCCAGGCCATACGAGCGGAACTCTTTCGCTATGTACTTTGCAGCTTCGGCTTCGGCGGGAGTGCCTGCGCGGCGGCCTTCGAGCTTATCCGAGGCGAGGAACTCTACGTGTTTGCGAATGCGCTCTTCCGACACCAGCGCGCCGCGAGAAGGCTTTTGAAGCGTTTCACCGTAGGCGCGGCGCGCGGCGCTGACAGGCGCGGGCGCGGGCGCGGTCAGCCCGATCAGCGTCGCAGTTATGACGGCCAGCAGCCCCGCTTTTTTCATCTTCTTCATTAATGCTTCCATTCTCAGATAACTCCGATCCCTCTACGCTAGAGGTCATTGCTAATTCATGTGCCAGGAATAAAGATTGCTGAATGATCGCTAATGATGAATCATATCGGCCAGCGCAAACGAGTGTCAATTGCGGCGGGCGCGAAGAGTATAGTTACATCAGGTGGCGCAGGGCGGATTTGAAATCCGCCCCACTTTTCAAATCAAATCTCTAATGCCTCATCGCGCTTTCTAAACATGCGCGGGACGCCCGCGAGTAATCCTATTAACAGGACTGAAAGAATAATCGCGGGCGTTCCGGTGCCGAATGTTGTGCCGAGAGTAACGGCGCGAGCGAGCGAGAGAAATTGCGAGAGCCCGAGCGCCGCAAGCAAAGCCCACCACGCCCATCGCTCGCCTCGGCGGTAAGGTATGACCACCACGAAGATCGACAACAGCGCTGCGCCCAGCGCCCACGTGGCAGCCGTCGCGCGCCGACCGCGAAACGCCTTTACTGCCTCGTCGCCGCGCTCTCCGCCGGCGGCCCTGATCTGTTCGAGCGTGACTCCGTTCGGGGTCAACTCGTCGGTCGGGCCGAAGTATGCGTTTGCCATCGAAGCCGCCGAGCCAGCCGCGAGGAATGCCGATAAGATCAAAAGAATCACCCAGCTTGCCAGGAACAACAACTTTGAGCCTTTCATCGCTCCTCCTTTTTGTCCTGCTCGCCTGATAAACCTGCAAGCGCGATTTCGAGCAACAGTATCTTCTTGACCCCGAGATAAAACGGCTCGACCCAGCACCACTCGGTGAGCGCGTGCGCGTCGCCGCAGGGCGCTGCGCCCGTCGAGATTGCCGGTAGCCCCGCCAGCAAAGCAATGTTCGCGTTGTTCGAAGCCGTCGGCGTGACCGTGACGTTCTCCATGCCGATCGCGCGGTGGACGGCTTCGCTCATTCGAACTGTGAATGACTGGCGGTTGCCGGGAATCTGAGCGGCGGGCAATTTCTCGTCTATCAATTCTGTCTTCGCCTGAAAGCCTACGCGGTCGGCCTCCTCTTTAACTATCGCGGCAATCTTCTGCTCGAACTCATCGATCAGCTTTTGATCCGTCGAGCGCAAATCGACCGTAAACCAGGCGTCGGCCGCCTTGGCGTTGACCACCTCCGAGCCCCCGAGCATTCCTATGTTTATGTTGACCGTAGGCTCTTCGGGAAGCTCAAGCGCGTAGATGCGAGAGATTGCGCGGGCGAGCGGAAGCGTCGCCGAATAAGGCGGCGTTCGCGACCGCGTGTGCCCGCCCGGCCCTATGAAATGATGGCGATACCAGTTGATCCCTATCCCGCCGTAAGTCAGCCCTTCGAACCCGCCGTCGAGCGCTACGTACTGGCCTATGCGCTCGCGGTTTTCCCGGACGAAGTATTTCGCGCCGCTCATCTTTGTCTCTTCTTCTACGGAGAAGACGAAGATCAAGTCGGCCCTTGTCCTTATCCGCTCGGCGTCGAGCGCGCGAATGGTTGCAAGCAAGGCTTCGATGTTGCGAGTGTTGTCACCGACGCCGGGGGCGAATATTTTTCCGTCGCGCACCTCGGCTTTGATCTTGAGGCCGGGTTGAAAGACCGTGTCGAGGTGCGCATCAAAGACTACGGCTTTCGCCCCGCCCGTCCCTTTGCGTATCGCTATGAGGTTGCCTCGCTGGTCGTAATAGACGCGGTCGAGCTTGTAGGAGAGGAGCAAGCGTCGTATGGCTTCGGCCCGCTCGCGCTCTTTTCCCGAAGGCGCGTTAATTTCGGTGAGCCTCTTCCACTCGGTCAGTATTTGACCGCGCTGGTTGTCTATGTTTTCTAACGCGCGCCTGACTTCCGTGCGCGCCATCAGGCTTTTGGCTTCCGCCGTCAAGTCTTGCGCCGTTGCTGCGGAACAAAGAAACACCACACACGCAAGCGCGGCGATCTGCTTCAACATACTCGCTCTCCGTTCGGTGTCGTTGTTACGTTCGGCTATTGTAAAGGCGCGCGCGGCGCGGGCGCAACGAAGAAGAAGTGCTGAGTGAAGAATCAGAGACAGCATTCTTATGTCTTTTACTCAGGACTCAGCACTCAGCACTTAGAAAACTGTTGAGGTGGGAGCGGGCAGGCATTACAATATGTATGAGCCAACAAGGTTGGTTCTTTCGTTAGTCATGGGCCGACCGGTGTCGCGACCGGTCGGCCTTTTGTTTTTAATAGCATCAGGGGTTGGCGGCGCGGCGCGGGCGCTCGATCACCGCATCCGTAGCGCGCGGCCGCCCGCTCATGCGCCACTCGATCCGCTTGATAGCCACGACGGCTGCGTCCGAAGTCTCTGCGCCCGAAGTGCGAGCTACGGGCTCAAGCTCTTTGATCGTCTCTTGATCGCCTATGCGTCCAAGTATGTCTATGATCTCCTGGCGTACCGTCTTGTTGCTTGCGCGGACGTAAGGGAAAAGGTCCGCAGGCGCGGCGGTCTCAAGCAGATACTCGCGCGCCTGTCCCGCCTGGTCCGTGTCGAGCTTGCGCACGATGTACTGCAGGTGCGCGCGCGTGCCAGTGCGGTAAAGCGCCCAGTGTTGTGAGAGCTTCACGTCCGGGTCGCCTTCCGTCAGTATCAGCCTCGAAATCTGGTCCGAGTAACGGGGGTCGGCTATGCGCGCGAGCCCTTCGAATGCGTACTGGCGGCGGTTGGAATTCTTGTCCGCCATGTTCTCGACAAATATCTGCTCGGCTCGCTCGTCGCCGATAAGCGCGAGCGCCCACAAAGCGGCTTCGTCGCGCGGCGGCAAATAAGAGATCAGCCCGCGCACCTTGCCAGTCATCTTTGACACGGTGCCCTTGTTTTCAGGCCCGAGCCCGTAGACGGAAAGTAATGGTTCGACCGCCGGGCGGTACTTCAACATCCCAGCAGCGACCATCGATTGCGTTCTCACCTTTTGATTCGAGTCGCGGAAAAACGGCGTCAGGTGCGGCCCCGCCGCCGGGTCGCCTATCTTGATGAACGCGCGGAGCACTTCTATGCGCACGTCCTGGTCGGCGTTGAGCGCGTCGGCCAGATGCGGTATGGCCGCGTTGCCGCGCAGCACGCCGAGCGCGCGGATGGCCGACACCCTCACGTCGCGATCGCTGTCGCCGCGAGCCGCCTCGCCGAGCGCGCGAATTATCTCAGGGTCTACGGCCATGTAAGGCTCGATGATTTCGTGATCGCTCGTGTCGAGGAATGGGTTAAAACGGTTCCAGCCCGTCCGGCGGTTCGTGATGAAATCTATGTCGTGCTCTGTGTAAAGCGCCACAAGCGACCGGGCGGCTACGCTGCGGACTTCGGGGCGCGTGTCTTTCAGCGCGTCGATCATTTCAGGCAGCGCCGAGAAGTCCTTTATCAACCCGAGAGCGTTGACGGACTCGGCGCGCACCTCGCGATCTTCATCCTTTCGCGCGGCGACCGAGAGGGCTTCGACCGCAAGCTGGTTGCGGACTCTTCGCTCGCCGAGCTTGCGCGCGGCATCTCGTCGCGTGTCGGCGTTCGGGCTTTTCAAGTACGCGAGTAAAGTCTCTAGCGATTGGGTCTCTGCGGGCACGCTCGCGGCCAGGGTGATCGCGGCCAGCGCGACTGCAAAAATGCGCGTGTAAAAGAATCTCTTTGAAGGCATAGCAAAACTCCTGGTAAATGAGACTGCTCCCTGGGGCTTAGCACAGGGCCGGTGGGGCTACAAGTGGGGAACCTGCCTTTTAACGATGACATTGTTGTCCCGATTGCTGATCGAAGTCAAGCTGCATTGAGTGCGCTTGAAGCCCACCCGCGAGATGCGGCCTCAAGCAGCTCGCGCCAGAGTCTCAGGGTTGATGAGGGACAGGCGGGATAGGTTGCCAGCCTATTGCTCGCGCACGAGTTTAGGAAGCTGCTGGCGGTCTTTGAATATCTCTTTCCAGAGGTCGCCTTTTTTCTTTATTCGCGCGGGGACGGTCTTGATTGTGAAATCGCTTATCTCAAATCCTCGCGCGATCTCTCGCCACGTTACGGGCATAGACACCGTCGCGCCCGGTTTTGCGCGCACGGTGTAGACCGAAGCCGCAGACTTTCCGCGAGCGTTCTGCTGCCAATCGACGTATATCTGATTCTTTTTTCGCTCGGCAATCCTCCGCTCGGTGGTCGCAATCCTCGGCAGGCTTTCGGCCACGCGGTTTGATACAGCTTCGGAAAACTCGGCCACCTCTTCATATTCGTAGCGGGGCCTGAGCGGCACGTAGATGTGCACACCCGACGAGCCGGAAGTCTTCGGGTATCCAGTGAGCTTCAGATCTTTCAACACGTCTCTCATCGCGAGCGCGACTTCGAGCACGTTTGAAAACGGCGCGCCGTGCGGATCGAGGTCGAAGACTATGTAGTCGGGGCGGTCCAGATTCGCCACGCGCGAATGCCAGGGATGCTGTTCGATGGTCCCTATGTTTACGAGATAGATTAACGACGCTACGTCGGTGTAGACGGCGTAATTGAGCTTACGCCCCGTCTCGCTTTCGAGCCGTTCGGTTCTGAGCAGCTCGGGCGCGCGCTCTACGTTATGCTGAAAAAACATCTGCCCGCCGATCCCGCTCGGGTAACGCTTGAGTATCGAGGGGCGGTCTTTCAGATAAGGCATGATGTAGTTTGAGATTTCCAGGTAATAACGGAACAGATCACCTTTCGTGTAACCCTCGTCGGGCCAGTAGACTTTATCAAGGCTCGTAAGTTTAATCCGATCGCGCCCCAGCTTTACGGTCACGCCGCCTTCAAGCTGGAGTTCTCTTTTGAAGTCGCGTTTCTCCCAGTACTCGGTAAGCCCCATCGGTTGTGCCCTCGGCTGCTCGGGGGAATCGTTTACGCAGGCTTGTTGAGGCGCGCCCACAGCCCCATTTTTTCATACTCGCTCGGGTGCTCTTCGATCCAATTCCAAGTCGCTTCGATCATATCGCCGAGGTCCTGCCGCTCGGGACGCCAGCCGAGCTCTCGCCTTATCTTCTCGCTGTTTGCGACGAGCACCGCAGGGTCGCCCGCGCGGCGCGGCCTGACTTCCACCGGAATATCAACTCCTATCACTTCGCTCGCCTTCTCGATCACCTCGCGCACTGTGTAGCCGTCTCCCCCGCAGCCTACATTGTAAATTGCGCTCCGATCGTCGAGGGCGCTTAAAGCCAGCGTGTGCGCGCGCGCGAGGTCTAAGACGTGCACATAGTCGCGCACGCAAGTGCCGTCCCTGGTTGCATAGTCGTCGCCGTAGATCGCGACATGGCTCCTCTTACCTGCGGCGGCCTGACAGATGATCGGCATCAGGTGCGTCTCGGGCTCGTGCGCCTCGCCGAAACTTTTGCTCGCCCCCGCCGCGTTGAAATACCTGAGGCAAACATACCGCGTGCCGTAAGCCGCTTCGTGCCAGCGGAGCGCGCGCTCGAAGGCGAGCTTGGTTTCGCCGTAAGGGCTGGTCGGCGCGGTCGGGTCGTCTTCTTCTACCGGCTGCTTTTCCGAATCACCATAAACCGCCGCCGTAGACGCGAAGACTATGCGGTCAACCTTACAATCTTTCATCGCGCCCAACAGCGAGAGGCCCGACGTCAGGTTATTGCAGTAATACTTTGTAGGGTCCTTCAGGGATTCTTCGGCAAGCGAGTCGGCGGCCAGGTGGATGACGGCTTCGACGCGATAGACCTTCAACATATCTCGCAACAGATCGCCGTCGAGCAAGTCGGCCTGGATGAAGGGAGCGCCCTCGACGACCGCGCCGAGGTGGCCCATTTGGAGGTTGTCATACACGACTACTTCGTGCCCCTCGCGCACCAGCTCTTCGCTGACTATGCTGCCGATGTACCCCGCGCCGCCTGTCACCATAACGCGCATGGCTAGCCACTCCAGACCTTTCGTCGCAACATGTGTGCCTAGGACTTAAACTGACGGGTCTAAAGGCGCCCCGGCCTTTGAGGGGTGAAGATCACCCGGCGCGAATGAGTCAATTTTGATTCGGAGGATACAAAATGTGGACGGGGTGAGGAGTTGTTTGCCGGTCGGTTAACCGATACTTTCGACCCGGAATTAACCCTTCGGCGCGTAGTAGCCGCGCCGCGAGCGCGTCGAAAGCCCCTGCCTGCCGACGGCGACGCTCAGTTTGCGCCAACGGCCATCACGCTTCTGGTTCGTGGGGTAATAGGTCAGCGTGTACTGGTTGCGAAGCTCGTCCACGATCTGGACGAATCCCTCTTCGAGCTTGTCGCCTTGCGGCGAGTGAATGTAACGCCCGCCCGTCTGGGAGGCAAAATCTTGCATCTCTTTGCGGCCGCGCCGCAGCAGCACGATTTGCTGCGTGCTGCCGTTCAATATGTCTTTGTCCGTCAGGTCTAAAGAATAAACGACCACGCCCGCGCCGAGCGTCTTCTTCATCACGGAGTCGAGCGTCGCTTTCTGGCTGCTGCTGTCCCAGCCGTCGGATATCAAGAGGACCGCGCGGCGCTTCTCTTCACGCTTTACGAGCGCGTCAATCGCGTCGCTCATGCAATCGTACAATCGCGTGTTGCCTTCTGCCTCGGCCTCCCACACGTACTCGCTTATGTCGCGGACGTTGGTGAATTCTTGATAGAGCCTCACCTTGTTATTAAAGCCGTAAACGGCCACCTGGTCGTCGGCGCGTATCTGATCGATGAAAGAGGCGGCAGCGGCCCGCACAAGCCCGAACTTCCCCTCCATGCTCGCGCTCATATCCATCAGTATTGTAGCGGCGAACGGGGCTTCTTCGGCGAAAAACGAGTGGACGGTTTGCGGCGAGCCGTCTTCGAGGATAGTGAAATCCTTATCCTTCAACCCGTGGGCGTATTGCCCCGCCGTGTCCGTGACGGTGACTGTTAACACGACCAGATCGGAGTGCAGCTTGATGGCGTCGTCCTGGTCCGGGGCCTTCTTCTGAGCCCCGGCGACGGGAAGCAGAAGAGAGACGGTCAAGCCCGCGAGCGCGAGCCTGTAAAGCAGAGCCCTGTAAAACAGCGCGCGGAGGTTCGAGGCTTTGAAGCTTAGACGGATCGGCATCGATATAACTATTTTTGAGAGTTGCGAATGTACTGGGCCAGGTTGAGCACTTCGTTCAAATCGGCGATCACCGTCGCCGAGACGACATGGCGAGTCTCCATCATAACGGTCTTTGTGAGCTTTACTATGATGGCGCCCAGCTGGTCGACGGCCTCTTTGATCGTCAGCTGCGCCGACCCGCTCGGCTTGTCGTCTATCTCTCTGCCGCCCGCGTACCCCAGCATGCGTTTGGCGCGCTTTTCTATGGCCGCGACCTTCTTGAGGTCTTCGGAAGCGAGCTGGCCGCGCTTAGTGTAATCGGTGGTCAACTGATCCGACAGACCGCCCAGTTCCTTCACGTCTTCCAGGAACTTGCGGTGCTCGCCCTCGGCGCGCTCGATGGCCAGCCGCGAGCGCATCTCATCGGGGAGCGTTATGTCTTGCTCGGATGTCGGAGGTTTAAGATCGGGTCGCCCATCCTGCGCGGCTGCCGCAGAGAGTAAGAGGGAAATAAAGATAGAGAGGAGAAAAAATCTTTTTATCATCCGCACGACCTGCGATTCATATCAGCCCGACGCTTGTACCCCAATAAAGACTATTAACACAGAATATTGCGCCACTTCAAACCGTGTACCCCCACTTGAATGATCGCCTGGGCGGCCGCAGGCTTGCAGCCTAATATCTCAGAAGAGTTTGTGGCGGGCTAATTCTTAAAGACGCGGGCCAGATACTTTTCAGTCAAATACATTACTACGAACGGCAGCGAAAAGATCACGGCGACAGAGACGGTGCGGGCCACGTCGTCGTTTTCAAGCTCAGTCCAGATAGTCACGTGAACGGTCATCGCGACCAGCGCAAGCATCGCCAGAACTAGCCCCGCGAAGCGGTTTGCCGCCTGCCAGGTCTCGTCGTTTACCATAGAGCGGGCCGAGCCGTAGCCCCAAACCCAGCTCCGCTTGAGACGCGGAGAGAACCAGTACATCGTCGCGCCGCCTAAAATCAGCAGCAGGTCGCTTGCCATCAATAGGTATCCATAAATTGCCATGGCTAATTCAAAGCTTTCTTTAGTTTTCTTACTGAATAGAAGGGGCCGTGCCTTCTTGAGGTAGGTAATTTAACTGGATGCCGGCCGCTACGTCAAGATAAATCAATACTTAGAAGGATTTTACAAGAACTCAACTCGGAGCCCTACGTGCTGAGTGCTGAGTGCAGAAAAGAGTATGCAGTGGGCAGTCTATTATTCTGTTGCCCACTGCTTATTGCCTACAGTTCTTCACTCAGCACTTATTTAGCAGTAATCGCCGTCCCAAATAACTCCTGTGCATACACCTGGTTTATTCATTGCTTTACTCCTTTCATTACCGATTCTTTATGCGTGGAAATAGAGGATGCCTTTTGCTCTCGATCCTCTTTATCGCGATGCCGGGAGCGTCATCTCCCTGCGCCATTATCTGCTCGGTTGCCGCACGCTGGCCGGAGACGCTGCTTCCCAGCATGCCCTGGTCTATCAGGTTAGCCGACCAGGTCGTCTGCACTGCCGAAGTGTTTGTAAACCCGCCTTCGTTGGTGTCGTAAAGCCACCCGTCTGTGAGCAATCGTCCGTCTGTGAGCAGCCGTCCATCGGTAAGCAACCGTCCGTCTGTGAGCAGACGGCCATCTGTGAGTAACCGTCCGTCTGTGAGCAGTCGCCCGTCCGTAGTTAAGTAGCCTTGCAAGAGGTTGAAGCCGGGTGAAACCTGCCATCCGGCAGTGTTGTATACTCCCAGCCGGCGGAGGCCGTCATAAAAGTAAGCTAGACCGTGTGAGAAGAAAACGTTGTTGCCCCAGCGTATGATCTCGCCCGCTATGATGCTTGTGAACTCGCCCGTGTGTGCTTGCGACGAGTAGAGCAGCCGGTTCAAAGCCGTCAGGTCTCTCCTCAAAAGCTGCGCCCCGGCCACGGCCCTATCACAGTAGCCGTCAAATGCCTGGGCCAGGCGCACGGCGCCATCCGCGTTCAAGTAGCCCGCGCCCTGATTGAGCATGCTCATAAGCGGATTCACGTTCGCCAGCGACGGGAGCGGCTGGGCCGTGAACTGCAGTATCGATTTGACCATAGCGGGCGTCAGGCTCGGGTTGGCGTCGATCATCATCGCCACCGTTCCCGCGACGACGGGCGCCGCCATCGAGGTGCCGCTCAGCCACATGTAAACGTCTCGGCCTTCGCGCGAGTAGACCGTCAGGTTGTTATTGACCGTCAGGTGATTTCTGTCAGACGCGACCGAGCGGATGAGAGTTCCGGGGGCTATAAGGTCGGGCTTCGCTACGTAATCTACGAGCGTCGGCCCGCGCGAGCTGTAGCTGGCTATCGCGTCATCCGACCTGCGGGTCGTGCCTTGAGTGTTCGTAGCTCCGACGGTGATAACGAATGGAGAGTTTGCGGGGGCCAGTATTCCGCCGTAGATCGTCTGCCCGTTGTCGTCGCGGCCAAAGTTTCCCGCCGCGACCACGCAGACTATGCCCGCGCTGACGGCGCGCTGGACCGCCTGGCAGAGCGGGTCCGTGCGGTAAGACTGTGTGACGCCCGCGCCTATCGAGAAGTTTGCGACGCGGATGTTTAACCGGTCGCGGTTGCTTATCATCCAATCGATCGCGGCGATGGTGTCGCTGATGTGACCCGTCCCGTCCGCGCCGATTACTCTCAGGTCCACGACGTTAGAGTTAAAAGCTACTCCGCCGTAAAAGTTGCCGACCGCCGCCGGCTCTTGTAAAGACTCGCGCCCGCTCCCGGCGGCTATCCCTGCCACGTGTGTGCCGTGACCGTAAGGGTCATAGCCGCGGCGGAGGTTATCGGCGCTCACCGACTCGCAGGCGACAAAATTCTGGCGAGCCACGACGCGCGATCTTGCCGGATCGTTGATAACTCTGAGGTCTTCGTGCAGGAGGCCTGCATCATATATGCCTGAGTCAAAAACGGCTATTGTCACGCCGTCGCCGTTCGGGCCGGGGGGCAGCGAGCGGAGGTGATCTTTTATTTCGCGCTCGCCTCGATTTCGGTCTATGTTGTTGCTGCCTAAGACGTTCGAGACGCCCGTCGTCGCGCGCAACAAATTAAAGTCATACCGGTTTTGAAGCAGCATCGTCTCGCGGTCGAGCGAGATGTAAAGCGTATCTTCATCAGAAGCAAGTGCCGCAAGCGCGCTTCGAGGCATCACGGCCACGTAGCCCCCGACGAGCGGGAGCGACCGCTTCAGACTTCCGTTGTTATTGATAAGCGAATCCGGAGCTCCTTTAAAACTCCTGCGAGTCTGCACGATCACGCGCACTAGCTCGTCTGCGTCCTTGCCGTGATCATTTGCGAACGATTCAAGCTCCGGAGAAAGCTTGGATTGAGATTCGTCAAGAAGCTCGCTTTGGGCATTGGCCGAAACTGCGCCTGTCGCGGGCGTGTAGGCAATGAGCCCGACGGTCAAAACGACCGCGAGCGTCATGCTTAACACAGTTGTCAGCCGCTTACTTATCATCACTCCTCCTGCTAACTTTCACGGTGCCTGGATTGTGGGGAGCCAGTTGATACCCAATCACTACGCGGTGGGATAAATACAACCTCGATGCCACAAAACCACAGTTTCGATAATTGTCCGTAATTGCGAAAATAATTGAGTTTATAAAGCGCTCGTCCGTCGACCGCACTGGCCCCGCTCGAAGAGTTCGGTCAGCTTGATTAGCGCGTTTCGGTCAGAATGCCTGATTGACGGAATGGTAAAGGCAGGCGTACGGGACGGGTTTCGAGCCGCGCCTTCGCGCTTCGCTTTAGATTAGTGCGCCCGCTATAATCTTGTTGTGGACAGCGGTGAGCCGAACCTGTTTATAGGAAAGGGAATCTTAATTAATGTCAAAGAATGTTGCCGCTGAGATGAAGGCAATGCCGATTAACATCGGCATAGAAGAGCAAGACCGCCGCGAGATCGCCGAAGGTCTTTCAAATCTGCTGGCCGACACCTACACGCTTTACCTGAAGACTCACAACTTCCACTGGAATGTCACAGGGCCGATGTTTCAAACTCTGCACCTGATGTTTGAACAGCAATACAATGAGCTTGCTCTAGCCGTAGACCTGATAGCAGAGCGCATACGCGCGCTCGGCTTTCCCGCGCCCGGGACTTACAAGGAGTTTTCAAAGCTGTCCTCCATAAGCGAGGAGGAAGGCACTCCCAGCGCCGAAGAGATGATACGCAAGCTGGTCGAGGGCCAGGAGGCGGTCGTGCGGACTGCGCGGTCGGTGTTCCCCGTCGTCGATCGCGCCAACGATGAGCCGACGGCCGACTTGCTGACGCAGCGGATGCAGGTGCACGAAAAGACTGCCTGGATGTTGAGAAGCTTGCTCGCCGGGTAAGCCTGCGGCTAGGGGGCGATGATGAGCGGCTTCGTGGCTTCTTCGGGCCAGGGGAAGAAGAGATTGATGTGGCGTATGTAGCTGCGTGAGTGCGCCGAGTCCGCCTCGCCGCGAAGCGCGTGGGCGCGCAGTGTGTCGCGCACGTATTTCAGCCCTTTAATTATGTCGCTGCGCCGCAGCCGCTCCTCTCCGCCGCCCGCGCGGTTGTTCAACTCGTCGAACCCTTCGCGTATTCGCCGGCTCACTTCCTGAATGCGCACTGATGCGGCGCGGTGCTCGTAGATGACGCCGCTCTCTTCGGTCTCAATATTCTTGATCGTGTTATCGACAGCGGCCAGCGCCTCTTCGTCCAACAAATCAGGGAACCCCGCCCCGCCCGTCCCGCGTTGCGCGCCGATGATCGCAGCTTCGACCAGGTAGACGGCGGAAAGCAGTTTGTCGTCGAAGCGGGGGGCGGGCTTGCCCTCGGCCGCCAGCTCTTTTTTGCGAAGCTCGCTTTCGCGCTCTCCCGCTTGCGCGCGTGCGGATTGCAAGTACGGGCAAGATTCCGGGCAGGCAAGCTCTATCATGCGCGCCTCGGCGCAGCAGACCGGGCATATCTTCGTCCTGAGCGCCGGGCAATACCGCTTCGCCGCTCTCCTGTTGCACCTTGGGCAAGAAGCCATAACCACCAATTTAGCATGTCAAAGCTACCCATTGCACTAAGCGACTGAGTCATTCTGGTTCAGTCACCCCCCGCGCTTTATATGATGAGCGGACACAATGGGTTTGCAAATACTTCTCGCGCCTCAAATACGGCGATGGTCTGATGGTTGCAAGAGGTTATCGGGTAATTTTTCTTAGAGGGAGCATGTGCGATTGTTTTTATCAATTATATTAGCGGGTATATTAGCAGGCTCGTGGGTTTCTTCGATATTCGCTTTCTTCCGCCGCCTGGGCGTGATTGGGCTGTTCCTGCTTGGCATACTCGATTCGTCGTTCCTGTTTCTGCCTTTCGGCAACGATTTGTTGCTGATCGCGCTCGTAAGCTCAAACCGCGACAGCGCCATCTGGATTCTCTACGTCTTGGCGTCATCTCTAGGCTCCATTCTCGGCGTGTTGATAATCGACTTGATAATGCGCAAGACCGGCGAGCAGGGGTTGGAGAGGTTCGTCAAGCCGAAGAAGATCGAGCGGTTGAAGCGCAAGATGGATAAGCACGCCGGCTGGGCCGTGTTCTGGGCCACTCTCATACCGCCGCCGTTCCCGTTCACGGCGGTAGTCATGACGGCTTCCGCTCTGCAAAGCCCGCGCAAAAAAATATTGCTCGCGGTATTCTTCGGCCGTCTCTTACGCTTCACCATAGAAGCGCTGCTGGCGCTCTACTTCGGCCGCCAGATACTGAAGTTCATCGATTCGGATGTGATGGAATACTTCGTCTACGGATTCCTGATCGTCGCCGTGGTGGGGAGCATCTTCTCGGTTCGCAAATGGTTCACGGGCGGAAAAGGCTCGCAAGCCATGCGCCCTCGCGAAGCTACCGATTGATTCAAGCTGCTTGATTCAGGCCGCGAGCCCAGTGCGGATCACTTTCTCGACCGCCTCGCAGAAAGTGTCCACCTCTTTGAGCGTGGTGTAGACATTGGGCGTTATTCTGATGCCGCTGAACTCCTGGTGAATGATCGGCGTGACGAGTATTCGATAGCTGTCCCACAGGTGGCTTACGAGCTTTACGGTGTTGATGCCTTCGATGCTCATGTTCGCCAGGCCACACGACTGCGCCGGGTCATAAGGCGTAAGTATCCGCACCCCCTTCTGCTTTTCCAGCCGCCGCGCCCATCGGTCTTTCAAGTAGCGCAAGCGCGCGGCCTTTCGCTCGGCGCCTATGCCTTCGTGAAACGTCAGGGCTTCGGCGATCGCGTTGTGGTTGGCCGCCGGGTGCGTGCCGATCTCTTCAAACTTGCGAATGTTGTCGTCCATGCTTTTATCGGCGGCCATCAACGGCCACAGATTTTTGATCTTAGACTTTCTGACGTAAAGAAAACCCGTGCCGTGAGGCGCAAGCAGCCATTTGTGCAGGCTCGTGCCGTAATAATCGCAGTCCAGGTCCGAGTGATTGAATGGAAAATGCGCGAAGGCATGAGCGCCGTCTACGATCACTTCGATCCCGCGCTCGCGCCCCATCCGGCATATCCTTTTGATGGGAAAAATCTGCCCCGTCAGGTTGGTGATGTGGCATACGAGAATCACTTTTGTGCGAGGCGTGATGGCGCGCTCGAATCGATCGTAGAGGTCATCCATCGACGGGGGCGGGACCGGAAAAGAGATCAGGTTAACCTTTATGCGGTCGCGCCGCTCGCGCTGCTGCCACGAAGTGAGCATGCGCGGGTAGTCCTGATTCGTCGTAAGCACTTCGTCGCCGGGCTTGAGGTCGAGCCCGAAGATGCATGTCTCAAGCGACTCGCTGGCGTTGCGCGTTATGGCCATCTCTTCGGTGTCGCAGCCGAAAGCTGCGGCAAGTCTTCTCCGCACGCTTTCGATCTGCGGCTCAAGCACACGCCACATCGTATAAACCGGCGCTTCGTTCGAGTATTCAACGTAACGCCGCATCGCGTCTTGCACGACGCGGGGCGAGGGGCTCACTCCGCCGTTGTTCAGGTTGATTATCGAGCGGTCTACGGTGAACGCCTGCTGAATCTCGCGCCAGAAATCTTCATCCATAGCCACGCGGTCGGCGGGCGTGTCGGATACTGCGCGCGAAGCCGCAAATATTTTCTCTATCCCGCCCTCTCGAAACGAAGCCGCAGCCATCGTAGTGGCCGCGCCCATTGAATAGAAGAATTTTCGCCGTGTAAGCATGTTTTGACCTCCTGCTTTCGCAGAAAACTATTATGAGGGACTGCCGATTCTATCACAGCGCGGCGCGGGTCAACGAAACAAATCCTGTTCGGGCGGGCGAATCAGCTCGCGCCCAGAAGCCTCGCGTGCTTCGTAATCGAACCCTCGTATGATGACGACGGGTATGCCCGCGCTTTTTTGCATCACAAGCTCTGCCGCCGAAGCCAGCTCGTCGGCTACGGCGATGACGGTCACTCGAATCGGGCGGCCGAAAGAATCGGCCTGGCCGCGATAATCTATCAGCGGAGCTACGCCCGCAACGCCTATCGCGACGTTCGCGATGCCTTCGCGCCACGGCCTGCCGAAAGTGTCCGAGATGATGATTGCGAGACTAGCTTTGAATTCCCGCTCAAGCGCGGCTCGAATCCCTCGGGCGGAGCCGTCTGGGTCTTCAGGCAGCAGCGTGATCATGTCTTCTTGGACGTTCGAGGCATCAACTCCCGCGTTAGCGCACACAAAGCCGTGGCGCGTTTCCGAGATAATCACCCCCCGCTCCATCCTCACGATGCGGCGCGATTCAATGAGGACCGCTTCGACCATGCGAGCGTCCTTGTCGTAAGCGGCGGCCCACTCGCGCGCAAGAGTCGACGGAGTGATCGAGTCGAGCCGCAGATAACGACCTTCGGCCTTTGAGACTATTTTCTGCGCGATGACGATTATGTCTTTATCGGCCAGCTCAAGTCCCATCGCGCGCACCCCGCGCGCGATGAGCGAAGCCAGATCGTCCCCCGCAGCGATTTCGGGTATCCCGAGGATTCCTATCAGGCGTATCTCACAAGAAGACATATCCATTTGTTATTTTGGATTTTAGATTTTGGATTTTGGATTCGAGAATTGATGCGCCTGCAAACATTTTTCAATCTGCAATCCAAAATCCAAAATCTAAAATCCAAAATCGTCACAGTCGCTCTTCAATATTCATTCGAGCCAGCTGGTCAAACGCTTCGGTGCCGCGCCCGCGCTCGATCAATATTTCAAGGTCCGAAGGCTCATCGATGTCTAAAGCGATGCGCGGGTTTTCAACTACGAGACATTTGACGCCGACGCGCGCGGCCTCTTCTTTGTGGAGGCGGAGCGAGTCGGGCCCGAAGCGCGAGGGGAATAGATCCCCCGGCGTGCGGATAATCGCGTTCGTGCCCGTGCCTTCGCGCGAAGGCACCAGGAGTGCGCCGGGCCGTGCGATATCGGTCGCCAACAATTCGTCGATGTCTGAAGCCTGCACGCAAGGCAAGTCCGCAGGTAGCCTCATCACCAGATCAAAGCCGCTTGCAGCGAGCCGTTTCGAAGCCCAATCGACGGAAGCGCTCTCTGAAGTCTGCGACTCTTCGATTAAAACATCCCAGCCTTCCCGGCGCGCCCTCTCAATTGCCCGGGCGAAGTTTGTCACGATCACAACTCGGTCGGCGCGCGTACAGCCTGCGACCGCGCGGCAGACATCTTCAAACATCGCCCGGGCCAAACGCCCGCGCTCGTCCGCCGAAAGCAGATCTCGCAGCCTTGTCTTGGCCTGCGCCGGGTCTTTAATTGGAATCAGGAGAGCTTTCATTTTTCTAAGTCCTGAGTGCTGAGTGCTGAGTAAAAACCTCTGTTGGTAAACTGCCCTTTTCTTTCACTCAGGACTCAGGACTCAGCACTCAGCACTTCTTTTGCGAGTCGCTCTTTCTCTTCAAGCGTGCTCATGACCGTATTCGTAATCATCACGCGCAGGCCGAGCGCTTCGATTGCCGCACGCAGCTCATTGTCCGTTTCATCCAGCACGAAAACGTCGGCGATGTCGCGGTAAACGCGGGCCACTCCGAGCGCCGAGACTTCGTGGCCCAGGTCGCGGAGCATCTCTGCGGCAGGCCCCTTGAGCGCGCGGCCCGCTATGATGGGCGTGATCGCAATGACATCGGCTCTGGTCTGCTGTAACCGCTCGCGAATGCCGGGCACGGCCAGGATGGGTCCTATGCTGATGAACGGATTGCTCGGACAGATAATCACTGCGTCGGCGTCGAGTATAGCGCTTTCTACGCCGGCAGCCGGAAGCGCCCGCTCGATGTTCTGAAAGCTGATCTTTCGGACTTGCGGCTCGCACCGGCGGCGCACGAAGTACTCTTGAAAGTGCATCTCGCCTTCATCCGTCAAAACCCGCGTAGGCGTATAGCTGTCGGTCATCGGGAGTATGCTTGAGGCGACGCCGAGCGCGCGGCTGATGTGGGCGGTCACTTCGGTGAGCGTTCGCCCCTCGGCGAGCGCGTGAGTGCGATAGATGTGCGTCGCCAGGTCGCGGTCTCCGAGGTTGAACCACGCGGCGTCAGTGTAACGCGCGATCCACTTCAAGCTCTCGAACGTGTCTTGCTTGATGCCCCAGCCGGTCTGTTCGTTGATCGCGCCCGCCAGCGTGTAGATCACCGTGTCGATGTCCGGGCAGACGCGAAGCCCGAACATCTCTATGTCGTCGCCGGTGTTGGCGATTACGGTAATACTTTCGGGCGGCATCACTCGCGAGAGGCCGAGCAAGAATTTTGACGCCCCGATGCCGCCTGCTAGCGCGGTGATTTTCATCTTTAAGGCAAGCCGACCACGCGATAGCGCGCGGTCTTTATTTTGTAACGACGGTTGATCCCGATGGCGAGCACGGTCATGCGCTCAAGCGTGCGCGCGGAGGCTAACGTCCCTGCGTCGACGGGCCGCGCGCCCTCGATGAATCTGATTGCTTCGATCACGCGCGCTTTCGCCTCCTTCGAATCGCCCGCGACGAACACGTCGCAGTCCAGGGCTTCCGCCGCGTCGAGCAACAAATGAGCCGGCTCGGTCTTGAACGCCGCGACTATCGGGATAGATTCCGGCACGCGAGCGCGCAAATGCTCGCTCGCCGACCCTTCCGGCAATTCCAGGTAGCGAGCGCCCTTCTCGAACGTCACGGGCACGGTTATGTCTATCAGTATCGAGCCTTCGTTAAAATCATTCCGGTGCGCTTCGAGAGTCGAAGCTGCGTGCTCGAAAGGGACTGTTATAAGCACAAGCTCGGAGCCTCGGATGGCTTCTTGATTCGTCCCGTAGCCTACCCGGTCACTGCCGAGAATACCGTTCAACTCGTCTGCCGCTTCTTTTGCGCGCTCCGCGCTGCGCGACCCGATTGTAACTTGCGTTCCAGCCTTCGCGAACCTGAGCGCGAGGCCGCGCCCCTCTTCGCCCGTGCCGCCTATCAGCCCTATTTTCAAATCCCCTATCTCCATAAGGCTCAAGGTTGCCACAACTGCCCTTTCTTGTCACGGTTTACTTGTCACTTATCACGTCTTCGTTATAACGTGATTCGTTGGAGATCGATGACACAACGAGGGAGTTTATTCGCAACCATCGCGTGGCTCGCCTTGCTACGGCGAACGCGGACAGCCGGCCCGCTGTCGTGCCCATTTGCTACGCGATTGATGGTGATTTTATTTATTCGCCGGTCGATGAAAAACCGAAGCGGGTGGCCCCCGCCGAGTTAAAGCGCGTCAGGAATATCAGGGCCAACCCGAAAGTGTCGCTCGTCATTGACGATTATTCGGAGGATTGGAGTAAGCTTGTATACGTCATAATCGCGGGCCAGGCCGAGACGATCTCTCCCGAAGAGAATGGCGGCGAGCACGCGCGCGCCGTTGCGCTCTTGCGCGAAAAATATGAGCAGTACCGCTCGATGGCTATTGATGAACGCTTGATAATAAAGATTACGATCAAGAGTGTGAAACGCTGGGACGCTAATAAACCGACGACGAAAGAGGAATCATTATAATGACAAAACCTGTAAGGTTCGGCATACAGACGCCGCCCCAAAACGTAACCTGGCGCGAGATGAGCGACGGGTGGAGTCTGATCGAAAGCCTCGGGTACGACACGGCGTGGGTCTTCGATCATTTCTTTCCAATCCTGACGGACCCTTCCGGCCCCTGCTTCGAAGGGTGGATTGCGCTCACGGCGCTCGCGGCCCAGACCGAGCGCATCGAAGCCGGCGTTCTAGTCACCGGAAACACATACAGGCATCCGGCTGTGCTCGCGAAGATGGCCGCCACGCTCGATCACACGACGGGCGGCAGGCTGATACTTGGAATAGGCGCGGCATGGTTCGAGCTTGAGCACACGGCTTATGGTATTCCTTTTTACACTACGGCCGAGCGCATTCGCCGCCTCGACGAAGCGGTCGAGATCATCAAGCGGCTCTGGTCCGAGCGTCAGGTCACGTTCGAGGGCCGCTACTATCAATTGAAAGATGCTTACTGCGAGCCGAAGCCCGTCCGTCGTCCTCCGATAATGATAGGCGGTTCAGGCGAAAAATTGATGCTCAGGGTCGTAGCAAAACACGCGGACCAGTGGAACACGTTCGGCCCGCCCGAGCTGTTCCGGCACAAGATTAACGTTTTGGGCGAGCATTGCAGCGCAGTAGGCCGTAACCTTGATGACATCGAAGTGTCGTGGGCGGGGATGGGGCTCGTCACCGATTCGAAAGAGATGAAAGAGCAGATGGTGCGCGGTATGGCCGAAGCCTTCAGCCGCCCTGTCGAAGAGGTCGAGCCGGGCCTGCTCGTCGGAGAAGCGGAGCTTGTGCGCGACCGGATACGAAAATTGATCGAGGTGGGCGTGACTCACTTCATATTGATAGCCAACTCGCCGTACAATCTCGACTCGATCCGCCGCTTCGCCGAAGAGGTGATGCCGGAGTTTCGCAGTTGAGCAGATTGTCAAAAGCAAATTTCGCATGAATTCAGTCACCGCAATCGACCACGTGGAGTTTGACGAAGCGATCAGCGCCGCTCGCTCCGGCGAGCTTACTCGCCGACAGGCGCTGGCGCTCATGCGCGCGCGCACGGGTGACGAGCTTGACTGCTTGACGACAGTCGCGTGCGAGTTGCGCGACCGCGTCAAAGGCCGCCGCGTGAGCTTTTCAAAAAAAGTATTCATACCGCTCACAAACCTGTGCCGCGATTATTGCGGCTACTGCACTTTTCGCAAAGACCCGGAGCAGGTGGGCGCGCACACGATGACGCCCGACGAAGTGATGGCGGTAGCCGAGGCGGGCGCGCGCGCCGGCTGCAAGGAAGCGCTCTTTAGCCTCGGCGACCGCCCCGAAGCTGTCTTCCCGGAAATGCGCGAAACGCTAAAAGGGTTCGGCCACCGCACTACGCTCTCATATCTTGCGGAGATGGCCGAGCGCGTTTTAGGCGAGACGGGATTGCTGCCACATGCCAACCCGGGCTTGATGGGGCGCGGCGACCTTGAGCGATTAAAACGCTCAAGCCCCAGCGTCGGGCTTATGCTTGAATCCGTGAGCGACCGATTGACTGCTGCCGGCCTGCCGCATGACAACGCGCCCGACAAACGCCCTTCGCTCCGATTGAAAACGATCGAAGAGGCGGGCCGTCTGCGAATACCTTTCACGACGGGCATTCTGATTGGCATTGGCGAAACGCTCGGAGAGCGCGTAGATTCGTTGTTTGCGATACGCGAGATCAACGACCGCTACGGCCACATTCAAGAAGTCATCATTCAGAATTTTCGCGCCAAGCCCGACATCCCTATGCGGCTTCATCCTGAACCGAAGCCTTCGGACCTGGCGCGCACGATAGCGGTCGCGCGCCTCGTGCTCAGGGACATGAACGTGCAGGCGCCGCCCAATCTTTCCGACGACGACTACACGTTCCTGCTCGGAGCGGGAATAAATGATTGGGGCGGCATCTCGCCCGTGACGCGCGACTGGATCAATCCTGAAAAGCCCTGGCCGCACATCGAGACTCTGCGAGAGCGGACGGCGGCGGTCGGGTATGAGCTGAAAGAGCGTTTAAGCATCTACCCTGAGTTCGTCATGCGAGACGAGTTTCTCGACGCCGAGACACGTGGGCGCGTGCGCGAGATGGCGGACCACGAAGGGTACGCAGGAGGTTGAGATGAAAGAGCTTTCTGATTCGTTGAAAGAGTTTTGCGAGAAACAAGAGTTGTTGAGGTTGGCTTACATAGACGGCAGCGGCTACCCGCGCGCGGTGCCTTTGTGGTTTGTGATAATCAATGGTAATTGTCACGTCGGCACGGGGGCGACGAGCGCGAAGCGCAAAGCAGTGGATAACAATCCGCACGTCGGATGGGTGATCGATGGCGGCGAGCGGAACCACTACAAGGGATTGTCCGAGCGCGGCCATGTAGAAGAGGTTACAGACACGGAGTGGCGCCGGAGAGTTTATGACGCGCTTTCGGTGAAATATTTCGGCTCGACCGGGCATCCGAAATTTGTCGAGATATACGGCGAGGTCGATGACGAGGACACTATATATTGGCGATTGGTCCCCGAAGACCGAATATCGTGGGAGTATTGAGCAGATGACACGGAGGCGATTATGAACGCGCTCGACCACATAGGTTGGAATGATTCCGGCAGGCTCTCCGAGCTTATGACACGGATCGACCCAAAGGTTGCGCGCACGCTCGACCGCGCGATCCAGGGAGACGAGCTGGGCTTTGAGGACGGCATTCTGCTTGCGAACGCTACGGACGCGGAGTTGGAGGCGCTGGTTCTTGCGGCGGACCGTGTGCGGCGCGACCGAGTCGGCGACCGCATTACCTACGTAGTCAACCGCAACATCAATTTTACGAACATATGCTTCATCGGCTGCCGCTTCTGCGCGTTCAGCCGCGCGCCGCGCGAGAGAGACGCTTACTTTCACTCGTTTGAAGAGATCGCCCGCCGCTCCCGCGAGGCGTGGGAGCGCGGCGCGCGCGAAGTCTGCATACAGGGAGGGCTGCCGCGCGACCTGGACCCTTACTACTACCGCGACGTTCTGCGCGCCATCAAGCAGGCGACTCCGCAGATGCACATCCACGCCTTTTCGCCTATGGAGATAGTCTACGGCGTAGAGCTGACAGGGATGGCGCTTGCGGATTATCTAACGATGTTGAAAGAGGCGGGGCTTGGAACATTGCCGGGAACGGCTGCTGAAATCCTTGATGACGATGTGCGCCACCAGATCGAGCGCATAAAGCTGAAGGTCGCCCAGTGGGTCGAAGTCATCAAGACCGCGCACAGTCTTGGAATACGCACTACATCAACTATGATGTACGGCCACACGGAGACGCGCGAGCACTGGGTGCGCCACCTGATGCTGTTGCGCGACATACAGAAACAGACCGGCGGGTTTACGGAGTTCGTCCCGCTGGGCTTCGTTCACCAGTACACGCAATTGTACAGATCGGGCGACGCGCGGCCCGGTCCTACCGTAGAGGAGCATTTGAAAGTTCACGCGCTCGCGCGGTTGATGCTGCGAGGCTGGATAGACAACATACAGGTGTCGTGGGTAAAGATGTCGCGCGAGGTGACGCAGGCCTGCCTGCGCGCGGGCGCGAATGATTACGGCGGCACGCTGATGGACGAAAACATCTCGCGGCTGGCCGGCGCAACATCGGGCGAATACCTGTCGCCCGATGAGTTTCGCTCGCGCATACACGAGCTCGGCCGCATCCCCGCCGAGCGCACAACGCTCTACGAAATAGTGATCGGGGGTCAGGGGTCGGAGGCCAGGGATTTGAAATATCAAATCTGAAATTTGAAATTACAAATCCTCTTTCCCCTGATCCCTGACCCCTGACCCCTGACCCCTATGGAAAGACTCGGTCTTTATCTGGGGCGATTGCCCGGCTTTGATAAGCGCGGCTTCGACCGCCGCGAGTTAATAGAATGCGTGCGCGTGGCCGACCGTTGCGGCTACGACTCTTTCTGGCTGCCCGAAGCCTGGGAGCGCGAAAGCTTCTCGACGCTCGCAGAGGTCGCGACACAAACAGAGCGCATAGCGCTTGGGACGGGCATCATAAATGTTTTCAGCCGCAGCCCCGCGCTCATAGCTATGGGCGCGGCTACGATTGACGAGATTTCGGGCGGGCGTTTCCGTCTGGGACTCGGCACGAGCGGCGCGCGCGTCATAGAAGACCTGCACGGCATCGGCTTCGAAAAGCCGCTCACCAGGCTCAGGGAAGCCGTCCAGGTCATACGAAGCTTGCTTCGAGGAGAACGAGTCGATTTCGACGGCGAGTGCTTCAAGGTTTCGCGCTTCAAGCTCGGTTTTAAGCCCGTGCGCGCAGAGATTCCCATTTACATCGCCGCCCTCTCGTCAAAGAGTCTGACGCAGCTCGGCGAGGTTGCTGACGGGTGGCTGCCGACTCACTGGCCGCCAACAGAGCTTGCTCGCGGCATCGCTGAGATTCAGGCGGGCGCAGAGCGCGCCGCGCGTGACGCGAAGCAAATAGATATTGCTCCCTTCGTCAACGTCGTCGTTTCGGATGACGCCCGGCGGGCGCGCGACGAAGCGCGGCTTCCGATTGCTTACTACGTAGGCGGGATGGGTGATTATTATCACCGTTCGCTCGCCGGGTTAGGTTTTAAAGAAGAGGCAGACCGCATCCGCGCTCTGTGGCAAGCGGGTCGCCCGAAAGAGGCGATCAAATCGGTCACGGACCAGTTGGTTGATGCGGTCGCGATATGCGGTCCCGTGGAAAGCTGCCGCGCCCGGCTTCGCGAGATGCTCACGTTTGGCGCTACGCTCACGATAGTGCCGATCCCCTCGGCTGGCACTACGGCAGATAAATGCCGAATCATCGAATCGCTCATTGGCTAGAGCGATAAATCAATTCTGATAAAACCGATCTGATAAAACCGAATCCTGCCCGCGTTGCGTATCGAAGATCGTATGGCAAATCTCACAACGAGACTTAAGGGCCGGAGCCGTGTCGCCGATTCCACGTTCGCGTTTCGCTTTGAAAAACCGGCCGGGTTTGAGTTCAAGGCCGGGCAGTTCTTAACCTGGAGCCTGATCGACCCGCCCGAGACAGACGCCGAAGGGACACGCCGAATCTTTTCAATAGCAAGCGCCTGCTACGAAGATGACCTGATGATGGCTACGCGGATTCGCGACACGGCATTCAAGCGCGTCTTGGAGGCGTTGCCCGAAGGCGCAGAGATAGCCATCAACGGCCCCGTAGGAAAGCTCACGTTGCCCGAGGATCAGAGCCGCCGGGCCGTTTTCTTAGCCGGGGGCATAGGCATCACGCCGTTTCGCAGCATGGTCTTAGAGGCCACGCGGAATAATTCGGGCCAGCAGATTTTCCTTTTTTACTCTAACCGCCGTGTTGCGGATGCTCCGTTTTTTGATGAGCTGCGAGAGCTTGAAAAGCGGAACCCTCATTACAAGTTTATCCCGACGCTTACGGCAGCCGATCCGGCGTGGCAAGGCGAAACGGGCCATATAAACCGCGAGATGATTGCCAGGCACGTACCGGATTTCAGCGAGCCTATCTATTACGTCGCGGGGCCTGCGGCTATGACCGACTCGCTAAAGAATATGCTCGCTGAAGCGGGGATAATGGGCGACAATATCCGGAGCGAAAAATTCACCGGCTACTAAAAATAAGGAGATCAATTATGTGCTACAACTGTGGATGCCAGATGGCCGACAACGACATGGGCGAAGAGAAGAATATCACCGAGAAGACTTTTGAAGATGCTGCCAAAGCGATGGGGCAGTCCGTCGAAGAGGCTAAGAAAAACACGCTTGAGCTTCTTCAACAAGAAGTGGGACGGAAGAAATAGTTTTCAGGAATACTTAACCGAGCGGTTGGCATTACTGTGATGTAGGAAGGCGCGATTGCTGTAAAGCTAAAGAGCGCCGGCGTGCTTTACAGGGATGACTATGAGTATGACGATGACAACCGCTCTTGGCGAAAGCGAGCCTGAACATCACGAGCACGAGCATGCTCAGAACCGCTTCGCAGTAATTCCCACGCCGCTGCGCTTGAACGCCGACGCTGCGCGCACTGGCCTTGGCGTGACCATCGCCTTTCTCGATTAAGGCTTTTACCCGCACCCCGAAGCGATCCGAACAGTAATATCATTTACAAGTATAAAGACGAGAAGCTAACAGTCTTTCTCCAGCCGAGCGGTTACGCGGGAGCGGACAACAGTGAGTACGGACAGCCGGACGCTTTACCTGTGCGCGCAATCGGGTCTGTATAGAATGCAGCTGGGCGTCGCGGGAATTCGCCCTTAGAGCGCAATGCAAATTAAACATGTAGGGGCAGGGCTTGTCCCTGCCCGGATTGCGCGGAGCGCAATTACGTCATCGCCCTTCGGGCGATCCGGGCAGCCACAAGGGCTGCCCCTACACTATTATTTGCAACAGCCCCGTCTCATTGAGAGTGTCAGAAACGGGCTTTGCGGTTAAGATGATGAGCGCGATGGCGAAGCGCAAACAGAGCTTGCTTTTGATCGGGCTTGCTTACGTGAGCTTCATAAGCCTCGGCTTGCCCGATGGGCTGTTGGGCGTCGCGTGGCCTTCGATCCGCTCACACTTCGGTCTGCCGATAGATTCGCTCGGCGCGCTGCTCGTGATGTTCACCGCTGGCTATCTGCTATCGAGCTTTACGAGCGGGCGCTTGCTGGCTCGCATAAGCGTAGGGACTCTGCTGGCGTTAAGCTGTCTTGCTACGGCGGTGAGCCTCATAGGCTACGCCGCCGCGCCCGCGTGGCGTGTGGTAGTCGCGCTCGGCGCGCTTGCGGGGCTTGGCGCGGGGGCCATCGACGCCGGGTTGAACACATACGCCGCGCGACATTTCAGCGCGCGGGTTGTGAACTGGCTTCACGCTTTTTATGGAGTCGGCGCGACGATCGGCCCGCTGGTTATGACTGCGGTGTTGGGTGCTGGCTACGGCTGGCAGCGCGGCTATTGGATGGTAGGCGTCTGGCAGTTGATCCTAGCAATCTGCTTTGCGTTGACGCGCAAGAGGTGGGGCGCGGACCGGATTGCCGAGCCCGACAAAGTTGCGACTCAATCGAGCGAAGTCTCAAGCGGCAGCACGCTGCGGCTGCCGGTTGTGTGGATGAGCATCGCAGTCTTTTTCATCTACACGGGATTGGAGGCGGCGGCGGGGGCGTGGGCTTACAGCCTGTTTACCGAATCGCGCGCTGTCCCCGCCGTGACCGCAGGCTTGTGGGTCAGCGTCTACTGGGCCAATCTAACGCTCGGGCGTTTTCTGTCCGGCGTTGTCGTAAGCTTTGTTCCAGTCTCATTGCTGCTGCGCTTTTCGATCATAGGCATAGCGGCAGGCGCGGGATTGATCTGGCTCAACTTTTCAGAGCTTGCAAGCTTTCTCGGGCTGGCGCTGATGGGGCTGATGTCGGCCCCCGTATTCCCTACGTTGATAGCCACAACGCCGTCCCGTTTGGGCGAAGCTCACACGTCGAACGGCGTCGGTTTTCAGATCGCCGCGGCCGTCCTGGGCCAGTCGCTCGTGCCCGCCCTGGTGGGCGTGCTGGCCGCGAAATTCAATCTTGAGATAGTCGGCCCCGCGCTCGTCGTCTGCGCGGTCCTGCTGTTCGCGCTGTTTGAGGTGTTAACTCATCGCCCGCTCTTGAACGGGATATGCGAGGAAAGATTATGAGAAGATTAAGAGTGCTGATGACAATGATGCTCGCATTCGGTCTGCTGTTTGAAATCTCTACGGCTCTGACGGCGCAGCAAGCCGCTTCGCAGGTTGATGCAATGAAGATCACGCGGCTCGACCCGCGTTTTGATAAGCTCGTTCCGAAAGATGCGCGACTTGAAAAGATAGCCGGAGGTTTTAATTGGGTCGAAGGGCCTGTGTGGGACCAAAGGGGCGGCTACCTGCTCTTTTCAGACATCCCGGCCAACTCCGTCTTCAAGTGGAAAGAGGGCGAAGGCGTGAGCCTCTTTTTAAAGCCGAGCGGCTACACAGGGGCGAAGCCGTTTGAAGGGCGCGAGCCGGGGTCGAACGGACTCGCGTTCGATTCCACCGGACGGTTAGTGTTGTGCGAGCATGGCGATCGTCGAGTAGCGCGATTAGAAAAAGACGGGCGCAAGACGACGCTCGTCGACCGCTTCGAAGGCCGACGGTTCAACAGCCCGAATGATCTGGTCTTCAGATCGAATGGCGATCTATATTTCACGGACCCGCCTTTCGGGTTGCCCAAAGTTTTCGGCGACCCTCAAAGGGAGCTCGATTTCTGTGGCGTCTACCTGCTCACGCGGCAAGGCAAGCTCGTGCTCCTCACCCGCGATATCAAAGCGCCGAACGGCATAGCTCTTTCGCCCGACGAAAAGACGCTTTACGTTACGGACGTACACCCGCAAAGCTCTGCCTGGCTCGCATACGACGTGAAAGCGGATGGCAGTATCAGCAACGGTCGCGTTTTTCATGACGCCACGCGGTGGACAAAGACGAGAAAGGGCGCGCCCGATGGGTTGAAAGTTGACGCGGAAGGAAATCTTTTCGCAACAGGCCCTGAAGGCGTCTACGTCTTTGCGCCCGACGGCACACATCTGGGGATTATCGAAACGGGGGTTGCGACAGCCAACTGCGCGTGGGGCGACGACGGTAAGACGCTTTACATCGCAGCCGACACGACTATATATCGCATAAAGCTGAACACGAAAGGGGCGCGGTTTTAAGCAATGGAGTATTCGGTGTACTGCCTGAGTTGAGGGTGACGAAAGCCTAATACGATTTTATCTTTTGGAATGCCTGCAGCTTCCAGGTCGGTAGCGGTGCCTTCTTCGGTGTTGTCTTCCTGAATCCAGATTTTGTCGTTGATGATTTCCAGGTGTGCGATCACGCCGTATTCGTTCCGGTTATCGTTCCAACCCACGCAAATCAGCACATACCGGTCACGGTCACGATCAAAGACCGTGTGGCTTTCCAACTCGCCATACGAATATGGTATCTGCGCATATTCCGTTAGAACCCTCTCAATGATTTCACGGTATCTATCTATGTTATCCATCGAAGAACCTCCGCCCGGTTCGCATCAAAGATGATAAGGCGCAGCAGATTCTCTTTGAGCAGTTCTACGCTCGCCCTTTTCTGCTGCCAACAGCCTTTCCGCGCCCAGATCAACATAGTAATTTCTCCGCCCCCACCTGATGTGCAGCGGGTCATCGGTGATCGTCCACCCATCTTTGATGAGCGCGTTCTTGACCTGATCGTGAAAGATGTCGCGTGCAGGCATCGTTATCCCTTAAGCCTCTCGTCAAGCCATCTTGTCGCCGCCACCTCGTCCTGTTCAATGGCAACCTCAACGCCGCGTTTGGCGATGTCGAGAAGTCTCTTTGATTCTTCGCGCGCGTGATCTGAGGCTGCGATGAGCGACTCCAATGCATTCTGACATTCTTCTTGAATTATTGGGATAACTACCTGAGTTAAACTTGGCTGAGAGATTTCTGGAACAACAGCTCCGTTACTATGCATCATAATCTGCCGCACTCCAGGAGTAGTGGAGAGGAACAATGCTAAAGGTGTACTTCGTATCGGAGAATCAGGTTTGAGGCGCAATCTTATTAAGTGGGAGCTTACGATACTTTCTAAATCTTTTTCTTTCACAACGGCAGCTTGTCCTATTGAACCAGAGCGAACCGTCAAGACATCTCCTGTCTTTAGACGAATCTTGCTAATCAAGACTTCAGCTTCTGATCTGGGTATTTGTTGAGCGTTTACCGAATCAATGTCTAGGGTTTTTATATCTCCGACCCGTATATAAGGCACACCGGTTTCTACGAATACTCGGCTTTCCACACCATTTGTAATCGACTCAATGATCTCACCTATAGTTTGCCAACCAAGCTTGTATGATTTACATTGCTCTACAACTCTTGAGTCTGATGGATTATAAAACTCTGCATCGAGCCTGCCCGCGCTACCAAAGCTTTCAGAGAATGCTTTGATCGCTATGTTTTCATCCGAAGGTTGCCAGCCTTTCAACCCAAGTTCATCTAGCAAGAGGCTTTCGGCTTCGGAGTAGAAATTATGGCTTTGCTTTAACCCTTCATGCGCTGCTCTAAAAACCTTTTCAATCCGTACTTGAAAAGAATCAGAAGGAATCGGAACAATAAGCTTTTCGAGTTGCCAAATAAAGGTATGTTGTTGAACGCTTCCAACAGGGAGTCTCCGCATCTGTAATTTCCCGAATTGGCAATTGAGGAATGCGGACATATAGAAAGGGTTCAGATTCGGTGCCGTTGTTATTTTAGCAATGTCCTGATTTGAGTTGATTGGATACCTCCACTCCTCTAATGCAACAGCAGATTCTCCAACCGAGCCCGACATCGTAAGCAAAACCATTCGAGGCTTGACTTCCGATTTCCATAATAGTTGATTTGCCTCTTCATTAATAAAAAGGCAATCCGAGAAAATAACAGCTCCGTCTTTAATGTTTTGTCCTCGCAGAAATGGAATTCCTTCATCCAGATACTCAATCTCGTTACATAGTGAATATGCGCCGAAACTCTTAATACTGTTGCTCGCTTTTTGAAGATAACTCCATTTCAAGCTTTTTAGCGTTCTTTCGTTTGCAATATACTCTTTCTTAAAATAGTCACCATCAATCCTAAAAACATCGTTGTCTTGCAACACCTCACTAAGTTTCAACTCTGTCACTTCTAGCCCGTTTAACAAAGCCGCGTACTTCGCTTCGTCAAACGGGCCGGTCAGAAAAAACTTAGCTTCTCCTTTTTCGCAAACTCGATAAACGCCTCGGCAAGCCCGTCCCCGGTCAAGCCGTCGTGATTGAACAAATCCTGATCGACTATAGGGTGTCCATACGTGTCGCGCACGAACTCTGCGCCCTTCACCAGATAAACCTTGTCGCCTGAATTATCTTTCGCGGGCTTCCGCTGCGTTGCAAAGAAGATGTTGTAATCGTCCACTCGCTGGCATAGAGGCCCTTCAGCCGGGTCATCGTTCCACTTCTGCACGAACAAGACGCTTGTCTTCGTTCCTGTGTGCGGCTTGAATGTGTTGCCGTGTAAGCCTACGACTGCGAGTATCCGGCAACGCTCGGCAATGAACTCTCGAAAGCGTTTGTCTGACGAGTTGTTGAACCGACCTTGCGGCAAGACGATAGCCATACGGCCACCGGGCTTGAGGAAATCCAGGTTCCGCTCGATGAATAGTATATCGCGCCCTATGGCGCTTTCGACCTTCCCAGTTGGTTTATGCCCTAACTCATAACGAGAGATCATTCGCGACTCTTTGATGTCACCCGCGAACGGCGGATTTGCCATCAGCACGTCGAACTTGAACCGCTTGAAATCGCTGTCGGCGCGCAGCCTCTTAAATTTCCTGAAGCCGACGGTGTATGTGTCTATCCAATCTTCCTGGCTGGTAACTTCATCCCATCTATCGTAATCGAGCGTGTTCAGGTGCAGGACGTTCGTCTGCCCGTCACCCGCGATCAAGTTTAGTGTGCGGGCTACGCGGACGCTCTTCTCGTCAAAATCAATCGCAAAGACACGGTCGCGCACATACTTTGTACAGCGGACGGGCTTGTCTTCGAGCGTGAAAAGATGGCTGGCTTCGATGCCCTCGTCCTCAAAGATTTGCTTCCAGACATGAAAAATACTGTGGACCGTAAATCCAGCAGACCCTGCCGCCGGGTCGATCAGGTATTCGTGCTCTTGCGGATTGAGCATCTTCACGCACATATCGATCACATGGCGGGGCGTGAAGTACTGACCCTTTTCGCCTTTTGAAGACTTGTTGACGAGGTATTCAAAAGCCTCATCAATAACATCCAGATTCGTGTTAAAGAACTTGACGTTTTGAAGCGACGACACACAGATAGCAAGGTGGGAGCGCGTCAGATTGATCTTTGCGTCATCAGAAAATACGCCTCCCCATTCGCCCTTAGCCTGATCGAATAGATCCTGGATTTTTCGCTTTAACTCGGCTTCTGTCTGACCTGTGTTACGGAATTCAAGCAGCCGCCTGCGATTGCGCGCCCCTTCGTACTCGTCGTAGAGCTTTGTGAAGATCAGTTTGAATACTTCCTCAAAAACATCTACGCCTGCGTTTGCCAGTACTTCGTCTTCCATCGCAAGCACTATGTCTTTGAGCGATTTCTTTTCGGTTGCAAGCTTGTCGTTACCAATCAAATCCTCAATCGTGAATCGCTCGCTGATTATGTCGGCAAGTGTCTGCCTTACGGTCGGAATGTCCGTTAAGTCTTCAAAGTAGTTCGGGTCTCTGCGATGGTAATAAGAAATCTGCCCGCCGTTAGTCCAAACGCCGATGGGCGCACCAGTCGCGTGGCAATATGATTTGAGCTGGTCCTTTCCTTCTTTCCATTTCGGTTTCTTTAGCTCGACGATGACGTAAGCCGATGTCGGATGATCTTTATCCAATATCACAATGTCAGCAAACTTTTTCTCTGAGCCGAAGGCAACAGGGAACTCAACCGCAATACGGTTTTTCGGATAATTATAAGTAGTCAGTAAGCGTCGAAGGTAAAGCTGGCGAACAACTTCTTCGGGCTTGAGCTTGATGTCTTTGTCGCGCACCAAACACTTCGCATAAAAAGTTGTCTTGCCGTTGGTCTGTTTCGTTGTGATTGATTCCTCAAGCTCGGCAATTTCTGAATCAGAGAAAAGGTCAAGATGATAGCTGGTATTCTTGAGAATCTGTTGAATGCTCATAACTTCTTTTTTGCCTCGGCAATGGATTGATAAACCAAGGTGAAGATATTTAACTGAACGCGGAACTATTCGCAATGCCGGAAGTCTTTAGAGGAAGGTTAGATATATCAAAGAGGCTTGCTGAACACGAAAGGGGCGCGGTTCTAGCGCGACTTCAATCAGCTTAAACTTTTCTCGCATTATCAAAGCGCAACCGGACTTCGCAACGACCTGGAGCGCTGCGCGCGCGGAAGACTGCCGCTGCCGGAACTCAATTGTGATAGTCTAGTGCGCGAACACTGCGACTGGACTTTCGCAAGATTGAGGAGATAAGAGATGAGAGATTACGACTTCGTAGCAATAGGCGGAGGCAACGCGGGGCTGACGGCTGCGTCGCGCATAGCGGGAGCAGGACACCGGACGGCGCTCGTAGATCGAGGGCCGATAGGCGGCCTCTGCTCGCTGAACGGCTGCAACCCGAAGAAGGTGCTGGTTCGCAGCACGGAACTGCTCGACGAGATCAGGCACGCAGAAAAGTTCGGGATTGTGGTGAGCGAGCCTCGAATAGATTGGTCGCGCGTCATCGATCGCAAAGAGAGTTTTACAAGCACCGTGACGGCCGCAAGCGTCGCGTCGCTCGAAGAGCAGGGCATCGATTTGATTCAAGGGTCGCCGCGCTTTGTGTCGACTGACGAGCTTGATGTCGACGGCGAGATTATACGCGCTAAATCGTTCGTCATCGCGACAGGCTCCACCCCGCGAGAGCTTAAAGTCGAAGGCCGGGAGTTTATCAAAACGACTAACGACATTCTCGCGCTGCGCGACGTGCCGGGCGACCTTGTGATCATCGGCGCGGGCGTCGTCGCGATGGAATTCGGCCAGGTCTTCGCCCGCGCGGGCTCGCGCGTAAGGATTCTCACGCCCGGCCGCCAGGTGCTTTCGGGCGAAGACGAAGACATAGTCGCCCGACTAATAGAATTCTCGAACGCCTTAGGCATAGAGATAAGTTTTCAAGCCAGGCTAAAGGCCGTGCGCCGCGATGGTGAAACGCTTGCCGTAGAGTATGAACAGGGTGGCCGCGACCAGACCGCGCGGGCCGACTTTGTGCTCAACGCAGCCGGGCGCGTCGCCTCCATAGGTGACCTTGCGCTCGATAAAGCGGAGGTCGATACAGACCGTCGCGGCGTCGTGGTGAACGAGTTTTTGAGGAGCCAATCGAACCCGCAGATTTTTGCGGCGGGCGACGCTCACGGGCGCATGCAGTTGTCGCCCGTAGCCTCTTATGAAGGGCGAGTCGTGGCGAGGAACTTTCTTGAGAACGACGCCGAGCGCGTCAGGCACGACTGGATACCGAGGGCCGTTTACACCGTGCCGCCGCTCGCTTCCGTGGGGCTTACGGAAAGCGAAGCTCGAACGCGCGGGTTCGACGTGCGAGTCATTAAGAACGACATGTCGACCTGGAAGGTCTACCAGATCGTAGGCGAGGATGTGGCTCATTCAAAGATCGTCACGGAAGCGGCTTCGGGTGTGATACTGGGAGCGCACCTGTACGGGCAGAGCGCCGGAGAGATAATCAACATCTTCGGGCTTGCGATGAAGTTCGGCATACTGGCCGACGATCTGAAGAATTTCGTTTACGCATACCCGACTCTATCGAGCGCGTTGCCGTACGTTTTCTAAGTCCTGAGTGCTGAGTGAAAGAAAAAGCCGGCGCGTCGATAAAGGTTTTTACTCAGCACTCAGCACTCAATTCCGTCAGGTGGCTTATGATTGAATTCGACAAGAGTATTTGCGGCGATCTCGAAACGGGCCGCAAGGCAATGGCAGTCAAATCTAGCGTCATGGTTTAGCCGTGACCGCGCCACTATTTTTGCCATTATTTTTTGCCATGCGCTGCTCTCTTATCTGGCTGAAGCATTGCTCCAGGGTTGCTTTTAACTTCTTGTTTAATTCCACCGAGCGCCGCGCGTCGCTTTCGGCTCCGGCGTCGTTGCCGTCGGCCAGGTTAGCCATAGCTCGATTTGCATAAGCTATCGCCATGCGCGGATCGATTTCGAGCGCGCGGTTGAATTCTGCGACGGCGGCCTTGAGATCGCCTTTCGCCAGATAAATCGAGCCTCGGTTATTGTAAGCCATCGCAAGACGGGGGTTCGCCGCTATCGCCCTGTTGAAATCGTCAAGCGCGCCATCGAGGTTCCCCCGCTGGCGTTTGATAAGACCCCGATTGATGTAAGCATCGCCGTAGGCTGGATCAAGCTCTAAGGCTTTGTTCAAATCTTCCAAGGCCGCATCGTAGTCGCCCATAGTCAGTCTGAGGTTGCCGAGATTGCCCCTCGCCTCGACGAACTGGGGATCGATCTCAAGAGCTTTTTTCAGATCGCCTAAAGCGCCTTCGAGGTCGCCCAGCGCCGACCGCGCCTGCGCGCGGCGATTGTAGGCTTCGGCGAATTCGGGGTCGAACGCTATTGCCGCTGTGTAATCCGCTACGGCAGCCTTCATATTCCCCTTCGCGTAATGCGCGTTCGCTCTGTCGTAATAGAGTGCGGAGGAGCGGGCGGTTTGCGCCTCGGCGATTGAATCTATGCAGGCCAGCAGGGTTATCAGCAATAAGAGATTTGCTCTACATGAATGTAGGCTTCCGTACCTAAGCCGGATGACGGACTCCATTTGTGCCTCCTCTGGTGTTGCGCCTGAACCACCTTACTAGGACGCAATGGAAAACCGGTTACTGTTGGAACTCACGAGTTTTGCGAATTGATCACCTGAAAGACGCTCACTTCGATGAAGCGGGATGCGAGCGCGCGGCAAGTATATCGCCTTGCGCAGAATTGTCAATTCCTCATTGGCAATTCCTCGGGGCGGGGGTTGATAACAGTCTTAAGCCATCAGTGGGCAAATTTTGTTCGCCCCCTCGCCCGATTAAGGGGCTAGACCGATGAGCCGCCGGGTCACGGCCTTTGAGACTCGCGACCACCTTGTCTTCATAGTCTCCGATCTTGTAAAAGAGGATAACCTTCAGATGGCGGCGAGCTTCGCGCCCGCCGTGCGCGATTTCCTGGAGAAGTTGGAGAGGTAATTAACGATAAATGAGTAGCAATATCTGGCGCTCGATAAAAAGTCTCGCGACGGGTCTTCTGGCCGGTTTCATTGCCGCGCTCGTGATGACGTTTGTGATGCTGGTGTTGCGTTACTTGCTCGGCCTGGCGACCCCGGCAGAGTTGTTCGGCGACCGCATCGCCCCTACCTTCAACCCCGGCGAGTTCCTCCAGCTACTTCAGCAATTCGGCGGCTACAACGAATTGAAACAGGCGGGCGCCGGCTCAGTCCTTGCCGGGCAGATCGTAGTCGGCACGCTCGGCGGCCTGATCTATGCATCGCTGGCCGGGCGCGGCAGGCGCGGTTTCATCTTCGCCTGCGTGTTCGTAGGGCTGTTCTGGATAGTGTCGCTCATCGTCTTATGGCCTGTGCTTGAGACGAGCTACCTGGGGCTCCCGCCCGCGTGGGCCACGATCACTAACGCGACGGGGCTGCTTCTCTCTTACGTAAGCTACGGCGCGGCGTTGCTGTTCGCATATCGCTTCATGACCTCAAATGAGCCGATCAAAGAGCGCGCGATTACAGCAGGCCCGCCCATCAAGCGCCGCGTCTTTATCGCAAGCACTGCCGGCGTCGCCGTCGCAGCCGCGACATTCGGGCTGTTGTACAAACTATTTCAGATTGCGACATTCAGTTACGACGGCAAGCAGTACATAGGCCCCGAAGTTCAACCCATCACGCCCACCGAAGATTTTTACACCGTCACTAAAAACGTCATCGACCCGGAAGTGGCGCGCTCTGTGTGGAGGCTTGAGGTCACAGGCATGGTCGAGCAACCTCGCGATTACAGCTACGCGGATTTGCGGGCGCTGCCCGTGACGACTCAAGAGACTACCTTGATGTGCATCAGCAACTGGGTCGGCGGCGGGTTGATGAGCAACGCCGTGTGGAGAGGCGTTCCGCTTCGCAGCCTGATCGAAGCCGCGAGCCCGCGCGCGGGAGTTGTCGAAGTGATGTTTCGCGCCGTAGACGGTTACACCGACACCATCCCGTATGAAAAGGCTATGGAGGAGTCGACCTTCGTCGCTTACGAGATGAATGAAGCGCCGCTTACACAAACGCACGGCTTCCCCGCGCGCATAGTCGTCCCGGGCATGTACGGCGAAAAGAGTGTTAAATGGGTTACGCGCATTGAGCTTGTCGACCACGACGCGAAAGGCTTTTACGAACAGCAAGGCTGGGGGCCTGATTTCGTCGTGCCGACCCGGTCGCGCTTCGATTTCCCTTACTATGACCAGGAGATAAAGTTTCAGCCCGCCATCACGCTTAAAGGCATAGCCTTCGGCGGCGACCGTGGCGTGAGCCGCGTTGAGGTGAGCACAGACGGAGGGCGCGCGTGGAATGAAGCTAGGATAGATTACCCCGGCTCGCGGCTCACCTGGGCGTTGTGGAGTTACGACTGGCGGCCCGCCAGTGCGGGCGAGTACAAACTTGTAGTGCGCGCCACGGACGGCACGGGCGCGCCTCAAATTGCAGAGGACCGCAGCACAGTCCCGCAAGGAGCCACGGGTTATCACCGAGTCACTGTGCGACTCGAAACGTGACGGGCAGTCGGACCCATCCAATCTGCTATAATCTCTCGAAATGTATATTAGCTCGAAATATATATTAGAAAGATGGAACAGAGAATGATTATCAAAAAGTCGCTGCTTGTAATCCTGTTGCTCGTCGCAATCTGCCTGTCGCTCGGCGCGACTTTTCAGAAGGAGCAAAACCAGATGCCAGAGTACGAAGGCAAAGTGAACGCGCCCGACTTCCCCGAAGGTATGCAGTGGCTCAATACCGAGAAACCCATAAACTTGCGCGACCTGCGCGGCAAAGTGGTGCTGCTCGACTTCTGGACTTATTGCTGCATCAACTGCATCCACGTCATACCCGACCTCAAGAAACTCGAAAAGAAATACCCGAACGAGCTTGTAGTCATAGGCGTTCATTCGGCCAAGTTCAACGGCGAGCGCGACATCGACAATATTCGCCAGGCGGTCTTGCGCTACGAGATAGAGCACCCCGTGGTCAACGACTGGCAGATGGAAATCTGGCAGCAATACGGCGTGAGGGCGTGGCCTACGCTGATGCTCATCGATCCGGCGGGGAAGGTGATCGGCTACGTTTCGGGCGAAGGCATTTACGAGCCGTTCGATAAGCTGATCTCGGAAGTCATCAAGAAGTTTGACGCGCGCGGCCAGATCGACCGCCGCCCGTTCAAGCTGAAGTTAGAGCGCACGCGCACGCCATCTTCCATGCTCGCGTTCCCGGGCAAGGTGCTGGCCGACGAGAAGAGCCGCCAGTTGTTCATAGCCGATTCGAATCATAACCGCATCGTCGTGTTGTCGCTCGATGGCTACGAAGTCAAAGAGGTGATCGGCACGGGCGAGATAGGCATGGCGGACGGCAGCTTTGAATCCGCGACATTCAATCACCCGCAGGGGATGGCGCTCGATGGCCGCACGCTCTACGTCGCCGACACCGAAAATCATGCCATCCGCGCCTTAGATTTTGATAAGCGCGCGGTCACGACAATCGCGGGCACAGGACGTCAGGCCAGCCGCATAGACCATCTCGGCGGGCAGGGCAAGCAGACTGAGCTGAACTCGCCGTGGGACCTGGTTGTCGACGACGGGATGCTTTACATAGCGATGGCCGGTCCGCATCAACTGTGGAAGATGAACCCGAAGACCGGCGGCGTAGTGCCTTACGCCGGGAGCGGGCGCGAGAACATAATTGATGGGCCGCTCGATCAGGCTGCGCTCGCGCAGCCCTCGGGGATAACGACGGACGGCGCGAAGCTCTACTTTGCCGACAGCGAAGTCAGCGCCATTCGCTCTGCGGACCTCGACCCCAATGGCAACGTGGAAACGATCGTCGGCGAAGGGTTATTTGAATTCGGCGATAAAGACGGCAAAGCCAGCGAAGTCCGCTTACAACACCCGCTCGGTGTGGTTTATCACGAAGGCGCGCTCTACGTCGCCGACACTTACAACAACAAGATCAAGCGCATCACGGCCAAAGACAAATCTTCGCAGACTTTCCTTGGGACGGGCGAAGAGGGGCTGGCGGACGGCGAGCGCGCGACCTTTGATGAGCCTGCCGGCGTGAGCATAGCTTTCGGAAAGCTCTACATCGCGGACACGAATAATCACGCTATCCGCGTGGCGGATTTGAAGACGAAGCGCGTCGAGACGCTTCAGATCAAAGGGCTTGAAAAGCTGCGCCCGCGCATGCGCGAGAAGCAGTTCATGGGCGAAGTGATCGAAGCCGTTCCGCAGACTATTGAGCCGGGTGACGCGACCTTGACCTTGCAACTGGAACTGCCCCCCGGTTACAAGCTGAACGCACTCGCGCCTTCCGCCGTCGCTGTAGCGCCCGCGCAAAAACAGATTGTCAGCCTTAAAGACGCCGCAGGTGAAAACATACGAAACCCGAAATTCCCGGTCAGCATTCCCATCAAGGCCGTTGAAGGAGAGACGACTGTTGAGGCTCGCTATGTGATCTACTATTGCGAAGCCGCGAAAGAGAGCCTCTGCTTTATCAAAGAAGCAAAGGTCACTCTGCCCGTTAAGGTGAAAAAGGGCGCAGGCGCGCGCAACCTCTCTGCGACCTACAAGCTCAATTTGTAAAGTGAGCCTCTGAGAACGTAAGAGAATTCACCGCAGAGTCACAGAGGACCCAAAGGAAGCGCAGAGAAAAACTGTCTGCTCTGCGCCATCTCTGTGTTCTCTGTGTCTCTGCGGTGAATCCGATTTTGGGAAAGCCATTCCCGAAAGCGAACACCCCAATCGATTTTGGATTTTGGATTTTGGATTTTAGATTGACGACGCGATCCTGAAACGAGCAGCGCGTGACCCCGACGAAAGCCTTTGTCAAACCTGTACTTAACCTTCCCCGAACCTGGATAAGAATCCAAAATCCAAAATCCAAAATCCAAAATTGCCAAGTGGCACGCCGTTTACCTTGCACTGCGGTGAATCGTGGGGGGACGTTATGGAGACTCTTTGGCAGGACCTTCGATACGGCTTTCGCGTTCTCATAAGAAAACCCGGCTTTACGCTTGTCGCCATAATCACTCTGGCGCTCGGCATAGGCGCAAACACGGCGATCTTCAGCGTAGTCAACAAGCTGCTGCTCGACCGCCTTCCTTACAAAGACCCGGACCGCATCATCACGCTCTGGGAGCGATTGTCAGAAGCCGCGGCGATGCAAGAGAAAGTCGCCCCGGCTAATTTTCTCGACTGGCGAGAGCGCAATCAAGTCTTCGACCAGATGGCCGCCGTCTTCCCTTACGGGTTCGATTACACGGGCGGCGCGGAGCCCGAGTCTATTCGCGGGTGGTTAGTCTCGGAAGGCTTCTTTGAAATCTTCGGCGTCCGCGCGCTTTACGGAAGGACGTTCGACCCCGAAGAGTTTAAGCCGGGCGGCTCGCGAGTCGTGGTGATCGGCTACGGGCTGTGGCAGCGGCGGTTCGGTTCGGACCCGCAGATCGTTGGGCAGACCTTGCAGCTCGACAACGAGCCTTATACGGTCGTCGGCGTGCTCCCGCCGGAGTTTCGCTTCCTCGACGAAAAACAGATGTGGGCGCCAAAGGTTTTTAGCGACCTCGACCGGCGGCTGCGAACAGGCGGTTACATAAATGTCGTCGCGCGGTTGAAGCCGGGCGTGAGCGTCGAGCAAGCCGAAGACGACATGGCCCGCATCGCCGCTGGTCTGGCGAGCGAGCATCCACGGACGAACCAAGGCACGGGCGTGATGTTGGTCCCGCTGCCCGAACAGCTCGTCGAGCACGTGCGCCCCGCGCTTCTCGTGCTGCTGGGCGCGGTCGGGCTGGTCTTGATTATAGCCTGCGCAAACGTGGCGAACCTGCTGCTGGCGCGCGGGGCGGAAAGACAAAAAGAGCTGGCGATACGTGCCGCGCTCGGAGCCGGTCGCGCGCGTTTAATCCGGCAGCTATTTACTGAAAGCCTATTCTTGGCTCTGCTGGGCGGTGTGTGCGGGATACTTCTGGCGAGCTGGGGAATCGACGCGATACTCGCGCTCAGTCCCGCCGGCCTCCCGCGCATAGACGAAGTGAGTATCGACGCGCGCGTCATCGCTTTCACATTCGCGGTATCGATAGTAACGGCTCTCACTTTCGGCCTCGCCCCGGCGATTCAGTTTTCAAGCCCGAAGCTTCAACAGTTCTTAAAGGAGGGCGGGCGCACGTCGACTGCGGGCTTCGGCCGCCGCCGCTTGCGGCACGCGCTGGTCGTGTCGGAGATAGCCCTTGCGCTGATGCTGCTGGTAGGCGCGGGACTGCTGGTTCGCAGCTTCATTCGGCTCTTGCAGGTCGATCCGGGATTTACGCCCGACAACGTCTTATCCTTGCAAGTCTTCATCTGGGACAAGTATCAAACGCCTCAGCAGAGGACTGCATTCTTTGATGAAGCATTCTCGCGCCTGTCGAGCCTGCCCGGCGTTCAAGCGGTCGGCGCGGTGACAGCCCTCCCGTTCAACAACGAAGACACGATCGACGTCGACACTACGTTCACGATTGACGGAAAACCCGCCGAGCCGGGGCAGCAGTTAACAGCTTACTCGACTGTAGCGTCTATAGATTACTTCAAAGTTATGGGCATTCATCTGAAGAGCGGCCGCTTCTTTAACGAGTACGATCGTCCCGGCTCGCCGCTCGTCGTGTTGATTAACGAGGCGATGGCTCGCCGCTTCTGGCCGGACGAAGACCCCGTGGGCAAGAGGATAACCGTAGGCTCGTTCGGCCGCCCGATGTCGCGCGAGATCATAGGCGTTGTGGCCGACGTTCGTCACATTGGACTCGACAGCGATCCGCGCCCGGAATTCTTCGTGCCTCATTTGCAAAACCCTTTCGGCGGCATGGCGATCGTGGTGCGGACATCTTCGGACCCGGAAACGTTGCTGCCCGCCGCAAAAGATCAGATAAGGGCTATCAATAAAGACCAGCCTTTTTACAGCATCAACACGATGGAGGCGCTCGTGTCGCGCTCGCTCGGAGAGCGCCGCTTCAACCTGTTGCTGATCTGCGCGTTCGCTACGATCGCTTTAGTGCTCGCGGGAGTCGGGATATACGGATTGATAAGCTTTTCGATCAGCCAGCGCACGCACGAGATAGGCGTTCGCATGGCGTTGGGGGCCAGGGCGCGCGACATCACGGGAATGATTCTCGGCGAAGGGATCGCGCTTGCGCTCGCGGGCATCGCAGCGGGCGTCGTGGGGGCGCTCGTGCTGACGCGACTGCTCAAGGGTTTTCTGTTCGGCGTGACGCCGACCGACCCGGTTACTTTCGCAGTAATATCTGCGCTGCTAGTCGCGCTCGCGCTCGTAGCGAGCTACGTGCCCGCGCGGCGGGCCACGCGCGTCGATCCTATGGTCGCGCTCAGATATGAATAAGATTGTCATTCGTCCTTTGCGGAGAATGCAGAGAATGAAAAGGACAAATGACAAATGACAAATTATGGAAACGTTCATACAAGATTTGCGATACGCAATCCGTATGCTGCTCAAGAAGCCCGGCTTTACAGCCGTTGCGGCGCTCACGCTCGCCTTAGGCATCGGGGCGAATACGGCTATCTTCAGCGTGGTTAATGGCGTGCTGCTGCGCGCGCTGCCTTTCAAAGAGCCCGAACAACTCGTGCGCATCTGGGAGAGCAATCCTGCGGCGAACCTGCCCTCGTTTTCGGCCTCCTTTCCCAACTTCAACGATTGGCGCACCGAGAACGAAGTCTTCGAGGAGATGGCCGCTTTCCGTGAGGACGGATTCAACCTGACTGTAGGGGCCGAGCCGGAACGGTTGATGGGCGCGCGCGTGACTGCGAGTTTCTTCCAGACCCTGGGCATCGCGCCTGCCGAGGGGCGCATGTTCCTCCCCACTGAGGATCAGGCCGGCGCAGACCGGGTTGTAATCGTGAGTCACAGGATGTGGCAGCAGCGCTTCGGTCGCGACGCGCAACTGATCGGGCGACAGTTGATGGTAGACGGCCAGCCTTTTACGGTCGTAGGCGTCATGCCGCGCGGCTTCACTTTCCCGCAGGACAACACGGATATCTGGATTCCCTTTGCCCCCGACGCGCAGCGAGGCGAACGCTCTGCTCACTTTCTGCGCGTGATCGCGCGGCTCAAACCCGGCATCACGGTGGAGCGTGCGCAATCGGATATGGACATGATCGCCCAGCGTCTGGAACAGGCCTACCCCAAAACTAACACGGGCTGGCGTTCGACCATGCTGCCGCTGCACGAGGCCATCAGCGGGCAGATCCGAACTACTCTGCTCGTGTTGCTTGCGGCGGTCGGCCTCATCCTGCTCATTGCGTGCGCGAACGTCGCTAACCTGCTGCTTGCACGCGCTTCGGCGCGAGGCCGCGAGATCGCAATCCGCTCGGCGCTCGGCGCCCGGCGCGGGCGGATCGTGCGACAACTGCTCACGGAGAGCTTTCTGCTCGCTTTGCTCGGCGGCGGAATGGGGTTGTTACTCGCCGTCTGGGGAGTGGACCTGCTCGTCTCGTTCGGCCCGGACAGCATCCCTCGGCTCAAAGAAGTCGGGATCGATGGCAGTGTGCTTGGTTACACTCTCGCGCTTTCGTTATTGACCGGAACAATCTTTGGCCTGGCCCCGGCGCTGCAAACCTCAAGGACCGATCTCAGCCGGGCGCTCAAAGAGGGCAGCCTTACTTCGACGGAAGGGGCCGGCCGTCACAGGTTGGGCAGGCTCTTGGTGGTTTCCGAGATCGCGCTGGCGATGATGTTGCTCGTAGGCGCGGGCCTTCTCGTGCAGAGCTTCATCAGATTGCAGCAGGTCGAGCCAGGGTTTGACGTGGCGCACAGCCTGACGATGGAGATCAATTTAGCCCAGGCTAAATATCCTAAGCGAGAGCAACGGGCTGCATTCTTACAGCAGGCGCTCGATCGCATAAAGGCGTTGCCGGGCGTCGAGTTTGCCGGGGCCACTCATCGATTGCCGCTCAGAGGAAATTCGGGGGCAGGCTTCATGATCGAAGGTCGTCCCGAGCCGCAGCCGGGCCAGGAGTTGAGCATCAATTACCGTTCGATCAGCCCCGATTATTTTCAAGCTCTCGGCACGCCGCTCGTTCAAGGGCGGACCTTTACCGAGCAGGAAGCCTGGAGCACGGCCGGGGCGGTCGTCATCAATCAAGCGGCGGCCCGCCGCCACTGGCCTGACGACAGCCCGTTAGGCAAGCGCGTCAAGATCAGTCGCGGGGGCGACTGGCTCACAGTAGTCGGCGTGGCTGGCGACGTGCGCGAGTCCGGCCTGCAAACGGAAGTCGAGCCGGGAATCTACCTGCCTTATGTCCACGCTCCGGTGCCGAGCATGACTCTGGTGATACGCGCCGGGGCCGACCCTGTGAGTGTCGTGAGTGGCGTGCGCGAACAGGTTCGCGCCGTGGACGGGGACCAGGCCGTCTCTAACATCGCGACGCTCGAACAACTCGTCACCACAGCCATCGCGCAGCCGCGCTTCAACGCTTCGCTGCTCTTGCTGTTTGCCGCCGTCGCCCTGGTTTTGGCGGCCGTTGGCATCTACGGCGTGATGGCTTACGCCGTAGGGCAGCGGACACGCGAGATCGGATTACGACTGGCGCTGGGGGCGCAAACCTCAGACGTGCTCAAGCTGATCCTCGGGCAGGGGGTGAGGCTGACTGTGATCGGCGTTGTGATCGGATTGATCGCCGCGTTTGCGCTGACAAGATTGATGGAGAGTCTGTTGTTTGGAGTCGGCGCGACCGACCCTTTGACGTTCGCCGTCATTGCGTTGCTGCTGACCGGCGTAGCTCTGTTGGCTTGTTATCTGCCCGCGCGCCGCGCAACGAAGATCGATCCTATGGTCGCGCTCAGGTATGAATGATTTGAGATTTGAAATCTCAAATCTCAAATTGAAAGGTAGTTGATGGAAACGCTTTTACAAGACCTCCGATACAGCTTACGACTGCTTGCGAGAAAACCAGGCTTTGCCGTAGTCGCAGTGCTTACGCTCGCCTTAGGCATCGGCGCCAACACTGCGGTCTTTAGCGTCGTTAATGCGGTGCTGCTCCGCTCGTTGCCTTACGCCGCGCCCGACCGTCTGGTGGTCGTGTCGGAAGCCATAGATAAAGAGCCGCGCCCCGTCTCTTATCCTAACTTCCTCGACTATCGGTCGCAGAACGAAGCCTTTGAAGACATAGCCGCTCACTTCCCGACCGTGCTTACTTACACGACCGCCGAGCGCGCCCAGCGCATACGGAGCGAAGTGGTTTCGGAAAACTATTTCTCGCTCTTGGGCGTCGTGCCTATTCAGGGGCGCGCCTTTTTGCCCGAAGAGAACACTGCTCCCGGGAGCGGCCCCGTGGTCATCCTTAGTTATAGCTGCTGGCAGAATCGGTTCGGCGCTGATTCTGCAATTCTAGGTCGAAGTCTTAAACTCAATGACGCGGATTACACGGTCATAGGGATTGCGCCCGAAGGCTTCAAAGGTTTTTCTTCAGAAGCAGAGATGTGGGTCCCGATCTCGATGTACCACACGCTCTGGCCACAGACCGCGCAGTTCAACTTCCTCGCTAACCGCGACGTCCACTTTCACAGAGTCTTAGGCCGCTTAAGGCCGGGCGTAGACCGCAGCCGCGCGCAATCGGATATGGAGACGATAGCGGCGCGTCTCGAACAAGCTTATCCGAAGGAGAACGCAAACCGCAGCGCGCTCGTCGTGCCCGCGCAAGAGAGGCTGGTCGGCGACGTTCGGCCCGCGCTGTTCGTGCTGTTGGGCGCGGTCGCCTTCGTGCTTTTGATCGCCTGCGCGAATGTGGCGAGCCTGATGCTTGCGCGCGCCGCCGCGCGCGGCAGAGAGATAGCCATACGACGCGCGCTCGGCGCGGGGCGCTGGCGGCTGGTCAGGCAACTGCTCACCGAAAGCACCGTCGTCGCCTTGATCGGCGGCGCCGCAGGGCTTCTGGTCGCCGTCTGGGGCGTCGATCTGCTCGTCTCAATTCTCCCGATCACGCTCCCAAAATTCGCCGCCGCTAGCATCGATCGCGGCGTGCTCGTCTTCACGCTGACGATCTC
>DASUNP010000011.1:0-87847 GCA_036277095.1 Blastocatellia bacterium
TGGCGAGCGACATGGGTTGCTTGATGCAGATAGCTGGCGGGCTGAGCCGCCAGTCGCTCCCAATCAAGACAATGCATATCGCCGAGCTTCTTTCAAAGACATAGTATTCAGGAGTCAGAAGTCAGGAGTTAGAATGGTTAGTGGCTTGAAAACGGCTCCTGCGGCCTATTCCAAGTCAGTAGCTATTCTGACTTCTGACTCCTGACTCCCGCTCTTATGCATGTCAATACCGAAAAGTTCATAGAGAATTCACAGGCGGCGATAGAGAATGCCGGGCTGCAATCGCGGCTGCGCGTGCTGAACAGGTTTACAGTTATGCGCGCAGTCGCTTTCCGTGACCTCGAAGACGGCGAAGCGCTGCGCGACCGCGCGCGCGCCATCAAGGAAGAGACTATAAACCGGCTGGATGAATATCTCGTCCGGCTCGAAGAGAGCGTCACGCGCTCGGGCGGCAGTGTCCACTGGGCGCGGACCGCAAATGATGCGGTCGGGATCATCCTTGAGCTTGCGCGCAAAAACTCGGTCAAGCGCGTGGTCAAAAGCAAGTCTATGGCTACCGAAGAGATCGAGCTGAACGAAGCCCTCGAACAAGCCGGTATAGAAGCCGTCGAGACGGACCTGGGCGAATACATCGTTCAGCTTGCCCGCGAAAAGCCTTCACACATCCTCGCCCCCGCGATTCATAAATCGAAAGGCGACGTCACGGATTTGTTTCGAGAAAAGCTCGGCACGGGCGATTTAAGAGAGGCCGAAGAGCTGACGCAGGCGGCGCGCAAACAGTTGCGCGAGAAATTCTGCACCGCCGAGATGGGCGTCACCGGGGCCAATTTCGCCGTCGCCGAAACGGGCACGATCGTCCTCGTTGAAAACGAAGGCAACATCCGTCTGAGCACAACGCTTCCGCGCCTGCACGTCGCGCTGATGGGGATAGAAAAGGTCGTCCCGAGGCTGGCCGACCTCGCGGTTTTTCTGCGGATACTTGCGCGCAGCGCCAGCGGGCAGAAGATGTCCAGCTATGTATCATTAATCACGGGCGCGCGGGGCGAGGGCGAATCCGACGGCGCGCGCGAGTTCCATCTTGTCCTTCTCGATAACGGGCGCACGCGCATTCTCGCGGACTCGGAGAAACGCGAGTCGCTTTACTGTTTGCGTTGCGGGGCCTGCTTGAACGTCTGCCCCGTCTATCAGAAAATCGGCGGCCACGCTTATGGGTCGGTCTACTCAGGCCCCATAGGCTCGGTCATCACGCCGATGATGGTCGGGCTTGAGCGGGCAAAAGATCTGCCTTTTGCCTCTTCGCTGTGCGGGGCGTGTCGCGAAATCTGTCCCGTGAAGATAAATATTCCGCACATGCTCTTGAACCTCAGAAGCGAGTGGGCCGAATCGTCGGGCGGCGACCGAGCAAGGCCCCGGCTTTCGGAAAGGTTGGCGATAAAAGCGTGGGCTTTCGCGATGCGTCACCCCTGGCTTTACAACCTGATCTTCAGACTGCCCGCGATATTTCAGGGGCTGATGCTCAAGGACGGTAAGATTGATCGCTTGCCTTTCTCGCTGGGCGCGTGGACCGCAAACCGCGACTTCCCGCCGCTCGCGCGCCGCTCTTTCCGCTCGCTCTGGCGCGACACGGAGAAAAGATAAAGCATGGCCGACACCGCGCGCGAAGAGGTGCTCTCAAGAATCAGGGTTGCTTTGAAATCCGAAGCGCCTCAAGAAAGTTCAAGCCTATCAAGCCCTCGGGCAGATGAAATACGTCAAAGGTGTGACGAGCAGCGCGAGCGTTTGGTCGAACAGTTCGCAGCAGAGCTTACGCGAGTGGGCGGCCATCTCTTTCGAGCAGCAAGCCCGGCCGCAGCCTCGGAATATGTCGAGCGGCTAGCGCTTTCGACGGGCGCGAAAAGTGTGATCGGCTGGGACTCGCCGCTAATCGAAAGCATCGCGCCTTTTGACCTGTTCGAAAGAATTGGCGCTGAGTTCTTGCGCGATCGCGCGACTGGCACGGCGAGCGATTTTGTACGGGCCGCTATCAATTCTGAGATAGGGATTACAGCCGTCGATTACGCGCTCGCAGACACGGGGACGCTCGTCTTAATTTCGGGACCGGGGCGCGCGCGCTCGGCGTCGCTCGTTCCTCCCGTTCACCTTGCCGTAGTCGAGGCGCGGCAGATAATCTCAGGGCTCGATGATCTATTCCCTTTGCTTGCGGAAGCGGGCGGCGGTTCGGCTCCGCATCCGCCGAGCGCGATAACTTTTATCACAGGGCCGAGCCGCACTGCCGATATTGAGCTGACGTTGGTCGTCGGCGTTCACGGGCCCCAGCAGTTGCACGTCATACTGCTCGCGGACGGGTGATCTTAACAAGGAGCGCGCCGGTTGGTAGAAGATTTATCCACACGTCATGGATTGATCGGAGATCTCTTCGCGCTGCCCGGCTCGGCAGGCGAGTGGGCGCGTCATCTGCTCGGCGCACGCGAGGTGAGATTCTACAAAGAGCATGGTTATCTGGCCCCAGTGCGCGTGCTCGGTGACGAGCAGGTAGAAACGCTGAGACGAGAGCTCGCAGAATTAACAGACCCTTCGCACCCGGGGCATCATCTTTTTTACGAATACCATTCAAACGAATCGAAGGACCCGGCTAAAGTTGTTTTTCATGCGCTGGGCGCGTGGCGAATAACGGTGGGCTTTCACGACATCTTGTGGAACCCGGCTTTCACAGTCCCCGCTTCTCAATTGATCGGAGGCGCTGTGCGCTTCTGGCACGACCAGATTTTTTGCAAGCCTGCATTTCACGGCGGCGTGGTCGCCTGGCATCAAGACTATTCATACTGGACCAGGACCGAACCGCTCGCGCACCTGACTTGCTGGATAGGGCTGGACGATTCGACGCGCGAGAACGGTTGTGTTCATTACGTTCCCGGCAGCCACCTCTGGCCGGACCTGCCTATAACCGGCCTCACAGGCGACATGGACGCGATACAGTCCGTCCTGTCGGAAGAACAAAAGAGCCTCTTCAAGCCAATCGCAATCGAGTTAAAGAAAGGCGAAGCCTCTTTTCATCATCCCAGGATGATACACGGCTCGTTTGCTAACACGACTGACAGACCTCGGAGGGCGACTGTGATAAACGTATTCCGCGATGGGGTAAGGAGTGCTACTGACGAATCGTTGCTTGAAGGCGTGCCGCCAATAGCAAAGGGCGAAAAGATGGGCGGGCGGTTCTTTCCTTTGTTATTTGACCCCGAAGAAGTATTATTAGCCGCGTCATGAACACGCGATGTTGAGGAGGCTAGAAAGCCTGTGGCAACCGAGACGGCTAAAAAAAATATCGCGCCGTTGGAAGCTCGTTCGGGGCTCGAAGCGTGGAAAGAGTCGGAGCTGCCCGGCCCGCCCAACACAAAAGGGCTTAAGATTCTGGGCGTCATAGGGCCGGGCGCGATAATACTCGGCACATCGATCGGCAGCGGCGAATGGCTCCTCGGCCCTGCCGCCTTCGTCAAGTACGGGCTCGCCTTGCTGTGGGTGACGCTCGTCGCTGTGTGGTTGCAAACCATATTCAACACGGAGGTGGTCCGTTACACGCTCTACACGGGCGAGCCCATTCTGACCGGATTTATGCGCACAAAACCACGCTCGACTTTCTGGGCGTGGTTTTACGCTGTCCTCTACTTCCTGCAAACGGGCTGGCCCGCCTGGGCCGGCTCTGCTGCGGGCGCGGTCTTCTTTCTGTTCGCGGGCCGCATGGCCGGAGCCGAGGACAGGAACCTGGTCTACCTGTATGGCGTAGTGGCATTCCTCGTCTGCGTCGCGATACTGGTATTCAGCGGCAAGCGTATCGAGCGCACGCTAGAGATACTCAACTGGATCATGGTGCTCTCCATCTTAAGCAGTATGCTGCTGCTGTGCCTGATATACGCAAGCCCGCAGAGCTGGCTCGCGACGGCGGTAGGGTTTGTCGGGTATGACCTCGCCGCCGGCAAGTTTAATTTCGTCCCGCCCGGCGTCGACTGGTTTCTGATAGGCGCGTTCGCGGCCTATTCGGGCGCGGGCGGCGCCGCCAATCTGACGGTGTCAAACTACGTGCGCGACAAGGGCTACGGGATGGGACAGAAAGTAGGCTTCATCCCGGCGGCTGTCGGCGGCCAAAAAGTGAAGCTGGCGCACACGGGCGTGATCTTCAAGGTAGCGCCTGAAAGCTTGGAGCGGTGGCGCGGCTGGTGGCGCATCATAAGCGCGGACCAGTGGGGCATATTCTTCGCGGGCGCGCTGCTGGGGATGGGGCTGCCAGCCATCCTCTACACCTCGTTCATTGAGCCGGGCAAAGAGATTCGCGGTCTGGCCGTAGCCGCGGAGCTGGCCGACGCAATGGCGCGGCGTGGCGGCGCGGCTCTCTCCCTCGTGCTCGCGTTGATGAGCGTGTGGGTGTTGTTTAAGACCCAGCTCGATGCTTTAGAAGGCATGGTGCGCGCGGTCACAGACATGCTGTGGAGCGGCAGCGACCGCATCCGTAGCTGGCGCGGCGGAGATGTGAGAGTCGTTTATTACGCGGTGCTCGCGGTCGTTGTCATCTGGGGCATCATAGCGCTGCGGTTGACACAGCCTATCATCTTGCTACAGATGGGCGCGAACGTCGCGGGCTTAATCCTCATCATAAGCTCGCTGCACGTGCTTTATATCAACACGCGGTTTTTGCCGAAAGAGCTGCGCCCGCCTTTGTGGCGGCGCGCGGCGCTCGTCTTTATGGCGCTCTTTTATTCCTTCTTCGTCTACTTGTGGCTGATGGGCGGTTTCATCCCTGATAAAGAGAAAGGCTTTCTCTTCAACATACCCAGGTATATCGGTTAAATGAAAGGGTGAGGCTATGGAAATTGCGATTCTCATTTTTGAGCGCCTGACGGCGCTCGACGCCATAGGGCCTTATGAAGTCCTGAGATCGATGCCCGACACCAGTGTGCGGTTCGTCGCCAAGGAGAAAGGACCTGTCCGCACGGACACGGGCAGCCTCGCGCTCGTAGCCGATTACGCGCTTGAAGATGTAACCGCGCCCGACATACTCGTAGTGCCAGGCGGGCCCGGACAGGCGGCTCTGATGGATGACGAGAGAGTCTTAGGTTGGATTCGCCGCGTACACGAGAAGACGCGCTGGACGACCTCCGTATGCACGGGGTCGCTCGTGCTTGCCGGAGCCGGTTTGCTGAAGGGTTTGCGCGCCACAACACACTGGCTGGCGATGGACGTGCTGAGAGAGCTCGGTGCCGAGCCGACTCTGGAGCGAGTAGTGCAACAGGGCAAGATCATCACTGCGGCGGGGGTGTCTTCAGGAATCGATATGGCTTTAAGGCTGGTCGCGCTTGAGCGCGGCGAAGAGATGGCTCAGGCCATACAGCTCGCCATCGAATATGATCCGCAACCGCCGTTTGACGCGGGGTCGCCCGAAAAGGCCCCGGCTGCGATCGTCGAGCGCCTCCGCAGCCGCAGCCGGTTCATAATGCGAGGCTGAAAGCAATTCTCGCATGCACGAACCGGGATACGTTATTATTTCTCTTCCTCTTTGTCGCCCGTGTCGGTTTTGCCGTTTGTGGCAGAGCGAACATAAGCGACGTAATCCTTCTCAGGCAGCGCGCCTACGAACTCCACGCTGTCGTTTATCACTATCTTGGGAACGCCCCGGACCGCGTAGCGCCGCGCGAGGTCGGGGAACTCCTGAGCTTCGATAACGTCGGCTGTAACGTGAGGGCTTTCGACCGCTAGCTGGTGGGCCAACCTGGCCGCCGCAGGGCAGTAGGGTCACGTAGGCGTTGTAAAGACCTTTATGTTTACCTCTTCAGTAAGCGAGGCGAGAAACGAGCGGGTATCGTCTGAAAGTTCTGTCGTGCCCGATGCGGTGTCTACGAGGTCTGCGATAAAGCCTGAGAATTCGTAGCCCGCCGGTATGCCGAAAAAGCGGACGCTGCCGCGAGCCGCTCCCTTGAGGACGAACGCGGGCACGCGATCTATGCCGTGCGCTGCGGCTTCCGTGGCGGCGCTCGCAATGTCGAGGACCGTCAGATCGATATTATCCGAAAGATCGGCCACCTCTTTGAGCAATTGTTCGGTCTGCTCGCAGGTCTCGCACGGCTGTTTGCCCGGGATGATTATGGGCGAGGAGCGCTCCGTGAACATAATTATCTCAACATTGGAAGAGATATTCTCCTCAAAATGTTTGCGAAGGAATTCCTGATCCTGGTCGGAAATAATCGCCATTGGCCCTCCACAAAAGATCGCTCAGTGCGTAGGTATTCGCACGGACCCTGATGCACGATTGTAACTATGGGTTATCCCGCCGTCTTTAAACTTCGATAATACAAATGGGTCCCCGGTCGCATTCATGCCCGGCAGCAATGAGTTCACAGTGATCGTCTGAAACCGCTCTCTTCGGTCGGCTATTACGAACTCGGCAGCCGAGATTGCTTGTGACTCTGTAACCGGCCCTTGAAACCTGATGTTGACGGTGACCGTGCGCGAGGCGAGATCGGGCTGCTCGGACTCGACTCTAAAAGAAGGCACGGGCTCGCGCGCGGGCGCGTCCTGGTCCGTGTCGCCGCCGCCGCACCCGGCAAAGACCAGAAGAATAAGCGAGATAGTTACAGCCTTAATCATCCGTCTCCTCGATACCTATCATTGTGTAACCCCTCTGAGGCTCAAGTCAACCAGCCGTCGGAGACGGCCCTAAGAAAAATCTTCTTCACCTGAAACTTTTTTGGCCCGGGGGTCACTCACCCGGTGTAAAGGCAAAGTTTAAGAGTCTCGAAAGGAGTTTCGCCAGTCATGAATAAAGCCTTGTTTCGCCTGGCCGCCGTTTTGGTCACGCTCGGTTTTGCGCTCGCCGGCACAGCCGCTGCGCAGGATTTCCAGAAGTCATACCAGATCGGCGCGGGCGGCGAAGTTCGCATCGGCACGGTTTCGGGCGATGTCATCGTAGAAGGCTACGACGGCAGCGCCATCGTCGTCACGGGTATAAAGCGCGGGCGCGACATCGATCAGGTAGATATCGAGGACCGCAGCACAGCGGGCAATATCGACATCACTGTGCGCTACCCGAAGAACTGCAACTGCGACGTGAGCGTCAGGTTCGAGGTAAAGGTGCCGCGAGGGATTGCTTACGATTTCGACCGCATCTCTTCGGTGAGCGGCAACGTCGAGATGAACGGCGTCACCGGCAAGATAAATGCTTCTGCCGTGAGCGGCGACGTTAGGGTCAGAAATGTCGCGGGCTCCGTAAGCGCCTCCAGCGTGAGCGGCGACGTTAACGTTGAGATAGACCGTCTCGAAGGCACAGACAGCATGAAGTTTTCGAGCGTGAGCGGCGACGTTGACGTGCGGCTGCCTTCGAGCCTCGGCGCGGACATCAGCATGTCGAGTTTCAGCGGCTCGGTCAGAAGCGATTTCCCGATTGAAATAAAGCAAGAGCGGTATGGATCGAGAAACTCCGCGCGCGGTAAGGTGGGCGACGGCTCACGCAGCCTCCGCATGTCGAGCGTTTCAGGCAGCCTGAGCCTCACCTACTCAGGCCGCTAGCGGCAAGCCGCGAATTAAGACCCTCCCCGGAGGCATCGCGCCGGGGAACCGATTCATACGAGACGAAGCCCTGAAAGGGCGATCTTTTTATCGCGCCCTTTCAGGGCTTATATTATGTACGTGGGTGCGGTTTGTTGTGTTGAAAGTCTATATGTTCACTCTCTTTTTTCTACCTCTAGCGAATCGCCCGTCTTGTGGTCCTGAATTTGGAAGCGCAAAAATTCATGCACCGCGACAATCGCATCGCTGTTCTTAGTTATTATGCGCACACGACCGCCGCGCTCCGTGTCTTCGTATTTGTACGCGATGTCGGTTTTCAGATTCGTCATCACGGCAACGCCGGGCGGCGTCTGGTCGTGTATGGCCATAGGCATGGCAAAATCTCCGGCGGCGAAACGCTCGGCGATCTTGTTGAGGTGCTTTTGAATCTTTGCGCGGCTCTCCGCATCCGTGGCGTCGTTGACTTCAACCTCTATCGCGCCGCCGTCCTCAAACAACCGGAAGCGGTGAGTCGTCTTCAAGTGGCTGAAGCCCATCGTCTTATCGCCTCTTTTATTGACTTCGGCATGGTGGTCGTGCTGGCTGTGTTGATGCTGGTCCTGGCGTGCAAGCGCGGCAGAAGAGATAAATAAGATCGCACAGAAGACCGGCGCGATTATTCGATCGTATCTCATATAATAGTCTCCTTACTTTTTCTCCGTTTCAGACGTGGCGTCGCGAGCGGCGATTGTCTCTCGGGGATTGAAGAATCATTTGCCAGGGCTTCGAGTAGTCCCGCGCGCTCGGACGCGGTCGTTTTCCCGAGCCGCGCGTCCCAGTCGCGCAAGACCGCGCGCAAATCGTCGCGCACGCTCTGTATCTCGTGCAGACGCGCTTCGATTTCGTTCAGCTTCGCTTCGGCCAGCGCGCGCACTCGACGGCAGGGGGTGCCGCCACGGTCGCGCTCTTTGAGAATGACCGCAAGCTCGTCTATGCGAAACCCTATCGCGAGCGCGCGCCTTATGAGCCGCACGCGGTCAAGCGAGTCCGCGCTGTACTGGCGGTAGCCGTTTCGAGACCGGCGCGGCGCGGGCAGCAGCCCCTTGCGCTCGTAATGGCGTAAAGTGTCTGTGCTCACTCCGCACAGGCGCGCAAGCTCGCCCGCGCGCAAGAGATGATTCTTTTCACTAACAGCCACGGTTAGATTATAAACTCTGGAACAGGTTCCAGGGTCAAGCTTTTTTTCTTCTTAACGACAAAACCGGCAGGCAACGCATAGTCAGGCGCTGCGTAGAGCTTCCGCTAGTCGTCAATCGCGCCTCTTTCGACGGGCATCGAGCAGGCGGCTTGCGAGCGGCTTTGCTTCACCCGTTTCCTCTTCGCGCACCTCGCGCCCTGCTTGCGAATCACCACCCGAACTGGCGGCAGGCGCGGCCGTCTCGCCCGCGCGCGCTTCACTCGCGGCTGGCGGCTCGACTCTCTCACTCCGCGCCGCGCGCGCCGTAGCCGCTGCCCTCTGCGTGCCCGCAGCCTCTGCCGCTCCGTTGTCGCCGAGCCGCACGCGCGCGCGCGCGTCTTTCAATTGAGATAGCCCCGTCGCCTCTGCCGTCTCGGCCACCTGTCTCGGAGATCGAAGCCTTGATCGGACCCACTCGCGGGCGGCGGCGACCTGCTCGCGCGTGATGTGAACGCGCCGTATGCCCACGTCTACGGGCAGGATGAGAAGCGCCGCAAGCAGCAGCCATTGCCATATCTCCTGCGGCCGCGTCTTGACTGCGCCTCGCTCGTAGAGATTAACTCCCGCTGGATCGCCCGCAAGCACTCTTCCGCCCGTAGCCTCGCTGATGCGAGCGAGCAGGTTCGCATCTGACGTAGTAACGGCGTACTCTGGCGAGTAAGAGTTCACAGACCCGGTAATCGGCGCGGCCTGCCCGCCCTCTTCCGTCACGCTCACCAGGTAAGCGCCGCGCGATGTCGCTTCAAACTCCGCTTCGTAACGTCCCGCTGCGGTCTGCTCAAGCGTGATGTCGGAAGTCGAAAAATCGGGCGCGACGATGTGGGCGCGCAGGCGAAGATTGTTCTTAAATGCGCCTTCGGGTGTAACCGCTTCGACGCTGATGCGACCTCGCCCCGCGTCAATATCGACGCGCGGGGTGAGGTCGGTCGCACCTTCGCGGCGCAGAGTATCTCTCAGCGCTTGTGCCCAGAACTGGCCGAAGCCAGGCCAACTCATCCAGCCCGAAGCCCAGCGCGCCTTCGCGTCCGATGTGAATGCGGCGGCGCGGCCCAGCCCATATTGCCACGAGGCGTAAAGCGGGTCATCTTTGTCCGTCACAAGCGACGTGATCGCAGGCGTCGTGAGCGCGTCTCGCTCCGCCGTGCCGACGTACCCGCCGAGCTGCGGCGCGCCGCTCCAATCTATTCCGTCCGTAGCCTGCGAAGGCCGCGTCAGGCGTGGGGTGAACGGCTCTTCGATGATGGTCGAGCGCGACGCGAGGAAGGCTTCGCGCGTGAAAATGCGTGGCAGGTTATCGGGGCTGTCCGTTTCATAAAAACGCCCGCCGCCCCACTCGGCCAACTGCTTCATTAATTGAAAGTCGGCGTCGTCGCCTACGGCAACGCTCGAAAGCGTGATCCCTGCGTCACGAATGGCGCGGGTCAGGCCCGGAAAGTCTCCCTCGCTCTGGCCGTCGGAAAGCAGTATGATGTGCTTTATCTGCGAGTCGTCAGCCTGCAACATCTCGTAAGCCCTCTCAAGGCCCTCGTAAATCTCTGTCCCCCCGCCCTCCTGGATGGAGCTGATCGCGCGCAGAATGGCTTGCTTGTCCTGGACCTTGCCGAGATCGACTACGGTCTGAGCTTCGGAGTCGAACGCTACGACGGCCACCGAATCACGATCCGAAAGAAAGTCGACAGCCGCAGAAGCGGCTTCCAGAGCCAGTTTCATCTTGTCACCGCTCATCGACCCCGACTTGTCTATGACAAGGGCGAGCGCAAGGCTGGGAAAATGTTTCTTCTGCCTGACGTCAAGCGAGACGGGCAGCGTCTCTTCGACAGGCGTCTTATAGTATCCGCCGGGCCCGAAGCTTTGATCGCCTCCGATCATGATAAAGCCGCCGCCCAGGTCGCGGACGTATGATTGAATCATCTTCATCTGCCCGGTCGTAAGCACCGTGGCCGGGACGTTATCAAAGATCACAAGATCGTAATCTTGAAAACCCGCAAGCTGGGTAGGCACCCCGGCAGCCGGGCGAATCTCTGCCGCGAAATTCCCTTCTTCAAGCACCCGCCGCATCCCGGCAGAGGGCTGAGCATCACCGTAAACGTAAAGCGTCTTTGGCCGCCCCTCGACGATAGTGAACGCTTCGCGCGAGTTGTTCTGAACGAATATGTCTGACTGCAAAGCTTCGACCTCTGCGCGGTACGTGTAAAAGCCCTTTTGCTCGTTGCGCTGGGGCATCACAAATACGTTTTCGCCGCCTGCCGCCAGGCGCACATCGCGCTCGGCCACAACCGTATCGTTGCGAAAGACGCGCAGCACTGCGTCCGTGTCGGTCGTGCTGTCTACGGTGACTGTGAGGTCGAAGGCTTCGCCTTCGGCGAGCGATTCGGGGGTGGAGAGCGAGCGAACGGCCACTTCCGCCTGGCGGTCGCCCGCGTCGCTCACGGTCGCCATCGCGCGCGTGTGGACCTCTACGGCCTCGGCGCGCAGCAACTGGGCCACGTCGGCTGCGCTCTTGAGATTCTCGTTGCCGTCCGAGATGAGGACCAGCCGCCCAACGGCGTCTTCGGGGACGAGCGCGGCGGCAAGACGCATCGCAGTAGCAATATCGGTGTAGTCGCGCGAAGGCGCGGCGCTGATCTCTACCAGACGCCAATCGCCTAAAGTCTCTTTGCGCGAGGGCGCAAGCTCGACTACGGGGTCGCGCCCGAACGCGACCACGCCGACGTAATCGCGCGGCGCAGCTCGCTCTATCTCCGAGTTGATGAACTCGACAGCCGAGCGCCCCGCTCCCGGAGAGACGCTCGAAGAGACATCGACCAGAAAGATCACGGCCAGGTCGCGCGTAGCGAGCCTGATTCTTAGCCCCGCAAGCGCCATCACTATCAGCAACAGAATCAGCACTCGCAGTGCGACGGCTGTGCGTGCGCGCCGTCGCGCGAGCGCGGCCAGGCTGTGTCGCGCCAGGTAGATCGCGACAGGTATCAGGCCCAACAGAACGAGAGCCGCCGTGTTTGTGAACTCAACCATGCCGATTTTAGATTTTGGATTTTGGATTTTGGATTTTAGAAATTGTTAGCGGGCACAGTTTCCTCATTCCGAAGTCTCTGTGTCCGCAATCCAAAATCCAAAATCCAAAATCCAAAATCAAGAGATTCTCCTGTGATAGACCCACCACTCGGCCGCCAGCGCGGCGAGCGCGAGCATAGCGATCCAGCGCCACCATTCGCGCTCCGAGTAGAATGTTTCTGCCTCGCCGCTTATTTCGCCCTCGCGCGTCTTTATCGATTCGCGCGGCGCGGTGTCTGATTCGGCCTCACTGAGCAAGCTCGCAGCAAACGAAGGCGAGCCACTGACCTGATAAACGCCCGCGCGAAGAGTGTCGGCGAAAACAGCCGTCTGCTCTCGCGCCGCGACCTCAGCAGTCTCGCCGTCGGGCATCGTAACGGTAACGGTCGGCCCGCTCGTTTGAATTGCGAAAGGGGCGCCCACGCGCACTGCCCTGTCAGAGGCAGACGCTTCGCGGCCCGCGAGCCAGTTTATAGTGTTGAAAAGCAAGATCGGGAACTCGACCTTTAACGGCAGATCGCTTTGCGCCGGGTCAAAGCTCATCATCACGACCCGCCGCCCGTTATCATCGCCCGCCGAAATCAGCGCGTCGTTTCCGCTCGCCACAACGGGCCGAAGCCACGAAGTGAGCCGCCGCGCCGTCGCGCTTTCTATATGCAGGTCGGCGTAGCTCAGGTAGTTATTGACAGGATGCGACCGATCGACTGACGTGATGAGCGGGCGCTCAAGCTCGCCCGTGCGCTGCCACGCGCCTTCAAGGTCAGGAGGGTTAATGGCAAACAACGGCTTCGCGCTTTTAAGAATATCCGCCGCAACCGCGCCTTCGCTTATTATGCAATCGAACACTGAAGCGTCCGCACCGGCAGAGATCACGCGCGCGTCAAGCTCTGTGTTGGAGGCGAGCGCTTGAAGCAGGAACTGGTTATCGCTCGCGACTCCGACGCGGGTGCGGCGCGCGTCGGGCACAACCGCGTAGGCCGCGTCGTCCGCGACCAAGTCGTCTTCGATTATCAGCTTAAGCTCAGCCATCCCCCCAGACGGCGGGAGAGCGTCGAATATCAGACTGCTGCGACCACCCGCATCAACGGCTACGCGGCGGGCGTCCACAAGCTTTCCGTCGATCTTCAGTTCAAGGCTCAGATCGCGATTCGTCTCGCCGAAGTTCGCAATCGATGCGAAGAGCTCTCGCCGCGCCCCCGCCTGAATCGAGCGCGTGTTCATTGCCACGATGCCGACGTTGTCGCTCGTTCGGCCTACGCGCACGAACCTGAGCGAGGCGTTCAGAGTCGTGTCGGAGGCGACGGACGGGCCGCCGCCGTCGCCGATCACCACGATCCCTGCGTCACGCTCGGCCTTGGCGATCTGTTCGGCGAGTCTCAAAGCGTCCGAAAGGTTACCCGCCGCGTCGGTCTCTCTCACCTCTCCGATCGCAGACCGGAGCGCCGCGCGGTCCGAAGTCATCGCCGCGCGCACAGTCACCCGCGACGAGCTATCGATCACGGCTGCGCGGTCGTCCGAGCCGAGCCCGTCGATCATCTCAAGCGCAAGCTCGCGCGCGCGGTCCAGGCGAGTGCGCCCCGACTCGTCGCGCGCGCTCATGCTGGCCGTCGTATCTATGATGATTACGGTGCTGCCCGCCGCGAGCGCGCGCGTGGTTACGAGCGGGCGGGCGAGCGCGAAGACGATCGCGGCGAGCGCAAGTAGCTGTAGCAATAATAAGAGGCTGCGCCGCAGACGGCGGAACGGCGCGTTGGCTTCCATCTCTTCGAGCGCCCGCTGCCAGAGCAGGACGCTCGGCACCCTCAGCCGCGTGCGCTTGAGCTTGAGCAGATAGAAGAAGATGATTACCGCGCCCAGGGCGAGCCACCAGAGCGCGTTTGCAGAAAGAAATCTCATATTTATGGCATACGACGAATCGAGCCGAAAAGTAGATTATATCATTCGGACAAGTTAGCCACAGAGGCACAGAGACACAGAGAATTAATTAACTCTGTGTCTCTGTGCCTCTGTGGCTAAAGAATCCGCTAGAGGTGGAACCAGTAGAACCCGTAGCGGCCGAGCGCGAGCTGATAAGGGCGTTTCCCGATCTTCGGGAATTCCGTCTGGCCCATCATCTCTACGGGCTTTACACCCTGGTAACGGCTCAAATCCAGCTCGACGGGCTGGGCGACCTCAGAGAGGTTGTAAACGCAAAGCACCGTTTCGCCCCGGTAGCTGCGCGTGAAAGCGAAAACTTTTCGGTTCTCCGGCTTGATGAACTCAAGCGCGCCGCGGCTGAAGACTTTATGCTGCTTTCTCAGGTGTATCATGCGCCGCATCCAGTTGAGCAGCGACGCGTCGAAGCGCTGCTGTGCTTCGACGTTGACAGATTGATAACCGTAAACCGGGTCCATGATGATCGGGAAATATAGCTGCGCGAAATCGCCCCGCGAGAACCCCGCGTTACGGTCAGCCGACCACTGCATAGGCGTGCGCACTCCGTCGCGGTCGCCCAGGTAGATGTTGTCGCCCATGCCTATCTCGTCGCCGTAATAAAGAAACGGGCTGCCGGGCAGGCTGAACAACAGCGCGTGCAACAGCTCTATCCTGCGCCGGGAGTTGTCCATCAGCGGGGCGAGCCGCCGCCGTATGCCGACGTTCAACCTCATGCGACGGTCTTTCGCATATTCGCTGTAGAGGTAATCGCGCTCTTCGTCCGTGACCATCTCAAGCGTCAGCTCGTCGTGATTGCGCAGAAATATCCCCCACTGGCAGTTTTCGGGTATGCCGGGTGTGCGCTCTAAAATCTCCACGATGGGCCGCCGGTCTTCCTGGCGGAGCGCCATAAACAGCCGGGGCATGATCGGGAAATGATAGTTCATATGAAACTCATCGCCGTCGCCGAAATATGCCACAACGTCTTCGGGCCACTGGTTCGCTTCGGCCAGTAGCAAGCAGCCCGGATAATGCCCGTTGACAAAGGCGCGCAACCGCTTGAGGAACGCGTGAGTTTCAGGCAGGTTCTCGCAGTTCGTGCCTTCGCGCTCGTAGAGGTAGGGAACGGCGTCGACGCGAAACCCGTCTATGCCGAGGTCCATCCAGAACGAGACTACGTCGAGCATGGCCTGTTGAACATCGGGGTTGTCGTAATTCAAATCGGGCTGGTGGCTGAAGAAGCGGTGCCAGTAAAAAGCCTGCGCCATTTCGTCCCAGGTCCAGTTCGAGCGCTCCGTGTCGGTAAAGATGATGCGGGCCTGAGGGTATTTCTCGTCCGTGTCGCTCCAGACGTACCAGTCGCGCTTGGGCGAGCTGGGCGAAAGCCGCGCCTCCTGATACCAGGGGTGCTGGTCCGATGTATGATTGACTACGAGGTCCGCGATCACGCGTATGTCGCGCGAGTGCGCAGCGTCGAGAAAGTTTTTGAAATCCTCTACGGTACCGTATTCCGGCAGGATCGCGTAATAATCCGAGATGTCATACCCGCCGTCGCGCAGCGGCGAGCTGTATGTAGGCAAAAGCCATATGCAATTGACGCCGAGCCACTGGAGGTAATCGAGTTTTTCGGTAAGCCCTCGGAAATCGCCTATGCCGTCGCCGTTCGAGTCGTAAAAGCCGCGCACGTAGACTTCATAAAAGATCGCGTCTTTAAACCAGAGTGGGTCGCTCCAAAAGTCGCTCGATTTCGTCATCCCTCGCCGCTCGCCGGGTCAAAGTATTGGAGAAGGTCCACTCTCTAGATGATAACTTCTGGGCGCGACCCTCATCAAGCAGTGGGCTATCAGTCCGGGCCTACGGAGCGTTGCAATTGTTATCTGTCATCTCTCTATCGAGTATCGTACACCTCACGACTCCAACGGGCGCTTGGATCGATGCGTTGCCGCTCATCGTCGACGTCGCCCAGTTCGCCCTTACCCTACGGTCGAGCGGCGTGTGGTTCAATGCGAACTGGCACGACCCCGGCGAGTTGGTTATCTTTCCTACGCCCGCGAATATCATACTCCCGCATTGAAATCGATACTGGCCGGTGAAACTGTTTATCATCAGCTTTGCGTTCGGGTTCGCGTCATCCTGCAAGCAGATGTTAAAGACCGTCACCTTGAACGTGCATGACGACGTGGTGTCGCCTTGCGAGTTTGTCGTCTTGCACGTCACGGTCGTCGTCCCGACGGGGAAGCTCGCGCCGGGCGGCGGCATGCAGGCGGCCGTTACTTGCGTGCAGTTGTCCGTCCCGACGGGGACCGTGTAGTTGACTACCGCGCTGGTCGCCACAGGGCACGCATTCCCCGCTATTACTACCTTGTCCGCCGGACACGTCAGGCCGGAACCCTCCGCGCCGTTGACTGTAACTGTAAACGTACAGCTATTCGCATTGCCTCTCGAATCGCTCACCGTGCAGGTGACTGTAGTCGTGCCTACAGGAAAGAACGTGCCTGACGCGGGCGAGCAAGACGGCGTTCCGACAGCCGAGCAGTTGTCCGTAGCCGTCGCATTCGGATAATTCACCACGGCTCCGCACTGGTTCGGGTCATTGCTTCGCGTCTGGTTCGGCGGGCAGGTGATCGTCGGCGGCGCAGTATCGGGAGTCACTCTTACCCTTAGAATGTCGACTTCGTGCGCGCCGACGGCGTCTGTTACTTTCAGAATAAAGACAGCTTCAGCAGCCGTGCAGGTAGCTGTCACGTTTGCCGTCACGTTGCCCGCCGAGTCAACGGCGAAGTTGGATATGGTGACACCGTTGCTCGTTCCCATGCCAATATAGTTGACGCCATCAATCGTGGTGGTGATTGAGAGGGTTTGTAGAGGCTGATCCGGGTCGCTCACAGTAGCGATAAGTTTATTGATCGAAGTAGTGCCCACGACCTGAGAGATCTCCAGCGCCGTGATGGTTGGCCGCGTGGTGCAAATACCGATCAGGACAACCACGGTGCCGTGGCCTCTGTTGACCACCGCAATGTCGGGCCGCCCGTCAAAGTTGAAGTCGTCTATTATCGACGCCTGAGGAGAAGCGCCTACCTCTTCCGGCGAATTGGGTGTCGCGGTGAAGTTGCCCGTGCCGTCTCCTATCAGGATTGTCACGCTGTTGGTGTCTTCATTCGTCACCGCGAGGTCAGGCTTCCCATCAAGGTTCAGGTCGCCAACGGTCACCGAGGTAGGGTTAATGCTGGTAGCTTCCGGCGACGTGGCCGCCTGCGTGAAGTTGCCTGTCCCGTCTCCGAGCAGAATTGTCACGTTATTCGAGAAGAAGTTCGGCGTCGCGAGGTCAGGCTTCCCGTCAAGGTTGAAGTCGCCTACCGTCACCCACTGAGGGAAACTGCCCACGCCTTCCGGCGAGGTGGCCGCCTGTGCGAAGTTGCCCGTGCCGTCACCTATCAGAATTGTCACGTTGCCGGATTGTTCGTTCGCCACCGCGAGGTCAGGCTTCCCGTCAAGATTGAAGTCGCCTACCGTAACCGCTTCAGGATCAGCGCCTGCGCTTTCGGGCGAAGTGGCAGGCCGCGTGAAGTCGCCCGTCCCGTCTCCTATCAGTATCGTCACGTCGTCGGAGTCGCGGTTCGCCGCCGCAAGATCAGGCTTCCCGTCGAGGTTGAAGTCGCCCACCGCCACCGACCGAGTGCTACGGCCCGTGAGTTCTGGCGCAATGGAACTCGGGTTGGTGAAGTCACCCGTCCCGTCCCCTAGCAGTATGTACACGCTGCCCCCTATGGAACTACCGGTGCCCTCATCCGCCACCGCGAGATCAGGCTTCCCGTCAAGGTTGAAGTCGCTTACCGTCACCGACTGAGCTTCGCTGATTACGCGTTCCGGCGAGGTGGCCGGCTCGATGAAGTTGCCCGTCCCGTCTCCGAGCAGAATCGTCACGTCGTCTGAGACCTCGTTCGGCGTCACAAGGTCAGTCCGTCCATCAAGATTGAAATCGCCTGCCGCCAACGACTGAGGAATAAAGCCTACGCGTCGGGGCGGTCTGGTCACCCACGTGTAGTTGGTTAGGCAAGGTCGCACTGCGCAGGTGTTGAGCAGTATCGTCACGCTGGAGCCGATGCGGTTGGCCACCGCGAGGTCAGACCGCCCGTCGAGGTTGAAGTCTCCTACCGCGACTGACTGAGGATTAGTGCCCGTGCTTTCGGGCGACGTGGCTGTCTCGGTGAAGTTGCCCGTCGCGTCTCCTATCAATATCGTCACGTTGGAGCCTTGCTTCGCCACCGCGAGGTCGGGCCGCCCGTCGAGATTGAAATCTCCTACCGCCACCGAGAAAGGATCAACGCCCGCGCCTTCGGGTGAACTGGCCGGCTCGGTGAAGTTCCCTGCCCCGTCTCCGAGCAGGATTGTCAGGTTTTCGTCGGGGCCGAAGTTCGCCACCGCGAGGTCGGACTTCCCGTCGAGGTTGAAGTCTCCTATCGCTACTGACTGAGGCAAGTCGCCCACGGCTATGGACGACGTAGCCGCTTGCGTGAAGTTGCCCGTCGCGTCTCCTATTAATATCGTCACATTGTCGGAGCCGTTATTCACCACCGCGAGGTCGGGCCGCCCATCGAGATTGAAATCGCCTGCCGCCAATGAAACAGGAAAAGCGTTCACAACTTCTGGCGATGTAGCCGGCTGGTTGAAATTGCCCGTCCCGTCTCCGAGCAGAATTGTCACGTTGTTGCCATTGGAATTAGCCGTCGCAAGATCAGGCCGCCCATCAAGATTGAAGTCTCCCACAGTCACTGACCGAGGAGTAAAGCCCGTCGCTTCCGGCGACGTGGCCGCCTGCGTGAAGTTGCCCGTCCCATCACCGAGCAGAATTGTCACGCCGTTGGAGCCGAAGTTCGCCGTCGCGAGGTCAGGTCGCCCGTCGCGATTGAAATCTCCTACCGCGACTGACCGAGGCTCAGTGCCCGCGACTTCCGGCGAGGTGGCCGGCTGCGTGAAGTTGCCCGTCGCGTCTCCTATCAATATCGTCACGTCGTTTGAGATGCGGTTCGCCACCGCGAGGTCAGACCGCCCGTCGAGGTTGAAGTCTCCTACCGCGACTGACTGAGGATTATTACCCGCGCCTTCGGGCGACGTGACCGGCTCGGTGAAATTCGCATCGGTGCAGCCCGGCTCTTCCTGCTGCACCGTCGGGCTTTCCTTCCCCTTCTCCGTTTCAGGCGCGCTCGCCTTGCTGCCGTCAAGCGACGCCACGAACCCGCCCGAGCTTATCAGAAAGATTATGCAAAATAGCCAGGGTATTAAATTGCGGACTGATTGTTTGAAGTTGATTGACGAGGGGTTCATAACCCTCCTTTGTTCGAGCAAAATTAACTGAATCAAACCCTGAAAGGCGCTGACTTATGAAACGAGAGGAGCGAAGTTCATTTGCCTGACAGAAATCGGCGGTATTTTATGTCTTTATATTCTCAAGGTCAAACACCGTCAAACATCAAAGTAACTAGCGTTGAAGGTGCGGCTTCGCATTACTGTGCTATCATTACAGCGATATGGATTATAAAAACACTCCTCGCGTGATCGCCCTTTCTCGAAGATCGGCGTCGGGCATCACGACTTTCTTAAAACCACGCTGATGGCTGACGAGCAAATCACAAAACAGCAAATTGCGATTGACGCTAAAGGCGGCGAAAACGCAGCCGGGACCGAGATCACCGTCTCGCCGCGCCGGGCCGTCAGGCGCGCGAAGTGGGCAGAAGTAGTCTTTGGCGCAGGGCTTGTTGTTTACGCAGTGATGGCAGTGCTGGCGCACCAATACGAGCATTTCGGGTGGGACATAGACACGCGCAATTTTATTCAATCGATAACGATCCCGGGCTTCGGGGCGCTGATGAAATGGGTTTCGGTCCTGGGCAACGGGTGGGTCCCTGTCGCGCTGGTCGGCGGCTTCGGGCTGGCTTTCATATCGGCCAGGTTCAGAATCGAAGGGCTGATATGCATTATGGGTGTCGCGCTCGGAAGCGTGACGAATAGATTATTCAAAGTCTGGATCGACCGCCCGCGCCCGCCTTCAGAGGTTCTGTTTAATCACGAGAGCTTCCCTTCGGGCCACGTCGTCTTCTTCATAGAGTTTTTCGGCTTCCTTTTTTTCCTCTCTTACGTCCTGCTCAGGCGCGGGCGGCTGCGGCGCGCGGCGCTCGCGGTGCTCGCCGCGCTCGTCTTGATCATAGGCGTCTCGCGCGTCTACCTGAGCGCGCACTGGCCTAGCGATGTCGTCGGGGCGTATCTAGCGGGCGGATTGTGGCTGATGTTAATGATAGAGAGCTACCGCCAGATGAAGGCAAGACAGAAATCAAAAATCAATACTGATATACAGATCACGGATGAACCTAAATAAAGATCAGCCTTCATCCGTGACGTTTTCAATCTGCGTTAATCCGTGGTTTGCGGCAGCGGCTAAAGTCGGCTCCGCCTTCGCCGCGCCTACGCGATTGACTCTTGCGTAGACGTATCCGAAAAGTGCCGTCAGCACCAGCATCGATGCAACTACGTAATAGAGATTCCTTATCCCTATCCATCCGGCTATCGCGCCCGCGACGAGAAAAGAGAAGAGTTGGGCTACAGTCATCAGCGACATCGACGTGCTCGTGACCCGTCCCAGCATCTCGTGCGGGGTCTCTTCTTGAATTAGAGTCTGTGACGGCACCAGCACGTAAGCTACGCCGAGCCCTAAAAGCAAGCTGCACGCTACGACTACGGCGACCTTGCTCAACGCGGCCATAATCAGCACGCTCAACCCCATCGCGAATATGCCCAACGCGACCAGATTAACCTTGGAATATCGCCCGCCGGACTTTGCTATGAAGAGCGATCCCAGAATTGTCCCCACGCCTACGAGCGAGACGAGTGCGCCGAACAGCCGCTCGTCGGAAGAGAGTATGTCGCGTATGTAAACCGAGATCAGCGCGTCGAAAGCCCCTACCGCGAGTATCGCCGCTACGAGCGAGACTATCACGAATAGAATTGCCCTGTGGCTCGCGATAAACTTCAAGCCCTTGGACAACTCTTTGACTATCGAACGCGCGTCTTTGTCATGTTCGACAGGTTCGCGGCGCACGGCGAGGCCCGTAAGCACGGCGGCGGAAAAAAGGAAGCTGAAGCTGTCGACGTAAAAACATAGTTTCTCGCCCGCCCAAGCAACGAGCAGCCCCGCCACGGCAGGGCTGATGATCCTGTTGAATTGAATCGCCTGGGAATTTATCGAGTTAGCCAGAAGCAACTCCTCTTTGCGAACGATCAGAGGGAGGGCGACCGATTGCGCGGGCAAGAAAAAACAGGAGACAGCGCTCAAAGCAAAAACCAGGACATACATTTGATACAGCTCTGTCGGCAGCACCAGCAGCGCGGCGATGACGGCCCGCAGCAGGTCGCTTGCGATCATAGTCTTTTTCACGTCCCAGCGATCTACAAAGACGCCCGCGACCGGGCCTAGAAAAGCCATGGGGATTATGAACGCGATCATAATCCCCGCGACTTCGTAGGAGCTGCTCTTCATCTTAAACGCGATAAGACTGAACAGAGCGAGAATGGCAAGCCAGTCTCCGAAGTTGCTCACCAACTGTGACACCCAGAGCGCAACGAACTGGCGGTTCTTTATAAGCTGCCTGAAAGTTACGGGGCTCGTCTGGTCCATAACGGACTCCGAAGGTCTGAGGGATAAAAAGGATTTCAAGCGTACGCTCGCTTTTTATTTGAAATTTGAGATTTGAAATCTCAGATCCTTTTCATCCCTCATCCTTCATCCTTTATTTCAAAGGTTTGCTCTGGCGCGAGAGGCTATAGCTTTGATAACTCATCTTCTTGCGCGCCATCTTCAGATCGGCCCCGCTCGCAAGGTCGGCTTCGAGGTCTTCAAACATCACAACCTGCTCGCGGACCTCGGAGGCGGCCATCATCGGGGCGCAGACTTCGGCGAATTGTTCGCTCGCTCGCGCTATGGTCGCGCGGGCCGACGCCATCTCTCCGCGATCTAGCTGCTCGATCGCTTCGCGACGGGCGCGGGCCGCCATCAGCAGCTCCGCGGCTATAATCACTCGCTCGTCCTGCGGAGCCCGCTCGACTTCCTCTGCCTCGGCGAATTCAATCGTGACGCTTTCATTCAAAATCTCTCGCTCGCTCGAAGGAGCGCCCTGCGGATTCCACGCCAACCGCATATCCAATATCTTATACCGCTCGCCCGCCCGCCGGGCAGGCACGCGGACTCTGATAACTACGTCGATGGGCGAGCCCGCAAGCAGGTTCGGGAGCTTGTAGCGCCCTGTGTGCGTGACCTCGAAATCGTTCAACACGTCCTGTATCTTCACTCCTTCGGCGGGGCTGAGGCCGAGACTTACGGTGTGCCCTATCTGCGCGATCAGCCCCTCAAGCTCTGTCGCGAATATGCGCTCCATGTCCTGCGGCTCCGCGACGTGCCACGCGTTGCCCCGCCCGTGCTCGGCCAGGGGGATGAGCAAGTCCTCGTTGAAATCGCTGCCTATGCCGATCGTCGACGTGCTGACGCCGCGCTCGGCAAGCTCGCCCGCTTGCGAGACTATGCGGTCTACGTTCGTCTCGCCCACGTTGGCCAGACCGTCTGTAATCAGCAGTACGCGGTTCACAGCGCCTTCCGTAAGGTGCTCGCTCACCTGCATGCCGCTGCGCACCCAGGCTTCGTGCAGCGCCGTGGAGTTGCGCGCGCGCACGCGAGAGATTCTATCTTTTATCGCCTCCTTGTTTTCCACCAACTGGCTGGGGATCAGGACCTCTACGATGTCGTCGAATATGACCAGGCTCACGCGGTCGTCGGGCAGAAGCTGGTCGACGCAATAAGAGGCCGCCTCGCGCGCCCGCGCGATCTTCTCACCCTCCATGCTGCCCGAGCGGTCGAGCGCAAGGCTGAGGTTCAACTTTCGGCGGCGGCCCGCGCTCGTGAGTTTCGGCGGCGTGACGCGGATCAACAGATCCAGGGTCTGCTCTTTGCCCGCGACTGCGAGCGGGCGATATGTGATTACTTCAATCTCAGGTCTTTCGTTCTTGCTCATACGTCTCACTTTCTCGGCCCCTGGCCGTGACTCTCTATCTCGTTCAACATCCTTCGCGCGAGGCGCTGGCGGTCCTTCGCCGTCTCGGGCAATCGATAATCCTGGCGAATATGAAGCTCAAGCCCCGGCTCCACCTCGACGCGCGCCCACGCGCTCGCCTGACCTGTAGAGGCGGCAGGCGGCGACAGGTCTTCGACCTCCTGGGGCCGTGTTGTGGGGCGCGCCTGTGGCTTTTGAAGCAGAGATTCCAGGTAGACGGTCGCCGCGTTCTTGGACCCATCGCGCTCGTGGCGCGCGTGCTTAACATCCAAAAGCTGCTCAAGCTCTCGCTCGGTTTTACCCTCTACAAGCTCTTTGATCTTTCTTATGGGCAGGTGGTCGGACTGCAGCCGCTTGATGACGAGCAACTGCAGCAGGTGGTTGTAACCGTAAACGGCCGAAGGCCCCTGGCGGGCTTCGGGCGGAGAAATAAGCCCTTCGGTCGAGTAGTAACGCACCATACGCTCGTCCGGGACTTCGGTCACGCTCGCCCGCTCTTGCCTCGGCACGTATTGATCGATGACGCGCGCCGCCTCGTCGGCGAGCTGAATCGCCCCGACATATTTCTGGTTCTTGAGCTTCTTTAATGCTTCGGTCATAGCGCAAGCTTACGGTAAACAGTAATTACTGTCAACAGCATACGCTGAGAAAGCCATTGTAAAATCTGTAAGGTTGGACAACCGTCGAGCGGGCGGGCTACTATTCTGTGTGCGGTTGTGAAACAAGAGGCGGGCAACGGGTTATTTCAGTCGAGTCCTCACCTATGCCGATCTCTCCCGGCCTGACCGATTAATAATTGAATGGAATCTATGCTGATGAAGTGAGGCGAGTTATGAATAGGGCGAAGCGGGTATTGTCCTTTGTAACGATTCTCTGCGGTTTCGCAGCTCTGGTAATTAACGGCGCGTTTTTTACTTCCCGCGCGCAGACAGGCGTTCGCATAGAGCTTGAGCAGGTCGCCCGTGACTTAAGCTCTCCGCTTTACGTGACGAGCGCGCGCGACGGCAGCAACCGGTTATTCATAATCGAGCAGCCCGGGCGGATAAAGGTGCTCGCGCCGGGCGCTCAAACCCCTACGGTCTTTCTCAACATCACGTCGCGCGTGCTCGGTGGCGGGGAGCGCGGTCTGCTGGGGCTTGCGTTTCATCCTCAGTTTGAAGACAACCGCCGCTTCTTCGTCAATTACACGCGGCAACCGGACGGCGCAACCGTCATAGCCGAGTATCGCGCCTCTGCTTCAAACCCCAACGCGGCCGACTCGAATGAAACCGTGCTGCTCACAATCGCGCAGCCGTTTGCCAATCACAACGGCGGGATGATCGAGTTCGGACCCGACGGGCTGCTTTACATAGGCATGGGCGACGGAGGCTCCGGCAACGACCCCGGCAACCGCGCGCAAAACATCAACGACCTGCTCGGCAAGATGCTTCGCATAGACGTAGACCGCTCGGAAGGCGGGCGGGCTTACGCGGTGCCTCCGAGCAATCCCTTCGCCGGCGGGACGGCAGGGCGCGATGAGATATATGCTACGGGGCTTCGCAACCCGTTCCGATTCTCGTTCGACCGCGTGACGGGCCAGTTGTGGGCGGGGGACGTGGGGCAAGGCCAGCGCGAGGAGATAGACATAATAACGCTCGGCGGGAATTACGGGTGGCGGGTCTTTGAAGGGACGCGCTGCACGGGCAATGACCCGCAGCTTTGCAACACGCTGAGCGCGATCGCTCCCGTCACCGAATACACTCACGTGAACGGGCGATGCTCGGTCACGGGCGGCTATGTCTATCGCGGGTCAAGGGCGAGCCTGCCGCTCGGCTCGTACATCTTCGGCGACTTTTGCTCGGGCGAGATATTTTTGTTAAACAACGGCGCGCAAACAATGCTCCTCAACACACAGATGGGCATCTCGTCTTTCGGCGAGGATGAAGCGGGCGAGCTTTACGTAGTCGACTTAAATGGATCGGTCCACCGCATAGTAAACCCGGACGCGGCCGAGCAAGAGACTGCGAGGATCGATTCCATAACGGTGCGGCGGCGTTCGACGGGCGTCGAGCTGCTGCCCGTGACGGTCAAAGGGAACGCGAAGAAATACGAGATCATAGTCCGTGGCGCAGGGTTCGCCCCCGGCGCGCGAGTATTCGTCGGCGGTCGCTCGATGAAGAATACTGTCGCGGGCAGCCAGCCGGGCGCGGAGCTTATCGCGCGCCTCAGGCAGGGCACGCTTGCCCAGCCCGGCCCGCTCACGGTCGAAGTAATCAACCCCGACAACACCCGCTCGAATCAAATCACGTTGCTGGTAGTCGAATAATTGCGGATTTAGAATTGTTAAAGTTATACTCATTCATTAATCCGCAATCCGCAATCAAGCAGAGGGAGTAAGGTTTTGCTTAAATCTAGCCTTGGGAGCGCCGCGAAGATCTTCGCCGTAATACTGCTCGCATTCGCGCTCATAAGTTTTTCACCTCGCACGAACGCCCAGCTACGCCAGGTAATCATCGCGCCCGGCTTTGAGTTCAACGTATTCGCCAGCACTGCGAACGTGCCTGATTTCGCGGTGAGCGCATTCGCGGGACCTACTGCGATGGCCTTCGATTCGCGCGGTCGGCTGTTCGTGGCGACGCTTTCGGGAAGGATTCTGATACTGCTCGACAACGACGACGATGGCCGTCTGGACCAGATAAAGACTTACGCGTCGGGCATCACTCAGCCGCTAGGGATAGAGTTTCGCGCCGACGGTGATCTGTTCGTCACAAGCAACCGGTTCGGGGGCGCGGGGCGGATAATGAGGCTTCGCGACCTTGACGGCGACGACGTGGCGGAAGAGATTTCAACTATAGTTGACGGGTTGCCGAGCGAAGGGGATCATCAAACAGACAGGCTCAAGTTCGGCCCCGACGGCCTGCTCTACTTCGGCCAGGGGTCTTCGACCGACAACGGCGTGCCGAAAGAGAACCGCCCGCCCGAGCGCCAGTTCAATGCCACGATCCTGCGCATAGACATCAACAATCCCGCAATCACCCAGTACGCTTCGGGGCTTCGCAACCCATTCGGCATGGCATTTCACCCGGAGAACGGCGAGCTGTTTTCGACCGACGGAGGGTCGGGAGAAGTATGCCAGATAGGCGATTGCGGCGGCGAAGACCTCGCTCCGCCGGAAGAGATCAACTGGGTTGTCGCCAGCGGCAACTACGGCTTTCCGCAATGCGAGGGGACGCCGACTCCCGAGAGGCCCGGCTGCCAGGGTGTTCGCGGCCCGGTGACTCAATTCCCGCGCCATCTGACGCCGACCTCGATCGCCTTTTACACGGGCCCGCAGGCCGGCGAATTCAAAAACGAGATGCTTGTGACGCTCTTCAAGAACCTGGCTAACCAGGAGAACCTCGGCGGCGATCTCAGGCGGCTCAAGCTGGAAGGGAGCGCTTCCGAGGGCTTCCGCGTGACCGACAACCAGTTCATCGCGCAGTTCGATCCCATAGACCCTTTCGACGGCCCCGTTGACACGGCCATCGATCCGATAAGCGGCGACATCTATGTCGCGCGGCTAGACACCGTCACGCATCGCGATATAAACGAGCACCACCACATCATCTACCGCATACACCGCGAGGGGAGCGACCTGCTTCCCTTCATCGGGCCGGTCCAGCCTTCTGCGTTCAAGGCCGGGTCGGGCGATGTGACTATCAAGCTGATTGGCCGTCACATCAAGGCCGGGGCCATTGTGTTTGCAGACGGCGCGCCCCTGGTCACGCGCCAGGGAGCAAACCAGTTCGAGCTTGTAGCCGACGTGCCGGAGTTTCTTACGGCGACCGAGCGCACTATCACGATAGAAGCAAGACTCCTGAACGGCGCGCGGTCGAACCAGCAGACCTTATCGATAACGAGAGGCGACCCCGACCCCGACCCTGTGAAATCGCCTCAGATCACCTCGATGTTCGTCTTCAAGAAAAAGAGAAGCAAGGTGATCAGCCCTGTAACCGTCGTGCCGAACGCCAAGAAATTCCGCCTCGTAGTCGCGGGGACAGATTTTGACTCCGGCGCGCAGTTGATCGTAAACGGCGTCACGCTCGCGATCGAGAGCGCGAGCGCCACCGAGCTGGTAGGGAGATTCCCGAAGACGATGTTGGCCGCGCCCGGCGAGTTGAATGTCCAGGTGCGTAACTCTACGGGGAGGACATCAGCCATCGTGAAGATTAATGTCGTTCAGTAGTCAGGAGTCAGAAGTCAGAATCACTTATACATTCTGACTTCTGATTATTTCCACTCGCGGTAGAAGACCGGGAATTCGTGAATCGTGCGGAAGCCGCAACTCTCGTAGAGGTGAAGCGCGCTCGCGTTTGCGGCTGTGACGGCGAGCGACACGGTTTCGTACCCCTGCTCGTGAAGCTCGCTCATTACCATGTCAATCATCCTGCGGCCAATGCCTCTCCCGTGGTAAGTGGGCAGTATTGAAATCTGCCCTATGTGGCCGGCCCCGTCGGCGATCTCGGAGGCGATCAGCACGCCGACGCGATTTCCTGTAGCACTGTCTACGGCCACACGCGATACTTCCGCCAGAAACTCGCCGCACCAGACGTGCTCGGTCAATATGGTGAGCAGCTCTGCGCAGCCTTCTTCGGTCTGGTACTGGCTGTTGATTCGGCTGTCGTACTCGCCCCGGTAAGAACGGTGGATGATGCGCGCGGCGCTCGCGAAATCATCTTCCTTCCAGCCTCTGATTGACACGCCGGGCAAGCTCAGGCTCCGGCGCTCGAAGGCGGGCGAGAGGCGGGCCATCATGTAGTGGCGGTCCAGGCGCTCGAATCCCCGCGCGAGAAAGAGCTCTGTCGCAGAACTGTTGCCGACACCCACGCACTGGCTCTCGACGCGGCGCAGACGCGGCAACCGATCAAGCTTATCCAGTATGGCCTGGGCCAGATGCCTGTCCGCGCCCAGCCCGCGCCAGGATTTCGAGACGTAGATATCGCCTATCGAGCAGCGGTTATCTTCCACGACATAAAACGTGATGCCCACGGTCGCGCCGCCCTGCACCGCGACAAAGCCTGTCAGCTCGCGCTGTTTTATTACATCAAGTATCAGCCTGGAAGGCCCCGCATAATCCCATCTGAGCAGATCGAGCCATTCGGCGCACTGTTCATCCAAAAGCGCTTCCACGGCTGGGAAATCCGCCTCCGCAAGCGGTATGATGCGCAATTCCGGATTTGTTAAAGCAACTGTCGCCATCTCTTATCGATTATAAGAGCGGCCCGGGCGCGAGAGCAATTCCAGAAGGTTCGACCGAGGTGAGTTTATGCAAGACGCGATCTTCAAACCTGCCGAGCGTTCAGACATCTCGACGCTCGCCCGATTCATGCGCGAGTTATACGAGTTCGACCGCACGCCCTTTGACGAGCAGGCTGCGCGCGAGACGCTTGAAAAGTTTTTGAGCGGCGAGATGCCCGCGCGCATCTGGCTGATAGAATCGGGCGGGAAAGAGATCGGCTATATCGTGATCACCTTCGGGTGCAGCCTGGAGTTCCGGGGGAAAGATGCGTTCTTAGATGAGATATATATCACGGAGAATAACCGGGGCCGGGGCGTGGGCCGCCAGGCATTGGAGTTCGTCGAGCAGTTCTGTCGCTCCGAGCGAGTCGAGGCGCTTCACCTCGCGGTCGAGCGCGAAAACCGGCGCGCTCAAGAGGTCTATCGCCAGTTCGGATTCAAAGCGCATGACCGTTATTTGATGACGAAGTGGATTTCACGCTGACAAAAGAGGGCTTAGGATGTTCAGTTATAAGATCGGGGAAGAGACGGAGATCAGACTGTTGGTCGACCGCGACGCCGAACAGATGTTCGCGCTGACGGACAAGAATCGGGACTACTTGCGGGAATGGCTCCCCTGGGTTGATGGCGCGAGGACCGTGGAAGACACGCGAAATTTCATTAAGGGCTCGCTTGAGCAGTTCGCGGCCAACGAAGGATTCTCAGCCGGCCTGTGGCACAGGGGCGAGCTTGCAGGGGCAATCGGGTTTCACAGGATCGATTGGCTGAATCGCAGGGCGGAGATTGGATACTGGATCAGCGCGGAGTTCCAGGGTAAAGGCATAGTCACGCGCGCGGCCCGCGCCGTGGTCGATTACAGCTTTAATGAGCTTGGACTGAATCGCGTCGAGATTCACTGCGCCGAGGGCAACCGAAAGAGCCGCGCTATTGCCGAGCGACTCGGCTTCCGGCAGGAAGGGGTGTTGCGCGGCTGCGGGCTGCTTTATGACCGCTATGTCGATATGGTGATCTACGGAATGCTGAAAGAGGAGTGGGGTCAGAGCAGAGGTCAGGAAAAGGGGATTTGAAATCTGAAATCACAAACTCCTGTTCCCTGGCCCCCGCTCATCCCGTCCGCTTAATTATCATAAGCGTCATGTCGTCGACGGGAGCGGTCGTGCCGACGAAACGCGAAAGCGCCTCGTCTATGCGGTCGCGGATTCCGGAGACGGACCTGTTGAGGTTGTGTCGCACGACTTCGAGCAGGCGCGACTCGCCGAACTCTTCGTCCTTGTCGTCGACGGATTCGGTTATGCCGTCGCTGTAGATGACCAGCACGTCGCCCGGCTGAAACATCACTGCGTCTTCTTGATAAGTGGCGTCCTGCATCAACCCTACAGGAAGCCCTCCCTTATCGAGCTGAACGATTTCGCCCGAAGTGCGGACCAGCATCGGCGTGTTATGGCCGCCGTTCGAATAACGCAACGCTCCCGTATCAGGGTCGAGCTCTCCGTAAAAGAGCGTGAGATACTTATTCGGCGGAGAGTTCTCGTAAATATACCGATTGATGTCTATCATCACTTCGCTGATCGAAGAGCGCGTCTGCGACTGAGCGCGCACCGCGGCGTGCAGCGAGCTCATCAAAAGCGCAGCTCCCGTGCCTTTTCCCGACACGTCGCCTACGGCTACTATGAGCCGGTTATCTCGGCTCCGCTGGATGAAGTCATAGTAATCGCCGCCTATCTCGCGGCAAGGGAAAGAGACGCCCGTCATATCCCAGCCACTTAGCTTGGGAGGGGCAACCGGCTGCAGCCTCATCTGGATTTCAGACGCGACCTTAAGCTCCTCTTCCATTCGCCGTTTCTCTAATCGCTCTTCGAGCAGCCGCTCGTGCTCGATCTTGATCGAGGCTACGGAAGCGATGGTCGTCAACACCTTCAGGTCTTCTTCGGTGAACCGGTTGTTGAAGGGGTTGTCGACGTAGATCATCCCGAACGTCTCTTCGCCGGAAAAAAGCGGCACGGCCATCACGGACCTGATCTGGGAGAGCACCACAGAGTTTTGAGACTGGAAGCGCGGGTCGTGCATGGCATCGCTCGTCAGAATCGACGCGCCTTCGCTCAGCACGCGGCTCGTGATCGAGCGGCTGATCTGGACCTGCGAGGCCGTAGGCAGGGCGTCGCGCGAAGCGCCGCGCGCTATCTTGCAGGTCAAATCGTCGCCCTCTTTTAAGAAGAGGAATCCGCGCTCGGCCGGGATGGCCTGAAAGACCAGATCGATTGTCATCCTCAGCGTGTCTTCAAGCGAGGTGCGCGGAAGCAGCGCGATGCCGACCTGCGAGACTATGCCGAGCAGGTCGCGCCCCGCCGTGGCCTCGGGCGCGAGCACGGCCCTCTGGCCCGACGACAGCCGCATCTCGCCGGAAATCGCGCCCGACTGTATCGAAGAGAGCAGGTCCGAAGTAGAGCGGTTCGAGATGGGAGAGGTGATCGTGTCGGCTGGGAGCGCGGCGACCGCAGGGCCCGACAAAAAGACCGTCGCGCCCGACAGCATTCCCTGGTCGCCCGAAGCGTACTCGATCTCGGTCTCGCCTATGCGGACAAGGTCGCCGACTTCGAGCTTGACCGTGCCGTTGACGCGCTGGCCGTTAAGGTAAGTCCCGTTGGCGCTCCCCATATCGACGAGCAGCACGCGGTCGCCTTCGCTGCGCAGCTCCGCGTGAAGGCGCGAGGCGAAAGGATCGCCTATGCAAATGTCATTGCGCGAGGAGCGGCCGATGGTAAGCTTGAGCTTGTCGAGCTTGACCACCGACGGCTCATAATCTTTTGGTCTGACGATGAAAGTAGACATAACGAATTCTGGATTTTGGATTTTAGATTTTGGATTTATGAAAATCTAAAATTATCTCGACATTACAACAATGGTGCGGGCCAGTTTATCATGCCAGCCCTGTTGGCGCGGGTCCCACAACATCCAGAGGAAGCCGAGAAAGAACGCGGCTACCGATAGCGGATACCCGACCAGATGGCGCACCGCCGCATCTTTTATTGTGAAGGGCCGGCCATCTATTCGCGCTATGCGAATGCCGAGTATGCGCATGCCTGCGCTCTGGCCTTCGCGGCCCGCCAGCACAACAAAGTTCAATACGAAAAGCAACACGGTCAACGCCATTACGATCACCAGGTCGCGGTTAGAGCCTACGACCGAGCGGCGGCTGACGGCCGTGACGACGAAGGTGAACGTCATAATGGCGATCAAGGTTATCAAGAAGTCGAACATCCACGCGCCGTAGCGCAGCCCGAACCCCGCCTGCTCAAACGCGCCCACGAGCGAGTAAGTGGCCGGCGCGTATCGGCGGTCGCGCGCCGCCGATCGGTGGGCTGCCGAGCCGTTAGTAGAGCGCCTTGCGCCGACGGCATCAGGGGTTTTCGCGAGACCGCGTTCTACGCCGGTAAGCTCGCGCGTCTCAGCCGCCCTCACCGCCTGGTCAGGCGGCGGCGGGGTCGTCTTCGGCGCGTGCGTGTCGGCTGCCGGCTCTTGGACGGCGACTGCGCTTGATCGCTGTCGCGGGGACGAAGCTTTGCCGCACTGCGAGCAGAATTTAGACCGCTCGCTGAGCTTCATCCCGCAATATGGACAGAATCTCATAAAAATCAGCGTGCAGTGTGCAGTAGGCAGTGAGCAGAAGAAGGCTTTTCGCTGCCCACTGCCTACTGCACACTGCACACTAATTAAACTACCTCACACGACCATGAATTTCAAAGTTGTCCCACCGAGCTTCAGCTCGTCACCGACCGAAAGGACGCGCGGCGATTTGGTGTTCAACCGTATCGACCCGCCGCCGGCGGAAGTGACTATCGTGCCGTTTACGGAGCCAAGGTCTTCGACGACGAATTGCTCGCCCTGGCGGAATATTCTTGCGTGGCGGCGAGAAACCTTCGTCTCAGGGTCGTGCATGGTGAGGTCGATTTCGGGGAATATACCCGTGTGAGGGTCCGTGCGGCCTATCAGCACGCTCTCTTTATCTATCACGAACGGCTTCACCATGTCGCTCGTGCCTACGACGATCAGTTGCGCAGTGATGCGCGATACGCCCTGCCCCGCAAATCCTGCGGCCGCCGCCGCGCCGATCGGCTGGCGCGACCCGCAGTGAGCGCAATAGACATCCTCCGCGCCTATCTTCTCGCCGCAGTGGCCGCAAAATACCCACGAAGCAGCGGCCGTGCCGGGCCCGGGCAATCCGGGGTTCGCACCATGCGCGGGCTGGACCGGAGAGCTGCCGCGCGAATCGCGCGGGCGGTATGGGCTTACCACGTTCGGTCCGGGAATCTGCGGTCGCGGCCCTTCGGGCCGGCTCGACTCGCCAGCCGTGCGCGCGGCCAGACGCGAGCGGTGGTCTTCGAGCGCGCGCTTCAGCTCCATAGCCGATGCGTGGCGATCCTCGGGCTTGTGCGCCACGGTCTTTATCAAGATCCGCTCCATCTCAGGCGAGATCGAAGGGTTGATCTGGCACGGGCGCGGGTTCTTGCTGAAGTCGAAGATGAGCAGCGGATTGTCCTGCGGGTCACTCCCCGTCAGCATGTGAAACATTGTCGCGCCGAGCGAGTAAATGTCCGAGCGCGGCTCGACCTTTCCGGCAAAAAGCTCGGGCGGCGCATAGCCCATAGTGCCGATGGCGGTGACGCCTTTTTCCGTGGGCCGGACCACTCGCGCGATGCCGAAATCTACGAGCATCACCCGGCCCGCCGCGTCGTCCAACATAAGGTTGGCGGGCTTGAGGTCGCGGTAGATGATAGGCGGTTTCTGCGAGTGTATGTAGTAGAGCACGTCACAGATTTGAAACGCCCACTCGGTGACTCTCTCTTCATCGACTAGGCCGCCGTGCATACGCATCTGCTCGGCCAGGTCGCCGCCGCCTATCCACTCCATCACCAGGTAGTATCTGCCGCTCTCGATAAAGTTGTCGTAGATGGTCGGTATCGACGGGTGTTTGAGCTGGGCCAGCACCGCCGCCTCGCGGCGGAAATCCTCGACGGCCTTGGCGCGCTGCGTCTGGTCCGCGAACAGCTCTATCATCTCTTTGACGGCGCACAACCGGTCGGCCAGCCGCTTGTCGCGCGCCTGATAGACCGATCCCATGCCGCCGCCGCCGACGCGCTGAACTATCAAGTATCTGTCGAGCAAAAGAGTCCCCGGCTCTAGCTGTTGGCTGGGCGTCTTTTTCGGGTTCTTCGACTCAGGCATACGATCCTCGTCGCGTCCACTGCGCGCTTCTAAAACGATGGGTGGAGCGACTGCCGGCTGAGGCGTCTGCGCCGCGCCGCACTCTCCACAAAATGGGTCTCCCGGCTGCACCTGAGAGCCGCATTCTGGACAGAACATAACATCAGTTTTTAGTTTTCAGTTCTTAGTTTTTAGTTGCGTCTGAAAAGTGAAAACTAAAAACTAAAAACTATTACCTTAGAATTTGAAACTTCAAAAATGTCTTGCCGACGATTATCTCGTCGCCGTTTTGCAGCATGTGTCGCTTGCCGGGCAGCAGCCGCCGGCCGCGATTGACGAACGTCCCGTTCGTAGAGCCAAGGTCTTCGATGAAATACTGCCCGTTATGGTTTATTATGCGGGCGTGACGGCGCGATATCTTGGCTTCGGGGTCGTCTTCGTCAAGGTCCACGTCAGGGAATATTCCGCTGTCGGCGTCCCAACGCCCTATGTTCGTCTCGATCCCCGTGATCGGAAATTCTTTGCCTATGCGCCCGCCGCGCTCTATCAGCAGACGCGCGTTGATGCGAATGTTGGTCGCAGGATCCGCGCTCGCGCCAGGCTGCTCGGATTGCAGCGAGTCGGTCCGGCCACGCGAAGAGAGCACAAAAGTCTTCGCGGGGCCCTGCGGCGGCGGGATGCTGTCGTGGCGTGGAGGATCATTCGGCCGCCGTTCGTTCGTGCTGCGGCTAACAGAAGGGCGATCTACGGATTCATCGCGGCGGCGCGATAACAGCCGGGGCGGCGAATCATTATTCCCCTCGGCCGGCCTACCGTCGCGCTCGCGGGCGCCGCGCGCGGGCATGGCCGGTTTCGGCATGCTCGTGGAAGTCGTAAACGAGGGCGGCGCCGGCGTTCCGCTTTCGATGGTGTGCGACGAGATGGGGTCGTTACCCACCGCGCTCGGCGGACGGTAAACGGGCGGCTCCGACGGATTGCGCGCGTTTGACGCGGGCGGCGCGGCTAAGTCTAGCCTCGTACCGCACTCGTCGCAATACTCGCTGCCATCAATATTATTAGTTCCGCAGTTGTTACACCTGATCATAATAGGCTGGGCCTCCCACTGCCCGCGATGCCACAGGTGGAATTCACACAGTGGAATTCACACAGGCGGCATTCGTCCAGCGGCAACTTGATTATACTCTACACATATCAACAGTAGCAATTCTCCCCTCCGTCGCGCCGCGCCAGCAAGGACACCTCTCCGTTTCAACTCTGAACCTTATTAAGGATAACTGAAAGAAGAATTGAGCCTGCGCTGAAACGGTTCGTCCTTTCGGACCGATAATAAGGTCACGAAACTTAATTTTCAACCCAATTTCACTTTTAAGGCCTGAGTGCTGAGCAATTATCTTTCACTCAGGACTTTTTCAGCGCTTCGATCAGAATCGCCGCAACTTCGGGCCGCGAGAACTCGCGGGGCGGCATCTCGCCCGCGCCCAGCATCTCGCGCACTCGTGTCCCGGACAACTGCACGTGCTCCGTGGAATCGTGCGGGCAGGTCTTGTTTGAAGCCATTGAATCGCACCGCCGGCAGTAAAACGAGTGGTCGAAAAACATGGGCGTGATGGCTAAGGCCTCCGAGTCGAATTCGTTGAAGATGTAGTGCGCATCATAAGTCCCGTAATAGCTGCCCACTCCCGCGTGATCGCGCCCGACTATGAAGTGAGTGCAGCCGTAGTTCTTTCGAATTATCGCGTGAAAGACCGCTTCGCGCGGCCCCGCGTAACGCATCGCCGCAGGGTTTACGGCAAGCAGAGTTCGCGTCCTCGGGAAATAATGCTCAAGCATCTGCTCGTAGCAGCGCATGCGTACGTCGGGCGGGATGTCGTCGGATTTCGTCTCGCCCACGAGCGGGTGCAGCAGCAGCCCGTCGACTACTTCGAGCGCGCACTTGATTATATATTCGTGAGCGCGGTGTATAGGGTTGCGTGTCTGAAACGCGACCACGCGGCGCCAGCCCTTCTTTTTGAAAGCCTCGCGCGTCTCGGCAGGGTCGAGACGGTATGATGGGAATGCCGGGCTCTGCGGGCGGTTCAACAGGCTTATGGGGCCGCCCAGCAGCCACTCGCCCTGGTCGTAAAGCGCGCGCACGCCAGGGTGCTGTGTGTCCGTAGTCAGGTAGACCCGCTCGGCTTCGCGCTGCTTGTCGTAGCGGAACTTCTGGCGAAGGTGCAACACGCCCAGCAGGTGATCCCCATCGGCATAAAGCGCCACGTCTGAGCCTTCTTTTAAGCCGCCCGCCAGGTCGTCCGTCGCCGAAAGCGTTACCGGGATCGTCCACGGCAGCCCCGACGAGAGGTGCTTGTTTCCGCGAACCGAGACGTAATCGTCTTCGCACATAAAGCCTTCGAGCGGGCTGAAGGCGCCGTTGGCTATCATTTCAAAGTCCGAAACCTCGCGCGCGCGGAGGTTGATTCTCGTCATCTCGGGGACTCGCTCAAGCAGTGTCTCTCGCTCTACGCCCGCAAGCTCGCGGTTTATGAGCCGCCCGCCGTGTGCCGATATTATTTCCATGAAGTATTTGCCCTTGTCTTTCTTATAAGGTCGGCTTGATTTGTGTTCATTATTCTACCTTCCCCGAACCCGCTTGTACAAGCAGTCAAAACCTCGTCGCGAGCCGTTCAACAACCAGCCTGCCGATGGCAAGCGAAGCCGTGGCCGCCGGGGAGGGCGCGTTAATCACATTGACTACGCGCGGCCGCTCTTCGAAAGCAAAGTCGTCGAGCAGACTGCCGTCATCGGCAACGGCCTGAGCGCGCACTCCAGCGGGCGCAGGCTCAAGGTGCTCCGCTCTTACTTCGGGCACAATCCGGCGGAGCGCTTTGACGAATGCCGCTTTGCTGAATGATTGCCACATCTCCGCGGCCCCCATCTTCCAATGACGGGCCGCGAGCTTTATGAATCCTTTGTACCGAAGCGTCTCAAATAAATCCGCAACGCGAATGTCGCGCTTCCGATAGCCCTCGCGCGCAAAGGCAAGGACCGCGCTGGGCCCGCACTCGACTGACCCGTCTATCATCCTTGTGAAGTGGACCCCCAGGAACGGGAACTGTGGGTCGGGCACGGGGTAGATCAGATTATTGCAGAGGTGAGCGGCCTCGGGCCTTAGCTTGAAGTACTCCCCGCGAAAAGGGACTATCCTGGCTTTCGGATTGCCGCCGGACATGCGCGCCACCCTATCGGAGTGCAGCCCCGCGCAGTTGACCACGTACGAAGCTTCAAAGCTGCCCGCTTCGCAATCAATTATGATCCGGTCGCCGCTCTCTTTCATGCCCGTGACGCGAGCGTTGGTTATGACCTTTCCGTTGCGCTCTTCGACGCGCGCAGCGAGCCGACGAACGACCTGTTTGTAATCTACAATGCCTGCTTCAGAAACGTGCAAGGCCTTCACACCCGCTGCGTGAGGCTCAAGCTCGCGCAGGCGCTCGCGGTCGATGATTTGACAAGCGACGCCGTTGGCGCTGCCACGCTCGTAGAGGTTCTCTAGCCGTTCGATCTCGTTTGAGTCCACGGCCACGATCACCTTGCCGCAGATTTCGTAAGCGATCTGCTCGCGCTCGCAAAACTCTTCGATCGCGCGCTTCCCCTCGCGGCAAGTGCTGGCTTTAAGCGAGCCCGGCTTGTAGTAGATCCCCGAATGCAGGACCCCGGAATTGCGCCCCGTCTGGTGCGCGGCCAGGTGATCCTCTTTTTCCAGGACGATGACTTTCTTCGAGGGGTGCTCGCGGGAGAGATTAAAAGCGGTGGCGAGCCCAACGACGCCACCGCCGATGATAATTACGTCCGATCTTTCCACGATGAAAACAGGGTTCAGAGGTCGGGGATCGGGGGTCAGGGGGAATAGAATTTGAGATTTGAAATTACAAATCCCTGATCCCTGACCCCCGACCCCTGCTAAGGTCTGCCAAGTGCGACGTAGTTGAATCCGGCTGCGCGAATCGCTTCCGGCTCATAGATGTTTCTGAGATCGATCAGGTTCATCTGGCGCATGACCGACTTCAGCCTTTCGATGTTGAGGCTGCGGAATTGATTCCACTCCGTTACGACCACGAGCGCGTCACTGTCGCCGGCGGCGTCATACTCGTCTTCCGAGTAGACTACCTGTGGGAGAAGCTTGCGGGCCGGCTCCATCGCAGCAGGGTCATACACGCGCACCTGCGCACCTGCGGCCAACAGATCTTCGATTATCTTGAGCGCCGGCGCTTCTCTAAGGTCATCCGTATCGGGCTTGAACGAAAGTCCGAGCACGGCCACGGTCTTGCCCTCAAGGTCGGGCAGCGCGCGCTTGATGCGGTCGATGACGGAGGCCGTCTGTTGCTCGTTCACTTTTAGCACCGCGTTTGTGATCTTCATGTCATAGCCCGCGCCGCGCGCGAGCGCCGTCAGCGCCTTAACGTCTTTCGGAAAGCAACTGCCGCCGAAGCCCGGACCGGGGTGCAGGAACTTTGACCCGATCCGCTTGTCCATGCCCATGCCTTTGGCTACGTCGCGCACGTCCGCGCCCAGCAGGTCGCAGAGATTTGCTATCTCGTTTATGAACGAGATCTTCGTCGCCAGAAAAGCGTTCGAGGCGTACTTGATCATCTCCGCCGATTCGGGAGTCGTGATGACGAACGGCGTCTCTATCAAGTAGAGCGGGCGGTAGAGGTCTTTCATTATCGCTATGGCCTCTTCGTCCGTCGCGCCTATGACGACGCGGTCCGGCCGCATGAAGTCATTTATCGCCGCGCCCTCGCGCAGGAACTCGGGGTTGGCGGCGACCGAAAACCTGCAACTGGATTTCTTGTTCTCGTCGATGATCTTTTTTATGTAACCGGCAGCGCCGACCGGCACTGTGCTTTTCGTCACGACGACCTTGTACCCGTTGAGCGCGCGAGCGATCTCAAGCGAGACGGCTTCGATCTGGCTGAGGTCCGCCGACCCGTCGTTGGCCGAAGGCGTCCCGACCGCCAGCATCACTACGAGCGATTTTTCGATCGCGTCGCGAATGTCGGTCGTAAATTCCAACCGGCCTTCGCGGACGTTCTTCGCCACCAGCGCGTCCAGCCCCGGCTCGTATATGGGCGGTTCGCCGGCGGATATCTTCTCGATCTTTGCCGCGTCGCTGTCGACGCAGATGACGCTGTTTCCGAACTCGGCGAAGCAAGCCCCGCTGACCAGCCCCACGTACCCTGTCCCAATTACTGCAATGTGCATAACTTCTCTTGAAACTCCTATCGATTCTTAAAGCGCGCTCAATTCAGTAAAGAACGCTCCGGCCCGCAAAAAATACATGGCCGCGCCAGGTTCGAGCGAGGCAGGTGATTAACATACACGGTTTCGCTCCGTAGCGTAAAGAACAAAAAGCTACGAGCTTTTAGAGCGAGCGAGCTTGAATTTCCACTTAAGCGGCCAGCCGCTCGCCGCGTTGCGCCGGGGCGCGGCAGCTTCACTGCTGCTCAGTGGCATATCTCTTTTTGAGCTGAATATTGAGCATCTCCAGAGCTTCTCCGGCCTTGAGCGTTATATCTTTCTTAAACTCTTCGTATCCTTTCACACGAACCGACATAGCGTAGGTGCCGGCGGGTGCTTCGATATAACCCGAACTTTTCTCAATCCGAATGAGGTCCTTATTTGATAATGTCACGAGGAAACCGAGCTTCAATATCTCGCCTGCATTTTCGCCCGCGAAATTGATAAGCAGCGTGCCGACTTTAGGGTTGTCGCTGGCTACCCATATCTCGAAATGGCCCGGGTGAACTCTCTTCGAATTCTCATAGCCTTTTATGTAGATGGCATTCCACCGGCTGCCTTGATCTGCGGTTTGAAACAGCCCGGCAGCCAGACTTCCGGCCAGCTCTTCGTCTCCCCGGCGAAAGTACCTGACCTGATTGATGGAAGTCGCGTTATCGCCGACATTCTCATAAGACGCGACGACGTAGCCCTTCGCTTCGAGCGCATCCTTCAGCCTTTCGTAACGAGGTATCTGGCCTTCATTCGCTATGTGTATGTAAAAGCGCGGAGGCAGACTCTCGGCCAAGTCGACATCGCTTTTCGCCAGATCGCTGAGCGATTGGGCCAGCTCCTTATGAGTCAGAGAGGCTTCTTTTATAAGCTCGTCGGCCCTGGTGGCGACCGCCGGATCGTCGTCCTGGGCTGCAATCGAAAGTATCGCGACGATGATCTGATGAGGCACCCTGCGGTCGCCGAGCAATTCGTCCGCTTCGTCCAAAGCTGCCAACCTGTCTTCGGGCGACTCGTTCGTCAATTTGTCGAGCACCCTGGTCACCTTCATCGCCTCGTCTCGCTGGATCTCAGCTCTCAGTTGCTCGGCTCGCGCCTCCTGGTAAGCGCGGCGCGATTCGGCGTTTTGCTTGAGCAGGTAGATCGAGATGATGCCGATGACGAGGAACAAGACGGTGACGAGCGCGCCGTAAAACAGCTTGCGCTTCTGGCGGTTTGCGAGCGCCAGTTTCCGGGCGGCGTCTTCTTCGAGCTTTCGCCGTTCCAGGAGCGCTTGCCTTGCGGCCTGCTGCTGTTTGATCCAGGGCACAAGAAATTCGCTTACGATCTCGTAGAAATAGACGTTGCGGCGGGGCTCGCGCAGAACGAGCTTGCTTTCGATAAGGGCTTTGAGCGTCTGTTCGATGCGCTCGCGCGGGAAAATATCTTTCTCGCGGATGATCAGGTCGTCTTGCGAGATGATGTTGCGCGTGTTTGAGGCTGTAATCATGTGCCCCAACAGCGCCACGGCCGGGTCGCGCAACTCTTCGGGGAACTTCCTTACCGCCGCCGACAGGTATTCTTCAAGCAAGCCCTGTATGCCATCTTTCTTAAACAGCGAGGCGGGGTCGGAAGATTCCCACAGCTTGCGGCAGACGATCTGTAACTCAGAGAGGTTGACTCGCCCCCCCTCGCTCCGCCGGGCCAGCTCGGCGGCGATCTCGCCCGCAAGCTCGTCAGTCAACTCGCTGTGGCCCTGGTCCGCATCGGATTTTACGAACTCGCGGCGCAGCTCTTCCTTTTCGAACGGCGCGCGGATGATCTGCTTCAGGTCCTTCGTGTGCGGGGGCAGGAGGCGCAAGTACTGGTCCAGAAGCTTCGGGACATGCTCGAAGAGTATGTTCAGCTTCGCGAGGTAGTCCTCGCGAAAGACAAACAGCAGTTTGATCGGAAGCTCCTCATCCTTTATCAACCGCACGAGAGAGTCGAGTATCTTTTGCTGACATTCGGCAGCCTCGACCGCCTCTTTAGTCTGCTCCCCTCGCATGGTTTCTTCAAAGAGCGTGATGAACTCTTCAAATTGATCGAAGATGAGAATCGGGCTTTGACCGAAACCGCGCCGCTGTGCGGCAGAGTTCTTAAACTCTAACAGGCGCGACATGAAAGCTTCGACAGAGATTTCAAAGCTCGCCGTCGCGTCATCCTTCGCAAAGGTCGATGGCAGGAAGGATTCGTGTTCGCCCGCGCTCGCCCGTATGCGCTCGACTTTGATCTCTTTGCCCGCCCGCGGCTGCACACGGAGCCGGTCGGGAACGTAATCCTCGTCGAGTATCTTGGGGATTAATCCCGCGTTGATTAAAGAGGACTTGCCCGTGCCTGAATCGCCGTAGATCAAGACCGCCCGGTAAATGGTAATGCTGCTTTGCAGGTCCCATATCTCGTCGTTGCGGGCGGCGAAGATCTGCTGGTCCATGAAACGAAAAGGCTCTATGCCGGGGTAAGGCGACTCGGGGATCGGCAATGCCTGGGTAGCTAAACTTGTCATGATAATTGCTCCTGGCTGCGCGGCTGCTTGCGCCTTGCTGCTACTGCGGCGGGCCCGTGGGCATCTCTTCTTTCTTCGCGGCGCGATAGAGCTTCGGCACGTAGTCCCAGAGGTTTTCGACGATGAAAGTCACCTGCCGCCGCTGGTTCTCATAAATGTCTCGGATCAACTCGTCCGGCTTTATGTCTACCGAGTAATTAGGCGGTATGCGCGCGGCGTCGAGTTGCCAGCGTATGGTCTTAAACAGCACGCGAAAGTTATAGTCCATCAGGCTGTAGCCGATAAAAAGCGTCGGCCACTTGGCCAGGTACGTCAGCACGTTTTTGCCGACCGGGTGAAAAGGCTGCTTATCGCCCATCCGCAGCATAAAATGTATGTAATCTTCGTCTGTGATGACTATCGACTCCGGCTCGTCTATGTCGCCATGTATCTTCAGAATGTAAGGGCGGTTCGGGTCGGGCGTGGCCGAGCAGTCTGTGGTCGGCACTTTGTTGTCGGGGTTATAGATACAGACCTCGTATTGATCGCGCGGTTTGCCCAGCGCCTTTTCATAAAGCTGGTCGTAGTTGGTCGTGACGACGATGGGGAAGTTCAACTGCGCGAGCGCGTAAAGGACGGGCGAGGGCTCGCATTCGTCGCGCACGGCGGCGGCGATCTCCTCTACGAGCCGGAAGCGAGATTTCTTCGATTCGTAATGCTGCGAGACTCTTTGCAGGTTCCAGGTCTCTTGGCCGGGGAAGGCGCTCTTTTTTGCCAGGTGCGCGGAAAGCTCGACGCCTATGGGCGGGCTTTTTTCTTTGGAGTACTGATACGCGCCGCCCTGCGGAGGCGGCACGTGAATCGCCGACCCGAGAAAGAGTATGCACTGGCTTCGCGCGACCTTGCCGGCTATGTATTCCAGGTTCTCGTCGTTTTGCTGGCTCTGCTGCGGGGTGATGATCGCAGTGGTATCGTCCGGCAACGCGCCTCGATCTCCGGGCTGTGTTAAAGAATCAGGTGGCATAATCCAAGCTCCTAATAACCAATTGAAAGAGGGACGCGCGCGGCGGCGTTTTCCGGCAGCCGGATAATCAGAAGGCCGGCCTTCGTATGTGCCAGAGAGTATGTAAAACAAATTCCAAGGAGAGTCAATCCCTGAACGGTCTGGCTAGAAGATCGATCACGTCCTTTCGTATTCCGGCGTCGAGAACAAAAACTCGGGGTTGCGCACGGGCAGGTTGTCGGCGTCTATATAAAGCACCTCGATCATGCTCTGGTATCGCTCGATCATTCACCCTCTTCTAAAATCTCTATGAGCCGGCGGGCCGCCTTCTCCCAGGTGTAATCAGCGATGATGCGCTGCTTTGGCGAATGCTTGACGGGCCTGGTGCCTCGAACGATCCCTCGAATGATCTCGACGGCGGCCTCTTCGTCCGGCTGCCACCAGGAGAGGTTGTCAAAAAAAACATGGTCCTCGGCCCCCGCGCTTCCTTCAAAGACAACCGGGACCAGACTCGCAGGGATCAAATCGGCATCTTCATCTCGCAGATAGGATGTGTAAGCAGAGTGACACGGCGCAATGAGGCCCAACCCCGCGCTTGCGGCCTCCATCATAGGCTGGTCCCACCCCTCGCCGTGTGACATGGAGATGTAGTGCGTTCCCATCCGATAGAGCGACGGCATCACCGCATCCGGGAGCAGTTGAGTTATCATAATTACCGGCGCGCAATGCTGGAGCGATCTGCCCAGCCTCGCTTGCATCTGCGTTAAATCATCCTGAAACTGGCGCAGAAGGTGAGATTGGAAAGCAGATATCTTAAGGATAAGGATTGCATCGTCATCGCTGTCGGTCGCGCGAATCCAGGTTCGCAATAACCCCAGTTGATTCTTGCGCGGACGAAGCTCCGAGATATTCAAGAAGCGGGCGCGGTAAGAGACCACGGGGCGGTCTCCGGGTCCGAGAGCTGTCAGCGGCTCGGCGGGCCGCGAGAAGAATTCGCCGTCTACGCCGAGCGGGCAGATTCGAAGCTTGCTCTGGGCCACGCCGCTTGAGGCCCACGCGCGGAAGGAAGATTCGGTAGGCACTATCACAAGCTCGTGGTCATAGGCGCGGGCCGCCCAGTCCGCAGGGATTCTGTCAGCCTCAAACATCGTGTAGTTCACATTCCGCTTACCGGGGCGTGGAACGGCGTGGTTAGGCATCGTGAAGTGAAGCACAGTGTCGGCTTCGACCGGCGACGAAAGCGCGTCGAACATCGGCTCGCGCGCGGCGGCGGGCAATTCGACCGACCAGCCCGTTAGATTAGTTAACTGTACGCGCAGGCCCATGCGGACGAATTGCCTGACAAACTCGCGCGTGTGGCGGTCGTACCCGCTCGAACCCTTGAACGGCCCGACTACTTCGAGGCTATCGATTGGCACTCCTCCGGCCTCCTTATTTAAGTGAAGTCTGCGCATAAATCGAAACAATCCGCCGCGTAGCGGCGGTTATGGAAGAATAACTACATTTGCTATGGAAGAATCATTACTATCATGTTTTCGGATAATACTGCTAATCAGAAGCCCGGTTCTAAGCAGTCTTCAGAATCGCTTCATATCATCGGTCACACATTTCGGGCGCATCCCAGGAGAGCTAATCAAGATTTGGGCATGGCAAAGAATAGGGCCTCTTCGCTACAAACGTTTCTAATGTTTAAGAGTCAAACAATCTGCATCCGACGCGAATTGAGCGTGAGAATTGAGCATGAGATCAGGAGGCATCTCAGGCTATCCCTTTTCACGAAGGCGTTTTTATATAATACGCTCGAATGAAAGTCAAGTTACAGAACGAATGCAATTTAGATCACAGAGCATCGAGCGCCGTCGGGGCGGCGATTATAGATGTGGGCGGGCGTTAGCAGCCTTGCTATTTCTTTTTGTGTTTCTCGATATACATCACGGCGAATTCGTCGAGGTGCGGGGCCTCGCGGAGGCCGACCTTTGCGGCTTCCTCCCTGGCGGCTTCGATCGTCCACCCGTCGCGCAACACGCGCCGTATCATCCAGAAGGCTCCGACGCGGATCGCGGCCGTGCAGTGAATAAAGGCGGGCCGGTTTTCGGGGTCGTCCGTCAGCTTCAGGAACTGAGTGACCTGCTCTTCTTTGGGGTCTCCATAGGCTACGGGTATGTTGTAGTAGCGAAGGCCCAGCTCTTTGGCCGTGGCTTCTTCCTCGGCGGCGCGATGCTCTGAGGGCTGGCGGAGATTGATGATCGCCTTGACGCCTTCCGATTTGAGCTTAGCCAGATGCTCCATCCTCGGCTGTCCGCCCGTGCAGAACTGATCGTTGACGCGCAAGAAATTGCGAATAGGCGGGACCTCTTGCTGAGCCGGTTGTTGAGCCAGGCAAGGCAAAGCCGCGACCATCGCGATTAAGAGCAGGTTGAATACTTTTTTCATAACCGTAGTTTCTTATATCATCACTCGCCTGGAGTCAATCCCGCGTGAGTATCGATTAAATAAAGATACCATCCTTGCTGCTTCGCGGTTCGTCTGCGATGGCAGTTGGCGCAACGAACTTCGCATTTCTCTATCTCTTCCAAGATTCTTTCCCAAGACTTAAGCGTGCTTACCATCGTGGAAACTGCTGCGTCTTTGTTCTTGCTTTCTATGTGGTCAAATTCTAAGACTACAGGATCAGTCTCACCGCAATCTACGCACGGGTGCGACGAAAAATACTCGAATATCCTCCTGTGAGTTTCTTCGCGAACGAGCTTATTTCTTCGCCTCGCTTTTTTGACATAGTAATCAATATTGTTTTTATAATGCTGTTGAACATATAGCCGCATGCAATCACGACATGATGAATGTCTTATCCCTTTAGGTTTTAGTTTCCAGGTATACTCCTCTAAAGGCTTTTCCTTACCGCAGGACGCGCAAGTTTTCATGAAATCTCCGAAGGGTGACGGGATAGAACTGGGGATATGACTTGATACGCCCGAGAGGGCTTGAACCTCTAACCGCCAGATCCGAAGTCTGGTGCTCTATCCAATTGAGCTACGGGCGCATCATCATAGTGCATAAAGATTAGCGAGCAGATTGTGGGTATGTCAAACCTTAAGAGCGGCGGGATTATAGCAAAGCTCTTTGGAGTGCGATGATAAATCATCGCACTCCAAAATCAGAACGGAGCCACAGAGCTGGCTTGATTGAGCGGGCGGTAAAGCTCGTTGAAGTCTCGTATGCTGCGCTCGAAGACCGATTGAAACGAGCTCACATCTTCCGGGTGGACAGTGAGATTCACGCCGTTGGCAAACGCGAGATAAGTGTCGAGCGTGCGCAGTTGAGGCGATACTAAAACGACGTACGTGCGGCGGCGCACCTGCGGCGTCAGGGTGTTGATGTATTGCATCATAGCCCCCGCCCCCTGGTGGTCGAGGTCAAAGCCGGGGCTGAGCACGATCACCTCTGTGCGCGAGTCGTGAAGTATCTCTATCGCTTCCGGAGCGAGGTCGGCTGAAAAGATTTCGTAGAAGGCGGGGTCGAGCGCCGAGCGCAGCTGCTCGCGGCTCGCCGCGTCGTCAAGGCAAAGCAAGACGCGGCGGCGCTGCCACTTGTTCACGTCTGAGGATTGCGGCTGCGTGAGCTTCAGGTTCGACAGCAACAACTCGGCCAGCGCGGCTATCGGGTCTTTTTCGGCTTGCGACCCCGTAGCGACCGCGTCAAGCACCCCGGCAGTGCCCGGCAACCGCGGCTCCTCTTTGGGTGGCGGCATTATAGTCACCGACTGACGGCAGCGCGGACACAAGACGTTGAACGGCTCGGTCGGCAGCCTGTCGTCATCAAAGCTGAGGCTCATCGCGCATTGTGGGCAACTGGCTATCATCTGTCTCCCCTCTGGTCTCTATTCTTATCTCTCAACAATGTCTGCGCGCGCTCGCGCAAGCGAGTCGACGGCGCGCGGGATGAAGTTACGCTCTTCGCGGCGGCTCAGCATATCATCGGAAGTCCCGAGCCCCGACAAACGTAGCAGCAGGTTCGACGGGTTAGTCGCAAATGCCAATCCGTCCTCGCGCGTGATCACCTGGCTGCGGATCATGCGCTCTATCACCTGATCGAAGTGCTGCATCCCTTCAAGCTCGCCGTCGTTCATGGCTTCGAGCAACGTCTTGCCTTCGCTTTCACCCTGCTCTATGTACTCGCGCGTGCGCGGAGTCGCCTTGCATATCTCGACGGCGGCGAGGCGGCCCGATCCGTCTGCGCGCGGGATGAGCCGCTGCGTGATTATGTAGCGGAACGCCTGGGCTAGCCGCGTGCGTATCACGTGCTCTTCGGATTTAGGGTAGATGCCGATGATTCGATTGACGGTCTTTGACGCGTCGGTCGTGTGCAGAGTCGACAAAACCAGGTGGCCCGTCTCCGAAGCTTCGAGCGCAATCTCTGTAGTCTCCATGTCGCGCATCTCGCCGACCAGGATCACCTTCGGAGCCTGGCGGAGCGCCGCGCGCAGTCCGAGCGCGAAGGCGGGCGTGTCCGTGCCAAGCTCGCGCTGATTGATCGTAGATTTCTTATGCGAGTGGAGGAACTCTATCGGGTCTTCGATGGTTACTATGTGATAGCTGTACTCGTTATTGATCTTGTCTATGATTGCTGCAAGCGTCGAAGATTTACCCGAACCTGTCGGCCCTGTCAGAAGGACTATTCCGTTCTTGAGATGAGATATATCCCCCAGCTGCGGCGGCAGCTCCAGGCTTTCAATCGAAGGCACGTTCGTAGGGATGACGCGCATGACTACGGATATCGAGCCGCGCTGCTTAAATATGTTCACGCGAAAGCGGACCCTGCTCGGTATAGCGTAGCTTATGTCTGCCGCGCCCGTCTGTATGAATCGGCGCGCCGCGTCGAGGTTTCCTTCCATCAATGACATCGCGATGATTTCGGTCTGGTAAGGCGTCAGCGTCCTGAGTCCTTTTATTTCGACGGGCGTGAGTTTCCCGTTTATTTCGACCTGGGGCGGTCGTCCCACTGAGAAGTTTAAGTCGGAGATGTTGTCGGCCACCGAAAGCATCTTTTCGAGGATCGGCGGGAGGTCGAAGAAACTCATTCTTGTCTCCTGGAGGTAAGCGTCCGCTATTCGAGGGCTTGATGATCGAGGTAGGGGCAACAGATTTTCAGGTGTTCACAAGATACGATAAGAAATTTGAAAGGGCAACACTATTTTAGTGCTGAGTGCTGAGTAAAAACCCTTATCGGGGCGCTGCCCTTTTTCTTTCACTCAGCACTCAGGACTCAGCACTCAGCACTTCTATTTACCGCCTTCGCGTGCGCTCGGTGCGAATTATCATCTCGGTTCCGGGCTCAAGCACGAGGTCTTTGTCGCCTTCGACGTAAACGGTTCCGACGCCGCCCGCGCCGCCTATGACGGCCCCCAGCACGGCTCCTTTAACCCCGCCAATGATGCCGCCTATGACGGCTCCGGCGGCCGCGCCGACGCCGCCTCGCATCTGCGCGTCTTTACTGCGACTGCCCGATTGAACGTTGCCTTCTTCATCCACCTTCTTCACGGTCTCGGACTCTATGATCTTTTCCAGGCTCGCCTCAAGCGGGAGTTCTCTCCCGTCCTGCAGGCGTATTCGGTCGAATGCCAACGCAAGTTCAGTCCGCCCGGTCACGCGGCCCGAACGATTGATGTTTGCGATGTGCCCTTCGACGACCGCATCCCTGTATTGGTCGGGCGAGACGACTACGGCTTCAAAACGGTCGCCGGAGCGATTGTTCTTCGTGTCGATAGTCGAGGTCAGCCTGATCTCAAGGGCCGTGCCGCCCGGGATGTCTGCCGTCGGCGTGGTCCGGGGCCTGTTTTCACCCTGGCTCTGGACGGGTTGCGGAGGCGGGTCGTTTCGCTGATTGATGTCATCGCGCGACTGCTGTTGTTGCTGCTGTTGCTGCTGCTGCTCGCGCGCCCTTTGCGCGTTTGCGAGCGCGGCGGCCTTCGCAAGCACAGCGCCGTTGGCGGGAATTGCCGCGTTGCGCGCGCGACCGTAGTAGCCATCAGTGTGTCCTATCTCGAACCCGAGATCGTAACCTTCGATATACTCTCCATTCGCCGCATGGCGGGGATCAAACTTCTGTTCGCGGCTGCGGAAACCGTCGGACGATTGAAAATCGCGGGGCGCGCCCTGACGCCAATCCGCCTGCCCCTGCGCGAACCCGTCACCATAACCTTTCTGATAGCCTTGATCGTAAATGCTTGCCGGCGCTTTGGCCGCAGGCTTCGCGGGAGCCTTTCGCTGCGAGTAAGCCGAGCCTGCAAACAGCGCCGTTATCATAACGCTTGCCAAAATAGCCGAGAGAGCCGATCGCGCTACGTACTTCATCCTATTCATCCTCCTTATTTATCGATTGCGCTTGATTGAATTTAGCAATCGGGTGATACCAAATCAAACTCCTGACGCTTTGCGCGCCGACTCTTCGATGCTTTCGATGCCGCGGTGAGATGCCACGCGAATCTGGCTTATGGCTTCCGTGCGCTCGACCTCGCGCAGAGTCTTGAGAACCGCCGCATCCCCCGTGCGACCAAGCGCGCGGGTGGCGGCAATGCGCACGCGCGCCGAGCCGTCTTTGAGGACCTCTGTCAGGTGTTTTATCACTCGCTCGCGCTCGCCTTTATGCTCTTTCGCAAGCACGCCCAGAGCGCCCATCGCCCCGATGCGCGCGTTCTGCGGTCGCCCGAATCGGGACCACTCGATCGCAAGATCGATTCCGCGCCTCTCTTTCATGAAGGCGAGCGCGTCAAAGACCGCAGAGCGAATCACCTCCTGGAAAGAGTCGCGCTCAAGCGCCCTCGTTATCACGTCGAACGCGGCGGCATGGTTGCTATTGCCTATCGCACGGATGGCGGTCGCAGCCACAAACAGCGACTCGTCCTGCTCAAGCGCGCGCACGAGAGCGGCGTAAGCCCGCTCGTTTTTCTTATACCCGCCGATGCCCCACACGGCCCCGCGACGGACACGCGCGTCGGCAGAGCGGTTGTAACATTCGATAAGAATATCTAAAGCCTCGTCGCCGCCCACCTCGCCCAGCGCCGACAGCGCCGCCACTTTCACGCCCCAGAATCGGTCTTTGTTAATCGCTTCTTTTAGAGCATCGACCGTGTCGCGACCCGAGAAAGCCCCAAGCTCGCGCGCCGCGCGCAATCGAGCGGTCACGTCGTCGCTTCGCTTGAGCAAGAATATCAAATCTTCTTTCGGGCGGTCGAAGCTCAAGCGCTTCAGCACGCGATTGAATCGGTCAAAGCTCACCGCGAGAGGAAGGCTTTCGAGGTTGAAATAAAAATCTTGCTCGGCGCGATCTATCATCACGCGAAACACGCGCGGCCCGCTTTGGGTAATCACTTCGATCTCGACGGGCGTTTTGAAGACCGGAGTAACCTCATCGATCTTTTGCGATTGTCGCACGGTCAATCGGAGCAGTTTCGCCGCCGCGTCGTAGCTCTGCGCGACATCAAATTCGGGATAGCCCCCTTTCATAAGCCACTGGTCAAAGAACCAGTCCAGGTTCTGCCCCGTGACCTCTTCTATCGAGCGGCGAAGGTCGTCCGTCTCCACGTTCTGCCATTGAAACTTTTTCAAGTAATGGCGGATCGCTTTATAAAACGCCTGGTCGCCCAGCACAAAACGGAGCATATCGATGACAAGCTCGCCTTTCTGATACGTGTGGCGGTCGAACATCTCCGTCGCGTATGTGTAACGGTTAAAAACTATGGGGCGGCGATACCGGCCCCGGTCCTCTTGAATGTAGGTTATGTATTCTTGAATCAAGTAGAATCGCGCTTCGTCCCATCCCGAGTCGTGCTCTTTATAAAGCGTCTCTGAGTAAGTGGCAAAGGCTTCGTTGAGCCAGATGTGCGACCAGTCTTTGCAGGTCACTACGTCGCCCCACCACTGGTGCGCAAGCTCGTGCGAAACCAGGTCTTCGTTCGACACGTCGCGCGCGGCCTGCGCATCTAGTAATGCGCGGTCGGCTATAGTCGTAGCCGTCGTGTTTTCCATCGCGCCGAATAGAAACTCGCTCACGATCACCTGATCGTATTTCGGGTAAGGGTACTCGAAATCGAAAATCTTCGAGAAGTGCTTAATCATGTCGGGCGTCTTTTGAAACAGCGCAGGCGCATCCTTCACGCGGTCGGCGTAGACGTAGTAGCGGACGGGGCGGCCTTTGTACGTGTCTTTGATCTCAGTGTACGTGCCTACGACTATCGAGACGAGATAGGCCGGGTGCGGGTGATCGTGCGAATAGTGATATGTCCGGGTGCGCGCCTTCTTATTCTCTTTTACCGAGACGAGCCTGCCGTTCGACAGCGCGATTTGACCTTCGCGGACCGTCAGTATCACTTCCGAAGTCATCTTATCGTTCGGGTGGTCAAAACAAGGGAACCAGTAATGATTATCCGTGTCTTCGCCCTGCGACCAGACTTGAACGCTTCGGTCCGGGTTCGCCTCATCGGGCCGTATGAAGTAAAGCCCCGCGCGCGGGCGGCAACTGTACTCAAGAAAGATCGTAAGAGGCCGCCCTTGGCGAGGGCTTTCGTCGAGCGCGATCCATATCTTGTCTTCGTAGGTCTTAAAACTCGGCGCGTCTTTCCATCTGCGGCCGCGCTTTATCGCCACGCGCGCGAAACTCATCTCCGCCGCGTCAAACCAGATTTCGCTCAAGCCATCGGCGAACGGTCTGACGGTTATCGTGGCGCGGCCCCGCACTTCGCCCGCGTCCTGATCTATGTCAAGCTCAAGCCGCGTGTGCTCCACGTCAAACGTGCGGCTCGGCGCGTAGTGGGGTTCACCTTTCGGCTCCCCGCGTTCGAGCGGCGGCGCGAGTTCGTAAATATCAATGTCCGTCATCTGTCGCGGGTCCATAAGCGCAGGGTGGACAAGGGGATCGACTTCACGGCGCATTTTGATCGTCTCCGGCTGTTCGGTTTAAATTGGACGCTTGATGAATTCAGACTGCATGCGTCGGGATCAGCGTGCGGTTGATGCCCGATCGCTCTCGGAACAGGGACTCAGTTTATCAAAGCAAACAGGGTTTGTCTTGAATCGAGCGTTGATTTTTCCGGGCGCGGCTGTAATATTTCTCGGTCGTTGATGAGCATACATCCTACTTCCGTCATAAGCGAAAAAGCGCGGCTCGGCCCGGGAGTCAGGGTCGGCCCGTTCGCCGTGATCGAGTCGGACACGGAGATCGGCGAAGGCACGGAGGTCCGCGCCCACGCCTGCGTAAAAAGATTCACCCGGCTTGGTCCTTCAAACGTCATCTACGAAGGCGCTGTTCTCGGCGGTGAGCCGCAAGACGTAAGCTACCAGGGGGCGGAGAGCCGTTTGATAATCGGGGCGCGAAACCACTTGCGCGAAGGCGTGACCATGCATCGCGGGACCGAACAGGGGAGCGAAACAATCGTAGGCTCAGACTGTTTTTTGATGGCTTACTCGCACGTGGCCCACAACTGCCGCTTAGGGGACCACGTCATCATCGCTAATAATGTCGCGCTCGCGGGCCACATCGAGATCGAAGACCGCGCGTTCATATCGGGCGGCGTCGTGGTGCATCAATTCTGCCGCATAGGGCGGCTGGCGATGATCGGCGGGAATTCAAAGATAGTTCAGGATTGTCTGCCGTTTGTCATAACGGACGGCAACCCTGGCCGAGCGCACGGCTTGAATCTGGTCGGGCTCCGCCGCGCCGGGTTCAAATCAGACGAGATTAAGAAGTTGAAAGACGCATACCGCGTGCTCCTGCGGTCGGGCCTCAAGCTGGAAGACGCGCTTGCGGAGTTAAGCGGGATGAACGACCACGGAGTCGATTACCTGATAAGCTTTATTCGCGGATCAAAGCGGGGCTTCTGCCACTCAAAAGAATAGTCCTGAGTGCTGAGTGAGAAATCAGAAACAGTCTTCTGATGTTTTTCACTCAGGACCTAGGACTCAGCACTTCTTGAATCAGTTCGGCCTCGTCGCGTCGCCGACCGCAGGCATGTAGATTACGTTGCCGCCTTCGGTCCCGGTCTTGCGGAGCTTGCGGTCGTGCTTGTCCGAATACATCGCGCGGTCGGCAGCCATCACCAGCGTGTCTATAGTCGTTCCGTCACGCCCGTACATCGCCGCCCCTACGCTCACGCCCACCTGCACGTACTTCATAGGCCGCACGCAGAAGGCGAATTGCTCGACGGCCCTTTGCAATTGCTCGACCAGTTGCACGCACTGCTGTTCATCTATCTGGCTGACCAGCGCTACGAACTCGTCGCCGGCGTAGCGTGCGAAGAAGTCATACTTGCTGAATTGCGAGCCGAGCATGTTTGATATAGCTTTCAGGAAATCGTCTCCAACCTGATGCCCGTGAGTGTCGTTGATGGGCTTGAAGTTGTCCAGGTCCAGCATCAGCACATGGAACGGCGTATTGCTACGCTCCGCGCGCGCGGCCTCTTGCTCGAAGCGCAGTTGCAGCGCCCGCGAGTTCGGCAAGCCCGTAAGCAGATCGGTCATTGCATCAGATTTCGTCTCAGCGTACCGGACCGCGTTATCGAGCGCGTCGGAGGCGATTCGCGCCACGGTTTCGAGCAACCTGAGGTCGTCGTTCGTGTAATCTACGAGCGTCATCGAATAGAGCGCGAGCGCGCCGAGCAAGGTTTCGTCTTTTTGAAGCGGGAAGACTGCGACCGCCTTGTAGGTGACGTCCTTGGGCAGGTGTATGTCTGCAAAATCGAGCATCGGATCTGTGTGCGATACAGGGGTGCGGTTCGCCAACACGTAGCCGGTTATGCCGTCGCCGGGGACCACCATCCGGCCCCGCAGGTAGTCCGCGTACGCGCCCGAGACGTGCTCGGCGACCGCCATCCCGCTCACTTCGTGGTACCTGTAGATGGCGCAGGTGTCGAACTTCACGACGTAGCCGAGCTTGTTTGCGATGATCGCCATCGCGTCTTCTATGTTGAGGCTGCTGCCGAACGTACGAGCGATCTCGTAAAGCGCGTAGACCTCCTGGTGCGCGCGGCTGATCTGCTCTCTGTAATCGGGCGTCGCCGGAGAGACCAGCTCGGCCGTCTCGTGCGAAAGGCCCGCGGCGGGGGTCGCGCCGGTCGCGGTCTTGGGAAGCAGCGGCGCCGCCCGCTCGACCTCTTCTACGACCTGCGCGGCTATCTGCGCCTCGAACTCGGGCAGATTATCTATGAAGTATCTCACGACCTGCGGGTCGAACTGAGAGCCTGCCGCCCGGCCCAGAAAATCTATAGCCTGCTCGCGAGTCAGCGCGCGGCGATACTGCCGGTCCTCGTGCAGCGCGTCAAAGCAATCGACTACCGATAGTATCCTGGCCGTTATGGGAATGTCTTCGCCCTTGAGCGCGTCCGGGTAGCCGCGCCCGTCCCACCGCTCGTGGTGGTGGCGGACAATGGGGACGACAGGGTAGGGGAAGCCCACGCGCTCGACTATCTGAGCGCCGACCACCGTGTGAATCTTCATCTTGTCGAATTCCGCTGCGGTCAGCTTGCCGGGCTTATTGAGAATGTGATCGGGAACGGCAAGCTTGCCCACGTCGTGCAGGAGCGCGCCCGCTTTGAGCGCTTCCACTTCGGGCTCGGACAGGTTGTAAAGCCGCGCAAGCCCTTCGGCGTAAATCTGCACGCGGCGCACGTGGCCGTGCGTCGTCTGGTCTTTCGCGTCTATAGCGGAAGCCAGCGCCTCTACTGTCGCGAGGTGTAACCGGCTCACCTCTTCTATGTGGCGAGTCTTTTCGTTCATGTGCTCGAAATAGACTTTGTAGGTGAGGTAAGAAGCGACGATTATCGGCACCGCCGCTGCGACGTAGATGAAGCCGTAGCGGTCGATTGCGAAGAAGACGACTCCGGCGGTGATGGCGGCGGCAAAGAAGGTCCAGCTCGTCCACAGATAGCCGCTGCGCCAGAAGTGATAGACAGACTTGCGCGCCCTGCGCGCGTAAAACCATGCTATCAACCACCCGTTCGTAAGGTATTGCACGAAGGCGAGCGCGACCAGCGCCGGGAAGAGACTGGTGAAGGGAACCTGAGCGCCGTCTATGGGCCACTGCGGCGCGCTCCCGAGCGACAGCGTGAGCACCCACTGAAAGGCGGCCGAGGAACAAACGACGGTCACGGCCATGAGATTCGGGGCCAGTATCCAGCTCGTCGGGCGGCGGGCTATGCTCCGCGCAGCGATGAAGTTGTCGACAAATCCCAGCAGCACGGCTGAAGGGGTGCCCAGAAAGAAGAGGCCCAGAAAGATGAAGACGTCCGAGACGCTGACGCTCGCTTCGGCGTTGGGGATGTTGAGCGGGTGGCGGCTGGCGAGCGTAACCAGGGCTACCAGCAGAGCGAGCTTGAGCCAATCGTCTACGGTAAAGGTCGACGGCAGGGAGGCGATCGAGGCGATCGTGATCGCGCTCCCTGCCACAACCATTATCCACCAGTACAGCTTGGACTCCAGGTTGAAGTCCGACATGTCCAGCAGCCGCATTATCATCTTTCCGAGTCTCACCACTGTCGCTTCTCTCCAGACTTTCATGTGCGGCAACCTGCGTTTCATAGCCTCTGAACTATTCTCCGCGTATTACCGACGTGTTGCTCGATGCTGTGGTCGAGCCTTCGGAGGCAGTCATGCCTTCGGACAGCGCTATACCCTCAGCCAGGGCTATGCCTTCGGCCAGCGATATGCCTTCGGACAATGCTATTCCTTCCGACAACGCTATGCCTTCCGACAGCGCTATGCCTGAAACGACAGTAACTCCAGTCGTAAGGGTGTAGCCGCCGGCAAGGACATTGGGCCCGAGCCGCCCGGAGTTATAAAGGATAGCGAGCGTAACGTTCTTTACGCCCGGAGTCAGCACCGTCCCCAGGAGGACAGGAACGCCGTTAACCTTTATAGAAGGGCCATACCACAGAGCGCCCGGTTTGTAGATCATCTGGTTTCGCAAGAACAGCTCGTTGCCGGCCCAGACGTTGTAGGCGTTTGAAAAGACCACGCCGCTCGTCGTGCAATACTGACCGACTATGGTCGTGTTGAGCGACGGGAGCGCGGTGCTGAGCGAAAGCTGATCGCCCGGCTGCAAGCTCGATGCGTTGGTCTTGAGCGCCTTTGCGAGCTTGACCGCCGCATCGAGGTTGAGAAGGCCCGCGCCCTGCTGTGCGACGTTCGCGTTGCTGAGAGGCTGGGCCGTGTATTGGAGGATGGCTTTCACAAGACCCGGAGTCAGTCCCGGATTCGCTTGCAATAAGACGGCCGCCGCGCCTGCCACGACTCCCGAAGCTACCGAGGTGCCGCTGATCTTCATGTAAGAGGATGAACCCGTGTAAGCGAGATCGGGATAATCCACGCTCAGCTTGCCGCTGGACGCTTTCGCCGTAACGATCTTATTTCCGGGAGCAATCAGGTCGGGCTTCAGAACGAAATCGTACTGCTTCTGGCCCAGGGAGTTCATGCGATAACCGAGCGTGGGGCCGCGCGAGCTGAAATTGTTCACAGTCTCGTCGTTGCGGTAAGCCGTCCCGTGCGTGTTGGCGGAGCCGACGGTAATTGCGAGCGGATCGTTGCCGGGCGAAGTGATCGAGCCGTAGACTTCCTGGCCCTGAGCATTGCGCCCGTTATTGCCCGCCGCTGTGACGACTACGATGCCTGCCCCGACCGCGCGCTCGACGGCCTGGCACATCGGGTCGTTGAGAAACGAGCCTACGGATGAAGCGCCGAGGCTCAGATTCGCTACGCGTATATTGTGGACAGTCTTGTTCGCCACGCACCAGTCTAACCCTCGTATGGCGTCGCTCACGTAGCCCTGGCCATACTGGTTAAGAACGCGGACGCTGATTATGTCGGCGTTGGTCGCGATTCCTGATAAGTTCAGGTTCTTGCGACCCGCAGCTGCCCCGGCTACGGAAGTGCCGTGCCCGTGCTTGTCGATGGTCGTCGTTTCGCCCGTGACAAAGTTGACCGACTTGTTTACGCGGGAAATGTTGGAGCCGTCTTTGAGCGCGGTGTTTGCGGAATCGACTCCCGAATCGAGGAAGGCTATGCTTACGCCCGTGCCGGTCAGTGTCGAGTTGGAGTTGCGCACGTTGGTGGCGCCCGTCTCGTCGTCCAGGTGTTCGTCGTCACTGCCCGTTGCAGCGGTCTGTCTATCGGGGGATATATGAATGACATCATTGCGGGCGGCGAGGTGACATATCTCTGCGGGCGTAAGCTCGGCGACAAATCCGTCTACGGAATCGAAGCGGTGAGCCGTCTGAATAAACTTTCCGGATTTGCGGAGGCCAAGCTGTTCTTCCGCGACTGCCCTTTTGAAGGAGCGGGCCGAAACCGCGAATAGCAGCCCGTCATCGGGCCGGCCTGCGGTCTGGACTATAACTCTTACGGCGCCTTCGCCAACCGAAGAATCATTATCCACATCGTCAAAGAACATCTGCGACTGTTCGAGGCTGACGTCAACGGTCTGCCCCTTCTCGACCATTACCGGCGCGAGATCGGCGGCGATCTTTTCGCGCAGGGTCGCGGATAACTGCATCATCGCTATGTCATAAGGGCTTTCCTCGCCGGACCGGTAGGTCGGCTGGACGCCCATAGCCATATCTTTTGAAGCTTCTTTCTGACCGTTGGCCAGGGTTTGCGAAACGGGAAAAATTAGTGAGGATGCTACCAGGACCGAAATCAGTAGCTTTCTTTTTCTTATTGATCTTTTGCCTCGCGTCATAACCTGAGGACTCCTTAATAACTCGAACTCACTTCACACATGGCTTCGCGATCACGAAGGCAATTCAGATTCCTCGCCGCGAGCCAAGAGCTAAAAGGCTAAAAATAAAGCTTTTAATTGCCGTCGCGAGAATGTCCGCTCCGAGCCGTTCGGTCAGATTGAATTAAGATGGATTACCGAAATCGGTAATATTGGCGAGGGGGTTGTCGTTCTTTATGAGAAAGAATCACGGGCAATCAGCCGCGAGCGGCCTCTTCGGCTTCAAGGCGAAGGCGGTCTAAGGTGGCTTGCAACTCTTCCTGCTTTGACGCGACCTCTTGCGGGCTTGCGTCGCGAGCGACGTAGATCGGTTCGGCTACGGCCACCACCGCGCGCGTGAACGGCAGCGGTATCTGCAAACGGTCCCAGCTTGGCAGCTCAATCTTCCGCCGCACGCCTATGTGAAAAGCGAGCACCGCCTGGCCCGTGTGGCGCGCGAGCGTCACCGCGCCCGGTTTAGCGACGTAGGCGGGGCCGCGCGGCCCATCGATTGTGAAAGCGACGTGAATATCGTTTGAGAGACATTCGGCCATCTCCGCAAGCGCCCTGCCTCCGCCGCGCGTAGCCGAGCCGCGCGCCGTGCCGTACCCGAACCGCTTTATAAACCGGCCTACGTATTCCGCATCGCGGCTGCGGCTCGACATCACCACGATGCCGCGCTTGCGCCAGAACCATGTCCCTGTGAAGATGCAACTGTGCCAGAAGGTAAATATGGCCGTGCGCCCGCTCGCAACTACCTGGTCGAAGTGCTCGCCGCCTCGCACTTCCCACCGCAATGTTGAGCAGATGATTAGAATCAAGGTGTAAAAGAAGAGATCGGCCAGATAGATCACCAGCCGGTCGCTCGCCTTGTAACCGGATAAGTCTGACGTGTCGTAGACGCGGCGCCTCAACTCGTCAACGTCTATCCGTGATTTCTTACTTCGCGTCCTCATAGTGCTGAGTCCTGAGTGCTGAGTATCTATTCCGCACTCAGGACTCAGGACTTTCTACTCAGGACTATCTTCATTGTCAACCGGGCGGACTGAAATGTTGACAAAGACGGATAGTAAAAGTAACCTTTTTTTGAACCTTTTAACGAAAGAAGCACGTTTTATTTAATCGAAGATATGAATCAAAAACCGAAAGTTCAAGACTACCCCGGATTTGTTCTCGATGACGATCCCGACATAGAGATTACATACCCGGAAGAGAAGAGCGGCTCGACAGGTCTGTGGGCCGAAATCAAATCGATCTCTCGCGACATAATCTTTGCGGCCGTGATGGCCGTGCTGATAGTCGTGTTCGTCGTGCAGCCGGTCAAGGTCGAAGGCACCTCGATGTTGCCGCGCCTTGAAGACAGCGAGCGAATATTCGTCAACAAGTTCGTATACAACTTCAGAGACATCGACCGCGGCGACATAGTCGTATTCTGGTACCCGGAAGACCCGTCGAAATCATTCATCAAGCGTGTCATTGGCCTGCCGGGCGAGACTATCAGAATGGACCAGCGCGGCCAGCTCTTTATCAACGGCCGCGCGGTCGAGGAGCCCTACCTCTCGTCGGAAAAGAACATGAACCCCCGCGTGATACCCGAGACATACGTCAAGCCGCACTATTATTTTGTCATGGGCGACAACCGCGACGCCTCAAACGATAGCCGGTCCTGGGGCCTGGTGCCCGAGAAATATATTTACGGCAAAGCGATGTTCCGCTACTGGCCTCTGCAACGCATTGGGACACTTGAATAAAGTGCTGAGTCCTGAGTGCTGAGTCCTGAGTATCGGCACTCGTTTTTTTACTCAGGACTCAGCACTCAGGACTCAGGACTTCGATGCTGCTGCTCATCAAGCTTTTTTATAACCCTCTTCAGGCGCTTGCAGCGATTGGAGAGCGCGCGCCTTATTTCGCGGGGGCCGCTCTTGCTCTCGTATCAGGTTTCCTCTATTACAACTTGCCGAGCGGCGAGCTCTCGCAGCTTTTATCAGGATTAAGAAACAATGGGCGCGGCCCGGCCTCTGCCGTTGTTCTGGTCTATCTATTTCGGCTGGTGATGTCGGGGCTGGCGCCCGTGCTCTTCCTGGCGGCCATTTTCGTCCCCGCCGCCCTGCTTTCGTCAAGCCTCGTCGACCGGCGTTCGAGCTTCCGCGTCTTTCTCAACCAGGAATACGCGCCGCTCGTGAGCGCGGTCCTTTACAGTTGGGCAGCCGCGCACTTGCTGATGCTGGCGCCTGCGTGGCTGCTTTTCCAACCCGTAGGCTCGACGCTCGATGGAGTCGCTTTGCGGCTGGCGCCGCTCCCGTTTTTCATGTTCCTGGTCGTGCTCGCCGTCAGAGTCGTGCTGCGGATGAGCTATGGGCGGGCCGTGGGCGTCATAGCGCTCGCCTCGCTTTCGTTGCTTGCGCTGCCGCTCATCCCGAATCTGCTATTCCTGCTCACATCGCCTTTCCTGCTCATCCTGCTGATCATTCTGCTCAGAAACGTCTTCAGCGATCTTCTCCGCACGCAACAGTCGCGCGAGAACTTCAAGCGCAACCTTGAAATCTCTACCCTGAACCCCGCCGACGCCTCGGCTCACTACAACCTGGGGCTGATCTACCAGCAGCGCCGCCAGTACCAGGAGGCGTTAGCCTGTTTCGCGCGCGCCGTCGAGATCGACCCCGAAGAGGTCGACGCGCACTACCAGCTCGGCCGCATAGCCCGCGAGCAAGGAAGGCTCACGGACGCCATCCGCCATTTCGACGCGGTTGTTCGCCGGCACCCACAGCACAGCCTGAATGAAATCTGGCGCGAGATCGGTAACGCATACTTTCAAGCCGCGCAGTATGAAGACGCGCGCGTGGCGTTCGAGCGCTTCCTGAGCATACGCCAGTCGGACGCCGAAGGCCGCTACCGCTACGGGCTGACGCTCCACAACCTGGGCCGCCCGCAAGAGGCCGCCACCGAGATGCGAGCCGTCATCGAAGCTGTCCGCACTTCGCCCGCATACAAATACCGTGCGGAAAAACGATGGATGAACGAAGCCCAATCCTTCTTGCGCTCACAATCGGCCTGAAAAAAAATAATGCGCTGTGATAGGCTGTCGGTATGGAAGCCATTCTCGCCCTCGAAGACGGAAGAGTCTGGCGCGGTCGTGGGTTCGGCGCGCGCAAAGAAGTGGTCGGCGAAGTCGTCTTTAACACTTCGATGACCGGCTATCAGGAGATATTGACAGACCCTTCCTACTGCGGCCAGATAGTGACGATGACCTACCCGCTGATAGGCAACTACGGCGTCAATTCGGAAGACGCGGAATCCCGCCGCGTCTTTGCCGAAGGGCTGGTAGTGCGTGAGCTATCGCGGACGGTCTCAAACTGGCGGGCCGAGTTCTCGCTCGACGACTATTTGAAAAGCGCCGGCATTCCGGGCATCTCCGACATAGACACGCGATCGGTGGTGCGACACATACGGGAGCGAGGCTCGATGCGCGGCTGTTTGTCGACCGAGCAGACGGACGAGCGAGCCGTTATAGCGCGCGCGCAAAAAGCGCCCGAAATGGTAGGGCTTGATCTTGCGTCGGTCGTCACCTGTGATGAGCCTTACGTGTGGACAGACGACCAGTCTTATGCCTACGGGTCGCCGCGATTGCTTCACCCGGGCGTCAAGCCTCTCGCTATGCAAACGGCGGAGCAAGGCGCTGCCATCATAGAGCCGCGCTTTCACGTCGTAGCATACGATTTCGGTTTGAAACACAACAGCCTTCGCAACATGGCCGCGCTCGGGTGCCGGGTGACGGTAGTCCCCGCGCACACATCTGCTGAAGAAGTGATCGAGCTCAGACCCGACGGGATATGGCTTTCAAACGGGCCGGGCGACCCTGAGCCGCTTACGGGCGTCGTGGCAAATATAAGAAAATTGATCGGGCGCTATCCTGTGTTCGGCATATGCCTGGGCCACCAGTTGATGGGCCTCGCGTTCGGCGGTCGGACCTACAAGCTGCCGTTCGGCCATCACGGCGGGAACCAGCCTGTGAAAGATTTATCGACGGGCCGCGTAGAGATCACGGCGCAAAATCATGGCTTTGCTGTAGACGCCGACTCGCTCCCGCAGGATTGCGAAGTGACGCACATAAACTTGAACGACAACACGGTCGAAGGGCTTCGCCACCGCTCATTGCCCGTCTACTCCGTGCAGTATCACCCCGAAGCAGGCCCCGGGCCTCACGATGCCGCGCCGCTTTTCGACAAGTTCGTTGAGATGATGGAGCGAAATCGCAAGGGCGACTTTTGAATCAATCCGCCTGCTGTACGCGAATACCTTTTTCGACTACGCGATCAATATCCGGCTCCTCCTTCCCGATTCTTATACACGCCGCAAAGTGATTGGGCACGATCTCGCGCAGTCGCGGTTTTATCTCTGAGCACTCTTTTATCGCGTAAGGGCAGCGCGTGTGGAACCGGCATCCTTCGGGCGGGTTGATCGGAGAAGGCACGTCGCCCGTCAGCACTATGCGGCTGCGCTTGCTTTCAACTTCAGGGTCCGGCACGGGGACTGCCGAGATCAGCGCGCGCGTGTAAGGCATCAAGGGGCGATCATAAACTTCGCGTGACGCTCCAAGCTCGACTATCTCGCCCAGGTACATCACCGCTATTCGATCTGCAATATGACGGACCGCGCGCAGGTCATGCGAGATGAAGAGAAATGTTAGATCGAACTCCTTTTGCAGCCGCTCCATCAGGTTAATGATCTGGGCTTGAATAGAAACGTCGAGCGCCGAGATCGGCTCGTCGCAGACGATGAAGTCGGGCTCGGCCGCGAGCGCGCGCGCGATGCCTATTCGCTGCCGCTGGCCGCCTGAGAACTCGTGCGGGTAGCGTTTGATGAAACGCGGGTTCAAACCTACGGTCTTCATCAACTCCTGCACGCGCTGGTCAACTGCCTTGCCGCGACGAAGCTCGAACGTCTTTATCGGCTCGGCTATGATCGACCCAATGGTCATTCGAGGGTTGAGCGAAGCGTAAGGGTCTTGAAAGATCATCTGGAGGTGGCGGCGGAACGGGCGCATCTCGCCGCCTGTAAGGCGCGCCAGATCGACGAATCCGTTCTTGCGCGCGCGCTGTGGCGCTTCCTCCTTTTCGCGGTTGTCGCCGTGATAAAGCAGTTCCCCATCCGTAGGCGCGACCAGTTTAAGAATCGCGCGCCCGGTCGTAGTCTTGCCGCAGCCTGATTCGCCAACCAGCCCGAGCGTTTCGCCCTTGAGTATATCGAACGACACGCCGTCGACGGCGCGGACGACGCGGTCGGTCTCGCGACCGAGCATGCGCGCCACCACGCCGCGCGTAGAAAGATCGAAGTAAACCTTCAGGTTACGAATTGAGATCAATGCTTCGTTCATAACTCTCACTCAGTTTCACCTAACCCAGCAAAGCGTCCAATGGTCTTCCGCGACCTGATGGTAAGGCGGAAAGGCTTCGCGGCATTTGTCTATGACCTCCGGGCAGCGGTCCGCGAACGGGCAGCGGTCTTTCGGCAGATGCGCCAGGTCCGGCGGGAGGCCCGCTATCTGAAACAACTCTCCCTGCTCCTGAGTCGGGTCGGGCACGGAGCGAAGCAGCGCCCGCGTGTAAGGGTTCTGCGGGTTGCGGAACAGCTCTCCTGTAGGCGCGGACTCAAAGATGTGACCGGCGTACATCACGACGACGTGATCGGTCATGCCCGCGACCAGCCCCAGGTCATGCGTAATCAAAATGACAGATGTGCCCGTCTCGGCTTTTAGTTCTTTTATCAGCTCAAGAATCTGAGCTTGTATCGTCACGTCAAGCGCAGTCGTCGGCTCGTCGGCTATCAGCAGCTTCGGCTTGCACGATAAAGCCATGGCGATCATCACGCGCTGGCGCATGCCGCCCGAGAACTGGTGAGGGTATCCGTCGACCCTCGAACGCGCGTCGGGGATGCCGACAAGCTCAAGCATCTTTACTGCGTGTTCGTAAGCCTGCGCCTTCGTGTATCCCAGGTGGAGTCGCGTTATCTCCATCAACTGCGTCGAGATTCGCATAAACGGGTTGAGCGAAGTCATTGGGTCTTGAAAGATCATGGCGATCTGGCCGCCGCGTATCTGGCGCAGATCCGATTCACTCAGCTTCAGCAAATCCTTGTTCTCAAAGATGACTTCGCCACCCGCGATCTCTCCAGGTGGGCGTGGGACGAGACGCACGATTGAGAGATTAGTTACGCTCTTGCCCGACCCGCTCTCGCCGACTATTCCTAGCGTTTCGCCCCGTTTCAAATCAAAGCTCACGCCGTCGACCGCTTTGACCAGGCCGTCTTCGGTCCGGAAGTAAGTCTTCAGATCGCGAACCGACAGCAGAGTCTTATTCCCGTTTCCATTTCCGTTAGTTGACATAATTCTCAGTTTTCAGTTTTGAGTTTTAAGTTCCGAGCTTTCGTCTGAAAACTCGGAACTTAAAACTTAAAACTGTTAACTCACACCTTTCTCATCTGCGGGTCGAGCGCGTCGCGCAACCCGTCGCCCAGGAAATTGAGGCTGAAAAGCGTTAGCGCCATCATCGCGCCGGGCGCGATCAACAAGAGCGGGTGGACGGCTATGGCCTGCGAGCCTTCGCTCGCGAGCACCCCCCACGAGGGCGTCGGCGGCTGCACGCCCAGACCCAAAAAGCTCAAGAATGCTTCTTGCAAGATCACCGATGGGACCGTCAGCGTCGCGTAGACGATCACCGGGCCGAGCGTGTTCGGCACGATGTGGCGGAAGATGATCTTGATGTTAGAGACGCCTATCGAGCGCGCCGCTTCGATGAACTGTTCGTTCTTGAGGCTCAGGACTTGGCCGCGAACTATGCGCGCCATCGTCAGCCACGACACCGCGCCGAGCGCCGCGAAGAGCAAAAACAGGCTGCGCTCGAAAAGCGCGAGCAATATTACAACCAGTATGATGTAAGGCAGCGAGTAGATGACATCTACGATTCTCATCATCACGTCATCTACTCGTCCGCCGAAATAGCCCGCGATCGCGCCGTAGGTCACGCCTATGACGAGCGAGACCATCGTCGCTATCAACCCTACGAGCAGGCTTATGCGGCTACCGTAGAGGAGGCGAGCCAGAAGGTCGCGCCCCAGAATGTCCGTGCCGAGCGGGTGCTGCCACGACGGCTCGGCGAGCCTTATCGAAAGGTCCTGCGTCTGGTACGTAAAGCCGTTGTACTGGTAGACGAGCCACGGCCCCGCGAGCGCGAGGATGAAGACCGTAAGCACTATTACGCCGCCCGCGACCGCGAGCTTGTTGCGCCGCAGCCGTTTCCATGCGTCTTGCCAGAGGCTCACGCCCTCGACCAGTTCTGCCTGCTCCATGCGTACGGCGGGGAAGGCCGCGCCGAGGTCGCCGCCGACTATGCCTTCGGGGGCCGCGACCACTCGCTTCGTAGCGTCCGCAGGCAAGGGCTCTCGTATTAAATCTTTTGGTCTTCTCATGCTGCTGTCTCTATTCGTACCTGATCCTCGGGTCGATCCATGCGTAGGCGATGTCGACCAGAAGGTTAAAGATCATTAGTGAAACGGCTACGAATGCCGTTATGCCCAACAGAAGAAAATGGTCGCGGTTGTTCGCCGCATCGATGAAGTAACGGCCCAGCCCCGGCACCGAAAATATCGTCTCGACGACAATAGTTCCGCTTATCAAGAACGCGAGCGCCGGGCCCGTAAAGCTGACTACCGGCAACAGCCCGCCTCGCAAGGCGTGACCCAATACGACACGCCGCTCGGATAACCCCTTGGCCCGCGCTGTTCGGATGTAGTCCTGGCGCAGCGTCTCAAGCATGCCGCTGCGCGTCATTCGCGCGATGTAGGCTACGTAGAGCGCCGCGAGCGTCAACGCAGGAAGCACCAGGGTTTTGAGCGTCGGTATGCGGACGTAGCCCCACTCAAAGGCCCACTCCATGCGCGCGGGCGGGAACCAGTAGAGCGTCAGGCTGAATATGATTACCAGCAGCGGCCCCAGCACAAAGTTCGGGATGGAGACTCCCATCATCGCGCTCGACATGGTCGTGTAATCGAGCAGTGAATTTGGCTTGAGCGACGAGAGCACGCCCGTGGTCAACCCGAGCGCGAGCGCGATCAAGTAGGCCGTCAGCCCTAAGACTATCGACACGGGTAGCGCTTCAAGGATTATGTCGTTGACGCGGCGGTCGCGGTATTTAGTCGAGTCCCCGAAATCCGGATAAGGACGCCACGAATAGCTCTTTGATTCGGTGTCGTAAGTGAACCCGAGTATGCGCCCCATGAAGCTCGTATACTGTTTCCACCGCGATTGATCGAAGCCGTATTTCGCGTTGAGGTTCGCTTCGATCTCGGGCGGGAGCTTGCGCTCTTTGCTGAAAGGCGAGCCGGGTGCGAGGCTCACCATGAAAAATGTTATCGTGAGCACGAGCAGCACCAGCGGCACCATGATTAATAACCTTCTTAAAACAAATCTGATCATCTATCACCTCGCTGCTATCTGTTTCTGCTCAGACTCCGGCGTCCAGCTCGTATCTATCCAGATGTACTTGAACGGGTGCTGGTCAAGGATGTTAGGCACGGTCCCGCGCACGTAGGGCTTTCGCAAGCTGAACCACGTGTAGATGTAAAGCGGCACGAAGGGCATCCCACGGAGCAAGTACGTTTCGCACTCGGCCAGCCTCTTCATGCGGAGCGCAGGATCAGTAGTCGAGTTGGCTTCCTTCAACATCGCGTCGTACTTCGGATCGGTCCACCCGCTGCCGTTGTTGACCGAGCCCGTGACGAACAAGTCCAGGAATGTGTTCGCGTCTACGTAATCTCCGTTCCAGGCCCGGCGCGCGACCCCGTTGTAATGAAGGTTATCGAGCGTTTCGAGGTAGACTTTCCACTCCTGGTTGACGAGGCTGACGTTGACGTTCAGCTCGCGCCTCCACTGCTGCTGCACAACCTCGGCTATCAGCTTGTGCGCTTCGAGCGTGTTGAAGAGTATCTCCACTTCAAGGCGGCGGCCGTCTCGGCCCACGCCGTTGGGAAAACCGGCCCGCGACAAAAGCTCGCGCGCGGCCTCGGGGTTGTAAGAGAGCACGTCGTAGGTTTTGCCGCCGATCTCGATGTTCATGCTGCGCGGCGTGTCGTAACCTTCCATCGGCGGCACGAGGTTCGTCGCGGGTATCTGGCCCGCCCCCAGAAAATCGGTTATCGCTTTTTTGTCCGTCGCCATGTTGAGCGCGTAGCGGAGGATGATGTTATCGAAGGGCGGTTTTTTCGTGTTTATCAGATAGAAGTAGCTGGTGAATGCGGGCGAGATGTGAAAGTCCGCCTTGTCGCGCAACACCTGTATGAACGGCTGCGGTATGGCGTTGGCGCTCATCGCGTCCGCCGCGCCTGCTTTGTAGATGTTCGCGCTCGTCGTGTTGTCGTTGATCGGCAGGACGGTGATCTCGTCGAGGGCCACCAGATCGGCTTCATAATAATAAGGATTCTTCACGAGCACGATCTTGTCGTAAGGCCGCCACTCGCTCATCGTGAACGCGCCGCTCGCGACTATGTTTCCGGGCCTGGTCCAGTTTGATTCGAGTCCCGCGTTACGCGCCGCTTCTATTGCCTGGCGCGGGACCGGGTAGAAGATGTGGTGCGATTGCATCTTCACAAAAAACGCCGTCGGCGCGCGCATATCTACCTGAAACGCGAAATCATCAATGGCGCGCACCGCGAGGTCTTCGGGCTTGAATTTCACTATCTCGGAGGCGGCGGCAAGCTGTGCGAGCTTCTGATCCTCCTTAATCTCTTTTTCAGTCGCAGTGATCTCCTGATTGGTCGCGGGGTCCGTGCGGAAGCGGCCCGTTGCGGGATCGCGAAAGCGGACTTTGCCGGAGTTGATCTCTTCGGCATTCTTGACGTAGTAAAGCAGGCTCGCATAATCGGCCGTCGTCTCAGGGTCGACGACTCGCTGCCAAGAATAAACAAAGTCTTGCGCCGTGATAGTCGTCCCGTCGCTCCACCGGGCCGCGACGTTGTCGGGCGGGGCGGCGCGCCCGCGCGAAAAATTCTCTTCCAACTTTCCGGCTTCGTACTCCTCGCGGAGCGTATCGGTGTTCGGGAGTTTTATGCCGCGCGGCGAAGCGTGCCCGCGCAGGTAAAAAGTGAACTTGGTATTATCCGCATTCGTCTCGTAATGTGTTGCGAGCGCCGCCATCGGATCGAGCGTCTTGGGGTGATATTTCGTGAGCCCTTCGAAGAGCGCATCCTGAATATGGCTTTCGGGAACGCCGGTCGATTTTGCCGGGTCTATCGTCTCCGGCTCGGCTGCGTTCTGATACACGAGTCGCTGATGGTCGGGCGGCGTCGTCTTGCCGAAGTACTGGCCGCCCGTAGAACAGGCTGTAACAAACATTGCGCTCACCAACACAACTGCGAGCGCTGCCTTTCGCTTGAATCTCATTGACCGCTCCATCGTGTGAATCGGATCACACAAGAAAACTGCCGTCTGCCGGCGTCCACTGCTTAAAGCCATTTGGGGGAGTAATCGCGAGAAAGTCACGAAGCTGGTAGATGAATAAGTAAGGCAATCCGCAGGCCGAAAACCACTCCCAGGTGAGTAGATGAATTCCGCCTTCGAGGTGTTGGCCGCCGGGTCGTCAAGCCTCTAAGGATTAGCACTTACCGCACGCGCGGGAATCCAGCCGTAACCGCTGTAGTTCTTTAGTTTAGCCTGCAATAAAATAATAATACACAAGGACCGCTTGCTGTGATAACATAGAACAAGTTCAGCAGGGGAAAATAAAAGAGTTCGTAAGTGCAACTTCAAAGTTCGTTGCAAAATCAAAGTGCCGTACGCTTGTTCGAACCAGGGAAAGGAAGATTTTAAGGATGAAAGGTATAGCTCGCCACAATATGCTTAGAAGAATTCAATCCTCTCTCGTCGTGTTAGCTCTCAGTTTCGCAGCCGTAGCAACGGCAGCCGCACAGTCCGGGCAATCGGAAAAGTTCTCAAACATAAAGATCAAAAACTTCGGCCAGATGGACCAGCGATTCTATCGCGGCGCGCAGCCGAAGCCGGAAGATTACAAAGCGCTCGCGGCGATAGGTGTACACACGATAATCGACCTTCGTAACGACCCGCAGGATTACGCCAAAGAATCTGCCGAAGCTGCCGGGATGAAATACGTGAACATCCCTATGAGCGATAAGAAGCGCCCGCAGGATGAGCAGATCGATGAATTCCTGAGCCTTATTAATAACCCTGAGACCGGAGCCTTTTATGTCCACTGCGCAGGTGGTCGCCATCGCACGGGCGTGATGGGCGCTGTGTACCGCTATAATAATGATCGCTGGAATTACGATCAAGTCTACAAAGAGATGAAGCAGTATGATTACTACTCGCGCTGGGGGCACGGCGCGCTGAAAGAGTATGTGCAAGACTATTACCAGCGCATCCAGACTAAAGAGATCGAAGCGCAGTCCGACGCAACGTCATCAACCTCCAATCGGTAGCATAGTCCTCCTTTCCGCAAAAAAGGCTGGCCCCTGTAGGGGCCAGCCTTTTTTGTTCTAGTTTCCTTTTCCGCGTCTTACTTCACACTCGCGAAGCTATACCAGGCGAGTTGGCTCGTTCGGCTTGGGGTCACCTATGGGGGGAGGATCAGGCTGGTCGCCGGTCTTTCCGGGTTGATCGGGCGGCTCTTCAATGGGCGGTTCGGGCTCTTTATCCGGAGGTATCGGCTGAGGTTCTTCGGGGGTCGAGCCTGGGCCTACAGGCATGTCCACATCAGGGTTGTCGATATCAGAATCTCGCCCGCCGTCGGGACCGGGGTCTTCGATGTTTGGATTATTTCTGCTCATAGAATTCCTGGAGTCGCTCGCGACCTCGGCATGAGCCCGAGACGCGAGGAGCTTTCCAATCTTGTCCCAATCACAAAACAGCAATTGCGATTAGAAAACTCCTCGCCGTTTCGTTCGCCCGATCCGATGTTGACAGTCTCCCTCATTCCTCTTGCTCGTATGAAAGATAATCGGATTGGACTTATTTGACTCTCTCTGCGCCGGCGGCCTCAAGGATCTTGCGCGCCTGGTCGGCGCGGTCGTCGTGAGTGTAAACGCCTACGAGTATTCCGCCCCTCTCGATCTCTTCGTTGTAGAACTTCGCTTCGTGCTCAGGGATTCCCAGGCCGATCAAAGCGCCCGTCAGCCCCCCGGCGGCCGCGCCTGCGCCTAGACCGGCGAGCGCCGCGACTATCGGGCCTGCCGCGACCAGTCCCAGCCCCGGCACTGCTATGATGCCCAGCGCCACCAACCCGGCGGCGACCGCGCCAATCACGCCGCCTATCGTCGCCCCCGTGGCCGCGCCCTCCGGAGCCTTTGTAGCCATTGCAAGCCCGAACTCCCGACCGCGCGTCGCATCCGACATAAGCAAGCTTACGTCATCTCGCGACCAGCCATAATGAATCAGGTCCTCGACCCCGCGGTCGGCGTCCGCACGGCTCCTGAATAACCCTGATACCAACGTTGCCATAAACTATTCCTCCTTGACGAAACAATTAACCTTCCGCTCAAAGATGTTAGAGCAACAGGGATGCCAGATAAGAGTCTGAGACAGGGCAATAAAAAGACGAGACGCGCCCGTCTTTTTTCAATACAATCCGGCGGCCTGTTTGTACCGAATCTTTCCTGGCCTTCAGCGCGGAAGCGACCTTAACTCGGCGATTCGGATTTGAAGAGCCTCGGCCATCAGCTCTATCTCTTCGGGACTGTAGTGAGCCGCGCGGAATGCATCTTTGATCTGGCGTGCGCTCAACTGCGAAAGCCAATCCCCCATCCAGCGCGCCTCATCGACGGTGATGTTGCGGAAGACGCTCTTGCGTTTGCCGCTGTAGTGGAAATCGACATACCTCCCTTTCAGCTCGTCAATGAACTCGGCCTTAACATAATCTTCGGGCTTGTTGCGGCTGCGCGTCAGGAAACTGCCGGTCTTTCCGAAAGTGGCTCCGAGGTCGCTCACGATGTAGCGCATCTCGTTTCTTCCCGTCCGCGAGTTGCGCGCAAACAGCACGCGGTTATTCGAGTCCTTGATGTCCCAGTTGTTGATTAGGACCATCATCACCTTCAACCCTTGAAGCGGCCGGGTCCCGACAAAGGGATTCCTGTCCCATTCCCATTCGTCGACGCGCTTGACGTTTGACGGGCGCGCTTCGAAGCGGACTCGCTCGAATGTGCCCTTGCCACGGATGTTGACGCGCGGGACCAGGTATGAGATCTCCGTGTGATAGCCTACGGCCCACAACAATCGATTGGCCACGGTTTCAGCCTGCGCTTCCTTGCCGAGCTTCGCCACCCAGACGCGGCCTCGCCCGTCGCGCACGCGGTACTTGGTCGAATACCCGCCCTTCTCTTCTTCTATAAAAGTGACGCGGCTCAGGTCCGGCACCATCTCTTTGCCGCCCGCGCCGTAATAAAGATTCCTTGAAGCGATGTCGGCAGGCTCCGTCCACATGACGGGCGTGCCTTTGTAGTTTCGTTTTTTCTTATCCGAATCTTTGGCTGAAGTATCAATAGCAGCGGCGCAAAGAAGAAGGATGAGCGAGACGCTGACAAGACGGTGAGCCTTGATGCTTAGAGGCATAGTTCTCTCCTCCGAAACTGATCTGAGCTCGGTTTCACCAGCGCCACATTACAAAGAATCTTTTCCCCCTCGGTTATTTAAGAGCTACCAGCGCGTTTATTCTCTGCTTCACGCTTGCGGTCATCATCTCTATCTCTTCGGGCGTGTAGTTGGCGGCGCGAAACGCATCCATGATCTGGAGGTCGCTCAGACGCGCGAGCCTTTCCCCGAGCCAGCGGGCCTGTTCTACAGTTATGCCTTTGAACAGGTCCTGGCGCTTGCCTTTATAGTTAAGCTCCACGACGCCGTCTTTGACCTCCTTGATGAACTCTGATTTGACGAAATCTTCCGGCTTGTTGCGGCTGCGCGACACGAAGCTGCCAGTCTTACCGAGCGAACCGCCCAGGTCGCTGATGATGTAGCGCGACTCGCCCTTGCCCATCTCACCGCCGCCCACATAGAGAATCTCGTTGTTCTCGTCCTTGATGTCCCAGTTGTTGATTAATACCATCATAACGAGCAGCCCGTGAAATTCGGGCGAGTTTTTGAAAGGGTTATCATCCCATTTCCAATCACCCGTGCGCTCCACGTCGTCGGGACGGGCTTCGAACCTGACGTTCGTCAAAGTCCCCTTGCCGGGAATGGTGACGCTCGGGACGAGGTGCGCAATCTCCGTATGATAGCCTACGGCCCAGAGCAATCGGTTGGCCGCCGTATCCGGCTGCGCCTCTTTGCCGACCTTGGCGACCCAGGTGCGCCCCCGCCCGTCTTTCACGCGGTACTTGGTCGAGTACCCGGCAGTCTCTTCCCTGATAAAAGTGATCTGGCTCAGGTCGGGCATCATCTCTTTGCCGCCCGCGCCGTGCAACAGATCGCGCGTCGCAATGTCGGTCGGTTCCACCCACATGACGGGCGTGCCCGCAGGCTTCTTTTTGTCCTTTTCGTCTGCAAGAATAGATGTCGAAAGTGATATTGATGAGAGGGCTAGGAAAAGAATGATCGAACTATTGATAAGCCCGCAAAACCTTTTTTTCATAATCATTGTCGAATCCTCCAGGGAGAATTGATCTTGCGCGCACAGATTAGGCGCTCGTTAAACAGATCAAATTCCATTCCAGAAGTGCCGGAGATGAAAGTCAATTTTTTCAACAGTTTAGTGTTGTATTAAGGCAGGTAAGGTTGTCTGACTAACATACATTTGTTTCGATCTTCGATCTTTTGCTTATTTCACGAGGTGGTATTCGGTTTGGCGTTTCAGCACCCACGAGACGCGACCCTGTTCATCAATGACGGCATCTTCTTCCTGGCCCACCCACAACTCTGCCCCGTTCCATTCCGGCACGGGCGTAGTCGCTTGAAGCTCAATTGAAAACCATGTGCTCGGCAACAACAAAACATCACCCCTCCCGGGCACGCCTTGCTGGCGGTCCCACAAGCCTATCAACGGGCCCGCCCCGTGACCGTGATCCCCGACCGGGTGCGTGTAGATAGTTCCCTTGATGCCTTCGGCTTTCATGGCGGCCAAAGCGTCGGCGAGCACTTCATTGCCCGTGCGCCCGGGTCGCATCCGTTCGATGAGAATGTCCTGAAGCCGGTTCGCACGCGCGAGCGCACGCTTTATCCCCGCCGGCACGTCGCGCTCGCCTTCGCGAAGCACGTAGCCCATGTGCTGAGTGTCAGTGTTAAGCCTCATAGCCGTGATGCCGAAGTCTACGTGAAGCACGTCGCCCCGGTCGATTATCGTGGGAGCGTTTTCCGCAAGCAGCGCGACGCCTGCCCGGCTCGGCTTTTGCACGCGGACGGAGGGTTGAAACCATGTGCCGAGCCCAAGTTCGTTCACCTGCTGACGGAGCCACCACACAACGTCCTGGTCCGTAGTCTTGCCCGGCGTGATGACTTCGTTTGAAAAGGCGCGGCCTATAAGCTGGTGGACCGTCTCCATCATCTGTTTGTAGATGGGCATCATCTCGGGCAGGCGTATCGAGATGTATTCGAGCGCGAGATTTTCGGCGCGCACGAAGCGTTTCACCCACTGAGGGCCGAGCGCGTCTTCGAGTTTCTCGCGCTCTCCGGCACTCAACCCGTCCGAGAAAGCATGCGTGTGAGAGATGTTGACGGCGATAGTCGCGGGCTTTCGCTCTTCGATAAGTTTCTTGAGCGTCACCCATTGACCTTCGCCGTATATCTCGCGGTTTTCGGCTTCGGGGTCGCGGTAGACCGTATAGAGCCCACCGTTCGAGCCTCCGCCAAGCGCAAGGCGTTCGACGCCGAGCTGTTCGCCGCGATCGAAAAAGACGTAGACCGTGCGCCGGCGCGCGGCGAAGACCGTGGGAGATACGAGAGAATAAAAGACAGGGTCTTCGTTATACTCGCGGCAGATGACGAGCCACATCTGGACGCCGTGCTTGCGCATCAGCTTCGGCAGCACGCGCTCAAGCCTGAGCTTGAGCCATTGCTGCTGAATCTCTGCCTGCTGGCGAAGCTGCGGCAGACGCTCGGGCGTTTGCGCGCCGACAGACGCTGCCAAAAGGGAGACTACAAAAGCAAGCTTCGCATGATTAATGATCCGCCGGGAAAGAGTATTCATCGTCCGTATCTCCTAAAAAGTTTGCGGAGGTATAATAGACGATGCGACACGGGTCTTCGCAAGCGGTCTGGTTATTGCTCGTATCTATTCGATCACCCTAAGCGTCACTTTGTTGGAGCGCCCGCCGTCAGGGTTGCGCGCCTGGAGCGTCAGATGACCCGGCGCAGAGATAAGCTCCGCCGGTATGCGCGCTTCAAGCTCAGTCTCGCTGACAAATCTCGTTTCAACCAGCGCGTCATTGACCGCAAGCCGGACGCCGGGCTTGAATGCGACGCCTCCGATGGAAATCGCGACAGCCGCTTTCCCTGCGCGCACCTTCGAGCGCGAGAGCCGAGTGATGAGCGGCCCGTTTTCTACTTCGATCGTTAAAGCGTTCGAGCGGTTGCCGTCCGCATTAAGCACGTGGGCTTCGATTGAAGCCGCGCGCGTGAAAAAGCGCGACGGCGGTTTTGCCCGAAGCTCATTGGCATCGATAAACTCCGTCTCGATCGATTCATCAGAAAACAACACGATAGCCCCCGGCTGAAATCGCTCTCCTCTGATCGTAATCTCAATTGCTTCCGCGAAGGTGCCGATTCTCTGCGGCGTCAACTCAGCAATGCGCGGCGGGTCATCCGTGATCACAAACCTTGCGACTGCCGAGACCTCTCCCTTCGGATTGCGCACGCGTACATCCGCCGCGCCTCCATTGGTAATCAACTCCGCGCCTACTCGCGCTTCAAGCACGGTCTCAGAAATAAAATCGGTTTCAAGCGCAGCCTGTCCGAACAATACCTGCGCGCCCGAAAGAAAGCTCGCGCCCGTCACCTCGATCGTGAATGCTGCGGAAGCCCGGCGAACGCTCGCGGGCGCAAGCGAATGGATCGCGGGCTTGATTGTGAAAGCCCGGCCCGTGGCCCTCGTTCCGGGCGAGAACAAAACGCCCCGGCCCGCTACGAGAGTGTGAAGCGAAAAGTCCGCGCCGTCCGCGTCAGGGTCGCGGTTGATCGATTGGTTCGCGCCGCCCTCAGCCGCGCCGTACGTGATCTCTTCTATCAGTCGGCCCTCTGCGTCTTTCAGCCTCACGCGATCGCTCCCGTTGTTTAGAGAAAGCCCGCCGGTTGATGCACGGAAGACGAGATTGTTTTCAGCCGCGTTGCCGAACCGGCCCTTTGCCGTCCCGCCGCCAAAGACCACGACGGCCTCAAAGGGCGGCACTACGGTCCCGGCTGCGAAGACGTGCCTGACCGATTCGGCGTCGTCCAATCTGTATCCTGAAATGTCTATAGCCTCGGAAGTGCGGTTTATGATTTCGACAAACTCATCTTGAGACGCGCTGCGCGCGCCATCTCCGTTCGCGTCGCCCTCCGGACCGTCCGCCGGGTCGGCAAGATACTCGTTGACGACGAGCGGATTCTTTATAGAAATATTGAGCGCCGCACTGTTTGAAATACCAGTATCCGGGTTTTCAACGATGATCGATAGTTTACCGGCGACTTCGACCAGCTCGGCTTTGATTGAGGCTTCAAGCCGAGAATCATTGATGAAGATTGTATCGAGCCTTTGTCGCGGCCCTGACGGCGCGTCTATCCGAGCGACGGCGCCCGGCTGAAATCGCTCGCCTGTGATTGTAATCGTGCGGTCGCCGCTGCCTTCGATGATCGTTGATGGATCGATGAAATGAATAAGCGGAGCGAGCGGCGAAACCCGGAACAGAAGTTCGTTTGAGATTGTGCCGTCCGAGTTTTGCACGCGCAGCCCCTTGAGCCCTGGCGCTGCCAACAGCGGCGCGGCAACATCCGCCTGAATCACCGTCGCCGAAATCACTCGCGTAGGCAGAGGCTCCTGGTCGAGTATCGCTACCGCTCCGTCACGGAAGTTTGTCCCGGCAACGGTGAGGGCAAGCTGGGGGCCGCCCGCGACGACCTGCGCAGGTGTAATCGATATGACCCGCACGCCCGGAAGCACGACCTCGAACCCGATGTCGCGCGATTGCTGCCCGTCGCTGTTTCGCACACGAACGCGGCGCTGCCCTAAAGTCGCCGTAATCGCGGCGGGCACTGTTGCTCTTAGCTCCACGCTGCTAATGCGTGTGGTCGATAAGGTTGTTTCTTCGACTATGACGACTGACCCCGCGTCGAAGTTTTCACCAAGCGCGAACAACATGAAGTTTCCCGTCCCCACATTCACAAGCCTCGGCAACACTGAGAGCAAAACTGGCGGGGGAGGGATGATGGTGAGCGTAACTGTGTTTGAGCGATTGCCGCCTTGATTGCGGACTTCTACGAGGTGAGGCCCGAATACAGTTGTCACGCTCTCGGGCACCGTTGCTGTAAGCTCGCCGGCGTTTATAAAACTTGTGGCGACCGGCGATGAGTCTATGAAGACTTTCGATTCGGCTTCAAAGCCGCTGCCCTCAACCGACAGCTCGAATTGCGGAGAACGGAACGGGACGCGATCAGGAGATATCCGAGCGATGCTCGGCGCGACGGTGAACGCGGAGCCGGTTATCAGAGTGCCGGGTGAGAAGAGGCGTCCGTCGCTTCCCTGTGCGGTAGAGTGCTCGACGAAATTGCCATTGATATCGGGGCTGCGCGTAATCGATTGATTCGTGTCGCTTTCAGGCGGAGGGTAGTCGTGCCTTGTCACTTCCGCCCCGAAGTTATCCTTTATGATTATTGAATCACTAGCGTTGTTGAGCGACAGCGCGGAGGTGAAGACCAGTCCGTTTGCTCGCGCGTTTCCGAAATCGCCGCGCGGGCTGCCGCCGCCAAAGATGATCGCCGCTTCGCCAGCGGGGATTACAGCGCCGGGCGGAAAGGTAAACCTCGTCTGAACCGCATCGCTGATCGAAAATCCCCCTACGCCGAGTGGCGCGCTTCCGGCGTTGATAAGCTCTACGAACTCATCCTGCGATGTGCTCGTCACGCCGTCGCCGTTGGCATCGCCCGCCGGCCCCGTGGGCGGGTCGGCGAGATACTCGTTAATGACGAGGGGCGCGGATTGATTGGAAACAAGTGATCCGAGCGGATCGCGCAAGATGCGCGCGTTGCCGGCAAGAGGCGCGAGCAAGCACAGGCAGAGCCAGAAGGCGACTCTCTTTTTCGACATGAGCATACTCCGGCAAGCCGGTCACCCGGCTTGCAACAGGATTAAGATTATTGGCAGGTTAGTTGAAGAATCTGTCTGGGGATTTATCTGGGGATTTAGAGGTCTGCGGTTCCCTGCGTTTATACATGACGCGAAAAGCGGCAACCGCATTGCAAAAAATCATGACGCAGTATGCCTTCTTACTGACAGACGCAAGCACCTTGAGCGGTGTCGCTGTCAGATAAGGCGAAGCTCCTCCCCGAAGACAGGACTTCGATGGAAGCGCTGGCTTTGTCCTTACACGAGTTGATTGTCACTGAGATGGTGCGATCGATGGCCGCGTGCTTCAGAGTTATTTTGCAGCCTTTAACTTTAACAGAACCTGTGCCGGCCAGGTTGAGACTCGCGCTGCAAGCAGTAAATTTGTACTCTCCCGTCAATGAATCGATCTGAAGCATGTTGCCGTTGCTGTCATCTTTAATACATATATCAAACGAAGAGGTGTTAATGTTGTTGTATCGCGCCAGAGCGAAATCTGATCCGACGCCATCAACATCCTCAGCAGTGGGACGTGTTGAACTTCCTGCTGCAATAAGCTTGCCATCCGGCTGAAGAGTCACTGTAAACGCGCTATTAAATCTCCTCTGAAAATTAGTGGTTAATATGCCGGCCTGACCGAAAGAATCGTCCAGGGCGCCATTGCTGTCATAGCGCAATATGGCAAAATCGAATACTTGAAGGCTGGATGATCTGGTAAATCCTGCGAACCCTGCCACGATTATTTTGCCATCGCGCTGAAGCAGAAGGTCTTGTGCTTCGCCGCCGCGCGCGGACAATTCATTAGTTACTACTCCGCCCGAGCCAAAGTTAGTATCGAGAGCGCCATTACTGTTGAGCCTTGCTACGGCAAAAACTTCGCGACCCAGGGCTTCACTCAAAACCCACCCCGCCAGAATGATCTTGCCGTTGGGTTGAATGGCAACTGCGTTTGCCTGGCTCCGGGAGCCTAATAACTTCAGAGTAAGTTTGCCCTCATTCCCAAATGACGTATCAGGAGTGCCGTCTGTGTTGTATCGCGCAACGGCAATGGGTGACTTGGTTCTGTTCAAATCGGCGCTTCCGGCCAAAACGATTTTGCCGTCAGGTTGCAGGGCGATCGCGAAAGCATCATCGAATCCATCAGAGAACGCGGTCTTCGCTACGCCGTCTTTGCCAAACGAAGAATCTAGCCTGCCATTGCTGTTATAGCGGACGACACAAAAAGAGGATGCTTGACGGTCACCGCGGCCTGCGTACCCGGCCAGCAATATTTTGCCGTCGGGCTGAACGATCATGCCGAAACAACCGTCGGCGCTGCCAACGCTCTCAATCACCTTGCCGTTGTCACCGAAAGAGAGGTCGAGACTACCATCGCTGTTGTACCGCGCGAGGCCGAAATCGGTACCGTTGGCATAGGCATGGCCTGCGACGAGAATCTTTCCGCCCGGTTGAAACTCTAATGAGCTAGCGCCCCCAAACACGCCGAAATTCGTGACAACTTTGCCCCCGTTGCCGAACGACGGGTCAAGACTGCCGTTATCGTTGTATCGCGCGAGAGCAAACTCACCAGAACTAAAACCGAGTGCGGTCGCACCCACCGCAACGATCTTCCCATCAGGCTGCACCTTAATATCAGTGACCACTTCAGAGCTGCGGGAGAAATCTGTTACCACTGTGCCGCCTTCGCCGAACGTAAGGTCGAGATCGCCATCGGCGGCATGCGCAATATTCGTCGCTCTGGGATCAATAGTCATTAACGCGAGCAGCAGCACGAGAACACAGCTCGTAGCCCGCGTTAAGTTCCGGGAGCCGAGTTCGACCGGGTTCTTGTGGGTAATCATTCGTCCACCTCCGCAAACGGGTTTGTCCGCGAGTCCTGGTGACTGGAGCGTTTGAGGGGTATATATTACAAATTAACTGACGGGATGACAATTCATTTGAGGCAATTATCCGAGCCGATTCCTTGTGTGAATCAGAGCACATCGGTTAGATTTGACGCTCTACCGATTAAGGAGTAGCCCGCGAATATGGTTAACCCAATCAAGATCATCAGAAGTCTCGCCATCAACCTGATCGCCACTTCGTCTCTGGCTATCGCAGTGTTAGCCTTCCCCGCATCACAGACGATGACAGGGGGCAGTGTCGCGGTCGAATTCCGCGGCGAGTGGGTGCCGGCCAAAGCCGCCTGCACCTCAACGCTCAGGCTCATCATCGAGCCGACTACGGTCACTTTCGTCAAGGGCTCTGACCGTGCGGAGTACCGGAAGCTTGACCAGTGCTTCACCTGCATGGGCCGCGACGTGGAGAATATTACTTTGCTCTCGACCGATGCGATGGGCGACTCGCCGTTCACGATCTACCTGGATGGGTCAAAGAAGAAGGCCGCCGTGTCGGTCGATTTCTCCAACGACAAGGAACTGGGGAAGCGGTTTCCGTTTGGCGCAGGGGCGCTGAAGAAATGTAAGTGAAACGGAGCCGCGGCTCTGTTTGTTTGCGTTGTACAGATCGCTAAAGGTTGGTATAAAAGAAAGCGCCTAATTCGCGAGCGGCTTCATTCATCTTAATAAACCCGGAGGACCGAAATGATAGAGCGGAAGATGGAGCACGAGCTGGGGATGGATTTCTTGCGCGTGGTCGAGGCTGCGGCCATCGCTTCGGCGCAGACTATGGGGCAGGGCGATCGCAAGTATTCCGACCACGTAGCGGTCGAGGCCATGCGCTCGACTATGGACACCGTTCCTATGCGCGGCGAGGTCGTCATCGGAGAAGGCGAGCGCGACGAAGCCCCCATGCTTTACATTGGCGAGAAGGTCGGGCTCGGCTACAAAGATGACACGGAAGACGGCGGGCAGTTCCCCGAAGTCGACATAGCCGTAGACCCGCTGGAAGGAACCAACCTGTGCGCTACGGGCTCGGCCAACGCAATCGCCGTCATGGCCTGCTCGGAAAAGAACGGGCTGTTGCGCGCGCCCGATGTCTACATGCAGAAGCTCATCGTGGGCCCGTCGTCGAAAGGCGCGGTCGATTTAGACGCGCCGGTTAAAGACAACCTCCGCGCTATTGCCAGAAGGCTGAACCGCGACATCGAAGACCTGGTCGTCATAGTGCTCGACCGCCCGCGCCACAAAAAGCTGATAGGCGACATACGCGAGGCGGGCGCGCGAATACGGTTGATATCGGATGGCGATCTGTCGGCAGGCATCTCCGCAGCGGTCGCGGGGTCGGGCGTGCACGCCGTCATGGGAACGGGCGGCGCGCCCGAAGGCGTGCTCACGGCTGCCGCGATGAAATGTCTGAACGGCCAGATACTCGCCAGGTTCGTGCTCAAAGATCAGCTCGAAGACCAGGAAGACCGCAGCCGCATACCGGAAGGCGTCGTCGAGCGCATGAAAGAGATGGGCATCAAAGACCCCGGCCGTATCTATGACACGGACGATCTGGCGCCCGGCAGAAAGATCATCTTCGCCGCGACAGGGGTGACGGACGGGACGATCCTTCGCGGCGTCAGATTTTTCGGCACGGGCGTCCGCACTTCGTCGATCATAATGGCGACCGAGCGCAGCAAGCGCGTCCGCTTCGTCGACACAGTGCATGTCGAAGGCGGCCCCGACACCGTCGTTAGGTTCTGATGCAAGCGAGGAGCGAAAGAATCGCAGCAATCACCTACGCCGCAGCGCTCGCGGCGGCGCTTCTGTTTGTGAGCGCGATTGTCGCGGCGCCACTGCTCGAAGCCACGCGGGATTCAGGCGACGTGGAGCGAGGCTCGCTGATTTATCTGGCATATAGTCGCGTCTGCCATCAGCTTGCCAACAGATCATTTCAAATCGAAGGCCACCCGTTCGCGGTCTGCTCCAGATGCACAGGCATCTACGCCGGGTACGTGATGGGGCTCGTCGTCTACCCGTTCGTGCGGTCGCTGGCGCGGACCGAGACGCCCGCGCGCACCTGGCTGCTCGTTGCGATGGCTCCGGTCGCGATCGACCTTGCGGGCGACTTCGCAGGATTATTTGATAACACGCTGTTGTCTCGCGCGTTGACAGGAGGGGTTGCGGGCGCGGCGGGCGCGTTCTACACGCTGCCGGGCCTTGCGTCGCTCGCCTTAACCGTTAGCAGGACACCAGAGGAGGAATACAGTGGTCGATAAACCTAAAAAGTTTATGCCGGCGCTTATAGGCGGGGCCGTGCTGTGCGTGCTATCGCTGATTCCGTATGTCAACTACGGTTGCTGTCTGTGGGTGATCGCGGGCGGCGCGGTCGCTGCGTATATGCTCATAAAGCGCTCGCCCGTTTTGCCGGTGACTACCGGCAACGGCGCATCAGTAGGAGCACTGGCCGGCCTGCTCGGCTCTTTGCTCTACTTGATCATATTCACCCCGATATTCTTCGCGTTCGGTCGCGAGGCAGCGATCACGCAGATGCAGGACGCCGCCTATCAACAGTCGGACCCGAACGCTCGAAGAATCGTGATGCAGATGGTCGACATGGTCCGAGATCAGCCGTTAGTATTCATCTTGATTTGGTGCGCAGTAATAGCAGTTTTCTTCGTAGCCTTCAGCACGCTCGGTGGCATACTGGGCGTAGCGATGTTTGAGAAGCGCAAAGGCCAGCCTATGCCTCCGATGGCCCCGCCCGGAGCGCCGGGCTACGGGCGGGGCTTTGCCCCGCCGGGACCGCCGCCCAGTGGCCCCGCACCGCCGCCTGGTGAACCGCCCTACGGCGGCGGCGACCGCCCACCGTACTAAAGGAATAAGGGATTTGAAATTTGAGATTTGAGATTTCAAATCCCTCATCCCTTATCCGCTGCGCCGCGTGATGTTAAAATCCAAGTATGCTAAAGATCAGGAATCTGTTTGCCTTGCTAGCAGTCGTTACCCTGCTTGTTTCGGCTTGCTCGAAAACAAAGACGCCCGGAAGCTGGTCCGTCGTCGATACGGGGACGGGCGACGCCTTTTACAGCGTGAATTTCGTAGACGAAAACATCGGCTGGCTCAACGGCCACACGGACCGCAGCTACATCCCTACGGCCGAAGAGCTTGCTAACGCCAACGCCAACAAAAACGCGAAATCGGATAAGCCGAAAGAGAAGCCCCCTGACCCATTGAAAGCCAATCAGGGTTTTGAAGTATTGCAGACTACGGACGGCGGCAAGACCTGGAAGCAGATACCGGACCAGTTCAAGCACAAGATTCGTTCGGTCTGGTTCGTAGACCCGCAAAACGGCTGGGCGCTGACAATCGATAGGGACATACTCCGCTCCGCGGACGGCGGCGTGAGCTGGGCGCTTCAGCGTAAAGCCGGGATGACAAAGATGAAGCTCTTTAGCGGGCGGGGCGAGCGCGTTATAGACGTCCCCGAACAGATCGATCAAATCTACTTCGTCGACGGGGCGCGCGGCTGGGCCTGGGGCGGAGGGCGTAAGGACTCTTACTCTCAGCAGCCGGGCGTGCTGCTTTCAACCGTAGACGGGGGGCAAAACTGGAACGAGCTGCCTTACCCTTTCGAGCAAGATATATCGGCCATTTTCTTCCTCAACGCCACGCACGCCTGGGCCAGCGTAAAAGACGGCTTCTACCGGACGACTGACGGCGGGTTGAACTGGGCTAAGATCGATACCAAGCTGCCGGAAGAACTCTTTTATTCGATATTTTTCCTGGATGAGAGCCATGGGTGGGTAGTGGGAAGAAGCGGGCGGATGGCGAAGACCACAGATGCCGGGCGGACCTGGACCCGGATCACGCGCGACATGATACGGGTCGAATTTGTGATGCGCGACGTATATTTCACGGACCGCGATCACGGGTGGGCCGTCGGCGAAGGCGGTGAGATACTTTACACGGAAGATGGCGGCGAGAAGTGGGCCAGCCTGAGTTCGCCCATCCCCGCGCAGTTCACGGACGTATTCTTCGTCAACCAGAAGGCGGGCTGGGTCGGAGGGTTGGCCGGCGCTTTCCTCCGATTTGAACCGGCGCAATAATCGAAAAGCGGGCATCTTTACCCGAAGGCTGGAGCACTAAATCATGGGGTTGTTTGAGGGTGAAAACCGTGCAAGCCGCATCGCGCGACACGTTCTAATGTTGGCAGGGATTTACAAGGAAATCGGACGACCATTTTTAGCAACGTAATTGCAATAAGCTTGAGGCGAATAATCATTGACAGCAACAATAGCCTCAAGGGACAATATATTGAGCCGGTCTTCGGACTAACGCAGCCGAGATTGTGCAGGAACAGAATGGGTAGAGGGCCGACCCCCTCTTGTAACCTCTTAAGCCCTGAGTGATGCCAGTAAGTGCCCGGCAGTTGGGCTTTCGTAGGGAGGATATGCAAAATGGCTTTATTCGCAGACGCATTCGTTGAGGAATCGACGATATTTGGCCGACTGTTTGAGGAAATCTCAGAAGCATCCCGCGAGTTCAGACAGGACCCCAGCGGTTATATCGAAAGCGCTATTAAAGGCGACTCTCACCACCGCCGCAGGATACTGTTATGCCTCGGCGTCGTGATAAGCGCGGTGCCAGTAGTCTCGGCGCTCGTCATCTTCGGAAAAGTATTATTGGTGCTGATGCTGTCGCTGTTCGGCTGGCAGCCTGCACAGGCATCTGCCGTTCCTGAGTATGAGGTAACGGAGATAGCCTCTCTGCCCAACGACATGGAGCAGGAGATCGAGATGCCGAAGGCCGACAAGAAGGCCGGCGGCGGCGGCGGCGGCGGGCGCGAGACTAAAACGCCTCCTTCAAAGGGGCAGTTGCCTGAGTTCTCGCTCAAGCCTCCGATCATCGCGCCCAGACCGGAGCCTCGGCTTACGCCTCCTGTGCTCCCGACCCCCGAGACCGTGCAGGTCGATCCTCGGTTGCAGCCGAAGCGTGATGACCTGATGCCTACCGGACTTCCGACCGGCATAGAAGGCCCGCCTTCGGCAGGCCCGGGTACTGGCGGCGGCATGGGTTCGGGCTCGGGCGGCGGCATGGGTTCGGGCGACGGCACGGGCGTGGGCCCGGGTCGCGGTTATAACATGGGCGGAGGCGACCCCTCGCTCGGCGGCGGCACGAATCCTGATGGTTCAGCTAAGACGGTCGATTCGAAGCCGGTTCTGCTCAACCGCGTGCAGCCTCTTTACACCGAAGAGGCGCGCAAGAACAAGATTCAGGGTGTCGTGAGGGCGCGCGTGCTGATCGGCGCTGACGGCAGAGTGAAGCGCGCAACTATAGTCACAGGGCTCCCCGATGGGCTGAATGAAATGGCTTTGCAGGCCGCGCACAGGCTGGTTTTCAAGGCGGCGACCAAAAACGGCCAGCCCGTAGCGTTCTGGATGCCTGTGGTAATAGAGTTCAACATCAGGTAAGAGATTAATTTTGTGAAGGGCGCGATTGCTTTCCAGGTGATCGCGCCCTTTTTACTAAACCGGCTACGCCTTCCGCCCGCCTGGCTCACCTTAATAAGATGTTTTCTGCAACGACAAGCGATAAGAAGATGGGGCTCTTATGGCGGCTCATTGAGGAGCTTCTGAGCGCTGCTCGCGAGTGTGGTCGCGACCCTCGCGGGTTCATGCGAGATTTGCTTTTCGACTCCGAGAAAGACACGAAGCGCCGTCGCTTGATTCGCATAGGGCTTCTGTGGGCGCTCGGGGCGCACATTGTGTTTATCGGAATAATCGTCGTCTTAGGCTGGAACCGCATAGGAGTGTCGGCGGATGATCGACCGGAATTAGAAGTCACGATGCTTCCGGCTACTAACCCGCAGACAAAGCCCGGCGCTCCAACAGGCGAAAAGCCTCGCGGCGAAGAAGATGGTGGCGGTGGCGGCGGCGGCAACAACAGCCCGCTCCCGGCGTCCGGAGGCATGCGGCCTCAAATGTCGCCCGCGCCACAGGTGGTCCATCCGCTCGCGCCTACTTCGCCAGCGCCGGTGCTTCCGATTCCTTCAACAATTGTCGGCCCGCAAAGCGATGCGCCGCCTCCAAATGCGACGCTTGGCGTTCCCACAGCCGCCATTGATGCTCCGCCTTCGCCCGGACCGGGCAGCGGCGGCGGCATGGGGGATGGCCGAGGAACTGGTGTAGGAACGGGCAGCGGACCCGGCGCAGGCCCCGGCAGCGGGGGAGCCGTGGGCGGCGGCAATCGGCCCTACGGCTCGCCTAACGGATCGAATGTAACCACAGGGCCAATCGATTGGCGGCGGCCTCCTCGCGACGGCGGCTATAAGCCGTTCTCTTGGATTTATAGGGCGAGAGCAATAGTCACACCCGAAGCCCAGGCTAATAAGATTATTGGTGTCGTCGTGTTGCGAGTAACTATTCGCGCGGACGGCACGATGACCGATATCGAAGTTGTAAACCCGGTTCCGTTTATGACGGAGGCAGCTATTGAGGCTATAAGGCGATCAAAGTTTCGACCTGCAACTTACAACGGGGTTCCCGTAACCGTGACAAATGTGCTGATCCAGCAGACCGTACATTACGGTAACTAAGAGATAACCTGCCGCAGCTTTACCAGCGTGGGCTGGATGAGCGTCAGGGCTTCGGAAACGTTTGCCGAGTAGTTCAATTCAATTGCCACCAGATAATCCCCTTCAAGCTCTTCGATGATAAAGCTCGCGCCGTCGTATTCGATGACAAGGCGGTTCATGCGGCCAAGCTCAAGGTTGCGCGCGGCGGTCTTGCAGTTTTGAAAGACTAGGGCGACGTAAGCGGCCCTCAGGCGCAGCCGTTCGCCGTCGCCGTCGGGTTGCCATTGCACGGCTTCGCCGCTCGCGTCCATGATGATCGCCGATTCAGCGCCTTCGACGCTTGAGATAAGCTCTCCGAGCAGTGCTTTGAATGGCACCCCGCGCACCTCGCATCCGATTTATCGGGGACAAAAATGGCTTGTTCGACCGCATTATAAAATAGTCCGACAGGCTCCGCCATAGCTCATCGAAAGCCGTGCGCGCGGGCAACTTTAGCAGGCTAAGTGTTATACTCTCGGCAGATTTTCCGACTTTTCAGCCCGCTCGCCCGTCTTATTAATGAAGCGGATGGAGGGTCTATCTCCGGATAGGTAGCGCGGATAGAGACTTGGACTTGAGCGACAGCCAGATCATAGAGCGCACGCTGGGAGGCGAGCCTGAAGCATTCAACCTGCTCGTGCGCAGGTGGGAGCGGCAGATTTATGGCCTCACTTTGCGCATGCTGGGCCGCGACGAAGAGGCTAAGGACGCAACGCAGGAAACATTTCTGTCGGCCTACCGCAACCTGTCGAAGTTCCGGGGCGAAGCAAAATTCTCGTCCTGGATCTATCGCATCGCCCTCAACATCTGTAACACGAAATTGAGGAGCCGCACGCGGGGCGCGATTTCGCTAGAGGAGCAGTGGGAGACGACAGGGTTTGAGCTTGCGGCGGAGACCGATGATTTAAGCGACAGTATTCAGCAAGAGCAGATCACGCGCCACGTGCGCCGCGCCTTGCAAGGGCTCCCGGCTGAGATGCGGCAGGTAATAATAATGAAGGAGTACGAGGGGCTGAAGTTCGCCGAGATTGCCGACATACTCGGCATACCGATCTCGACCGTCAAGACGCGCATGTACACAGGGCTGACTGAATTAAGAAAAAGGCTTGAACACCTGCGCGCGGCCGTTTGATAGCTTAAGGAAGTGAGTGGTAAGAAAATGACTGATACAGCTAAGAACCCGAACTGCGATATGCGCGAGGCTCTGGTCTCATACCTCTACAACGAGGCGACCGCAGACGAGAGCCGCACGGTCGAATCGCACCTTAAAGGTTGCGCGCCTTGCCGGCAAGAATTCGCGTCCTTCGAGCGCGTGCGCGGCATGTTGCAGCAATGGCAGCTCGACGACCTGCCCGTCGTCCGTGTCGAGACAGCAGGCCCCACTCGCAAGTCGGCGCTCGCGGCGCTCAAGGAACTGATCGGCGTAGCCCCCCTATGGACGAAGCTCGCGGGCGCTTGCGCGATGGCCTTGCTCGTTCTGGCAGTGATGGGAACGGAAGTGAGCATAGGCAGCAACGGCTTCACTATGCGAGCAGATATGTTCGGCAGGGGCTCTGATGCGCAGACTACTCTCGTAGCTACTGATTCAGATACGAATGCGAGGCTCGAACAGCTTCGCGCTGAGATCAAGACCATAGTCAACCGGGAGATCGCCGAAAGCGAGCGCGCGCAGAGCGAAGCTTTGAAAGCGCAGCTCGTAAGTTTCGAATCTCAGATACAGAACATGCACGCGGCAGATCTGGCCCGGCTTGCCGCGCGAATCCAGGAGCAGCGGGCAAAGATCAAGACGCTCGAACGCGACATAGACCGCCGCGAGGGAATCGACCTGACCGACATACTCTTTAGCGAGTTAACGAGAGATCCTTCGAGCCAGCGGTCGCAAAGAGGCGGCGACTAAAGATAACTTACAAACCTTGCGAGATACCGCAGCGCCGGTTGACGAATTGTTGGGCGAGGCGAGGCGCCAGGCCGCGCATGAATTGGGGAGAGTTCATGCCGAGCTCAAGCTCAGTTTCCGACCACCGGCGCTGCGGTTCTATTTCTAAGTCTTGAGTGCTGAGTAATAGTTCTTCACTCAGGACTTATTTCCTCGTAGCGGTAAAATCCGATACAATTCAGATAATGCAAGTGCTCGAACGTATACGCGCGCGCGCCGCCGCCGATCTAAAACATATAGTGCTGCCTGAAGGCGAAGAAGAACGCACTATCCGCGCTGCACATCTCTCAACTATTGAGCGAATAGCGCGCGTCACCTTGATAGGTCGAGCCGATATTATACGCGAGCGCGCGTTGAAGTCGGGGCTGGATTTGACAGGCGTCTCGGTCGTAGACCACCTTCGCGCTCCTGAGCGCGAGCAGTACGCCGCACGCTACCACGAGGCGCGACGCGCGAAGGGCGTCACAATAGACGAAGCGCGCCATCAGATGGAGGACCCGCTCTACTTCGGCAATATGATGGTGCGCGCTGGGGAGGCCGACGGGAGCGTATCGGGAGCCACTCACACGACGGGCCACACGGTAAGCGCCGCGCTCCGCTGCATCGGCCCGAGGCCGGGCTTAAAGGTCGTCTCAAGCTTTTTTGTGATGGCAGTCCCGCGCGCCGAGTTCGGGGCAAGCGGGGCTCTGCTGTTTGCGGACTGCGCGGTGATCATAAACCCGACGGCCTCAGAGCTGGCCGAGATCGCCCTGGCTTCAGCCGATTCCGCGCGAGCCTTGCTCGGGGTAGAGCCGGTCGTCGCGATGCTCTCTTTTTCAACCAAAGGCAGCGCGACCTCTCCGCTGATTGATAAAGTGCGCGAAGCGACGCGCACGGCCCGCGCCCGCGCGCCTGAGTTAATCATAGACGGCGAGCTGCAGGCCGACGCTGCGCTCGTGCGGGCGATTGCCGAAAGCAAAGCGCCCGGAAGCGCGGTCGCGGGCCAGGCCAATACTCTGATCTTCCCGAACCTGGAGGCAGGCAACATCGCCTACAAGCTCGTCGAGCGGCTGGGCAGCGCGACCGCCGTCGGCCCGATACTTCAAGGGCTGGCCCGCCCGGCCAACGATTTATCGCGCGGCTGCAAGGCCGAAGATATACGCGACGCCGTAGCCATCACGGCCGTCCAGGCCCAGGCTCTCGCCCTCCGCTAGCCAATTCCGGCAGATCCTGAGTCATGCCCAGTGAAAAAACAAACCTCCTTTGTGATAGAAATTTGGGTGCTTAAAACCAATTTCCGCAAAGGAGGTCTGTTATGCGTTTGAGACGCATTGTGAAGTTTACCCGATCTGTGACTAAAGGACTACTTT
>DASUNP010000012.1:0-7860 GCA_036277095.1 Blastocatellia bacterium
CGGGGCTTGCGGTCGCGGTGGCCGACGCGGCGGAAGAGGCGAAACAGTTTTCTCATCTCATAACTAAGCGTGAAGGCGGGCGCGGGGCTGTTCGCGAAGTCATCGAGTTTATAATGAAAGCGCAGGGCAAATGGGCCGAGGCCCTGGCGCGCTACACAACAGGTTAGGCTCGAATCTTTTAGCTTGTACAAGCGATTGTAACGGGCGGCGAAGACCGCCGTGATCTCCTTTGGCGGGGGCCGGAGGATGAACTACAATTATGCGGATGGCGAAAAGCGGTCTATCCAGGACTAAGTCTCTGGCGATGGCGATGGACCTTCTAGGCTCCGGCATGACGGTGGCGCACTACCGCGTGCTCGAACCGCTCGGCGCGGGCGGGATGGGCGCGGTCTACATGGCGCACGACGAAAAACTCGACCGCATAGTGGCGCTCAAAGTGCTGCCCGAAGACGCCGTCGTCCACGAAGACCGCCGCCGCCGTTTTCTGCAAGAGGCGCGCGCGGCGTCGGCTTTGAACCACCCGCACATTCTGACCGTCTACGAGATAGGCGAAGCGCACGGACGTCCCTTCATGGCGATGGAGTACATTCGAGGCGAGACGCTACGCCAGAAGATCGAAGACCGCTCGCTCACGCTCAGCAACGCTTTAGAGATCGCTATCCAGATCGCTGAAGGGTTAAGCAAAGCTCACGAGCACGGCATCGTTCACCGCGACCTCAAGCCCGAAAACCTTATGGTCACGCGCGACGGCTACGCCAAGATTTTAGACTTCGGGCTGGCTAAACTCGTCGAGCCGAGGAGACCGCGTGCGGCCATGAGCGGTGAGCAAACGATCATCCAGGTCAAGACGCAGGCGGGCACCATCATGGGCACGATAAATTACATGTCGCCCGAACAACTGTTGGGCCGCCGCGTCGATCTGCGCTCGGACATCTTCTCTTTCGGCATAGTGCTTTACGAACTCTGTACGGGGCGCACGCCATTCAGGGACGAGAACGATATAGACACGATGCACGCGATCCTGCACGAAGATTTCCGCCCGCCGCACGCGGTCAAGGCAGGTCTGCCGCGCGAGCTTCACCGCATACTGACGAAAGCGCTGGCTAAAGCTCCGCGCCTCCGTTACCAGACCATCGGCGAGTTCGCCAACGATCTAAAAGCCCTCAAGCGCGACATAGACCTGGGGCGCGCGGCTCCAGCGGCCAAGACGAGGCTTGTGCTGAAGCCTGTCACCCAGGCAGCCCGAGCGCCGAAGATCAATTACGAAAAAGAGCTGAACGAGACGCAGTACCAGGCCGTGACTACGACCGAGGGGCCGCTTTTGATCGTGGCGGGCGCGGGAACGGGAAAGACAAGGACGCTCGTCTATCGCCTGGCGCGATTGATAGAGACGGGCGTCAAGCCTGAATCAATTCTGTTATTGACCTTCACCCGTCGCGCGGCGTCGAGCATGCTTGCGCGCGCCGCAACGCTCGCCGACGAGCGATGCCAGAGAGTTTCGGGCGGCACGTTTCACTCGATAGCACATTCGACCTTGCGAAAGCATCCGGAGCTTTCAGGCGTCAGGCGAACATTTACGGTCCTGGATTCCAGCGACTCCGAAGATTTGGTAGACCTGGTCCGCCGTCAGATGGGTCTTACGAGCAAAGATCGCCGCTTCCCCCGCAAGCGCACGATTTGCGCGCTCTTCAGCATGGTGGCCAATAAGCTCATCTCCATCGAGGAGGCGCTTGAGCAGCACTACCCGCAATTCGCCCACGAGCAGGAAGCGCTCGAAGAGCTATTCAACAAGTTCGACGAGTACAAACGCCAGCATCATCTTCTGACTTACGACGACCTGCTCGGCAGGGTGAAAGAGGCGCTAGCCGAAAGCGAGGAGTTGCGCGCGAAGCTCTCTGCCCAGTACCGCTACATCATGGTCGACGAGTACCAGGACACAAACAAGCTCCAGGCGCAGATAGTGCGCCTGATGGCCGACTCGCATGAGAACGTGGCGGTCGTCGGCGACGAGTGCCAGTCGATCTATTCGTTTCGCGGGGCGAGCTTCGAGAACATGCTACAGTTCCCGGAGCTATTCCCCGGCGCGCGGATAATAAAGCTGGAAGAGAATTTTCGCAGCACGCAGCCGATACTAAACCTGGCGAACGCCATAATCGCGGACGCGACTCAAGGCTACGCCAAGCAGTTGTTCTCGAGCACAAGCGAAGGGCCTCCGCCGATGCTCATCAGCACGCGGGACGAAAACGAGCAGTCGCGTTTCGTCGTGCAGCGCATCGAGGAGCTGCGCGAAGAGGGCGTGCCGCTGACGGAGATGGCAGTGCTGTTCCGCGCGGGCTCTCACTCTTTCGACCTTGAGATTGAGTTGGGCAAACACGCCATCCCGTTCCGAAAATTCGGCGGCATCAAGTTTGCCGAATCTGCGCACATAAAAGACGTGCTCGCGATGCTGCGCGTAGTCGTGAACCCCTCGGACACCCTTTCGTGGTTCCGCGCGCTCAAGCTCTTAGACAACATCGGCGATGCGACGGTCGAGCAGATACTCGACTATCTTGAGATCGAGAGTAAAGAGTTTCGCACGCCCCGCGCGAAAGAGAACCTCTTTAAGAAGCTCAAGGAGTTTCCGGCCCGCTCCGTATACAAAGACAATTTGCTGCGATTCACCAAGCTCTTGCAGGCGGTCGCAGACCAGAAGCAGCCGCGCACGCAGATAATGACGATCGAGCGGTTCTATCGATCCATATTGCAGTCGCGTTATGACGATTACCCTCGCCGACACCGCGACCTGGAGAATTTGATCAACATCGCCAAGCGGTATAAGAGCGGCGACGAGTTGCTAGCAGACGTGGCGCTCGACCCCGTAGACACGGCCCTGGCCGAAGGCAGCGCGCGCGAGCAGGGCTTTGTCACGCTCTCTACGGTGCACTCGGCGAAGGGGCTTGAGTGGGACGCGCTGTTTGTAATATGGATGATGGATGGCTGGTTCCCCTCTTCGCGCGCTTACGACGCCTTTGAAGACATGGAAGAAGAGCGCCGATTGCTTTACGTAGCGGCGACGCGGGCTAAGCGACATCTTTATTTCACCTGCCCGCAGGGCGCGTACGACGGCGGGGCCGGCTCGTTCTCGCTCGCCTCCCCGTTTTTGGATCCGATATCTTCAACCATCATCACCCGAGCCACTCTTGAGGGATGAAAAAGATTTGAGATTTCAAATCTTTTTCATCCCTCATCACTCATCCTTCATCCTTGACCTTCGCGGTCGCGCTTCGTATGATGGTGCGTGTTATTCACACCTGGCAAGATCAAAGATGACTGTGAAGGCAAGCAGTATAGATCGGCCTTAGACCCTACATCTAAAACAGGAGCATGGCTATGGTAAAAGAGCAGGAACATGGCTCAATTGTGTGGCGTAACGGCGAGCTTATACCGTGGGAGAAGGCTACCATTCACGTGATGGCTCACGTAATCAATTACGCGTCATCGGTCTTCGAAGGCATACGCTGTTATAACACGAAACGCGGCCCCGGCATATTCCGGCTCGACTCGCACATAGAGCGACTTTTGAACTCGGCTCACATCTATCGTATGGAAGTCCCGTACAGCTACGACGATCTGGTAGAAGCCTCTCGCCAGGTCGTGCTCGCCAACGGATATAAAGAATGTTATTTGCGCCCGCTGATCTTCCGCGGCTATGGCACGTTCGGCGTGGACCCGTTCCCTTGCCCGATTGAGACTTATATTTGCACCTGGCAGTGGGGGAAATACCTCGGCCCCGAAGCGCTGGAGCAGGGCGTAGATGTCTGCGTGTCGAGTTGGACACGCATCGCGCCAAACACTCTGCCATCGATGGCGAAGGCCGGCGCAAACTATATGAACTCGCAGTTGATAAAGATGGAGGCCAAAGTCAACGGCTACGTCGAGGGCATAGCCTTAGACCCGGAAGGCTACATCAGCGAAGGGTCGGGCGAGAACATATTCTTGATCAAGAACGGCGTTGTAATGACGCCGCCGCTCTACTCGACAGTGCTGCCGGGCATAACGAGGGATTCGATCATCAAGATATGCGAGAGCATGGGCATACCCGTGCTTGAGCGCGCCATCCCGCGCGAGATGCTTTACATCGCCGACGAAGTCTTCTTCACGGGCACCGCCGCAGAGATCACGCCTATCCGCTCCGTCGATAAAGTGCGGGTCGGGGCGGGCAAGCGCGGCGAGCTTACGACTGAGATTCAAAAGCGATTCTTTGACATCATCACGGGCGAGGTCGAAGACGGCTTCAGCTGGTTCACCTGGGTCGAGACGCCCAAAGTCGAGACGCCCAAAGCCGCGACGCAAGCCGAGCCGCAGATGGCTTGACGATCGAGCGAGGCGCGAAAGACGGCTATTTTCTCTTCCACTTCGTACCTTGAGGCGTGTCTTCGAGGATGATCCCGCGCGCGGCCAGCTCGTTTCTGATCTGGTCGGCCCTCGCAAAATCGCGGTTGCGACGCGCCGCGTTGCGGTTATCGATCAGCCGCTCAATGTCAGGGTCTAAAATCGCCGCGTTCGGATCGTCATCCCCCAGCACACCCAGGACCGAATCGATCCGCCCCAGAAACTCAAGCGTAGCCTTACGGTCTGCTTCGCCGAACTCACCTGCGTCGATCTTTATGTTGATGTCGCGCACCAGATCGAAGACCGCCGCGAGCGCGTTTGAAGTGTTCAGGTCGTCATTCATCCCCGCTTCAAACCCTTCGCGCGCCCGCGCGATCACATCTTGCACACGAGACTGACCGTCGCCCTGTCCGCTGAGCTCGCTCACGCGGCGGCGGAAATTGCGCAGCCGCTCAAGCGCGCTCTCGGCCGAGCGCAAGCCGTCGAGCGTGAAATTGAGCTGGGTGCGATATGGCGCAGACAACAGCAGGTAGCGGATCGCCGCCGGCTCGTAGCCCTTCTCCGTCAGGTCGCGCAAGGTATAAAAATTCCCTTTCGACTTTGACATCTTCTCGCCTTCGACCTGAAGGAACTCGGCGTGAAACCAGTAGCGGACGAATTGGCGGCCCGTTGCGGCCTCCGATTGCGCTATTTCGTTTTCATGGTGCGGGAAGATCAGATCGACCCCGCCGCAATGTATATCGAAAGTCTCGCCGAGGTACTTCATAGACATCGCCGAGCATTCCAGATGCCACCCCGGACGGCCCGCGCCGAACGGTGTCTCCCATCGCGGCTCGTCCTCTTCTTTCGGGGCTTTCCACAAAACGAAATCGCGGGCGTCGGCCTTGTCGTACTCGTCTACGTCTACGCGCGCGCCCGCGATGTTGCCTTCGAGCTTCAACCCCGAAAGCTTCCCGTATTTGGGGAAAGTAGTTATGCGAAAGTAAAGCGAGCCGTCGCTTTCGTATGTGTGCCCGCCCTCAGTGAGCTTATTCATTATCTCGACCATTTCAGGGATGTGGTCGGTGGCGCGCGGCATAAGCTCAGGCCGCTCGATGTTTAAAAGGTCCACGTCTTTGAGGAACTCGTCGGTGTAAAAGTCCGTGAACTCCTTCAGGGTTTTACCCTGCTCGCGCATGTCGCGGATGATCTTGTCCTCCACGTCCGTAATGTTCATGACGTGATGCACACTGTAGCCGAGGTATTTCAGATAGCGGCGGAGCAGATCCACAGCTACGAAGGTGCGGAAGTTTCCGATGTGACCGAAATCATAAACCGTCGGCCCGCACGCATAGATTCGCACCCGGTTCTCTTCCAGCGGTTTGAAATCTTCCAGCGCGCGCGTCAGCGTATTCTTGAGCCTGAGCATTTCGGTCTACTCCATGTCACGGTTTTTCGATATTTGATAAAACGAAATGGTAAGGGAAGCAAAAGCGCATTGTCAAAGTGTAGTGCTGAGTGCTGAGTGCTGAGTGAAAGAGAAAATACTCAGGACTCAGCACTCAGCACTCAGCACTGTTCTTATAGCTGGAGCGACTTCACTTCGAGGTATTCCTCAAGGCCATACTTGCCAAGCTCCCTCCCGTTGCCCGATTGTTTGTAGCCGCCGAACGGGGCGAAGGGGTTAAAGCTCCCGCCGTTGATGTCGACCTGGCCCGTGCGCAGCCGCCGCGCCACGCGCTTTGCGCGCTCTACGTCTGATGACCACACGCCGCCCGCCAATCCATAAATCGTATCGTTAGCTATGCGCACGGCATCGTCTTCGTCTTCGTAAGGGATGATCGAGAGCACCGGCCCGAAAATCTCTTCGCGAGCAATCGTCATATCGTTGCGTACGTCAGCAAAGACAGTCGGGCGGACGAAGTAACCTCGCTCCAGGCCATCGGGCGGCTCCGCCCCGCCTGTAACAAGCGTTGCACCTTCTTCGACGCCTTTCTTAATGTAGTTGCGGACGCGCTCGCGCTGGACTTCGGAGACGAGCGGGCCGAGCTTAGATTTTCCCTCGCGCGGGTCGCCCACAGTGAAGCTCTCGGCCGTCTGTTTTGCGATCCTGACGGCTTCATCCATCTTCTCGCGCGGCACTAGCATTCGAGTGTGGGCCGAACAGGTCTGGCCCGAGTTGAAGTAGCAATTGCTCACGCCGCTGCGGACGGCCTTTTCCAAGTCCGCATCATCCAGAATTATGTTCGCCGATTTTCCGCCCAGCTCTAGCGCCACGCGCTTCACGGACTGAGAGGCGAGCTCGCTCACTCGTCGCCCGGCGCGCGTCGACCCGGTGAACGAAATCATGTCCACGTCCGGGTGCGCGGCGAGCGCTTCGCCGACCACTGGGCCTATCCCCGTGACGAGATTGAAGACGCCCGCAGGCAATCCCACTTCATCGATGATCTCGGCCAGGATGAACGCCGTGAGCGGAGCCACCTCGCTCGGCTTCAACACGACCGTGCAGCCCGCAGCCAGGGCGGGCGCGACCTTGGCGACGACTTGATGGAGAGGATAATTCCAGGGCGTGATGCAGCCTACGACTCCTACGGGCTCTTTGACTATGAGCGAATTGCCGACCTGCTCCTCGAATGAATAGTCAGCCAGGAGCTTTGCGAACGACCCGCTGACCATCGCGGGCAGTCCCGCCTGCACGGCGGTCGCAAGCGGAAGCGGCATACCGACTTCCGAGGCGATTATTCCTGCGATCTCACCCTGGCGCGCGGCCAGGCGTTCGGAGATGGCTTTAAGGATTTTCGCGCGCTCGTCGACTGAGGTTTCAGACCAGGAATTGAAAGCAGCGCGAGCTGCCGCCACAGCCCGGTCCACGTCCTGGGCGGTCCCTTCCGGGATGCGCCCCATCACCTCTTCGGTCGTCGAGTTAGTAACGTCGAGCAAGCCCGTACCGGCAGGCTCGACCCACTTGCCGTTTATGTATAATTTGTCATGAACTATTACGTCCGGTTTTCTGGAAGCGGTCATTTACTGTCTCCTTTATCTCGTTAGTAACAAGCCAAAACAGTAAGCCGCGTGTCGACTTGCGATCACGCGGCCGTTAATAATCTTCACACAGTCTGAAACAATCAAGCGCGATGCTCTTTATTCGACGACGATCTTCAGATCAAACCCGAGCGTCAAAGCCAGGCACGGCGGGTCCGATTGATGACAGGGCAACTCGCCTTTGGCGACGAGATCGGTCTGCCCGCGCCCTACGGCTTCAAAGACGCCCTGCGCGCCTTCGATCAGAGTCGCGTCCGCAACTTTCCTGACTACCGCCGGGTCGAATTCAAGGACGCTCCAGCTATGCTGCGGGCTTTTCAAGAATAGCAGGAAGCGTTCGCCCACTCGGAGCGTGAGAGTCTTTTCGCTGTCTTCGAGCGTGACCGACGGGCCGTCAAAAAAGCCGAACTCGTTTGAGACTAACCCGCCCTGATTTTCAACTTTGAGGCTGGTCACTTCGCCGTCGCG
>DASUNP010000013.1:0-1868 GCA_036277095.1 Blastocatellia bacterium
TTCGGCAGCCCTCGCGACCGGGCAACAGAACGTATCGCCCGAACCGAGCGCAGAAACAGCTCCGGCGGTTGAGCAGAAGCCCACTGCTTCGACAGAGTTCGGCGGCGTTGGTTCGCTCACGCTCCAATCCGCCGCGTTTCCGGACGAAGCCGGCGCGAGCGAGTTCTCCACAAGGCTGATACGCGCGGGCATACCGGCTTACATAGTCCCAGCCGACCTGCCCCGCAAAGGGAGATGGTTCAGAGTGCGCGTGGGCAGGTTCTCGAATGCCGACGACGCGAAAAAATACGCGGTGCAATCGCGTATGCGCGCCAAAGCCGCGGGCCTCGATGTAGATTTCATAGTCGTAGAGTACGGAAAGCCTTAGATGAGTGGCGCGGTCCTAACCGCGAGGCCGAGGAAGCCGAGGGGTCTCAAACGTGTCAGGTTTTAGCCCGCAGGACGAAAGGTATGCCAGGCTGGTCGACCACTATTCCAGATATATTCAATCCCCAGTCCTGCGACTGAGGTTTCTCAACAACGCACTGCGCGCTGCACCGCCGAAAGATTTCTGGGCCCGGCTGCCGATGGTCGGGTCGCTGCCTGAACGGGCAACCTTGATCTTTGAAGTATCGAAGCTGATGCCGCCTGCGAGCAGCTTGCCCGTTGCATTTCGAGTTACCTCCCTGCTCTACCGCGTGCGTTACGCGGTCTACGCGCTGTCGCTGGTCCTGGCGATAGGCGCGGGCGCAAGCATTATCTACGTTGCGGCGAAGCTGGTTTCAAGCATCTCGCGTTCTGCGGATGCGCATCCGAACGCGCCCGACCGCCGCGCCGCAAACCCGGACGGCTCGGATGCGGTCGCCGCGATAGGGACCGAGGCGGGGCTTTCGCTCGACAAAGTGTGGCTGGCGGAGAGCGGAGAGGGATTTGAGTTCTACAGCAACGGCGCGCGCGTGCTTACGGAGTTCGAGACCGGAGGGAAAGAGCGGCGCTTTTACAGCTTCAACAAAGACGCGCTCTTTAATGATTCGGATAGCTTCGACGTAGGCTCAAAACCCGTAGGCATTTTATATCACATATCCGAGAGTGATTTGCTGCCCTTCGCAGGCAAATACAATTCGTCGTTGCAAGGCCGCTCGCGCGCTCTGCTCGAATACGCGAGAGAGAAAGCTCTTTACAATTATTTGATAGACCGCTTCGGGCGTACGTACAGGATCGTGCGCGACGAGCAGACCGCAAATCATGCGGGCAACTCGGTCTGGCATGACGGGCAGCAGGTTTACGTGAACCTGAGCGCCAGCTTTATCGGGATATGCTTCGAAGGCAAATCCGAGGTCGGGGCGGCCGTGGGACCGGAAGGCATTAACGAGGCGCAAATCTATGCCGCCCGCGTATTGACTGCGGTGTTGCGGTCAAAGTACCAAATCGCGGACGCCAACTGCGTGACGCACGGGCTGGTGTCGGTAAACCCGACGAACCGGCTCATGGGTTATCACACGGACTGGGTCGCGGGCTTTCCTTTCGAAGCGGTGGGGCTGAGCAACAAGAATCAAACGGAGCTTCTGACCATATCACGCCTGGGCTTCACCTATGACCAGCCCTATATCGCCGCCGCCGGCGGAAAGCGATGGGCGGGGCTCGAACGCGCAGACGCGGAATTGAGAGAGGCGGCGCGCAACGAAGGCGTGAGCGTAGAAGACGCGCGCCGCGAAGGATGGAAGATATTTCAACGCGCTTACACAAAACAGCGCGAGATCGATAATGAATAAGACGGACTTGATTGGTGAAGTGGTACGCCGCACGGGGCTGAAGCGCCGCAAAGCCGCGCGCGGGGTTGAAGCTACGCTTGAGATAATCAAGCGCGAGCTTAACAGTGATAGCGCGGT
>DASUNP010000014.1:0-265578 GCA_036277095.1 Blastocatellia bacterium
GTTCGCTCACGACCGTCCGGGTAAGAGAAACGCTTGGAGTTCATCACAGCCGACACGGCACCACCTGGGCGGCAGGAATTAAAAGTTGGAGGCGAGAAGAGAAGTCCGCTGCTTTTGTCCGCGCTTAGCTTCACGTCTCTCTTCATCAACCGGGATGGGAATATCAGGCGATTAAGCTCAACATTCAGGATGCGCTCGACTTTATAAGGCCGGGCGACTGGACATTGTGACACTATTCTTCATTAAGAGAGGCAGAAACATGTCAAAAAACACCCCATATAAAACGCTTTGCGCGTTACTGCTTGCCTTTTGCATGCTTGCGAGCTCTGCTCTGCCTGCGATGGCGCAGTCGCAAGCCACGGCAGGCGAGATTGCAGGAGCCGTTACCGACAGCGCCGGAGCTGCCGTTGCTGATGCGACGGTAAAAGCTACTAACACACAGACGGGGCTGGAGCGGACGGCAACCACAAACGACGATGGCTTGTACAGGATCATTCTGCTGCCGCCCGGCAAGTACAACGTCTCTGCGGAGGCGAGCGGTTTTACCGCCACCACCGTCAGCGACGTTGAAGCTGTCGTAGGCCGCACGGTCGATGTAAACATCACTATCGGCGCTAGCGGCGTGCAGGAAGTCGTCCAGGTGACGGCCGGGGCTATACAGGTTCAGACCACGCGCTCGGAGCCGGACGCCATCGTCAACGAGCGCGCCATCGAAAACCTCCCGATCAATGGCCGCCGCTTCCAGGACTTCGTAACCCTCACGCCCACCGCGCAGGTCGACCCGCGACGCGGGCAGATTTCGATCGCCGGACAGCGCGGCATCAACTCGAATATCAACGTCGACGGCGTCGATTACAACCAGCCGTTTTTCGGCGGCATACGCGGCGGCGAGCGGTCAAACACCGCCTTCACAATCCCGCAAGAATCGATCAAAGAGTTCCAGGTAGTAGCCACGGGCTACTCGGCTGAGTTCGGTCGGTCGACGGGCGGGCTGGTAAACGCCGTGACCAAGTCGGGCACGAACGAGTACCACGGCTCGGCCTTCTACCTGCATCGCCCGAAAGAAGCTACGAAGAACACAACCTTCTTCGACGCGCTTGAGCTACAGCTCAACGACACGAGAAGGAGCCGTGGGCTGAGCCCGATCGAAGTCACGCCCGCGCCGACTCAGAAACAGTACGGCGGCTCGTTCGGCGGGCCGGTCAAGAAGGATAAGATGTTCTTCTTTGTCGCCTACGAACAGCAGGAGTTCGATAACGAGCGCCAGGTCTTTTTCGACAGCCTCGCAGGGTTCACCCCGACTGCGGCCACGCAAGAGGCTTTCGATTTTTACATAAGCCAGCAGACGCCGTTCATCCAGACTAACGACGCCAAGGCGTTTTTGGGCCGCATCGACTATGAAGTGAATAGCAACCACCGCTTCAACGTCCGCTATAGCTACAGCACGAACAAAGCGCTGAATGCTAACGCGACCGGCAACGCGCTGCTCCCGACGACCGTCAGCGCCCTGTCGAATAACGGCACCGAGCGAGACGAAACCAACACGGTCGTAGGCCAGTTCATCAGCTTCATCTCGCCGACCCTGGTCAACGAGTTTCGCGGACAGTATTCGCGCGAAAATCGCCCGCGCGACGCCAACGCCAAGCAGCCGCTTGTGACCAACTCCATCGGCAACTTCGGCACGGTTTCGTTTTTGGGCGAGAACAACCAGTACGACTGGCGCGTGCAGGCTGCTGACTCTATGACGTGGAGCAAGGGCAGTCACACGGCAAAGTTCGGCATTGAGTACAACCACGTGTTCGCCGACCAGACGTTCGGGTTCGACCAGTTCGGCACCTTTAGCATCTCGGGCACGAACACGGGGACGCTTCTCGACACGCTCGCGCCGGGCGGCTCGGTCGCCAACCGCTTTGACGCCACCACGGTCACTTACCGCCGGCAGATTGGCAACCTCCAAGCGTCCCTCGACACGGATGAGCTTGCCTTCTTCGCGCAGGACTCGTGGAGAATTCGCCCGAACTTGACGATCAACTACGGCCTCAGGTGGGAGGGGCAGTTCAACCCCACGCCCGAAGCCAACAACGAGTTTCTCGTCAACGCGGTGAGGGGCTTCCCGTTCCCGTCCGGCCAGGTGGCGGACCCGACGCAGATTCCCGACGACCTGGATCAATTCGGGCCGCGCTTCGGATTCGCCTACGACCCGACCAACGACGGCAGGACCGTTATTCGCGGTTACTCGGGAGTCTACTACGCCCGGACGCCGATGCTGTTGTTCGCCGACCCGATAAACAACTTCCGCGACCCGGCAGGCAACCTTACCGTGACGCTGCCTTTTACGGTCCCGGCAACAAACCCGAACAACACGATCTACGAGCAGTTCTTGTTGATCGGCATAAACCTCAATAACTTCTCGCTCGACAACCTGCCCGTGGTCACGCCGGAGCAGTTAACGCAGATCGCTCAGCGTCTGGGCCTGAGCGTCAACCCGTTCTTAGGCGCAGGGCCGACCTTTGTGGCGTCGGATTTCAACAACCCGAAATCCTACCAGGCAGGCATAGGCGTTGAGCGCGAGATCAACCGCAGCCTGACCGTGGGCGCGGACTTCACTTACGTCAAAGGCGTGCATCTCCAGCGCAATCGCGATTACAACGTCCCGCTCCCGATAATCCGTGCGGCCGACCCGGCGCAGCGCCCGTTCTTCGGGCTCCGCAGCGGCACGCCGCGACCGCAGCCGCTGCTCGGCCAGGTGCAGGCCCGCGAGTCGACAGGCAAATCGCTCTACCGCGCGCTGACGCTTCGCACGAAGTTCCAGCGCTCGTGGGGACAGTTCAACGCCTTCTACACGCTCTCAAGGAACCTGTCGGATGACGACAACGAGCGTGACGCGGGCGGCGTGCTCTTCGACAATCCTTTCGATCTGAGCAGCGAGTACGGGCTTTCAAACCTCGACCGCAAGCACATGTTCACGGCCAGCCCTATAATCTTCCTTCCGGGCGCGATAGACTTTTCGAGCGCCATAAGGTTCCGCTCGGGTCGCCCGGTCGATGCCAGCGCAGGGCTCGGCGATGCGAACGAAGATCGAAGCTCTGGCCCCGACCGTCCCTTCCTGGGGCCGGGAGTGCCGTTCGAGCGCAATTCATTCCGCAACCGCGCGCTCCTTGATTGGGACCTCCGCGTGCAGAAGCGTTTCAACCTGCCCGGCGAGACAGCGCGTCTGATTATCTCAGTCGAGATATTCAACGTGATGAACCTCGACAACATAGAGTACAGCGGCAGCCAGGTGACTAACTTCTGCACAGGGACGAGTCGAGACTGCGGATTCCTCGGGCCGACAAACCCGAACTTCTTACAGTTGAGGGATCGCATCGGGACATCTCCGAGGTTCGGCAACCTGCTGTTGAACAACATCGGCGGGCCGCCGTTCCAGATGCAGTTCGGTGGGCGCTTACAGTTCTAAGAAGCCCTTTCCGATAATCACTCAAACGGCAGCGAGAAGCCTCTCGCTGCCGTTTTTCTTTTCGCCACAGACGGTGACACGCTAACGATCTTGCAAGCCTTTTGACTCGCCTCGTTCCTCCACCGTAGAGATTTATCGGAACTCAGACCGTCGGCAGGTGTCTAAGCCATTAGCTGACCAGAGATCTGAGAAGCGCGTGCCGTGCCTTGCGCTTTCTAAGAATGTGCGGGCCCACTCCGAGTCTTGAGTGCTGAGCCCTGAGTCCTGAGTATAAGACCGTAAACGGCGGGCTATCGTTTTTACTCAGCACTCAGGACTCAGCACTCAGCACTTCCGTCGTGGGCTCTGGAGGAAAGATGAACAGAAAGCTCGTGTTGTACCTTGCGTTCCTTTCAGTAGTATCCATCACAGCCTACATAGTTGTAACAAAAGTTGCCGCAAGCAGAGCCGGATTCGTAGCTTCAGCATCAGGCTCGATAACCCAGGGCTCGCTCCAGGTCCTCGGCCCCGAAGGGCAGACGGCGGTCCTCTGCCCTCTCAAGCACACCGATGTTAAAGCTGAGATAAGCGGCTTTTTGTCGCGAGTAGTCGTGACGCAGCAGTTCGAGAATCCATTCAAAGATAAGATTGAAGCGGTCTACGTCTTCCCGCTGCCCCAGAACGCAGCCGTGGACGACATGACCATGACCGTAGGCGACCGCACTATTCGAGGCCGGGTCAAGCGCCGCGAAGAGGCGCGCGCAATCTATGACGCTGCGCGCCAGGCGGGCCACGTCGCGAGCCTGCTCGACCAGGAGCGCCCGAATATATTCACTCAGTCGGTCGCAAACATCTTACCCGGCGAGCAGGTGAAGATACAGATCAGCTATGTCGAGACTTTGAAATACGAAGACGGCTCTTACCAGTTCGTCTTCCCGATGGTCGTTGGGCCGCGCTACATCCCGGGCACGCCGACGGGAAAGCAAGGCGGCGGATGGTCGCCCGATACCGATCGCGTCGGTGACGCTTCGCGCATCACCCCGCCCGTCGCTCCCGCCGGCTCGCGCGCTGGCCACGACATATCGATCGAAGTAGCCCTCGACGCCGGAGTGGTGATCGATAATCTCCAATCAATCGCGCACGATGTTCAAGTCGAGCGCCCTTCGAACCACAGTGCCGTGGCGCGTTTGAAAAACAGATCCGAGATTCCGAATAAGGACTTCGTGCTCAAGTACGACGTGGCGGGCCGGCGCATAGAAGACGCGATACTCACGCACCGTTCGGGCGAAGGCGGTTTTTTCACCATGATCCTGCAACCGCCCGAGCGCGTTGCGGTCGAAGACGTGACCCCAAAAGAGCTCGTATTTGTTATCGACACTTCGGGGTCGATGTCGGGGTTTCCGATAGAGAAGGCTAAAGAGACGATGAAGCTCGCCCTCGACGGGCTTTACCCGCAAGACACGTTCAACCTGATAACTTTCGCGGGCGACACGCACATTCTCTTCCCGGAGCCCGTTCAGGCCACTAAAGAGAATCTCAGGCGCGCGCAAGAGTTTCTGGCTTCGCGCACGGGCGGCGGCGGGACCGAGATGATGAAAGCCATTCGCGCCGCGCTCGATCCTTCCGACAAACAGAATCACATTCGTATAGTCTGCTTCATGACGGACGGCTATGTCGGAAACGACATGGAGATAATCTCAGAAGTGCAGCGGCATCCTAACGCTCGCGTCTTTTCATTCGGCATAGGGAGCTCAGTCAACCGATTCCTGCTCGACAAGATGGCCGAAGAGGGGCGCGGCGAGGTCGAGTATGTTTCGCTCAAAGACGACGGCTCGGCTGCGGCGCGGCGTTTTCACGAGCGCGTGCGCAACCCGTTGTTGACAGACATCTCTATCGATTGGGCGGGCCTCGACGTGGCGGACGTTTACCCGAAGCGCATACCCGATCTGTTCAGCGCCAAGCCCGTAGTTTTATGCGGTCGTTACAAAACAGGTGGCGACGCAGTGATCAGATTGCGGGGCCATATGGCGGGCCGCCCGTTCGCGCGGGAGATCGAAGTGAGCCTGCCTAAGAACGAGCCGAGGCGAGACGTGCTGGCCACGCTCTGGGCGCGCGCGAAGATAGACGATTTGATGAGCCAGGACTACGGAGGGATACAGAACGGCGCGCCGCGCCAGGATGTGAGCGAAGCGATAACGCAACTCGGGCTTGAGTTCCGGCTGATGACCCAGTTCACTTCGTTCGTCGCGGTCGAAGAGATGACCGTCACCGATGGCGGCCAGCCGCGCCGCGTAGAAGTTCCGGTCGAGATGCCGGAAGGCGTCAGCCGCGAGGGAGTCTTCGGCGAGCGTGATGAGCAGCCAATAAGCCTAGGTCGGTTTGGCGGCCCTACTCCATCAATGCCGAAAAGCGAGAACGTAGGCGTGGGCGGAAGTGGAGCACTCTCCAGGCGGGCCGATAGGAAGCAGGCGAGCGATCAAGTTAGCGTTGAGCCGCGCCTGTCGTTGAAGGACCTGAAGCAACAGCAGTTGCTCGCGAAGATGCACCGGTCAATCGCTGCGGTGGTTGAGCGGTTGAAGAATAAATCGGTTCAGCCGGCAGCCGATGAAGCCCGGTTCGTTCGCAACGGCAAGGCTGAGATACAGGTGTGGCTCGCGGACAAGTCCGCCGAAACCATAGCAAAGCTAAAGAGACTTGGCTTTGAGGTCGTAGCGGATCCAAAGAGCGCACGAATGCTCATTGGCCGGTTGTCGATTGAAAAGCTCGAAGCGCTGGCAGAGCTCGAAGCGGTCCGGTACATCGCGCCGACTACTTAAAGATTTGAGATTCCAAATTTGAGATTTGAAATCTCAGGTGTCGATCCTCCCATTGCTCAGTAAGAACTGCTGAAGGCAAGCTCGCGCGAGCTTGCCTTTTTTTTCTCCGGTCGCTGATAATCAGTAGTCACACCAGTGAAGCTATGCAACTCTGAGGTGAGAGAATATGAATCATGAAGAGATGGAGCGCGCAATCGAGTTTCTGCTGGAGCATCAAGCCAAGCTAAGTACAGATTTAGATAAGCTGAAAGGGCTTCAAGCTCAAACAACCAGTGACATTCAAGCGTTAACTGCGAATGTCGGCAGGTTAGAAGTACAGGCCGAAGCAGACAGGCAGGAATTGCGCGATGGCATGAATCTTTTGCGCGAGAATATTAACAACGCGATTGAAGAAATGCGCGATGGCTTTAATAAACTAATTCTGGCGAACGAGGTTACACGAGAGTTTTCCGAGAATGTAGCCCGGCTCGCGATAGCAACCAGCCAGAGAGTAACAACGATTGAGAGCAAATTGGAATAGTTCGATCTTAAGGATTTGAATAACAGGCATGACTGAGACCGTCAGAGTTCGTTTCGCCCCTTCGCCCACGGGCTACCTTCACGTAGGCGGCGCGCGCACGGCGCTATTCAACTGGTTGTTCGCGCGCAAGCATAACGGCACGTTTATCCTTCGCATTGAAGACACAGACATACAGCGCTCCTCGGAAGCGATGGTGCAGGGAATAATCGAAGGCATGCGCTGGCTGGGGCTTGATGCGGACGAAGGCCCGCTGTTTCAATCCTCTTTCGTCGAACAACACCGCGCCGCCGCACGCCGACTGGTCGAAGAAGGTAAGGCTTATTACGACTTCACCCCAAAGGAGCAGACCGACGACCGCACGATCAAAGAGAGGATCGTAGGCCGCGCCCTCGCGCAGGCCGAAGCGGGCAAAGGGCGAAACCCTTACCGCGACCTGCCGACCGAAGAGGCTCTGCGCCGCATTGACGCGGGCGAGCAGGCCGCCATACGACTAAAGGTCCCGGAAAGCGGCGTCTCTCGATTCGAAGACATCGTCTACGGCACGCAAGAGCGCGACTACACAGACATCGAAGACCTGGTGTTGATACGCTCGGACGGCCACCCGCTGTACAATCTGTCCGTCGTCGTCGATGACATAGAGATGCGAATAACTCATGTCATTCGCGGGCAGGATCATCTCACCAACACGCATAAACAGATTCTGATCTATGAAGCGCTGGGCGCTCCGGCGCCTCAGTTCGGGCACCTGCCGCTAATCTCCGCGCCCGGCAAGGAGAAGCTCTCAAAGCGAAAGCACGGCGAGGTGGTGAGCGTAACTTTTTACAGAGATCGCGGCTTCATTCCCGACGCGCTGGTGAACTTTCTTGCTCTGCTGGGCTGGTCGCCCGGCACGGACCAGGAGAGATTGTCGCGCCAGGAGTTGATAGAGCAGTTTTCGCTCGAAGGGGTCAACAAATCTTCCGCCGTCTTTAATTTCAACGAAAGCGACCCCCGCGACTGGACCGACCCGAAGGCGCTGTGGATGAACGGCGAATACATACGCAGCATGTCGCTCGACGAGCTGGTCCCTATGGTCAGCGAAGAACTTAAAAAGGCCGGGCTGTGGCGCGACGATTTCGCGGCAGGCGGGCGGGAATGGTTCCGGCAAACCGTAGACCTGCTCAGGGCGCGCTACCGCACGATCCGGGATTTTTGGGAACTCGGGCGGCCCTATTTTTCCGACGAGTTCGAGTACGAGCAGCCTGCGGTAAAAAAGAATCTCAAAGACGAGCGATTAAGAGAGTTGCTGCCAGGGCTCGCAGATAGCCTTGACCGGGTCGAAGAGTTCACGCACGATAACGTAGAAGCGGCTCTGAGAGCCTATTGCGAAGGACAGGGCGTAAAAGCCGGGCTGTTGATTAACGCCTCCCGCACGGCCCTCACGGGCCAGGCGGTCGGGCCCGGGATGTTTGACATCTTCGTTGCGCTCGGGCGCAGCCGCAGCGTCGAACGGTTGCGCAAAGCGGTAAGACTGGTAGGGGGCGTCTGAGATTTCAAATTTGAAATTTGAGATTTTAAATGCCCTGCTTGGGTCCTGGTAAATCTCTGTCATTCTGCATTTCAGTAAATTGAGTGGCTAGCCTGGGAGGGGTGACGATTAGCAGCCTGGTTACCCGGCAAGGGAATATCAAGGCTAATGCGTGATTAAGTTCTTTTGGCCCAAAAATCTGATGAAACCAAAACTCCCCAACCTCATACCAAGCGGAGTCGAGCCTGTAGACAAATTAATCGGCGGACTCGAAAGTAACCAGTTGTATCTTGTTCACGGCGAGGCGGCCGGCAAATCGCTTTTCGGAATCGAGTTTCTAATCGAAGGGCTGAAGCGCGGCGAGAATGGCGCGCTCGTGATCCGCTACTCGCCCGAAGATGCCGTGCGCCGTTTCGCGCGCCTCGGGTACGACTGCCTGGAGGATGTCTACAGCGGGCGGCTGGTGATACTGGAATACTCGAACGACATAATCCAGCAGATCGCCCGCCTCCGCGAGCTTACGCCCGTCTTGCGCGAGCTCGAATGGCTGCTGGGCGAGACAAGGGCCGAGCGGTTGGTCTTTGACCCCGTCACCAATCTGGTGCTGGGCGAAGAAGGGAACCTCCAGTCGCGAGTGCGCGAGTTTGCTTCGTGGGCTACGTCGTTCGGCGCGACAGTCGTGCTCGTCGCCAACGCCGAAAGCGAAGAGGTGATCGAGGAGTTCAGGCCGTTGGTCGAGGAGTCGTTTCGGTTCGAAGTACACGGGCAAGGCGAGCAAGCCGCGCGGTTGATGGCTTTTGAAAAATCTTCCACCATTCCCGACCAGGCGATTGAAGTCGATCCCGCGCGCGGCGTCTTTTTACTGGGCCGCCAGCAGGCCACCGACCACATATTCTCGAAGTTTAAAGTTGCGCACCCTGTCGCCGCCGAAGCCGAGGCTGTAAGCATCGAAGCGCGGGATGTCGAGCTGTCTGCCGAAGAGCCGCCCGCAACGACGTATGCGGAAGAACCTCTCGCGGATCTTTTAATGGACGAAGAGCCCACAGAGGCCGAGACGCACCCTGAGCCAATCGCGCCCGCGAAAACCGAGAACGTATTTGAAGCAGAGATCATAAGCGAGGTCGAGCCCTTATTGAGTGAGCCACAAGAAGCGACTCAACCCGATTCGCCCGAAGGGTATTACTCTGCCCCGCAGATGGACACTCAACCGTTGAGCGCGGAAAAAGCGAATAACATATTCGCCTCTTACGAGCAATCCGGGCGCGGCCAGACCGGCGAGATTGTTCCACCGCAAAGCGGGATAATCGAAGCGCCACAGGAACTGTTTTCCGATCTGCTGGATGAGCTGGCGAGCGATCCTTCGCCGCTGGAACTCGACCTGCTAGACGAACAACCTGCGGCCGCGCTTGGAGCGGCGGAGGAACCCGTCGCTGTTTCAGCCGACGATGAGCCGCAGGCGTCGGTTATAAACGAAGAGAATCTTATTGAAGAGATCGGCGCGATGAGCGAGCGCGACATAGACGAGCTGGTCACTTCTCGCGCTGTCGAGATACTGCTGAGGCCGCCGGAGTCGCGGGCCGAGCCGGAGTCGCATATCAGCATTCCCGACTTGCCTGTCTCCGCTAGAGCCGCGTCGGACGCGCCCCAGAACGTGCAGCCTAAAGACTTCAACGTGCTCGTCATCGACGACGACGCTTCGTCGTGCGAAGCCGTAGTCCAGACGCTCGGCGACTACACGATCGAGGTGGTCCACGACGGCGTGAGCGGACTGGCGAAGCTCATATCGTTCAAACCCGATCTGATTATTCTAGACGTCGACCTCCCGATCATTGATGGCTTCAAGGTCCTGGCGCACATCCGGACCAGCCTCAACATGCCGATCATAATTCTTTCAGGCTCGCACATGCGCGCAAGCGACCGCGTGCTCGCGGCGGAGCTTGGGGCAGACTATTACTTGACGAAGCCGTTCAGCGCAAAGGAGCTTCGGCAGAAAGCCCGCCAGTTGATAGCGCGTTATCGAGGTATAGCGTCCTGGATAATCACCTCGCCCGCAGCATCGGAGCCGCGCGCGCAGGTCGAGCAGCAGAGCGAAACTCAGACGGCGCAATCTCCGTTTGCAGAGGCTGCCGCCCACTACTATATCGATCCGATCGAAGAGTTCGTTCGCTATGAAGATTTCGTCGCCCAAGTGGAAAAGAGCGTCAAAATCGGGATCGATAGCGGCTCGTCCTTTTCAATAGTCGGGTGCCGCCTTCCCGATATGACTGCCAATGGCGGGCTGATGGCAATCCGTCTTTACGAGCTGGTTCGCACGCTCGTGCGAGAGACCGATCTGGTATCTACGAACCCGCGCAATGACCTTGTAATATTGCTTGCGGACGCAGACACGGCCGGCGCGCGGGCATTCATAGCCAGAATGCGCGAGCAAATCTTGAAGGAGATGAATCGAGAACCCACCGTCTGGGTGCGGAGCTTCCCGGACCTGGAAGAGACGACCGATTCGACCCCGTCTGGCAATAACACGGGTGGCCCCACGCCCAGCCGTCGCGCCACAGACAGGCTGGAGCAGGAAGGCAACGGCGGGCAATTGCGATCTTCGTCCGCGCCCGTGACCGCGCGATCAGCCTCCTTAACGTGACAAGAGATTTGAAATCTCAGATTTCAAATCTCAAATTCTCCTGTATCTTTTCGCTTTGAATTCATATCGCGGGAGGGTTCCGGCAGGGACTTGCTCTACGCTCACGCGAATATTGAATTGGTCGCGAAATGCGCTCACGACCTGACGGGGCGCGTCTTCAGGCCCGCCCGACGCGTTGCTTTCAATTCTGATCAGCAGATCGTCCATGCCCTCGACGCGGCGAATCACGACTTCGTACTCAACAATGTTAGCGAGACCGCGCATCAAGTTGTCGATTGCGCCCGGGTAAAGATTTACGCCGCGCACGATAATCATGTCGTCGGCCCGCCCCAGCACGCCGCCTTTAATGCGGCTAAAGGTCCGACCGCACGGGCAAGCTTCCGTAATCATCTCCACAAGATCGCCCGTGCGGTAACGCACGACAGGCATGCCTGCGCGGCCCAGGTTCGTTATGACAAGCTCGCCGCGAGCGCCCTCGCCAACAGCATGACAAGTCTCAGGGTCTATGACTTCGAATATGAACTCAGCTTCGTTCAGGTGGATCGCGTCTGCTTGCGCCTGGCAACCGAACGCCCACGCGCCTACCTCGGTAGCGCCCGCGTGGTCGAAGCACGCCGCGCCCCACGATTCTTCTATCGAGCGACGGACGTTAGGCAAGCTCGCGCCCGGCTCGCCCGCGTGAATCGTAATTCGCACCCGCGTGGAAGCGAGATCGATCTTCAGGTTGCGCGCAATCTCTATCAGGTGCATCGCGTAGGTAGGCGTGCAGACGAGCACAGTGCAGTCGTTATCGATAATTGTCTTTAACCTCTGCTCTGAATTCATGCCGCCGCCCGAGATCGCCATAGCCCCGACGTGCCACACGCCCGAGATGGCCGTCCAGTGGCTTATGTAAGGGCCGAAAGAGAATGCGCAAAAGACAACATCTTTTTCCGTCACGCCCGCGCCGCGATAGACGTAGCCCCACGAGCGGGTGAACCATTGCCAGCTCTCTTCAGTGTCGAGCCATTTGAGCGGACGCCCGGTCGTGCCCGAAGTCTGATGAAAGTAGCGGTAGCGCGAAATCGGGTAGGTCAGCAGATCGCCGTAAGGCGGGCGGTCGAGCTGCTCGTTGACCAGCTCACTTTTTGTAGTGAGGGGAAGGGCCGGCAAATCTTCCGCTCGGCGGACCTGTTCAGAATCGATTCCCGCAGAGCGAAATTTATCTTGATAAAAGCGGTTCCGCGCCAGCTCTTTCATCAAAGAGCGGAGGCGCTCGTTTTGAAGATCGCGCAACCCGCCGCGTTCGAGCGTCTCGACTTGCTTATCATAATAATCTATTTCGCCCATCATCTCTTAAGAGCGCGAAAGGTCGCCGAGCGCGTGTTGAACCAGCGTCACGGCTACAATCGCAGCCGTCTCTGTCCTCAGCACGCGCGGGCCTAGCGTGACCAGCCGGCAGCCGCGCTCGCATATCAGCTCCAGCTCGCCCGCGCCCCACCCGCCTTCGGGGCCTATCAGTATGGTCGCAGCCGTTTTGTCGTTCGCTTGCGCGAGGGCTTCTGTAATGGGGGTTCCGCCTTTTTCGCTGAAGACGAGGACCGTTCCCAGGCTGGGCGCCGTCGCGATGGGGAGCTTCTGCGAATCGGGCTTATTGGGATCGAGAAAATCGCCGAGCGCAAGCGGGGCCGTTATGCCTACGAGGCGGCGACGGCCCGACTGTTTCAAGGCTTCGAGCGATATTCGACGCCACCTTTCTATCCTCTTGTAAGCATCTTCCGGATTGGGCTTCACGTCCGTGTGCTCTGTCAAAAGTGGCACAATAAAATCGACGCCCAGCTCTGTGGCCTTTTGAATTATGAGATCGAACTTCTCTCCTTTTGCCAGCGCCTGCGCGAGCGTGACCCGCGCGGGCGACTCTACTTGATCGTCGAGAACACCCGACACCTCAAGCCTCGCGCGGTCGCCTTCGACGGCCAGAAATGTGCATCTGTATTCAGAGCCGTGTCCGTCAAAGACGAAAACCTCAGCGCCCGCCTTGAGCCTCAGCACGCGCGTCAGGTGATGCGTCTCCTCGACGGATAACGAGATCACAGAACCGTCCATGTCTTCCGGTGTGGCGTAAAACCTGCGACGCGACATTAACCTTCACCCTTCCCGGCGACGAGCGAGCACCACTCTCCCATCACGCGCCGTTTCATGATAGTTAGTCTGGACCGGGCGATCGATCGTTCAACGTCCGCTTGAAGCTCGATCAGAATACCTGAAAGTATCAAAGTTCCGGACTCTTTGAGACACCCGGCAAGGTCGTCCATCAGATCGATTATAACTTCCGCCGTCAGATTCGCGACGACCATATCAAAATTGCGCCCGGTAAAATCTCGCGGGACGCCTTCGGTAATCTCCATGAGGGCCGAGGCCCGGTTTATCTCCGCATTCTCGCGAGCCACCGCGACCGCCTGCGGGTCTATGTCAATTGCCGTCACCTGTGAGCCTGGCGCGAGCCGCGCTGCCGCAATCGCGAGTATCCCTGTCCCCGTCCCCACGTCGAGCATGTGGCCGCCTTTCCAAAGCTCTTCGATAGCCTCAAGGCACATGCGCGTCGTTTCGTGAGTGCCCGTGCCAAAGGCCATGCCGGGATCTATCTCGACAACAACTCGTTCGTCATTGATTTCAGGCAGCTTCCATGAAGGGGCGATGACGAGACGGCTTCCCACGTTGACGGGCTCGAATCCCTCTTTCCATTTCTGCATCCAGTCCTGATCGAGGATTTCAGTGACAGAGAGTCCAAACAGCATTCGCTCAAGGCCCGCCCGAGCAAACTCGGTTCCGACCATGCCGACGATCTCTTCGGGTCTAGCAGTGGCGTCAAAATAAGCGCCCAGCTTTATCTCATTTGAAGTTTCTTCTAAGGTCACAATTCCGGTCGCGCCTAAATCAAACAATAACGAGCCGGCCTGTTCTTCGCCTTCGCGCGCAACTGTGACGGTAACTAGATGCCATTTGCGATTTTGGATTTTGGATTTTGGATTTTGGATTGAAAAACCCATCTGCTCTTTTCCTCGCCTGTAAAATACCGATTCTGGACCACGAGTGTTATCCAAAATCCAAAATCCAAAATCCAAAATCGGATTATCCTTGAATGCCAAGCTCGTTGAGCGTGCGCTCGTCGTCGCGCCAGTGCTCGCGCACCTTGACGAATAAGCTCAAAAAGACGTGACGGCCGAGAAGCTGTTCGATGTCTGCGCGCGCGCGCGTCCCTATCTCCTTGAGCCGCGCACCGCCGCGCCCGATTATTATCGCGCGATGAGACATGCGCTCGACGTAGATCAGGCAGCTGATCCGCGTCAAATCGCCTTCCTCCTCCCACGCTTCGGTGACTACTGCCGTGACGTAGGGAATCTCTTCGCCGGTAATTTGGAGAATCTTTTCTCGCACAAGCTCGGCCACTATCGCCCGCTCAGGCTGGTCTGTTATTTCGTCTTCGGGATAAAGCGGGTCGCCCACGGGCAGGTACTCGAAAGCTTTCTCGATCAGCAACTCCGCGCCGTCGCCCGTGAGCGCCGAGATCGGTATTACCTCGGCGAATTCTCTCTCACGCGTGTAATGCTCGATCATCGGCAGCAGCTTCGATTTATCCCGCAACCGATCGACTTTGTTCGGCACAAGGAAGGCGCGCGTGGGGACGCGCTTTATCATATCGAGGACGAAGCGGTCGCCCGCCCCAAACGAAGATGTCGAATCGACGACGAGCAATATCAAATCTACTGTGGAGAGCGCGTCCGTGACTACGGCCATCATCCGGCGGTTGAGCTTGTAGCCGGGCTTATGAATTCCCGGAGTGTCAAGGAAGACCATCTGGCCGGTGTCGCGTGTGAGCACGCCGCTTATGCGCGTGCGAGTCGTCTGCGGCTTGTCCGACACGATGGCGATCTTTTCTCCCACGACCAGATTGAGCAGAGTAGATTTGCCCGCGTTCGGGCGGCCTATCAGCGCTACGACCCCCGATCTCTTCTTGCCGCTCTCAGCCTCCAGGTCGAGGTTTGACATTCGATGAATACCCTTTACTTGCTCGTGGCTTGTGATTCGATCTCGCCGGGGCTGGACTGGTCTGTGGCCCGCAGCCGCACGCGATTGACGCGCTTGTTGTCCGCGTCCACGACTTCAAACTCCAGCCCTTTGAACTCAAGCTTCTCGCCGACCGTAGGCACGTGTCCGAGCTCGTTGATTATCAACCCCGCGACGGTCGTGAAGTCATCGGCCTCAACCTCTTTATCGTACAGGAGCTCTACTTTTCTTATCTCTGTGCTGCCGTCTACAAGGTAAGACCCGTCTTCGGCGAGGACTATCTCTTGATCCAGCGCAGCCTCGTCTTCGTCCTCTATCTCGCCCAGTATCTCTTCGATTATGTCCTCGACCGTCACGAGCCCCGCCACGCCGCCGTATTCGTCTATGACCATAGCGATCTGCACCTGCGCCTTCTGCATCTCTTCAAGCAACTCGGCGATGGGCTTGCTCTCGGGCACGAAGTAAGCCGGGCGCATGCACTCGGTCACGCTCATCTGGTACTTATCGCCTTCACAAAATGCGAGCAGATCGCGCACGTAGACGGTGCCCTCGATGTTATCTATCTGGTCGCGGTAGACGGGTATGCGCGAGTATTTGGATTCGATCATAAGCAGGCGCGCGTCGGCGACCGTGGCATGAGCCTCGATGGCCACGATCTGCGGGCGCGGCTTCATTACCTCGCCCACGAGCGTATCGCCGAACTCGATTATGTTCTGAATCATCTCGCCTTCCGACTCTTCGATTATGCCCTCCTCTTCGCCTACATCGATGAAGGCCTGTACTTCGTACATAGTCTCTTCTTCCTGCTCTTCGGTCTGTTCGGCGGCAGCCTCGGGGCGTTTCATCTTCTCAAGCAGGGCGTTGATCGGGGCTATGAAGATTGAGAAGAAACGATAGAAGATCTTAAAGAGCGGCAGCAGTCCCCAGAAGACCTCTTCCGGGCGGTTTTGCGCCAGCAAGCGCGGCAGGAACTGGCGGAAGAGCATTACTACGAGAAAGACCGCGACGAGCGTGAGGACCACGCGCGGGCGTATTCCGAGGTCATTGATTATCTTGAATATAAGGATCGCGATCGCGGCTATCGAGAGCTGAGTCCCGAGTATCAAGATCAGCTCGAACCTTCTGCGGTGGTCGAGAAGCTCGCGGAAGAAGCGCGCGCGCGGGCTCGCTTCACGCTCTTCGGCTATCACTCTGAGCGACACTTCGCTGAGCGACTCATACGCGCTCTCGATAGTTGAGAGGAAGACCAGCACCAACAAGACAGCGCCGGCCACTACTAACTCACTTATCATAGTCCTTCTTAGTCCTGAGTGCTGAGTGAAATACTAATACTCAGGACTTGGATAGGAGTTGACGCCTGAGCTTCAGCTCAAGCCGATTCATCTGACCCTGGTCAGTCTCGTGATCGTAACCGCACAGATGGAGGACGCCGTGTATGACAAGCTCGCTCACCTCGCGCTCTACAGCGTGGCCGGCCTCTTCGGCCTGGCGGGCGGCCGTGTCGGCAGAGATCACTATGTCGCCCAGGTTATCCGCCTCAAAATCGTCGCCGGTCGGAAAGGAGAGCACGTCGGTAGCGTGCGGCTTGCCTCTGAAGCGGAGATTCAATTCCCTGATCCTCCGGTCGCGCACGAACGCGACGGTAAGCGAAGAGTCTCGGCGACCGATAGAATCAAGCGTCCGAGCTGCCAGATCGCGGATGCGGCCACGGTCCAGGGTTACGAGCCGCTGTTTATTGACTATTTCAATCGCCACTCGCTTCTCTGAAATCGCTGGCCCCGGAGCTTTGCTGGACCGTGGCTTCCGGCACGGCGGCGACAGAAGCCTGCGCCGCTTCGCCCGCGACAGGAGCGCCCGCGACAGGGGTTATCTGCGACAGCACGGCCTGGGACCCCGCGCGGTTGAAATCGTATCCCGGGTACGCGATGCGATGGTGATGGATCCCCATGACCACTTTGACAAAGCTATCGCTCACCAGCTTGAGCTCGCGCAGCGTGATGTCGCACTCGTCCAACTGGCCGTCATCGCGTATGCGCGTGATTATCATGTCGATCATGTTGCGGAGCTTCGTAGGCGTCGGGTCCTGAACGGTCCGCGCGGCCGCCTCCACGGAATCGGCGATCATTATGATTGCCGCTTCTTTGCTCTGCGGCTTCGGCCCCGGGTAGCGGAACTCTCTTTCGAGCGCCGCCGAATTATTGCCGTCTTCGGCCTGGCGGGCCTTGTAGTAAAAGAATTTCATCAACCCCGTGCCGTGATGCTGGGGTATGATCGAGATGATGCGCGGCGGCAGCTTGTATTGCTTCGCCAGCTCTATGCCCTGTTTGACGTGGTTCGCCAAAACTATCGAAGACATCTTCGGCGAGAGGCTGTCGTGCCGGTTTTCGCGGTAGGTCTGGTTCTCGACGAAATAGGTCGGGCGGACCATCTTTCCAATGTCATGATAATAACAGGCCACGCGGGCAAACAGCGCGTCTCCGCCTATGGCTTCCGCCGCGGACTCTGCAAGGAGGCCGACCATTATCGAGTGGTGATAGGTGCCGGGCGCGCGCTCGGCCAGTTGCTTGAGCAGCGGGAGGTTGAGGTTTGACAGCTCAAGCAGCTTGATGTTCGTCGTTATCTGGAACAGCCACTCGAACAGCGGGAGTATTATCGAAGCCACCATCGCCGCGAGCACGCCGCTCGCAAACCCGCAGAACGCGTCGAAAAGCAAGAGAAGAAGATCGGGCTCGTTCGCGCCCAGCAGGTCGAGCGCGAGCGCAGCGGCAGAGTTGACCAGCCCCATCCACAAACCTGCGCGCACAAGCGCTGTCCTGTCGCGGCAGTTCTGCAAATGATATATCGCCCCGACGCTCACGACCAACGTGTAAGCCGCAAGGTAGACATTACCCGAGAGCACGCCGACGAAGACTGTCAGGATGGCCGAGAATACAAATGCGGCCTGCGCGTCCGTGAGTATCGTAATAAGCACTGCGCCGGCGGCCAGCGGCGCAAGATACTTATAGCTTATCTGCGAGTTGAACGGCACGCGCGTCGTCCACTCGCTCATGGCGTAGCCGAGCGCGAAAAAGAGCCGCGCCAGCCCCAGCGTTATCACGAACGAAGCTATTTGAAGAAGGAAATGGCGGCGCACGCGTATGTGGCGGTTCTGGTAGCGGACAAGGTATTGCCACAAGACCAGCACCAGCATCATCACGATGACGATCGTGCCCGCGAACTCAATCGCGCGCTGGCCGACGGGGCGGTGTGAGGCGGCCTTCTTAAGCAGCTCGGCCTTGATGGGGCTCACGGTCTCGTCTTTGACGACTATAGGATCGCCCTTCGCGACAGCGACCATGACCTTGGGCACGCCCTCCTTAGCCTGGGTTCTGCGCGCGTCAGTCTCCGCTTCGTTGAATTCAAGGTTGGCAATGATCGGCGCGCGGTCCAGCACCTGGCCCAGCAGACGGCGCTCGTTGGGGTCGTATTCGCCCGGCCACACTAATCGGTCGCTGCGCAAAGCGGCGCGCGCCGTTATGACGTCCCGGATCAGGGAGATATCCGAAACGATGACCTCTTCTTTGCTCCTCGTGTCGCGGCGAACGATCCCCGTAGCTCCGTGTTTATTCAACTGGCCTCGGCGCTCGACCACGCCCGTCACCATGACCGATTCGACATGGCCTATCATCAGCTTTTCAAGCTCAGAGTTAAAGCCGTATTTCAGCAGCAGCGCCACCTGCTCCGGGTCGAGTATGATGCCGCTCGTCTCTTCGATCTTAAGGCGCAGCTCGTCGGGCGCTGTCTCGCGCCCGACACGAAACATGTGCTCGACGCTGTTGACGACATCACGCGTGGCTTTAGGGTTGTAATCAAAAACGGGCTGGAGCGATGAGGCGGCCTGATCGCGCAAACGCTTGGTCTCGGTCGCGTCTTCGGCCTGGAGGTTTTCGGGGGCGATGATGTCGTGAGCCGCGACGCTGCCCGCAGGGAGCGGCTCGATCTGCGGGCGCTGATAATCCTTGAGCAGGAGAAACGAAAGGGCGACTATGATAATCAGCCCTACGGCCGCGTCTATCACAGAACGGTCCGACAGGCCGGACGAGAACGCCCTCGCCTGCTTCTTCAGCCCGGCGAGACGACCGACGCGCGATGTGGGAGCCGCCTTAGACATATTGAGTGCTGAGTGCTGAATGCTGAGTATTATTCCTTACTCAGCATTCAGCACTCAGGACTGTCCTCACAGTTTGTCCTCGAACTTAGTCTTAGTGTTCTGGTCGTATGCCAGAATAATCATCTGGACGAGGTGGTGGCGTACGACGTCTTTATCGGTAAAGTGAATGAACTCGATTCCTTCGACGTTGCCCAAGACGCGCTGGGCTTCGACAAGCCCCGACCGGCGGCCAGTAGGCAAGTCTATCTGCGTGACATCGCCCGTAATGACCGCCTTTGATCCAAACCCGATGCGCGTCAAAAACATCTTCATCTGCTCGGACGTAGTGTTTTGCGCTTCGTCGAGTATGATGAATGCATCCGAGAGCGTGTTGTGAGTCAGTATAAAATCGTCTGTGACATAAAGCGCATCCTCTGCCGCGACGCTTATGCACTGCGTTTCTTCGATACCTGATGGTTCTATCCTGTCTATGAAGCGCATCGGCCGTCCGCCGCCATGTTCGCGATAAATCTTTGCCTTGCGTTCAAGCCGGAACGGGTCGATACCTTCAGGCATGCGAATGTCCATTACATAAGCATCATTGCGGTATGGCACTTCCCTGCCGCCGGCAAAGCCTGGCTTACGGCCCTCAGCCTTCCGCTTGCGGCAGTAAGCCACGCCGCCCAGCGAACGCACTAAGAACAACACGTCATCTTTGAGTCGTTCTGAAGTCGTAACATATTGAATCCGGCACGTTCGTCCGTACTGCACAACCGGCCCGCCGTCGGTGTCCAGCAGCCCCTGCAAAACTGCGAGTCGGATGGAAGAGGCGTTATAAAGATAATCCTCTGGAATGAACTTTGTCGACGAACGCGTTCCGGCCAGGTCGAGTTCACGCAATGCTTGAGTCAGCGGATTTCGGATGATAATGCCGCCCCGCCCGGCGGCGGGATAAGTCAGCGCGTAGTCAATTCTGGTCTTTTGACGCACGCTTACGCCAAGAGGGGCAAGCGCATCCGTCAGCGCGTTAACAAGTCCAGGGTCGCTGGTAGCGAAAGCAGGGGATGTCTTGTCGGTAATGCAGCCATCGCCGAGCAGCATTCCCAGAGCATACGGATCGAGAGGCACTTCGCATCGAGGCCATTCTACCGGCTCTCGAAGCACCGGCAGTTCATAACGATGCTGATGGAATCGCCGCAGGTTATCGATCATCTCTCTAGTTTCAAGCACGCGCGGTGGCTTGCCGTCGCGCTTGTCTTCCGGAGTTCGTACTGCCCAGAGATGTTCCGCGCAAGCGAGTGTCGACGCGCCATCGCTCATCGTTACGCGATAGACCTGTTTTGGCCCTTGCGGAAAAACTCCTAATACCTGCGCAGGTCGCCCGTCAGACCCTATCACTTCGTCTCCGACTTTGATGCTGCCCATTTCGCGCCAGCCCGTCGGCGTCAGCACACGGCTGTGGAGAGGCTGCGCGCGACCGCGCATGAAGGCCAGGGGCGCGACTTCGATGACGCGCTTCTCAAGCAATCTGGTAACCTTCTCGTAATCGACCAGATCAAACAGCGCGTCATAAAGCGGGCGCAGATAAGGGTCGACTTTGTCCTGCAGGTCGCCGGGCAGGAATCCGAGTTTCTCGCCCGCTTCGACCGCCGGGCGCGCGAGTATTATACGGTTGACGCGCTTTTGCATCAGCGCCTCGACCGCCTTAGCCACAGCCAGATAGGTGTTATGGTTGATAAATCCGTTCGCAACGAATGAATGAGTTCCCGGCACCGTGAGGTCATAAACCTGCGCGCGTGAACGTTCGATAGAGACTATCTCTGCAAACATGAGGCGCCGCGCCAGAAGCCCACGCAGCAGGTCGAGAGGCGGCCCGTAAGCATCGTGCGAATCCAGGACAGTAACCATCTCTTGAAGCTTTGCGTAGCTCGGGCGGCGGCGCTCGGACCTATAATCTCGGAACAGCCCGTGTTCGGCGCGCGTCATCTTCACGCTCCGCACAGCGCCAGTTATCAATGCGCCGACGTGAGGCACGACATCAAGATTAAGGTTCCGGCGTCTGATCTGACGACGCGAACGCTTTCGCTCAAGGCCGAAGCCTATCAGCTCGTGGAAAAGATCGGCTTCGCCGCCGGCTATCGTCAAAAGATATGAGATATGTTGCTCTCCGCGATAATATCCGCGCTTGATCGTCCTTGATGCAACTATGCCAAAGTTAAGCAATACTATTTGTGTTTCGCGAACAAGCGCCTCGGACACGGACGAAAGAGAGATCAAGCCGTCTCGTTTCTCTACTGTCCCGTCCGTATCAAACAATCCGCGCAGAAATGCAGCGACTAAATCTTGAGGGGCGGCAAGGATAGAATGTGGAATACGTTTTTCGCGCGCTTTGACTGTAGAGACTCCGAGGGTTTCGAGCAATTGGCAAAGCTGGACGCTGGCGATTATGTAATCGTAAGGACGACCTTCATTGTTACGGAAGACGTGCAAGCCGAAACGCGATGCTATGTTGTAAAAGGCTGCTACGATAGCTTCATCAGATGAGGTAAGCACGACGCAATTGCGCCGCCTCATCGAGCCGTCGCCCGCAATCAATCCCAAGAAATATGCGAACTCTTCATCCAGGCGATCCAGCTTCACGGGCTTTGACGATTTGTCATGCGGACTTCGCGGTTGGAACTGAAAATCTATCGCGGTGCGATTGCCGAACATGCATTGGCCGCGTTGCAATGCCAGCGAGTCCTTCACAGATAGCTCGTCGGCGCGACGCCATCGAAGTTCGCCATCGCGGTCCAGAAAAAGCAAAGGGTGTTCCGGCGTCACTTCTATTGAAAAGCCCAGCCGCGTAGTGATGCGCAAGGTATTCGTCTCGCCGCCGTTATAGACATGCGAAGCCGGTTCTGCGCCGTCAAGCCCGTGAACTAAGAGATCGACAGGGGTGTAATCCTGCGGCTGAGTCACTGATCCGAGCGCACGGATCGGGACCATTCCGAGGTCTGTAAAAACGAGCGAATCCTGCGCTATGCACTTGCCGGTGCCCGCGACCCCTATGCCGAAGACCACATCGTGTTTTTCAATAGCCTCAAGGTAGCGGCGCTGGTTGACCGAGCGCGCCGTCACTTGCTTCTTGCCTGTAGGGTTGAGACGCGATTTTGTGAAGTAATCGCGCAAGGTGTATGCGCGGTCTTCGGCGATCTGCTTGAAGGCGCTCTTAAGCTCGTCGTTAGACATTCGCCGCCCTTCTTCAAAAAGGGCTGCGTAATCTTCGAGTATTCCCTGGACCAGTTCGGCGTCCTGCTCGTCGCCCTCGACCATCAGCTCGTTGCCGCGCAAGTTTATGCGCACGCTGAGCAGGCCCTCAAGGAACTTGATGTTTTCGTCATAAGGGCCGAACAGTGATCGGATACCCTCTTCCGGTAAGACTACTTTCTTCAATATATCTGACTTATCTCCCATAGAAAAAAGCGCCCGGCGTAGCCTTCAAGCTTCGCTGGCGCGGACAGTGCTGTTCCGGTGTTACCGCAATCTGGCCTCATGATTGATCGGCTGGTCGTGGCAGAACATGAGTCAAAGCTACTACAGCCTGAGCGGCGTGTCAATCTAGGCGAATTCAGTTAACGACTACGAAAACCGTAATCCCTGGCGTGACAGTTGCAATTACATCAATCGGATGCTTTTTGCAGAATGTTAGGGCGTGTCGGGAGAATCATTATCGTTCACCGAGTACGGTCAGGATAAGCTATTGAGATACATTGGTAGAAAAAAAAGGCGGCAAGCGGTGATATTGATCGTTTCGTGTGTCTGTTTCATTCTGGGCGCTATAATAATGATCAATCTACAACCGCCGAGCGCAACCTTTACCGGAGAGAACGCGACTACCGGCAGTCGGCGCGCGAAAGGCGAGCCGCAGCCTTCGGCTCCGGCATCGCAGCCTGCGGGCATGCAGCCACTTATTCAACCGCCGACGACGACGACCACCGAACCCGTAGCCGCTCCTGCCGAGCCGGTAGCGCCGGTCGCCGGGCCGACTGACCCGTCTATCTCGGTTGGCGAAGGCGACTTCGGTTATTTGCGCACGAGGAGCCTGCTCATACCTGTCGCCGGTGTGACCATAGGCCAGTTGCGCGACTCATTTCTCGATAGCCGCTCGGAGGGCAGAACGCATCAGGCGCTAGACATAATGGCTTCGCTAGACACGCCCGTGCTTGCGACCGACGACGGCAAGGTGATGAAGCTTAATCAGAGCGACAGGGGTGGAATAATGATCTATCAATCAGACCCGTCCGGCAATTATGTTTATTACTACGGCCACCTCTCTCGCTACGCTGATGGCTTGTCGGACGGTAAGCATGTGAAGCGCGGGGAAGTCATCGGCTACGTCGGCGACACAGGCAATGCGGGCGCAGGCAATTATCATCTTCACTTCGGCATATCTAAAATGCGCGCGCCGGGCAAATGGAGCGGCGGCGATCCTATCAACCCATACCCGCTGCTCGCGCGCAAGCAGTAACGCAGCCTTAGTCCCGGAAGGACCAATCTCTCCAATCGGCGAATCAACTGAAACCCATGCATGAAGCGCCGCGTAGCAGTGCGCTAAACTCATCGCATCGCTACGCGGCGCTATTGGCGCAGGCCGCAATTATCTTACCTGCTCTTCCTCTTTGCAGCAGGAGCCGCCTTGCTTGAAGCTTCGGGCTTCGCCCCTCCCGTGTCGAGACTGACCGGCGCGGGATAGCCTTTGCCCGCAAGGGCCGCGATCTCTATTACCATCTCTTTCTGACCCTTGATGGTGCTCGTCACTCTGTTGCTAGTATTACTACTCTTCTTGGCGCTATTGTCGTTCGATTCGCCGGTAGCGGGCTTGCCCGTCGCATCACGCGACATCTGTTTCAATGCTTCTGTGACCTGCGCCCGCTCGGCTTCGTTCAATTGTTCGAGCGTGAGGCCATTCGCTTGAAGTACCGCGCGCAGGTTCTCTTCTGTGTTCGTCCCGCGATCATAGACATCGCGGTAGATGTGCAGCTTCCCGCCTACGACCGCGATCGTCTCGTAACGAAGCTCGACGGGAATCGGAGAATTGAGTTTCACATTCTTAGTTTCGGTTTTGTTCTTCTGATACTCGGCAATCTGCGCGTCGGTCACGCTCGCGCCGCCAGTCTGCGCGAGCAGCTTTGCGAAGTCTTGCGCTTGCTTGTCGGTCAATCCCACGCACCCGTGAGACGCAAACGTGCCGATCTTGGCCGACGATTTCCCGCCGTGAATCAAAGAAGGCAGGCCTATGGGAATCTTGAGCACGCCAAGAGGGTTGAGCTTCGAGCCCGCCTCAACTGTCTCGCCCACCTTGACCTTGTTGCTCGACTCGACCCACGGCTCGTCAGGCGGGGTCCACGTCGGGTTGAATATGATCGTATCGGCCTTGCGCAACCCCGTAGGCAGCGGGAACTCAGGGTAACCAATTCCGACCCTGTAAGTCTTAACCAGCTTGCCGCCTTCAAACACGTCCATGCGGAAAGCGGGCGCGTTGACGACTATGCGCGTGTCCGTAGGCACCGAGCCGGGCGTCGAGGGGAGCGAAGCCGTCGCGCCGCCGGAATGCTCGTTTATAAATGCATAAAGCTGCTGCGTCTTTTCCGCCCCTATCACAGACGCGATCTGCTGCTCAGCCTGCCTTCGCGCGGCGGCCGTCTTTCCTTGTTGGGCATCGTCGTCATCCGACTCGCGCAGCCGGGCCGTCTCTTCACGCGCAATCGTCTTCAGCTTATTGATCTGATCGTCGCTCAATTGCAGCTTCGATTTCAGCTCGCCGGCAAAATTATCCTGCGCGAAATACGCGTCGAGCATAGGCAACGTTACATTGCTCTGCGTCGCGCTGACGGGCTTCGCCCCAGGAGTCGTAGCCGTCGTATTAGTGTTAGTGCTCGTGTTTGTGTTTGTCCCCGCGGGCGGAGGCGCGCATCCCGATACGAATAGAATTATGGCAAGGGCTAAAACCGCGCCCGCTTTCTGTAAAGAATTCTTCATAGCTTCATTCTCTCCCGTTCGATTGTTTGGACCACATAAACCTATTAATGAACTGCAATGCTGATACCAGACCCGCCGCCGCCGCAGGCGACAGATTCAGAGATAATTACGCGCGAGGGCGGCAAGCGGCTTGAACCGCTTCGGTACACAAACGTATCAGTTGAGAACGTGAAGGGTGAGTAAAAACACTGGGCCGACTCTTTCAAGAGTCGGCCCAGTGTCGATTCAAGGTTGGAGTTATAGATTACCAGTCGCCTTGCTTGATACGCTTCTTGATCTTCCGTTTGACGAGATCGCGTTTAAGCGGGCTTAGATAATTAATAAAGACTTCTCCGTCCAGGTGGTCCGTCTCGTGCGCTACGCAACGGGCTTCGAGGTCCATCAAGTCGAGGGTATAAGGGCTGCCGTCAATGTCTTGCGCGCGCACGACGACGCGCTCGGCGCGCTTCACCTCGACGTAGATTCCGGGAAAGCTCAAGCACCCTTCGTCGCCCGTCTGCTCACCTTCTTCGAGTTCTATGACCGGATTGATGAGCGCGAGCTTGCGCTTCTTGTCCCTGCCGCTGGTGCAATCCATCACGAACAGCCGCTTTAACAAGCCTACCTGCGGCGCGGCCATCCCCACGCCCGGCGCTCCGTACATGGTTTCGAACATGTCGTCGACGAGCTTGCGAAGCTCCGCGTTAAACTCCGTCACTTCCTCGGCGCGCGTGGTCAGAACCGGGTCGCCGTACTTTACGATATCCAAAATCATCGCTCTATCTCGAACTCCTTTTGTCTTTCTTCAAGCTGCCGCCGCTCGGCAAGTTTTTCGCCGAGCACGTGAGAGAGCACCGCCGTCCTGGCCTTAAACCCTGTCACCTCACGCCATGCAACTATCGCCAATCCGATTAATATTATACCAGCCCCGACAAGGCTATGGGTCGCATAGCCGATTACAAACCCGATGAAGATGATCGCTACGAGCAAGAGGTAATAGAGTATCCCGTGCGTCCGCGTTGCGTTTATCGAGCGACGCAACTCATCGACTTCGCGCTCTATTTCGGCGAGCCGGCTCGTCGGTCCGTGTGGATCTTGGGCCATCAATATCATGCGCCCTTTCCCGTCAGTAACGCCCTATCTGCTCCAGGAAACCTTCAAAATTCCGATTCATCTCTTTGAGGCTGTCGCCGCCGAATTTCTCTCTCGCGGCATCTGCCAAAACTATCGCGATCATCGCTTCGCCGATAACGCCCGCCGCCGGGACCGCCACGATGTCAGAGCGCTCGAAGGCCGCCGAGGACTCTTGCTTTGTAATCACATCGACGCTCGCGAGCGGACGGCGCAAAGTCGATATTGGCTTTAGATGGCCTCGCACTCGCAATTGTTCGCCGTTGGTGATACCGCCTTCAATACCGCCTGCGCGATTCGTGGGCCGCCTGAATCTGCGCTCATCATCATTATAGCTTATCTGGTCGTGTATCTGCGAGCCTGTGGCCCGGCTGACTTCGACGCCCACCCCGACCTCTACGGCCTTCACGGCGGGTATGCACATAATGGCCTGCGCCACGCGCCCGTCGATCTTGCGGTCCCATTGCGTGTGCGAGCCCAGCCCCGGCACGACGCCGCGCGCCACGACTTCGAATATTCCTCCGAGCGTGTCTTTAGCCTCTTTCGTAGCGTCGATGAGCGCGATCATCTGTTGCTGGGCAACTTCGTCTACGCAACGCAGCGGCGAATCATCCGGGATGGCGGCAATCTCTTCCCATGTAGCCGCGATCGGTAGTTGAGGCACGCCGCCAATCATCGCCGTGTGGCTGGCTATCTCGATGCCGATCTCTTTCAAAAGCAGCTTGGCGAAAGCCCCTACGGCCACGCGGGCGGCGGTCTCGCGTGCGCTCGCCCGTTCGAGTATGTCTCTGAGATCGTGTGTGTCGTACTTGAGGCCGCCCGCAAGGTCTGTGTGACCTGGACGGGGTCGCGTCAAGCGGCGCGCCCGCTTATCGTCTGTGAACTCGCGCGGCTCGACATTCATCACGTCCTGCCAGTTCTCAAAATCGCGGTTGCGTATGACGAGTGCGATGGGCGACCCGAGCGTTCTGCCGTGGCGCACGCCTGAGATGATCTCGGCCTCGTCGCTTTCGATCTTCATACGCCCGCCGCGACCATAACCTTGCTGCCGCCGCCAAAGCTCGCGGTTGATAAACGCGATATCAATCTGTAGCCCGGCAGGCAGACCTTCGATGATGGCGACAAGTGCTTTGCCGTGCGATTCGCCCGCAGTGATGAAGTTGAATTGAGCCATTACGCCATCTCAAGCTCGCGGTTGCGCGTCTCACATTAACTCAGAATCTTGGCTTCAGCCCGGCCTGCTTGCACAACTCGTTGGCCGTTATCCTATCAACGCGCGATGTCTTTTAATAGGTATGGTCTTATCGTTATTCGTATAGATAGAATGCTTTCGACCTTCACGAAGCAAATAAAACCCATTCTCCTCAAAGTACTTGATCAAATCACGGCGTTTGACCGGCATTCTATACCTCAACGGGTATCTGTTCCAGCAACGCTCTGCCGATAGGAATCTCTTTTTCTTGCTCTCGATAAGCCGTTATCATCTCGCGCAGGGCGTCTTCAATCATTTCTCTACATTCCTCTATGGTCTTGCCTTCGGTTATCACCTCAGGCCATTCTACTAATTGACCCATGTAGCCGGAGTCTATCTTTGTATATCTGGCTGTATAACTGCTTATCATCATCTTCTCCTTACGTCATCTCAAGCTCGCGGTTGCGAAGGTACTTGATCTTATCACGAAGCTCAGCCGCCCGCTCGAATTCATACTTTGCGGCAGCCGCGCGCATCTCAAACTCCAGCCTCTCGATAGTCTCTCCGATCTTTTCGGGTGAGTACTCTTCCACTTCGTCAAGGTTGAGCGGCACCTTGAAGTAATCCGCTTCGACTATCGAGACGAGCGTCGAGTCAATCGCTTTGACGATCGTTTGCGGAGTGATGCCGTGCTCCTGGTTGTAGGCAGCCTGCTTTTCGCGTCGGCGCTGCGTCTCGCCTATAGCCCGGCGCATCGAATCGGTCATGCGGTCGGCGTAAAGTATCGCCTTGCCGTTTACGTTGCGGGCGGCGCGGCCTATGGTCTGAATCAACGACTGCTCCGAGCGGAGGAAGCCTTCTTTGTCGGCGTCCAATATCGCCACGAGCGAAACCTCGGGCAGGTCCAGCCCTTCACGCAAGAGGTTTATCCCGACAAGAACGTCGAACTCGCCCGCCCTCAAATCGCGCAGTATCTTTATGCGCTCCAGCGTCTGAATCTCCGAATGCAGATAGCGCACACGCACGCCAAGCTCCGCGTAATACTCCGTGAGGTTTTCGGACATCTTCTTTGTGAGCGTAGTTACCAGCACGCGCTCGTTGCGCGAGACGCGCTGGCGAATCTCGTCGAGCAGGTCGTCGACCTGGCCGTGAACCGGGCGGACGTCTACTTCGGGGTCGATCAATCCCGTGGGGCGAATCACCTGCTCTACGACTTCGCCACCGGTCTTTGTCATCTCGTACGGGCCGGGGGTCGCGCTCACGAAGATCAATTGCCCGACTCTACGCTGCCACTCCTCAAAGTTCAGCGGCCGGTTGTCCATTGCCGAAGGCAGGCGGAAGCCGTATTCGACAAGCGTACGCTTGCGCGACTGGTCGCCGGCGTACATGCCGCGGACCTGCGGGATGGTCTGGTGGCTTTCGTCTACGAAGACGATCGAGTCGCGCGGCAGGTAATCAAGAAGCGTCGGCGGCGGCTCGCCCGGCATTCTCCCCGTCAGGTGGCGAGAATAGTTTTCAATGCCGTGACAGTAGCCCAACTCTTTGAGCATCTCTATGTCGTAAAGCGTGCGCTGGTGCAGCCGCTGCGCTTCTAAGAGCTTACCCTGCTCGATCAGTTGAGGCTCCCACTCGTCCAGCTCCTCTTTGATAGTCTTTATCGCGCGCTTGAGCTTGTCTTGCGGCATCACGTAATGAGACTTGGGATAGATGGGCAACCGCTCGTGACGGTCGATGACTTCGCCCAGCAGAGGATCGATTGTCGAGATGGAATCTATCTCGTCGCCCCAGAACTCTATGCGGATGGCCTTGTCTTGATAGACGGGGTATATCTCGACTATGTCGCCGCGCACGCGGAAAGTGCCTCTCTCAAAGGCAACGTCGTTGCGCTGGTATTGAATCTCGACCAGTTTCCTGAGCAGCGCCGTGCGCGTTAGCTGCTGCCCACGCTCGACGAAAGCCACCATCCCGTAATAAGCGTCCGGATCGCCCAGGCCGTATATGCACGAGACGCTGGCGACTATGATGCAATCGCGCCGCTCAAAAAGGCTCCTGGTCGCCGACAGCCGCAGCCGGTCTATCTCTTCGTTTATCGTCGCCTCTTTTTCGATAAACGTGTCGGTCGAAGGCAGATAAGCTTCGGGCTGATAGTAATCGTAATAACTGACGAAATACTCTACGGCGTTGTGCGGGAAGAACGATTTGAACTCCTGGTAGAGCTGGGCCGCGAGCGTCTTGTTGTGCGCCATGACGAGGACCGGCCGATTGACGGCCTCCGTGACCGCCGCCATGGTGAAGGTCTTTCCGCTCCCGGTCACGCCGAGCAGCACCTGGTGGTCTGCCACCTCACGAATGCCGCGCACGAGTTGTTCTATGGCCTGTGGCTGGTCCCCCTGCGGGACGTAATCCGATACTAGCTTGAAATCCATTAAAATGCCTTTCCGACTATTCGCTACACTCATGACACGCGCGCGAGCAGGCGCGCAAAGGTAACTAAATTATACAGGCAGCCTCCGAGCGTGGGCAAACTAGACGAAATCCGACGCGCGCAAAAAAAAATAGGATTAAAACTCTGCCTTTTGATCTCTAACGCTTGACTTTGAATTAATGCATGCCGATAATGCGGTTTGCCATCACACTCCCTAGGGCGTCAGGTCATCGAGATCCACCAATTTGACAGTAATAAATCGAGAAGAGGTGAGACTATTAACGTAGTCACGCATACCGATATTGCCGGCATTCAACTCTTTCGGCGTGGCAAGGTGCGGGACGTTTACGCGGTCGAAGACAAGCTGTTGGTCGTCGCCACGGACCGCATATCTGCGTTCGACGTTGTGCTGCCGAGCGCGATCCCGTGTAAGGGCGCTGTGCTTACGCAGCTTTCGCTTTTCTGGTTCGACTTTCTTAAAGAGACGGTTTCAAATCACCTGATAACTGCGGAGGCGGACAACTATCCCGCTCCTCTCGGCAACCACAGCGACCAGCTTCGGGGCCGCTCTATGCTCGTCGCTCGCGCGGAGGTCTTCCCCGTAGAGTGCGTCGCGCGCGGCTACCTGGCGGGGTCCGGCTGGAAGGATTATCAGAAGACGGGCGAAGTCTGTGGCGTAAGGCTTCCTTCCGGGCTTCGCGAGTCGGAAAGACTGCCCGAGCCGATATTCACGCCGGCCACAAAGGCCGAGAGCGGGCACGACATAAATATCAGCGAAAGCGAGATGGCCGCGCTTGTCGGCGAGGATGCTACAGAGAGGCTGAAAGAGTTGACGCTCGCCATCTACCTCGGCGCGGCGCGCTACGCCGAAGAGCGCGGGATAATTATTGCCGACACGAAGTTCGAGTTCGGGGTGAAAGACGGGGAGATAATTCTGGTCGACGAAGCGCTGACGCCCGACTCGTCGCGCTTCTGGCCTAAAGAGTCGTACCAGCCGGGCCGAGGCCAGCAGTCGTTCGACAAGCAGTTCGTCCGCGACTACCTGGAGACGCTCGACTGGAACAAGCAGCCGCCGGGGCCGGAGCTTCCGGTCACGGTTGTAGAACGAACGACCGAAAAGTACCTTGAGGCTTACAGACTGCTGACAGGACAAAGGATTTTGGATTTTGGATTTTAGATTTTGGATTAATGGAATAGCCAACTAAGTCGTTAACAACTCGCTATTATCTGTAATCCAAAATCCAAAATCTAAAATCCAAAATCAAGAAGATATGACCGTTCTTGACTACTTCGTCCTGATAGTAGTAGTGGCATCGGTAGCCTCGGGGGCCACGAGGGGAATTCTCAAGGGAGCAATTTCGCTAATAACCGTCGTAGTCGCGCTCCTGGCGGCAGCATTTCTCTATGAGCCGGTTGCGGCGGTGACCGCCGGTTTTGTCGAGACGGCGCGGGCGGCAAACCTCGTCGCGTTCATAGGGGTTTTCTTGCTCGTGATGGCTGGCGGGGCGCTTGCGTCGCGCTGGCTGAGGGGTGGGCTGCGCCGCGCGCGATTAGACTGGATCGATCACACGCTGGGGGCGGGCTTCGGGCTGGTGCGCGGCTGGCTCTTCTGCTCGGTGATATACCTTGCGCTGACAGCATTCCCCGTGAGGCTGGAGACGGTTGAGCGCGCGGCGTTCGCGCCCTTTCTGCTTGAGGGCACGCGCGTGATCGCCTACCTCACGTCGAGCGAGATGAGGGAGCGTTTCTTTGAGGGTTACGCGGCGGTAAAGAGAATCTGGGAAGAAGAAGATTAATAAACAACGGATGTGCTAGCACATTAGAGGAGAAGCACGAGATGAAAAGCAGGCTTGAAGCCCTGGTCACAGAGATGGTCGAGCGTGGAATACTGTACGAGGACGCGGTCGAAGAATTTGAAAAGCACTTTATACTCTCTGTATTAAAACGTACTAATGGGAATTTATCGAAGGCCGCCGACGAGCTGCGTATCCACCGCAACACGCTCTCGAAGCGCGTAGAAAAGTATTACCAGAACGGGCATATGACGGGCGCGCGTCTGCGCCGCCCTCGCGCGCACAAGAAGCCAGGGGTCAGGGGTCGGAGGTCGGGGGTCAGGGGCTAGAAAACAGTAATCAGGGATCGGGGTTCAGAGGTCAGGGGCTATAAGAAGGACTTTGTCTGAAGATAAAATAGCAGATTTGTTATGCGAGAATCCCTGACCCCTGAACCCCGATCCCTGATTACTGCACGCTGTCGGCGAGCAGTTTTTGAATATCTGATTCCAGCCGAGTCAGCTTCCCGGGTCCTGCGCCGACGTACTTGGCAAAGATCTTGCCGTCCCTTGTGACGAGATAGGTGGTGGGGAATCCGATTATATTGAACTCGTATGCCTGTTCGTCATCGCCCATGAGGATCGTGTACTTCATTTTGTAACGTTCGACAAACGGCTTTACCTCTTTGCTTGCGCCCGACACCATGGTCACGCCGACGACCTTTACGCCTTTGCTCGCGTATTTCTCCTGCAGCTTGTTGTAGCCGGGTATCTCGACTATGCATGGGCCGCACCAGGTCGCCCAGAAATCCAGCACCACGATATTACCCTTGAACTCATCGGGGGCTACGGCTTTGCCGTCGAAATCCATCAGTGTCAGCGCGGGGAGCGGCTTGAGTGTCATGGGCTCTTGCCCGGGATAAGCGGCTGATTTACCAGCCTGCATCGAGAGCGCAGGGGCGGCAAAGACGACGACGGCGATCAGCATTAACCAAAACTTCATAATGACCTCCGAGGGGTAATTCGCGGCGAGCAAGCGCCGAAAGCCGCTTGTAAATATTATCTCATGTGCTCTTGCGGGGCAATCAAAGATTCTTTCTAAGCGCCGAGCGTCTCTAACTTGAGAATCAAGTGTCGATGTAGTAGACTTGCCGTGACAATGCATGGAGGACACCTGTGAGCCCAGAATTGAGCCAGCTCATTGAGCTCCAGGAACTCGACCTCGAGATTCAGCGCGTCACCGACAGGCTTTCGAGGATACCGGCGGAAAGAGACCAGACAGAACAAGAGTTCAAACAGTACGCGGCAGAGTTCCTGGACCTGAAGATCAGATACGAACAGACCCTTGAAGACCGCAAGCAATTAGAATCCGACCTTACGACCACCCAGCAACATCACGAAAAATACAAGCAAGACCTGATGCGCGTGCGCAACCAAAACGAGTACGGCGCGGCCCTGCGCGAGATCGATGCGACCAAAAAGCAGATCGGCGCTTTCGAGACAGAGATACTCAAGCGCATGGAAGAGATTGAAAAGCTCGAAGCGGAGTTGAACGAGAAGACGCCCGACGTGGAGCGCAAGCGGGAAGAAGTCGACCATAGCCTGTCGGCGCTCGACAGCGAGCGCGAAGAGGCGGACCGCCAGATCGTCGCGCTCAACGAGAGGCGCGCGGAGCTTTCCAAGCAACTGCCCCGCGCGTTGTTCGCCACCTATGACCGCATGGCGCGGCTCAGGCGCGGGCAGGCGCTGGCGGAAGTGCGCAACGGCATTTGCACCGCTTGCAGGATGAAAGTCCGGCCAAAGGTCTTCAGCGATGTTCGCAAGGGCGATCAGTTAATCACATGCGAGAACTGCGGCCGCATTCTCTACTATCGCCCGGAAACCCCTCAATCAGCCGGGGCGGCCACGAGCCGGCCAAGCCAGGATTGAGCAGGGACCGGGATTTGAAATATCAAATTTGAAATTTGAAATCGCGGCGCGCGCAAGCGCATCTTCCGCCATCCAGATGCAAGAGCAATCTGTAAAAAAACTCGAAATCGAAGGTGTCCTCGAACTCTGGCGGCGGCCAACGGGCGAGGCGGGCGAAGCTGCGCTCGTCTATCGACCGGCCATGCTCGTCGAGTGCAGCGTCAATTTTCGCAGCCTGAGAGCGGGGCTGAATCATTCCGAAGAGCGCAGCTACACCGCGTGGCTCCCCGAAGGCGATATGGCGATCGACTGGGACAAGCCCGCCGCAGAGACCTCGAACGTGTCGCAACTCGCCGTGCTGCCAGACCGCAGCATACGTCATAAGGCGGGCAATTTCGTCACCACTAAAGCTGACTTCGAACAGTATGAGGCCGAGCTGATAGACAAGCTCGCGCGCAACGAGCGGCTACGAATATTTTTCAATCCCGTGTTCGGGCTTTTCTCCGGCCCCGAGGACGCGCTCGAACAGTTCTTGTCTCGCGTCGCGGAGGCCGCGCTGGGCCGCGTCGAGCCTGAGATGAAAAGGCTGCGCGGCAAATTCGAGCTTCAGCTGGAACAGGTGCGAGAAGCCCACACCCGAAAAGGGCTACAGGCGGAAAAGATGAGCCTGGAGGACATCATCTCGCGCAACCTCCATTTTTTCGAGAGCGAGAACCGACTGGCCGGGATGTTTTCGACCCTCGCCGGCTCGGTCTTCGGCACGACCGAGCCGCGTTCCGAAAACGAAGAGTTTCAATGGGAAGAAGCCGAGCTCCGAGACGATCTCGAACGCATAGAGCAGGAGGCGAGCGAAGCATTGCGCGAGCTTTACAGCGAATACCTCACGCTGGCAAACGAGCACGACACTTTTGAGATCGGCCTTCAGCCGGACAATATTCAGATCACCCGCCGAGCGCTGCTGTGGGTCCCCGTAGCAGACAAAGATCATTAAGCCTCTCCGTTTACCTGCAAGCCTTAGCATCGGGGTGAGCCTCGCAGATGAGCTTCTTCAGCTCGTCGATCTGCGCCTGCTGCCTGGTGACGCGGGTCACCTTTATTCCCACATTGAATAACGCGACAAATAGGGGTAAAAGATACAACAGCAACTGAAGAATTCGGGATAACATAACCCGGATCGAAGCTAGCCGATTCGCCCCACGCGTGCGGAGGCCCTTGAAAACGGCTATGTCGAATCAGAAAGTAAACGAGTCGCAACAGCAGATAACCGAGCGCCTGATTGCGTGGGGCAGCGGAGAGACGGCGGCGTTGGACGACGTGATGCGGGCGGTCTATCAGGAGCTGCGCCGCATGGCCGACCACTACCTGCGGCTGGAGCGCCCGGACCATACGTTGCAGCCCACTGCGCTTGTGCACGAAGCATATCTTCGGCTGATAGACCAGCGAAAGGTGAGCTGGCAGAACCGCGCGCACTTCTTCGGAGTGGCGGCCCAGATGATGCGCCGCATTCTGGTCGATCATGCGCGGACGAAACAGCGCGGCAAACGCGGGGGCGCGGCTCGCAAACTGTCGCTCGATGAAGTCATGAACCTCTCGCAGGGGCGCGCGGCCGATCTGGTAGCGCTCGATGACGCGCTAAAAGCTCTGGCCGAGATCGATCCGAGAAAGAGCCAGGTGGTCGAGCTGCGCTTTTTCGGCGGCCTGAGCGTCGAAGAGACCGCTGAAGTGCTCGACGTATCGCCGCAGACAGTCTTGCGCGATTGGAAGATGGCGAAGGCATGGCTGTATCAAGAAATGACAAGACAATAATCTGAGATTTGAGATTTGAAATCTCAAATCCCTTGTCACTTATCACTGTTCACGATCTTTATGACTCCCGAGCGGTGGCGACAGATCGAAGAACTCTTTCACATGGCGCTGGAGCGCAAAGCGAGCGAGCGCACGGCGCTGCTCGCCTCGGCCTGCGCGAACGATATGCAGTTGCGCCAGGAGGTAGAAGCGCTGCTGGCTTCGTACGAAGAGGCGGGCGACTTCATCGAAGAAGCGCCCCTGGCCGGCGCTATCTCATCGGTCGCCGACGAGTCCGCCGCGCGCGCGGCACAGGGCGCGTCCCGCAGTAGTAACCTCATCGGGCGAAAGATAGGCCATTACGAGATTCAATCTCTGCTTGGCGCCGGCGGGATGGGCGAGGTCTACCTGGCGCGCGACCTCAAGCTCGACCGCCGGATCGCCGTTAAGATTCTGCCCACAGAGACTGACGCCGCGCAGGTGCAGCGCTTCGAGCGAGAAGCCCGCGCCGCCTCCGCGCTCAACCACCCCAACATCATCACTATTCACGAGATCGGTCGAGACGAAGAGACGCATTTCATAGCCACGGAGCTAATCGTCGGGCAGACTTTAAGAGAGAAGATCGCAAACGGCGCGATCGATATCAAAGAGGCGCTCGGTATTGCCGCCCAGACGGCGGACGCCCTGGCGGCGGCGCACGCTGCGGGCATAGTGCACCGCGACATCAAACCGGAAAATGTCATGGTCCGGCCCGACGGTCTTGTTAAAGTGCTCGACTTCGGGCTTGCAAAGCCGTCCGCGCGCGAGCCCGCTCCCGGCGGCGGCATCGCCTCGATAGCCGTTACGATGCAGACCGACCCGGCCCTGTTGATGGGCACGATTGCTTATCTCTCGCCCGAGCAAGCGCGCAGACAAAGAGTCGATCATCGCACGGACATATTCAGCCTGGGCGTCGTGCTTTATGAGCTTGTGACCGGAAGAAGACCCTTCAACGGCGCGAGCGCGGCGGACATATTAGAAGCGATCCTTCGCGATGAGCCGATCACAATTGATCGCGCCGACGCGCCTCAAGAGCTTAAGCGCATCATCAGCCGCGCGCTCGAAAAGGATCGCGCGGCCCGCTACCAGACCGCCGACGAGATGCGAAGCGATTTGCAGCAACTCCTTCGCAAGGCGAGTGACGAGAGGCCCGGTTTGAGTTCCGTATTGAGGTCTAAAACGGCCCTGGCCGTGGCGGCTGTTGTGATCCTGGCCGTGGCGCTCACGGTCGTGCTGCGCCGCGGCGCGGCTCCCCAAGCAGAGAGCTTTTCAACCGGCCCTGTAAGGAGAATCACATCGGTCGCGGGCCATGAGCTTTTCCCCAGCCTCTCTCCCGACGGTCAGAGCGTCGTCTACGCCAGCCGCGTCGAGGGCACCTGGGACATCTACCTTCAAAAGATAGGCGAAGCCAATGCCGTGAACCTCACACCCGATTCCAGCGCCGTCGACTTTGCGCCCGCATTTTCACCCGACGGGAGACGAATCGCGTTTCATTCATCGCGACAAGGTAGCGGAATATTCTTGATCGACGCCGACGGGCGAAACTTATCAAAGCTGTCGGACGGGGGCCATAATCCTGCCTGGTCGCCCGACGGTCGAGAGATCGCTTTTGCCGAAGACAGGGTCTTTGATTACGAAGGGCGCAATCACTCTCACAGCCGCCTTTTCGCCGTCGATGTCGAAAGCGGCTCGCGCCGGTCGATTACGACCGGCGACGCCGTGCAGCCCGCGTGGTCGCCGCGCGGCCACCGCATAGCTTTCTGGGGGTTGCGTAAAGGCGGACAGCGCGACATCTGGACGGTCGCGGCTTCAGGCGGCGAGCCAATCGCCGTGACCGATGACGTAGCGGTCGATTGGAATCCAGTCTGGTCGCCTGACGGACGGCATCTCTACTTTCTCAGCGACCGTGGCGGCAGCATGAATTTGTGGCGTGTGGCCGTAGACGAGATAACGGGCGCGGTCACAGGCCAGTTCGAGCCGGCGACGTTGCCTTCGGCCAGCAGCCAGCACCTCAGTTTTTCGGCTGACGGCCGCGCGCTTGTCTATGTTGAGATGAACCGGCGCGAAAACGCATGGCAGGTCGCATTCGATCCCGGCTCGGCCAGCGTCACGGGCCGGCACACGCAGATCACGCGCGGCGGCCGCCGTTATTCCACTCCCGAAATCTCTCCCGACGAAAAGTCGTTAGCCTTCGTCTCGCAAGGCGAAGCGCAGGAGGATGTTTTCATCATCGACCGCGACGGATCTCAGTTGCGACAATTAACCAACGACCGCGCGCAGGACCGCAACCCGCGCTGGTCGCCCGACAATCGCCGGATTGCCTTCCTCTCAGACCGCAGCGGCAAATACGAGATATGGAAGGTGAACGAAGACGGCAGCGGCCTTGAGCAACTGACCGATCTGTCCGGCGCAAACGTCTTCTGCCCCGTCTGGTCGCCGGATGGGAAGCACCTGTTGTATCAGGCAAACGATCTTAACTCGTTCATAATCGAAGCGGGCAAGCCGCTCGCGGCTCAGACGCCTCAGCCCTTGGCGGGGCAGCAACCTCCGGGCTTTCTACCCTGGTCGTGGTCGCCGGACGGAAAGCTATTGGCCGGGTGGCAAATCAGACCCGAACTGCCAGACATGAACATCATGATCTACTCTTTCGCTTCGGCGCGTTACGAGCGGTTTCCTTACAGAGGCTCGGGTCCCATCTGGCTCAACGACAACCGGCGGCTGATCTTCGCCGATTTAGGCAAGATGTGCCTGCTCGACACACTGACGGGGCGGCGGCGCGAATTGTATTCAGTCGCGCCCGCCAGCTTCGGCACAATCGCGCTTTCCAATGACAACCGTCGCCTTTATTACAGTGTCCTCACCTCGGAAGCCGACATCTGGCTGGTCCCCTTAGATTGACGCACACCAGGTTAAATCTGCGCTCTTTGACACTCGTTCGCGCCGGTGTGTAGAATCGAGTGACTTCGGTAATCGCCTGTTCGGGAGGTTTGCTTTGTCACAACAGCCGCCCGCTAGAGTCGGAATAATCACCAAGCCGGGTGAGCCGCGCGCAGACAAGCTGGCCGCAGAGATAGCCGCGTGGGCCGCCGCGCGCGAGATAAACCTGTTCGTAAACGACCGCGTCGAGAACCTCCCGCCGGGAACATTTTCGGCCTCGGCCCGCGAGATAGCAGACCACGCGAACCTGCTGATAGTCCTGGGCGGGGACGGCACTATGATCGCGACCGCGCGGCTGGTCGGCGGGCGCGGCACGCCCGTGCTGGGGATTAATCTCGGCACGCTCGGCTACCTGACGGAGTTCACGGTCGAAGACGCGCTGCCCGCGCTGGAAAACGTAGTCCGGGGTGATTACGAAATCGACCATCGCATGATGCTCGACTGGAAAGTCATTCGCGACGGCGATCATGTGGGCGGAGCTTCCGCACTCAACGACATCGTAGTGAATAAATCGGCGCTCGCGCGAATAATCGAGATCGATTTTTCAGTCGACTCGCGGTGGGTCACTAGCTATCGCGCGGACGGGCTGATCATCGCAACGCCCACGGGCTCGACTGCGTACAATCTTTCGGCGGGCGGGCCGATCATCGTCCCCGGCACCGAAGCCGTCTCGATCTGTCCCATCTGCCCGCACACGATAACAAACCGGCCTCTCGTCTTGTCCGACACCGTCGTCATAAAGCTCGTGCTCAACACGCGCGAGCAAGAAGTTATGCTCACTGCCGACGGCCAGACGGGGTTGATGCTGAAGGCCGGCGACCAGGTAGAGATCAAACGGAGCGAGAAGACTTTTAACACGATCCGGGCTAAGGACCAGGACTACTTTCAAATTCTTCGCAACAAACTGAAGTGGAGCGGACGCTGAGAACAGGGGTCAGGGATCAGGGGTCTGGGATCAGGGAAAAGAGAATTTGAAATCTCAAATAACTTCTTCCCTGACCCCCAGCCCCTGACCCCTGATCCCTGCTAAGAAGGAGCGAGTGATGACAGAAGTTTTAGAGCATTCCGGTCTGGTGATCGAAGAGACGCCGACAGAGGCGCTTGAGCTTTACCCGCTTGAGACGTTCGGGTACAAGTACAAAGGCAAGGCGATAACGATCTCGTTCACCTGCCCCGAGTTCACGGCGATCTGTCCTTTTTCAGACTTCCCCGATTTCGCAGTCATCAAGATCGATTACGTGCCCAATGAGCTTTGCATAGAGCTTAAATCGCTCAAGCTCTATATCAATTCTTACCGCTCGGTGAAGATGTTTCACGAGCACGTAGTCAACCGAATACTGGATGACTTCGTCCGAGCCTGCGACCCCGTCTCCGTAGAAATCGAAGGCGATTTTCACGTGCGCGGAAATATCAAGACGGTGATACGCGCTTCCTACAACCGCGACAAAAAATGAAACGCGAGCCGTGGAGCAATTGCTATGGAGATGGAGAAGTCATATTACGTTGTGACCTTCAAGCCGGCCTATCTGGAATTGCTCCGCGCGCAGGCGGAAGAGAGCGACGACCGCCCGCAGAAGCTAATAGTCGCGATCACGCAAGGCGGCTTTGGGCAAGACGTAGTCGACGACGAGCGGCAGGCGAAGGAGCGATTTCTTGAGCACCTCTTTTATTCGAGCGGGATCGACCTACCGCGCTCCGAAGAAGCATTTGACCGTTACTTCGAGCTTGAACAGGCCGAGATGATCGATCTGGATGAAGAGATTTAAATGCAAATCACAATTACCCCCCCCACTGCATTCAGCTTCAAAAGAACGGCAATAAGCCACGGTTGGTCCGAGCTCCCGCCATTCGAGATTGACTTAAATAACTGGACGCTCACGCGAGTCCTCGACGCAGGCGATCAGAAGCCCGTGACCGTGACTATCTCGGAGGCAGACGGAGCGGTGAAGATCGAGACGCGGAGCAAATTAGGCAAGCGTGCAGCAGCCCGCGTAGCTGCCGACGTGCGCCATATGCTGCGGCTCGATGATGATATGTCGCCGTTTTACGAATATATGATGCGGGTAGCGGACTTCGCATGGATCGCTGACGCGGGCGCAGGCCGCTTGCTCCGCTCGCCTACGGTTTACGAAGACCTGGTAAAGACTATCTGCACGACGAACTGCTCGTGGGGTCTGACGAAGAAGATGGTCCAGGGCTTAGTTGATAATCTAGGCCGCGAGGCGCATGACAAGCGCCGCAACTTTCCTACAGCAGAAGCAATGGCCGCCGAGTCAGAAAAGTTCTACCGCGACGAAGTGCGTTCAGGCTATCGCGCGGGATATTTGAAAGAGCTAGCCGAGCGCGTAGCTTCCGGCTCGTTAGATGTAGAGTCGTGGCTTACAAGTGATCTGCCGACAGCCGAGTTGCGAAAAGAGATGAAGCGAGTAAAAGGCGTAGGCGATTACGCCGCCGAAAACTTATTAAAGCTGGTAGGCCGATACGATTGCCTGGCGTTAGATTCATGGGTGCGCTCGCAGTTCGCGAAGACTTACAACAAAGGCCGCGCAACACCTGATAAAAAGATCGAGAAATATTATTCACGTTTCGGCGAGTGGCGGGGATTAGCGTTGTGGTGTGATATGACTAAGAATTGGATGGACGACACCGGCGCCGTCACTTTTTAGTCAACCGCACTGATCTGTGAAGCACCGCACATTATCTCGCTCCTAATTTCTCAAGCAGAAGTTGCAACTCTACAGCATCACTGTAATTCAGATTCGGATCATCAGTGAGCCCGATGTTTCTGTCACCGTGCAGTATGGCTAGTAGCTTGGGAATCAGCAGTTTGCCTCTGAAGTCAGCCTTTGTTCTTAAGTAATCATCAAGCTCTTGTTCCAAAGCGGACGAGTCACGCTGCGCGATTGCATTAGTTACCTTGTCACAGAATTGGGCACCGAATTCCATACTCTGCCCTCCTGCGTGACGATAGGCCCGGTAGCTTTCGATGGCTTGCTGCCGCGCCTGAGCTGCGGCCTGTAGATTGCCAGTGGCTTGCTCCAAATCACAGAGAATGTCCCATGTCTTCCATAGTTCGGCAGCGTGGCCGTAAGGCTTCTTGCACTCAATGGCGCGGCGCAACTCAAGCCGTGCTTCATCGTAGCGTTGCAGATTTATCAGGATAAAGCTCAAGTTGCTGCGGACTATTCCTTCACGGTTTTTATCTTGCAGCTTGGTGTAAATATCCGCTGCCTGTCGGTAGCACTGTACCGCGTCTTCCAGGCGACTCATATCAGTATAAAGATTTCCCAATTCCCCTAGAGTGTTGGACTCGCCGGCTAGGTTTTTCTGCTGCACCTTGATAACCAGCGATTGCCGGTAGGCCCGCTCGGCTTGTTCAAATTGTCCAGCATTCCTGTGTGCCATACCGATTTGATGCCAACCAACAGCGACACTTCCTGGCTCGCCTAGACTTTCAAATATATTTTGCGCTTCTGCAAGACTTTCAAGTGCCTCAGCATAACGCTTTTGCAGCAAGCGGATTGTACCAAGCTGGCTTTTACTGACAGCTACTGTTCTCTTGTCACCGTGTTTCTCAGCGCCCCTGCCGACCTCTTCATAAGCTGCGGCCGCTTCATCCAATCGCCCCAAATCTCTTAAGCAATCACCTCTATCAGCCATAATGGCTGATAGCATACGGTCTGCGGATGCATTACCAGCATCTGCTATTACCTGAAAACGCTTTTGAGCCTCAGCCAATGCCAGTAGTGCGGTTTCGGCATCTCTGCCCATTTGCAACACTCGCCCAAACACGGCGTATGACATAGCGATGTGATAAGCTGCACCCGCATACGCTTCTTCGCCTGCTGCCGTACATCGTTGTAGGAGTTGTTGTGCAGCGATGTAGGCTGGTTGCAGTTCGCCGCGTTCCAGCAATCTGTCTATGGTCGCGCTTCCTGTCAAATATCGGGCATGGCTCCACTCACCCAATCGTTGCGCAGCCCGCTCACGCATTCGCGTCGCCTGTGCAAGTGCTTGAGGGCGGCCTAATTTGGACAGCAATGATTCAACGCTATCTGCCAAATCAACTACCACTTCCGGCATCGCTCTGTCTTGTACCCACAAGAGCATCGCCATCAGGTTGGACAGTTCCAACAAAGTCAGTCGGGCGGCTAATTCGGCATCCTTAAACTGCTGCTTATACAAAAAAGCCGTCAACTGGTTCATCGCTTCAGCCCAGCGTGACCTCGTTTCTTCCTTCTCCGCTTCGCTTATATCCCTCTGTAGGTAAGATGGTAACGCTGGATCAAGGCGCAGGTGGCCGTAACCCATATCTTCGGCTAGCCCCACTTCAATCAATTGCATGGTTAAGTTACGAACTATGTCTACATCAACACCGAGCATCTGCATCAATACACCAAGACTCGCACCGCCGTGAAACACGCTCAATGCCTTGATCTGCTCTCGTACCTCTGGCGACAGACGGCGCAACGATAGCTCGATGCTGGCATAAAGTGAATTCTCGCGATCATTGGGATGCTTCTTGTCAAGATCGGCCATCAGATGATGCAAGCTCTCTGTGGTGGATCGAACACCTCGGCGAGTCACTTCGCGCGCGAGCAATACTAGCGCCCGGGCATGGCGATTTACGGCTTCAACTAGCTCGATAATCTCTTGCGGGTCGCTGCCGGGATCATCGGATTCTGGGATCAAGCCTTCTTGCTTCATCACCTCGCCAACCAGCTTGATTGCATCTTCACGGCTCAGTGGCCCCAGAGTGATTTCTCTTCGCTTGTTATCAAAAGGTGCGGGCATTGATTCTCGGCTGGTGAACACGATTCGCGTTGCAGGATCGGCTTCGAGCAGTTTCTTGCACAGGTCAAACAGTTCCTCTATCGGCGCTGCGCCCGGAGGTAACTGCCCCGTTCGATCAGGCAAGACGCTTTCCAGATTATCCAACACCAGGATCGTATCGCGGTCAGCAAGCGCCCGCTCGACGGGTTGAAGCGCCTGTTTCAAATCAGAGTAATTCGCTACAGACCAGCTATCTCCTTCCGGCAGCAGTTGGCGACCGAGGCTGTCGAGCACCGTCCGCGCGTCAGTGTACTGCTCAAGGCTTACGAAGGCCGCTCGGCGGAAGCGACCGACGCGCACGAGCCAGCGCGCTAACTCAATCGCTAACGTGCTCTTCCCTGCCCCGCCCTGACCACGGACCACCGCCCAAGGCTCAGTGTGCAGCAGACGTTCTAATGCAAGTAGCTCGCGGCTGCGCCCTTGAAACTCGTGCGGCGGTGGGTCGGGCAACGCGCCTAAGCTCAAGCGGCGTTGTTTAGCTTGAAGCTGTTGTACATCTTTAGGCAGCAGCTTCGTTACCAACTGCGGGTCTTGCTCTTCTTGATAGAGCACGGGCACGAACCAGTCTTGCAAGTGCAATTCGCCCGCGCCCATCATCTTCCCGCGATTAGTATCTCTGTGCAGCTCGCGCTGGCCCGCAAGCATTGCAGTGCCCACGCGCCTTCCTTGCGCCAGTTCAGTGTAGAAGGCTTTGATATAGCGATGCGCTGTCTCTACCAAAATGCTGTGGCTCATCGCTACGACTGACGTAACGCCTTCTTCCAAAAGCTTCGCGGCGACCGAAGCTGTAGGGTCTTGCTCGGTCTTCGCAGTTTGACAGGCTTCGAGAAAAACGAGCGGGATGCGGTGATCGCGTATGACTTCGGCCACTTTTTCGGCGTGAACCAATTGCACCTTTCGCTTCGCTAGCTTCTCTGTTTCGTTCGGGTCTTCGAAGCACAAACCGCCCAGCCCAACTTGGCGGTCATAAACTCCGTGACCGTCGAAATGAACCACATCGAGAGGCTCTCCGGCTTCTGCCGCTTTACGCAACGCTTCTTCCAGCGCGGGATATGTGGGCGGAGTGAGTATCGTAAGCTCAATCAGCTCGCCCAGGCTCTCTATCGCTTCGACCAGCGGCTTGGCGCTGATCCGATGGTCGATGTAAGGCGTATGATCTTCTTCGGGACGCGGGCTGACCAGCAATATGCGAATCGGCAAGCCGGTTAGCCTGACCGGCTGCCGATGACGGTTAGGCAAACGACGACGCACGCGGACAGGATGCTTGCCATGAAAGAGAAAGCTGCGCCCGTCGTGAAGTAGCTCCCACGGCAAGGAGAGCAATTCAGTGGCTGATTCTCTTGCGACCGATTGATCTTCATCGCCTGCGCCGTCGGGCAATTCGCTGTCGACGAGAATGGAGAAGCGCCGCTCTCCGCCAGTGCCGGCTTGTTGCCAGGCAGCGAGCGCTTCTTGAACGACCGGCCTCCCTAGGGCGGCTTGATATAAATCCTGACCCCATTGCGGCAGTTGCTTTTCAATGCGCTCGGCTCGCTCTTTGAATACTCCTATAGGCCAGACGTAATACTCTTCTAAATACCAGCGCAAATCCTCTGCTTCAATGACTCCGAGCGGCGCAGTGAAATTGAATCTTTTGCTTTCTACTGCACGAGCAGATTTGTCGGCAGGCTCGTAGACCAGTTGGGCAACAGCGCTCGCTCGCCGCTTGCCGTCTTTTGTCTCAATCTCCAGGTCATCTAATCTTAGAATCAACTCTTCGACAGGTCGAGAAACAGAATCTTTAGCAGGTTGATGGTCTGTAGGAAGGCGCTCTCCCAGCGCGGCGAGAATGTCAGGCAATGCCTCGCTCAGCTCGCCTGTTTTAATCTCCACCCGAACGCCGACAGGCTCTTCATCGAACCAGAGCCCCAGAGCCGAAGGCTCTACGCCAGGCAACAGTAGCGGCACGACTCTATAGCCTTCGTCTTTGCGAGCGCGCTCAACCTCTAAAGCCTTTTGAATCTCTTTGCGCACCCAGGGCGAGTTAATCGTGTTCGTGCTTATGACTGCTATGAACTGTCGCGCCTGCTCAATCGCCACTTCGATCTCACGCGCGAGTTTTGCCCCGCCCCGCAGGTTGCGAGAGTCGACCCAGACGCCTACTGCTTGACTCTCAAGAGCCTCGCGCAGCTCTTTGACAAAATCATCGTCTTTGCTGGAGTGAGAAATAAAGATGTGAGAATTATTCATATTGCATCCCCACATTAAAGACGATTTCGAAAGGCAAAACTATTCCTCAGGCCGGTGTGACGCCTGTCTTTAAGGATGATGAAGGGCAAAGGGGCTCGACCACGCACTCATCGCACAATGGCTTGCGCGCTTTGCACACCTTGCGACCGTGATAGATCATCAGGTGCGAGAAGTCTATCCAATCTTTTTTCGGCACTAGCTCTACGAGATCGCGCTCTATCTTTTCAGGCTGGTTCTCATCGCTCAAGCCCAGTCTTCGAGAAAGCCGCTGTACGTGCGTGTCTACCACAACGCCCGAAGCTATGCCAAAGGCATTACCCAGCACTACGTTTGCCGTCTTGCGCGCGACGCCGGGCAGCAGCAGCAAATCCTCAAGCCGGTCGGGCACGCGGCCCGCGTGGTGTTCGATGATACGCTGACACGCGCCGCGTATCGCTTTCGCTTTGTTGCGGTAAAAACCCGTAGAGCGGACATCCTGCTCCAGCTCTTCTTGCGTGACATTCAAATAATCTTCGGGCGCGCGGTATTTTCTGAACAGGTCCGCCGTCACAATATTGACTCGCTCGTCCGTGCACTGCGCCGATAATATCGTCGCAACCAGCAGCTCAAGCGGGTTCGAGTAATTCAGGCTGCAACGCGCGTCGGGGTACTCTCGTTTGAGCCGGCGAATTATGTCGCGAGTTCTTTGTTTCTGTTCCATCAGATCAACCAAGCGTTAGCTTGATGCCTATCTTGTCGCAGTACTTCTTGATCTTGCGGACTCTCTTGCCGGAGGGCAATTCAAGCTTGGGATTCTTCCCGGTCGCAGATTTTATTACCGCAGGGTCGATGCCCGTCGTCCAGATTACCTCCGAGCCTTTAGGCAGCTTATCGAGCTGCGCTTTCAGACCGCTATTGCCCTTTAACGCTATTCTATCCGATGTGATCTCTTCGTATGTCTTACGCCGGTTTGTTCCCTCAAGGAGCGAGAAACGCCAGTTGCCGTCGCGCCTCCAGCTATAAAGCTCATACCCTTTCATCGCAGGCTGAGGGCTTTGAGCAAGCGCCACAATCGCGATCAGAATCATAAAGCTTGCAAGAATCGATCTACGTAACATATCTACCTCACTCGCCCAGATGGGCGCCCATCATCATCCCTTCAATCTCTTCAATCGTCTTTGGCACGCGGGCCGACAGCACCTCGTTGCCGTCAGGCGTGACAAGCACGTCGTCTTCGATGCGCACGCCTATGCCGCGATAGCGCCGGTCAACCTCTTCAAGGTCCGCCGCGATATAAATGCCCGGCTCTACGGTCATCACCATCCCCGGCTCAAGCCTCCGCCACTCGTCAGCGACTTTGTATGGCCCCGCGTCGTGCACGTCCATCCCCAGCCAGTGGCTGGTCTTGTGCATGTAAAACTTTTTGTACTTCTCTTCTTCGATCAGCTTCTCCGCGTCGCCTTCAAGAAGCCCGAGCCTTACCAGCCCTTCCGTGATCACGCGCACGGCCGCGTCGTGCGGCTCCGCAAAGGTCGCGCCGGGCTTAACATGCTTTGTGGCTTCGGCAAGCGCATCCAACACTATTCCATAGATCGCCGCTTGATCTTCGGTGAAGCTGCCGCTCGCAGGATAAGTCCTGGTGATGTCGCCTGTGAAGTATTCGAATTCCGTCCCCGCATCTATCAACAGCAGATCGCCGTCTTCGATCTTTTGATTGTTCGTTGTGTAATGCAGAACCGTCGCGTTCGCTCCCGAGGCTACGATAGGCGGATAGCCCGGGCGCGGGCTGCCGTTCTTGCGAAAGACGTAGCGCAAGACGGCTTCGATCTCGTACTCGTACATGCCGGGCCGCAGCGCGCGGATCGCCGCCAGATGGCCCTCGCACGAAATCTCGACCGCGCGACGCATCATGCGAAGGTCGTCCTCGGTCTTAATCAACCGCATCTCGTGAAGTATGTCAGCCGGGTCGATCACGGCATTCGGCCCCACGCCATTGCGCTGCCGCTCGCGTTGAAAACGGCGCATCAAACCTATGAGCCGCTCGTCAAACGTCGGGTCGCTGCCGAAGCGGTAATAGATACGGTCCGATTTTTCCGCGAGCTTCGGAAGCTCTTCGTCGAGCTTGTCTATGGTGAAAGCGGCGTCAGCGCCGTAATCGCGCATTGCGCCTTCCTCGCCCGCGCGCCAGCCGGTCCAGACCTCGCGCTCGCGGTCCTTAGGCTGAACGAACAGGACGAAACGATGCTCGGGATGATCGGGCGCGAGCACGGCGACAGAGCCCGGCTCTTCAAACCCCGTCAAATAATAAAAGTCAGTATCCTGGCGGTACTCGTGCTCTACGTCGTTGTTGCGAATCGCCTGAGGCGCGGCGGGAAAGATCGCCACTCCGCCACGGATGCGCTCCATGAACTCGTCGCGCCGTTTTCTGATCTGGCTCATCTCGGATTTTGGATTTCTTGGCGGATGATGCGCTTCGCGCGCCGCGGATTTGGATTTTAGATTATCCTCGCGCTCTGTTGTTTGTTTGATTGTTTTTGCCATTACCACTCCAAAATCCAAAATCTAAAATCCAAAATCGAATTGATTGTCCGCACGACTTGATGCGAGAATCATCAACTATATAGGGCGCGTCAGACTTTCTCAAGACACGCCGGCAGCAGGAAAAGAGTGAGCAAGAACGACTACACGCTGGTTACAACGGACGGGGCCCTCGAAGAGGCCGTCCGTCACATCTCCACTCATAATATCATCGGCATAGACACAGAGACCACGGGGCTCGACCCGTTCCAGAGCCGCGTTCGGCTGCTGCAGATCGCGACCCCTGAGCGGACATTTGTCATAGACCTGTTCCAGATCGACGCGCTCAATCACCCACAGCTTAGAGATCTGTTGTCGGCCCCAAATCCTACGAAGGCGCTCCACAACGCGAAGTTCGATGTCAAAATGTTGCTTCATCACTTCGGGCTGGAGCTGCGAGGGATATTCGACACACTGCTTGCAAGCCAGATCATAGGCGCGGGGCGCAGCGAAGGCGGGCACGGGTTGGCCGCAGTCACCGACCGTCACCTGGGAGAGACGATAGACAAGACTATGCAGTTGAGCAACTGGGCGGGCGAGCTTACAGCCATCCAGTACGAGTACGCTGCTAAAGACGCCGAGCTGATGCTGCCGTTAAGAGAGAGGCTCGCCGAAAAGCTCGCCGAGCGGGGGCTCGCTGAAGTTGCGAAACTGGAGTTCGAATGCGTCTTGCCGGTCGCCGCAATGGAGCTTGCGGGTGTGGCTATCGATGCCGATTGCTGGCGGCGGCTCGTGGCCGATGTCGAGCGCGCGCACCAGGCGCTATCGGTAGAGCTTAAGCGCGAGCTTGCGGCGGGCATCCCGCAGCTCACGCTTTTCGACGAGCCGAACATCAACCTCGACAGCCCCGCTCAAATAGTCGATACGCTCAATCGCATGGGCATAAAGGTCGAAGGCACGCGGAGCTGGCAGTTGCAGCCGCTTGCGAAAGACCACCCGGCGGTGGCGAAGCTGTTGGAATACCGCAGCGTGCAAAAATCGTTGACGAGCTACGGGCTATCGCTGCTCGAACACATCCACCCTGCCACGGGGCGCATACACGCGGACTTTCGCCAGATCGGAGCGACCGGCGGGCGCATGAGCTGCTCGGACCCCAACATTCAACAGGTCCCGCACACCCCGGAATATCGCAACTGCTTTCGCGCGCCAGAGGGGCGCAAGCTGTGCATAGCCGACTATTCGCAGATCGAGCTGAGGATACTGGCCGACTGGTCGCAAGACACTGCGCTCGTGAAGGCGTTGCTTTCGGGCGAAGACCTCCATTGCGTGACCGCGAGCCAGATGTTCGCCATCCCGCTTGAGCAAGTCTCTCGCGACCAGCGCGCGGCGGCAAAGCAGCTCAATTACGGGATAATGTACGGGCTGGGCGCGCCGGGGCTTGCCGCTCGGATAGATTGCCCGAACGAAGAGGCGGACCAGTTGATCAGAAAGTATTTCGCCGCCTACAGCGGGGTCGCCGCCTTTCTGCGCGAGGCTGCGGACCGCGCGGTGACCGACAGGGAAAATCGCACGCGGTCGGGCCGGTTGATAAGCTTCACCTTTGACGCGAACGACCGCTCGCAGGTGGCGGCCACTCAGCGGCTCGGGAAAAACTCAATCATCCAGGGGAGCAGCGCAGACATCATCAAACGCGCGCTCGCCCGGCTCTACGACGCGCTGAAGTCGCTCGATGCCCAGATAATAAACTGCATACACGACGAGATCGTAGTCGAAGTCAGCGCCGCAGAGGCCGGAGCGTGCGCCGCAATCGTGGAGCGCGAGATGGTCGAGGCCGCGCGCGAGTTTATCAGCAGCGTGCCGGTCACCGTAGACATTCACATAAGCGACGCATGGATTAAGTAACGGTGAAAAAAAAAGAGCGGCTAACGATAGCCGCTCGGATTAGGTATGATCGAATTAAGCTGCCGGAGCATCCCTGTCCGGCTTGAGTCGAAAGGTCGGTTTAGATTCTCACACGCGAGTCTCAGGTCCGTATAAAAGTATTAATAGACGGTTGAATATCTTGTGAGAATTATTTTCAAGCTACTTCATATTCATACGCCGCTGCGTTTCTTCTTTCCGCTTCTGCGCTTCTTCTTTCCACTTCTCGTTGGAAGTGACTTCGATGAATCGCCCCCAATCTTCCAGCGCCTCTGCCCAATTGCCGGCCTTGTGCTTAGTCAGGGCTCTGTTAAATAAGGATTCCTCGAACGACGGAGCTTTCTCAAGCGCCCGAGTGAAATAATCGACGGCTTCCGAGTAGCGTTTGAGCTGGTACAAGGCCACGCCGGTGTCGTTAAGCACTTCTGCCGATGGGTTGGGGCCGGCTGCAAGCTGTTCAAGTATGGCGAGCGCGCGCCGCGTGTAGTCGGCCTCGCCGCGCGCCAGATAGACTCGGGCCAGGGCCAGGCGGTCTTCTGCCGGGGCCGAGGCGTCTTCGGCAAATTGCACTTGCGATTGAGCACGGTCAAACTGCCACTTGGCGGCCTGCGAGTCTTGACCCTCGTCAGAGCTGCGCGTCACAGAAGGATAAGACGAAAATGGGAGGCCGCCTGAAAGTCTGGGCTCGATGCGTCGATTATCTTTCGTGGCGAGCGCGATCGCTTCCATCGCGACTACGTTCTCGGGCTCGCCCTTGGTCAGGAAATAGACGCTCCCGACGGCAATCGCAGAGACCATCAGCCCGGCGGTTGCAAGCTGACGCGTCGAACCAAAGAGCCCCGCGATGAGACCTTTGACCGATTGCTTACCCCCGCGTGTTTGTCTGCGGTTGAAGTCGTCTTCTTTAATATAGGTGAGGATTCTGGACGCCTGATTCTTTATCGCGCTATCGGTCAGGGGCTTTATGTCGTGTTCGGTCGCATCGTCTGCGGTTCGGGCAAAAAGGGCAAGAAAGTCGCGGCAATCATTACAGCCGACAAAATGGCTTTCGAACTGCTCGCGGCGGTATTGCGGGAGCCGGTTCAGCGAGTAAGCGAGCAGCTCGGCTTCGTGGGGACATTCAGAACCGGTCACAGGCTGTGGCATGTGAGATCCGCCAGGCCCAAACTTATCGGCTAGAACTTTGATTGTTTCAAGTAAACTCATCTCTATAAATACTCTTTCCGGGTATTAAAGCGTCACGCGATTGCCCGATTTAAGGGTCTGCTAAGTCTTTTTTTAAGGGCTTCCACTGATGCTGCTCTGCCAAGCAGCAAGGCTCTTGAAGGTGTTAATTTCTTCCCTTCAAAATGTATAGACGGAAAGAACCGGGCCGACGATGCAAATAAATCTGAACCGGCTGAGTTTCCTGCCGGCGCGCCGGCAGGCGCATGCTCAAGCGCGAGAGAGCTTACTTTCGGCGCAGGCCTTAGAGCAGAAGCCGCTCCCGCCAACAACCAGGGCGCTAGACTCTGTAATGAATGTCCCGCAAGCCTGGCACCTCACCATCTTAGAAGCCTGCTTGCGCGCGGCCGTCTGAGAGCGGCGCGGGCCGCCCGACACGGTCGCGGGCCGGGCGGGAAAAAGCACGCGCCCGATAAATTTGCGGAGGAATCTTATGAGCAGGAGGAGCAGGATTACATAGATTATCAGCTTAAAAGGAGACATTTAATTCTCTGTGGGTATAGTTACAGGCTTACCCGCTTTAAGGTCCGCGATCATGCTCTCGTAATTAGCTATCATCTCGTTAGCTGGCTCGACCTCTTTCAATCGCTTGAAAGCGTCCTCGGCCCCGCGCACATCCTTCTTGAGCGCGAAGGCCGAGATGAGGTGCCCGAGCGCGTGCCCGTCCGTAGGTTTCTGCTTCAACGCCGACTGAATGAATGTGACTGCTTTATCAGGGTCTGGAGGCGTTCGCTGAAGGAACGATACGCCCAGGTGTATGAGGACATCCGTGTCTGTTGAATCGACTTCGAGGGCGCGGCGAAACCATTTCTCGGCTTCCGAGTAATTCTTCTTGCCATAATAATGCTGACCCAGATAAGACTGGATGCCAATCTTACCCGCTTCGGTCGCGTCAGCATCGTATGCCTTCTTCATGTATTCGACAGATTCCTCCGTCATGCCTATCTGGTAATACATTCGCGCAACCCTCTCCTGGGCCGCGAAGTCTTTAGGATTATTTTTAGCCTTATCCATCGCTTCGCGAACTTCGGTCATCATCTGTTGCTGGTTCGGCTGAGCGGGCGCGCCCTGCGTCCTGGCAGCAGGCCCGCCTGCGGTAGCCGTCATCGGCGCTTCGCTTTGATTGATCGACTTCGTGATGAAGAACATGGCTATAAAACCGATGGCCAGCCCTATAGCTCCGAACATGTATTTTCTATTCACGCTTAATCTCCGGTTGAGGGAACCTCACGACAGATAATTGGGTTTGGAGCGGGTCTGTAAGCCGAATCCTGTACTCACCATCTGCCTGGGCAGGCAGTGAGTGACGGTCATTCATCTAGGCGGCGGATTGCTCCGCGCGCTCGAGCGACCTACCCGGAGGTCGTTGGCCGCCGGAGCGGCCATCGGACGGGCAGTCCTTTGACGCCTCCCTATTTGGTCTTGCACCGCGAAGAGTTTGCCTAGCCACGAAGTGTCGCCACACGTGCTGGTGGGCTCTTACCGCCACCGTTTCACCCATCACCTGTGCCCGAAGGCCATCGGCTGGTCTATTCTCTGTTGCACTTGTCGTCGGGTCGCCCCGCCTGGCCGTTAGCCAGTTCGCCGCCCTGCGGTGTTCGGACTTTCCTCTCGCCCTCCTAAGAGAGCCAGCGACCGCCCGACCCACTCCAAAGAACCATAAGAATTATACCATACGGCAAATTAAAGGATGAAATGGCCCGACCCATAAACGGGTTCCCCGCGCTTCGCGCGCGGCGGATGAGGGAGGAGGGATGAAAAGGTCTCAAGCCGGTGCTCTCTTTTATTTGAAATCTGAGATTCAAATCTCAAATCTTTTTCATCCCTCATCCCTCATCCTTTATACTAGTGGCGTTTTATGCGAATCCTGATCGTAGAAGATGAGCAGAAGATGGCCGCGTTCATAAAGCGCGGGCTTGAAGAAGAGGGCGCTGCCGTAGACGTGGCCGCGGACGGCGAAGACGGATTATTTCAGGCTACTGCCGGCAATTACGATCTGATTATTCTCGACATCAGCCTGCCGCGCCTGGATGGCCTGGAAGTCTGTCGCCGCTTGCGCAGCGAGCGCGTCTCGACGCCGATCCTGCTTTTGACCGCGCGCGACTCAATCGAGATGAAAGTGAGCGGACTAGACAGCGGCGCGGACGATTACCTGACAAAGCCATTCGCGTTTGCCGAACTGTTGGCGAGGTTGCGCGCGCTCGGCCGCCGGAACCGGGCCGAGGTCAACATGCGCCTGGAGGTAGGCGATCTGAAGCTCGACCCGCTCACCCGCCGCGTGACGCGCAGCGGACGCTTGATTCAGCTCACCTCAAAAGAGTTCGCGCTTCTGGAATGCTTCATGCGCCACCCGGATCAGGTGCTGTCGCGCACTATTCTGGCCGAAAAGGTGTGGGACGAAACGTTCGACACCTTCACCAACGTGATAGACGTTTATGTGAATTATCTTCGTAATAAGATCGACCGCGATTTCTCGCCCAAGCTGATTCATACTGTGCGCGGCGCGGGCTACGTCCTGAGAAGACCCGAATAAACAAGGCAAAAATCAAAAGGCAAATGTAAGGGTGAAATTGATCCCTTACATTTGCCTTTTGATTTTTGATTTTTGCCTTTACTGGCCGAGTTCTTTTCCGTTCGAGCGTATCTCGCCGGGGTTGACCACGTAAACCTGGAAACCGGCCCCGAGCGCAGCGAGCTTCTTTGCGCGAACGACGACAGCCACCTTGTCGCTCCTCACCCTTGAAGCCGGGCGCTGGCGGCCGAAAGTCTGCCCCGCTTTGACGAGTTCGACCATGGCTCCATTGCGGAAATGCGCTCCCTTAATCAAGAGCTGCACGTGCAAATCATCGCCTTCGACGGGCAGGACCTCAACCGTGTCGATCCGAGGGCCGACCACGCCAAGCTCCTTATCGGCAGAGGGCACACCGTCGGCCCCGTTCGGGTTGACCACCTGAAACTTCAACTGGCCCGGTTGCTTGAGCAGGTCGTTAAGCTCGCCCGTGACCGTGACGACTATGCGCGTGCTGGATTTGAATCGCACGCGCTGGCGATCAACTCTGAAAGCGCGTTGTTCGGTGTCGCTCGTGTTGCGGACATAAACTCGCGCGTGGCGGAGGAAGTTCTCGCCTCGTAACTCAACCTTCGCATTCCTGACGCCCGCTATCACCTCGCCCGGAGCAAACTCTTTTATCTCCGGCGCGAAAACCAAAAGTTCTTTCGGCTCCGAAGCGTCGCCTTCCGGGTTGCGAACGACGACGGCCAGCTTGCCTGAATCTTGAACGAACTTGCCGGACACGCTGAGGCGAATCAGATTGCGCGTGCGGTTCAGCACACGGTTGGCGGGAATCTCGTTCCCGTCGATCTCAACTTTTGCCCCGTCGCGGAAGTTTTCGCCCAGTATGCGAAGGCCGAATTTCCCCGCGCCCGCGACCACGCGCTCGCCCGACGGTTTAAGCTCTTTTATGCGCGGGCCGAAGACGGTCAGGTTGACTTCGTTCGACGCCAGCCCTTCGAGCGCAAGGTCGACAACTTGAACCGGGACCTGTCCGATTATGCGAACAAGCTCGGCGGGCACCTGCGCCTGGAGCTTGCCGTCGGCTAACTGCTCGGTGTTGAAACGCTGGCCCGCGACGAAGATCGTCGAGCTTGGCCGGAAGTTCTGTCCGAAGACCTTCAGCGTAAAATCGGCGCCCGGCCCGGCCACTTCCGCCGGCCTGATCTTCTCGATGAGCGGAGCGTCCGGCCTTATCACGCGCAACGATCTGGCCTGAGAGACGGCGCCGTTGGCCGCCTTTACTTCGATCCTTATATCGCCCGCCTGCGCAAACAGCGACCGCGAGAGACGCGCTTCGAGCGACTTCCCGCCTTTTACGAGGTCGGCAGGGACTTCATTGCCGTCGACGAGAAGCGACGCGCCTTCGGTGAAATTCTGGCCTCTGATGATCAATCGCAAATTCTTTTTGCGACCTTGATCGACCACGTCCGGCTTGAGCGATTCTATGACCGGGTCAGTCTCTTCCGATTTTGACGCATCGGCCTGTTCAAACCCTATGATGACCACTTCATCGCTGCCCGGCGTCGAGCGCACTGCGACGACCGATTGCGCCCTCTCGCTCAAAGCAATCCTGCGAAGCTCGCTGCCTATGATCTGGTGCGCCTCAAGCTCGCCGGTTTCGGCGCTGAACGCAAAGAGAACTCCCGTTGTGGACCCGACGAAAGCGACCGCGCCTTCTTTGTCGAAGACGACATTATTCGCGCGAGAAAAGTCTATGCCTTCGGGGGGAGTGAATTCGCCTTGCGCAGTGAGCCGATTATTCTCGTTGCGGACGATTGTGACGCCGCCCGCGTTATTGACCGACGGGCGACGGATGCGAGTGACGCCGACGAGATCGGCGTTCGCGTTGCGCGCTACGGTCACTCGCTGAGGAGATATGACGCTGATGCTCGCCGTTTGAGCGCCGCTTTCAGCATCTATCGCAAAAAGCTGATCGCCTTCCGAAGCTGCTATGTAAAGCGTGCGGCCGTCGCCGCTGAACGCGGGGTTATTCGCTTCGTCCAATCGCGCGCCCGTGGGTGTGAAGCTTGACGCGAGGTTCAACTGCCCTTCGGCGTCTACATCGATTATCGAAACGCTGTTGGCGACGGCGCTGCTGATCGCGAGACGACGCTTGCCGCCCTCGTCGTGAATCGCTATCTCTGACGGGCGGCCGACGAGCGAGAGCTGAGAGACAAGCTGTCCCGTCTCGACATCGAAAGAGAAAAGGTGCGGCTCAGTAAAGCTTGAGGCTATCAAGCAGAAACGCCCGTCCTGCGTGAGCACGGGGCGCGTCGCGGTAGTGATCTGAGCGTCAGCTGGCAGAACGAGCAGCGATTTTACGTCGAGCCGTCTCGCGCTCTTAGCGTCGACGATGCTCACCGTCGGCGCAAGTCCCTGCGAAGCGTCTGCGAGCGCGGGCACGGCGATGAGGCGGCGGCCCGCGGCCTCGACCATCGAGATCGGGCCGGCGGTTTCGCCCACGACCAGCGTCGAGATGACTTTGCCCGACGTGACGCTAAAAGAGATGAGCGTCCCGCCTGTGACCGAGGAGACGAATCCCACCTTGCCGCTCGAAGCGATTATAGGTTGCGCGTTCTCGTCGAGTATGGCGTAGGAAGGCAACGCCACGCTGCGAGCGCGGCCCAGCTTGGCGCGGTTGCTGCTGCCTTGAACCACTGCGAGGCTGAGCACCAGCAAGCAGACGACCAGAGACGCAAATCTTCGATTCGATATCACTGATTCAACCTCTAAATCTTAATCATACCACGCGCCAGGGAGGGCGTGCGCCTTGGCAGCCATCTTAATTCTTTCCTGGCCGCAATATCAAGCTAAAAGAAGTATAATTATAGCCTTATGAATTCAACTTTGAGTTTTCCAATAGGTTCCCGAAAAAGGCTATGATAATCGTAAACCGCAACCGCGCGCGTGCGATCAACACCCGGCACGGGTCCGAGCTGCGCCCGTTGATCGACCGCACAACGTCCGAGATAACTCAGTGCAGCCTGGCCGAAGAGGTGCTCCCGCCCGGAAGCGCCGTCGCCCCGCACCACCACCGCGAGCTCGAAGAGATTTATTACATTCTTTCGGGTCGCGGCCGCATGACGGTCGGGGAAGAAACGAGTGATGTCGCCGAAGGCGATGCCGTTTACGTCCCGCGCGGCCATCGCCACACGCTCGAAAACACGGGCGCGGAGCCGATAAGGCTGCTCGTAGTATGCGGCCCTGCCTTCTTCTACGAAGATGAATTATTTGAGGATCAGCGCTAACAAGCCCTTCTCACGCGCCTGTTTCCCTGGTGTGCCGTAGACCAAAACGCCGCCAAGCTTGCGTAGGGCTTCAAAGACCGTCGCGCGCTGGTGTGACGGCCGCCACAACTGCTCTTGCCGCGCAGTCTAATTCCAAGTCAGGTCGCAAAGCCAGAGGCAATTACTTTACGGATTTGGCAGAAAACGCTGATGGCTCTGTGGCTGGAAACTATCTTCTAATGACATCAATAGGAGTGTGATATATCAAGCTGACTTGTGGAATTACTCTTGATTTGGTACATCACGAGCGCTGCGATAAGATACGTTCATTACAGTTAAAAGCGAGAGGTGATTTATGCAGATGCCTGAGACTCCTAAGAACATTGAGCAACTCGATTTAATGATAAAACTTAAGAGCTATGCTGATGGCCAAGCAACTTGGTCCGATGAAAAAGCCGAACTAGGAACTGATGCCAAACTAGCTTGCTTGACTCTTTATAATAGCTTAGTTCTGTTGGTTAATAAGGTATTCGCGCCTCTCCTGGATCGAGTCACTGCCCGCGAGATGGAAACGTACACTATGCACGATCATGTGCATGGATTAAAGGTCGCACATCTAATGTGGCACATTCTCGATCCCGATATACGAAGCCGGCTTACCCCGCCCGAGATTGCTCTACTGGTTTGCTCCGCCCATCTACACGATATGGGTATGGGCCTCAATCGCGAAGAACGGGAGGCACGACTAGATCCAGCCTCCGATTTATGGAATAAACTTGAGCTTGATGATGCGTTAAAAACCGCCATGGATGAACTTCGGTCACAAGTAGGCAATGAAAGTCTATCGGAATCTGTAAGAAAGCGTGCAAGTCGCAAGTTATTCCAGGCGGAGGAAGCTCTCCTAACGCAAGATACACGCACTCGTCATGCCACTCCGCAAAGGTATAAGGAGATACTCGGCAACATGTGGCGAATGCACCAGAGTGACCCCGAGAATATTCCAGACATTCAGTCTTGTTTGTCTTTTGATGGTGATTCTTTTAAGGATAAGCTTATTGATATTTGTGTTAGTCACAATGAAGATGCGGAAGCGCTAGTGGAAGCAGATAAAAAGCATTCCGGACGACCTAGATTTCCAAGCTCCTATCCAATCGGTTGCAGCGTAGCGGATCTTCACATGGTTGCTGCTGTGCTGCGTCTTGCAGATATTCTTGACTTTGATCGAGAGCGCACCCCTCCCGCATTATTCCACTATTTACTGCCGGGGCCGCTTGGAGAACCGGAAAATGATTCAGGTCGCGAATGGGGAAAACATTTAGCCATTTCCAACTGGTATATAGAAGAGGATGCGGTTGTATTCAGGGGGCGTTGCAAGAGCCATATTATTCACCATGCGGTTGTCTTATTTGCTTCCGATATTGAGCGAGAGATTATTGCAACCCGCTCAACATTCGGCGCACTCAAAGATGTGTCATGGCCCTGTAAACTGCCGACTAGTGTAAAGGTCGATATCCATGAGGACGGTTACCGCTATATCCCTTACAAGTTCGAGTTGGATGATGACCGGGTTTATTCATTACTGATGGGAGGCGCAATTTATGACGACCCTCTGGATGCAGTTCACGAAATGGTGCAAAACGCTGTAGACGCCTGCAAACTCCGAGATGCTCTAACTCAGATTTATGATCAAACAGAGCCTCGCAAAAATGACCGGATACTAATTCGGTATGAGGAACCAGGAGAAGAGCACAAGCAGCCTCGATTGACTATTCAAGATACAGGTATAGGCATGGATGCACTAATAATTGAAAGATACTTTCTAAAGGTCGGACGCTCTTACTACAACTCTTCCGAGTTTAATCAAATAAGGTTTGATCTCCGTAAGCATGAACTGGATTTTGCTCCGGTCTCAGAGTTCGGTGTTGGATTCTTATCTGCCTTCCTACTAGCAAACCGCGTAGAGGTTCAAACCGCCATGTGGGAGTCTCCTCGCGGCGATACAACTAAACGAACACTTCAGATTGACGGGCCAACCCGACTGATTCGGCTCTCTGAAGAGCGTAATGAAGGGCCACGGCGCTTTAAGGGTACCAAGATTACTCTCAACCTATCGCAAGGCGACAGAGAGAATGGGAATAAGCCACCAGCATGGCAAGCGATAAAAGAGTATATCCAAAAAGTATGTCAAGATTTACCGTATCGCCTGAATCTAGAATATATTTCCAATGGACATTTTACTGAGGACTTCATAGACCCAGTTCCGTTGAAAGTAGAATTACCTTATCACCTAGAGTCGGCGGCTTTGCGAATTCCAGTGAATGATGAGACATATGGGTTAGAGGGCGAAATGGCCTTTGTTGATCCTTATGCTCGCCAAAAGGTAGAAGAGGATCTTTTTGAAGAAGCATCTGTGTTGATTATACAGGAGGGATCTCGAAAACAGGCTGGCAATGCTTCATCAAACTCTTCGCTACTCCGAGGTGGATTCAAGGTGGGTGCAGTTCCAGGGTTGTTTGGCGCATACCAAACGGGTCTTGCCTGGGCGAGAATACGTGTCACCTGGAAAGGAACTCCTAATCGTCGTTACGTAACTACTAATCTTGCCCGAAATGCCACTTCGGATTCAGAACGTCTGGAGGCTGAGATAACCCGATTGTGGCTTACATATTTTCTTGAGCACTTCGAAACTGTCCCCGCAGAATTACTCTTAATCCCAACCTACGACGATTTTCGAAAGCACCGCTGGTTGGAGAAATACAATGCATTTCGAATATACGAATTAGCTTCTAAGACTTGGCATTTATCTCTTAAACAAAGTGGCGTAACAAAAGAGCAAATTGAAATTTGGGAGCAAGGTAGTGGTGATCCTCTCAGGTTGAGGTATGGTTTTTATCGAGATATGCTTAACTTAGTATTGCCGAGAATTACTACTTTGCAGATGGATCCTGACGAGTACTATTATGTAAAGCCTCCCAGACCTGACTGGCGAGCAGTTCTTTCTAACTGTAACAATTATATTACTGAGCCAACCTCATGGGGCTTATTTGCAGAGTATACAAAGGGGATTCAGGATGTACTATACTATTCAGACTACGGTGGCGGGTATTTAAACTCGCAGTTTCAAGATCGGCTAATCTCGTTTAATACCAAAGAAGTTAAAGAACTCAGGTATTCACTGGGAGAACTAATAAATAGTAATAGCGGGAAACGCCAAGCCAGGATGACGCCTGAAAGAGTCGCGCTCATTAAGCGTCTGCAAGAGGTAGCAGGTGAACTGGAAGTTGGCTCAAGAGGCGGGCGTTGGCGTCTAGACAGCTTTAAGTTCTAACATTTATGATTGGGCATCTAAATATATGCTATGGTCTGTCGTGATAGATTAGTCATGTTATGAAAAGGTGTGGAGAGATAGCCATGTCTTTGCAACCGAAGTCTTACCTCGCCCCGGAAGAATACTTGGAGATTGAACGCTCTGCCGACTATAAGAGTGAATACTTCAACGGTCAAATATTCGCTATGGGCGGAGCCAGCCCTAACCATGTCTTGATTGTAACTAATGTTGTTTCCGAATTTCGCTCACAACTGAAGAAGCGCCCTTGTACCGTCTATTCTACAGACTTACGCGTGAGGGTCAGTCCAACAGGTTTATACACATACCCTGACGTTGTCGTTGTGTGCGGCACTCCCGAGTTTTCTGACAGTCACAGCGACACATTGACAAATCCAACACTCATAGTTGAAGTGCTTTCGAAGACAACCAAGGATTACGACCGTGGTGAAAAATTTGAACAATACCGCGCTATAGAAACATTCGTAGAGTACGTGCTGATCGCACAGGATAAGCACCATGTCGAGCGCTACAGCAGACAGGCTGATAAAACATGGGTGCTTTCCGAGACAAATCAAGTGGAAGATGTTATAGAGCTGAAGTCTATTAGCTGTAAGCTGGCCCTCAGCGAAATATACGATAAGGTCGATTTGCTTCAGGCCGGTTAAACGTGCTGGACGGCTTGCGCGAGCTTCGTCAACGAAGCTTTCGCGTCGCCATAAAGCATTCCCGTATTCGGCTTGAAAAAGAGTGGGTTTTCGATCCCCGCAAAGCCTTTGCCCTTGCCGCGCTTCAACACTACGACAGAGTGCGCGCGGTCTACTTCAAGAATTGGCATGCCCGCGATGGGGCTTTTCGGATTATCGCGCGCGTCGGGGTTGACCACGTCGTTGGCCCCTATCACGACCGCGACATCTGTAGATGGGAACTCAGGGTTTATCTGCTCAAGCTCGTACAACAGCGAGTAAGGCACGTTCGATTCGGCCAACAGCACGTTCATATGACCAGGCATGCGGCCCGCTACGGGGTGGATGGCGTACTTCACGCTCACGCCCCTGGCTTCGAGCAGGTCCGCAAGCTCTCTTACGATGTGCTGCGCCTGCGCCGTCGCCATCCCGTAGCCGGGAACGAAGACCACTTGCCTTGCGTAGGCGAGCTGGACCGCAACGTCTTCGGGCGTGACTTCGCGCATCACGCCTTGAGCCTCGGTCGCCTGAACCGCAGACTCCGAGCCGAATGCGCCGAACAGCACGTTAGTTATAGATCTATTCATCGCCCTGCACATCAGTATCGACAGGATGAATCCCGAAAACCCGTCGAGCGTCCCGGCAATGATCAACACGTTATTCGAAATCGCAAAGCCCGTGGCCGCCGCCGCTAGTCCCGCGTAGGAATTCATCAGCGACATCACGACAGGCATGTCCGCCGCCCCAATCGGCAAGACGAGCAGTATGCCGAACAGAAAGGCCAGCCCCGCCATCACGTAAAAGAGCGCGCTCGCCGTCGGCACGAATATGAGATAGACGAATATCCCTACCGTCAAAATAAAGAGCGTTATGTTAAAGATGTTCTGCCCTTTGTACGTGATCGGCGTTCCGCGTATAAGGTCTTGCAGTTTTACGAACGCCATCAGGCTTCCGGTCACGGTGATCCCGCCGAACAGGACTTCGAACCCCAGCGCGGTCATCTTAAACGCGCCAAGCTCCGCGCCGTGGCGGTAGTACTCGGAGATGCCGACAAGCGACGCGGCCAGCGCGCCGAACGCATGCGAGAGCGCGGTCCGCTGCGGCATGGCCGTCATCGGCATCCATATCGACATCGCCGCGCCAATCAATGAGCCGATGATCAGCCCCGCGATTATCCACTCGTAAGTTACAATCTCGCGGTGAACGAGCGTGCCGATTATCGCCATCAGCATGCCGGCTTCGGCCATTATCATCCCGCGCCGCGCTGAGTTGGGATGGCTCAGCCCCTTCAGACCGAATATGAATAGGATTGAAGCTGTCAGATAAGTAAGCTCGATGAAATAATTCATCAGGGTTGGGGTTGCTCCTTTGTCTTTGTCTCTTTCTTAGAGATTCTTTCCTTAAACATCTTGAGCATACGGTCAGTAATCATAAATCCGCCGACTACGTTTATCGTGGCGGCGGTCACGGCTATGAAGCCTAAGATGGTGCTAACGCTGTTATAGTTTGCGCCCGCTGTGACCAGCGAGCCGACCAGCGAGATGCCTGAGATGGCGTTCGTGGCGCTCATCAGCGGCGTGTGCAGCAGGGGCGGGACGCGAGAGATGACCTGATAACCGAGAAAAGCGGCCAGCGCGAAGATGTAGAGCGCCGCGATGAATGTTTCAGAGCTCACAAAAAGATTCCTCCTGCTACGGAACTTTTCTTGCTACAGACTCTTCCCCGCGAGCGCCTCTGCGACGCGCGGGTGAGCGGGGCGGCCCTCGCGCAACACCGAAGTCGGCCCGACGATGTCGTCGTCAAAATCGAGAGCCAGATTTCCGTCCTTTACGATCAAGCTCAAGAATGCAGTTACGTTTCGCGAGTACAACTGGCTCGCGTGTACCGGGACGGTCGCCGCCAGATTCAAAGGAGCCATCACTGTTACGCCGTCTCTTTCGATAACATCGCCCGCGCTCGAAGCGGCGCAATTTCCGCCCGACGCCGCCGCGAGGTCGACTATGACCGATCCGCGCTTCATCCCGGCCAGGGCTTCATCCGTGACGAGCAGCGGCGCGCGCCGGCCCGGAACCTGCGCCGACGTGACGACGACATCGGTCGCACGCGCCTGCTTAGCTATGAGAGCGCGGCTGCGCTCCATAGCCTCTTCGGTCAACTCCCTTGCGTACCCGCCCGCGTCTTCGGTCTCGATTCCCGTAAGGTCCACTTCGAGGAAAGTCGCGCCGAGCGAGCGAACGGCCTCGCCCGCGGCCGCTCGTATGTCGAAGCCCTCGACGACTGCTCCCAGGCGGCGAGCCGTTGCGATTGCCTGGAGCCCCGCGACTCCCGCGCCGAGGACCAGCACTCGCGCGGGCGGGACAGTCCCCGCAGCCGTCGTCAGCATGGGGAAGATTCGCGGCAGCCGCTCGGCCGCCATCAGCACAGCTTTGTAACCTACGATGGTGGCCATCGAAGAGAGCACGTCCATAGCCTGCGCGCGAGTCGTGCGCGGGATCATCTCCATTGCGAATGCCGTCAGCCCGCGCGCGGCAATGGGTTCAAGCCCCGCAGGGTCGTCGAGCGGGCGGAGCAAGCCGATCAGCACGGCCCCGCTTTTGAGGTGAAGCAGGTCAACGCTCGGAGGCCGGTTGATTGCGATCAGCACGTCAGCCGATTCGAGCGCGCTCGCCCGCCCTTCCAACAGCGTCGCGCCTGCTTCCTTGTAGTCGTTATCGCTCGCGCCCGCGTAACCACCCGCGCCGCTTTCAATCGAGACGCGAACGCCCTGCGCGGCGAGCTTTCGAACGGCGTCGGGCATCAAGGCGACGCGCGTCTCCGAGGGGTCAGTTTCTTTGAGCACGACGATCTGCATAGTGGGTTATAGTTGGAAGATGAAATATAGCATCTTTGACAGCATTCCGTCAGAGGAGGGTGCGCTTGTTTAAGGCTATCCCAGGATATAAGCTCGTGTGACGCCGGCACGGCGGAAGGTTTGCCGAGCGGCCGGGTGGAGAGGGTTTAGCGATCAGCAGATGGGCGATATCAACGCTCCGCGTCATGAGCCGCTTGCAAAGCCGGGCGGCACGTAATGAATATAAGTGTTGAGCATGCGTATCTCTTCGGCTTTCTCGTCGGCGTCGACTACTAACAAGTCTCTGAGCGAGATCAATCCGAGCAGCTTGTTGTTTTCCAGTATCGGCAGGTGACGGCACCGGGCGCTATTCATCTTGCTCAGGGCCTGCTCGTAAGTCTCATCGGGGCTGCCCGTAGTCAACTCCGTAGACATCACCTCGCCGACGCGCACCGATTGGGGGTCGCGCCCCTGAGCAACTATTCGCTTCATCAGGTCGCGCTCAGAAAACAGCCCCACCACGCGCTCGCCGTCTATGACCGTCACCGCGCCTATGTTGCGGTCGGTCATATAAACGGCGGCGTCGTGAGCCGTGTCATCAGCCGAAACGGTGTAGAGTTCCCTGCTCTCTTTTACTAACGAGCCGAGCGTCTTCATGATTTGCCCTCCTGCCCGGCGGGCGGGCTTTAGAAATTAAATCTTGAATGAACGGGCGACCCGTGCTGCTCAGGTAACGAATTGCGGCGCTCGCCCTTGTTACTGAAACTTCGATTGCCTTGAGTCTACTCGCGCATCTAATTCGTTGTCAAGAAACTCTCCATCCGCCGCCTGTCACTTCTTCTGCTTGATAGTAATTATCTTTCCATTCACCGTGATGGTGCCTTTTCGGGCCTGGCCCGTCGTATTATTCTCCACGCCGTAGACAACGGTCCCCCTGCCTATGCCAATCGGGTTGACAACAGGTATCCAGCTCGCGTCGCTCCGTGCCTCCCAGGCGCAGCCCTCTTCGATGAACACGTTTATATCTCCGAGCATTGTCCCGCCCCCGCCGCTGGTGGTGGGAAAGGTTGCGAAGGTCGGCGAAACGGACGTATTGCACGGCCCGGCCAAGGCGCCGGCTTGAATCAGGATCAAATCGATCCCGGCGATCAGCGCATTGCCCTGGCGCGCAAACCCTGTGGGATTCTCTCTCACTTCGAGCGTGATTGTGTCCGGCCCCATCCCTTCGGGCGCAGAAGTGATAATCATCCAGTTGCGAGTCGTAGCGGCAAACCAGTGACAATCGCCCGGGGCCTCAAGGTTGACCGTGATCGGCCCGCCGCGCGCGGGGACAAACTGGTAACGGGGCGATATCGACTTAGCGCAAATCTCATGGGCTTCGAAAGCTCCTATGTCTTGTAGAGGGTGAATGCGCGGATTGCCGAGAATATCTTCGGTTGAAGAGTTGCTCGAATCCGCCGCGTCGATTGCAGGGCTCCCCGACGCGGGCCACGCGAACTGGCGCACGATTAATTCAAACGAGTGTCGAATAGCCACCATGTCATCGGCGAATGATCCATGCGTCCGTCTCCATCGCGGCGGGATGATCCCTTCCAGACCTGGCAGGCGCGGGTCCGCGACCACGCGGGCGCTGTCGTTAGTGTAATTGATCAACTCGGCTGCGTCCGAAGGCACGACCGCGCCGTTATTCCAGTAAAGATTATTGTGCAGCACGAACGAGCTTGTATCAGCCGGAGGGGTGTCTGAAAAATCGTTCGCGCCCGGCCCGCCCATCGTGCCCGCAGGGTCCGTCCACACATTATTATAGAAACGGATGTTCTGATTCACGGGGTTCGACCCCTCGCGGTTCAGCCGCATGGCAAAGGCGAGCGACGGCAGATCGCCGCTCACAGTGTTGTGACGAAACGTGATGTCGCGCCCGCCCTTCACGCCGAAAGCCGCACGCATGACGGAAGAGGAATTGCCGAGCATCAGGTTGTTTTCGACCAGCACGTTGAAAGCCTCGTGGTAAGGCTGGCCGTCTTCTCCGATCAAGACGAAATTGCTCCCGGTAGAGCCTTGCCAGTTCAAAAAGATATTTCGCCTGACCGTGATGTTTCGCGAACCTACATATAGGTCGCTCGCCGCGTTGCTGTCTTTGATGACGATGTAGCTGCTCGTGTCGTTGCCGACGGGCCTGCCGCTCCCCGCGAAATCGTTAAAGAAGATGTTGTCTTCGACAGTAACATTCTCAACACTGTTTATGTCGATATGCTCGTCGCTGCCCGCCTGGTTGTAGAATACATTGCCCTGCACTAACACGTCTCGTGCGGCGTTGTTGATCTTGAGAATGTCGTTGTTGTAGCTGTCGTGCAGCACGTTGTTTCGCACTGTAATGCGGCTCACGGCCCCGGTGCCCGCTCCGTCGATATGCACTACTAGCGGAGACGCGCCCGCGCCCGTGTGCGCGATGTCGAACCCTTCGAGAGTGATTCCCTGCCCTTCATAAATAGTCACCACGCGGTCGTTGTTACGCAGCGCCGCGAAGTAAGGAGTCTCCGACCGCACGACTACGCCTTGAGTAAAATTCCCGCGCAGATTCACGCGCCCGTTGTAAGTGCCGGACCGGACGAGTATCGTGCTGCCGTCCGGCACGTGCGTTATCGCGTGGTCTATCGTCCGCCAGGGGTTTGAGCTGGACCCGTTTCCTGCGGTGTCGCTCCCGGTCAGGGCTACATAAAACGTCGCAGCCTCCGACGGCGGCAGTAGAAACTGGGATAGGCTTACGGCCACCACAAAAAATATTATGGCTATTAATAATCTCTTCATTTCAATTATCTCTGACGCTCGTTTGAGTCTTATCGGGAGGAAGCAATCTGAAGATTGCCGTCACGGGGGCAAATCGATCCCACAATCCGAGTTTACAACGAGTGTCAACAATATCAATAGTTGATCGGGCATCGCCATTACGCGAACGGGTTAGCAGGTCGCGCGTTATGTTAGAATTGCCAAGTGAACCGAGATCAAATCAAGCAGCTACTCGAACAGACGCGGTCAGGGCGAATAAGCCTCGATGAGGCGGCGGACAGACTCGCGCGGCTTCCTTACGAAGACCTGGAGTTTGCGCGCGTCGATCATCACCGCGATTTGCGGATAGGATTTCCCGAAGTCATATTCGGCCAGGGGAAGACCGTGCGGCAGATAGTCGAGATAGCCGACCGCATACTGACTCAAAGCTCGAACCTCTTGATCTCGCGGACTTCCGAAGAGGTCTTCCGAGAAATCTCGCGGCTCGCACCCGAAGCGGAGTTTCATGCCGAGGCCCGCATGATCTCAGTCCTCCGCGACCGAACCGAACGCGGCGCGGGCAGCATAGCAATAATATCTGCGGGCACGTCCGACATACCCGTAGCCGAAGAAGCCGCGATCACTGCCGCCGCTATGGGCAACCGCGTCAGCCGCGTCTATGACGTCGGGGTCGCAGGCATTCATCGCTTGTTCGGGGCGCGCAAGGATTTCGAAGCGGCGAGAGTCATCATCGTAGTCGCGGGAATGGAAGGCGCGCTCCCCTCGGTAGTCGGCGGCCTCGTATCGGTCCCCGTGATCGCCGTGCCGACCAGCATAGGTTACGGAGCCTCTTTCGGCGGGATAGCGGCGCTCTTAGGCATGCTTAACTCGTGCGCTTCTAACGTGACGGTGGTCAACATCGATAACGGTTTTGGCGCGGGCTTCGTGGCGAGCCTCATAAATCGTAATCAACGATAGTTTAGAGGCGGGCTGAGCCCGCCTCTAAACAGACAATCTCGCTTTTACAAGATCGCTCAGGGCTTTGCCGTCGACGGTCTTGCCTTCGAGCTTTGCCCGCGCCGACTTCATCACTGCGCCCATATCCTTCATAGAAGCGGCGGCGGTCTCGCTTATTGCCGCGTTGACTGCCGCGAGCATGTCGTCATTGCTTGCGGCTGCGGGCAGATAAGTCTGTATGATGCGGGCTTCGTTCTCTTCTTTTAGCGCGAGGTCTTCGCGCCCTGCGGCGCGGTACTGCTCGGCTGCGTCTCGCCGCTGCTTGAGCAGTGTGTTTAAGACGCGCCCGGCTTCCGCGTCATCTATTCCTCCGGGCAGCTCCGTCTCGCGCAGCTTGAGCGCGGTCTTCACCATGCGGAGCGCGCTCAACCGCTCCGCCTCTTTAGCCTTCATCGCCGATGTGATGTCGCGGTTTATATCATCAACAATCGCCATAGCCGACTCCATTTCGATTATTTGTTGTTGTTCTTGACGCGGGGTCTTCCTTTTTCGTCTTCTTGTTCAAGCTTGTAAAAATCGAGCATCACGTCGGTCTGGCCGCGCAGGTCGCGTCTGAGGCGATTCAAAGCTACGCGCACGACATCGCGGTGATGCACGCGGCTGCGGCTCGGAATGTTGCTCACTTGCAGCCAGATGTCGTGAATCAAATTGAGGTCGTCTTCGGTGAGATTCGGCGCGTGCGCCCCCAGATAGACGACGTGCTCCGCGCCTTCCGGTTCCACAACTTTGAACTTCACCTGGCGGCGGGCTTGGTTTCGCACCGCTTCCCAGGAGCGGCCTAGCTGGCGAGCCTGCTCTTGCGCGGTCATCTTCGATGACAGCCCCGCGACTATCTCCGCCGAGTCGAGTCTGACGGCAGTCTGCGCCACCGCATCGAAAATATTGGTAGCCGGGACCACCACTAGATCGACAGGCTTGCCGTGTTTTTCCGCCAGAGACACGACCCTCGTGAATAACTTCTGCTCGTAATCAGTGAACAGATTGTCGTCATAAAGGTCACGCTCGCCTGCGTTGGGCCCCGCGATCAAACGAGTAGTCAGCACAACTATATCTTGTTCTTCCGTGTTTGTTTGCTTAAGCACGTGCTCCAGATGCGAGAGCGTGTTGAAATCGCGCACGCCGACCAGCAGATTGCCCGGGCGCGCGCCGATCGCTTCCTGATCGATTGTCTCGCTGTGCTGCAACTGGAACCGATCGAGCAGGGCCGAGGTCAGGTCGAGCTTCCTTCGGTTAATATGCTCGGAGATCGTGAATAGCGTGAAGAATACGAGCGTGATGGTGATGCCGGAAATTGTCGCTATTTTCTTGGTAAACAGGTTCGTCAGCGCAAGTGACATCATTATGAATGTGACCGTCATGACGCCGAACGGGATTTCCTTGTTGCCAAGGCGGAGGTTGAGGGGCACTTTCCACTCGCGCCCCTCGGGCCTGCGAAAGCGCAGTATCAAAGTCGAGAGCGCGTTGAACGAGAAGCTCCAGATGACGCCGAAAGCGTAAGCCTCGCCCAGTATGAAAATGTCGCCTTGCGAAGCGATTACCGTCGCCACTTGCATGACGGCGATCAGCGTGATTATGCGATAGGTCGTGCCGAATTTCTTGTGCGGCGCGCGGAACCAGTCGGTCAGCACGCCGTCTTCCGCGACGCGGTTGAGCGCGCCGTTGGACCCGATCACGGAAGTGTTAACCGCGCCCGACAGCATCAAGAAACCGACTAGCACGACGAACGCCTGAAAAAGCAGCTTCAGGTAATCGGGCCCGACGAAGTTCATAGCCAGCCCCGAAATCAAGTTGTTCAGGTACTGCGGCCTGGTCTCGTCCGGTATGATCGCCACAGAGAGAAACGAAACCGAGGTCGTGAAGACGATCGAAAAAACGAAAATTACTATGGCCGCGCGCTTGAGGTTTTTGAGCTTGGGCGCTTCAAGCTCTCTATTGACCTGGGCGAGCGTCTCCTCGCCGCTCATCGCGAGGATCGAATGGCCGAAAGCTATTAGTAAGCCTATCAACCCGACAAAGCTCGGGGCGTCTGGGGCGATGCTGTAACGGTCGCCATCCTGGACGAACCACTGGAGAGGCTTGAGCCATCCGAGCGCGTGCTCGGAAAAGCTTAGATTGTCGGGCGTCGGCGCGGGCGGTAAATGGCCGCCGCGCTCTATCAGCGTCAGCACGCCCCATCCGATCATCAGGACGACCAGGACCGATGTAACATACATTATGCGCAGCGCGTCACTGCTCGACTCATGAATCCCTTTGATGTTGCGCCGCCAGAAATAGGCCACGATGGCCGTTGCGAAAAACATCGCCGTGATGTTCTTATTCAGTTGAAAGGTCACGCCTATTCTGGGCAACACTTCATTGATCAGCCCAGACAAATAGAGCCCCGCCGACACGCCAGAAATAGGCCCCGTCAATAAGAAGTCGAAGATCAAGGCCGAGACCGAGAGCTTCGCAAGGGTGCCGCCCATCGCCTCTTTCACGACGCGGTAGACGCCGCCGCGCGTGAACATGGCCGACGATTCTATGTAAAGGCCGCGCACGGCCAGGCTGAATAGCATTACGCCGAGTATGAACCAAGGCGCCGCCTTGCCCACGAATTGCTCGGCTATGCCGCCCGCGTAAAAGGCGGATGAGCCGAGGTCGTTTAACACTATGGCCGCCGCCCTCCAGAACGAGATGAACGAGAGCATCACCGAAGTGGCGACGACGACGCGAACACGGTTTGAAGTTTTTGGCGTATCCATCTTGAGTGTGGTTTCAGGGCGATTGAAGAATATCTGGCAGCAATGTTACCGATGACGGGTTCATAACTATGGGTTAACTTGCGCGGCTACTTGATAGCATACGCTCGCTCGACGTGTTGTCAAGGTGCGGGCGGGCGCACGTAGCCGAACCGTTCAAGTATGGCCTGACCTTGCGGGCTCAAGACAAATTCTACAAACCGCCTCGCACGGTCCTGTTTCCTCGACGCGCTTACAACGCCCATAGCCTGATCTATGGCTTCGTGCAGCCGCTCGTCTATTTCGATGTAACGCCCTTCGCCCGGCCTCACCAGTGCGCGCGGCAAGAACGCCGCGTCCGCGTTACCCGAAGCGGCAAACTGTTTGGCTTGAGCGACGTTCTGCGCGTAGACTACGCGGGGCTCGATCTCCGGCCACATGCCGAGCGAGCGCAGGGCATCGACCGCCGCGCGCCCGTAAGGCGCGACCTCCGGCTTGGCAATCGCGATCAGCTTCACGTCATCGCGCCGAAGCTCTTCGACGCGGTTCACCTCGGCGCGGCCCCCTGGCGGTATCCATAAGACCAACCGCCCGCGCGCGTAAATGGCGCGCGTCTCCGCCGTCACAAAACCTTTACGGACAAGCCCGTCAACGTGCGCGACATCGGCGGCCGCGTACACGTCGAAAGGCCCGCCGTTTTCGATCTGCCTGGCCAGGTCGGCGGTCGCGCCGAAGCTGTAGGTGACTCGGATTCCCGTCTCAGCAGTGAACCCTCGGCCTATCTCTTCAAACGCGTCGGTCAGGTTAGCGGCGGCGGCCACTATTATCTCGTCCGCCTCTTTCTGATCTTTTGCGGGGTCGCCCGGCGAGCAGCCCGACAGCATCAGCAGCGCGACAATACTTATAAGAGCTTGAAGGCGTGTTGACAAAAAAGCCATAAGTTCTTCGCTCGCGTGATCGAGAGCAGTGATAATAGCCGACACGGACCTTTCTTGTACATGCCTGTCAATATGGTTCGCGGCTTGCTATATTCTCTGGTCAATCATGCTGGTAGAAAAGATCACTAGCCGACAGAACCCGCTCGTCAAACGCTTCCGATTCATCCGCGCGGGCGGCGAGCGTCACCATGTCTTTTTAGAAGGCGTGCGTCTGATCGAAGATGCGATACGGGCGGGCGCGCATTTCGAGACCATTGCCTTCAGCGCGCAGTTGGAAACGACCGAGCGCGGGCTCGCGCTGCTCGACCAGTTGCAACACATCCCGTGTCGCGGCGCGCACGTCTCAAAGCAGGTCATGGACGCGATAGCCGACACCGAAAGCCCACAAGGGGTCGCGGCCATCGTGAGCCGCCCGCACTTCGAGATCGAAGACGTGTTTGCCCGCACGCCGCAGCTCATCGTCATCGCCGACGAGTTGCAGGACCCCGGCAACCTCGGCACCATCATCCGCACGGCAGAAGCCGCCGGCGGGACCGGGTTGATCACCACGCGGTTCACCGTAGACCCGTTCAACCATAAAGCCCTGCGCGCCTCGATGGGGTCGGCCCTGCGCTTTCCCATTGCCACAGACCTTCCGCGACAGGAAGCCTTCGATTTATGCCGCAAGCATGAAATAAAGATAATCGCGCTTGAAAGCTCGCCCCCCGGCCCGCTCTCAGTCGTCGAGGACGGAGAAGTGACAGGCGCTATGCAGATTTATACCGACGTGAAACTGACAGGCCCCGTAGCCTTAGTCTGCGGCCGCGAAGCGAGCGGCATCGCCAGTCTCGCGGCGGCCGCCGCCGACGCGCTCGTGCACATACCGATGGCCGACGGGGTGGAATCGCTTAATGTGTCGGCGGCCGCTGCCGTCCTGCTTTACGAAGCCGCCCGGCAAAGGAGGGAAGAAGATGGCGGATGAGGGATGAAAAGGATTCCAAGCGGGTGGCCGCTTTTTTCATTTGAGATTTAAGATTTGAGATATCAAATCTTTTTCATCCCTCATCTCTCATCCTTCATCCTTTCCTTCCCCTCCCCGCGAACGCTATACTTTCATCTTAGCGTTTAACAAATGGCTTTGACATCGGAAAGAGTTTCTAACTACCTGCGGTCCCAGATCGAACTGGGCGTATTTCCGGGGGCGCAGTATGTCATAGGGCAGGATCGCGAGATCGTCGCCGAAGACGCCGTAGGCTTCGCCGTCATCGAGCCGGAACGCGTAGCCGCCAACCTGGATACGATTTACGATCTCGCGTCGCTGACAAAGCCGCTCGTCACCGCGCTGCTCACAGTAATGATGTCCGACCGAGGGCTTATAGATTTACGCGCGCCGGTCGCGCAGTACCTGAGCGAGTTCGATCGCGAAGACAAGCGGCGCATTACCTTGATCGATCTGCTGACACACAGGTCGGGGCTGCCCGCGTGGCGCGCGCTTTACCTTGAGACGACCCTTGCGGAAGTGGTCCCGGCCATCGCGCGACTGCCGCTCGAACCGATTGTTGAGCAAGGCTCGCCCGCGCCGGTAGTCTACGGCGATTTGAACTACATACTTGTCGGATTCGTACTAGAACGCGTGGCGGGCGACAGGCTCGACCGGCTCGCCCGCAGAGAGATATTCGAGCCGCTCGGGCTGGAGCGCACCATGTTCAATCCGCCTTCTGAATTGATGCGTCTGACTGCGGCTACGGAGGTGGGCCGCAATCATGAGCGTGTGACTTGCGGCCGGCAACCTTCCGTAGGCGACGAGCGTCTGGTGTGGGGCGAAGTACACGACGGCAACGCGCAGTTCTTAGGCGGAGTGAGCGGACACGCTGGATTGTTCTCTACGGCGCGCGAAGTCTTTACCATAGCGAACCAGTTTCTTCGCGACAGCTTGTTAGTAAGGCCGCGCTCGCTTGAGATGTTCAGAACAAACTTCACTCCCGGAGGGGCCAGCCACCGATCGATAGGCTGGCTGCTGGCGACGACCGATGATTGTTCGGCGGGGCCAAGGCTATCTAAATCGGCCTTCGGCCACACGGGGTTTACGGGGACCAGCGTTTGGATAGAGCCGGACACCAGGCGCGTGATGGTCATGCTGACGAACAGGGTTCACCCGAAGGTGGGTAAGATCGAGATGAAAGAGCCGCGCAGGCAGTTCAATTCGCTCGCGGTCGAAGAGCTGGATTCCAGGTCATAGTTTGCAGCTTTGTAGTGTTCGGCCCCCGGTTTGGCGGTAGAATTAAGAGCAGTGCTTAAGACTTTAGACAAGTATATTGAAAGCTCGACGATATCCGGCAGGAGTCGTAACCGTCACTTCGCTCGTATACTCGTGCTGTCCGTCATCGGCCACGTACTCTTTTACGCCTGGCTCATCAATCTCGACATGTCGAGCGACCGCTGGCAGGCCGACCGTTCGGCTCCGCAAACCGAATTGGTCAAAATCACCGAGATCGCGCCGCCTCCGGATCGCCCTTCGCTGCGCTCTGCGCCCGAGCCTGTAGAGCAGGCAGACCTCAACCGCATGGAGTATGACCCCGACCGCGCCGACGATGTTCATTTGCGCTCGCGATCACAGAAACTCGGCAGCGCGGATACGGAAATGACTTCGGCCAGGATGCCGAGCGAGACGGCGCGGCATCAAGCGAGTGCGCCGGCGACTGCCGCGCCCGCAAGAGTCGAGCGAGTCTCTCCTCCCCCAGGCGTTGTGATCTCGCAACTGCCCTCGCCCCAGGCCGCGCCGCCCGCGCCTGCATCGATTCAGATCGGGGCCGCGCCTTCAAACACGCCTCCCGCGCCCGCGCGACCCGCTGCGCGCGCGGAGGCTGCAAGCGGGACTACGGAACTCGGGCTTGAGTACATACAGGCGCAATACCTGGCCCAGGTGCGCGCAAAGATCAGGAAGGCCAATGACCGGATAATGCCGCGAAAATGGGTCGAAGACATGCTGAACGGCAAGGTGTCGGCAGACTTCGAACTGGAGCTAGGGCGCGGCGGCAGGATACTCTCTGTCCGTTTGGATCGCTCGACGGGTTACCGTCAGCTTGACGACATTGCCAGACAGGCGATATACATGGCTAGCCCCTTCGAAGGATATCCCCAGCAAGCAGGTGAATCGATAATCTGCACCGTAACGGTTCATTACGATCGGAAGTGGTGATCTCCCATGACAATATCGCTTACCGGCTTGCGCTCTGGCCAAAAGGTTGTGAGCCTCGTCCTGTTGTTCACGTGCGCTCCTATCACAATGCTTGCGCAGAACCCCGCGATCTCAAAGAATCACAGTGATGAAGATAACGCCTCTCGCCCGCGAAAGATCGATAGCCACGAAGCAACCGGCCTCGACGGGCCGATAGTCCGCATAGGGTTGTTGATCGATGTGGCCGCAGTCTCTCTCAGCTCGCCTTCGGAATTGACCGTGCGCCGCCAGGCGACGGACGACCGCGCCAGCTACACAGTCTCAAGCGGCGAGATGCGAGTCGAGGCGCGCCGCATCGCCGCCGCTGCCGACGCCGGCAAATACAAGCCGCGCGCTCGCTATACGGAAGCGACCAATAAGCCTGCGGCAAATAAATCGACGGCTCATAAATCGCCGAATAATAAACCTGCTGCAAAAGCCGAAGCCCCGGCAAAAACCGTCCCGGCGCTCACCTCTCAGGTGATAGCCTTTGAAGCCAACCAGATGGTTGCTTCAAGCGAGAGCCTATTGATCGTCTCGGCTTCCGAAACCGGAGCCACGCGCGCCGATTCAGAGGCGGCAAGTAAATCCCCGCGCACGGACTCTCTGCGCCCTGTGCCGTTTGTGCGAGTGGGCAATAAAGATTACCGCGGCGATATTCATCTGGTGCTCAACAGCCGAGGGCGAATAAACGTGATAAATCAGTTGCCGCTCGAACTCTACCTGCGCGGAGTCGTGCCGCGCGAGCTTTCGCCCGCAGCATTCCCCCTGATCGAGGCGCTTAAAGCGCAAGCCATCGCGGCGCGCTCTTACGCGCTCTCGACCATAGGCCGCTTCCGTAACGAAGGTTTCGACCTGCGCGACGACGCGCAATCTCAGGTCTACGACGGGCTGCGGGCCGAGCACCCTTTGACGAACCGCGCCGTGGAAGAGACGCGCGGCATGGCGGTCGTCTACAAAGATGAAGAGGGACGAATAATTCCTATCGAAGCTCTTTACACTTCGACGTGCGGCGGGCGGACTGAGAATAACGAAGCAATCTTTCTTACTAAAGCTGTGCCTTATTTGCGGTCCGTCGAATGCGCGCCCGACCGGACGGCCCCCGCAAACCGCGAGATCGTCTCGGACCAGATGGCCGAAACGATCTCCGGGGCCGAAGGCCACCTCGCTCGCGCAGTGGCGCTCTTAGAAGTGTTAGGGTTTTCACTCCCGCGACCCGTGACGAGCAAATACTTGCGCGGCGCGGTAGACGAAGACGAATTGAGGGGCTGGATGGAGCGCGCGGCAAAGCTCGCGCGGCAGGCTTTGCCCGCGACCCACTTCGTGGGTTCCCCGCGCAGGCCCGCGACCAGCCTCCCGGCCTTCGCTTCGCTCGTGGCCGCCGCGATGTACGGCAACGGTCGCGCGAGCCTGCTTCTATCTCCTGCTGATATCGATTACATGCTTGCGGGCCTTGGAGGCGAGGACGTTCCGCGCGAGATGCGAGCCGACATTGCAATGCTGCTCAAGGACGGGGTATTGCGGCTTGCCGCCGACAGCCGTTTAGACGCGCGCGCGCCCGTCACACGGGGCTACGTAGTTGAGACTCTCGTCCGCGCGCTCACTCATAAGGTTCAGGTTCCGGGTCTGAAATCTCAAACTGCGCGCCCGGCTGAGAACGGGCGTCTGATCCTGGCAGGCTCGACGGCCAAGCGCGCGACCGTGCGAGAGGCGGCCGTCGACGCAATCGAGATAGACCGAAAGGCATGGCTCTTTCGCAGGTTCGCGGATATGAGCTTTGCCGTGGACCGCTTGACGCTCGTCGGCGGCGAGCGTGTCACCTATCACGTGAACGCGGCGGGCCGCGTAGATTTTTTGGAAGCCGAGATTTCCGATCGCGGGGCGGCCAGCGACAGGCTTTCAGGCCTGGCCCAGTGGCGCGAGCGCATAACCGTAGACGAATTGCGCCGCCGCCTCGGCCGTTATCGCGTCAGCGTGGGCGAGCTAGAGAGCCTCGCGCCCATCACCTACGGCGAGTCAAACCGCGTGCTTGAGATCGAGATAATAGGCGCGGAAGGCCGCGCGCGGCTGCGCGGATTCCAGATACGAAACGCCTTAGGGCTGAAAGAGAACCTCTTTGTCATCGACCGCGAGATGGACGAGCAGGGCCGTGCGGTCGCCTTTGTCTTTACGGGCAGAGGTTGGGGGCACGGCGTAGGCATGTGCCAGACGGGCGCCGCGGGGCTTGCGAGAGAAGGTTATTCGTACACCTCCATACTCCAGAAGTATTACACGAACGTCAAAATCCAAAGGCTGTATTAACGTCTTCGAATCAAAAACTTCAGGTGCGTTTTTTTGTCAACGGTGTTAATATCTTATGCAGATGGGACGTTCGTGAACCTCTTTTCAAGAGACCATCCGTGTTAGCGAAACGATCATAAGCTTACGGAAGTATCCAACTAAAAATCAGGAGGTAGTTTCGATGCGAAAGTTCATCTTACCTTTAGCCGTACTTTTTTTAGCGGCTATTCCGGCTAACGCCCAAGACGATTACCCTTCGGTAGAGATCTTCGGCGGGTACTCGTACCTTAGCGTAGACGTAGGCGTCGATTTAGACGGCGACGGCGACGACGATCCCTTCGACTTTGACGACCGCGAAGGCTTTCACGGCTTCGGCGTCAGCATCGCTGGGAACATCAGCAGCAGTTTCGGCATAGTCGGCGACTTCAGCTACAACCGGAAAGACATCTCTGAATTAACCGGCCTCGACTCCAACGCCAACGTGACCCTCTTTTTATTTGGGCCGCGATTCACGGCTCGCGGCGACAACGTTGACGGCTTCGTGCATGCTATGGTCGGCGGCGCGAGGCAGCGAGTGGAGGTCGATCTACCGGGCGATAACTTTGAAATATCAGAGACCGACCTGGCCCTCGGTTTCGGCGGCGGCGTAGACATAAAAGCGAGCGACAGGTTCGCCATCCGCCTGTTCCAGCTCGACTACATACCGGTACACTCGGAAGACCCCTTTGAAGTTGACGAAAAGCGATGGGTCCACAATTTCCGCTTTCAGATAGGCGCCGTCTTCCGGTTCTAATCGAGCAAATGGGTTTTAATAACTATGAAAGAGAGAGGGCAAAAGTCCTCTCTCTTTTTTTTCGTTTAGGCGCACACTCAAGCCGAGATGCGGTCTATGACTTTTTCGCTTCTTCATGTAGACTTGAAGCCCTGGAAGTCCTAAACCAATCTGGAGGAGAGTTTGATGCGAAGAGTTCTGCTCGCCGCTGTCTTGCTGTTTCTTGTTTCCGCCACCGCCCAGGCTCAAGATGAGTACCCGCGTTTGGAGGTCTTCGGGGGCTACGCTTATTTCAACTCCGACCAGTTTATGGAAAGGGAGAGTTTGAACGTCCCTGCTTTCATAGTGAGCGCAGCAGGCAACGTGACGAAGAATTTCGGCGTGGTCGCAGAAGTCAACGGCAATTACGGCGATATAACCGATTTCTCTGCGCCCAACATGGGTCTCCCTACCAGGGAGTTCGCCACAAACACTTACACCTTCCTTTTCGGCCCGCGACTGACCGCGCGGCGCACCGGGAAAAACTTCTTCGGCCACGTGCTGATAGGCGCGGCAAAGACAACCATCGACGGCCGCGGCTCTGAGACCGATTTTGCTATGGCCGTAGGCGGCGGCCTCGACATAAACGCGAGCAAAGAGATCGCCGTCCGCCTCTTCCAGGTTGACTACCTGCCCATATTCGAATCGGGCGAGACGGCGCACAACTACCGCATATCGTTCGGCATAGTCTTCCGCTTCGGCACAAAGCCGTGAGAGCGTCGACGCTGAGTTGATGAGGAAAGCGAGCAAAGTAATCTTACTTGCGGCGGCGCTGGTCTTCGTCATAGCTTTCGCCCTGCTGCGCGTCAGGGGCGGGGCCGAAGCGCCGCGCCAGCCCGTTGAGTTCGACCACTGGCAGCACGTTACGAAAGAAGACGGCCCGCAGATCGCTTGCGATTCCTGCCACGAACATGCCGCAAACGGGCCTTACGCCACAACGCCTAACATCAGCACCTGCATGGTCTGTCACGAATCGATGATGACCGAGAGCCCTGAGGTCCAGAAACTGGCCGCGATCTCAGAGCGAGGCGAGCAGCCCCGCTGGGTCCGCATCTACTGGTTCGAGCGGGAGGCCAACGTCTTTTTCACGCACAAGCCGCACGTCGCGGCAGAGATCGATTGCGCGGTCTGTCACGGCGATGTCAGCAATACGCACAGACTCCGCCGCGAGGTCGATCAAACCATGGGCTGGTGCATAGATTGTCACCGCCAGCGGCAGGCCAGCATAGACTGTTACGCCTGCCACAGATAATCGATGAATATGAAACGTCGCGAGTTCATAATCCTGACCGGCGTCGGCGCTACGAGCGCAGGCGTGCTTTCGGCCTGCGGCCACCCCGAGAACCGTTTGATACCCGCGCTGATACCCGACGACGAGTACGTGCCGGGGATAGATTACTGGAAGGCTTCGGCTTGCTCGATGTGCGACGCGGGTTGCGGCATCATTGTTCGCACGCGCGAGCACAAGGCCAGCAAGATCGAAGGCAACCCTCTTCATCCGATCAATCGCGGCGCGCTGTGCGCACGGGGACAGGCGGGGCTTCAACTGCTCTACAACCCCGACCGCATCCGAGGGCCGATGAGGCGCACGGACGAGCGCGACCTTGCGAGGTTTGAAGAGATAAGCTGGGACGAGGCTATAAAAACGCTCGCAGACAAATTGCGCGAGATAAAAGCAAACTCGGGCAAAGGACTGAACCCCGCCACGGGGGTAGTCTTCTTGAGCGGCGACCGTCTGGGCGTATCCGATCTCGCGACAGAGCATTTCATGTCGGCTTGCGGGTCAAGCTCGTACGTGCGTCTCGATTATCCTCGCGATCAATCGACACAGGCGGGCGCGGATGAAGAGGGTCTGCCGATTTACGACATAGCGAACGCGAGCTACCTGCTATCTTTCGGAGCGCGGTTCCTTGAGACTTGGCATTCGCCCGTGATGTACTCGCTCGCTTATGGAGAGTTCCGCCGCTCAAGCACGCCGCGAGCGCGCGGCCGGTTCGTCCAGGTGGAGCCACGGATGTCGCTCACCGCCGCCAACGCGGACGAATGGCTCCCCGCCGTCGCAGGCAGCGAATACATCCTTGCGCTCGCAATAGCTCAGGTGATAATCCGCGAAGGGAAAGTCCAAAATCAAATTTCGCATGAATTCGAAGGCAAGCCGGTAGACGCTTATGCGCCCGAACAGGTTGCCGCGCAAACAGACATTCCTGCCGAGAAGATCATTCGCATCGCGCGCGAGTTTGCCGCCTCCGCTCGACCGTTAGCGATAGGCAGCGGCATAGAAGCGACGAAAGCCGTCAGCTTCTTAAACAACCTTGTCGGGAATACGAACAAACCCGGAGGAGTGCTGCGAACGGCGACCGGTTATATCGATCCGTTTGAAAGACTGAGGCCGGCCAGCCGCGTCTTCGGGAGGCCGATGTTGGAAAACTTAATCACGGGCTCTCACATAAGCGCGCTTCTCATCCATAACGCGAATCCGGTTTATTTCGCTCCCGCCTTGCTCGACAAAATAGTTGAGCTGCCTTTCATCTGCAGCTTCTCATCGTTTATCGACGATACGACTAGCATGGCCGATCTGATCTTGCCCGACCACAGCTATCTCGAAAGCTGGGACCTCAAGGCCACGCACGCGGGCGTAGACGAAGTCGCCTTTACGCTCACGCGCCCGGTAGTCGAGCCGCAGCTCAACACAAGGCAAACGGCAGACGTGTTGATCTCACTGGCCCGCGAGCTTGGTGATAAAAGCAAGCAGCCGATCTTATTTGAATCCGCAGAGCAGGCTGTGAGGCAAGCAGCAGCAGAGCTTCAGAAGCTCTCAGGGTCGACGCCTACTGAGCCCGAAGAAGATCTCTGGAAAGATTTGAACGAGCGCGGGGTGTGGGTAGGCAAGCCTAGACAACAGGCCCGTTCTAATCAAGGGAACGAGAATGAGCCTGCTATCACGCTTAACACTTCCGCGTCCGCCGGGCTGAGACTTCCCGAATCGCCGGACGCGAACAACGAGGAGTACGCTTACACCTTGATCGCTTACGAGCACGCGGCGCTCGGTTTTGGAGACCAGGCGAACCTGCCCTGGCTTCAAGAACTGCCCGACGCGATGACTTCGGTGATGTGGGGGAGCTGGATCGAGATCAATCCAAAGACTGCCGACGCGCTCGGCATAAAAGACGGCGACACGGTCGAAGTGGCGACACCTCACGGAAGCCTGCGCGCGCCCGCCGTCATTTATCCGGCGATTCGCCCGGACACTATAGCGATGCCGTACGGTCAGGGGCACAGAGATTATGGTCGTTATGCTTCCGGTCGCGGCGTGAACGCGGCGCTTGTCGACCCGTTCGCTGTTCGATTGGGACCGTTCCCGCAGATGGTCCGCGCGAACGTAACAAAGGTTGAGGGTGAAGCGAAGCTCGCGAGGTTCGGGACCAGCTTGCCCCGTCACGCTGAAACCGAGCGATAGGACGAATAAAGATGAGCGAATCCAAGAAAGCGCAAAAGCCGCAATGGGCTATGGTCATCGACCTGGACCGCTGCACGGGATGCGAAGCCTGCGTCGTCGCGTGCAACGTCGAAAACAATGTCGCGGTGGTCGGCCCCGAAGAAGCAGCGCGCGGTCGCTCGATCAATTGGATTCGCGTCGAAAGATACTTTGAAGGCGATTACCCCGACGTGCGCGCAACCTTCATGCCAGTGCTCTGCCAGCATTGCGAAGAGGCGCCTTGCGAGCCGGTCTGTCCCGTCTACGCGACCTATCACACGGAAGAGGGATTGAGCGCGCAGGTCTATAACCGTTGCGTGGGCACTCGCTATTGCGCCAACAACTGTCCGTACACGGTGCGCTTTTTCAACTTCTACGACCCAGTGTGGCCCGAACCTCTAAGCAAAGCTTTGAACCCCGAAGTCTCTACGCGGTCAAAAGGGGTGATGGAGAAATGCACCTTCTGCATTCAGCGAATACGCAAGGGCGAGGAACGGGCTCGCGACGAAGGGCGCGAGGTGCGCGACGGCGACGTAGTTCCGGCCTGCGTACAATCCTGCGCCACAAAGGCGATGTTTTTCGGCAACATCGCGGACGAGTCGAGCGAGGTCGCACGTCTGGCAAAGAGCAACCGCGCCACGCGGCTGTTGGAAGACCTGGGCACAAAGCCGCGAGTGATCTATCTCAGGAAAGGCGATTGACTTTCCGATCAGACGAATCATATGTTGACGGATCAAACCGCAGACGAAAAGATCGACGGCGATCTTCTCAAGCCTGTGATGGTGACGGGGCGCGGCTGGTACATCACCGTAGCGGTGTGCGGGCTGGTGCTTGCCGCAGCCGTGGCGGCTTTCGCCTATCAAGTCACGCGCGGCATAGGCGTGTGGGGGATCAACCGCCCCGTGATGTGGGCCTTCGACATAACGAACTTCGTCTTCTGGATAGGCATCTCGCACGCGGGCACTCTCATTTCGGCCATACTGCGCGTGACAGGGGCCACGTGGAGGCGCCCTGTCACTCGTTGCGCGGAGGCGATAACGGTTTTCGCGTTATTGATCGGCGCGCTGTTCCCGATAATTCACCTGGGGCGGCCTGATCTTTTCTACTACGTCGCGCCCTACCCGAACCAGCGAGGGCTGTGGCCGAATTTCCGCTCGCCGCTGGTCTGGGATTTTTTCGCGATCAACACCTACCTGATCGGGTCGGTGATCTATTTATACCTTCCGCTCATTCCCGACCTCGCCTTGCTGCGCGACAGATCTGAAGGGGCGCGTCGTCGCATCTACAGCCTGCTCAGCCTTGGGTGGCGCGGCACGAGTCTCCAGCGAGACAGGCTGGAACGCGCCGTAGGCGTGATGGCGATCATCATAATACCGGTCGCCGTGAGCGTGCACACGATAGTCTCCTGGGATTTCGCGATGGCGATCCAGCCCATGTGGCACTCGACCATGTTCGGCCCATACTTCGTCGCGGGCGCGATCTTTTCGGGCATAGCGGCGTTGATAATAGCGATGGCTTTGATCCGCCGCGTCTTTCGCCTCCAGGAGTACCTGCGCCCTGTGCATTTCAACAACCTGGGGCTTTTGTTGCTGGTGATGAGCCTCTTGTGGTTCTACTTCACATTCGCCGAATACCTGACGGCCTACTACGGCAACGAGCCTGCGGAGATGGCCATCTTCAATTCGAAGGTGTCGGGAGAGTTCGCCCCGATGTTCTGGACCATGGTCGTCTGCTGCTTCCTCATCCCCGCGCCGCTGCTTGCGATAAAACGATTGAGAACGATTACCGGCACGGTGATCGCGTCGGCGGCTGTCGTCTTAGGGATGTGGCTTGAGCGGTTCTTGATAATAGTGCCGACGCTTTCGCAGCCTCGCCTCTCGTTCAACTGGGGAGACTACCGCCCCACGTGGGTCGAGATAACCATCACCGCAGGCATGGTCGCATACTTCATTCTGCTTTACGCGCTCTTCACAAAGCTATTTCCGATCATAGCGATATGGGAATACAAAGAAGGGCTGCACCTGGAAGCGGGGGCGAGTGAGGTCGAAAAGGGCGAGCTGGCCGTCGAGCGCCGGAGCCGCATAGGGCTGTTTGCGATCGCGGGAGGAATTATCGGAGGCAGCCTCGGCGCGCTGCTCACGGTCTGGAGCTCGCGGGAGGTCAACCTGGTCACGGGCGGGATGCCAATCGTAACCCCCTGGGCATTCGGAATAATTGTATTCGAGCTTACGGCGCTGGGCGCGATCATCTTCGCCGTCATGCGAATGATAATCGAAGCGCGGCTGGCGAGACGCAAGCCCGCAGAGATTTCGGCTGACCTTGACTTTGGGTAATTGAAATCATAAAGTCGGCAATCAAAAATCTGGTTCCAGTTCGGAGGAGATCGTTATGGGCTTCAACTATCCGCAGGGGTTCAGCCCTCAGCAGGGTTTAGATTTCGCCATCAATTTCTGCCAGCAGGCTTATTATCAGGACTACATCTTCCGGGGCGAGAAACAGTCTGACGGGCAGCCCTACGTATTCACTGAGCCGCAGCACTACGAGATGATGTACGAAATCTGGGGCATCGACGAGATATGGCACGAGGACCAGGGAACCGTGCCTTTCGGTTTCGTCGCCCGCGAGCGGAAGACTAATAACGTGGTCTTCGCCATAAGAGGAACGGAAGGCGATATAGAATGGGCCGAAGACCTGTTCGAGTCCGACCAGATCGCCTGCCCCGTTGCTAATTCCAAGGGGCTGGTTCATCAGGGATTCGGCAACATTTATGAGACCCTTACTTATCAGCCCGCCACGAGCAACTCGCTCACGCCGCCCGCCATCGGCTCGGGCGACAAGCTCTCTCAGGTACTCTCCGGGACCAGCGCCGTTTCCATCACGGGCCACAGCCTCGGGAGCGCGCTTGCGACGCTGCTCGCATTAGACGTTGCGCTCAACACCAAGACGCCGATCACTCAGATCTACACGTTTGCTTCTCCCCGCGTGGGCGACCCGGATTTCGTAACGCAGTACAACGGCCTCGTCCCCGCCGACAGCTATCGCATAGCGAACGTGTGGGACATCGTGCCGCACACTCCACCTGAGATATTGTTTACAATAGACCACGAGTGGCATTACCAGCACGTAAACAGCTACTGCCCTGTTGATGGCGGGGAGACGATCGATGTAGTCACCTCGCACGGCCTCGCGGCGTACGAGGCGGGGTTAAAAAAATTGTTGACATAAGTTGAACATAGACTCATTCGAGGCTTTTAGGCTCTCTATCCAAATCTGTCGCTTTTCCGCAAGAAAATCACAAGAATATTTAGCCCCCAATCGGGGGCCAAACTGTTGACATACGCGCGCGCGATTCATAAAATGCCGCACCTGGCAGTACCCCACCTAATTCTAAGCAGTACGTTTAGGTTTTGTTCGAGAGGTCGAAATAGATTTCTATTTTGAAAGGAGAGGTTTTGATAGCAGGTACAATGAGAGGTATGGTAGCAGCCCTGTTACTCGCCTCACTCATATCAACGGCCACTGCGCAAACTCAATCAGGCGAGCAAAGCACGATACTCTCGCCAAAGGCGATTGAAAAACAGAAGGATGAAAAGAAGAGCGCGGCCCAAGAAAAAACGGCTCCCCAGCAGAATCCTCCTCCACAAGACGGCGCCGGAGCAGAGCAAAACATAGTCGTTCCGCCCGCGCCGGTAATCATCAAGCGGAATCCCATAGCCATTGTGATTCCGCCGCAGGGAGTGAACCCCGAGCAGAAGTACAAGGAAGGCAACAGCTCGCCTATGATCGTTCTGGACGGTCCGCAGGTGGTTGTAATCCCTCCCGAACAGCTAAAGCCGGGAGAGGCGGCGCCCGAGATAAAGCCCGAGATCAAATACGAGCAGCGCCCCGTCATATCGAACGTCAAGATCGGCAGCCTTTACGGGTACCGAAGCGACCCTTTCACCGGGCGCGCGCGGTTTCATTCCGGCGTTGACATAAAGGCACGGTGGGGCGACCCCGTGGGCGCGAGCCTCGCGGGCGTCGTGCAGTTCGCCGGGTGGTACCACGGTTACGGCAATCTGATCGTCATCAATCACGGCGGCGGCGTGACGACTCACTACGCGCACCTTTCAGGCTATGCGGTCGCGGTGGGGATGCGCGTCGAGCGCGGCACGATCATAGGACACGCGGGATCGACGGGGCGGGCCACCTCGCCGCACCTGCACTACGAAGTACGGATTAATGATACACCTGTAAATCCTCTTCAGCCCTTGGCCCTTGACGCAACGAGCGAGTTTTTTAACACACTCCCCTCAGACTCGACGCAGAAGCAAGACAAGTAGTATCTCCTTTAGCAAAGACTGATCGCGCGGGACAGGCCGTTTAAGACCTGTCCCGCTTTTTATTCTCTGCGGCGGCCTCGCTTGTCACAGGAAGAATAAATGGGGCATCATGTAAGCAGTGGAGCGCATCTCATCTTGATGAAAACATATTGGAGGTTTTTTAAGTAGTGTCAAGATTGAAAAAAATGATATTTGCGCTCTCGTTGATAGCCATTTTGATGCCTGCGGGTCTGGCCGAGACTAAAGCTGTTCGACAGGCTCGGCCCGTCAGCGCGACCGCCGTCGAAGCTCCGTTCATAGTGGGCGAGCGGTTGAGCTATGACGTCTCCTGGTCGAACTTCATCGTAGCGGGCGAGCTGACGCTTGAAACGAAAGACCGGCGCAGCTTTGACGGCATAGACGGCTTTCACGTGAGCGCGCAGGCCCAGTCGGTCGGGCTGGTCAGCGCGATCGTCTACAAAGTGAATGACGTGTACGAGTCGTTCATCAACGCGGCGACAATGCAGCCGTTCCGCGCGGAGAAGAAATCGAGGCGCGGCAAGAAGCGCGAAGAGACATCGGTCACGATTGACCAGCAGCGCCACACGGCGCGGCTCGCCGACGGGACAACGATAGAGATACCGCCCGACACTTACGACCTTGCGGGACTGCTTTACGCCATACGCACCATCGACCTGACGCCGGGCAAGACGCGCAGCTTTAATCTGATCGAAGACAACAAGGTCTACGCGATAAAGGTCAAGCCCGAAGCTCGCGAAAAGATCACGACGCGCGCAGGCGAATATGAAGCGGTAAGGATAACTACGGAGATGGCAGGCGGGCGCGGCAAGAGCAATCTCTACAATCTGAAGATGTATGTGACGACCGACAAGCGGCGTTTACCCGTTTTGATAACAGCCGAGCCGAACTGGGGCGAGGTCCGCGTCGAGCTTACTTCCGCAACAGGAACCAAAAAGAAGTAAAAAGTCCTGAGTGCTGAGTCCTGAGTGAAAAACAATTACTCAGGACTCAGCACTCTTTATTGCGCGACTGCGGGCGAGAAACGTTTGAAGCGCGAGTCAGTGTGCGCCGTGGCCTCTGCTTTCCTCAGCGCGCCTGTGATCGCGTCGCTCGCCCCGCAGCCGCTCGTCCCGGGTTCCTCTCTGAAGGCCGCTCGCCAGTGACCCTCCCCGGGAATCTCTTTAGCTTTCAATCTCGGCGCTTTGCTTCCGTTCAGCCTTGTAATGCTTTTGCGCGCTCTTTATTAGCAGCGCGATCACCGTCAACATAACCGCCAGGCCGTAAACGAAGGCCACCGCCGCGCACAATAACCATTGCCATTCGGCGTCTAAAATAATTGCAGCAAACAAAGTAGCCCCGCCCGTCTAAACTCGAAGATTTCCGTCCTGCGCGGCGCGAGGTCAGACGATGGCTTTGGCCCGCCCCCACCTTCACGCCGCTGACAGAACGGTGCGCGTGTTAGACCGAAACGACTCTCATCGTTTTTGTATTCGAGCCGCCTGCCTGACCACCATCGGCCCGGCTGCGACTCGCAGCTACTTATTGCAATGGCCGTGCCAGCCACTGCTATTCATATTTCACCTGGATTTACGGTGATAATCGATAGAATGGTTTTGGCCGCGTGCAATAAAGCGGCTGCGTATGTCTAAGGAATCCTGCGCCTGCATAAGATAACAGCCTATGCCCAAAAGTCATCCCAGGCGTACTGGTCCGAGAAGCGGTCCCAGGCTTCGCCAATCTTTCCGTCTTTCGGGTGAACTACGAGTATGAGGTCCTGGTCGAGCTTCTTATCGCCTCTCGTACCGGTCATCCTGTCGAGATTAACCACGTGATCGTCGGTCGCTAAGACATCGTGAAGTTCAATCTTGAAGGTCCCTCCGGTCAGCTCCATGAGCTTTCCGAAAAAGCCGAATATCTGGTCGTGGCCTCGATAGTCGCCCGCGAGCTGGCTGCGACCAGGCACGTGCCAGACGGCGTCTTCGGCTATGAGTTGTTTGAGCGTAGCCATGTCGCCGTTTATAAATGCCTGTGCGGCGCGTCTCATCATATCTGCATTAGGGTGTTCTGCCATTTTAGGTTTTCTCCTTTCCCGCGTGAAATTCATCCGTGGGGTCAATCTCTACTACGGGCATAGGCTCGAAATTCGATTCATCGAACGGCGACAATTGAGGTTCCGTAGCGCCAAGCTCTTGAAGATGCTTCTTTGCCTTTTCCAGCCCCCAGTGATAAGCGAACGGCGGCCCATCGCACCAAGCGAGGGTATAAGCCCGTGTCGCAGCTTCGACCGCCGCCGCTGTATTACCCGCATCGCGCTCAATCTGAGCAAGTACGTTACAAGCATCGGCGTGAAAGATTGGATACGGCCCGCGCTCTGCCCTCTCCCATACATCATCCAGTAATTCCCGTGCGGCTTTTTCTTCGCCTTGCCGCCGCTGCAACTCAGCCAGAGCAACGAGCGTTGGGAGTTCTTCTTCGACCAGGTTCACCATCCGCGCGCGGGTGAGCGCGTGATACAGTCGTTCGTCAGCTGTGGTGAAATCATTCAGTCCTAACGCTGCCGCTCCTTGCCGTTGTGCCGAGCGGATGAAATCAGCTTCGTAACTCAGAACATGAGCCAGTTCCCAAGCACGGTTTGCGAACGATAGCGCAGCAACAAACTCGCTGAACCACAGCGCCCTCTGTGCACAAAAATAGTTGATCCTACCCTGGCCTTGACTATTATGCTGCTCTATCCGAATTCGCAAAGCCCGCTGTAGTGCAGACTCGGATTCATTCGCAATACTCCGCGCCGCAAGCGTCAACCCTAGCCAATACAGACTGATCGCTTCATTAAAGCGATCAGTCTGCTCATGTGCGATGATTAAGGCTCGACGCGAAGCAGCCTCCGACTCCCGCAGTGCGCCTGATAGCAGCATACTGTTTGACAGATTGGCTAGGTCAATGCAGAGATGAACATTATCCTCCCTCTTCGAATCAATTATGATAGTGCGACGATAAAAGTTGGCCCCCCGCCCCGGCTGTCCGCTTAACGTATATCCATGCGCAAGCGCACTAAGCGTATAGCTTTGACTACCCTGATTGTTCACACGCGGCAACTGATCCAATCCATCCGGGAAGAGCATCTCCAGAAGTTCAACCCGCTGGCGGCTGGCGCTCAGGCGGTAGAGTGTGGGACCTTCCAATCGTTCGTAAGAGAGGGTACAAGCATCATCATAACGTCCCAAGCCAATCAGCGTGTTGTACAATTCGATGATAGGCGTTAGGTCTTCGAGACTATTGACTTTGCGATACTCGTCAATTACAGGCAATGCCTTAAAGTACGCGTGCAGACTCGCATAGACGCCTTGCTGTGTCTCCTTGTCCAAGCCGCTCCATACCACGCCACGCACAATCGGATGTAGGTCATAGCGATTAGCCCGTTTGTCCCAGCCGACCAGTCCTCGGTCTTCTAACTCGGTCAACACTTTGTCCAATTTGTGCTCGTCGGCGCACGCCTTCCCTTCGCCTATCAACAACGCGGCCAGCGTGTCGTATTGTGCGGGCATTCTGAACGCCGCGATGACTTGCAACGCCAGACGTGATTTAATGTCCAGCTCACGCAGAGCAAATTCGAGTACGTGCCCGATTGCTTCCTGTAGTCGCGGAAATTGAGCAGGGTTAAAACGAGGGTTGGCTTTCCTCCACTCTTGAAAATTGCCCGGCGCACGGTGGTAACGTTTGATCTCCCCCGCCAGAGCTTGAATCAGCAACGGGTGTTTATCGAATGTTGTGAAGATCGGCATCAATTCATCACGCGAACCGGAGACTCCAAACGCGCGCCAGAGTTCGACTGCATCATCATCCGTCAAGCCCTCGATGTTACGGCGAAAAGTTCCGGGCATTGGGTCGCCTCCGTCTGTCTCAAGATCAGCCGGATGGAGACGCGTGCTAACAAGTATCCGCGAGTTTTTGACCTGCGCCAGCTTCTTTAAGAAGCGTCCCGCACGTGGATCAGCAGTCTTGCGAAGGTTCTTTTGATTACCTACCTGACTATCTTCAAGCCGCGCGGCGTCCATCCGAGCATAAGCAATCAGTATTCGCTCTAACCCATCAAGCACAATCAGGAACGGCTCGCGATCTAGCGCGGCGAGCAGTTGGGCTTCGCGGTCGGGTGCGGGAATCTGTTTCACTTCGTCTAAACGATGACGAGTCACATAAGCCAGCGCGCGCGTGACGAAGTTCTCAAACGTCGCGTCCGATTCGTAAAAGCTCCACCACATTCGGCCCGCCAGTGGCTTCATTTCCTGCGGGGCAATATCGTTGAACCATTTCCACGTCAATGCGCTCTTCCCTAAACCGCCGATGGCTACTATGTTCAAGATGCGCGCTTGATAGATTTGTTCCTCACTTCTCGTCACCCAATCAGTTAACAAGTTCAATTCTGCCTGACGACCGACGAGGCGGTGAGTTTGCAGCAACGTGTAAGGGTGCGCGATGAAAGGTTCGGGCGGCGCGGGAATATCGCTGACGTAATGAAATGCTGTGAGGTCAGGCTCGCGAAGCTTTGACAGGCTGTTTATGACATCCGCGCGCAGGTCGGCGGGCGAAGTAAAGAAATTGACGATCTTCTCTTGTTGGACACGCTCCTTGAACGCCTTGAGCTTGATTGCGCCTTTGCCTTTTTCAATATCTTTAATCGTGATCGGATGCGCATCATCCATCATGAAGATCAAGCGCGGGATTTTGCGCTCGACCGCGCGATTATATTCCATCTCAGTCACAGAAATATCATGACCTTTAGGCACATAGCCGTACCGATGCGCGAACACTCCGACGTAAATCTCAGCTTCATCTACCATCTTGAGCGATTCGGCGATGGCCTCCGAATCGCTCGCGGGCAGATGCTCCATCATCATCGGGAACATGCCTTGCCTCAGACACGCGTTCTTCACTTCTTCGCGGTGCGCGGGCAGGTCACGCGCCGTGCTGCTTATCATTACTTTTGGTTGGCGAGACATCTCTCTTTATCTTTCACGCCAGACGGTCCCGTCCTCATACTTTATAAAATTAACTTTTACCTTTCCCTCTATCTCATTGTTAGCTTGCTGTGCGCTTACGGTTCTCGTCGGCGGCTGGGCTATAAACGCGCTCACCTCTTTTTTCTGGCCCTTCTTGATCTTTATCTTGTTAACGAACTGATGGCCCGTCTCCTTTTTATCTTCCGGCTCGATGAACGTATAGGCCCACCCGATTAAGACTACTGTTTTGCTGCTCGTGTTCTTGAAAGTCGCCTTATAGACGTACCCTTCAATTACTCTCGATAACCTCCTTCTCGCTGCGGCCATCTCCCGATTTACGCGTCCGGGGTCGAGAGAGTTCGGGTCGCTAGGGTTGCCATAACGCTCCGGCACCGACTGCCTGTCCCAGCCCGGCCGGTAGCGCATCTTGGACCAACTATTCTTTACCACGATTATTGAAGACTCATCAGGGCTCTGCTGAGCGACGGCTGTGTTTAAAAATAAGAAAGATAGCAGCACACAGGCTAGAGTTTTCATTGAAGACCTCCTGGGATACAACTGAGGTATTTCTTAGCTGAGATAACGGGCTGAAACGACGCCAAGAGTATAACATGGCTTACTGGCTGGATGACCTGAGTGAGTGGCGGGGCGACTTATTTCAAATTTGAAATCTCTTGGGGGCTGGCCCAAAGGCGCTCTCTTTTTCATCCCAACAAGAGCGCCCTCGGACCAGCGGGGCAGCCACAGCGCCGCTACGGCTATAACGGCGCCACGGCTTATTCAATATCAATTGCCGGCGACGAAGCGGCTCCTGAAGTTTGCGAGCGCGTAAGCGGTCCAGGCGCGCGTGGTAGTCTCTTCCGGATTGACGCGCGCCTTTATGGTCGGCACCAGATCGAATGGACCCTGTTCGAGCGAGAAATAGGCTTGCAGGATTCCACGGTCTAGCGCCAACTGCGCGTACCCGCGCATCGCGGGCGAAATATCTGCGTTATCCGCGACTACAAGCGTCTGACCGTTGTAGTTCACAGTAACCAAAGACCCGGCCCGCGACCTGGCCTCGGCGTCTAACCCGAGAGCGCGGACCAGCGCGACCGCAAGCTCCTGCCGCGTGACCTTGCCTTCGGGGTTATACAGCGCACCCTCGGTCAGAACCATGCCCTGCGGGGTGAAGTTAAAATCCCTGAGCGTAGAGCCGTTGGCCGTTGCGGATTCGGCTATCGCAGCCAGACTGCCGGAAACGTCTGAGAACCTCGGGGTCGTACCGAGCCACTGGCGCAGCGGCGTGTTGAGCGCGAGCATGCGCGCGAAGTCGTCGCGGAACACGAAGGAGTCGGGGCGGAACGTGTTATCCGCAAACGTGTCCAGCATGCGGCTGTCTAAAGCCGCGCGAATCTGCTGCTCGGCCGGGTGGCCCGCGATGTCCGAAGGCGCTTCGACAACGATCATGGCCTTCTTGATGATGCCGTCTACGCGCTCGGGCACGGCTATGCCGAACGGCGATGTAGGCAGCGCGACTCCGGCCGCGTTCAACGTCAAACCGCGAAGGCCGCGTATCTCTGCCACCCACTCGCCCGGAGGCGGGTTTCTGACAATGATCTGGCGGCGCGGCGAATCGAGCGCTGGAAGCGTCAATCCACTGTTGTAACCGCACGCATCCTGCGCGCATCCCGGCGGGTAGAGTTGCAACCCCATCGCATTTCCTACTTCATCCGTGACGACGTTGGTCCCAAAATCTATGCGTATGTTGAGCAGCCCTATTCCCGACTCTACCGTGAAGCGGTAGGTGTTCGTGCTCGTCGGGCCGGGAGCCTGGGGCGTGAAATCTATACTGAAGTTTGTCGCCGTCGGCTGGTACTGGATCGTGATGTCTGTGTTGAAGTCGGGCGTTATCGGCGCGCCATAGCTCTTAGACCGGTTAAAGACTTTATCGACCGCAGCGTATGCGTTGATGTAGCCCGCGCCAACTTCGTAATCTTCACGACCGGGCATGTGCGTAGCCGTTTCTTGAATGATCTGCTTCACCTCGTCGGGAGTGAGCGCCGGGTCTGCGTCGAGCATCAAGGCGACCACGCCGGCTGCGAACGGGCAGGCCATCGAGGTGCCAGAGATCTGCGTGTAAAAAGGCAGATAGGCGAGCGGAATCTCCAGGTCGTCGGTCAGCCCGTTGGCGACGAGGTTTGATGACGAGCGCGTCGAGACGATTGCGGCGCTCAATAGTGCAGCATTCGATTCAAACTCGCGCCCTGTGCCCGGCGCCGTGATGGTCGGGGCGTCGTTGTCGTTGAGCGGGTCCGTGTCATTCAACCGCTCTTCTCTGGGCGTGCCGCGCGACGAAAAGCTGGCGAGCCCTCCCTCTTTGGTCCCCGCCGCTACGGAGATGACCCACGGGGCTTTGCCGTAAGGGTTGTGCGTGTCAGGCCCCGGGCCGGAGTTGCCCGCAGCAAAAACCGAGATGATGTTGCGGTCGTAAGCCGCGCGCGTCGCGATGTTGACCGGGTCGTTAGGATCGAACGGGCCGCTCGACCCCCACGAGTTCGAGATGATGCGTATGTTGTGCTGGAACTGGTTGGCGAGCGACCACTCGTAGCCGCCGAGCGCGTTGAGGATAAACAACCCTACGCCGGACCCCGTGCCGATCAGCTTGACGCCGGGCGCGACGCCCGCGTAAAGCCCGTTTGATCGATGGCCCGAGCCTCCGAGAATGCCCGCGCAATGAGTGCCGTGGCCTACGTGCGTATCCGTGTTCGGGATGCCGCTTACGGCTAACAGAGATGTGAAGCCTACGAGCGTTGCGGTATCCGTCAATATCTGGACGTTCTCAATAACGCGGGTGCCGAACTGCAGGTCGCTGTGCGTGGCGTCTATGCCTGAGTCGTTCACTACGACTGAGAAGTTGCCGGCCCCTGATACCGGCAGCCCGCCGTTTGCTTGCGTAAACTGGCTGTTGGCGCGGAGCCTGTCTACGCCCGTCATCACGCGCGCCTGGTTCATGTAATAAAAGAGCCTGTCGTTTGACCAGATCGATCGCACCGCGCCGTTCGACGCGAGCGCCCGCACTTGCGCGACCGTGGCGGGCGCGGCGACCATGCCGAGGTTGTTGAGCTTGAGGCCCCGCATGATACCCACGCCTCTGAGCAGGTTGAGGTGAGTATTGTTAAGCCCTGAATTTGTATTGAAGGATATGATGACGACTCCCAACGAGACATTACTCGTTGCGTTTGCCAGTCGACTCTGGAGAGTAGAAGATAGCGTTGCCGCCTGCGAACTCCCTGCCCCGACCGTTAGCACGAGAGCGATGGCGAAGAGTGGAAATATTATTCTGCGAATCATTGATTGAAAGCCTCCTTTGTGATTTGAGAGAGTTTTATTCATTTTCTTCACTAGCGTCTTGAGGTGAGATTATGAGCTGCTCTGTAAACCGGATCGACCTGAACGTCAGCCTCGCGGCGGCGCTCAAGCCAGTTAGTGAGCGTTTCGGTTGCGCTTGCGGTTGTCTGCGAGTTGTCTTTTCTTAGCGCCGTCAGGTTAAAACCGAGCGAGAGGTTTATTACAGACGGAATTGCCGTTTTGATTAGCCGGTTGGGAGCTGTTTTCAATCTCATCCCTTATGCCCCTTTTGGGGTTTAGCCGCAGTCCACACTCTGGAGGGTACCCATGTGCGGTTGAGAAATTCTTGAAGCCGCGCCCCCGCGCGCTTGAACAAACCTTGAACAGCTCGATGCGTCGCCCCTGCCAGGGCTGCGTACCAAAATGAGTCAAAGCCGCGCATTCATGGAAAGCGGAGCCAGGCCATTAAAGCCTTAAATGTTTAGATATTGAGCTTTAGTTATTGAAGATGAGAGATGGCATTCGCTTTGCTCAATGGAGCGACGAAGGAGCGATGCTATGGATTTATGGTCGTTGTTGATCCTGCTTTTGGTCGCAGGCATTTGCGGGGCGATTGGGCAGGCCATTGTCGGTTATAGCCGAGGGGGCTGTCTCGTCTCGATTGCGCTGGGGTTTATAGGCGCGCTTTTAGGGATGTGGCTTGCGGGCGAGCTGGGCCTGCCGGAGCTGTTTGCGGTCAAGATAGGCGGGAAGGATTTTCCTATCATCTGGTCCATCATAGGGTCGGCCCTTTTCGTAGCAATACTCAGCCTGATTACGCGCAGTCGCGTTTGAAAATAATAGGAGAGCGAAAATGATCGAAGACGAAAAACTTGCAGTAGATGAATCGCGCCGCGTGGCGCAACACGAAGCGATCAAGGGAACCGTTCGCGAAGAGGTTCACTCGGAGATAGCTCGCAAGGCGGACCGGCTCGATCCGGTCGAGCGGGCCGAGGCCGATCAGATGGCCGATGAACTCAAACACAAGGCGGTCCACGAAGTCCGAGAGACGGAGACAGAAATCGAGCGGGCCAGAGGCGTGGCGCGCGTCTCGCAAGTGATAGACTATCTCTTTTATGTCATCTACGGCATCATCGGGCTAGAGATCATTCTGGAGTTGATAGGCGCGCGCGAATCGAACGGTTTCAAGAATTTTATAGACACGATAGCGTCGCCGTTTCTCGCGCCCTTTCGCGGACTGGTCGCAGACCCGGCGAGCGGCGCTATGCAGTTGAGGCTATCTTACATCGTGGCGCTTGCGGTTTACCTGTTGTTGCATCTGGCGATTAACGGATTGCTCAGAATGATCGCTCATAGAAAGACCGCTGTTTGATTATTTGCCGCTACGTGGCATATTGAATTTAGCACGGCGTTTCAAGGCCGGGAATGGATGGCGACGTTACCTCTCGTCGCGCGAGCGACGGAATTGCGCGCCCAATTAATTCCGTGCGCTGTTGCAACCGTATAATCTTACTCTCATGAATAATCTCGCTCTTATGAAAGCCGGAACCTTCAATCGATCTCTGTTTAAGAAAGGTAAAAGGTAAATGTACTCGGCCACGCGAGGCAGGCGGTTGCCGGTAGGTGCAGAGGTGTTGTCAGAAGGCGGAACACACTTTCGCGTGTGGGCCCCCAAACGCAAAAAAGTAGAAGTGGTAATAGAGCGAGCAACGGGCGATAAGTCCGAAGGCGCTCTCTTGACTGCTGAGCTTGAACCGGAGCCACGGGGTTACTTCTCAGGCATCGTGCGCCAGGCACAGTCCGGGACTCTTTACCGCTTTCGACTCGACGGCGGGGAGCGTTTCCCCGACCCCGCTTCGCGCTTTCAACCAGCGGGGCCGCACGGCCCGTCGCAGGTGATCGATCCTCAGAGCTTTTCGTGGACCGATGGCGAATGGCGTGGCATCCGCATCGAAGGGCAGGTCATCTACGAGATGCACATCGGGACCTTCACGCGCGAGGGGACATGGGAAGCGGCCGCGCGCGAGTTAAGAGAGTTGGCCGAACTGGGCGTGACCGTCATCGAGGTCATGCCAGTGCATGAGTTTCCAGGCCGCTTCGGCTGGGGTTACGATGGCGTAGACCTTTACGCGCCGGTACATCTGTACGGAGAGCCTGATGACTTTCGCCGCTTCGTCGATGAAGCACACGCCGAAGGACTGGCCGTCATACTCGATGTCGTCTACAACCACCTGGGGCCGGATGGGAATTACCTTCGTCAATATTCCGAGCACTACTTCACAGACCTACACGAGACTGATTGGGGAGACGCCATCAACTTTGATGATGCGGACGCGGGACCCGTGCGAGAGTTCTTCATCGCGAACGCGGGGTACTGGATAGACGAGTTTCACCTCGACGGGCTGCGCCTGGACGCCACTCAGAACATCTATGACCAGTCCGAAGACCACATACTGGCGGCTATAGTCCGCCGCGCCCGCTCGTCGGCCCGACAGCGCTCGATAATAATCGTAGGCGAGAACGAGCCGGAGGACGCCTTGCTTGCGAGGCCGCCTGAGCAAGGCGGTTACGGTCTGGACGCGCTGTGGAATGACGACCTTCACCACAGCGCCGTAGTCGCTCTGACGGGCCACAACCCCGCCTACTACACGGATTATCGCGGCGCTCCGCAGGAGTTCATATCCGCGCTCAAGTGGGGCTACCTCTATCAGGGGCAGCATTACAAGTGGCAGAAGAAGCGGCGCGGCACTTATGCGCTCGACATGAAACCTGCGTCGTTCGTGACGTTCATAGAAAACCACGACCAGATTGCAAACTCAGCGCGCGGCCACCGCCTGAACCGGTTGACGAGTCCCGGGCTTTTGAGGGCAATGACCGCGCTCATCTTGCTCGGGCCGGGGACTCCAATGTTATTTCAGGGGCAGGAGTTCGCCGCTTCGAGCCCTTTTCTGTTCTTCGCAGATCACGAACCGGCGCTCGGGGAGCTGGTTCGAAACGGGCGGCTTACGTTCCTCGCGCAATTCCCCAACCTCGCGCTCGAAGAGATGCGAGCCGTGATCGCAGACCCGCGCGACCCGGAAACCTTCAACAAATCTAAGCTCGATTTCACAGAGCGCGACCGCAACCCGGAGATCTACTCGATGCACCGCGACCTGCTAAAGCTCAGGCGCGAAACATCGGCCTTCAGCTCTCAACGCCCTCGCGGCGTAGACGGCGCAATCTTAGGTCACGAAGCGTTCGCGTTGAGGTTTTTCGCTCCGGAGGCACACGACTGTCTGCTCGTAGTCAACTTCGGCCCAGACCTCGTTCTCAGCCCGGCGCCCGAGCCGCTGCTGGCCCCGCCCACAGGCAAAGCGTGGGAGATACTCTGGTCGAGCGAAGACCCGCGCTACGGCGGGAGCGGCACGCCGCCGGTTGAGACACGGGCTGGCTGGCAGATACCGGGCCACGCTGCGGTTGCGCTTTACCCCGGCGAGATCACAGAAACGATGGATGAGGAGAATACAGATGCGTAATCTCGTTCGCAGACTGCCGTGGGGCGAAGCCGACACCTCGCGCTCTGAGTTACTTTTGACGCGCGAGTGGCTTGTGACAAACGGGCTGGGCGGTTACGCGTCGGGCACAATCTCAGGCGTGCTGACGCGGCGATTTCACGGCATGCTCGTAGCGGCGCTGCCTTCTCCCCTCGGACGAACGATGATGCTTAACGACCTGGACGAGGGCGTCAGGTTCTCAGACGGCTCGGTAATTCCATTGAGCGGCATTGAGACCGCCGAGGGCGGCTTGCAACTGGACGTATCGAGATACCTGAAAGAGTTTCGACTTGAGATGGGGTTGCCCGTCTGGCGTTACGAAATCAGGGGCGTGGCTATTGAGAAGCGCGTCTTTCTCTTGCACATGCAGAACACGACTCACATCAATTACCGCGTAGTCGAAGGCGAAGGAGTAGTGGGATTGGAGCTAAGACCACACATCCAATTTCGCCCGCACGAAGGACGCCTCGACGCTCCTTTTGAGGAGCCTTACATTTTGACTGTGGTCGAAGACCGATACGAGATTTGCTTAGGACATAAATTCGTGCCGCTCAGAATGCTGATATACGGAGAGAATGCCGCGTTCACTTTCGATAGACGCGAGATGGGCGATTTGATCTATCAAAAAGAGCAGGCTCGCGGATATGACTACACGGGCTGGTTGTGGAGTCCCGGCTATTTCCATTTGAATCTCTCAAAAGACCGCGCCGCCACGCTCATCGCGTCGACAGAGTCCTGGGAGACGATCAAAGCCTTAGAGCCCGGCTACGCGATCGAAGCGGAGATGGGACGGCGCGACCAACTGCTCGCAACGGCCCCGGTCGAGGCGCAGTCGGGCCTTGCGGCAGAACTGGTGCTTGCGGCGGACCAGTTCATAACTACCCCTTCGGGGCGCACGGAGGAGACAGCGCGCGCGCACGCCGTAGGCGACGAGGTGCGAACCATCATAGCCGGTTATCACTGGTTCACCGATTGGGGGCGCGACACGATGATAAGTCTCGACGGGTTGACGCTCGCCACGGGTCGCCACTTTGAAGCCGGATGCATTCTGCGCACGTTCGCCCATTACATACGCGACGGGCTGATTCCGAACATGTTTCCCGAAGGCGAAAAGGAAGGGCTGTATCACACTGCGGACGCAACGCTATGGTTCTTTCACGCCATCGACCGTTATGTCGAAACCACTGGCGATCGGATTACGTTGAGGATGGTCCTTCCAAAATTGATAGAGATCGTAGACCACCACATCAGCGGGACTCGCTTCGGCATAGGCGTTGACCCCGGGGACGGCCTCTTGCTCCAGGGCGAGCAGGGCTATCAGCTCACGTGGATGGATGCGAAGGTCGATGGCTGGGTCGTGACTCCGCGGCGCGGCAAGGCCGTAGAGATAAACGCGCTCTGGTATAACGCGCTCCGCTTGCTCGAAGGCTGGGCGCGCGATGAACAAGACAACAAGACTGCGCGCCGCGTCGCCGAGTATGCCGAGCGCGCCCGCGTGGCTTTCAACAATCGCTTCTGGTACCCGGCCGGAGGCTACCTCTATGACGTGATCGACGGCGAGCAAGGCGACGATGCGGCGTGCCGTCCCAACCAGTTGTTAGCCATCTCGTTGCGCCATCCGGTGCTTGACCGCTCGCGGTGGGAGCAAGTCTTAAACGTGGCGCGCAAGCGATTGCTGACGCCCGTAGGCTTGCGCTCGCTTTCGCGCGATCATCCGGATTATAAGGCTAATTATTCGGGCGATCTGCGCTCGCGCGACGCGGCGTATCATCAAGGCACGGTCTGGGGATGGCTGATAGGCCCTTTCATCGATGCCTACCTCAAAGTATATCCTGACGACCGCCGTGGCGCGCGGAGATTCGTTGAAGAGTTCGCGCCTCACTTTGATGACGCGGCCGTAGGTTCTATAAGCGAGATATTCGACGCCGAAGCGCCCTTCACCCCGCGCGGCTGCATAGCTCAGGCGTGGAGCGTCGCGGAAGTATTGAGGTGCTGGAACAAGACGAGGGATGAGAGAATTTGAGATCTCAAATCTCAAATCGCGGCGCGCGTAAGCGCATCATCCGCCATGCAAATTCATTCCACGCGCAAGATCAGGCATTTCAGATAATAGGTTTCGGGCATGGAGATCAGAACAGGATGATCGCGCGATTGCATGCGTTTTTCTACTAACTGGACGGCGCGACCTGTGTCCGCGCCCGCGTCCGCGATCACGTTTAAGAAAGCCTCTTCGCTCATGTGATAAGAACATGTGGAAGTGATGAGCATGCCGCCCGGCTCAAGCAGTTTCATGGCGCGCAGGTTGATCTCTTTGTAGCCGCGCACGGCCCCCGCGACCGACGCGCGGTTCTTGGCGAAAGCGGGCGGGTCGAGGTTTATCACATCAAATCGCTCGCCGCGCTCGTCCATCTCTCGCAGCAGATCAAATACATTTCCCTCTATGAACTCCACGTTGGCCGCGTCGTTAAGCTCGCGGTTTCGCTCCGCGTGCTTTATGGCCTGCGCCGACACGTCGACGGCCAGGACGCGGTCGGCGCCGCCCGCGAGATGAAGCGCGAAGCCTCCCTGGAACGTGAAGCAGTCGAGCGCGCGACCGCGCCCGTATCGCGCGGCTGCAAGCCGGTTCTCACGCTGATCTAAGAAAGCGCCGGTCTTCTGGCCTTCGATCAGGTTGACCGCAAATCTCACGCTCCCCTCTTCGATAACAATCTCGCCAGGGTCCTGGCCGTAGACCAGGCCCGCCAGCCTCGGCAAGCCTTCAAGGTCGCGCACCCGCGCCTCGTTGCGCTCGATGATTGCGCGCGGGCCGTAGCGGTCTACGAGCAGGTCTACCCACATCTGCTTGAGCGCGTCCATGCCCTGCGACAGGGTTTGAATTACAAAGCAATCGTTGTAGCGGTCGATGATGAGCGAAGGCAGAAGATCGCTCTCGCCGTAGACCAGCCGGTAAGCCGTAGTATTGCTTACAACGCGGCTGCGCAACTGCTCGGCAGCGGCCAGCCGCGCCAGCCAGAAGTCGCGGTCAATCAAAGCGGCGTCGAACGAAATCATTCGAAGCGCGATTTGAGAATCAGAGCTGTATAACGCCGACCCCATCACGTGGCCGCGCGCGTCAGTGACGCGGACGACTTGCCCGCCTCGCGCGCCGCCCGCGTCTAAGATGTCGCTGCGATATATCCAGCAGTTTCGCGCCCGTATGCGATCTGTCGCCCGATGGTTTATCTTGATCGTTGCCGCCATATCCTTTGGCCACTATGATAACTTCTAAAACCGAAATGCGAAACGAAGACCACAACCGCGCGCCGCGAATCTATCTGGGCCTCGGGTCAAACCTCGGCGAGCGCGAAGCGAATTTAAAAGAAGCCGCGCGGCTGATCGGCAAGTTGGGGCTGACGATAATTGGCGCATCCTCGATCTATGAAACGGAGCCGGTCGGCTACGCGGATCAGCCCTGGTTTCTCAATCAAGTCGTCGAGGTTGCGAGCGCGCGGGCAATCGCTCCCGCCGAATTACTCGAAAGCTTGCTCCGGATAGAGCGCGAGATGGGCCGCCGACCGAGCGTGCCGGATGGGCCGCGCTTGATCGATATCGATCTGCTGTTGTACGGGGATATGGTTCTGTCTCAAGCGGGGATAATCTTGCCGCACCCTCGAATGCACCTGCGCCGGTTTGTGCTTCAGCCGATGGCCGAGATCGCGCCTGATGTGGAGCACCCCACGGCTGGCAAAACGATGGCCGAGATGCTCACCGCGCTCGAAGATTCATCTACGGTTCGCGTTTATAAAGCCGAGCGATAGTTGCCGCAGGCTATTTTACTTTTTCGTGAGCTTCTTGACCAGGTATAGCAGGCTTCGTATCTCGGCAGGTTTCGCGAGGTGTGCGTCGTATCCTGCGGCCAGAGCAAGCTCGCGGTCCTCTTCGCGCGCGTACCCCGTCAACGCGATTGCCGGAACACTCTCCAGGTAGGCCATCTTACGCAGTTTTCGTATCAACTCGTAGCCATCAATTTGCGGCAGCCCTATGTCGGAAATTATCAAGTCGAGCGGACGGTCCGCCGCAAGCCTCAACGCCTCCGCGCCGCCGGTCGCCATCATTACATCACAGCCATACGAGTCCAGCCACAGCTTCAGCATGTCGAGAGTGTCTAGAGAATCTTCTATCACCAGCACGCGCAGACCCAATCTCTCCCGGCTCGCCTGTTCAATGGCTGCGCCCTTCGCGTGCTCGGGGCCCGCGCCGTCTTCGATACGCGCGCAGGGCAGCTTCACGATGAAGCGGCTGCCGTGCCCCAGCCCTTCGCTTCGGGCTTCAACCTTGCCGCCGTGCATCTCGACCATTGCGCGCGTGATTGCCAGTCCCAGCCCGAGCCCGCCATAGTGCTGGTTTATCCCGCTGTGCGCCTGCGCGAAACGGTCGAAGACATGGGGCAGAAACTCCGGCGCAATCCCTATGCCTGTGTCCGTCACTTCGATCTGCGCGTCATAGCTTTGATCCGACCGATCAACGAGAGAGAGAGAGATTCTTATCTCGCCTTCGTCGGGAGTGAACTTGACGGCGTTGTTGAGAAGGTTTGCCAATACCTGTTGTATGCGCACGGTGTCGATGTTGCAGACTATAGACTCGTCAGGCAGGCTCTGTACCAGCTTTATCCGGCGAGCCTCCGCCTGCTGGCGCACTTGATCGACGCTCGCCGCGACCAGACCGTCAAGGCTTTTAGGCTCGCGCGTCAGCTCCATCTTCCCGCTTATGATTCGCGTCAAATCCAAAAGGTCGTTTATCAGCCCGGCCTGCTGGCGCGCGTTTCGCTCGATGGTTTCAAGCCCCTGCGCCAACAGCGGGCTTGTCGCCGCCAGCGGTCTGAGTATGTGCATCCAGCCTAGTATTGGCGTGAGCGGCGTTCTCAGCTCGTGAGACAGGTTCGCGAGGAAGTCATCTTTTGCGCGGCTCGCTTCGTGCAGTTGCTCGAATAGGCGTGCGTTCGTGATCGCCGCGCTCGCCTGCGCCGCCAGTATCGACATCGCGTCTATCTCGGTTTGGCTGAAGTGGTGCTCGGTCCCCGAACCTGTGCTGATGGCCCCGAAGACCTCCCCGTCGCTGATGAGCGGCAGCGTGACTATCGCGCGTATGCCGGACCTCTTCCAGTTGTCGTAATTCGTAGAGATGTTTTTGAGCTGCTCGATGTCCTGTATTATCGTTGGCCCGCTCGAAGCGATCATCCTGGCTATCGACGGGTCGGAGCGCGTCAACCGGCGACGGCTCAGATAATCATCCGAAAGTCCGTGATGGCGCATGATGCGAAGCTCGCCCGCTTCGTCGAAATAGCTTATCGCGGCTCGGTCCGCGCGGCATATCGTTATGGCCGCCTCGATTATGTAGTCGAGCCTCTCGTCGAGCGAGTGCGTAGCCGTAAGATTCAGCGACAAGTTTTGCAGCCGCGTCAGCACGCGCAACTGCTCGTCCATGCTGTCGAAGATGAGCTGGCCGAGCGGGCGGCGGTCAGGGTTTCTCTCCACGTCAGCGCCCGCGATCGTATACTCGTGCGCGGCGATGATCTGTTCGAGCCCCGACCGGTGGATTCTGGTCGTGTCGTACTGGCAGATGATGGTGCAGGGCCGGCGCTGCATCAGCAGATGCCCTTTGACCTCCAGCCTGAGGAAATCACGCGGCGTCCACCCTTCACTGCTCATCCAGCCTGTATCGTTGATCGCGCGGATGAAGCGAAACCGCGCCCGCGCATCTTTAAGCACCGGTATGGCTATCGCCTCCATACTTTCCGTTGAGACTTCGCCCGTGATGATGACAAGCGACTCGTCGGTTTCGTGATCAGGGACGCTCACGCCCAGAGCATCGAGAGCTTCCGAAAAGATCTGCTTGCCCTGACGGTCAGTGATGATGACGCATTTATCGCCATCGCGAAGCCCTTCGGCAATAAACGGGGCAAAGCGCGTGCGGTCGGCGGGGCGGTCGAACAGGTAGGCTACGCGCGAGCCGACGCCAACCCGCAGGCCGCACGGGTCAAGCAATACTTCTGGCTTGTGCGTTAACTGCTCGGCCGTCATGATTTATGCTCGAAGATTTAACCTAAGGAGCAGGACAGCCGGATTTTACACGAGAAGCTCGTACCAAGTAAACAGTGAACACTGACAAGTGACAAGATTCTTGGAATCTCAAATCTCAAATCTAAATCTCAAATTTGAGACTCTTCTCTTGTCACGGTTCACTGTTTGCTCGGAACCGCTGTTGCAGCCCGTGCCTCTGTGGACCGCAGCACCTCGATCGCGCGAAGGGTCTTGCGCCAGTCGTCTTTATCCCGCTTCACGGCAATCGGCGCATCCAGGTTTGAGAAGAAAGCCAGAATGTTTTCGCGCACGTCCGGCGTGACGCCCTCGAACTTTTTATCCGCAAGCTTCATTACAAGCTTTGCGTAAGCTTCGTCGGCCAGCGGGTACTCTCCCGCGCTCACGGGCCGTCCGGTATCCAGGTCGCGGTTATCGAGCTTGAGCGCGCCCGCGCGCACGCTTCCGAGCAGGACGCGATAACGGTCCAGCGTCGCGTTAAAGCTCTCCATAAACATGCGCTCGGCCTCGGGCGTCGGGGCGCGGAAGTTGAGGGCTTTGAATGGGCCTACCTTCGGCATGACGCGGAAGAAGTAGGCCATGCTCTTAGCAAAAAATCCGGGCTTCTCATACTCCTTGCCCCACTCCTTTTCGTAGTCGGCGCGCGAAAGGTTGTAGAGGAACTTCTCGCGAGTGATGCCGGGCGTGGCCTTCTCGATCTCGTCTTTCTTCAGCTCCCAGGCCACTTTCGTTATCTCGGGTATTATGCTGCTTACGGTCCTGCGATACGTGCCTATGGCAAGGTCCAGATTTCCGAAGACATCTTTAAGCTCCAGGCCGTAAGTCCTCTTGAACGCGCGAGCCAGGACATCCTTAGAGACTTTGAAACCTATAAAGTCATGGTAGGCTTCGGGCGCGTAGCGACCGCGCGCCACCTGCAGCACGTCGAAGCCGAATTCGAGCTTGATGTGCGAAGAGGGGTCTTCGGCGTAGGTCACTTCATCGCCATGCTTTGCCCGCAGCTCAGGGTATACCCTCGGGACTGCGCGGTTCGTCCCCAGCGCGTGGCCGTGGGTGTCTGCGGCGTAGTGCGCGAGCGCGCCCAGTGCGAACGCGTACTCGTTCAAATCGCGCGCCTCCGCGACGAGAGCTTCTATATAATCGCCGCTCCTGACGTAGTGCGTAAGGTCTGTATAAAACCTGCTGCCGAACGGGTAATAGCCCATATCCTGGCTGATCGCGCCCCCGTATGCGTGCGCGTGCGCCTCACGCAACTGCTCTGCCGAGGCGGCGGGAAACCTCTTGAGCAGAACCGGCTTGATTTGATCCTCCCAGGTCGAATCGATTATCGCCTGGTGAGTCAGCACCGAATAGCCAAAAGAAGCCCCCGACAGACACAGCACTAACCCAAACGCGACCATTAAAAGAGATGCTTTGCGCGCCAGATTTATCATCATATATAAAACCCCTGGAACTACAATCGTATTGATAGTAATCAGACTCTTCTCGCTCTCGTACCGAACGAGAACGTAGAATCCTCCATAAGCAATCCATCAATGATCAAAGCAATAATGATGCCCGGTTTAACGATTACCGGGGTATTGTAATCCAAAGCACAAACGGTTGAATGGTGAGACGCCTTCACGGGGGATCTGATGCTCGATCAGGTCAGGTCATAGCAGAGGCTCCTGGAGACAGAACCTCCGGTCCGTGACCGGCTCAATAGCTGATCCATTTTTAGTGTAATTAATCCAACTTTTTTGTTGACAGTGATTGACATATGTGATAATTAACACAGCGTCTTTTTGGGGACAGGTTGCACGAGTTACGACCCCAGGGATGATCGTAGTTTTTCATACCCTTCAAGAGTTGCTCATTAGATTTAAATAGCGCCGAAGTAGGAGAGCGTGTCTGGTAACAAAGACGTTCCCTGGCTTTGGTGTCTTTGCACACATCCTCGCGATTTACCAAACTATAACCTGGCCGAGAGGCCGGGCAGCGTGAGCTTTGTCTACTCAGGGAAACGGCAGCAACCCACAGTGGAACATTCTTCAAAAACAACCTCCCCGTTGAGGGATGAAAGGAGATTTTATGCCCAGAAAGAAGGTTAAGGAGAACAAGGAGTCTGAGCATTCTAAGGACTTAAAGATGCGCGCTACGATAACTCGCAGGGAGGTGCTCAAAATGGGGGCTGCCGCCGGGGCTGTGACCATTTTGAGCCCGACCATCTTGACATCGAGGAAGTCGACGGCTTACGCACAGGGCACGGTTGAAGAACCGATATTATGCACGCCCCAGCCGGCAACAAGTCCGGCGCACGTGCCGTTTGTCGACGACCTTCCAATCCCGTCTATAGCGATACCGACTATCCTGAATCCTCAGCCGACCAAGAACGCCAACACGCCCCTCGAGGCCGCACGCGATCCGCATCAACGCTGGGAGGAGTTCAACCCTTCGATCCAGTATTTATTGACGGCCAAGGCCGGAACCCACCGGTTCCATCGCGACTACCTGCCGTCGTACATCTGGGGTTTTAATGGCCAATATCCAGGCCCGACGATCCTTAACGCCTATGGTGTGCCGTCGCTCGTGCGATTCAAGAACGACTTGCCAGCTACTACGTTGAGCTTCGGCAAGAATCAGACCACGGTCCACCTGCACAACGGGCATACGGCGTCGGAAAGCGACGGTTTCGCGGGCGACTTATTCAACAGAGGATTGTTCAAAGACAATCACTACGTCAATGCCTACGCGGGCATCGATGAGTTTGGTTCTCAGCCGCCGCTAGGGGTTAAAGGCGATCCCCGCGAAGCGATGTATACCTTCTGGTATCACGATCACCTGCTGGCCGAGACTGCCAACAACAACTACCTGGGGATGAACGGGGTCTACCTCATGTACGACCACAAGAGCCCGCCCTGGGAGTTCAGCACGCCCGGATCGCTTCGGCTGCCTGGAATCTATGGCGTGACAGACATCCCGTTGTTGCTGGGCATAAGGAGATTCTGCCCCCACGACCCCGCCAGGAATCGCACAGAGATGTTCCAGCAGATAGGCTCAGCGGCCCCGGCGTCCGACAAGTGGGTGGTCAACGGCAAGATTCAGCCGAAGCTGAGCGTGCGGCGGAGGAAATACCGCTTCCGCATGATCAACTCGGGCGTGACATTGCCCTGGGACTTGAGCCTCCACGGACCCGAGGGCTCAGTGAGCGGCCAGCAAAGGCGGATGACGATCGTCGCCGTAGACGGCAACCTCCTGCGCACCCCGGCTGACGTGAGCGCCACCAGCGGTTTCACCCGTATGGATATACCCGTGGCGTCGCGCACTGACGTGATCATCGACTTCAGCATGTTCTCGGTTGGGCAGTCGGCCTACCTGGTAGAGAACACGCAGAACCCGCCGGTCGGGCAGTTCGTCGCTACCCCGACACCGGCCGATCCGGCTCCTGGGATACCCATTGGAAGAGTTCTCATGCGGTTCGACATCATAGGGAACGCCACGATCCCCGATACGCCGGCGATTCCGTCCACGCTGACTGATTTGCCTCCGATGCCGGCTGCGGCGCCGGGAGTAGATCCTTTCGAGTGGGGTTTCCGCTTCATCCCAGGTCAACCCGATGGGAACAGCTTCAGAATCTCTCATTCGACTACGACCGACGACAACACGCAACACACCAATAGCTTCTTCGCTTTCGACCCGGTCACACATCCCGAAGGCACAGGCGGGCCGTTCGATCCAGGCCGAGCCGATCACGTGGTGCTGAAAGGCACGAGCGAGGAATGGGTCATCAGGAACGACACGCTTGCCGGCGGCTGGCTCCACCCCGTGCACATTCACCTGGAAGAGGGCCGTATACTAGAGCGAACTGTCTGCAACACTCCCAGCGCAACTGGATGCCTGGACGCAAACAGGGTGAATGTCCCGCTGCTTCCGTGGGAGGATGGCAACAACTCGCGCAGGGACGTCTACTCGGTGCCCGGCCAGCACAACCTGAGAATCAGGATTAAGTTCAGAGATTTCAAAGGACGGTACCTGATTCACTGCCACAACATGAACCACGAAGACGCCTTCATGATGGTGCGGTGGGACGTGGTCGAAACCATGGCTGAATTGCGCCAGCGCAGAGAGCAGATCAATGAGGAGCGCGTAGCCAGGGGTGACACGCCGCTGTACAGGAAGGAGGAACTGGGCTAATGAAGAGGAGAGGTTTTCTCAAAAAGTTCAGAGGCGACCAGCCTGCGGAGCCGTCGGCTGCGAAGCCGCTTCGTGCGCCGGTGCAGGGCGTGCCGCACGTGGGGTCGCCTGGGCCTAGGCTCTTCACCAATGCCCGGCTTCGCACGCACGAAAACAAGGAGGTTCGCTTCTACGACGACCTGATCGCAGGCAAGCAGGTGTTGATTAACCTGATGTACGCTACCTGCGAAGGGGCTTGTCCGCTAATCACCTCCAGACTGGTCAAAGTCTACGATGCTCTGAAAGACCGAATGGGTAAGGACCTGTTCATGTACTCGATCACCGTAAAACCGGAAGACGACGACCCGGCAGCGTTGATGCACTATGCGCATATGCACGGGGCGCTCAAGCCGGGCTGGACTTTCCTGACGGGCGATCCGTATGACATCGAAACCATTCGCTATAGGCTTTTCGCCATGGATCACATAGCGATTGATACGAACATCTACGGTCACACGTCGTTCCTGAAGATCATCAACGATGCAACGAACCATTCGCTGCACGTCGATCCGCAGGCCAGCCTGACTACGGTGTTGTGGAAAATCTCCATGGCCAATCCTCCCATGACGCAGGAGCAAATCTTTGAGGAAAACAAGAAGCTCCAGGAGCGGATAGACAAGGAGCGCCGGATCTACGGCTATCGGATGACGATTTGACGAAGGGCCTGGGGCAGTGGGGCCAATTCACCGCCTCAGGTCGCCTTTCCCGTTTCGCCTCACACTAAGAATAGGAGCGGCCGAAAGGCGGCTTCTATTCTTAGTGAATTGTTTCAAGGAGGGTGTTATGAAACGATCTGCCATTATTTTTTCACTGATCCTTATTTGCCTGACGGCTTTAGCTACGGCCTTCGGCCAGTCGTATGGCGAAAAGAAGGCTGTCGTCAAGCGGGGTTGTGAGTTCAACATCATTGGGACCTGGAGAGCTGAGAAAGCTGACGGAGCAAGCTCGCTCTTTTATCGTTTCACGCCGGACGCCAGGGTGACAGCACTATCGGGGTCAGGCTGGAAATCGGAGCTGCGAGAAATCGCCAGCGCAACTTATTCAATCGATAACCCCAAAGCGCCGAAGGTCGTCACCGTTAAAGCGGACAAGGAGGTCGGAGACTTTGCAAAGGGCTCAACCTCCATAGAGATCACCGCCTACGATGACACCTGGGTGAGTCTGGCAAAACCCGGCTCCGCGCCGACGCGCTGGGTCAGGGTAGATACTCACAGGTATTTCATGGTGCTGGCCGGGCGCACCGGAACGTTTTATGATGACAGCGGGCCTACGTTCCCTATGATGATCAAAACCGACGGGCAGCGGACTGAGATAGATGCAGTGGGCATTTACGCTGTCGGCACCGATTCGGTTTTTGGCGCGATCCCTGCGGAAACCTATAGCGAGTTCATGAAAGAACCTCGCAAAAATACGGACTTGATGCTGCGACTTGAAATCACGGCGGCCCAGTACGAGAGGGGAGTGAAGATAGTAAAAAACTGGGTCAGACGCGCTCGCAATAGCGAATTGCTGTACCCTGACATGCGTATGAATAATATTCTGCTGGCGAAGCAGGTGACCGAGAGCCTCAACGAGTGCGGGGAGAAGTTCAACCTTTACAAGCTGGACTGGAGCCTGGAGGATACCATCTCCACGTCTTCGCCGATGGATGCAATCCCGCTAGCGAACATTCCTTTTCGGTATTTCAAGGAACTGAAGCGACGCAATCAGTCGCTTCACGTTACGGACGAGAGGTTTCACGGGCATCATATGCCGCAACAAGCGGCGAAGTGAGTCGGACTTCACCGTGATCTATCATCGCGGGTTGTTAGTTTTGAGCTTGTGCGAAGGATTACGTTTCTTGGGAACTCTTCGCCGGCATGGCGGTTAAACATGGCAGCTTGAGAAAGGAGAGTAATTAGATGAAACGAGCATTATTTTCGCTTCTCTTCCTTTGCCTGGCAGCCATCGCTTCCGCTTTCGGTCAATCGGATGCCAAGTCGGATGCTAAATCGGATGCTAAATTGGATGCCAAGAAGTCTTGCCCATTCAACATTGCCGGCATGTGGAGATCGGATAGAACAACCGAACTGGGTCGCATGCTTTTTAGCTTTTCGTTGGAGGGGCATGTCACGCTGCTTGAGCACTCTTCAACCGCCCTGCCCCAGGACTTCGAGGTGATAGAGGCAGTGAACTATAGTCTGGATAAACCTACCGCGCCAAAAAGCATCACGTTCACGACGCGGCGCGGGAACGACTTTTTCCAAGCCGGTGTGACCTGGTGGAGTATAATTGAATACAGCGCCGATAGCTTCACCACGAAAGATCCCGTATCAGAGGAAACAACGAAATGGGTCAGGGAGCAGACGCATCGGTATTTTCTCACCTTAGCCGCCCGCACCGGGCCGCTCCCGCAAGGCGGGCCTGCGTTTGCAATGTGGACTGTGCTTGACGGGCGCAACACTGAAATCGAAGCGCTTGGCATTCGATTGACCGGCGATGATGCCGCCAAAACGGCACCCGTATTTGGGCCAATCCCAGCCGAGCTTTACAACCAGATCGTAGAGGAGAACGAAAAAGAGAAGAAAAGCAGTAAAGATGAGATCGTGGTCATGCGATTTGAGCTGACCGAAGCAGAGTTTAAAGCGACCCGCAAAGTATATGAGAGATGGGACGAATACGTGAAGAATCACAAGCTACCGGAGGCCGATCCTTATCGGAACGGGCTGGAGTTCTTAAGGGAGGCAGTCGGAGGGCTCAAGCAATGCGGTGAAAAGGCTAAACTGTACAGGTTGAGCGTACGCGAACGTGACGAAATCCTCGCCAAGCATAAACCTCCCCAGCAGCCGTTGGAGTATATAAGAATGACGAGGAAGAAGAACGACGAATTGCACGTAACGGACGCGATGTTTCCCTGGGTCTGGCGACCGGCGATACAACTGCCTGCACAGTGAATCGAGTTTCACCGCCTGCGGTCTTGAGGTGTGCTTGCATGGTTTCGTTAGTACTGACTAGATCATCAGTACTGTAGGATTATGACTTTTAACTTTAAAGGAGAAATAGTATGAGATACGGTAGTGCTAGTGCAACCAGCGTGCAGACAAGCGGTACAACAGGCGGGACCGTTCAAACGTCCGGCATTTACAAGTGTAACAGTCATAGTAATGTCGTTATGCCACTCAAAAGTGGGCAGAAGTTCCCTGCTTGTCCCAATGCCAATTCTTCGAGTGGTCACAATACCACTTGGATTTTGTTGCGAACCTAAGATAAGACTTTCCGGCAGGGGATAGAGTGTAGATCTATCCCCTACATCTTCCAACTTGAAACACGGCGCGCAAAGCCGGGCCATCATGCCTGCCTGCCTCGTTTACCAGTAGATCTTCCTCCCCAGAGAAAGCACCAGCCTGCTTTGATACATTAATCACAGAACTGGCACGGTCATTGCAACCACAATCAAGCTTTTCTGTGTCGACCCTTGCGAGCTTCGCTCTTTTTTGAGATGCCCAGTCTGTAACAGCGTAAAACGATTTTCGGCAATGATGCTTAAGCGACGCTTTTATTGATTGTTACGGGTTCTATCCTTTAAAGGTGCTGTATAGGTCCGTACCAAGAACAGGCATAATCGAACGGGGTATCTCTGGTTAGAGGAGGGGTGAGACATGGAAAGAATTACAGCCTCAAGTTGTGCGATTAGCGAAAAGCGGACACGAATTGTCCGGACCGCCTCGCGATTTATCGTGATGGTGCTGCTGTTTTCAGCCGGCATCTATATGATCCCGCCAAGCTCGATGCATGCGGAAGTAGGGTTACAATCCAGTTACAGCAACGTAACTTTCAGCGCAGGGGCGAACCCTTCGGCGGCAAAAATCGGAGACCTGGATGGCGACGGGTTAAACGACATCGCGGTCGTCAACCTTCAGGGGAGCTTACAACTATTCTTCAACAACGGAGCGAGCTCGTTCGAGCGGATTTCATTAAACGGGCTCTGGCCTTCAAGCTTCAATACGCTTGACCTGGATATCGGCGATCTAAACGGCGATGGCCGAAACGATATAGCCGTTGCGTTCTCAACTAACACGGGGGCCGTCTCGGTCTTGATTAATCAAGGCAACCGCGCATTTGCCGCCCCGGTCAATTATAATGTGTGCAATTCTTCAAGGGGCGTTGCAATCGGCGATCTCGATCAAGACGGCGATAACGACCTGGCCGATATAAGCCAGTGTTCCAGGGCGGGTATCCTGCTCAACAACGGGCAAGGCAGTTTCGCTTTTAACGGCACATACGGAACCGGCTCGGCTTCGAAATCGATAGCCCTTGCAGATTTCAACCGGGACGGCTTCAAAGACATTGTTTATGTTAACCAGGTCGCAACCGGCAACGTCACGGTGATTCATAACAACAGGAATGGGACCTTCGGCCCGCCCGAGAGGCTTTATGCGGGCGACTTGCCTGATGACGTGACGGTCGGTGATTTTGACGGCGACAGCACCACGGACATTGCAATAGCGAATTCCTATTTCGGACAGGTAATCATCCTGTTCAATGACAACCCCGGCGGAGGTTTTCTCGGATACTCAGAACTGACCACGATCGATACGCCCACCAGCATAACATCAGGAGATTTTAACGGCGATGGCCGTACAGATATTGCCGTCACAAGCTGGGCGACTTCGTGGCTTGCTATTCTCATGAATCAAGGCAATTACAACTTTGCCCCCCAATATCTCAGCGTCGGGCAACATCCCGTAGACCTAGCTGCAAAAGATTTGGACGGCGATTCATTGCCTGACCTGGTCGTGGTCAATCAAGGCAGCGGAAGCATAATGGTCCTTTTCAGCGCCGGCGGCGCGCCGCCTCCTCCGCCTCCTCCGCCACCGCCTCCTCCTATAACTCTAGCGCTCTCAACGCGCCTTACGAACAAAGCCAGGTTTGTCGACCTAAGCTGGAGCGGAGCTACGGGCTCAAGGTTCGTCGACATATACCGCAACGGCTCGCGCATAACTACCGTGTCGAACACCGGCACGTACACGAACCAATTCAACAAGAACGCGACAGGGACTTTCAGATACAAAGTTTGCGTCGCGGGCGGCAACACCTGTTCCAGCGAAGCGACGATCAATTTCTGATCGCGGGAGGTTTAACGCACTGTAAAACTTTCACAGCCCTAGTGTAGATTCTTCTCAACCGGTTGAGAAGAATCTCATCCAGGGCGCGCGTATTGAGCCATCAATGAACTGAATTAAGTCGGCACGCTTCTTGCTGATAGAAGCTTTCTATGACTTCTTGTGATTACTCTCTGATAGTTTGAATGCTAACGACGACGGCCCAGGCCCGGAACTTGGCTATCATTCAAGGAATGTAGGTCTGCATTCTGGGTCTTACGCGGCTGTTAATACTCTTCCCCGACTCACCGCTAAAGAGAGAGTAGAGATGAGGGTCTTGAGTTTACCTTAGTCCTGTTCATCCCTCTCCAAGTTTGGACAGGTAAAACGGGCCATCCGTTTCAGTAGATTCAGTCAACTAGCTGCTTGATCTATTGGCGCCAGGGCGGATGGCCCTTCCATCTTCTTTAACCGCGCAGCCGGTAGAGGTCGCCGGTTCCTACAGAAACGCCCATCATCTTCAGGTAGAAAAACAATTGGTATTTGTGGTTGATGAAGTGTTCGAGGTTTGTGAGCAGAAGCCTCAGAATTGTTTCACCCTCGGCGGCGAAAACTGTCGGCACATTCATAGCAAGGTCTTTATCGCTAAGGACTGAAAAATCCTCTTCGATACGCGCCATGTAATCGCGCATTCTCAATCGCGCTTCTTCTATGCCGCAACAGTGATTCACCTCCAGTTCGCGAAGGCGCGCGAAATGGGCGAGCCGCTCTTTATCGATGACGTAAAGTGTAGCGCAAAAGCCGGCGAGGCATTCGAGCAGATGGCCTAAGAGATCGCACACCCTCATCGCGCCCGGCGCGGGCCGCCATTCGATCGACGACGGCGGAATCAAATCCAAAAGATGGTTGGCTCGCTCGACCTGCTCGGCGAGCTTTGCCAGAATCTCGGATGAGAGAATACTCGTGCCGCTCAAAGGAATTGCTTCATCTTTTACGCGTCGAAGTACATCTGGAATTCGAGCGGGTGAGGCCGCATACGAACAGGGTCGACCTCTTTCTCGCGCTTATACTTTATCCAGCGCTCGACAATAGTTTCGTTAAAGACATCCCCCTTGAGCAGGAAGTCGTGATCGGCTTCAAGCGCGTCGAGCGCGCGGTCTAAAGTGCCGGGCAAGGTGGGCACGTCTTTCAGCTCTTCGGGCGACAGATCGTAGATGTCTTTATCGAGAGGCTCCCCGGGATCGATGCGGTTTTGAATGCCGTCAAGCCCCGCCATCAGCATCGCGGCAAAGGCCAGGTAAGGGTTACAAGACGGGTCGGGGAAACGGACTTCGAGGCGTTTCGCCCCCGCCGACTGCGAGTACATCGGTATGCGGATGGCGGCCGAGCGATTGCGCCGCGAGTAAGCCAGGTTGACCGGCGCTTCGTACCCGGGGACCAGCCGCTTGTAGCTGTTCGTAGTCGGCGCGGCGAGCGCGGCTATCGCCGCCGCGTGCTTGAGCACGCCGCCCGCGTAATGCAATGCCATCTCTGAAAGCCCCGCGTAACGGTCCCCTGCGAACAGGCTCTTTTCGCCTTTCCACAGGCTCTGGTGGCAGTGCATCCCGCTCCCGTTGTCGCCGAACATGGGCTTCGGCATGAAGGTCGCGGCCTTGCCGTAATAGAAGGCCGTATTCTTGACTACATACTTAAACAGCATCACGTTGTCGGCAGTGCCTAGTAGCGTCGAGAAGCGGAAATCGATCTCGCACTGCCCGCCCGTTGCGACTTCGTGGTGGTGCATCTCGGGCTCTATGCCGACAGATTGCAGGTTCTGCACGATGTCCGAGCGCAGGTCGTGAAGGGAGTCTACGGGCGGCAGCGGCACGTAGCCTTCTTTCTGGCGGACGCGGTAGCCTAGATTATCTTCGGCGCGGCCCGAATTCCAGATGCCCTCGGATGACTCGAAACGGTAGCCCGCGCTGTTGATCTCGTTGTGATAGCTCACCTGGTCGAAGACGAAGAACTCCGCTTCCGGGCCGAAGTAGCAGGTGTCCGCCAAGCCCGTGAAGCGCAGGTAGCTTTCGGCGCGGATCGCCACCGAGCGCGGGTCCAGCCCATAGCCTTCTTTCGTCATCGGGTCCACGACGTTCGCAAACATGCACAGGGTCGGCTCTTCATAGAAGGGGTCTATCCAGAATCGCTGCGAATCGGGGATCAAGAGCATGTCCGATTCGTTGATCGACGCCCACCCGCGCAGGCTCGACGCGTCGAAGCCTATGCCCGATTCGAAGGAGTCTTCGTTGAACTGATTGATGGGCACAGTCAGGTGGTGCCAGGCGCCGGGCAAATCTGTAAATCGCAGATCGACGAATTTCACCTGCTCGTCTACGGCAAATCGCAATACTGTCTTAGGATCCATCTAGCGAGTCCCTCCTATGTAGCTAGTTCACGAAATGAGTTCTGGAATTATCTAACGAGTGAGAATATCGTCTGGCTTTGATGAGTGTCAAGGAATTGCCGGATTCGGTCGTCAGCAACAGTCGTGATTCACAACAAATGCTGACGAGCATTCAGGTGTCTGATGTAAAGCCTGATCATCGCTTCGTGCGTATCACCTTCCCTTGAGTAGCAGATCGGGCGTTGCTTTTGGCGCGGGCAGTCATCGACGTGTCAAATACCACCTGGTCGTGCCACCAGAGCTTCTTGAAAAAGAGCGGCGAGGTTGGCTTCTCTTTCACTTTGTCAAGAATCTCTGAAATGCTACGACGTCCGTCGATTGCCTCAAACATCCGCTTCTCTCGGGCATCGATGAAAAGCATCAGATCGTCAAATACATGAGTTTGGTTCAACAAGACACCAGAGACACCAGCAGGAAGTCCTTCCTGGACGCAGATGGTCCACGGGAGACGAATCGGCACATAGCGCAAATAGCGTTCGTCATCGAAGCGAAGCTTCAAGCCATCGTTGTTCATGTCGCTTCGGTAGACCACGAAACTGTGGATATTCATCAAGCCTCGCCACAGTTCCATCGCCATATACTGCTCACGTTCGGGAAGAGCGACCAACCTACTCGCATGGGGTGTCTCCGCGATCAAACCGCATTGAGGCAGGTAAGGCGCCTGCCAGTACCAGCGGCCCAGCATCAACTCATTGCGTTCGATGAAGTCGAACAGCTCCGGCACTGAGTACGCCCTGTCGCGCGGATTCAGCAGCGCATCAACTAGAGCCTCGGCGTTCAAGGAATCCCTTGAGCCGCGCAGTGTAGCCACCAACGGATGATGTTGAGGCAGCACCTCCAGCACCGCAGTGAGATCCTGGATCTCTTCTTTCGAGGTTCCGATGCCAAGTCTCCGGCAGTATTCCGCCAGCATGTAAACGCCGGTTCGCCCGTAAGGCGCATACACCATCAAGTACATCGCGCCCTCGGATCTCAACACAGACCGGAGCGCTCGCAAACCCACATCCGGATCGACGAGATGATGCAGCACGCCAGTGCAAACGATTAGGTCGAAGCGCTGGTCTAACTTGGCGACGTTCTCGATAGGCAACTGACGTGTTACGAGATTCGTTAACTTGTACTTCCGCTTCAGCGTCTCAGTGTGCTCAAGACTAGTCGGGCTAACATCGATACCAACCACGCGGGCATCGGGATGACAGAGCGCATACTTTGCGGCTTGCCAAGTTCCACATCCGGCGACGAGGACATCCAGATCGGAGCGGTATTTCTTGTCAGGCCATAGCAAATGGTACTCGGCACGATTGGGATTCTCGGCCTGCCACGCGTCACGAAGCCGATCCAGATTTTCTACCGGTGGTGGGTAAGGGTGACTGGTATAGAACTCGCACACAGGATCGGCGCTGACGTCCGATATGCGCGCCTCCACCTTGCCCTTAAGAGATTTAGACCTCATTGTAAAACGTCCTCGCGCCTTCGCTTGCTTATTCAGATGGATCGGTTCGAGGATTATACATCAGCGGAAGCGCAATGGAACAGGGGTTCGCCGACAGCGCATTTCTGCGTCTTTTCTGAATCGTGACTTCAGCAATAAAAATATAAGCCGCCGATAACTTTCGTCATCGGCGGCTCTCATCAGTTCCGGCATAGAGCCACGCCCCCTTGTGCCTCTACACCTTGAACTCTCTCTGTCTGTCGCTTCTCTCAGTATTGCTAAAGCTTCATTAATTGTCCGACGGCCTGCTCGCCCCCATGACTTTTTAACTGTGCTTCGAATGGAAGGCAGGGCCCCCATCCTCCCTTCCATTCTCAGCCGTTTAGTTCCGCATCCCGCAGTTGCTCTGAGCAGAAGAGGTTTCTTTATCAAACTGTCGAACTGCTAGAACCATCGTCTGATTGAGCAACATACGTGCCAGCCTGAAGCGCTACTTTATGCGCAATCGGAAATCGGCATTGGTGATTTAGGTTAGATTAAATACCTTAAAGAATCACTTTGAGTATCTGCGGCACCGTCGACGCGCTTTATTAACAAATTACGTTAGGCATTGATGACATTTCGCGTCACTCCGCATTTTTTGCAATACCCCAAAGCCGTGACGCTGTTTGTAATAGACAAGAAAATGATCTCTTCATATCGCGCTTCGACGCAATTTGCCACCGCAGCGCTGACAAAATGCCGTGGTCAGTTGCGCCGGCTCGCGCTTAAACGGATAATAGCGGTCTGGACTCAAACAAACTTTATCACCCACGGGAAAGGAGCGAGCAATGAGTTGCCCTGAGACTGAGCATTTCGTTAAGAACTGGAACCGCATTCACAAACAGACTTCGATTACGCTCGCGGCCGCGCCCGACGAGCAGTTGGACTGGCAGCCGAAGGAAGGCATGTTCACCATGCGCCAGCTCCTCGGCCACCTGCCCGAATCCGAGCTCTTCCTGGTGCGAACGGCGATGGCAGGCTCTACTCAACATGTCGATCTCGACATCTCAAACAAAAGCGTCAAAGAGATCAGCGATCTGTTCGAGACGCAGCACAGCGAGCTTGTCGGAGAGGTATCAAAGCTTACACTTGAACAGTTGAACGAAGAGATAGAGTTTTATGGCCGCAACATGCGCCGCATCGTGCTGCTCTGGGGCATGACCGAGCACGAGATACATCACCGCGGCCAGCTATTCACTTATTATCGCCTTGCCGGCGTTGAGCCGCCTAACATCTACGGGTGAAGCAAGACGGTAATGAGTAGAAAAGCCAATCAAGCGAAACAGAATCGCACGGCCGCCGGTTACGAGCAGGTGTTTGAAAAGATTTACCGCATGGTGCTGCGCATACCGCGAGGCCGCGTGATGACTTACGGCCAGATAGCGCGCCTGCTCGAAGACCGCTACAGCCCGCGACTCGTCGGCTGGGCTATGCACGCTACGCCCCAGGACGAGCGTAATATTCCCTGGCATCGCGTCATCAACTCGCGCGGGGGAATATCCACGGGCCGCGTCATCATTCAAGAGCCGCAGCTCCAGCGCTTGATGTTGGAAGCCGAGGGCGTAGTCTTTGACGAGCGCGGCCACTGCGACCTTAGTCTTTACCAGTGGTCCCCCCGGCAAAAGAGCAAGGCGGCGGGCAAGAAAACGAAACCACGCAAGAAAGAATAAAGAATGGAAATAACACCTGAGAGAGAAAAAGCTATACGCGAGAAGTTCGAGAACAACCATTTCCCGCGACTCGTAGGGATAGAGATCGATTCCATCGAGCCGGGGCGCGCCCGGCTGAGCCTCGAAGTGAGAGAAGAACTGCTACAGCTACAGGGCATCATGCACGGGGGGGTTATCGCGACGATCATCGACACAGCCGTGGCGTTTGCGATTATCGGCACGAGCGAGCCCGACGACCGCTTCACCACAGTCGAGATGAAAGTCAATTACCTCGCCCCCATCCGCGAGGGCCGCATTGTAGCCGACGCTCGCCTGGTCCGCGATGGCCGCCGCATAGTCGTAGCCGATTGCGATCTGTTCGACTCAAAAGGCCGGCTCGCCGCAAAAGGGTTGCTCACTTACATCAGGTTAGAAAAAAGATGACCGCAATGAAAGTTGCGCCCGTCAAACAGACTATCTCTTTCGACGTTCTGGACCGCGTAGACATACGCGTAGGGACTATTGTGCTTGTCGAAGCCGTAAAGGGGTCGGAGAAGCTGATGAAGCTTACTGTCGATTTCGGCGATCACAAGAGAACAATACTCGCCGGCATAAAGCAGGAGCGCCAGGAGCCGAAAGAGATCGAAGGGAAACAGGCTCTTTTCGTTGTCAACCTGGAACCGAAAAAGATGATGGGCGAAACATCGGAAGGGATGATTTTGGACATTGGCTACGCGGACGGAATAACGCCCGTCTTAGCAACGCCGGAAAGTCCCGTGCCTGACGGTTCGCGGGCCGGGTGAGAGGAGACGACTTGTGAGTAGAATAAAAATCTTTTTATCAATTATGCTCGCGGCAGCCTTGTCTGCCTGCCAGTTCAGCTTTTCGACCGCTCGCATCGCAGACGCGCAGATGTCGAAAGCTGTGAACGAGAAAAAAGAGGCCGTGAACCCTACGACCGTCTTTGACTCGACCGACAAGATCCATTGCGTCGTAAAATTGGCGAACGCGCCGAGCAGCACAAAGATCAGGGCGCAGTGGTTCGCCGTAAACGCCGAAGGTCAGCCGCCCAACCAGAAACTCGACGAAACGACTATGAACGAGATCGGCGAGAACAGCATCATAGACTTTTTCTACACGCCTTCCGCCGACGGGCTTCCCGCAGGCGAATACAAGGTGGACGTTTACCTCAACCCGAAAGACAAAGGCGAAGACAAGCCTGAGAAGACACTCAATTTCACCGTGAAGCCCACGGCCGGCATGGCTTTGGGGCCTCAGGTTGCGAGGGCTTTTCTGTCGTCAGACCAGGAAGGCGAAACGGAAGTGACCCGGTACGAAGCCGGGACCGGCGCATTTTACGTCAACGTCTTAGTCCGGGGCGCAACTCCTGGCACAAAAATAACCGGCAAGTGGATTGCCGAGCAGGTAGCCGACATCGCCCCAAACACAGAAGTGCGCTCAATGTCTTACATATTCAAGGGAAAAGAGAACATAGCAAGATTCAGCCTGACCTATGCCAAAGGGTTTAGCGCCGGCCGCTACCGCGTAGAGATATATATTAATGATGCGACGGCGCCTTCGGCGACCGTCCCTTTCGAGGTCGTCTGAGGCGGCAAAAGGGGTAAATTTAAGCATCGAAAGGCGCGGGAACAAATTCCGGATTTGTGCGTTAAACAAAAGTGAGCAGACGATTCTGATAGAGGATGGAAGGGGTAGAGATTTGGATGCGCTGACCTTTTCTTCCACCAAAATCAGGAGCTAAGTTCAGAACAGAATATCCTTCTCCTTGGGAACGGGGCGCGAGTGTTCGCGCCTCGTTTTCTTTTTGGCCGCCGGCTCGCCCGGCTAAATCGTTCAGAACAAAAATTTGAAGCTAAATCCAAAATTATTTTTTGAAACCAAATTATTCAGGTTGCGTTATTAGAAGTGTGAGTGACAGATGCAGCTTTCTGCGGGGAATCCAATGCGCCTGAGTCTCGCAGTATGGCTGTCATAAGCGTTGTCGCTTTGGGGTGAATCCTCCTCCATTACTCACAGGGCGCTGCGGCCGTGTAATTCTCTCCTCTATTGAGGCGGCTGCAGCGCCCCTTCTTTTTTTCGCGATCAAGCCAGCTTCTTGCGGAAGCGAAGGGCGCTCAAAGCCAGCAGCAGCAATCCCATCACCGCGAGCGTGATAACCTCGTTCATCACGTCCGAAATGGTTGCGCCCCGCAGCACTATCCCGCGTATGATCTCCATAAAGTGCGTGGCAGGGATCAGAAACGATATGGCCTGCATGACGGCAGGCATAGAGGCGCGCGGGAACATAAACCCCGAAAGCAGGACCGAGGGAAAGATTATTAAGAAAGCCATCTGGAATGCCTGGACCTGATTCTGCGCCTTGGTCGAAATCAGTAGCCCTATTGCCAGGGCCGTGAACAAAAAAAGGATCGATAGCACGAGCAGCAATAAAACTGAGCCGTTTATCGGCACGTCGAAAATGACTCGCATAACCGTAAGCACCGTTACGGTTTCAAATATCCCTATCAGTCCATACGGCACCAGCTTGCCCAACATCAATCCGAATGGCTGAATCGGCGTTACGAGTAATTGCTCAAGCGTGCCCCGCTCGCGCTCGCGCACTATTGAAAAGGCCGTCAGCAGCGTCGTTATGATCTGTAGAATGATGGCGACGAGGCCCGGCACCATGAAGTTTGCCGAGCGCGAGTCCGGGTTAAAGAGCATCTTCGGGCGTATCTCGATGGGCAGCTCTAGCGAGCCGCCTTCACCGCCGGTTGTCAACCTTTCAAGCGACTCTCGCAGCCCTACGGAAGTAGAAACCGTGAGGCTCTGCGTCGCGATGGAGGAATCCGAGCCGTCTATTAAGACCAGCACAGTGGCCTGGCGGCCCGATGCCAGCCGCTCCGAGTAATCGGGCGGTATCTTTATACCGACCTTTGCGCGGCCCGCTACGATGGCTTTGTTCAACTCTTCATCAGAGGCGACGTATTCGGTGATCTGAAAATAATCGGTATTCTCAAATGAATCGAGAAGCTCGCGCGAGTCTCGGCCCGGATCGAGGTTATAAACTGCCGTACTGATATCGCGGATAGTCATGTTTATGGCGTAGCCGAAGATCAATAATTGCAGCATCGGCAGCATCAGCATCAGCGCGAGCGTCAGCGGATCGCGGCTGATCTGAATCACCTCTTTATAAAAGATGGACTTGAATCCTCTAAACATAGTTTTTAGTTTTCAGTTTTTAGTTCTGAGTTTTCAAATCGAAGCTCAAAACTAAGAACTGGAAGCCGATTCTGCGCGCCGTTTCGTCAAGGCGACGAATACGTCTTCAAGCGAGGGGCGCGCAATCGTCACCTCGGCCGTATCAATCCCTATCGCGGTGAGGTCTTTCTTTATTCGATCTAAGGGCTCGTCGATCTTCATCAGAAGGTGTATCGACTGGCCGAAGATCGTGGCGTCCAGCACGTAATCAACCTCCTTGAGGCGGGCGAGCGCGACGGTCGTGTTCGGGCAGGTAACCTCAACCCATTTCGCGTTCGGCGGGGTGACATCCGGCAGTTGCTTAAGCTCGTCCGGCTCGCCGTAGGTGACGAGCTTCGAGTTGTAGATGTAACCCACGCGCGAGCAGCGCTCGGCCTCGTCCATATAATGCGTGGTGACAAACAGCGTTATCCCCTCGCTTGAGAGTTGAAAAAACAGATCCCAAAGCTCCCTGCGCGCTACGGGGTCGATGCCGGCAGTCGGCTCATCCAAAAAGATTATTTTGGGCTCGTGAACGAGCGCGCACGCGAGTGCGAGCCGCTGCTTCCACCCGCCCGAAAGCGTCCCCGCGCGGTGGTCAGTGAACCGCTCGATGTGCGTGAGGGCGATCACCTCATCGCGGCGCTTTTTTAGCCGCTCGCGTTTCAAGCCGTAAACGTGCGCGTAGAAGTTTATGTTCTCCCAGACCGTCAGGTCGTTGTAGAGGCTGAAATGCTGTGACATGTAACCGATATTCCGGCGAATCTCTTCGGTCTGTTTCTGGATGTCGAACCCGGCCACGCGGGCCGTCCCCGCCGTCGGCGCGATCAGCCCGCAGAGCATTCGTATGATGGTGGACTTGCCTGAGCCGTTCGGGCCGAGAAAGCCGAAAATCTCTCCGCCCTCGACCGAAAGGCTGACATTATCGACAGCCGTGAAGGCCCCGAATTTTTTTGTCAGCCCATTGATTTCAATCGCTGTGGTCATGCTATTTCATAACAACCACGTCGGCGGCCATTCCCGCGCGAAGCCTGTGCGCGCTGTCGGCGAGCCGCACGCGCACCGCGAAGACCTGATGCGTGCGCTCCTCGCGCGTCTGAACGTTGCGCGGCGTGAACTCGCCGCGACTGGCTATGTGTTCGACACGCCCCGTGAAACGCTCTTCCGGAAAAGTATCGACCGAAACCGAAACCTCTTTCTCCAGTTGAAGGTGCCCCATCTCGGGCTCCGGCACGTAGACGCGCACCCAGAGGCGATCTGTCTCGACCAGCGTCGCTACGGGCGAGTTTGGGTTTATCAGATCGCCCGGCCGCAGTCGGAATACTTCTACGAATGCATCTGTGGGTGACTTTACTTCCAGCTCGCTCAACTGTGTGTCGATCTGCTGAAGCGCTGCTCGGGCGCGGTTCAGTTGAGCTTGAGCCGCTTGAATATCTTCTTTACGCGCGCCGCGCTCAACCAACGCGCGCCGCGCGGCCGCCCGCTGGTACTCGCGCTCGGCGCGCGCCACCTCTTCCCTTCTCGTCCCCGCAAGCAACAGATCGAGCCTTTGCCGCGCCGCCTCGCGGCGGGCCGCCGCGCGATCAAAGCTGGCCCTGGCGTTATCATAATCCTGCTGCGACGCCACCCCGCTCGCGCTCAATCTCTCTATACGCTCCAGGCTCAGACGCGCCACTTCGTAATCGGCGTTCGCGCCGTCAACTTCTGCGCGCGCCGCATCGATCTCCTGCTTGCGAGGCCCGTTTCGCGCCAGCTCAAGCGTCATCCTGGCAGCCTCGGCCTGCGCCCTCGCTTCGGCGATCTCTTCGGGCCTCGAAAGAACAAGCATCTTTTGCAAGTTCGCCTCCGCTGCATCCATAGCCGCCACAGCGTCCGCGCGTTTCGCGTCCAGATCAAAGCTCTCAAATCGGATTATGGGTTGGCCTTGCTTCACGACCTGACCTTCGCGGACCAGCACCTCGGCTATGCGACCACCGATCTTCGACCCCACGTGTATTTCATCGGCTTCGATTGTGCCCGACAACACGAGCCTGTCCGACGACCCGCGCCCCCTCATATAGCTCCAGGCTGCGGCCATCGCTACAAGCGCGAGGACCACAACGACTATGATTGTCGGCTTTCGAAAGCTTTTTGCCATCGTATCACTTACGCAGACGGCGGGTGAACCTTCTGGCGATGGCCCCGACGCCCGTCCTCAATTCCTTCACGCCAAGCGCCCGCGCGCTAAGGTAAAAGACCGCAGCTCCGACGGCAACCGAAGCGAATACGTTTATGGCCCTGGCGATCTGGTTGTCGCTAAGGGCGCGGCTCAGAAAGTAGCTAACGGCCCAGCAGGCGGCGCCCATAACGACGGACGCCACGACAATCTTGCCGACCGCCGCAGCCGTCTGGCGGTCTTCGATGCCGCCTACGCGGCGGCTCATTATAAAGTAGAGCAAAGCGAAGTTGAGCAGCGCCACCGTTGAGGTCGAAAGCGCAAGCCCGCGCTCTTCAAGCACGCCGACCAGCGCCCAGTTCATAAAGAAATTGATGACGATCATCAGCAGGCTGATAGTCATAGGAGTCCGCGCGTCGCCGAGCGCGTAAAAGGCAGGCGCGAGTATCTTGATCGCGGAATAACCGGCAAGCCCTATGGCGTAAAAGGCGAGCGCTCCGGCCGTGTGGTCCGTGTCAATCGCAGTGAAATCGCCCCGCTGGTAGATGAGCGCGATGATGGGGCGGCCCAGCACTATCAACCCTACGGCGGATGGTATCGTTAGTAAGAAGGCGAGCCGGATCGAGCTTGCGAGCGTCTCTTTGTACTCGCTCATCTGTTTCAGGGCTGCGCTTTTCGAGATGGCGGGCAGCGTGGCTGTAGCAATCGCGACGCCGAATACGCCTATCGGAAATTGCATGAAGCGAAAGGCATACTGGAGCCAGGCGACGGGCCCGTTGCCCTCGATGCTCGAAGCGAAATTGCTGTTTATCAGAATGTTTATCTGGACCGCAGCCGTGCCTATCACGGCAGGCCCCATCAGCTTGAATATGCGACGCACGCCCGGGTCAGAGAAGCTGAGCGCGGGGCGATACCTGAACCCCGCGCGGCGGAGGCTGGGCCACTGCACAGAGTATTGAAGGAACCCGCCTATCAACACGCCATAAGCCATTCCGATTATCCCTTCTCGCGGGTTCTCTTTAATGGCTGTGATCGGGTGAGAAAAAGTCGGGTCGGTCAAAAGGGCCGCGAATATGATCCCGCCGACTATAGAGCCGACGTTAAAGAAAGAGGAGGAGAGCGCGGGTAAGCCGAACCGGCCGCGCGCGTTGAGTATGCCCATAGACTGTGCGGCAAGGGCTACGAGCAGGATGAAAGGCATCATCAGGCGGGTCAGATACACCGTAAGCTCAAACTTGCCCGGCGTATCTTTGTACCCGCTCGCAAAGACGCTGACCAGTTGCGGCGCGAAGATTATGCCCAGCACCACCAGCGTGCCAAGTATGAGTATCAGAGTGTTCGTGACGAGGTTCGAAAGTCGGAACGCCTCTTTCTCATCTTTCTTGACCAGGTAATCTGAGAAGACCGGGACGAAGGCGCTCGACAGCGCGCCCTCTGCGAAAAGGTCGCGCAGCAGGTTCGGGATGCGGAAAGCCATCACGAATGCGTCCGTAGCATAGCTCTTTGAAGCGCCAAAGAAATATGCAAAGACCATCTCGCGCGCGAGCCCCAACACGCGACTTGCCATCACTGCCAGGCTCACTATTCCAGCCGAGCGTGCGACCTGCGCGCCGCGCCCGCGCGCGCCGTCATGCGAGATTTGCTTTTGAGAGTCCTGCTCCCCGCCGGCGGTCTGTTCGAGTGATTGTTCGGGTTCTTTAAGAGGATGACGCCGTTTCATCAGCCAGATTCTATCTGCTTTGCGAATGGTTATCCAAGCAGAAGCTCAGATGCAGGCGTCGCTCGCGCTGTTGCCTTATTCAAGCTCAAGCTCTTTGATGCGTGTGAGCAGAGTCTTATAGCTGACTTCGAGCCGCTCGGCCGTACGGGACTTGTTGTATCCGCACTCTCTCAACGTCTGATCGATCTTACGCCGCTCGACCAGACGCTGCGCGCGAGCGCTGACGTCTGAAAGCGAGCCTCGCATGTCGAAGCCGTCGAGGAGCGTCAATTGTTCGCGCAGGGAATAATCGGCAGGCGGGCTTATGTTGAGATCGGAAGGCGTGATCTCGACGCCGCAGGCCAGTATGCAGGCGCGTTCCACGCAGTTTTCAAGCTCGCGCACGTTGCCCGGCCAATCGTACTCTTCGAGCAGGCGCAACGCTTCACCTGTCAACCGGAGCGGCGCGCGGCGCAGCTCGCGACCATACTTGGCGGAGAATACTTCGGCCAGTTGTCTTATGTCACTTCTCCGCTCGCGCAGCGCCGGGATCTGGACGGGAAAGACCGCGAGGCGGAAGTAGAGGTCTTCGCGAAACTGTTTTGTCGCGACCGCCGCCTTCAAATCGCGGTTCGTAGCCGCGACTACGCGCACGTCGACATCTAAATCGGCGGAGCCTCCGAGCCTCGTGATCTTACGCTCTTCTAAAACGCGCAGCAGCTTTGATTGAACAGCGGGCGCGATCTCGCTGATCTCGTCGAGGAAGATTGTTCCGCGAGCAGCCAACTCAAACTTGCCCGCGCGGCGCTGGTCGGCACCCGTGTACGCTCCCTTTTCGTGGCCGAACAATTCATTCTCTATCAGCGTGTCGGGGATGGCGGCGCAGTTGATCGCGATAAAGGGCGCGTTGCGGCGGGGCGAGAGGTGATGTATCGCGCGGGCGAACAGCTCTTTGCCCGTGCCCGATTCGCCCAGCAACAGAACCGTGGTAGGAGTCGTTGCGACCTGCTGTATCTCGCGGCCTACTTTCTGCATCGCCGCCGAGTCGCCTACGATGCGCGGAAAGCCGTAGCGCCGGGCGTACTCGTCTCTGAGAAGAATGTTTTCGGCGCGCAGCCGCGCCTCTTCAAGCGCGCGCTCTACGAGCAGCAGCAGGTGGCGGCTGTCGACAGGCTTTTGCAGAAACTCGTAAGCGCCCTCTTTCATTGCCTGCACGGCTTCATCGACCGTGCCGTAGGCTGTAAGCAATATAACAGCCGTATCCGCGTCCGCCGCCTTCGCGGCTTTGAGCACTTCGAGCCCGTCGGCGCGAGGCATTTTAAGATCGGTCACTATGAGACGGTAACGAGAATCGTTGAGCTTGCGACGCGCCTCAGCCCCGTCACATGCTTGATCTACGGTGTATCCTGCATTCTCAAGCGTCAGGCGCAACATCTGCCTTAGGCTCTCTTTATCTTCGACCAGTAATATCTCTGCCATGGGCTTGTCTTAAAATATAGAATGCCAAAATCTTTTATTGCCGAATGAGAACGGTTAGAGCCGTAATCGGCAATGTAGAGGCTTATGTCGGGGCGGGGGGACAATCGAATTATCTGAAGACGCCCGGAGGCACGCCATTGCGACGCGCTTCTTCTAAAAGGTTATCCAGGTCCGTCTGCGCTTTGAGGCGCGCGGCGCGGGCTTCTTCCAGCTTTTGTTGCATTTCGTTGCGCTCTTGCTGAATCTGCGCGATATAAAAGTTATCACCCGTGCCGCTGTTATTCGAGATGCGTTGATTCAAATCGCGCACGCGGTTTTCATATAGCTGAGCGCGGCGGTCTGCCGTCTGCAAAGCTTCGTTCAGCGACTCGTAACGCGAACGGTAGTATTTCTCGTTAGGCTTCCCGTCATCCGTGGAGGCCTTTGGACCCTCGACTTCTTTGAAGCCTTTTTCCCTGCCGTATTCCACCAGCTTGTTAAGGTCTTCGGCTGCGTCGCGCGATTGTTGTCGAAGCTCTGTAACGCGCTGCCCGGCTTGCTCAAGCTCGGCGGCGGATTGATTGCGCTGCTGAGGAGTTTGGCCCGACACGCTCATCTGATTACGGATCTCCGTCACGCGCAGCTCGGCTTCTTCCGACGCGCGCTCAAGAGATTTCGCGCGCTCGCGAGCCGCCTGGACGCGCTCGCGCCATGAATTCTCTTCGGGGTTGTCGGCCTGGGCCGTCTTTGGCGCGGCCGGTGTAGCGCCTTCTACCGATTTAGATGAAGCGGCCTCTTTGGCCGGGGCGGCCTCTGTCAACGGCTCGGCGGGCGCCTGGTCCGTCTTGGCCTTAATGACATCATCCGTAGTGAGGCGAGGAACTTTCTTTCTACTCGCCGCCGGCTGTTGTGCGACCGTCACGCATGGCAAAAGCAGTAAAGCCAAGCCGAAGGCAAAGACCGACTTGATGGCAAGTGATTGAAAGCTTCTCATATCTGGCTCCGATTTTGATTGAATTAACCAGGGCAGGGGCAAGCTAGCGAAAGGATACCCCAGCCATGCCCCTCGCGCAAGAGTTAAGAAAAACATTAATAGGATTTGAAATCTCAGATTTGAGATTTGAAATTCCTTGTCTGTCGTTAGTAAAGCGTGCTAGTTTGACGACGTGCCTCTAAGAAGTAGAACCCGATTGCGCAACCTGCTTGAATTTCTGCCCGCCTGGCTGTTGCTAAAAGCATTCGGCCTATTGCCGCGCCGCGCCGCGATCTTTATGGGGAGGCTGGTCGCCCGCACGGTTTACTATCTCCATGACAGGTTGCGGCATACGGCTCACAGGAACCTGGCAATGGCTATGCCGGAGATGTCTCGGGACGAGCGCGTGCGGGTAATCAAAGGCGTCTTTCGCAACCTGGGCCGCCTGCTCGGAGAGTTCTCTCAGTTCCCTAAACTCACACGCGAGAATATAGGTAAGATAGTCGTCTATGATGGCTTTGAGAATTACCAAAGCGCGGCCGAGCGCGGTAGAGGTGTATTATTGCTAACCGGGCACGTGGGCTCGTGGGAGCTTTGCGCTTTCGCGCAAGGGCTGTATGGCCACCCTCTCAGCTTTCTCGTTCGGCTACTAGACAACCCTCTCATAAACAGCATGGCAAACGATTACCGAGAGCTTTCAGGCAATCGCACTATAAATAAGATGATGGCGGTCAAAGCGGTGCTCGAAACGCTCAGGCGCGGCGAAGACGTTGGGCTGTTAATAGACGTAAACGTGCTGGAGGACCAGGGGGTATTTTGTGATTTCTTTGGTATCCCGGCCTGCTCGACTACGGGGCTTGCAGTATTCGCGCTTCGCGCAGACGCTCCGGTCGTCCCAGGTTTCTTGATATGGGACGAGCGGCTTAAAAAGCATCGCCTTCGCTTCGACCCGGAAATACCCCTGGTGAGGACCGGCGACTTCAAGGAAGAGGTCCGCATAAACACGGAAAGATTTACTCGCGTGATCGAAGAGTATGCGCGCCGCTACCCGGACCAATGGCTCTGGATTCATAAACGATGGAAGACCCGCCCGCAAGGTGAGCCGGATCTGTACGGCCCCGACGAGACGGCGCGTTCGAGCCGTTCGCATGCAAAGGTAGGAGCGGAGGCGTGAGACGCCGACAGGTATCGCTTCTCTGTCTACCGGGTTGACTGATTAATGCGGTTGTAATCATCCTCGAACCGGGTTATGTCATCTTCGCCCAGGTAAGACCCACACTGAACCTCTATGAAGACCAGAAGCTTGTCGCCCTGATTAGTCACTCGATGCTTTGTATTGACGGGAATAATCACGTCTTCGTTGACGCGGCGAACGAATTCCTCGTCTCCCACCCGGACCAGGGCCGCACCTTCGACTATGACCCACCGCTCGCTGCGCTTGTCATGCATCTGCAGGCTGAGCCGGTGCCCGGGCTTTACTTCTATGCGCTTGACCTTATAGCCCTCGCCCTCCGCGAGGACTTCGAATGCTCCCCAGGGTCGCTCGTCTCGTTCCATCGCCATAGCACGGATCAGTTTACACTAAGTCATGCCGTGCGGTCATATGTGAACTTCAAGTTTTCCGGCAGGGTTGAAGCTGGCAGGCAGTATTGAGCGAAGATAAAAGGGCGGACGCAAGGCCCGAATTCCTTCGAAAGATCCGAGACGCTTACGCCCGCCCTTATGTTCTCACACAGAGAACCCCCGTTTTGCGTGGCGGCAATATGTTATCTCTTCTTAGCGCCGCCCTTCTTCGCGCCGCCTTTCTTAGCGCCGCCTTTTTTCGCGCCGCCTTTCTTAGCGCCGCCTTTCTTTGCAGTTGCCATAGCGTGTGCTTCTCCTTTCCTTTAGATTTTTACCCCGTACACAAGATAGTGTAGCTTATTTACTCTTGTGTACTAGACTAAATGATACACAACATATTGTTGTATATATTTGCTTCGCGCATTATTGTCAACTTTTTTTTTTGAGAGCCAACAAAATAAAATCGCTTATTAATGCTACTACCCTGAAACAGGCTCTGGCGGCCTGTTTCAAAGGTGCGTCTTTTTCGATCACTCAGTCGAGATTACCGTCACCCGATTATGCCTGCTCCGCCAGTTCGGCATAACAATAACACACACGCGAACCGTGAAATTGGCTCTGGGAGCCGCTTACAGGGTAGCCACCGCGAAACAGGCTCCCAGAGCCAATTTCAAGGCGATGCCGTGAAACAGGCTCCGGTCGCGAGTTTTATGTCTTGATGCGTGTTTGACTTCGCAGATTATCAGCAGATAATATCGTGATCAATGTCAGACGAAACAATCGATCTTCATACGCACACTCTATATTCTGACGGCAGCGTCAGCCCCGAAGAGTTAGTCGCAGTGGCGGCGCGCGCCGGCGCGCGGGCCATTGCAATCACAGATCACGACACGGTAGATGGTTTAGCTGAAGGCAGGGTAACTGCCGAAAGGCTCGGTGTCGAATTCGTAAGCGGGATAGAGATCAGCGCCGAGCACGAGCCCGGCACGATGCACATACTCGGGTATTATATCGATAGCGAATCTTCGCTTCTACAAACTAAGCTTGTCGAATTGAGGCGCGCGCGCAAAGAGAGAAATCCTGAAATAGCGAACAGGTTACGGTCGCTAGGCTTTGACATAGATTATGATGAGGTGGTCAAAGCAGCAGGAAATGAAGTCGTCGGGCGTCCTCACTTCGCGCGGTTGATGGTTGAGAAGGGGTACGCTCAAAGCATGCAGGATGCTTTCACGAGATTCCTGGCAAAGGGAGCGGCCGCTTTTGTCGATAAGAGGCGTCTCACTCCCGCCGATTCAATCAATCTGATCCACAGCGCAGGCGGGGTTGCGGTTCTGGCTCACCCATATCAACTGAAGCCGCTCTCCGTTGAAGGACAGGACATGTTAATCGGCGAGCTTGCCGCGATGGGTTTGGACGGCGTAGAAGCTATATACAGCCGCCACAGCCCGGAGCAAAGAGAGACATACTCAAGGATGGCGGCGCGCCACGGGTTGCTCGTCACGGGAGGGAGCGATTTTCATGGGAGCTACAAGCCTGACATAAACATTGTCAGCGGGTTGGGCGATCTTAGAGTGCCTTACTCTCTTTTAGCGGAGTTGAAGAATCGAGCGTTGCGCAGGCTCGAAGCGATTGTCGGCACCTCTGACGATGCGGCCGCACCTCACTCGGTCGCGTAAGATACGGCTTATGCAAGATGATTTGAACATTGAGCAGTTGGTCTCTCAGATCACGGACGTGATTTTATCCCGGCTTGGGACGGGGTCGCTTACAACAGAATGTGCTTTGCATCACGACGAGTGTTTCGTCAAGTGCCCCGACCGCATGCAGTCACTAATTGCCGACGGAGGAGTGAGGTTCGGGCTGACAGGCGCCGAAAGCGAAGCGGCTCGCCAGGTGGCCCGTTATATCGATCACACTCTGCTCAAGCCTGAAGCCACGCGCGACGAGATTCTACAGCTATGCCGAGAAGGCGCGCAGTACGGATTCGCATCCGTCTGTATAAACCCGACCTGGGTGCGCGAGGCGGCATGCGCCTTGCGCGGAAGCGGTGTGAAGGTCTGCACCGTGATAGGCTTTCCGCTCGGCGCAAACACGCCGGATACGAAGGCGTTCGAAGCCAGGCGCGCGATCTTTGACGGGGCGACCGAGCTGGATATGGTGGTTAACATCGGCGCGCTTAAATCCGGCGACTACGACCTGGTCTTGCGCGACATAGCGGGCGTAGTCGAGGTAGCCCGCGAAGCAGGTTGCCTCTCGAAAGTTATCATCGAGACGGCTCTGCTTACGGATGAAGAGAAAGTCCGAGCCTGTGTGATAGCGAAAGAGGCCGGGGCAGATTTTGTGAAGACCTCGACCGGGTTCAGTAAAGGAGGCGCGACGGTCGCCGACATAGCGCTGATGCGCCGCGCGGTGGGCAGCCTCCTGGGTGTCAAAGCTTCCGGCGGAGTCCGCGATTTGAAACAGGCGAAAGAGATGATCGAGGCGGGCGCGACTCGAATCGGGGCAAGCGTGGGCGTAAAGATCGTTCAAGAGGCGGCCGGCGCGCGGCCACCCGTCAACGGCCAGACGGCAGGTAGCTATTAATTAATAAGCCCAGCGAGCGAGCACAGAGCCGACCGTGTAACCCGCGCCAACGGCGGCGAACAACACGAGGCTCCCTTTCTTCATCCGGCCATCATCAATCGCATCCCCGATAGCAAGCGGGATAGTTGCGGCCGTAGTATTGCCGTACTTGTATATGTTTCTCACCACCTTGTTTTCATCAAGCCCGAGACGGTCGGCCGCCGCGTTTATGATACGCATGTTCGCCTGATGGGCTATGAACAGATCTACATCCTTGCCCTCAAGGCCGTTGCGCTCAAGTATGCCCCGGCTTGCCTCGCCCATTTTGCGCACAGCATATTTGAAGACGGGCTGCCCGTCCTGATGAACGTAATGCATCTTCTTATCAACGGTTTCGTGAGAAGGCGGGTTGAGGCTCCCGCCGCCGGGCATGTGTAGAAACTGCGCGCCCGATCCATCGATCTCGTGCATGTAATCTAGGATGCCTACTTCTTCGCTCTCGCTCGGCTCAAGCAGCACGGCGCCCGCCCCGTCGCCAAACAGCACGCAGGTCGTGCGGTCGTCAAAGTTAATTATGCTCGACATCACGTCCGCGCCTATCACCACGACCTTATCGTGCGCGCCCGACTGTATGAATTGCGCTCCGATCGTCAGCGCGTAAAGGAAGCCCGAGCAGGCCGCCGAAACATCGAACCCCCATGCGCGGCTGGCGCGCACTTTATTCTGCACCAGGCAGGCGGTCGCGGGGAAAAACATGTCCGGCGTGACCGTAGCGACGATGATCACCTCTATCTCGTCAGCTTCGATTCCGCGACGCTGGAGAAGATCGCCGACAGCCTGCGCGGCCAGTTCCGAAGTAGGAGTGCCCGGCTCGACCATGTGGCGCTCCAGTATGCCCGTGCGTTCAACTATCCAGTCGTGATTGGTGTCGACTCTTTTCGCCAGGTCATGATTTGTGACTACCTTCGGCGGGACATACCGCCCGAGCGCGGTTATCTTCGCCCTGCGTGTTGCTTTCATCAAGTAAAGCTCCTTCCGGCTGCTGATTGCAGCCCTTCCCGCATGCGGGAAGGGCCATCAGTAGTACAAAGCCGGATAGTAGCATCCCAAAGTTTTTCGGCGCAAGTAGGGGCAAGTCTCGGTTCAGCTTGTTTCGCGAGTCGCGCTTGTGTTATAGGGTTTGACCATCCGAACATTACTTTCGACAATTGTATCCGAATGATCGCCCTGGCTATTCAGGTTGAAAGGAGATTCTCATATGGCAGAAACGACTTCTGAAAACCGAGTAAGCATCGCGCGGCTGATCCTTGTGCCGGCGGTGATCTGTCTCGGAGTGACAATACTTAGGCTTGTCGGTGAGTTACAACATTGGAACGAGTTCTGGTTCAGCCGCGCAGCCGGTGGCGGCGGCTCGCCAATCGGGGTAAGCTGGCTGACGCTGATCTTCGCCGCTTACTTTGGGTACAAGCTCGCGAAGGCTGGAGAGACTCCAAAGAGTTATGGGAAAGTAATTCTAAGTGCGATTGTAGGGATTTTGATTCTGGTCGGCGCAGCTTTTCTCGCGGGCCAGCCTCCCATACCGACTTGGAAGATGGCCGTGCTTTTCGCGTTGACTATCGTAGCGATAGTCGTTCAATACCCGGCCTGGCCCAAGCTGTTTAAGACTCTGCTCGCTTTCGGCTACGCGGTGCGAATCCCCGTCGCAATCCTGATGTATTTCGCCATCCGGGGTCAATGGGGGACGCACTATGATGTTCTCCCTCCTGACTTCGTCGATACCGGTTTCTGGTCTACTTACATGCAGATAGGGTTCTTGCCGCAGATGATCCTCTGGATCGCGTTCACGGTTGTTTTAGGCGGACTGTTTGCAGGCATTGCTGCGGCTATTGCCGGTCGTAGCAAGCCGGCGGTGCAGGCCGCAAGCGGCGCGGGAGCGTAAGGCCAGTTCTAACAAACGCACATATTAAAAAAGCCGCCGACGCTCCGAGGTCGGCGGCTTTCTCTTTGTACGAAATGATACGATCAATCGTAGTACTCAAGCCCCAGGTGTGTGATCAGCTCTTCGCCCTTCAAATGGCGCAGGGTGTTCTTGAGCTTCATCAGTTGGATGAAAAGATCGTGCTCAGGGTAAAGCTCTGGCGCGGTCATAGGGCTCTTGAAATAGAACGAAAGCCACTCTTGAATCCCCCGCATCCCCGCCCTTTTGGCAAGGTCGAGGAATAAAGCGAGGTCAAGGACTATGGGCGCGGCCAGTATCGAATCGCGGCAGAGGAAGTCTACCTTGATCTGCATCGGATAGCCCAGCCACCCGAATATGTCTATGTTATCCCAACCCTCTTTGTTGTCCCCGCGCGGCGGGTAGTAGTTGATGCGCACTATGTGGCTGAAATCCTTGTAGAGCGTCGGGTAGACGTCGGGCTGAAGGATGTATTCGAGAACGCTTAACTTAGATTCTTCCTTGGTCTTGAATGACTCTGGGTCGTCGAGAACTTCGCCGTCGCGATTACCGAGAATGTTTGTGGAGAACCAGCCGTGCAGGCCGAGCAGGCGCGACTTCAGCCCTGGGGCGATCATAGTCTTCATCAACGTCTGGCCCGTCTTGAAATCCTTCCCGCAAATGGGCAGCCCCTGGTCCGTCGCGAGCTTCGTGAGCGCGGGCACGTCGACCGTCAGGTTGGGCGCCCCGTTGGCAAAAGGCACGCCCGATTTCAGCGCGGCGTAGGCATAGATCATCGAAGGCGCTATCGAGGGATCGTTCTCGCGCATCGCCTGCTCGAACGACTTCAAATCTTTGTGCTGATCCGTGCACTGCATGAAGACTTCCGTCGACGCGCACCAGATCATCACCACGCGGTCGCACTCGTTCTTGCGCTGGAACTCTTCGATGTCGGCCATCAATTGCTCGGCCAGCTCCATCTTGTTCGCGCCCTGCTTGACGTGAGCGCCGTTCAAACGTTTGACATAATGCTGGTCGAAGACGGCTTTCATAGGTTTGACGGATTGAAGCTCGCTCTTAAGCTGTTTCACCAGATCGCGCTCAAGCACGCCCGCGTGCAAGGCCGCTTCATAAGCGTCTTCTTCAAAGATGTCCCACGCGCCAAAGACGAGGTCTTCGAGCGTCGCGAGCGGCACGAAATCGCGGATCATCGGCACGCGGTTATCCGTGCGCTTGCCCAGGCGGACCGTCCCCATCTGAGTGAGCGACCCGATCGGCTCCGCTATGCCCCGCTTGATCGCCTCGACTCCGGCGATAAAAGTCGTGCTGACCGCGCCGAGCCCGACCAGCAACACGCCGAGGCGGCCTTTCGCCTCTTCAATCTCTACGGATTTTTTCTGATTCTGAGTTGACATCTGATTACCTTTCCGAAAGTCTTCCGGCCACCGACTACACGATTCGCACTATCTATTAAAACAGAACAACAGACGAGCGTCTTGCGCGATATTGCTGATTATTAGCGGCGGATTGCCGTTAACGCTTCGCGGTAGGCGCGCGGGGTTATGCCGGTCACGGATTTGAAGATTTTTGTGAAATGGCTCTGGCTTTGATAACCGACCATCGCGGCAATCTCGCTGACGGGGAATGCCGTTTCCGCAAGCAGCCGACGCGCGCGCTCAAGGCGCAGGTTGGCGAGGTAAGTGTGAGGCGTCACGCCCGTGATCTGCTTGAACAGCCTCGCGAAATGATACTCGGACAGGTATGCGGCAGAGGCAATCTCGTCGAGGGCAAGCTCGCGCGAGAAGTTATCGTGCATGAACTCAAGGGCCAGTCGCAAACGGCGGTCGACCGGCCCGGCCCGCGACAATTCTATGCGCGCGGATTTGCGCACGGTCATGTGCGACCGCAGCAAGTGAATCACGAGCTGGCGCACCAGCGCGTCGAGCATCGCGCCCTGGCCTAACCCCTCATCTGCGATCTCGTTTGCAATCGAGCGCGCGATCCTGTTTATGGCTTCGTCTGTTATGACGCTCGCGTTAAAGACGACTTCGGCGGTTGTTCGAGTCAACCCAAGCTCCGTGACAAGCTCTTCTACCTGAGCCGGATTGATCGAGACAGAGACGAATTCAACGCTGCTCGCATGTCCTGCGTGAGTCTGTCCTATGTTGGTCAGCGCCACATCGTCCGGCGACAGGTGATAATCGTTTTCACCGATAGTAACGAACATCTCTCCCGAAACTAGCGTGGTCACGGTGAAAGCCGAGTGCGAATGGGGATGGAATTCGCAGCCGCCGGATGATGTATGACGCACGGTGAACTGGGGGCGCGAGACTATTCTCTGAAGATCAGAAACGGTCTGCCGGTCCTCAGCTCTGTTGGCGGTGTCGGTCAAATCAATTGCCATTGCGTCTGAGCTTTCGCGACAAGCGCGGCCCCGTCGCGTCGAGTGTGCTGAAAAGCCGGTTGGGGAAATTAGTCATTATCGCGTCGACCCGGCTGTTTATCAGCCGGCGCATGACGAGCGGGCTGTTTGCGGTCCAGGCTGAAACCGAAACTCCCTTCTCGTGCAGCGCCGCGACGGTGCGGCGCGTAGCGAGTCCAAAATGGAGGGCGGCCTCATCGGCCCCCACATTTTCGACCGCCGCTAAAATAGAGCGCGCGGAAGCCAGGGCGCGACCGGCTATGGGGAATGTCGCGGCCGCGCGGATATCGGGCGCGACTCGCTTCGCCTCTTTGACTGCCTCGTGGTCGAAAGACAAAAGCGTGACGGCTCGCTCCATGCGAAAGGCGCGTACGAGGGCGACTACTTCCGCGAGCAAAGCCCCTCTGGTCGCCACACTGCTTTTCAATTCGATGTATACGCGCCGGAGATTGGCCGGCGCCAGCAGCGCGAGAGTTGATTCAAGCGTAGGTACGGGCTCGCCCGCGTAGACAGCGTTGCCGTTGATACTTATTTTCGCCTCGCGCTCCAGCTGTGCGCGCAGCCTGGGTCTTACGATCAGCCTGCGATCAAACCAGCCGCCCGCGTCGAGTCCGGCGAGTTGATCCGACGTGAGAAGCCTTACAGGCCCTCGGCCGTCCGTCGTGCGGTTGACGCGCCAGTCGTGTATGACGACCGCGCGATCGTCCGAAGCCATCTGGACATCCATTTCGACGCCATCGGCTCCCTGCGCTATGGCGAGCTTAAATGCCGCCCGGGTATTCTCCGGTGCAAGACCCGACGCACCTCTGTGCGCAATTACCATCGGACGGCTATTGATATTTCCACTGGATCGATCACTGTCAGTCAAAGGCATTACCCTCTAAGCAATGATAAGTCGGCGGGCTAATCCGGGGCAACCAACGGGTTCACTTGGCGGAGGCTTTAGCCTTCTCGGCGGCTTTTTCGACCTTCTGACAGTCGGAGCATATTCCGAATATGCGGTGGCTGTGGCGCAGGGGCTTGAAACGGTACTTGCGGACTATCTCATCCTGAAGCGACTCGATCTCCTCGCTATAGAATTCGATCAGTGCGCCGCACCGCGTGCAGATAAGGTGGTCGTGGTGTGTGTGCTTGTATTCGTGCTCGTAGAGCGTGCGCCCGTCGTGGAATTCAAGCTCGCGCGCCAGCCCGCATTCCCGCAAGAGCTTCAGCGTGCGGTAGACGGTCGTAAAGCCCACCGAGGGGTCTTTTGCCTTGACGAGCGCATACAGCTCTTCGCTTGAGACATGGCCTTCGGTGTCGAGAAATACGTCGAGGATTAAATCGCGCTGCGTCGTGCGTTTTAGCCGCTCGCGCTTGAGGTGGTCATGAAATATCTGTTTCTCTTCTCGTTCCATGGTCGGCTTAAGCCTGGAGAGATTATACACGCCCTGCTCGGCCAGGCAAAAAAATTTAGTAATGTCGGCTAGTTTAAACCCGGCCGCAGCGGCTATAATACAGGGCTGTCACATCAGATCAATTGGAGGCAAGAGATGAATCGTTGGATTAAGCTCTCATTCGTTATAGCCGCCTTGTGCGTTGCGATTCCGGCGCTGGCTGACGATAAGGCCGGCAAGCATTTCGGAGCGCCCTTCACGGATGCAAAAGTCGTCGATTTAGAGAAAGCCATGTCGGATGTCGAAAAATATGCGAGCAAGCCTATAAAGATAAAAGGCGAGATTAAGGATGTCTGCCAGGCTAAGGGCTGCTGGCTCGTCATCACGGACGGCGAGCGCGCGATGCGCGTTTCGTTTAAGGATTACGGCTTCTTTGTGCCGAAAGACGCTATGGGTAAGAAAGTCGTCCTCGAAGGAATGATTGAGAAGAAGACTATAACCGAGATGCACGCTCAACACATCGCGCAGGAATCTAAAGAGAAGACGGACCCTTCGACCATAAAAGGCCCGCAGCAGATAATCACGATGGTCGCCACGGGCGTCGAGATTCGAGACTAGCCCGCAGGCAACCAGTTCCGACCTTGAAGAATAAAGCAGAGCGGTTTGTTAACCGCTCTGCTTTTCATCTTTTGATCACACGCTATTCGCCGCTTTCCGCCATCTGAGACGATACCTGAACAGTCTCGCCCGCTCGTACCCTCGCGAGCCAGGCGCGGAAACGCCGCCAGGCGAGCGCAAGCCCTGTCACAGCAAGCACCGATCCGCCAAGTGACGCAAGTGCGGCAATGGTCTGGCCGGTCGCCCCTGCCACTTCCCCCGTGTGCGCGAAGCGCAAAAAAGAGCGAGCCTTTCTGCCGTTTGTATAACTCGAAAACGGCTCCCAGCGTGTCTCTCCGCTCTTTCTATCCAGAATGAGCTGACCCCGTTTTTGAGGCTGACCGCCGTTGCCCCCATCAATGGTGAGAGTCAACGGCTCTTCTGCCGATGCAGGCAAACGCAAGCTGATGCTTTGCCAGTCGGCCGTCTGCTGTTCTGCCTGAGCCAACAGTGGTTCAACTCCCTCCATCGGCGATCCAGCCTGTGAGCCGGGCTGCGGGTTAGCGTTTCCGGCAGGCTGCGAAGGCGCGGCGCGCGGCGCGGGCGGGGTCTCACCGGCTATGCGATAGACGAGATTGCTAGCCCAGGTGTAGGAGATGACCATCGCCGACAGCACGATGATGAATAGCGGAATTGCCGACCAGAATCCAATTACGTTATGCCAGTTGAAATCGCGCGCCTTGCCTGAAAGCCTGCGCTTGAACCAGAGTATTTTTTTGAATTGCGACCAGGTCCAATTACGCGGCCACCACAAATAAAAGCCGCTGGAAACCAGGAACAGAAAGCCCGTGTTGCAAACTCCGGTGATGGCGCGAGCGACGGCGCGGTTTTCGCCTTGAGCGCCGAGCCAGCGGTGCCAATCGGTGACCGCGCGGAAAAAGTCTCTTACCCCTTTCGAGCCTTCGCCTACAATTTCGCCGGTGTATGGGTTGACAAAGATAGCGCGACCGCCTGTGAAGCTAAAGGCAGCAGGCGCGGCCCGGTCAGAACGCAAGGTCACTGTCGTTGGAGCGGTGTCGGGCACGGCCTGTTTGACTCCGGCAATCATCATCTCGACAGGCAAGCGCGCGCCGTCGGGTGAAGGCAACACCTCGCGGCAGTTGCGCGAGTCTGCATAGGCAGTTATCTGCTTCTCGTAAGCCAGCAGCACGCCGGTGACTGACATAATAAGAATGATTATTCCTGCAATCACCCCCACCGGCAGATGACACCAGAAAATAACTTTGTGTAGTCGTCTCATCTGTAATACCAGTACAGAGTTCTCAAACGTCGGCCCACAGGCGCAGCAAATTATGATAGAGACCGGTCAACTGGACCGTAGAAGGATGACCGGGCAAATCCTGGTTGACACGCTGAACCGCCAGGTCGAGATCGAATAACATAGTGCGCTTCGCGTCGTCGCGCACCATGCTCTGGACCCAAAAAAATGACGCCAGGCGCTCGCCCCGCGTCACGGGACGAACATGGTGCAGGCTACTCGCGGGATAAAGAATCAGATGGCCGGCGGGCAGTTTGACGTTATGCACACCGTAAGTATCTTCTACCAGCAACTCGCCCCCGTCATACTCTTCGGGCGCGGTGAAGAATAATGTTGCCGAAAGGTCCGTGCGGACGCGATGCGGCGTGCCCGTCACCTGGCGGATCGCGTTGTCAATGTGAGTGCCGAACGATCCTCCCTCACGATAGCGATTGAACAGCGGCGGAAAAACCTTCAGTGGCAGCGCGGCGGCCATAAACATCGAATTGCGTTCGAGGGCCGCGACAATCACATCGCCCAGTTGTCGAGCCGTCTCGTGATCTTCGGGCAGTTGGAGGTTGTTTTTCGCCTGGGCCGATTGATGTCCGGCTGTGACACGCCCGTCTATCCAATCCGCCTGTTCGAGCATTTGCCGACAATGCGATGCTTGCTCTGGGGTCAAAACATCCGGAATCGCTAATAACATTTCAACTTTCTCTGTTCGGCCTAGAAGTAAAAGTTAAGGCTCACATTCGCAGACCGAGCAGCGCCCGGCACAAGATGGCCGCCGCCCAGGCGGTCGAAGTAATACGCGTTATTCAGATTGTAAAGGTTCAGCCTGAGATCGATATGCTCGGTCAACGGACGTGAAGCCATAGCGTCGACGGTCGAGTAGCTGCCGACCCTCCTTGTATTCGTGTTGTTACCGTAGCGGTCGTCGACGAAACGAATCCCGCCGCCTACGTCGAGCTTCCAGGGGAGTTGATAGCTCGTCCAAAAGCTGACGGAATTCTTCGGCGTATTCAAAAGCTCTTTGCCGACTTCCGTTAAAGTGTTCGACCTCAATATCTCGCTGTCGAGGTAGGTGTAAGCCGCGAAGATCGTCCAGTCTCGGCTGATCGTGCCGGTCATGCCAAGCTCGGCTCCGTACACGCGCTGCTCGCCTTCGAGCACCTGCGGCGGGTCGTCAGGCAAAAGGCCCGGTGTGCGCGCGTTGGTCTTCTCAACACGGAACCCGGCCAGGCTCACAGAAAGCCGATCTCTCAACAAATCCCACTTGCTTCCTACCTCAAACGTGTAAGTCTTTTCCGGCTCGATCGCAGTGTTGGATGTCTGATACGAGAGCCCTTCCAGTGAAGGATTTAGTGATGTCCCGTAGGCCGCGTAGATGCTTCCGTTCATCCGAGGCTTGTAAACCGCGCCCGCGCGCCAACTGAGCATGCGGTCTATTCGCGTAATTTCGATTCCAGTAATGTTGATGCCTTCAACGTCGAAATAATCCCAGCGCAGCCCGCCGTTCAATTCGAATTTGTCGCCAAACCTAACGGTGTCGAATGCAAAGGCCGCGAGCGAATTTCCCGTGACATCTCCGACGATTGGGCTTATCGTGATCGCCCCTGTGAACACATCATTGGGATTGGGGTTGAGCAGCGTGGTGAGCATGTTTCCGGCGGTGCGAGTCCCGCGCTCATTATGCTCGCGCGTGAGAGCGAGGCCGGAGACGAGCGAATGCTCAACTCCTCCTGTTGAGAATCTTGCCCTCAGATCAGCTTGATTGTCCCATATCTCATCTTCGGTGAGCCAGGACCTCATCTCGCGGTTGATGGCCGTCGAATTATCCCCGGCGAAACGAGGCGGAGTCGCAATCGAATCCCGCGTCGACCTTCCGTAACGCAATTGATTTCGCAAGGTGAACGTGTCGCTGAAATCGCGGTCGAGCCTGATGGTCGCCAGGTCCGAGTTCAGCTTTTCGAAATCACGGTCCTTCAATCCATAAAAGGTGTCGCGCGGCACCGGCGCGGGTTTGTCCCTGAATTCTCTGAGCACGTTGTTGGTAGCCGGAACCCAGGGGATGCCATAATCCGAAATGTTGTCTTGCTTCAGTTTGAAATAGCTGAGGGTCAATCTCGTTGGCGTGCCCAGACCGAACGCCAGCGAAGGCGCAGCGCCCCATCTCTGGTTTTCGACCACGTCGCGCCCTGCCACTCCCGATTCGTGCGCCAGGAAGTTGAACCGGAAAGCCGTGCGCTTCCCCAATCCCAACCTCTCTAAAGGCAGGTTGATATCTGCGGTGACCCGCTTTGTTTCATCCGAGCCGACGTTGAGAGTGAAACTGTAGAACGGGGCGACGGTTGGCGCCTTGCTCACCAGGTTGATCGTGCCGCCGGTCGAGCCGCGCCCGTTATAAGCGGAGGCGGGACCTTTCACCACTTCGACCTGTTCAAGGTTGAAAGGATCGCGGGCCTGCGGGCTGAGGTCGCGCACTCCATCAACAAACACGTCGTTGCGAGCGCTGAACCCGCGCAGCGTCAGGTTGTCTCCAGACGGGGTGCCGCCTTCGCCGGCTGCGATCGTCAGGCCAGGCACGTTGCGCAACACGTCGCGCAGGGTGGTCGCGCCTTGCTCCTCGATGACTGCTTTAGGTATCACGGCGACTGTCTGCGGCACGTCGCGCAAGGGCTCCGTGTATTTCGATGACGAGATGGTCGCCGCAGGCCCCGTCACATTTATTGATGTTGACGGACCCGATACTTCGAGCGTCAAGGTTTCAGGGCCGGTGAAACGATAACTGACGCCCGTTCCGGTGAGCAGGTGATTCAGCCCCTGTTCAATTGTGTAGACGCCCGAGACGCCCGGCGAGGAAATGCTGCCGATCTCATCTTTGCCCAGCATCACCTTCCACCCTGTCACCTGCTGAAAGGCGTTCAGCACCGTGTCCAGAGTTCCCGGTGGGATGTCGAAGCGATATGTTGCTGCCTGAGCCTGGCTCCGGAAATAGATCGCCGGGAATGAGCTGCGAGGCGATTGCGCGTATGCGGACGGATTGCTGTTGAATGCGCCGCACGCGGTCAGTGCGCCCATCGCGCTCATAGTCATCCAGAACTTCGGGCCGGACCGCCGCGATACATTCTTCTTGTCTCTGTTCTTTTTGCGCTTTTTCGATCTTATCTTCATCTCGCGCCTCCAAGTTAAACCCTGAACTTCAAGCCGCCCTGCATCAGGCGCGGGCTGCTCGGCAAGATTCCGCCTTAGCTCTTCCAGGCAAATAGCATGTTTTTGATTGAAATTGAAAACAGATTTCAATTTCAAGAGCCGAAGTATAAGCAAGTATCAGACGAGTGTCAACGGTTTTCTTGATTCAAAGCTGCGTCGTTGAGATATGATTTCAGTCGCCAGGCCGTGAGGTTGATTTCACTCCTTGAGGTAGTTTATTCTGAGGCTTGATCAGATAGATTCGCGCGGCAGCCGGGCGCTTGATCCATAAAGCAAGAACTGACGATGACGAAATCGCTCCTTCTATACCTATCCGAAAGCAACGGCTTTAAGAATTTTCTAACGCGATTCAAATCCTTTAACAATGTCACGCACCGGTTCGTGGCCGGCGAAGAGTTGGCCGAAGCGGTCGAAGCCATTCGCCAGCTCAACAGCAAATCGATCAGCGCCTCTTTCGATCACCTGGGCGAATCGATCAAATCCGAGAGCGAAACACGCCAGGAGGTGCGCGAGTACCTTCGCGTGCTCGACCAGATAGAGAAGAACGGGCTCGACTCGAACGTGTCCGTAAAGCTCACGCAACTGGGGCTGGACGTAGATCAAGGGCTTTGCTACGAAAACATCCGCGCAATCGTGGAGGCAGCCGGCCGCTATCAAAACTTTGTGCGCATAGATATGGAAGACTCGACGAAGACCGACGTCACTCTCAGCATTTTCAAGCGGCTGAGGCAAGAGTTTGAAAACGTCGGAATAGTCGTTCAATCATATCTCTACCGCACTGAAAGCGACGTGAAAGATTTATTGCAGATAGGCGCGCGGATACGTCTGTGTAAAGGGGCGTACAAAGAGCCCGAAACGGTCGCGTTTCAGGACAAAGCCGATGTCGATAAAAACTACGTGCATGTAATGAAGATGCTGCTTGTGTCGGGCATCTATCACGGAATAGCCACGCATGACGAGAATATGATCGCGGCCACACGGCAGTTCGCGGCAGAGAAAGGGATCACCGCAGACCAGTATGAGTTTCAGATGCTTTTTGGCATCCGTCGCGACCTGCAAGAGAAGCTTATAAAGGAAGGCTACCGAATGCGCGTGTACGTGCCTTATGGCGAGTATTGGTATCCTTATTTCATGCGGCGGCTGGCCGAGCGTCCGGCCAATGTCTGGTTCGTCCTGAAAAATATTCTCAAGGGCTGAATAGCCGCGCCTCTAAAAAAACAGAGGGCCGCTTTCGACGAAAGCGGCCCTCTGTTTTTTTCTGAACTGATAACTTTTGAGATTACGTATCCAACCTAAATTCACTGACCGCGCCTACGGGGGCTGGCATCTTTAAAATAGAAGCGCGCTTCTGCACGGCCTGACCCTTGGCCGTAGCCTGCTTGAGAATCTCAAACGCCTTTTTCAACTGAACGTCTTCGACGGGAGGCTCGGGCGTCTTGACCGGATTGGGCTGCGCCGGCTCGACCTTCTCTTCCGGGGCTTCCTCGTCATCATTGCCGTCCGGCAGTATCACCTCAGATTCAGCCAGCCGCTCGACTTTGACCGTGGGATTGACCGCTTCGTCCATGAACGGCTTGCCGGACATTGGCGCGTACTTTGCCGTCGTAATCAACAGCGCGCCACCGTCTGAAAGCGAGTAGACTTCCTGCTCCGAGCCGCTTCCGAAAGAGCGCTCGCCCACGACCTCGCCTCGCTTCTGGTCGCGGACGGCAGCGGCGATAATCTCCGCCGCCCCCGACGTGCTGCGATCAATGACCACGACGAGCGGGCCGTTGAACACGACCTTGCTTGGATCGGCGTTGTAGACTTTCGTCTCCTTGCCGCCCTTGCCTATGACTCGCGCAAGCACGCCCGAACTGATAAAGAGATTCGCCGCGTTCACGCCTTCTTCAATATTACCGTTGGCGGAGCCACGCAGATCGAGCGCGATCTTTTGAGCGCCTTTCGACACCATCTCGCTCAACTGCGCTTTGATTTCGGCGGCCTTGCCGGGGGCAAGGGTCGTCACTTTTATGTAGCCCGTGCCCGGCTCTTCGAGACGAGTCTCTATTGCGGGCTGCGTGACTTTGCCGCGCGCGATAGTCACCTTGCGCGACTGGCCCCGGTGAAGTATGCGAACTTCCACAGAAGTGCCCGGTTGCCCCATCAACAGTTGCTCGATGTCATAAAGGCTAAGATCGCGGGAAGGCACCTTGCCGATGTACTCTATAAAATCGCCTTCGCGTATCCCCGCTTGCTCGCCGGGCGAGCCTTTCAGGACCGAAACTATGTATGCATACCCGCCGACCTTCGACAGTATCAGCCCCGTCTCGCCACGGTTGGCTTTCGGGTCATACTGCTTGACCTGTTCGGGCGACAGGTACGCGCTGTACGGGTCAAGCCCTTCGGCGAGCCCGCGCAAACTGCCTATTCGCACCTTTTCAAGGTCGGGCTGGTCAACGTAGTCTCGGATGATGTGCATAAGCACTTCATCAAAGATCGCCAGTTGCGCGTACTGACTCCCACGCGCTACGGCCTGGCCGGACTTAGACATAAAGCTGCCGACAATTGCGTAAAAAGCAATCAAAGTGGAGAAAACTACGATGGCGATTTTGGTCTTAAACTTCATCCGAGACTCCTTCGAAGGGCTTTAGCCACGATTTATAATAACCCGGCTCCGAGCCCCTCCGCAAGGATAAGCTCTTGCAATTGGCTCGTTGACACCCGTAGAGCGCGATACCTATACTTTAATGAATGCGCGTGCTTGCCATCGATTTCGGCGCGAAGAGAATCGGAACCGCCATATCGGACGCGCTCGGCATCACGGTTCGTCCGGTCGAGACCATACGCCGTTCAAGCGTCGAGCGGGACATCGCGCGGTTGAAGTCTTTAGTCGAAGAACTTGAAGCAGAAGCCGTGGTCTTTGGCCTGCCGCTCAGGCTGGATGGCACACAGGGGGATGCGGCGGCAGCGGCTATGAGATTTGCCGAGCGGCTCAGGTCCCGGATCGGTGTTCCTTTATTCATGCAGGACGAGCGACTGACAAGCTACGAAGCCGAACAGATGATGATCGAACGCGGGTACGGTCGCGAGCAGAGACGCGCTCGCTCAGATGAATTCGCCGCGATGATAATCCTACAGGACTACTTATCGAAAACCGTGACGAAAAACTAAGCTCAAGCGAGGCGAAAATCGACCAGTCGAGCGCCCAGGCCGTTTCCGCGCCTCCGCCACCGCCGCCGCGCAAGCGGTCACGGCTGGGATGCGCCTTGCTGACGATTCTCTTTCTTGTCGTCGCCGCGCTTGTAGGCGGCTACGTGTGGCTGCGCGCGAGCGTCGGAAGAGAGGTTCATCATCAGGCAATCGACCAGGTCATAACTGTGGAGCCGGGGATGAGCACTCAGGCGATTATAAATCGTCTGAGCGAGGCCGGCATTGTAACAGACCCCACGGCGCTGAAGATCTATTTGAGGATAACCGGCGGCGCGCCACTCAGGGCGGGCGACTACCAGTTCGATTCCCCCATCACGCCGCTCGCGGCCGTAGACAAGATTCAACGCGGCCTCGTCTACATCGAGCGAGTCACAATACCCGAGGGCTACAACCGTTTCGACATCGCGGAGACGCTTGCCGCCAAGACAGCCAAGGCTACGAGAGAAGAGTTCTTGCGGCTCACGGCGGACCAGACGCCTATCCTTCCCTCATCGCCACAAGCGCGCGACCTTGAAGGCTACCTCTTTCCCGACACTTACAATTACAACACGAAGACGACGCCCGCCGAGTTGATCCGCGCCATGGTCGGGCGCTTCAACGAGGTCTTTACGCCCGAATGGCGCGCTCGCGCGCGCGAGCTTAATATGACTGTCCACGAGGTGGTGACCCTCGCGTCAATAATTGAAGAGGAGGCGCGTGTGCCCGACGAGCGCGCGAGAATCTCTTCGGTCTTCCATAACCGTCTGAAGCAAGGGTCGCCGCTGGGGAGCGACCCGACTTTCATTTACGCCTCGATCCTGGCCGGGGATTACGACGGGAACCCGAACCAGCCGAGACATCGCCAGCGCGACTCGCGCTACAACACATACATTTATGCGGGGCTGCCGCCCGGCCCCATAGCCTCGCCTGGCCGCGCGTCACTTGAAGCCGCGCTCTATCCCGAACAGACCGATTACCTCTACTTCGTCGTGAGCGGGACCGAGGGGCGTCATAAATTCTCGCGCACAGCCGCAGAGCACGACGCGGCCGTCCAAGAATACCGTAGACAACAGCGCGAGCAACAATCCAGGTAACAGCAACCGCTGACAAAGCTTCAGCCAAAAACGAAGAGCGCGGGCCTGAATACAAAGCCCGCGCTCTTTTCGTTTAGCATTGTCGCGCTTCAGATCAACGCGTTTCGGGAGGTCGCTCCGTAAGGCGCACGTCGATCTTCATCTGGCGATCTTGACGGAGCAGTTGCACCTGGACGGTCTGGCCCGCCTGTTTATTCTTCAGCACGCGCTGCAAGTCGCTGCTGTTTTTTATCGGCTGCCCGTCGATCGCCACTATTATGTCGCCAATCTGTTCAACCTCAGTGCCCATGAACGTCTGCCGCATGACGGTGCCGCGAAGCCCTGCAGCGGCCGCGCCGCTCCCGCGATAAACATTACCGACCAGTATTCCCTCTTGAACCGGCAACTGATACTCCGACGCCATGCGCGCGTTGACCGGCACGCTCGAGATGCCGAGCCAGGGGTAAGCAACGTACCCTTTGGCGATCAGGTCAGGAATGATCTTCTTGGCGGTATCGACGGGCACTGCGAAGCCTATCCCGACAGAGCCTTCGTTCGGGCTGATGATCTGCGTGTTTATGCCTATCATCTCGCCGCGAGCGTTCAGAAGCGGCCCGCCCGAATTGCCGGGGTTGATCGAAGCGTCTGTTTGAATTGCCCCCTCGATAGTGCGGCCTGTGCGGGGAGATTGAATCGGGCGTTCGAGCCCGCTGATGACGCCCGTGGTCAGAGTTCTTTGAAGGCCGAACGGGTTACCTATGGCGAGAACTTTTTGCCCGACTTGCAGGCCCTGCGAGCTGCCCAGCTTGACCAGGGTCAAATTGCCGCGCGGCGCATTGATCTTTATGATGGCAAGGTCGTTGTCGGGGTCCGTGCCGATCAATCGGGCAGGGTACTTATCGCTCTCGACCTGAACCTCAAGCTCTCTCGCTCCTTGAACCACATGAAAGTTAGTTAGGATATGACCCTGCTCGTCAATTATAGCGCCTGACCCGCTTCCTTCGGTCGGGTAGACGCCGAACATGTTTCTCCTATAACCTTTGCTCGTTATATTGACTACGCCGGGGCTGATCGCGCGATAGATCTCAATATTATTCTGCTCGTCGGTTGCCACCGTCGGGTCGGCGATGACAGCCGGCTCGATACTTGCGGTCCCGCCGTCGATGACGCGATGCGCGCAGGCGACAATAATCGCGGCCAGAAGCGCCGATGAAAAAACCAGCAGTACTAATTGCTTGGCAGAGACCCGATACATACTCACTTCCTCCTTCAGTCTTCGATAATTCAAAGCCTGTGACAGCTATATCGAACCTAGCATTCGCACAGGGGGCTGTCAATTAAACGCCCCTGCCACGCTTCTGGTTCCCTGCCGACGGGATGTGGTATGTTCGGAAAGATTCTGAAGCTCAGATTGAGGGCAGACTGAGGCAGTGAAGAAGTGAAGGCCGACGCACAAGCTTGGCGAGTTGCGCATCGGCCTTTATTGAAAATGATCTCGCGTCGTGCCCTTAAACGACAGTCCGGCGACCGCTGAGCAGGTTGAAGATCAAGACTATCGCGGCAATCACAAGCAGCAAGTGAATCAACCCGCCGCCTACGCCGCCGATAAAGCCTAAGAGCCACAAAACGAGAAGAATTACCAGGATAGTCCAAAGCATTTGTTTTCCTCCATGTTAACGTTACTCAACCCCGTCCGTGCCGCGCGCGGTTGCCCGGCTCGGACACCCCTCACTCAATCAACATCTCTCTAATCGCAACGGGCGTGCCATCCGGCTCAATCTCAAAAAAAGTCCGTGAAACAAAGCTTTTTCATTCTTCTTGCCAGAACGCTAACGAGTTGCGCGTACATATTCATTACAGAGCAAACAGCGGGAGTGTATTGAATGTCGCAGGCGCGCCGAAGCACCTCAAGGCTGGGACGAATATGCGCTAGTCGTATCAACAGGCGGCATATTAGAATTGGTAGTAGCGGCATTCGCGTTGCAATCTGAGAGATGAGGTGGTGGCAAGGTAGCGGGCGAGCCGGAGACCGAGAATGGGGATACGCGACTGGTTATATCACAGGCATTACTGGGGCATCCCGCACAGGCGCGAGGGGGGTGGCCAGATCATACAGATCTGCTACGAGTGTGGTCGCGAGCGACAGATAAGCATAGAGCTAACGAGACAAGAAGAGGACGACAAGCGCCAGGAGCAGGGTGATTTGTCGGCAAAAGAAGCGTAAGCACGGGCGGCGCGTGATTACTTTGACAATAGTCGATTGAGGCAGCTATCATAAAAGTTCTTTTAACGGGGCGTGGCTCAGCCTGGTAGAGCGCTCGGTTCGGGACCGAGAGGTCGTAGGTTCAAATCCTATCGCCCCGACTTCCAGATTTAACGAATTAGCGGGAGCCGTCATGGCTTCCGCTATTTATTTGTGACCGATTCGTGACCTGGCTTTCCGATTCACCCTATCTTCCTTTACAAAGAATCCTGTTTAGGCTCTTTGTCGCCTTATGAGAAGACTAACGCGCCTTACAGGCTTAGAATATGAACTCCGCTGAAACCCAGTTGTTAGCCCTTTTTTCTACCGAGTGGATGACCATCGCATCTACTGTGTAGAGCTTCTCATTATTACTGTGTAATCGTAGTTCCCGGGGCATAGGCGTTTCAATCTTAACCAGCGTGCCTGGCTCGATATGCCTTGATACCAGCAATCTGATCCCAAGAGGGCTAACATCCCGGCTCTCAGCAAACACCTGCCAATTGAAAGCATCACAACTTATTAGAACTGGCAGCTGCAATGGTATCCTCTCCACCCGGCGTCTTTCATCAATTGCTACAACCTTCTCATTGCCCCTGGCCTGACTCGGGTTTGCACTGTTGAAAGATGCATCCAGTTCAGCAGGTTTATGCCTGCTTTGTATATATCTGCATCTGCTCTCGATGTAGGAATCCGATATCTCTTTTGGCTTACTTGTCACATCATAATCTTCATAATCTTCTAATCGGAAGCGCCTGATGTCATCATAGAGTTTTCTGCGCCGAGAATTTGACAGCGTAGAGTATGCCTCATTTATTCGCTTTATCACCTGGCTTAACTTCCAATGCATGACCCTGTTCGATTCGGTTATGTGGCCAAGCAGGGAAGGATGGAAGGAAGTGACGGCCAGCTTGTATGCATCCTGTATAAGATTTATAGGATCATTACGGTCTACTCCTAAGACAGTATAATGATCTGGCTCCTCAGCCATTAAATCGGCAAGTATTTCAATGTCATGAGGTGTCAACAGCTGATCATTCTGTCCCTCAATTTGTGTATACATAAAACTATGACTCCTTAACTAGGGGCGTCTCAGGGGCATCAACAACATTAAAACCTATCTGAACAAACCTCGCTTTACTTGTAATCAAGCTGCGTGCCATCTCCCTTCCAGACTTTTATTATGAGTACAACGAAGATTAAATGTTTTAACTTCCGTGTAGAGTTTCATTAAGTTAACGGCCGGATTGCAGTACCTAGTAAGCTGATATCCTGATAGTTCAGTTTTGCAGGAATCGGTCATTCTGCACTAAAGGGTTTGCCCATCCTGACCAAAACTTCCCACAATCTGAACAAAGGCTGAGGTGAAAACTTGCATATCGAGCATGCCCTTGCCGCTGAGTATTGATCGCCGTGCCAAGCCTGACAATCGCGCAGCATCTCGCTCACCATGCTCTTGCTCAGGCCCTGTAGTGGGAGGGTGTGTCGTTGGATAAAGCTCACCGACACATGCCCCTCCCTGTTTTGACCTCCTAACCGGCAGCTCACCATCTCGAACCGCCGCTGCGGTAAGCCTGAACATAAGCCTGTGCGAATGCTTCTCGAAAGATTCGGCGGTACAGCTCAAAGCTCCCCATTTGCCTGCGATAGCCCAGCGTCGCCTCTCGAAAGGCTTGCTCATCCCTGTAGTTAAAGCCTCTGTGATAGAACCTGTCACGTCTGCCTGCTTCAAAGCCTGCTCTTGTGCCGAAGCTCATGGCCCGGCGGCGAACCTCTCTAGGGTTACGGTCCCGATGCTCCCAGTGGTCATCATCGTCGCGGTCGCGATAGTTCGCTCGTACGGAGCCACGCCCGCTGTCACGGTCAGGGTCGGCAAACGCAAGCGACGAAAAAGAAAGTAAGAGAACTATTGTCAAAAGACTAATTCTTTTGATCCTTCGGTCAAGTAGGTAACTCATACAACATCTCCTTAATTCAAACTATAAGCTCATAATGACGACGTTGTGATAACGTCCCTTATTAGCTTCACGTTAAGCGTGAGATCAAACGCTATGCCAAATTGAAATGCTAGTAAAAGAGAGCATTTTCGCAGGATTTAAACTTTGTTGAACGGATTGCTTATACTAAAAGGTGCGGCTGCATTCGTGAAGGGTGTAGATTCCGATGGCGCATCGTTTCGGGGCCGAGAGGTCGTTGGTTTAAATCTAATCGCCTCGACTCTCAAACTAAAGAAAAAGCGGAAGCCAACGGCTTCCGCTTTTTCTACTACCAATTTTTCTCTTCTATCGAAGCTGGCGCAGGTTGTAGACGGCAGCCAGCCTGTTCAACTCCGATCGTAGCAGCATCCACTGCCTCTCCGCCGTGGGGTGAAGTCGCCGGTTGCGCATCACCGTGTTTATCCCCTGGGCCACATTCAAAGCGTTCGCAACGCGCGAGCGTATGTTGTAATGATTGCCAGTGCGGTTGAACTCCTGGCGGACAATGTTCAACTGCCTTTCCAGCTCCATCGCCCGTTCGTTCAAACGGTCCTCCCTGATGGTCCCTTCAAGCCGGCTCCTGTCGAGCGCGCGGTCGAAGATCGCCACGAACTGGTCGCTGCGATTCTCCGCCTGGCGGATCAGCCGGTCGACGTTGACCCTGGTGTAAGAGCGCGAAGGCCCGCGCCATTGCGCAAAACCGGGTGAGGCTAAACCCAGCACCATGCAAAAGACCGCTAGCGCGGTTAATGATTTGAAAGTAAGATTACGCATAACTACTTTACCCCCTTGTTTGACTTACAGGATTCAAACTCCTTTCACCATTTATTTGGCAAGCCCAATGCCGAGGCCTGCTATTGTTGAGACGCATATCAAGTCCCTAATGTTGGCTGCGCGAATCAAAATCGAGCCGGTACACTTGCGGAGCATCGCGAAAAATAATATCCTCATGCAACCTCGAAGTTTGAAGTAATTCTACCTGAAACTATATAAACCCAACCCGAAGGCCCATGCCATGAATCAGCTTGTAGCTCTCCAGTTTATCGCAATCTTTATTACTCTCTTTACCTTTGGTGTGCAGGGGCAACAGGCGACCCCCGACGAACAGGCTCTCAGGTTGCGAGCCGATCTGGTCGTCATCGACCTGCTTCCCGTCCAGAAAAAGACCGGGCGCATTTTGCCCGATCTCTCTAAGGATGAGGTTGTGTTGTTCGAGGACGGGGTGAAGCAAACCGTGTCTCACTTCGGCATGGGCAAAGAGCCGGTTTCGGTTCTGCTCTTGGTGGATCGAGCCGGTTGCGTAAACGCCTTCAATGAACAGATCCGCGCCGCGACCATTGAGGCAATCAAACGGCTCAAGCCCGAAGACGAAGTGGCGATAATGACCTTCTCAAATAAGGTCAGTCTTCAACAGCCTTTCACGCGCGACAGGAGTTTGATCGCCGATAAGATCCAATCAGTGGAAGCTCAGCACCAGAGTGAGCAGCACTACTTTAACGCGGGTATTTACGAAGCCGCTGAGTATATGAGAAAGGCTGCCAACCCAGCGGGCAGGCGTCTGATCATAGTGCTGACGAGTCTGGAAGCGAGTATAGATTTCTCGAAGCGGTCGGAAAGCGAGGCGCTCGAGGCCGTGCTCGAATCGGGCGCGACCGTGTCGGGGGTGCTGGTCAAGACGCTCGGGGGAAGATTCGAACAAGTATTTCGCGGCAAGCCGACGAGCGTGCTGCGCCGCCTCGGGTTGCGGGCGGGCAGCTTAAAGAAGTTTGTCGAAGAGACGGGAGGGGAGTTGTTGAGCGAACCTCCTAAGAACATGAGCAGGGCGCTCAACCGTATGGTTGATAACGTGTCGGCGAGCTACTCGATTGCCTACACTCCGACTAACACGATCCGGGACGGCAAGCGAAGGCGAATCCGCATCCAGGTCTCGGACGCAGTAGAGAAACGAGAGGGCAAAGTTGTGATGCTGTCGCGGCGCAGCTACATAATGCCGAAAGCCGCAGACACGGTGGAGCCCGCGACGAAGTGATAGTCTGCGCGTTATTGCTTCAACTCAAATTTGACAGGCGCGAACTCAGACGAGATCGCTTCGCCCTCCGATTATGCCCCTCTTTTGTGCAATGCCGCTCATCGCGAAAAAATAAGAACGCTGTTGGCCGGCAGCACGAGCTCAGCCGAATGGCTCAAACCATGCGACGGCTGCGGCTCGGCGAAAACTCGACCGCCGTTGCCCGAGGCGTTCGGGTTCACCCAGTTCTCATACACATCGCTGTTAAAGATTTCGCGCCACTCGCCGCCGACCGGAAAGCCTATGCGGTAGCCCGTGCGGTTGAACGTCGATAGATGTGCCACGACGATGATGTCCCGGCCTTCGCCTTCGACCCAGCGTTGGAAGGCAAGCACGCGGTTCTGATCGTTCGCGTGAACGACGCGGAAACCCTGCCCGCGCAGGGCCGGATGCTCGCGGCGCAGGCCCAGCAGCTCACGCATGAACCGTAAGTGATCGAGCATCTGATTGTCACCCTGGTCGAGACCCGCCCAGTGGAGCAACAGGTTCTTATGAAACTCGAAATTGTCTGACCACTGCTTGTCTTCCAAAAACTCCTGCCCCATAAAGAGCATCGGGATGCCCGGTGCCGTAAGACAAATTCCAGTAGCCACGCGCGCGCGGCTGCGGCCGAACCAGGAGCGCGGGTTCGAAGCGTCTCCCAGTCGCGCGATGCGCTGCTCGCGGCCTTCTTTCACGATGTCGTGGTTCTCAGGCCCCTGCACAAAGCGCCAGTGCTCGTCGAAGCCTTCGGGCCACAGGCTCTTTGCAAGGCCGGTCATGTTGAGCGGGCGGTCGTCGGGGTGGCTTGCGTTGGCGATACAATCGCGAATGCTGATGCGCAGCCCGTCCGTAAGCGTCGTGTCAAAGCCCGCGCCTTCGGGCGGCGGCTTGACGATGTGAGGATTGACATCCCAATACTCGGCCTTGTCGAGAGCGCCGGGACGGTGGTGACGCAGCGTGGCGGTGAGGTCCTGGCAGAAGCTCCAGCCGTGCGGCGCGCCGTCATGATCGATGACGCTCACCTGATCGTGGCGGAAGCCGTCTACGCGATACTCGTCGAGGAAAAACTTCGCGTTCTGGATGAGGAAATCGCGCACCTCGGGTTTGGAGAAATCGAACACGAGGCCGCCGGCATGACCTGTGTTAGTGAAGTAGAGCGAGTTGCTGTTGTCGCCGCCTTGTTTGGGTTGCCGGTCGAAGAAATAGATGCTCTCGTCGCCGAAATCTCCGCCTGCGTGGTTGTAAACAACGTCGAGCAGCACGGCCAGGCCATGCACATGGCAGAGGTCTATGAGCGCCTTGAGCTGGTTCATTTCGCCGCGCAGATCATCGGGGTCGTAACGCGCCAGCCCCTTGGCGTCAAGCAACTCGTTTACATGTTCGACGTAAGGCGCGAGCTGCCCGTCCTCGACCGCAAGGTCCATCTCCGGCGAGAAGTAGTCTGTGCCGTTGTAGCCCAGGCTGAACTGCGTCTGAAATTCCTGTATAGGCAGGAGTTGAACGGCCGTGACGCCAAGCTCTGATAGGTAAGGAATCTTGCGCGCCACGTCGAGAAACGTCCCGCCCTTCCCCGGCAGGTTCGGCGTAAAGAAGGTCCCTACGTGTAGCTGATAAATGACGAAATCAGAAAACGGAGGCGTGACGTACCCGGTCTCGTGCCAGGGGAAATCGGGCTCGCGAATGACGCACTGGCTCGGGAACGGCGTTTCCAACTCGCGCGCATAAGGGTCGCGCTTCGGGCCTTCGCCCCCCTCGCCCACGACGTAAAACATGTAGCGATGGCGGTCTGCGACGCCTGGCATGAAGCCCAGCCAGTGACCCCGGTCATCGCGGTTAAGCAAGCTCGCTTCATTGCGCTCGCGGTTATTAAAATCGCCTATCACATGCACGGAGCGCGCGTTGGGCGCCCAGACGCGGAATGTGGCTCCGCCAGCAACCAGGTTCGCTCCCATAGGGGTGCCCTGATGGATATGATCGAGAGAGGCAGGCATAATTGATACCTCGCGTATTGCTCTGGTAAAGCATATTACTCTGCTTGGTGTCGAATTATAGTTTGCCGAAGAGTGATCCTGTCAACCTTCCCGACACTTGACCGAATCTTCCCATCCCTTTACCTACCATGCTAGATTGATCGTTCGCACGAGAGAGCGAGCCTCAGACAGTGAGCATTGAGTTTATGACGATAGCCCGGCGATTTATTGTTAAAGGTGATGTTCAGGGAGTAGGCTTTCGCTGGTTCACCCTCCGAGCAGCCCGACGGCTGGGCGTCGCAGGCACTGTTCGAAACCTGCCCGACGGCGCCGTCGAAGCGATAGCCGAAGGCTCGCCCGACGCCATCGACAGCTTCCGAAGAGAGCTTGAGCGCGGCCCTTCTCATGCCCACGTCACCTCGGTCGAGGCGACGGAACTCCCCGCGACCGGACATTACAGGGAGTTCGATGTTTCGTACTAACTCGCGAAATTGTTAAGGAGATATTTGTGGACAACCTGAAGAAGATGATTCGTACCGTTCCTGACTTTCCAAAGCCGGGGATTCAATTCTACGACATAACAACACTGCTCAAAGACCCGTACGGCCTGCGCACCACGATAGACCGTCTAGTCGAATGCATAGACGACCCGAACGTAGACACTGTGATCGGGATAGAGGCGCGCGGTTTTATCTTCGCGCCCGCTCTCGCCTACCGTCTGAAAGCCGGGTTCGTGCCCGTGCGCAAGCCCAAAAAGCTTCCGGCCGCTACGGAGTCCGTCTCTTACGCGCTCGAATACGGCACAGACACGCTTGAGATTCATAAGGACGCGATAGGCAACGGCTGCCGCGTCATCATAGCCGACGACTTGCTCGCGACCGGAGGCACTGCGCGCGCCGTCGTAGAGCTGGTCGAACGATTAGGGGGCGAAGTCGCGGGCCTCGCGTTCGTAGTCGAGCTGAATTTCTTGAAAGGCCGCGAGCGATTCAACGGGTATAAAGTTTCATCGCTGCTTCAGTATGATGAATAGCTCTGTGTTTTATGCAGGGAATTTGAATGAGCCTGGTAGGACTTGAACCTACAGCCTACGCTTTAGGAGAGCGTCGCTCTATCCCTTGAGCTACAGGCCCGTACTGGTGATTATTACAAATCGAATTAGTGCGTGGCAAGGCAGACCAAAGAATAAGGATCCCCAGAAATCAATCTGGAGGATTTGTTATGCGTAAAGAGGCGCGCCTAATCGGCAACACCATACACAAGGGAAACTCCTCAGAGGCAGTCGTGCTTACTGCATATGCGCGAGCCGGTTTTTTGATCAGCTTGCCGTTCGGAGGCGGCAGCGCATACGATCTAATAGTAGATACCGGGACGCGTTTGCTCAAAGTTCAGGTCAAGACAGGATGGCATAGTAAAGGATGCTTGCTGTACAAGGGCAGACGCAGAGTAAGAGATATAAGACAAAACGGTATGCGCCGCTATAGATCAGACGAAGTAGACTTTTTTGCCGTTTATGACCCGAATACAGACAACATCTATGTAGTGCCACCAACAGCAATGGGAGTAGACGGCTGCCTGCGGCTCGAACCCGTCTTAAACGGGCAACAGAAACTGATACGGTGGGCGCGAGATTTCACCTGGGAAAAGCATGTAGCCGGTCTTCAAGCTGAGTTGCTTCCCGCAGACTACAACAATCGAGGATCATAGGCATGAAAAGATTGCTCTTGATTATGCTGGCCTTCACGTTGTCTTGCCATTCCGTCTCGTCAGCTCAAACAGGCGCGCGGCGCGCGCGGGTCAGACCGTCTGCGCCGCTCAACCCACAAATCCAAAAAATAGTGCGCGAGATTTCCGCTTCGAATATAGAGGCGATCATAAAGAAGCTAGCGGGTTTCGGCACTCGCCATTCGCTCTCGGAGACTGAAAGCGAGACGCGCGGCATAGGCGCGGCCCGCCGTTGGATAAAGGCCGAGCTAGAACGCTACAGCAAAGATTCGGGAGGGAGGCTCCGGGTCGAGTTCGACGAGTTCACTCAACAGCCCGTAGCGCGCGTCCCGCGCCCGACCCAGATAGTCAACGTCGTCGCCACGCTCCCGGGCCGTCAAGACGCATCGAAAGACCGCATCTATGTCGTGAGCGGGCACTACGATTCCTGCGTCTGCGCGCAAGACATGCTCGATGCCACCAGTGACGCGCCCGGGGCCAACGACGACGCGTCGGGCACTGCGGCGGTGATGGAGATGGCTCGCGTGATGTCTAAGTACGAGTTCGACGCGACGCTCGTCTTTATGGCCGTCGCCGCCGAAGAGCAAGGGCTGCTCGGGGCCGCACACTGGGCCGAGCAGGCTAAAGAGAAGAAACTGAACGTGGCGGGCATGATTACCAACGACATAATCGGAAGCTCTCGCGCCGAAGACGGGCGCATAGACGACCGCCAGGTGCGGCTTTTCGCAGAAGGGGTGCCGCCCGCGCGAAGCGATTCTGCCGAAATGCGCTCGATGTTGCAGACGGGCGGCGAAAATGACGGGCCGACCCGCCAGCTCGCAAGGCATATAAAAGAGGTGGCCGAAAAGTATGTCCGGGGGATGAAGGTGACGATCGTTTACAGGCGCGACCGATACCTGCGTGGGGGCGATCACTCTCCCTTCCTTGACCGCGGGTGGCCCGCCGTGCGCATGACGGAGCCTAACGAAGATTACAAACACCAGCACCAGCGTATTCGCAAAGAGAACGGCGTACAATACGGCGATCTTGTGGAGTTCGTCGATTTCAATTACGTGGCTCAGGTGACGCGCGTAAACGCTTCCGCGCTCGCGAGCCTCGCCCTTGCTCCCGCCGCGCCTTCCAACGTCGAGGTGGAAACTGTGAGGCTCGAAAACGACACGACGTTGCGCTGGGAGGCGAACAAAGAGGCGGACCTTGCGGGCTACAAAATCGTATGGCGCGAAACCACGGCGTCCTTCTGGCAGCATGAAGTATTTGCGGGAAACGTCACGCGGTACACCGTCAAGGGAGTATCGAAAGACAATTACCTGTTCGGCGTCCAGGCCGTCGATAAGGACGGCAACACGAGCATGGCCGTTTACCCGCGACCGTACCGCCCGCAACGGAGATAGAAACGACCTGACGGCGGTCTCCTCATCTCAGGATCAGTCTGTAATCAATCGCTTTCAAGCGTTTCGAAGCGCGGCAACGCAACATCCCGCATAACGCGACCCCAGTGCTCGTAGTATGCCCCGGCGCTGCGATAGCCGCCGTGCGAGCCTACAACCTTCTTACAGTCGCGCGAAACATTACCGAGCGATTTAGCCGCGCGATCAGAAACGTCCAAAGGGGTGTGGACGGGCGGCGCAGAGATGGCTTAATCTACTGAAAACTAAATGCGGGCGGGTTATTGATTCTATTATGAGCAAACAGGGTGAAGAAGTACGCGCGCTTTACGCGCGCGAGCGCAACGCGATGCTTTGCACGCTGTCGAAAAAGATCGAGGGCTGGCCTTTCGGCTCGATAACGCCCTATGCGGTTGCGGCTCGCGGGGAGCCGATAATCTTGATAAGCGAGATCGCGGAACACACTCGCAACCTGCGCGAGGATGCGAGGGCGAGCCTCCTGGTACAGGACTCTCAAGCGCTGAGCGACCCGCAGGCGGGGGCGCGGGTGACGTTGATGGGTTACGCCACTCCCGTCCCTCCGCCTTACCTCGACGACGCGCGCCGTCGCTACCTCGACTCATTCCCTGGCTCGGCGAGTTTTTTTCAGATTCACGACTTCACATTGTTTCAGATCAAGGTGAGCCGCGTCCGCTTCATAGGCGGGTTCGGCGAAATCCATTGGCTCGACGGGAGCGAGGTGACCGCAAACGCAGATACAATGATCGACCCCGTAGCTCCGCACGTCGAGATGATCTGCGAGCACATGAATGAAGATCACCCGGACGCGCTCCGGCTGTACGCGTCGGCCTTCGCCCGGACCGAGGCCGACGCAGCCGAGATGATTCATGTCGACTCCGAGGGGTTTGACATGATTGCAATAACCGGAGGGCGTCATAAACACCTCCGGCTGCCTTTTTCAAACCGCGTCACGACGACCGACGAGGTGCGCGCGGAGATGGTCGAGATGGTCCGGCGCGCTCGCGACGCTACAAGGTAGCGCAGAGGGCTGCGTTGACACCGCTCAGGTTTGTCGGCTACCTTAATTATGATCGGACTGGACGCTCGAGTGTGATTCCTCCGAACTCGCATCGAACCATAGGAGGAACAGACTGGTGGATAATGATAAAGTAATCAGCATACTTAACGGCCTGATCGAAACCTGCCGCGACGGGCAAAACGGATTTCTAGAGGCGGCCGAAAATGCTCAAAGCCCGGAGCTTAAAGAGTTCTTCAATAAAGTGAGTCTAGAGCGCTCCCAGTGCGTCGGGGAGCTTCAGCAGCAGGTCCACGCTCTGGGCGGCGATCCGGAAAACACCGGCTCTACAGCGGGCGCTCTGCACCGCGCCTGGATCGATATAAAGGGGACGCTCACGGGCCGCGACGATCAATCCATCCTCAACGAGGCTGAAAGGGGCGAGGACTCGGCGGTCGAAGCTTTCAAGGATGCCCTCGAACAGGATTTGCCCGCAAATATTCGCTCTGTTGTAGAGACGCAGTTTCGCGAGATTCAACTGGTGCACGACCGCGTGAAACAGATGCGAGACGCAAGGGGCGCGGGCGCGACCAATCGACCTTAGCAATCTTTCAAACGATTGTAACGGAGCGGGCGGCCTTGAACCGTCCGCTCCAAATCATTCCCGCACACCATCCATGAACAAAGAAGAGATACAGGCGCGCCTCGAAGAGTTATCCGCAGAAGAGTCGCGGCTGCGCAGCCGTCTCGCAGAGCTCGAACAGGTAGCGCAATCGGCTCCCGGCTCGCACAGCCCGGGCCGGCCTTCCCCCGAAGCCGTACGGGCCGAGCGAGAGATTCGCAGCGTGGTCCTCCGCCTAGTCGATGTAGACTACAACCGGCAGGAACTGACGGTCGCCCTCAGCCTTCAATGATTTTGAAGCTCACCGCGAACAAAGCTCATCAAACGAATTTCCCTTGACCTCTTGAAAGATAGCTAATAGGATTTCTGCCGTACATTAGGCGGGCCAACGAGCCTTTTTGAGATGAGCGGTTGTCGACAGTTTATGCTCGCTTGAAGAGTCTCTCATATTGGTAAAAACCTAGCCTCCAGGAATCAGGTAAAAGATCGAGCAAGGATAAAAAGGTTATGGTGTATGATCTGGCCCCTTCTATATCTCAAGCCTTGACTGGCATGTTGGTTGATAAGCAGTAGGCACGCTTAAATCAGTGGAACCTTATTCGATGAAAGTAACCCGCTTCTCGTGCGGATGCCCCTCCGGGTCGGCGAGATGAACTCCCTGGGCTTATCGATCCAGGCAAAGGTTTTAAGAAAACGAAGTAAGGAGAAGGTGAATCATGAGAGTCAATAAAGAAAGGAAATCTGCCGAGTCGCCTGACCAGGCTCCTCACGGCAAAACCCGTGTCTCGCGGCGATTAATGCTCGCCGCAATACTGATTACACTTTTAGCGGGGATAGCCGTGCCCTCGGGCTTGCTTACAAAAGTAGGCGCGGCGGTGCAAGATGCTGCGAGAAGGGCTGGAGTCGCTGCTCCAACAAAATCGCCGAAACCCGCCCGTGCAGTCCGCCAGTCTAAAGAGTCGCAGTTCGTATCCGAATCCGTGACCAATCCTGACGGCACGATCACCGCCGGAAAGATCATAACCGACGCGCCCATACGGCGTACCACTGAAGAGCTGATGGCCGACCAGGCCCTCGCTCCCGCGAAAGGGGGCGACTATGTCAGACCCAAGGCGAGAAAGGTCAGGCACGATCTTTCAAATCGCCCCGCAGGCCCCGGCGCTATAGAGGCAAGCCAGTGGCCGCTGCCGGAAGGCAACCGCCCCGCCACGGAGGTGGGCGCGCCACAGACGCTCGGCACGCAGTTCGACGGCGCGACCGGGCCTACGGAGACAGGCGCGTTCCCGCCCGACACAATGGGCGCCGTCGGCCCAACGCAGGTCTTCGTTTTCCTCAACGGCAGGATGCGGACCTTCAACAAGACGACGGGCGTTGCCGACGGTGCGATTAACGTCGATTCGGATGTCTTTTTCGCTACGGTGATGACGCCGCCCCTGGCGGGCGAAGTCGTCTTCACATCCGACCCGCAAGTCCGCTACGACCGCCTGACGAGCCGCTGGTTCGTCAACATAATCGACGTTGTCTTGAACGCCGCGACTGGAGCTATAACCAGACCCAACCGCGTCTTGATCGCAATCAGCGACGCCGGGAACGAAACTATTGTGGGAGGCACTACCTGGGATTTTTACCAGTTCCAGGGCGACGCCACCCTGTTCACCGACTACCAGTCTTTCGGAGTTGATTCAAGCGCGCTTTACATAGGCGGTGACATGTTCACCACTGCCGGGGCATTCAACAGCACAAAGGGCTTCGTCATTCCGAAAGCGCCGCTTTTGACCGGCTCGCCCGCCACTGTCTGGGCGTTCAGCGGACTCGTAGCGACGCCGACAGGCGCAGGACCTTTCGCCCCGCGAGGGGTCGATAATTATCAAGTCGCGGCGACGACCGAGGGATATTTCATAGGAGTCGACAACGCGACTTTCAACACGCTGATGCTGCGCCGCGTCACAAACCCCGGCAGCCTCGGCCCGGCGCCTACGATCAGCGCGAATATCTCTATCGCCACTCCTTTGACGACGAGGTTCCCCGTGCTGGTCCCGCACCTGGGGAACACCGGAGGAACCGGAGGCAGGCTCGACGGCCTGGACGACAGGCTCTTTTATGCGCACATACGCAACAACAGGCTCTGGACTTCTCACAATATCGGCGTCAACAACACGGGTGTAGCCGGTGCTACGAACAACCGCAACGCCGCGCGCTGGTACGAGCTTCAGAACATCGCCAGCCCGGGAACGCCGAGCGTTCTGCAATCGGGGACGCTGTTTGATAACAACGCTACGAACGACGCTAACCAGCGTAATTACTGGATACCCGCAATCCTGGTTTCCGGTCAGGGGCACGCCGCGCTCGGTTGCAGCATCGCCGGAACGAACGAGCGCGTCAACGCATTCACCACAGGCCGACTCGTAGGAGATACGCTTGGCACGCTCAGAGACGGACCGGGCGGAGTCGCTTTTCCGGGTTATACTGCCAGCTCGACCGCTTACAACCCGCCGGGCGATCCGGGTGGACCTTCTCGCCGCTGGGGCGATTACTCGCACACGAGCCTCGACCCCAAAGACGACATGACGATGTGGACCATCCAGGAGTATTGCAACGGGACGAACACTTACGGCGTGCGCGCTGTCAAACTCATCGCTCCGCCGCCGCCGCCTGCGGCTAACCTGTCGCCAAACCCTGCGGCGATTCAGTTGAATAATCCCTCGACCAATATCGTCGTCACAGGGACGCCGCCCGCCGGACAGGGCTTCTACGATCCCGGCGCGGACCCGCCGGCTCCCCACACGACTTTTAACAACATCGCTGCGAGTGGCGCAGGCATTATCGTCAACTCAATCACCTTCAACACGCCGACTCAAGTGACGCTCAACGTCTCGACCGTCGGCTCGACCTCAGGCAGCAAGACCATAACGATCACCAACCCCGACGGCCAGACGACGACTGTTCAGATACTGGTCGGACCTACGGCCGCGAAGGTCGATTCGTTCAGCGCGACGGGCTTTGATGACGGCCGGGTTCTGATTAACTGGAAGTCCGGTCAGGAAGCCGACAACCTCGGCTTCAACGTCTACCGCGAGCAGCATGGTCAGCGCGTTCGCGTTACGCCTCAACTCATCGCGGGCTCTGCGCTCGTCGCCGGAGCAAGCGTCGATCTGTCTGCCGGCAAGAATTATGTATGGGCAGACACCCCGCAAGGCAATAGCAAAGCTGTTCGCTACTGGCTCGAAGCCGTCGACCTGAAAGGCAATCGCACCTTGCACGGGCCTGTGGATCTTAATCACTCACCCGGCCGCGCGCCCACTCAGGATCAGTCGGCGTTGCTGACTCGATTCGGCGCTCACCAATCGCAGATCACTTTAGGCGTCGGCTCGGCCCCGCTCGCGCGCAGCGGCATGCTTGCACGCACAGTAGCGCCGCAGGTCGATCTGGCCGGGCAGGCGGCTGTGAAGCTCTCAGTCCGCCAGGAAGGCTGGTACAGGGTAACTCAACAGGAGTTGGTTGCTGCCGGCCTCAGTCCTTCGACCGACCCTCGCCTGCTCCAGCTCTACGTAGACGGGCAGCAACTGCCCATCACCGTTACCGGAGCGGTCGACGGCAGATTCGACTCGACAGACGCCATAGAGTTCTACGGCATAGGGCTCGACCTACCCTCTACGGACACGCGCACCTACTGGCTCACGGCAGGCTCGCAGCCCGGAGCCCGCATCGCCGTCTCGCCGACCCGTGGCGGCATCGGCTCACTGCCCGCGAGCTTCGCTTACACGGTTGAGCGGAAAGACCGAACGATCTACTTCTCTGCTCTGAGAAACGGAGCGGCTGAAAACTTCTTCGGCCCCGTCGTGTCGAGCGAGCAGGTCAACCAGTCCGTAAACATCCAACGCCTGGCGGCGGGCGCGGCCTCGCTCGAAGTCGCGCTGCAAGGCGTCACCCTCGCGCAGCATCGCGTCCGCGTTCTGCTGAACGGGGCGGATGCCGGGCTTGTAGACTTCTCCGGCCAGGCGCGCGGCGTCGGGCGTTTCCAGGTCCCGCAATCTCGGCTCAGAGAAGGCGAAAACACCGTCAGCTTTATCGGCGCGGGCCAGACCGATGTCTGCCTGCTCGATTACGTTCGCATCACCTACCAGCATGCTTACACCGCAGAGAACAACTCACTGCGCTTTACTGCGGCTGGCAAGCAGATGGCGAGCGTCGACGGGTTCGGCTCAAGTCAGGTTCAAGTAATGGACGTGACAGATCCCACGGCGGTTGTGGAGGTGACGGGAACCATTCGCCGCCAGAAGAATGGTTACGGGATCACCTTCAGCGTGCCCGGCGACGGCGAGCGAGTGTTGCTAGCTTTCGACGCGAGCCAGGTCAAACGGCCCGCGCGCACAGCGGCCAATCGCCCGTCAAGCCTCCGCAATACCGGGCAGGGAGCGGACCTCGTCATCATCGCGCCTCGCGAATTCTTCGCCGCGATCGAGCCGCTGGCTGCGCTCAGGCAAAGCCAGGGACTCGCCGTCATCATGGTTGACCTCGAAGACGTGATGGACGAGTTCAGCTTCGGCCACAAGACTCCGCAGGCGCTTAAGGACTTCCTCTCTTACGCCTTGACTAGCTGGAAGCGCGCGCCGCGCTACGCGCTGTTTGCGGGCGACGCGAGCTTCGACTCTAGAAACTATCTCGGCTTCGGAGACTATGACCTGGTGCCGACGATACTCATCGACACGGAGTTGATGGAGACGGCTGCCGACGCGAGTTTCGGTGATCTTTCGGGCGACGGGCTGGAAGAGCTATCAATCGGGCGACTGCCCGTGCGGACGGCTCAAGAGGCCTCGGCGATGATCTCGAAGATCATCGGCTACGACCGCGCGATCGCCTCCGACTCTCTGCTGCTGGTGTCGGACTTCAATGACGGATTCAGCTTCGAGCAGTACAGCAACCGCCTGCGAGGGCTAGTGCCGGGCAACATCAGAGTGGCGTCGATCACTCGCGGCACGGACCAGGCGGCGTCAAGGCAGGAGCTGATAGACTCGATCAACCAGGGGCAAAAGATAGTCAACTACATGGGTCACGGAAATATCGACCAGTGGAGGGGCAATCTTCTGACCTCAGCTGACGCGGCGAGCCTCACAAACCGTGACAGGCTCTCTGTCTTTGTAATGATGTCGTGTCTGAACGGCTACTTCCAGGAGGCCAGCGGGGATAGCCTTGCCGAATCGCTGATGAGAGCGCCGGGCGGTGCAGTAGCCGTTTGGGCTTCATCTGGCATGACGAGCCCCGGCGGCCAGATAGTGATAAACGAAGAGGCATACCGGCTGATGTTCGACGGGAGCGTGACGCTCGGCGAAGCGACCCGGCGGGCTAAGGCTGCGGTAACTGATTCTGACGTCCGCCGCACGTGGGTACTGTTGGGCGATCCTTCGATGCGGCTCAGGTAATAACCCTTAAACAAGCGCCCTTGGCGCGTGGGGCTGAGAATCGGGCTAAGCTCGATTCTCAGCCCCTTCGTTTTTGGCGGCCACTTCCATTACGGCGCGGGCGGCGCGCTCCGCCCCCGATCCTCCCGCCGCCTTCAAGCGGTCGCGGACCTCGCCAAGGTCTTCACGCATCCGCGCGAGGCGGGCCGGGTCGGAGAGAAGCCTAGTAACTTCGCTTGCAATCTTTTCTCCCGTAACGTCGTGCTGAATCAGCTCGGGCACTACGCGGCAGCCCGCTATCAGGTTTACCATGCCGAACGTGTCGAGGTGTATCAGAGGGCGGATGAGCCGCCAGTTCAACTCCGACGCTCGATAGACGATGACCATAGGCGTGCCTATCAACGCGGCTTCCACGGTAGCGGTCCCGCTCGCCACGACTGCGATCTCCGCATGACCCAGAGCGTCGTATGTGTCGCGCTCTATGACCGTGACATCGCGCGTCCGATCGCTTCCCGCCTCACTCATTATCGCTTCGACCTGCTCGCGATTGACGGTCGAGGCAAGCGGAACCACGAATTGCGCGTCACTGTGTAAGCTTCGCGATAATCTTCGCGCCGCGTCGAGCATAGCCGGCAGGTGATAATGAATCTCCTTATGACGGCTGCCGGGCAGGAGCGCGATGATCGTGCGCGACGGGTCAAGCCCGTGACGGCGGGCGAACTCGTCGCGCGTGGCCGTCGCCCGAACGGCGTCTGTGAGCGGGTGGCCTACGTATTCGACCTCGATGCCTTCCCCTTTATAAAACTCTTCTTCAAACGGCAGTATCACAAGCATCCGCTCGACATCTCTGCGCAAGGCCCGCACTCGATAACGACGCCAGGCCCATACTTGAGGGCTGATGTAATAGACGATCTTGTGACCTTCGCGACGCAGCCGCCGGGCCAAGCGCATGTTGAAGTCCGGCCAATCGATCAGCACGACCGTATCGGGGCGACGCGCGCGCGCCGCTTCGAGCAGCGTGCGATACGCGGAGTAGAGGCGGCCTATAGCGCGTGCGATTTCCGGAACGCCTATGACTGCCGTCTCTCGCGCATCGACGAGCGTCTCTACCCCTGCCGACCGCATCTCTTCGCCCCCGGAGCCAAATATCTCGAAGCCAGCGTTTGGGTAAATCTTCCGAAGCGCGCAAACGAGCGCCGCCCCGTGCTTATCGCCGCTAGCCTCTCCCGCAACAACCATAATCCTGAGTGCTGAGTCTTTTTTTCGTTTCTCTTTTTCCACCATAGTCATCAGCTCACTCAGCACTCAGCACTCACACTTCCGGGAGGGCTTCATTCAGCCAGTCGTTGGTCAGCCGGTCTTCAAGCTCTGCGATCTCTCTGCGGTATCTATCGATCAGGGCGCGCTCGCGGGAGCGCGGCATGATGGGGGGAATCGTCTCTTCAAGCGACGGCTGGCTTTCAGGGTCGTGCTCAAGCAGGTATCCGATCGTTTCAGCGAGCGAGCGAGCGTAAGGCGTTGGTTGATAACCAAGGTCGCGCCGCGCCGCGCGCGTGTCTACGACGATCAACCTTTCGCGTGAATAGTAAGGGAATTGGAGCAGATTAAACCCCAGCCTTTCCAGCAGCCGCGCGGGTACGTGCGCGACATCTGCCTGCTCGCCCGCCAGCCGCGCGATGTTCGATATGTGCTTGTTGACGCTCACAAGCTCGGGCTGCGAGAGGTTGTAGGCCGCGCCCGCCACGCCTTCGGCGTCGAGCGCGTTAGCGAGCACGGCGACCACATCTCCTACGTAAACGGCGAAGATAGGAACGGCGCCGCTGTCGGGCACGATCACCGGGTCGCCCGCCATTATGCGTCTGAGGTAATAATTCTCTCGCGATTTGCGGTCGCGCGGCCCGTAGACTCCAGTGGGCCGCACGCTCACGAATGGGAAGCCGGTCTTTGTGTGCGCCCACCTCAAGGCCCGCTCGCACTCGGCCTTGTCGTATCCGTAGCCGGCCGCCGGGTCCGTCACGAGCGGGTCGTCTTCGTCGACCGGCAAAAAGGATTCCTTCCTGCACACGGCCATTGTGCTCAGATGGACGAAGCGCGAGACTGCGCCGTCGAAGGCATTGATGGCTGCCTGCGTCTGTTCGCGCGCGTAAGCGTTGATATCGATAACGGCGTCGAAGCCGCGCGAGCTGGCGCGGGCGAGGTCTTCGCGGTTGTGCCTGTCGCCTTTGACGAGCGAAACATTTTCGGGAAGCTGCGGGCGGGTGTGCCCTCTGGCAAAGACCGAAACCTGATGACCTCGCCGCGCCAGCTCTTCTACAGCGTGGCTGCCTATGTAGCCGGTCCCGCCAAGGACGAGAACTTTCATGGGACTTTATATTACGGCTTTAGTCGCGGCCTGTCGACTTTTGAATCAACCGAGCGCCGGGATTATAAGGGTTAAGATTTCCAATCGTGTTCTTCAACATTCCAATCCGTCGGGCCGGGCTTGCGGATAGAGATGTGACAGGCGTCATGGCCGGGCGCTGCGCCGTGCCAGTGCCAATGGCCCGCGGGAGTGTGCGCGTGCTCGCCCGGTTGAAGCTCGCGCCGCTCGGATTGGTCCGCGACCACGCACGTCCCTTCCACGACGGCCAGGACCTGATCGGTCGAATGTATGTGAGGCCGCGTGCGCGCGCCGTTGTCGAAAAAGACGGCTATGATCTCAAGCTCCTGGCTCTCTTCGCGAGTCACCAGGTGATGCATGTGCACCGTGCCTTCGAAGTGTTCGGGGTTGGCAGGTCGAGCTTTTGATTTATCAGGTTTTGAGATTTTCATCCGCGACTCATTGTCGTTTTTCCAGCATTGTAATGACTGTGTCCAGGCGTTCGTCAGTTCTACTCAGGCGCTCATGAATTTCTCTGAAACGCCCATCAGTTTCTTTATCTCGCTCGACAAGGTAAGCCATATCGTTGTCATGTCTTTCAACGATGTTCGTCAGGCTGAGTAAGGCATCTTTCAGATCTACCATGCCTTCGGACATCGTAACTACGACATTCGTAATCCGGTCGACTTGAACCGTGAGCCGACTGACCTGTCCTTCAAGACGGTTCAGCTTTTCTTCTAGCCGAGCTATGTTTACGGTGTTCTTTGCTTGTTGATCGATGATGAACGCGATTTGCCGCTCGATCTTGTCGTCAGCCATGAGGCTATCTCCCTTTCCGCAGTTCTATTATCTGGGGATAAGGTCTGTTTGCCGATGATCGCGAAAAAAAAACAGCGGTAAAGTTATGGGTTTCTGAGCAGCTTCGACTCGTTGTCGTTCTTCTTCTTATCTTTGTCCTGGTCCTTCTTGTTCGACTTGTTCTTATTCTGGTCCGCGGGCGTGCCGGGCTTGACCTCAACGTCCTGAGTCGCGCCGCCGGCTCGGCGAGGCCGCGCGTCGGGTGAGTTCGTAGTCGTCGCAGCGCCAGGCGTGACCGCTTCGATGCCCTTAAGCCCGCCCGTCAACTGCTGCACCCGTTCAAGAATCTCTATCGTTTTCAGATCGCGGTCGATGATAATGCCTCTATTCGAGGTCTCTATCTTCGGACCGAAGACGAACCCTATGACGCGCGAGGGCAGCCCCTTGGTTTCGGGCGGCGTTTCGGCCAGCTTCGCCTGGTCAGGCTCCGGCACGGGCTTGCCCCATTTCTTCAGCAGTTCCTCGGCCTTGGGTTTGAACTCGGAGTGCGGGTAGTTGCTGACGATGCGGGCGAGGTCGGCGCTTGCGGTTTCGGTATCTTCCTGCTCGGCCATCGCTCGCGCGTGGAGCCAGAGCGCTTCGTCGAACCGCGAGAAGTTCGGGTAGTTGTTCAAAATCTCTTCGGTGCGCATCTGCGCGGCCTGGGCCGATTCGCGTATCTCAAAATAGAAACGCGCGACCTTCAGCTCGTGCATGGCGAGTATCTCCTGGACCTCGATCATCAGGCTGTTGGCGTCGGCCTTCTTATCCGTGTTCGGGTAGCGGCGCAGGGTCTCTTTCAACTGCCGCTCGGCCAGCTTCGCATGTGTAGTGTCGCGGTCGGGGGCCATCACCTGGCGGAGGTGAATCTCGGCCATCTTGAGCATCACGTCGTCGGCGAGTGCGTCGTCGGGGAAGAACTGCACCCAATCGCGGTATTCGACTTCGGCCTGCGCCAGGCTCTTCGAGCCGCCTTGCAGGTAGAAGGAATCGGCAATCGACAGCTTCGCCATTCTGGTGAGCGGGCTGTCGGAATAAGTGTTGATCATGGTGTTCAACAGAATTCTGCCCTGGTCATAACTGCCCTTGCGTATGGCGTCGACTCCCTCGCGGAAGAGCTCTTGGTCGCGGCCCGCCTGGGCCTGCTCCAGCGTGACCTGGGTCTTTGGCTTTCCGCCGCAGGCCGCGCTCGCTATCGCGAGCGCTACCATGAATACTGAGATAAAAACTGCCTTCATAAGACTACCTTAAGCCTTCCGCCGCTCGCTCGGTCGCTTTGGGTCTAGCGTGGACGGCATTCTCCTTTGTTTGCATTTATCGGATGGGCTATTCGACCATGCCGGCAAGCACGGGTTATCTTTATAACGGGCTAAATCGTAATCGGCTCTAACGCCTTCTGACGCAATCTGCGGGTAGCTTCTTCGGGATCCCCACCGCCGAAGACAGCTGAGCCTGCGACAATCCACTCAGCGCCCCGGCGTACTACATCCGCAACGTTTTCAAGCCCTATCCCGCCATCTACCTCTATGTGTACGTTGAGGCCGCGACTATCAATCATACCCCGCAAGCGACTGATCTTGTCAAGCGCGCTGGCTATGAAGGACTGGCCGCCGAACCCCGGGTTGACCGACATCACGAGCACGTAATCGACAAAGGCGAGCGCCTCTTCAATCGCCTGGAGCGGAGTGGCGGGGTTGAGCACCACGCCGGGGCGGCAGCCCAGGTCGCGTATGGCCGTCAGCGTCCTGTGCAGGTGCGTGACCGCTTCGACGTGAACCGAGATCATAGTGGCCCCCGCGCGCGCGAAGTCGTCAATGTAAAGGTCGGGGTCTGTGATCATGAGGTGACAATCCAGGGGCAAGTCGGTCGCGCGACGGGCAGCCTTTACAACCATTGGGCCTATAGTGATGTTAGGCACGAAGTGGCCGTCCATAACATCGACGTGGATCAGGCCCGCGCCCCCGCGCTCGGCAGCTTGAATCTCTTCGCCGAGCCGCGCAAAGTCTGCCGATAGTATCGAAGGGGCTATCTCTACCATAAGTGGTTTCTAGTTTCTAGTTTCTCGTTGTTGAGTTCGCTCTTATGCTGCGGCGGGCCGGTGCTGACGTATATTTTTACGACCGAATCTTTCTTGACCGATGAGTTCGGGGCCGGGTCGGTCCTGAATACAGTATTTGCCGGGGCCTTGTCGTCGGCGCGCGGCAGTATGCTGACCTTGAGGCCGGCTTTTTCGGCCATCTGCTGCGCCTCGACCTGCGACCGCCCGATCACGTCGGGGACCTGCGTGTCGCCTATGCGAAAGAGCGTGTAGATAGTTATGGTGGCGCTCAGGAAGAAAGCGAGCGCGAGGATTATTACCATGCCGAGCCTGCGCGAGATCGTCCACGCGATGCTGCTGGCCTCAACGCCCTTGGCTTGTCTGCTGCTCATCGCGGAAAGTCTAGCACCGCGCTCGTTTGAGTTTCAACCTTGCTTCTCCGCTCAGATTTGCCACAGAGGCACAGAGACACAGAGAAAAGAATAATAAAAAAACTCTGTGTCTCTGTGCCTCTGTGGCGAATAATTTCTGTTTACGGTTTAGAGTTGTTGATGGAAACTAGAATGCGGGGCGGCGGCGCATCAAAAAATCGAGCCGGCGATATGGGTATTTCGCTCGACCAGAGTGCCCGCCATCCACAGCAACGAGAAGAAACCGTACAGCCCTATAACGAAGCCCACAAGCAATACCGCAGAATAGAAGAGGGCGACAAACCCAAGCGTGCGCTCCTCGGCCAAACTAACGTTCCGTTTATCCATTACCATTCTCCTCCTACTCACTCGGCTACTACGGAGGCGATTATGGGCTTGGATTCATACGAGAGTTAGTTTCGGCCTTGAGCGCTCTGACCCGAAAAAAGCAGTTACTTGCGAGAGAAGCTGCCGAACAGCCGGTTCATAAAGCCTCCGCTGTCTTCGTGCTTAGTCAACTGCTCAAGCTCCCCCGAGTCGAGCCACACGCCGTTACATTTTTCGCAGCGATCGATCTTTACAACGTCGTAATCGATCTCCATCAGCCTGCCGTCACATCTTGGGCATTGCAGCCCGGCGGTGGCGCCTTCGGCTGTGCGCTTTGCGCGCATGCGTTCGATCGCCTCCTTCTCTTTGCGGTGGAAATAATCTTCTTCAAGCGCTCTTTTCCGCTCGTCCCAAGTATCCGGCATGATGATCTCTCCTATTTATGATGCGCCGCACGATGACTATTTTACTTTCAGCCGGCGGCTTTGACTATGCGCTCGATCAATTGAGGGTCGTCAGGGAGCAGGCCCGACTTCACCAGCCGCGGCGTGAGCGTAGCCCAGTTCTTATCGCCCGCAAACACCCGTTTGAATAACGGGAGCGCCTCGTCTACGCGCTTCATGTTGACCAGCGCGACCGCGTGCCAGTAGACCATCTCAAGGTTATCGGGCGCGAGTCGAGCCGCCGCGCCGTATTCGCGAAGCGCCCTCTCGTGGTCATTCTTCTCCACGGCCAGGTCGCCTTCGTTCATGTGATTGTAAGCGCGCTGCAATGTCAACAAGCGGCGCAACTCTTTCAGCGGGTCCGGGCTGTCATCGACTCTCAGATCAAATACGCGGTCGGCCCACTGTCTGCCGGTCGATTTGCCGCGCACGACTATGAGCGCAGCCGACTGCTTGCCACGTATGTCTCCGCCCGCCGCCTCGGCCGCTTCGAGCGCCGCCATCATTCTTTCCGCGAGATCGCCCTTCGTCGCCTCGAACGCTTTAGACATCGCGGGCCACACCTTGTCATTGAGCATCAAATTGGCCTGCACCGAATAGTCTTTGCCAACCGAGTGACCGGCGTCCTTTATGTTCTTCGCGCCCGTGTGCGCCGCCACGCGCCCTTCGGCGTCTATCATCGCGACCTGTCGCACGTCTCGCCCTTCGTCTCCCGCGAGAAGCGCTTTCAAAGCGTCGGGCGCGCTCCGGCCCGCGCGCATCAGGTCCAGTCCCAGCTTGCCGTAGCTCGGATCGATGAACGATTGCGTGGCGACAGCGCCCACACCCGCTTCGGCCCACGGGACCGAAGCGCCTACAGAAAACCAATGAGACTGAACCGCCACGCCTAGCTCGCCCGTCTGAGCATCGCGCGCAACGATCGAATAAGTATGCACTGGCCGCAGAGGCAGAGGTCGGGGGCCGGGGGCCGGGGATCGGAGGTCGTTTTGTTGTCCGGCGGCTTGCGGCGAAAAAGCGACCGAAAGAAAGGCTGAAAGAATCATCATCACAAGCATTCGTTTCATCGCTCTACCTCAAAGGAATCTGATTGGCGGGTATCTGCGAAGCTACCCTGACCCCCGCCCCCAGGCCCCTGACCCCTGCTCACCCGGCAGCTTTCGATCCGGCGTCGATGATCTCGATTGCGCCCTGCTCGCGCTGTGCGCGGAGGACTTTCTTATCGAACTTGCCGACGCTGGTCTTTGGGACTTCGCCGATGAAAGCCCAGCGTTCGGGGACCCACCATTTCGCCACCCGCTCGCTGAGGAACGTGCGGAGCGCTTCCGTGTCCGCGCCCGCGCCTTCGCGCAGCACCACGCAAGCCAGCGGGCGCTCGTCCCAACGATCGTCGGGCACGCCTATGACCGCAGCTTCGATAACGTCGGGGTGCGCCATCAGAGCGTTTTCAAGCTCCACGGTAGAGATCCACTCGCCGCCGGATTTGATGACATCCTTAGAGCGGTCCGTAATCTGAATGAACCCCTGCTCGTTGATCGTCCCCACGTCTCCCGTCCGCAGCCATCCTTCGTCGAATTTTTCCGGCGTGTCATCGCCGTAATAACTCGCGGTGATCCACGGGCCGCGCACTTCGATCTCGCCTATCGACTGGCCGTCCCACGGAACCTCTTTTCCGTTATCGACAAGGCGCAGGTCGACGCCGTGCACGATGCGCCCTGTCTTCGCGCGCCAGTCCATCTCTTGTCCCGGCTCGCAGCATTTGGGGATGTGAGCGACCGCAGCCAACGGGCTCGTCTCTGTCATTCCCCACGCCTGCACTATGCGCACGTTGTGGCGCTCTTGGAACTTCTCCATGAGGCTGCGCGGCACGGCAGACCCCCCGCAGGCTATCATCCGAATCGAAGAGAGGTCTACGGTGTGCGTCTCGGCGTAGCGGAGAATGTCGTTCCAGATGGTCGGGACCGCGCCCGAAAAAGTTGGCCGCTCGGCTTCGATCAGACGGCAAAGCGGCTCGGCCTGTAGGAACCGGGAAGGCATGATGAAATCCGAACCGGCGAACCACCCGGCGTAGGGCAAGCCCCACGCGTTCGCATGAAACATCGGCACTATCGGCAGCAGGCGGTCGCTTTCCGTCAGCCCGAAGACGGAGCCCGAGCAGATCGCGAGCGAATGCAGAAAGGTCGAGCGGTGAGAGTAGACCACGCCTTTAGGATTGCCCGTCGTGCCGCTCGTGTAACACATGGCGGCCGCTCGCCGCTCTTCGATTTCGGGCCACTCGAAATCGTCGCCTTCTGCCGCGAGCAGCTCTTCGTAACGGAGCACATCGCCCAGCGCAGAGGCGTCGCCGTCGCCTATCACGATGAAATGCTCTACGGTCTTCAAATCCTTGGCGACGCGCGCCAGAAGCGGGACGAGCGAGTCGTCGACGATAATAATGCGGTCTTCGGCATGGTTGATGACGTAAGTGAGCTGATCCGGGAACAAGCGGAGGTTGAGCGTGTGCAGCACCGCGCCCATGCAAGGGATGGCGAAGTAGGCTTCCAGGTGCTCCTGCGAGTTCCAGCAGAATGTCCCGACTCTATCGCTTTCACTTATGCCGAGCCTCGTGAGCGCGGCGGCTAGCCTCCTGGCCCTCGCGGCCACTTCGCGAAAGCTCGCGCGGCGCGAGCCGTCGCCCATGAAAGTTACCACTTCGCTCGCGGCGTAGACTTTTCTGCCGTGCTCGAATATTGCGTTTATAGTCAGCGGCTGGTCCTGCATGGTCGATTGCATAGATTCTCCTCCTAAACCTCTCTTTAGAATCTTCTACCTATCCTGATGGCGTAGAGGGATTATCTTCAAGATGCAGTCCGAGGGCAACCCGATTGGGCCTCTAAAGGCTTGCAACCTGAGAACTCTGTGTTAGACTAGCCCGTGCCGAAGGGAGCCGATTAGAGTGGCCTCGCCGAATTAGCAGGAGCAAAAACCACAGACTCTGGAGAGGGAAATGGAAGACGACAACGCTTTCAACCTGCCTGAACAGGAGCGGCGACAGCAGGACGATCGCAGGAGAGAAGATAGGCGCAAGCAGGACCTTGGCCCGCCGCACGGCGTGACCGAGCGGCGCAGTGGTAAAGACCGGCGTTTGTTTGACCGCCGCGCTCAGGGCTCGACTACGGGCCAGCTTTTGATCGAAGTGGGACGATTCGCCGCCGAGAACATGGTCTTTCGGCAAAAGGGGAACAAGGCTGCTGCCCGCCGCGCGCGAAAGCACCTCTCGTTGATAATGAAGCTCGCCAAGCAGCGCCGCGCGGAAATATCGAGCGAGGTGCGGGGCAGCGGCCCAGACGAGGGCGATTCCCTGGACGATGGGGACGAATAAAACGCCTTTTTTGTCCCTCGCGACCAATAATCTCATGTTGCGCGTTGGCGGCAAGAGGGCTACAATCCGCCTGACAAAAGTTATTTGAGCAAGCAGCGCAAGCAGTAGATGATTTCAGATCGCCTACCCACTTTGGATGCGCGGCCCAGTTTAATAGCCCTTAACGATTATCCAGTTTCGATCACGAGTGACCGGAGGTAAAGTCATGTCATCAGCCCTATGCTCTAATTGTGCGAGTGCCGTCAGCAGCACTGCTCGATTCTGCCCGCGCTGTGGCTCAACAATCGCCACCTGGACGCCGCCTTCCGCCGTCGAGCAACAGCAGCCGCCCGCCCAGCAATCTCATAATCAACAACCTTATAATCAACAACCTTATAACCAGCCGCCGCCGCCCCAGCAGCAGCAGCCATACCAACAGCCGTATCAGCAACCCTATCAACAACCGTATCAACAGCCGTACCAGCAACCATACCAGCAGCCGTATCAACAAGCTTACCCTCCCTACCCGCAGCAATATAACCCTTACCAGGCCTACGGGGTCGCGCCCGCACCTGTGCCTTACTACGTGCAGCGCAAAGACAAGACCGTGGCGATATTGCTCGCGATATTCCTCTGGTTCTGGACGTGGCTTTACACCTACCAGAGAGACGCCTGGAAATTCTGGTTGGGGCTGGGCTTAAACGTGGTCGGGCTGTTTTTGCTCTTTGTGCCGAACATCGCCGTGTGGATTTGGGCGATCATTGACGTGGCAGTAAAACCCCAGCAGTATTACGATCAATTCCCGAACGGGTAATAGGGCGGGTAGCTCGATCTCATTTAGCGTGTAGCCTCTCTTCCAACCGACGCCGAAGGTCGTAATACTCTTCGACGATCCTATTGAGCGTCACGATAAAAGGTATCTGCAAAGCAGCCGCATCGTCTGCGCGGCGCTCAAGCTCATCAGCCTCGGCGGACCCCGGCTCGACTATTTCGAGCCGCTCCATTACTTCGTGCACATTTTCGCCGCGCGGGTGGCGGTGATAGCAATAGCTTATAAGCGATAGGGTTATCCCATCTACAAGCGATTGCAACTGCTCCCGGTCGTCGAGAGACGTCCGCCTCATCAAAAATGAGTCTTCGGGCGCTTCGGTCGATCTCGCAAACTCAATAACTCTTTGCTGAAGCTCGTCCAGCGGGCTGTCGCTCATGATAAATAGATGATTAATCGTTGCGAGCGCCCTTGTCAACCGAACTCCTAAAGGATTTCAAATTTGAGATTTCAAATCTCAAATCCTTTTCTCTATCTGACCTCGGCGCTCGTCGCCGGGATAGTCGTCGACAGGTGGGCCGAGCCTGACCGCCCGATCGCGCTCGGGTTGGCGATACTGTCTGTGGCGCTCTTTGCCGGGTCTCTGATGAGAGGGAACCGTGCCGCAGCCATCGCGTCGGTCCTGACGGTAATCATGCAGGCAGGCGTGCTGGTTTCGTCCGTCGAGCGGGCGAGCATAGATGATTCGCGCCTCAAGCGGCTCTACGAAACGGGGCGCATAACGCGCGACACGCCTTTAGAATTGACCGGCGTGCTTGTCGCGCCGCCCGAGCCCGCGCCGTCAGCCTGCTACCTCGATCTTGAGGCCGAGGTTATTGTCGCCCGCCGAGTCGCTTTTCAAGCTACAGGCCGTGCGAGATTGATGATGACGCTCGACAACGCGGAGGCCGTCGAGGAGTTCAATCGGCTGCAACTCTCTTACGGCTCGCGCGTGCGGGTGCTGGTCAGACTCGAACGCGCGCGCAGCTACAACAACCCCGGCTCGCCCGACTTTAACGATTTCCTGGAGCGCAGCGGTTATGATCTGAAAGGCGTTATCAAAAGTCCGCTGTTGGTCGAGCGCGCGGGCTCGCGAGCGGCGCCGATGCTGCTCGATCTGCTTTATAAAGCGCGGCTCGATTTCTTGAACTCGATTGATCGCCACTTCGAGCCGTCGACGGCAGGCACGCTCAAGGCCATGCTCGTAGACAACAGGCGCTTCCTCGATCCGCAAGCGAGCGAGCGTCTCAGAGAAGGCGCGACATACCACGTCCTTTCGATCTCGGGCATGCACGTAGCCATAATAGCCTGGGCGTTGTTGGGCGGGCGGTCAAAGCCGCGCCGGCGACGCACGCTGCGGCTCGTGCTGGCGATAGCCGCGCTGTGGGCCTATGCCGTCATGGTGGGGCTTGCGCCCCCTGTGACGCGGGCGACGGTGATGATAAGCGTGGGGCTTGCGGGGCTGCTCATTTTTCGCCGCGCCGCTTCGATCAACACCGTCGCGCTCGCCGCTTTCATCATGCTTGCCCTGAAACCGGCTCTGGTGGCCGATCCTGCGTTCCAGCTCAGCTTCATAGCCGTGGCCGGCATAGTCGCGCTCGCCCTGCCCTTAGCCGACAGGCTGAGAGCAATTGGCGAGTGGCGGCCCACCGCCCGCACGCCGCATCCACCCGCGTGCTCCCGCGCGATGAGGATAGCGGCAGAAGCGCTTTTCTGGGACGAGCGCAAATTCAGCGAAGAGATGCGGCGCTCGCCCGTGCGTTATCGCCTTGAAAAAGCGCGAGCGGCGCGCTGGCTCGGCCGCTTGCGGCTGCAAAGGCTAGCGCGCACGGTTGTGCTGCTCGTCATAACCTCTTTTGCAATCCAGCTTGCGACCCTCCCGCTGATGGCGCTCTACTTCAATCGAGTATCGCCCGTCGGCGTCCTGCTCAACGTCACAGCCGGGTTGCTGACGGGCTTCTTGATGCTCGCGGCGACGGCTGTGATCGCCCTCGGCGCGTTGAGCGCGTCACTCGCGGGCTGGCTCGCCACATCCGTCGAAGCGGCGCACTATCTGCTGGTCAACTCCGTCATGCCCTTCAGAGATTTGCCCGGAGCCAGTTTCCGCGTCGCGCATTACGAAGGGTGGCGCGCGATAATCTACGCCGCTTACTTTATCCCTCTCGGCTCGCTCGCATTATTGATAGACAGGTGGCGGCCGGTCGCGTGGAGGTTTGAGATTGACCGCCGGGTGACGACCGACGCCGAGAATCGTCTTCCTCGCTCCACTGCGCGGCGTCTCCGCGTCGCGTCGTTCATGTTATGCGTTTTAGCGCTGATCGCTTCCACGGTTGCGGTGCTGCTGCCGCCGAGCAGGGCGCCGGGCGGAAAGCTGACCGTCCATTTTCTTGACGTGGGGCAAGGCGACGCGGCGCTCATCATCTTTCCGGGCGGCGCGACTATGCTCGTCGATGCGGGCGGCGAGCCTCGGTTCGAGCGGGCGGGGCAGGAAGAGACCGAGATAGATTTCAGCGACGACTCGTTCGGCGTGGGCGAAGTGGTCGTGTCGCGCTTCTTGTGGTCGCTCGGCCTAACGCGAATAGATTACGTGCTGGTGACACATGCACACGCGGATCACATAAGCGGGCTATCGCAGGTCATAGAAAACTTTCGCGTGGGTCAGGCCGTAATAGGCCGCGCGCCAGGCGATAATAGCGGGTTCGAGCATTTTAGGGCAGCGACTGTCAGACGAGCCATTCGTGTAGGAGCTGTGAGCGCGGGCGAGCGGTTCGAGATCCAGGGCGTATCGATCGAAGTGCTGTGGCCCCCTGCCTCCGTGGCCCAGGCTACGTCGGGCAATGATGATTCGGTAGTCTTACGCCTGGGCTACGGGTCCGTGTCTATCCTTTTGGCGGGCGACATAGAGCAGCCTACCGAACAGGCTCTCGTGCGGTCGGGTGCGGTCTTACGAGCGGAAGTTTTGAAAGTCCCGCATCACGGGTCGAGGACATCTTCGTCCGCGCCGTTCATAGATGCCGTCAGGCCCGAGTGTGCCGTGATAAGCGTGGGCGAGCGAAGCCGCTTCGGCCATCCTCACGCGGACGTGCTGGCGCGCTACTTCGCACGAAGCGCAAAGCTTTACCAGACGGGCCGCGACGGCATGGTCACAGTGGAGACGGACGGCGCGGCTATCGCTTTGAGAACCTTTCAATCACACGGCCTGCCCGAATAACATACGCCGCCGATTCCTGCCTGAATACTATAAATACAAACGGGCGATTTAACGCGGCCCGCGCCTTCTCAATCTTTGTGCACAAGCTACACAATGACGCGGCGGCTTGTGAAGAATAGATACGGTCATGTGGCAGTGTTGTCACTCAAAGATTGCAAGAAAACATCAAACCGGCTCCAGGCATCACAACTTTACGGACGCATACAAGCTGGCACGATGCTTGCCCAATAGTCGGCCAGCATAAGCAATAATGCTAAAACGAGTTTGATACCGTCGGTGTGGAGAGACGGACAGGGGGAACGGGAAATGGTAGCTCAAATGAATTACTACTCGACCAGCATGAATCAGGCTGAGCCTGAGTACACACCGCTCGACCACACGGTCAAATCTGATGAGGCGTTGAATTTCGAGCAGCAACTGATGTCGCGAGTCGTCGGGCAGGACCGCGCCGTGCGCGCGCTTTCTCAGCTCTATCAAGTCTACCAGGCCGGGTTGAACCTGCCGGGCCGGCCCATCGGCACGCTGCTGTTTTTGGGGCCTACGGGCACGGGCAAGACGCGCTCGGTTGAAGCCGCCGCAGAAGTTTTATTCGGAAGCCCGAACGCTTTCATACGCGTAGACTGCGCGGAGTTCCAGCACTCGCACGAGATCGCAAAGCTGATCGGCTCGCCTCCGGGCTACCTGGGCCACCGCGAGACGCCCCCCATACTGACGCAAGAGCACATCAACAGTTATCACACCGACCGCGTGAAATTGACGCTCGTGCTGTTTGACGAGATCGAAAAAGCGTCGGACGCTTTGTGGCAGCTTCTGCTCGGCGTGCTGGACAAAGCGACGCTTACGCTAGGCGATAACCGCCGCGTAGATTTCTCGCGCACGATCGTCATATTGACGTCGAACCTCGGCGCGCGCGAGATGGAAAAACTTACCGAAACGCAGCTCGGCTTTTCGATCCCGATCGCGCAGCCCGCCGCGATCATCAATAACCACCTGCACAAGGTCGGCATAGAAGCGGCGCGGCGAAAATTCTCGCCCGAATTCATGAACCGAATAGACAAGATGGTGGTCTTTCAGCAGCTCTCGGACGATTCGATGCAGCAAATACTTGAGCTGGAGCTACAAGCCGTTCAGCGGCGCGTCCTGACGGTCGGGGGCGGCCGTTTCATACTCCGCTACACCGAGCGGGCCAAGCGGTTTCTGCTTACAGAGGGGACCAATTCCAAGTACGGCGCGCGGCCGCTCAAGCGGACCATTGAGCGCAACGTGGTGCTGCCGCTGTCGAACCTCATCGCAACCCGCCAGATTCGCGAAGGCGACATAGTGATGGTTGAGCTGAAGCAGGATGACAGCAGCCTCATCTTCATGAAGCAGAACGTCACCAACATCTTCTCCAGCCGTTACGAATCGCCCTTCAGTCGCGCGAGGCGGAACGAAAGCGTTTTGAACCTTGCGTGAGAGGCGCGGCAGGATTAGACTCGGTTCAACAGCGGGAGGGATGAATGGAAATAACTTCGGGCGCTAAAGCGGAAGGCATGGACTATAAGACGCTGCTCATCGTCGATGACGACGAGGAGTGGACCGAGCTTTTAAGGTCGTACTTTCACGACAGGTACGAGGTGCGCATCGCAAACTTTGCGGGCGACGCCATAGAGATAGCGCGCAACGAGCGGCCCAGCGTGATAATACTCGACCTCGTTATGCCTTCTATGGATGGCTTCGGCATGCTTCACCGCCTCAACGACTCGACCGAGCGGCGCATACCCACGATTCTGCTGACGGGTTGGAACACGCCTGAAGTCGAAGAATGCGCGGCAGCCGCCGGGTGTGTCGCGGTCCTGGGCAAGCCCGTCTCGCTTGAGACGCTCGACGAGGTCATCTCTTCGATCGTGTGTGAAGCGACCGCGCGCTTGACCGCTGCGGTCACGATTCATTGACGGGAGACGATCGCGGTTAAGGCAGGCGCGGCTCGATCAGTTTTGCGCACTCCGGGCAATAGATCGTCGATGACCCCACTCCCTGCTTAAGCCTCACCGGCACTTCATGGCCGTCAGGACACTTCATATACACGAGCTTGTGCTTTAGCGATTCTTGCGCTTCATCGCTCAACCCCAACACGGTCATATCAAGATCAATATCCATAGGCTCCCCTGTTCGATTTTGGATTTTGGATTTTGGATTTTAGATTTTGGATTACCGGAAAGAACCGAAACCTTCTATTTCCTGGCTCAGTCCCCAATCCAAAATCCAAAATCTAAAATCCAAAATCGCTTAGTCGTCCGCTATTGATTCGGCGAAGCTGCGTTTGTAGTCATGATAGAACTGCAACTGGTACAGCCGCCAGTAGAGCCCGCGCTCGGCGAGCAAATCCTGATGAGTGCCGACCTCGCGGATCTCGCCCTTGTGCATCACAATTATCTTATCGACAGATTGTATGGTCGATAGCCTATGCGCGATGACGAGCGCAGTCCGGCCTTTCATCAATCGCTCGACCGCATCGCGTATTAGTATTTCCGTCTCGGTGTCTATAGAGCTTGTCGCTTCGTCGAGTATCAAAACGCGCGGGTCGTGAGCGAGCGCGCGCGCAAAGCTTATAAGCTGTTTCTGGCCCACGGAAAGCCCCGCCCCGCGCTCGCGAAGCTCCGTCTGATAGCCTTCGGGCAACCGGCTGATAAAGGCGTCCGCGTGCACTTCGCGCGCCGCGGCCCGCAACCTATCGTCGCTTATCTCGTCGTTGCCAAGACGGATGTTGGTTGCTATGTCGCCCGAAAACAGAAAGACGTCTTGCAAGACTATGGAAAAGTTCGCCCGCAATTGTTCCAGGTCCATCTCGCGCACGTCGACGCCGTCCAGGAGTATCTGCCCCCGCTGCACGTCGTAAAACCTCAGCAGCAGGTTTGTGATCGTAGTCTTCCCGGCCCCTGTGTGGCCCACGAAAGCCACGCGCTCCCCGGGGCGGACCTCGAATGAAACGTCTTTCAGTATCCAGTCTTCGTTCTTGTAAGCGAACCACACGTTGCGAAACTCGATGTGGCCTCGCGCGAGCGGGGCAAGCACGGGCTGGTCGGGCGATTTGATCGTGACGGGCTCGTCTAAGAGCTTGAATATTCTTTCCGAGGACGCCATGGCCGATTGCAGTATGTTGTACTTCTCGCTTATGTCCGAGATGGGTTCGTAAAAGGATCGCGCGAGCTGAATGAATGCCACGAGCGTGCCTATGGTCGCAATCTTTTGGATGACCTGGCCGCCGCCGTACCAGATGATAAGCGCGATGCCTATGGCCCCTATGATCTCGACCGCAGGGTAGAAGACAGCGTAATAAAAGATCGTGTCGATGTTCGCCTTGCGGTGCTGGTCGTTTATGCGCTCGAACTGGCGCATCTCTTTCTCTTCGCGGTTGAATAACTGGACCACGGGCATTCCGGTGATGTGCTCTTGCAGGAACGCGTTTATGCGCGCTATGCGCACGCGCACCTCGCGGAACGACGAGCGCGCGCCGAGCCGAAACCATGTAGTCAATATGACAAGCAGCGGCAGTATCGAGAAAGATACGAGCGCCAGCCGCCAGTTCACCTGGAACATGAAGATGATGATGTAAAAGATCATCGCCACGTCGCCGAAGATGGCTATGACGCCCGCCGTGAACATCTCGTTGAGCGCGTCGACATCCGTTGTGAGCCGCGTCATCAACCGGCCTACGGGGTTGCGGTCATAAAACTGGACGGGCAGTCGTTGCAGGTGGGCGAATATCTCTTCGCGCAGGTCGTACATTATGTACTGGCCCATGGCCTGCATCACGTAGGCTTGAGTGTATTGCACGGCGAACGCGGCCACGTTGGCTGCGATGAAGATGATCGCGATGAATGCAATCCCCTCATACGGGCTGTCATTCATTCCCGCCCACTGGGCAGCCGTCTTTATATAGGGCGTAAAGCCTGAAAGCTCTTTCGTCGTATCATCCTGGAGGTAGAGATCGATTGCCGCCTGGGTGAGCGGCGCCCCCGCGAGCACGAGCGGCGCGCTCAGGATCGTCAGGACCAGCGATGTGAGCGCGTGCCACTTGTACGGCCACAGGTATTTGAGCAGCCGCCGCATGAGCCGCGCGTCATAGGCTTTACCCAGTACCTCTTCTTCGTGATGCGATTCCGCCATTTAACTTGCCGCCAGCTCCTCTTCCAACAATTGCTTTTCATAAAGCTCTGCGTAAAGGCCGCCGCGCGCTATAAGCTCGTCGTGCGTGCCGCGCTCGGCTACGCGCCCTTCTTCGAGCACGACTATCAGATCGGCGTCCTTGACGGTCGAGACGCGGTGCGAAACGATCAGGCTCGTGCGCCCGCGCATTATGCGGCGCAGGTGCTTGAGTATCTTCTCTTCCGTGTAAGTGTCTACGCTCGACAGCGCGTCGTCGAGTATCAGAATTCGCGGACGGCGGATGAGCGCGCGGGCAATGGCGGTCCGCTGTTTCTGCCCGCCCGAAAGCGTTATTCCTCGCTCCCCGACCAGTGTGTCAAACCCTTTGGGAAACTCAAGAATATCTTCGGCGATCCCCGCCTGCTCTGCCGCCTGCTCCACCTCTTCTTTCGTGGCGCTCTCGACCCCGAAAGCGATATTCTCGGCGACCGTCTCGCTGAACAAGAAAGTCTCCTGCGGCACGTAGCCTATCGAAGAGCGGAGCAAGCGGAGCGGTATCTCGCGAATCGGACGGCCATCGATCAAGACCTGTCCGGGTTCGGCGTCCAGCAATCGAGGGACAAGGTTCATCAACGTAGATTTACCCGACCCGACCGCGCCGACAAAGGCCACGGTCCGGCCCGCCGGTATGCGCAAGTTTATATCTTTGAGCGAAGCATTGGCAGATTCGTTGTAGGTGAAATTGAGGTTGCGAAACTCGATCTCGCCTTCGATCTCTGTGATGTCTCGCACATCCGTTGCGTCGGTAATGGCCGGCTGGATAGACATAATCTGGTTCATGCGGCCCATCGAAGCTATCCCGCGCTGAAAAATATTTATGACCCATCCGAGCGCGATCATAGGCCACACGAGCAGCCCCAGGTAAAGAGTGAACTCGACAAACTGGCCTATCGAGATTCCTGCGCCCAACCCCTGGCTTTCTATTACTACGGGCCTGCCCCCTGTCAGGGCCATCAACGTCGGCGTCATCATTCGTTGGAATTCCATTTCTCTGATTACCAACGTGCCGCCGTACCAGAGCACCGCAATGAAACCAAGCCCGATGAAGAACTGCAATATCGGGTGGAATATGCCCGACAGGCGGATGAGCCCCACGTTGCGGTTTACGAATTCGCGGTTGACGCGGCTGAAGCTCTCCATCTGGGCGCGCTCCTGCGTGTAAGCGCGGATCACGCGCACGCCTGCCAGGGATTCCTGTGCGCGGTTCGAGACTGTGCCGAAGTAATCTTGCACCTTCTCGAAGCGGTCGTGTATCCGGCGGCTAAAATAGTGTGTAGCCCCGGCTACGAGCGGCATAGACATGAATGACAGCAGCGTCAGCCGCCAACTGATCGAAGCCATGATGGGCACGATCAGCGTCATCGCGAAGATAGTGTTCATCGAGTACATCAGCGCGGGGCCTACGATCATTCGCACGGCTGAAAGGTCGTTGGTCGCCCGCGCCATCAGATCGCCCGTCCTGTGCCTCTGGTAGAACTCGAAGGGGAGCTTTTGAAGGTGCGCGTAAAAATCGTTACGCAGATCATACTCGATGTGGCGGGATATGTTGATAAGCACGCGCCGCTGTGTGAAGAGAAAGATGCCCTGTACGAGCGCGATTGCTATGAGAAGGCCGCCGTAACTGAGCAGCTTTGCGTGCGTCACCTCTGCGTTTAAATCGTCGACGGCCTTTCCCAGAACGAGCGGCGAGGTGAGCTTGACCAGGTTGGTCATCAACACGCAGGTGACGCCGAATATGACCAGTCGCCGGTACGGCGCGAAGTAGCTTAAAAGCTTTCTAAAGGGGCTCATAATTCTCAAGCCGGGCTATGTCGCGTGGAGGGAGACGAGCGGCCCGCCACTCAGGTATTGTAGCGGGCAGGTAGGATTAACTCAAATTTCGTATGGAAGCGAGGCGATAAGCCCAGAAGCAATGTGAGCGAATAGGTCGAAGCGCTCCGCTCCGGGGCTTTTACTTCTTCATACTGCTCCAGCTCGGCACTCCGTCTTCCCACTTGTTGTGCGTCAGCCGCACCGTAAAACCGTCCGCCAGCCGGACGGCCCAAAGCTCTCCCGAAGGCTGCGGGACGCCGATGACATTGAGCGGCTCTTCATCGTTTATGCCTCCGCGCTCGCTCGCAAAGGCGATCCATTTGCCGTCGGGCGAAAAACGAGGATGCGTGTCGGCCCCAATGCTGTTGGTTATGCGGCGCAACTGGCCGGGCTTGCCGTCAGCGCTTATCTGCAAAGTGTAAATCTCGGGATTGCCATCGCGAAACGAGGTGAATGCTATCAAATCTCCTGCGGGCGAAAACGCAGGCATAGTGTCTGTGGCCTGGTGCTCGGTCAGACGCCGGACATTGCCGCCGTCGGCGTCCATCAAGTAAATCTCGTGGTTGCCGTCCCGCCCGCTGCGAAAGACTATGCGGCGACCGTCGGGCGAGAAATCGGGAAAGCCGTCATTGGCTTCACAGCCTTCCGTCAGGTTGATAGCGCCCGTGCCGTCCGGTCTGACTTTCCATACGTCGGCCTGCGCTTTTGCGGGAGCGAACGGAGGGCCGACCGTGAAGGCTATCCAGTTGCCATCCTGAGACCAGGCAGTCCCCCAGGCCATGCCCTTGGGCTTAAAGATTTCTCTCAACCCGGTCCCGTCAAGGTTAGCGGCTATGACTGAAAGAGTCTTATCGGCTGTGTAGAGCATTCCCGTGCCTACGACCTCATTCGCGCGCGGGTTTATTGCGGCGGTAAAGCTGAGGAACCCGTATAAGCCGACTGCGCGGTCCGGCAGCTCCGCCCGGCGGTGCGAGCCCGGTGTGAAGAACGGGACCATATCTTTCATGCCAAATTGCCTGCCAGTCGCAACCTTGCCCGCGCTCTCAACAGGCCCCAACCCCTGGCAGACCATTCGCCCCGAGCGCGGGTCAAAAGCCGGAGCCCAGTAATCGTTTTGCGCATCGCTTTCGGCGCGCTGGCCCGTGCCGTCTGCGGCGACAGAGACTATCTGCCATCGGTCATCGACCTTTGCGGAGAAAGCCAGCCGACCATCGCGCATCGGCGCGGGCGAGAGCGCTTTTGTGCCGGTGGCAGAGACGGCTCGCTGGTCCGAGCCGTCAGCTTTCATGCGCCAGATGCGCGGCTCCCCTTCCCTGTCGGAGTAGAAGTAGATTGTCTGCCCATCGGCGGACCACGCCGGAGATCCGTCCCAGCCTTTAGCCGAGGTCAATCGCAAGACGTTCGACCCGTCGGCATCCATCACGTAGATGTCGCTCGATCTCACGCCCGGGGGGCCGAACCTTTGCGGCGAGTCGCGCTCGCTTGAAAAGGCGATCTTTTTTCCGTCAGGCGAGAAAGCCGGGTTGAAATCTCCCGCAGGATTGCGACTCAAGTTGACAGCTTTAATGGCGGAGGCGGGCTTTTCGGGATCGAAAGCCATTGAATAGATCTCCGCGTTGTCGTCCCGCGTCGTGACGAACGCGAGACGGCGGCCATCGGGCGAAAAGGCCGGCGCGTCCTCCATCGCCTGAGAGTCTGTCAACAATCTGGGCGGCGCTTCCCGCTTCAAATCCAGCGCGTAGAGATCAGGGTTGCCGCGCCGCTCGGAGCAGAAGACCACCCACCGCCCGTCGGCGGAAAAGACGGCGTTATAATCTAACGCCGGGTCCGAAGTCAGCCGCCGGGCCGGGCCGCCGGGCTTTTCGAAAATGTATATGTCCCAGTTTGAAGGTCGTAGCGATGAAAAGACAATCGTCTCCTGCGAGGTCGAAGCGATCGAGCTACAGACGATCAGTGCGAGTACGACCAGCGCGCTCAGGCATCTTAATTTCAGCATATTAAACCTCTAGTTGAATTATCTTTTTAGAGCCAGATGGACACTTGAGCAGCCTGCTCAAGCGAGCCGAACATAAACTGAAACAGCGAAAACACACCGTACAATCCGACGCCGAGCGCCGCCAGCATCACCCCGCAGTAGATAACCGCCGCCACGGCAAGCGTCCGATCCTCTTTTTTTCTTGCAGCCATGCTGTTCATAATGTGAATCCTCCTGGTGGTCTAATCTCTCCTGCGCCTCACTATATAAAGCGGAAAACGAGGGCGAAAAAGCTCACCGAGGATGGGATTAATTAGATTGAGCGTTTGCCTTCAATTAACCGAGGGTCGTGGCTGGGAGGGCTGTGCTTGAATTTGAAGTCTCTCAGGCTGGAGTTTCACCGAAGTGGCTCTTAACTCGATTGTGCCCGCCTGGCGGATGGTTTGAATAAGGACCTGGCACTTACCGTTAAAAAGACGACGTTGGTAGTTGCCTTTCGGATACCTGTCGGCCTCGTGGCTGCTCGGATCGCCATTGCCCACCCCGATGATTCTGCCTGGGCCAGACACCTCGAAGCGAATCAAATTATCGGCAATAGGGACTTCTCGCCCACGCTCATCGAGCGCTGTTACAGTGATCACAGAAACATCTTCGCCATCAGCCAGCACCGACCGGCGGTCTGCTTCAAGCTTGATTCTTGCAGCGTCTCCTGTCGTCTCGATTCTCGTGATTATCTCTTTTCCATTCCTGACGCCTCGCGCCTCTATCACCCCGGGCTCGTAAGGAACCTTCCACTCAAGATGCGAATTCGCCTGCATCGTCTTCCGGCCCAGGCTTTTCCCGTTCAAGAAAAGCTCGACGCTTTCACAATTGCTCCAGCACCAGACGTCAATCATCTGTCCTTCTCTACCCCGCCAATTCCAATGAGGCGCGATGTGAAGAACGTCCCTGTCCGACCACCAGGATTGATAATAGTAGTAGTTGTTTTTGGGGAAGCCGCACAGGTCCATAACGCCGAAATGAGAGTTAATGTTGGGCCAGCCGTAGGGCTTGGGCTCCCCGCGATAGTCAAAGCCCGTCCAGACGAACCCGCCGGCCAGCCACTCGCGCGCGCCGTAGAATCTCCACCACTCTTCGGCCCTCGACCCGTTCCTCGGATGGTTCAGGTCATAATCGCTCAGGTAGCCTCGCGCGGCGTCGTTACTGTAGATGCCGCGCGTAGCCAGCGTGCTCGCCACTTCGGTCCCGATCAGAGGTTGATCCGGGTGCTCTTTTCGGTACTTGTCGATGAACGTGAGGTGGTAGTTGAAACCGCGCACGGGGATGATGCTGTTGATGCCTCCGAACTGGTCACGGTTATCTGCGGCGTACGTCGCGGCCCGCGTCGGGTCCAGCTCTCTCAATCGGCGCAGCAGAGATTGCGCTAGTCGTTTGCCGGTCTCTGTGCTTTGAATATATCGCTCCTCATTCCCGATTGACCAGATGATGACCGAGGGATGATTCCTGTCGCGAAGTATCAAACGCTCAAACCGGCTCATCAACTCGGGCGAGCTGCCTATCAAACGATTCTCATCCATCACGAGCAGCCCCAGGCGATCGCAGGCTTCGAGCAATTCCGTGGTAGGCGGGTTGTGAGCGGCGCGGTAAGCGTTGGCGCCCATCTCTTTGAGCTTCTCGATGCGGAAGTATTGCAGGCGGTCGGGCAGCGCAGCGCCCACGCCCGCGTGGTCCTGGTGACAGCAGACGCCCTTGATCTTAATGGGCTTGTCATTCAAGAACAGCCCCCGGTCTTTATCGAAACGGATCGTGCGTATGCCGAACTGAGTTGTGCGATGATCGATCACGCGGCCACTCAATTTCACGAGCGATTCGAGCGTATAAAGGTAAGGCGCTTCGAGCGACCAGAGAGTCGGCTTTGTGACATTGATCTGCTGGTTGAGCGTCCTACGTTCTCCGCTCTTGAGCTGAATGCCTTCGGTAACAATCGTGCCCGCAACCTTTCCTTGAGCGTCGATGACGCTTGTCTGAAGCTCGCAGGTCACGTCTCTGTCGCTTTGATTAATTATGTCGGTCTCAGCGGTGACGAGCGCAGCCGCTTCCTGCACGCGGCTGTGGACAAAGACGCCGTACTCGGGGATATGAACCGGCCCGTGCTTGAGCAGCCAGACGTGGCGGTAGATGCCTGCGCCCTCATAAAACCACCCCTCGGCCTCTGTGGCATCGACTCGGACGACGATGAGGTTCATGCCTCCGTACTGGAGATAGTCGGTTATGTCGTAGCTGAACTCCGAATAACCGCTCTCGTTGCGACCGAGATAATGACCGTTGAGCCAGACAGTCGAGTCGCGAAAGACGCCGTCGAACTTGACGGCGATCCGCCTGTTTATATCCGAAGCGGGGACGAAGAACGTTCTGCGATACCAGCCGACGCTCGTATTCGGAAATTGCTTTCCAAGCGGCTTATACCCGTGAGCCATGACATTGCTGTCAGGCGAGTTGACAAACTCTTGCTCGACCGCCCAATCGTGAGGCAGGTCTAAAAGGCGCCACTTGCTCGCGTCGAAATCCGCCCGCGCCGCGCCTGTGGCGCGGCCCGCCTTTGCGAAGAGAGCGCCGGTGTCAAACTCGTCATCAGTCTTTGGCGATGCGCTGTCGCCGAGCTGGAACTGCCAGTCGTAGTCGAACAAGAGTTTTTCGCGCACTGCTCTGAACCGCTGAGCGGGCGCTTCACCTTGTTTTGCAAAACTGAAAGACGGAGCAAGGATAGCCGTTAGGACGAGCATCATTATGCTCGCGGCGAGTTTGCGAATAGTTGTAGGAGCAGGGCTTGTCCCTGCCCGGATCGAGCGAAGCTCGATGACGAGATACAAAGCAAGCGAATTCATATACAAGAAATATCGATCATCGCCTTCGGCGATCCGGGCAGGGACAAGCCCTGCCCCTACAGCTTAATCAATACGTTCAGTTTTCTAGGGCGCTTTCGGCTTAGCATCAGGTTTGCCTTGCCTGTTTTTTGGCGCTTCCCTTTGCTCCGAGGTCTCGTCTGCGAATCGTTTGCCTGTCGCGCCGTCAAAGACCGAGTTGCGCAAGAACTGTTCGGTAGTCCAGGGTGGTGCGCCGCCGCCAAGGTGCTGGTGAAACCATTCGAGGTGCGCGGTGTAATAAAGCGCCATCTCGTACCAGCTCGGCCAGTGCCCGGCATTCGAATAGATTATCAACCTGGACGGCACGTTCATTTTCTGGAGCGCGGTGTAATACTGCAACGACTGCGTGTACGGGACGCGGTAGTCGCGCTCGCCGCTTATGACCAGGCATGGCGTCTTGAAGTTCTTCACGTAGTTTGAGGGCGACCACTTCTCATATAGATTTGAATTCCAAGGCTGGCCCTTCAAATCCCATTCTGGAAACCATAGCTCCTCGGTCGCCCCGTAAAATGATCTCAAGTCATAAATCCCCATCATCGCTGCGAGAGTCTTGAAACGGTCCGTGTGCCCTTCGAACCACATCATCATGTAACCGCCATAAGACCAACCCATCGCGCCCATCCGCGCGCCGTCAACATAAGGCAATTTTTCCAGATGGTCCGTGACCTTCATCAAGTCTTCGTAAACGCGCCCGCCCCAATCGCCCGAAATCTGCGCGGTGAAATCCTGCCCGTAGCCCGTCGACCCGTGCGGGTTCGGGAAAGCGACGACGTAGCCCGCGCCGGGGTATACCTGCCAGTCGCCCCGGAACGAGTCGGCCCATTGCGACTGCGGGCCGCCGTGAACGTTCAAGATGAGCGGATACTTCTTCGAGGGATCAAAATTGTGCGGCTTCACTATGAAGACGTGTATCTTCTTTCCGCCCGAGCCCGCGACCCAGAGCGATTCTGCCGGGCGTATATCGACTTCATTCGCCACCGCTTCATTGATGCGCGTCAGCCGGACCGGTTGCGCTGCTTTCCCATCCGCGATCGCGGAGCTGAAGATTTCGGCGGGCTCGCCGACCGACCGCTTGATGTAAACCAACCTCTTTTCCCCCGGCGCGACCTCGAACGCGTCAATCGTCTTATCGACTATGAGCTGATTTGTCGCGCCCGTCGCCAGGTCTAAGCGATAAACAGGGTTCTGCCCCTCGACGGGGCCGGAAAAATAGATCGAGCGCGAGTCGTCGGACCATTTGAATTCGTCCACCCAGTTGCGAAATGTTTCCGTCAGCACTCTTGACCCGCCGCTCGCGCGGTCATAAAGCGCTATGCGAAACAGGTCCGCTTCATAACCCGGCTGTTTCTGCGTGCGGTAAGCGATATAGCGCCCGTCGGGGGAGTATTTCGGGCTGCCGTCGTAGGCTGGGTTGGAGGCCGTTATGTTGCGAGGGCGCGCGTCTCTGTCCGTGAGCGAGATTACCCAGAGGTCGTTGTTAGTCGAGGAGGCTAGCTGCTTGTCATGGTTTGAGACATAGACCAGCTCTTTGCTGTCTGGCGAAAAATCGTATTGCAGCGGCCCTCCGAGTTGAAATGTGGGCGCATCAAATTCGCCCGGAGTCAGGTCTTTCACGTCGCCCGTCGAAACGTTCGCCAGAAAGATGTGCGTCCGCATCCCATCTCTCCACGCTGTCCAGTGGCGGTAAAGGAGGCCGTCGGCCATGTGGGCTTTCAAGGAGCCTTTCTCCCAACGTTCGGCTATCTTCTTATTGCAGCCGTCATCGCCCCCGCATTCAGGATAGACATCCGTGGAGAAGGCTATCGATTTACCGTCCGGCGACCAGAGCGGGTCCGACACACCCGTCGAGATGTTGGTGACCTGACGCCACTCGCCGCCCGCGCGAGGCATCACGTAGAGGTTCGCGCTCCCTCCCTTAGAGCTGATAAAGGCGATCCATTTCCCGTCGGGCGAAAAGACGGGCGACGACACGTTCGACTCGCCCTCGGTGAGCTGGCGGTTATTCTTCCCGTCAATGTCCATCATCCAGACGTGGCTCGCACGCTTCGCGCGGGCAAGGTCCGGAGTCGTGACCACGTAGATCACAGACTTTCCATCAGGCGAGACGTGTATGTCGGAGACTGACTTGATGCGGTAAAGGTCTTCAATCGTGAACGCGCGTTTCTGCGCGTAAGCGGCTGCGACCGGGACCAGCAGAATTATTAAGAGCGACAGGAAGCGTTGCCTCATCGTGATACCCTCCCAAATCATGAAGATCGAGCTGTGCGGATTACAATTATGGCACACGCAGGCTTCGGATTAAACCGCCGCCGGCCAGTCCATTTCTATTGACTTTTCCCGTTCGCGAGGTAGATTTACGGCGAGCAAGAGAATGCCCCTCATTCCCATAAAGCTCAAAGACGTATCAACAGAGGTCATAATGAAATCGAAGGTTTTCTGGACGCTCAGTCCAGTCATTGTTTCGCTGGTCCTGGCATCGACGGGCTGCCTGGCCGGCAAAAGGCTCTTCGGAGACTCCGGCAAGTCCGTGAAGACCGTAACCAGCACGGACGGGCGGAGCCAGTTGAGCGTTCCCGGAAATTGGAAAACCGAGCGCACGCTGAGCGAAGGCGCGGAGTTGCAAGTTTCCGACCGCGCAAATGAGATGTATGTGGTTGTGTTGAGCGAAAGCAAAGCCGACTTCGATAACATAACTATAGATAAACATGCCGAGCTTACTCGCGGAATCGTGTTAGGCAATCTATCCTCGCCTCAAACGACGACGCCCGTAAAAATCACCATCAACGGCAGGCCGGCCTTGCAGAATGAGATTCGCGGCGCGGTAGAGAAGACAAACCTCGTCTACCTGCACACGACCGTCGAGACTCCAAAGTACTTTCATCAGATCGTCGCCTGGACCTTGCCGTCTCGCTTTGATAAAAACAGAGAGAAGCTCCAGGAAGTCGTTCGGAGCTTCAAAGAAACAGGTTCCGCTCCATAGAATTCTCAGGCGGTGAGGACAATGCCCGCCGGAAGCGTGGCGATGGGAAAACGGGGCAAGCTGTCCGACATCAAGTATCTTTACCTGACGACGACGGGCCGCATAACCGGCCAACCGCGCGAGATAGAGATATGGTTCGTCGCCTCTGAGGGTAAGCTCTACATCCTGGCCGAGCACTTCCACAAAGCGCAGTGGGTCAAAAACATCGAGCGCAATCGGCGCGTCCGCGTCCGCCTGGGCGAGCGGGAGTTTGAAGCTACGGCCCGCGTGCTCGATCGCAGGCGTGACGCCGCAGCGTGGAAGATTGCCCAGCAGCTAGAGCGCGAGAAGTACGGATGGGGCGACGGGCTGCCCGTCGAGATAGTCACAGACGAGCCGCTATAGCCGTTCTCGACACGGACGAATTGCCGGAACCGATCATGCCAAATAAACTATAAGATGGCGTGGGACGCTGAACCGAAAGGAGAACGTATGGCGGACAATATTCCAGAGAAATATAAAGACCTGTTTGAGAAGAAGGCATTCGCACACCTGGCTACCGTGATGCCGGACGGCACGCCGCAGGTCACGCCCGTATGGGTCGACTACGACGGCAGCCATGTCTTAGTGAATTCGGCGCGCGGGCGGCGGAAGGATAAGAACATAGAGCGTAACCCCGCTGTCTCGCTATCGATCCAGGACCCGGACAATCCTTACCGCTATCTCGAAGTGCGCGGGCGCGTCGACGAAATCACAGAAGAAGGCGCGGACGAGCACATAGACAAGATGGCTAAGAAATATATGGGCGTGGAAAAGTATCCCGGTCGACAACCAGGCGAGCGGCGCGTGTTGTACAAGATCAAGCCCGAGCGCACGAGTCAGATGGGTTGAGTTGAAGAGTATCTCTAAAGCGAGGGGTTGGAGGTTCGAGACATCTCACCGCAGAAACGCAGAGATCACAGAGAACACGCAGAGCAGAATTATGTTCTCTCTAATACGTTTTCTCTGCGCCGCCTCTGTGTTCTCTGCGTCTCTGCGGTGAATCTTTAACGCGCTCAGAGCGTCTCCTTTTTCATAATGACTTTGCCGTCTTCAAAGACGGGCCTTTCAATCCCCCAGCTCCAGTATTTTTCGGGCGTTATTCTCATATAAATGCCTTCGCCTAATTGACCACTTCGCTCAACAATCTCGGCGCTTCCGTGAATCTTTATGCCGCGCGGGCGCCAGGGCGAGACGGCCTCCAAATCGTCGATGACGAGGGCTACCTTCTTATTCCCGTTCAGCACGTTTTTGTACTTCAAGGTCGTCGTCATCTTAAGCCCACCAACGTAAAAGTATTGTCCGTCGAACTCAAAGCTCACAGGCGCTACGTCGGGTTGACTGTGGGCGGAAACGGTCGCAATCCTCGCCAGCTTCTGCGATTTCAGGTAATCGACCTCTTTGTCGGAAAACATACATCTCCTTTCACCAAGACTTTAGATTAACTCTTCATCCCAATAAACCAAAACTCCGGCCAAAATGACAAGGACGCCCGCGCCATTCTGCTCCCGGCGCGGGCGTCCCTGGTCTTTGTTTGAAGCCGAACCCTAACGGCTGGTTTGAGGAACTAGTCTGTAAACCGTGCCCTTGTAAACGAAGATGGCGCGCTCGCCTTCGCCAAAGCCCATCAGATACAACTTCAACCCGCTGCGCTTTGTCAGCAGCTCCTTGTAGATGTCGCTATTCCGCTCAATAGTCACCACGGGCATCTCTTTGTTCGGGTTGTAATCTTTATCGGTCCACGTGTCCTTTGAGAGCCAGAATTTCTTGTTCCCTACTTTTCGCGTCGCCGAGCCGCGCGGGGCGAAAGCCGCACCGCCCGTATTGGCTTCATCTCTCCTGGCCCTGGGCGAAGGCTCTGCCAGCCCCCTGCGCTCTCCGCTTGCGGCAGACGACGCAGGCGCGACGGCGTCAGTGGGTCTGATCGTAGTCCTCTCTTCTTTTCCAACGTCCGACACACCGCCTACATTACCCGGCTTGATCGTGACGCTCACGGCGTCTTTATCTTGCTGCTTCAGGCGGCGAGCATCCTCGGGGTTGATCCGCCCGAGCGCTACCGGCGCATCTGCCGCAGGGGGAGGCGGTGGCGGCGCGGTCTGCTCCCTGGCAACGACCTGGGCGTCGCTTTCGACCTTGCGCGCTTGATCAGAGCTTTCTACGGCGTTTTTGGCTTCGAGTTTTCCGGGCTGCGGGGGTTCAACTCTGGCCACGCCTGCGCCGCTTTGAACAGCTTCCGGCTCTGCGGGCTGTTGCTTCGCCGTTGCGGTTTCGCCTGGCGGCGGGGTCTGCTCTTCCTCCCTGCTTACCGTGCGCGCTTTTGCTTCACCGTCTTGCGCAGGTTGAGCCGTGCCTGAATTCAAAACGCCCAGTGAACTCGGCAGAGGCGAGCCAGGCGAAGGTGGCTGATCCTCAGCAACCTTTGCTTTCTGCTCTCTCGCAATCTCGCTATAAGCATTTTGGTCAGACGGCGCTCGGTCTTCGCGCGAAAAGAGCAGAGGTATGCTCACGGCCAACACGACAACTGCGAGCGCGGCGGCGGCCACGCGCGGCATAGCCGAAGGTGTGAACAGGCCCTTGAACGCTCTGAACCGGCTCGGCTCACGGACCGAAAGGGCCGCAACCACGGGAGCGGCTTCAGCCTCAACCATGCGCGACAGCGCAGCCACGCCCGACCGGCACGCGTGACACTCAAACAGGTGTCGCTCGTAGCCCGTACGCTCTTTTGCAGGAAGGCTGCGCTCGATATATGCGTTTGCTAAATCGGGGTCAAACTCTCGGCAAGCCGGGTCCGGGCCGCCCCGCCCTCTCATACTGGCTCGGAGCAGGTTGTCAATCACCCGATCTTCATTTTTCCCAAACATCTTCATCCTTCAGGGTCTTCTCCTCAAAAAGAACGTTTTAGCGCGCTCCACTTGCGCTTTTTTTCACTCACCTGGGCGCAATCGCGCCCCCCGCGCTCTTAGTCGTCCGGTCGCGCTCGCGGTCGCGCGACGCCGAGCTGTAGAGGTACTCGCGCACGTTAGCATTCATTTCCTCTGCCGCAAGCTCGATAGCTTCGCCGACCTCGCGGCGGTTGAATTTGTGATCGCGCGCGAGGCTCTTCTCTACGAGCTTGCGTATACGCTTCTGAACCTTTGTGAGCCAGCGGCTGATAGTAGCTTCGTGGACATGAAATACCTGCCCTATCTCGCGCAACGTCATCTCGTCGTAATAGTAATAAGCCAGCAGCAATCGCTCGCGCCCCTCAAGCTCGCCTATGGCGCGGCGCAAAGCGTCGGCAACGCCCGCGCGGTAACGCTGGCGGACGAACTCTATCTCGCTTGAGCCTACGTTCGGCTGATGCTCCGAGGCGCGGGCCAGGCGGTCCATGTCTTCCGCCTCTTCGGTCTGGACGAAACGGCTCGTCTGTCGGTGCAGGTCGGCCGAGAGCTGAAAGACGACCGCCCGCAGCCATCCTCGGAGCGAGCCCCTGCCGGAATAGAACGAAAACTTGCTGACGCGCGCCCCGCCCGATTCCCTCAGCCCGTACAGCTCCGCAAAAGTCGAGTCGGCCAACTGCTCCGCCGCGCCTGCGTCTTGCGTCATCGTGCGCGCGATGTTTACGAGATAGCTGCGATAATCGCGAAAGAAATCTTCCCAGGCAGCCTCGTCGCCCCTGGCGCAAGCGTTCGCCAGGCAAAGGTCTTCGATGTTTATAGAGGTGAGAAACTCTTCGACAGCCTTGCGGGCGGCGGGCGCGGGGCCGGGGTTGCCGGTCGTTTGATCGATTACATCAGAAAGATACTTCTTCGCAGACGAATGAATGGCGGCCGTCATCTCGTCGTCCGTAACACTGTACCGGCGCTCGATATTCGCCAGAGCCTGGCCTATCTCTTTGTCAAAGGCTTTTCGGAACTCTTCAACAGTCATCGCTGTCTCCGGGCGCTCGTCACGGCCGTGCACGCTCTTAGTAGAAACAGAAAATCGAGGCGACACTTATGCTACCATAAAACCCGGCGCTTTGCCTGTGAATAAGCGAAGCTTTAGGAGCAGAATAATGTTTAAGAAGGTACTGGTGCTATCGGCTTCGGCAGGAGCGGGTCACGTACGCGCGGCTCAGGCCGTCGAACGCGCTTTCGTAGAGATGGGGGCGGCTGAAGAAGTTCGCCACATCGACACGCTCGAATACACCAATAAGCTCTTTCGCAATCTCTATTCGAAAGCCTACATAGAGATGGTCAACAAAGCGCCAGAGCTGCTGGGCTGGCTCTACGATCAGTTTGATAAGCCCTGGAAGAACGAGCGCCGCCGTCTCGCCTTCGACAAGCTCAACACGCGACCGTTCGTCCGCCTGCTCAAAGAGTATCAGCCCGACATCACCGTCTGCACTCACTTTCTCCCGTCCGAGATCATCTCCTGGCTCAAGGCGAAAGAGCGCCTCGCCACGCGCCAGGCCATAGTTGTAACCGATTTCGACGTTCACGCCATGTGGCTGTGCCATTATTACGAGCATTATTTCGTCGCCCTGGACGAGACGCGCGTCCACCTTGAAAAGCTGGGCATCGCCTCGGGAAAGATCACCGTCTCAGGCATACCCATCGACCCGGTCTTCACGCGCCCGAAAGATAAGCGCGAGATGCGCGACAAGCACGCGCTGAAACAGGACCGGATGACGCTCCTGGTCTCGGCGGGCGGCTTCGGCGTAGGCTCGATCAAGAACCTGCTCATGTCGCTTTTGGAGATGCGCCACCCTGCGCAAGTCATCGCCATCTGCGGTCGCAACGAAGAGATGAAAAACGAGATCGCCCGCCTCACAGATCGCATCCCGCCTGACGCAAACGTTGCGGTCAAGGTAGTGGGGTTCACGAAAGAGATTCACGAATACATGGCCGCTTCCGATATCCTGCTGGGCAAGCCCGGCGGTCTGACCACTTCCGAAGCCCTGGCTATGAAGCTCGCTTTCGCCATCGTAAATCCGATTCCGGGGCAGGAGGAGCGCAACTCTGACCACCTGCTCGAAGAAGGCGTGGCAATCCGCTGTAACAACCTGCCGACGCTCGCTTATAAGATCGACCGGCTGCTGGACGACCCCGCGCTGCTTACCCGTATGCGCGATAACGCCGCGCGGCTCGCCCGACCCCGCGCGGCCTACGATATTGTCGAACGTCTGCTCTCGCTCAAAACCCGCTAACGCCCGACATTCCGCAGAATTCTTATCCAGGCTTGACAGAATTTAGATTTAGAATTATTCTAATTATTGACTATGACGTTACGCAAAAAAGATTTGGGTAAGGGCCGGTCGCGCGCCGAGCCCGCGCTGACTCGCCAACGAGGCGTCGTGCTTGAAGTAGTGCGCGCGAGCGAGCATCACCTGACGGCGAGCGAGGTTTACGACGCCGCGCGAAGGCTAATGCCCACGATCAGCCAGGCCACGGTTTACAACTCGCTCAGGTATCTGAAAGACGCAGGGTTGTTGAGCGAGATCACTTTCGGAAACGCGGCGAGCCGTTACGACCGCGAGACGGGCCGGCACGATCACGCCATCTGCTCAAGCTGCGGGAAGCTCGTCGACCTAGACCTCCCGCAGACGATCGAGCTTATGCGCGCCGCGTCGCGCGCGTCGCATTTCAAGCCCGAATCCATCCACCTGACGCTTGTGGGCCTGTGTCCTGATTGTCGTTCGGACTAATTTTCCAGGCTCAAGGATTTTTTATTGCAATCATAGGCGAGCAGGTTTTCGCCTGTTGACCGAGAAGTTCAAATTAAAACTAGGAGGGAATATGTCATCAGCAGCTTCAGCAGTTGAGAGGGCGCAGGTAGGCCAGCCCGCCCCGGATTTTGAAATGGCCTCGACAAAAAACATCGATAAGCTTAACGAGGGAATCAAGCTGTCGGATTACAAAGGCAAGTGGTTAGTCCTGCTCTTTTATCCGCTCGATTTCACGTTCGTCTGCCCGACCGAGCTGACGACCTTCAGCGACCGTTACGATGATTTCGAAGGCATCGGAGCCGACGTGCTCGGCGTCTCTACGGATTCGGTCTACTCGCACAGGGCGTGGCTCCAGACCTCGCGCGACAAAGGCGGCGTCGAAGGTCTCAAATACCCGCTCGCCTCTGACGTTACGAAGTCGGTTTCGCGCGACTACGGCGTGCTGATCGAAGATAAGGGCGTTGCCCTTCGCGGGCTGTTCGTAATCGACCCGGAAGGCATACTGCGCTACAAGGTCGTTCACGACCTCAACGTCGGCCGCTCGGCGGAAGAGACGCTGCGCGTCATCCAGGCCTTGCAGACGGGCGGGCTGTGCGGCGCCGAGTGGAGACCGGGTCAAGAAACTCTCAAGGCGTAAACCGTGACGAGTGAACGGTGACAAGAAGTGAATTTGAGATCTCAAATTTCAAATTTCAAATCTCTTGTCACCGTTCACGTCTTTCTAAGATGGAGAATCATGCCAAGGATAGGAACAGAGATGCCTTCGCTTGAAGGCGCTACGGAATGGATCAATGGGACGGCAGAAGAAGCAACCGCATCAATAAAAGGCCAGCCTACGTTAATACATTTCTGGTCGGTCAGTTGCGGGATCTGCAAAGAGAACATGCCGCGCGTCTCCGAATGGCGCGACAAATACAAAGAAGAAGGGCTGCGCGTCATAGCCGTTCACATGCCGCGCTACCCTGCGGACCAGGATATGGAAGCAGTCCGCGAAGCGATCAACAAGTTCAACATCACAGAGGCGTGCGCGGTCGATAACGAGCATAAGATGCGCGACGCCTTTCAAAACGAGCATGGCTACGTGCCGGCTTATTACCTCTACGATGCCGAGGGCAAGCTCCGGAGTTTCGCTGCGGGCGAGCGGGGGCTTGACATGATGTTTTCGGCAATGAACCGAACACTCGCTGCGGCCAAGGGCTAACCCGTGAGTGCTAAGTGCTGAGTGCTGAGTCCTGAGTGAGAAACCAAAACAATCTGCTTATGTTTTTACTCAGCACTCAGGACTCAGCACTCAGCACTTAGCACTCAGGACTTACAAGATCAGCATTGCGTCACCGTAGCTGTAGAACCTGTAATCTCGCTCGACCGCATGCCGATAGGCGTCGAGAATCAAACCCTGTCCTGCCAGCGCGGCTACGAGCATCAAAAGCGATGAGCGCGGCAAGTGGAAGTTCGTAACCAGCCCGCCGACCACACGAAACTCAAACCCGGGATAGATGAACAGACCGGTAGCCCGCGTGCCGTGAGTTATACCACCTTGCTCGTATGCAGATTCAAGCGCGCGAGTGGTGGTTGTGCCGACCGCGATTATGCGCCGCCGGTCTTCGAGCGCGCGATTCAATGTGTCGGCAGCCGCTTCGCTTATCGTGTAGCTTTCCGGCTCTAACCTGTGGTCTTCGACACGCTCGACTCTTACCGGCTGAAAAGTCCCGTACCCGACATGAAGCGTGATCTCTACGATCTCAACGCCGCGCGCGCGCAGAAGGTCGAACAGTTCCGGCGTGAAGTGCAACCCGGCGGTCGGCGCCGCCACCGCGCCGCGCTCGCGCGCGTAGACGGTCTGGTATCGTTCCGCATCAAGCCGGTCTTCAGTATCGCGCTTGATGTAAGGAGGCAGCGGCGTGCGGCCTATCCGGTCTATTATTTCGTCAAAGCTGCCCGCGGCCTCGAATCGAACCAGGCGGCGGCCCATCTCTTGCCACTCGATTACTTCAGCCGTGAGCTTGCCGCGCGCAAACTCGACCCGCGCGCCTTTGAGCATTGACTTTCCGGGCCGCACCAGTGCTTCCCACACGAGCGGCTCGATCTGGCGTATGAGAAAGATCTCGACGCGGCCGCCCGCGACCTGCTCGCCTCGCGCCGTCGTCCGCAGCCTGCGGCCAATCAGCCGAGCCGGAAAGACTCGCGTGTTGTTTATTACAACCGTGTCGCCCGAGGCGAGAAAGCCCGGCAGTTGATCGAAGACTGAATCAATCAGCGTACCGCTCGCTCTATCAACGACCAGAAGGCGCGAGCGGTCGCGTCTGAGGGCGGGCTCTTGCGCTATCAACCGTTCGGGCAGATCATAATCGAATTCAGATACAAGCATTCTCTCTCATCTCAAATTTGAAATATGAAATTTGAGATTATTCTTTAGCAGCTTCGGGTTTCTCTTCGCCGAGCGGCGCACCGAGCAGCAATTCGCCCACGGCCGTCGGCAGATCGCCCGTCTTGTAGTCCGGCTTCTTATACACGCCTTCGAAAAGGTGGTCGCGGTGAAGCAGCGCCGTGAACTGCGCGCCGTAGAGCATAATTACGCTCGACATGTATATCCACGACAGCAGCGCTACGCCCGCGCCTATCGAACCGTACAACAAATCGTAGTGAAAGAATGGGAGCAGGGCCGTGAAGCCGAACTTCGCCGCTTCCCACAAAACGCCGGCCAGGATGGCTCCCGGCAGCGCTTCCATCAGAGACACTTTCGTGTTGGGAAGAAACTTGTACAAGACTGTGAAAAGGACTACCGTGAGCGCGACGCTCACCAGGACGAACACGGCCTGCCAGGCGAAGCCGGTAAGCGCTGTCAGGTCTTCACCCAGACTCACAGGAAATTTATCCGACACCGTCCTCAGCGCCGACACGAAGGCCGAAACCAGCGCCGACGCGGCCAGCAGCAACCAGACCAGACCCATCACGGCTATGTTCACCCCACGGCCATGCAGAAAAGCGCGCGGGTAAGTTCCCCAGATGCGGTTGAGCGCCTTCTCGATCACCGTAAACATCCACGACGACGCCCACAATATCACCATCACGCAACTGATGATCACGCCCGTCGATATGTTCGATATCGATTCGAGGTTCTTGCGAATGAAGATCTGAGCGCCGGGCAGGAATGCCAGGACAGGCCCGATGATGTATTTGTCGACGGTCTCCGCGTCGAGCACGCGGTTGCCGATTGTGAGCAGTATCAACAGGGTCGGGAAAAGCACGAGCATCGAGAAGTAGGAAACGGCCGCAGCCGAGGTGGTGAGGTCATTGTCCATGAATGCTACAAAGCTGCGCGTCAGTATTTTTGATCTGTGTGATTTCTTTGCCATATGCGCTGCGTCAATCCCAGGATAAATTCTAAGCGTTTATAGAGCGGGCAGACAAACCCGAATTGTTTTGATAAATTCATCGCTACGGAAAATCTCATGCCGGGTTACGACATAGCGATCATAGGGGCTGGCGTAATGGGCGCGGCGGCCGCTTGCAAGATGGCGCGCGACGGGGCGCGCGTCGCGCTGATCGATCAAGGTAGCGCGCCCAACCCGCGCGCTGCATCCGTAGACCATTCAAAGGTATTTCGATTAGCTTACCCCGATCCCTTCTACGCAGGCATGGCCTCAGATGCGCTGAAGCTATGGGAGGAAGCCGAGCGAGAAACCGAAACCGAATTGATGACGCGAACCGGATTGCTGATGATCGGCAGCCGCAATGCTCAACCCGGCTATCAGGATTCGCTCGACTCTTACAACGCGCTCCGCTCGATTGGCCTGGAAGCAGAAATGATGACGGGCGATGAAGCGGCCCGGCTCTTCCCGCAGTTCAGCGCCGACGCGATCGCTTACGGCGTGCTTGACCCGAGCGGCGCGATCCTGCACGCGGAAAGAGCCGTCGCGGCTTTAATCAATCTGGCCCGCCGTCGCGGCGCGGGCGTGATCGAAAACCTGCGCGTGACCGAGATCATGAATCGAGGCAGCGTGATCCATCTCACAGCTTTGGGCGGCGAGGTCATCGAATGCGACCGCGCGATGGTGGCTTCCGGCCCGTGGACGCGAAATTTGCTTCCGGAAATCAACGACCTGCTCGTGACTACGCGCCAAGAGGTCTTTTACTTCGAGCCCGATACCGCGCAGGGCTACGGCGTCGGAGAGTTCCCGATATTCTTTGCGACCGACACGGGCTTTTACGGTTTCCCGATTCATCATGAGGGCGCAATGAAGATTGCAAATCATGATAAAGGCATTCCCGTCGATCCGGACAAAGTAACCGAGAGCGTAAGCCCTGAAGCGATAAGCGAGTGCCGAGCCTTCTTCGCGGATTTTATACCGGGGCTCGCCGACGCGCGACTCAAAGAGACGCGCGTTTGCATGTACAACAACACGCCCGACGACGATTTCATAATCGACTGGCACCCCGAGCTAGAAGGCGTGTTGATAGTGACGGGATTTTCGGGACACGGCTTTAAGTTCGGCCCGCTCATTGGCCGCATCGGCGCAGAACTTCTACTACGCGGTAACACTTCTTACAGCACGGATCGCTTCAGACTTTCGAGGTTCGAGCATCGATAGGAGATCATCAAGATGACGAGTCTACACGGCGGCGCGGCCGTCATCGAACCCGGAGATTTCACAGAAGCCGAAGGCACGCGCAAGTATCGAATCCCCGTGTCGCGCCGGATGGGCGCGCGCGATATCGCGCAATCCGTCAGCATCTACTCTGCGGGCCGCGCGCCCGCGCGGCGCAACCGGGAAGGCGAAGAAGTGCTTTACGTCGTGCGCGGCGAGGGTGCCTGTTACATTGGCGGGCAGAGATATGCGCTTGAGCCGGGGGCGGGTGTTTTCATTCCGCCGGGGAGTATTTATCAAATCGAGAATGCGTCAGGTGGAGAACTTGAGATAGTCAGCGTCTGTTGCCCTGAAGAGCGGGCGGTAGAAACGGAGCTTCCGCGCGAAGAGAGTAACGCGCAGGCCCTGACTCGAAATCCTATAGTGAGAGAGCGCGACCAGAAGGCAATCGCTACGGGCGACCGCACGTTCAAGCTGCTAATCAATCAAGACGCCGGTTGCCGCCACGTGACACAGTTCATCGGGGTGATCCCGCCGGGCCGCGCGCCCATGCACCATCACACTTATGAAGAAGCGATCTACATAATCGAAGGCGTGGGTCGCTTATGGACAGAGGGAGGCAGTGCGGATTTCAGACCTGGCGCAAGCATCTATCTTCCGCGCGGTGTCGCGCACTCGCTCGAAAACACGGGCGAGGCGGACATACACTTGCTGGGAGTCTTCCACCCATCGGGCAGCCCCGCCGCCAGGTATTAGGGGTCAGGGGTCAGGGAGCAGAGATAAGAATGGGCTGGTTAATTGCCATCCGACATCTAATCCCTGGCCCCTGAGCCCTGACCCCTGACCCCTATTTCTTCTTAGGTGAGCGCCAGGAAAGGGCGGCGGCCAGCGAACGGGCTTCGGCGGGCATGGGAACCGTTCCGTCAAACAAGATTTCTCGCGCGTCCATCTCTTTGCCGTAGAAATCGCGATTGTCGTCTTTGTCTTGCTTGACGACCGCGCCGTTGAGCGTCACACCCGCGAACAATCCTTTCGCCCGCGAGTAGGTCAGTATCTGAGCGTCCAGGCGTATGTTTGTTTCGGCTGACGCCTGTCGACCGACGGGGCCTGCCGCCGCCGATGCGTCAGCTCCCACGGTGAACTTGTCCCCGACCAGTTTCTCCATGCCGTCGCGATTCATCACGAGCATGACGAGGTCGATCTGCTGGAAGCCTATTTGCAAACCGACGCTGCCGCCTTCGACCGTCATGAACGAAGGGGCGGTCCAGTTGCGGTCCTTCTTGCGGCACATGACGACGCCTTTGCCGTAGCGCGCGCCTATCCCAAGGCCGCCTTTTTTCAAACCCGGGACAATGGCGATGCACTCGGCTTTGTCGAGCAGGTCTGTGGGGATGCCTTTTTCAGGGATGCGCATAATCTCTTTGAAGACTTCCGTAGCGCGCTTCAATCGCGTCACTTCATCGGCGCGCTCTTTCTGTCCGGCTAGCGCGGCGGGTGAGATTACGAGCAGCAAAAAGAACGAGGTCAAAAAGAGTTTCACGGCTCACACCTCCTGTTAAAGTGCTGAGTGCTGAGTATTATCTTTTACTCAGCACTCAGCACTTATGTATTCTTCGCTTCTTTTTCAAAGATATAGCTTAGCGATTTGTAGACAAGTTTTGCGGTCAGGAAATCGGGGGAGTTATTGCCCGCGACGGGCGCAAGCTCTGTAATATCCATGCCTACGATGTTGCGCGCACGCGCTGCCGCGCGAATTATGCCTAATGCGTCGTACCACCCGAGCCCGCCCGGCTCGGGCGTGCCAGTCGTCGGGACGAGGCTCGGATCAAGCCCGTCAATATCGATCGTGAGATAGACGTTCTCAGTCAGATTTGATATCGCGTCTTCGTGCCAGTCCGTGCGTCCGACGACATCTTTGGCCCAGTAAATCTTCGTGGGAGTTTCGGGCAAGCGTTGCGCTTCGGCTTCAGAGATCGAGCGAATGCCCACCTGCACGACGGGACAGACTTCGACCGCGCGCGCCATAATCGACGCATGCGAATGCGGGGTGCCGTCGTAGCTCTCGCGCAGGTCCGCGTGCGCGTCGATCTGCAAGACTGAAAGATTTCTTACACGCCGTCCGAGCGCGCGAATTACGGGCCCGCTGATAGAGTGCTCGCCCCCCAGCATCACCAGGAACTTGCCCGTGTCGAGCAGCTCGTCTGCGCGCCGCTCGATCTGGTCCATCATCGCCTGGGGCGGGTCTATAGCTTCAAGCTCGTCAAGCGTGTGAATGCCGAGCCTGTAGATTGAAGCGCCTATCTCTTCGTCATACAGCTCCATGTTTCGCGAAGCTTCGATTATGGCGCGAGGCCCGTCGGCTGCGCCGTGCCCGTAGCTGACGGTCCCCTCGTAAGGGACGGGCCAGACCAGAATTCGCGCACTCTCGAACGCTGAGTAAACGGGTTCGGCTATGCCGCCGAAATTGAATGGCAACTCTTCGGATTCAGTCATAACGGCAGTGACAAAAGATCTGAAATCTCTTGTCACTCCTCACGGCAGTTAGGCGAATGTGACGGTCAGGTCGCGCCCGAAGTTGAATTGCGGGCGGCGTCGCTGCTTGAGCGCTTTCGTCCCGGTCTGCGAGAGCGCGGTTACCAGTATCGGCATAGCGATTGTCGGGTCGCACAGCACCGAAACGGTCTTGGCGTCTTTAGCGATGCGACCCCAGGTCTGCGCCTCCTCGAAGCTGCGACCCGAGGTCGCGCTCGATTCCGGAAGCTCCAGCCCTATCTGTATGCCGTACTTGTGACCCCGGCTCGTCTGTTTGATGATCGAGGCAGTCACTTCCGTCTGGTGTAGGAAGCTCTTGGGCGGCCCGCCGCCGAAAAGGACTACGCTCGTGTTGACGGAGCGCGCGATTATCTGCGAGGCCTCGACCATGTCTTGAATGATGTCGAACTGAAATGGGTTCTTCCGATTTATGCGCGAAGTGGCTATGCCGACCGCTATTGCCGAATCGGCCACGCCGGGGCAGAATACCGGGACCTTAGCCTTGTAGGCGGAAGTCAGTATCCCGTCTTCGGTAGCTATCTCGGAAAGCTCGCGCCCTAAGAGGTGCAAAAACTCCCTGGTCGAATAGGGGCGCGAGTGGTCTACGGTGTTGGCGAAATTGCCCACCCACTCGTCCGCCTCGCGGTACTCGTGCTCGCTGGCCAGCGTGTCGTAAAAGCGCCCGACCTGTGCGTCCTGAAGCTCCGCGTCCGCAACGTCGGCCGCCGCCTGGTAGTGATAGCGGCCGAGCGTCTCGTGCAGGTCGTGAAACAGATTCGCCCCCGTCGCCACGACGACGTCCACATAATGGTTCTTGATAAGATAGGAGATGAGCCTGCGCATGCCTGCGGCCACCAGCGCGCCCGACAGCCCCATGAAGATCGTCGAGTTATCCGAGAGCATGTCGAGCCAGAGATTGTGCGATTCGGCAAGCGTACGGGCCTGAAAGCCTGCCCCCTCCATCTTCGTCAGCAGCCCCGCGACCGAGCGGTCGCGGTCGATCTGTATGGGTCGTGTCGGGGTAGTCAGATACTTAGAGCTCTTCTGTTTCCTCATCATTGTTGTATTTGTCCTTCGCCAGTTGTCCGATTGTAAGTTGTAAAACAACAAACGACGGACCACTAACAACTATTCTAGATATGTGTATCTCTTAATGTCGTTCTCGTACTGACGTACAAGGTCGTCCGCTTCTTCCTGCGTCATGTTGCCGGCATTTATGCGCGCCTTCGTCATGCGCTGAAAATTATCCAGGGCCTGCCCCTTGTCGTAGCGCGCGAAGTTGAGCATGTCGCCGACGCGGCTCCCCTGGACTATCTTCTTTATGTGATAGCGCCCATCCGTGTCTATTATAACGTGAGCCTCGTGCGGCTGGCCGAAAAGATTGTGAAAACTTCCCATCACTTCCTGATACGCGCCCACCAGAAAGATTGCAATGTAGTAGGGCTCGCCCGTGAACGGGTGCAGTTCCAGCACGTCTTTAACGTCTTTGAGGTCGACGAACTTATCTATGTGCCCGTCGGAATCGCAGGTTATGTCTACGAAAGTGGCGTAATCGGTCGGCTGCTGGTCGAGGCGATGTATCGGCATTATGGGGAACAACTGGCCTATGGCCCAGTGGTCGGGCACAGACCTGAAGACCGAAAAGTTGCAGAGGTACTTTGACGCCAGAATCTTCTTCAGGTCATCGAACTCCTCTTCCTGCAACTTCGCCGACTGCGCGAACTTCGACGCGCGCGCGCAGACTTCCCAGAAGAGCACCTCTCCTTTGGCGCGGTCTTCCAGGCTTATCAGCCCCAGGTTGAACTGCGTATGGAGCTCGTCTTTGTGGTCGAGCGCGTCGTGGTAATACTCGCGGTAGTTCTTTGCGCTGATGTCGTCGAAAAGCGCCTTTAGTTCCATTATGACCTGCGGGTCGTCGTCCGTAACATTGATCTCGGGCCGGTCGTCGGCGAAGGTCTCAATCTCATCTCGTATGGATGTGACGAAGACGGCGTGGTAGGCGCTCATGACGCGCCCGGACTCCGTCACTATGTTCGGCTCGGGCACGTTCTCGTCTTCGCAGACAGACTTGATCGTGTAGATCACGTCGTTGGCGAATTCCTGCGGCGTGTAGTTGACCGAAGATTCAAAGGTCGTCTTCGACCCATCGTAATCGACTCCCATGCCGCCGCCGATGTCCAGGAATTCGACCTCGATGTGCATCTGCCGAATCTTGGAGTAGACGCGGGCTGCCTCTTTCATCGCGGCCTTGACGCGCTTGATCTCGGTTATCTGCGACCCGATGTGAAAGTGGAGCAGCTTGAGCATGTCCGTCATTTCATACTCGCGCAGCAGCCGTATGCATTCGAGCATCTCGGAAGGCGTGAGCCCGAACTTTGCGGACTCGCCGCCCGACGAGGCCCACTTGCCCGAACCCTTCGAGTAGAGCTTCGCGCGTATGCCGATCCAGGGGCGCACGCCCGTCTCCTGCGCGCGGCGGATGATCATCTTCAGCTCGTTGAGCTTCTCGACGACGATCACGACGCGCTTGCCTATCTTCACGCCCGCCAGCGCCAGGTTGATGAACGGCTCGTCCTTGAAGCCGTTGCAGATCAGGAGCGATTCCGGCACTTGCTCAAGCGAGAGCGCGGCATAAAGCTCGGCCTTCGACCCGCACTCGACGCCTACGTTGTATTTGCTCCCTTCGCGCAAAAACTCCTCTACGACCTCGCGGCGCGGGTTGACTTTCATGGGGAAGACGGGGAAGTGGCCGCCCGTGTAGTTGAACTCGCGAGAGGCTTCGGCGAAAGAGCGGTGGAGCTTTCTCAGCTGGTTCGTCAGTATCTGAGGGAAGCGAAGGAGGATGGGAAGCTGTAATTTTCGTTGCTCAACCAGGTGGTCTATCAGCTCTTTAATATCGACCGAGCGAAGGTCGCCCTCGGCGGGTCTTACCGCCAGATGGCCTTTCCGGTTTACCTCAAAGTAGCCCGCTCCCCAATTTTCCACACCATAGGTCTGTATAACCTCTTCCAGTGTGATGTTTCTCATCTAGTTCCTTCCCTGCTGGACTCGTACATGGCGCGAAAAGAGAAACCATTTAAGCGAGTGAATTTAGCAGATAACGGCTTTGAGTGTCAAAAATTTTTTTCTGCGGCCTCCTCGTCAAAGTATAATCAACCTGGCGGGATCTCTGCTATGCGACTGTGGCTATCTAAAAACAGCGAGGTCGCGTTGCGCGAGCAGCTCGCGACGCAGATCATCCTCGGAATCATCAGCGAAGACCTTAAACCCGACCAGCGGCTGCCGTCTACGCGCGAGCTGGCGCGCCGTTTCCGCATACACCCGAACACGGTGAGCGCGGCTTACCGCGACCTCGCAAAGCGCGGATGGGTGGAGGCGCGGCGCGGCAGCGGAATCTATGTCCGCGACCAGGCCGGCGCTGCCGAGCCGGGCGAAGCCATAGAGCTTGACCGGCTGGTTTCGACCCTTTTTCAGATAGCTCGCCAGAAGGGATACTCCGTAGCCGAGATCAGATCGCGCGTCGAGCGGTGGCTGAGCATGCAGCCGCCGGATCACTTCCTGGTCGTAGAGCGCGATCCTGAGTTGCGCGACATACTCGTGGCCGAAATCGAGGAGGCGACCGGGCTGCACGCCATCGGGGCCGCGCCGGATGAATACACGGACCAAGCGCGGCTGGAAGGCGCCGCTGTCGTAAGGCTTCAAGGCAAGGCGCAGGAAGCCGAAAGCGCGCTTGGCCGGGAGGCTACCTGCTTGATGCTGCGCCTGCGTTCCATCCAGTCTCAACTGAAGGCAGAAAGCCGCCTCACGTCCGACAAGCTCGTGACGGTGGTTTCGGGTTGGGCAGAGTTTTTAAAGTGGGCGCGCACGGTCCTGGTCGCCGCAGGCGTCGAGCCAGCCGCGATAAGCCTCTGCGACCGAAGCGCGGCGGGATGGCAAAAAGGGCTTCGCTCAAGCGAGCTTGTGATAACCGACGCGCTGACCGCCCGCCTGTTGCCGTCGGGCTGCCGCGCGCGTGTCTTTCGCATAATCGCCGACTCATCGCTAGACGAGTTGCGCCGACTCAACGAGTCGTCTCAAACAAGTCGAGTCAAACGAGTGTGACAGTTTAAGAAGTGTCACAACCCCCGCCGCCTGCCCCAACTCCCTCCTTGTATGCTCGTCTCGATACAGACGAAAGGATGGCAGCCATGCTCAAGAACTTTTTATTAGTCGCAATAATAATCGCGTTAACTTCCGCCGCCTCTGCGTCGGCAAAGAACCTGCAAAGCGAATCGGTTACAACGACGGCGAAGAGCCCCGCGCAGCTTTTCGCCTCCGCCCGGACGGTCTTTATCCGCTCGAACACGGGCTTCATGAAACGCAAATCGCTTGAAGCCGCCTTGCTTGACCGCAAGGGCTTTACGGAGCTTGGGTTCGTAATCACGAAAGAAGAGTCGCTAGCCGATTTAATAATCGACGTCGACCACGCGCACATGCAAACAAGGTTTCCATTTTCCGTAGTCGACACAAAGACAAGAATCGTCGTCGCGAGCGGCAATGTCAGCTCGCTTTTCGGCACGGTCGCGGGCAAGATTGCCAACAGCTTCATAAAGCAGGCTCGAAATGCCCGCCAAGCAGCCGGGTCTTCTTCGAAGCGTTAAGGCTTGACAGCCTTCGCAGTTTGGATAATAATGCCCGCCTGGCTTTGAGAACCTGATCGAAGTAAATCGCAAGATTATGATTCGCTCGCACACGCAAAAACGGATAAACGCCATTTCCCGCGACGCGGCGGTCGTGCGCCGAACGAGCGCTTCGCCCTTCTTTAGCTTCTTTAGCTTTAGCTTCTACAAAGGAGCGGGAGGTGCGCGCCGGTAAATCGGACAAAAGCGCGAGATTGACTGAGGCCCGCTCCTTCCGACCGAGGGAGCGGGCCTCAAACTTTTTTGGTGTCATGCTTTTTGGAGTCTACTCGATGACAAACGATAACCTAAACGGCCATGTAAAAGCGGCCTACCAGGGCGAAGGCGGGGCGTTCAGCGAGATAGCCGCGCGACGGATGCTCGGGCCGAGCGTCGAGGCGCGCCCCTTTCGGACCTTTGACGAGATATTTGAAACCGTCTCGCGCGGCGAGGCCGATTGCTGCGTCGTGCCTATTGAAAACAGCCTCGCGGGCTCCGTTCATAAGAATTATGATCTGATGCTGGAGCACAGCCTGACGATCATAGCCGAGACGGCGCTCAGGATAGTCCACAACCTGATCGCGGCGCCGGGCACGCGACTGATCGACGTGCGGCGCGCGTATTCGCACCCCGTAGCGCTCGCTCAATGCGAGCGATTCTTCCGCGCCAACCCGCAGATCGAAGCCGTGCCTTCGCACGACACGGCGGGGAGCGTGCGCGAGATAATCGAGCGTGGAGTGGCGGGCGAAGCCGCGATCGCGGGCGAAGCGGCCGCCCGCGCTTACAGCGCCGAGATCATCGCCGAAGAGATTGAAGACAACCGGCAGAACTTCACGCGGTTTTTGCTGCTCGCGTCGCCCGATCGCGCGACAAAGATCAAGACACAAGCGGGGGGCAGTCGGAAAAAGACATCAATCGTCTTTTCGATAAAAAACCAGCCAGGGTCGTTGTTTCGCACGCTCGCCGTGTTCGCTCTGCGCGACATCGACCTTTTGAAGATAGAGTCGCGGCCCATAGAAGGCCGCCCGTGGGAATACATGTTCTATGTCGATCTTGTGGGAGACATCCGCGATCAGCCAGTCGAGCGCGCGCTGGCGCACCTGGCCGAGATGGCCGAAACCATACGGGTGCTTGGCACCTACTCAACGGCAGGGATCGGGGATCAGGGATCAGAGGTCAGGGATTAGCTTTATTCCCTGGCCCCCGGCCCCCGATGCCTGACCCCTATTTCAGAAGGGAGAACGGACAATGATCATAGCAATGAAGTCGGACGCAACTGAGGAACAGATAAATGATGTTTGCGCGGAAATATCGCGCTACGGGTACAAGCCGCATCTGATTCGGGGCGAGGAGCGCGTCGTGATCGGGGCGGTCGGTCGAGGCGACAACAAGGACCACTTGCAGAACCTTCGCTCGTCGCCGGGGGTGGCCGACGTAGTGCCGATACTGCAACCCTACAAGATCGTCAGCCGCGAGCTGAAGCCGCAAAAATCTGTTGTGCGCGTCGGAGACCTTGAGATAGGTGGGCCTGAGTTCATAGTCATGGCCGGCCCGTGCTCTGTCGAAACGCGCGAGCAGTTGATGGAGACGGCAGACGCCGTAAAGCGGGCAGGCGCGCAGGTGCTCAGAGGCGGAGCGTATAAGCCGAGAACTTCGCCTTACGATTTTCAGGGGCTGGAAGTCGAGGGCCTCAAGCTGCTGGCCGAAGCGCGCGAGCGCACGGGGCTCAAGATAGTCACGGAAGTCGTGACTAGCGACGAGACGGAAATCGTCGCCGAGTACGCGGACATACTTCAGGTGGGCGCGCGCAACATGCAGAACTTCGCGCTGCTCAAGAAGCTAGGCCGCGCGGGCAAGCCCGTCCTGCTCAAGCGCGGGATGAGCTCGACCATAAAAGAACTGCTCTTGTCGGCAGAGTACGTAGCCTCGCACGGCAACGATCAGGTCATACTTTGCGAGCGCGGCATACGCACCTTTGAGACGGCCACGCGCAACACGCTGGACCTGGCCGCCGTGCCCGTGCTCAACGAGTTGAGCCACCTGCCTGTCGTCATCGATCCGTCGCACGGCACGGGCCGCCGCAGCCTGATCCGGCCTGTTTCAAAGGCGGCGGTCGCGATCGGCGCGGACGGGCTTATCATCGAAGTGCATCCACGACCGCAGGAAGCCTGGTCCGACGGCCCTCAATCACTCTTGCCGCAGGAATTCGCGGAGGTGATGAGCGAACTGCGCCGATATGTGGGTCTGGAATCGCGCTACATTAATTAGCGAGATAGCGATCCACAACCTGGCGTTGATGGCGACCTCGCAATTGATATAGATTCTATTCACACTAAACCGACTAAGGAGCAAGCATCTTATGATTACTAGCGTAACGCGCCGCGTTCTCGTTTCCGCGTGTCTGATCGCTGCCTTCGCCGTCATGGCTGCGGCGCAGGACGCCGCGCAGGTGCTGAGAGTTTCTGTGGGCTTCAACACCGTAAAGAACTCGACAGAGCTCACGCCTGAAAAGCGCGCGGAGGCCGATCGCCTGGGGAAGATGGCGCAGGCGGCTGCGGCCGAGAAGAGATTCGGCGACGCGCTGAAGCATTATTATCAAGGCATAGCGCTGATGTACGACCAGCAGTGGACGCCGGCGCGCGCGATGGCGTCGGCGCTGACGATGAAGCTCGACCGCGCGGTGCTTGAGCCGAATCAGACGGCTACTATTCGGCTCGGACAACTCTTCGCGCTGGATCAGAAACCCGAAGGGAAGCTGTCGGGAACAGTTGCGCTGCTAAGGAGGACGAGCAGCACGCCCGTGAGCGTGCTCAAGACGCTTGATGGCCTGGAGCCAGATTTCATGACGAATGCGGCCGTGATTGAAATCCGCGCGCCCGAAATCGAAGACGGAAACTATCAGATGGAACTGAAGCTCAAAACCGCCGAGGGCGAGCCGATTGTCAAAACTGCCACGGTTCACATCGGGCGAGGGTTAGGCGCGGCGGCGGCGGCGGCGAAAGCGGACATAGAAAAAATAAGAGCGGCCTTGAGCGCAAAGAAGCAGGACGAATTGCTCGCAAGCCTGCCGTCGGCTGAGTACCGCGTCGCGCTGATCGAATTGGCTTCGGCCTCGAAGATCAATTTTGAGCGCATCAATTTCCGCAGACAGATTGATGACGCCAACCTGATACTCGACTCCCTGCGGTTAGGCGTCGACCCTTTCGCCGTCATGCGTGGGGATCTCAAAAAAGCATATCGGTCTAAAGTCGACAACACGCTCCAGCCCTATCGCGTCTTCATCCCGGCGAGCTATGATCGCTCGAAGGCGCACCCGCTCATCATCGCGCTGCATGGGATGGGCGGCGACGAAAACAGCTATTTTGATTCTTACAAAAACGGCGCGTTCAAGGTCGAGGCAGAGCAGCGCGGTTACATCGTCGCCTGTCCGAAGGGGCGAGAGCCGGCTTCGATGTACATCGGCACAGCCGAGCAGGATGTTTTGGATGTGATAGCGGAAGTCAAACGGGCTTACAACATCGACGCCGCCCGGGTCTATGTCACGGGCCATTCGATGGGCGGGTTCGGGTCGTGGTCGATTGCGATGAATCACCCTGAGTTGTTCGCGGCCATCGCGCCGGTTGCGGGCGGCGGCAACCCGATGGGCATGAAAAAGATCGCGCACATACCGCAGCTAGTCGTTCACGGCGACAATGACAAGACTGTGCCCGTCGAGCGTTCGAGAACGATGGTAGCGGCCGCGAAAAACCTCGGCGCCGAGATCAAGTACATAGAGATTCCCGGCGGCAATCACATCGATATAGCCGCAGCCACTTTCAAAGACGTGTTCGACTGGTTCGACACGCACCGCCGCAAGAGCAATGACGCGAAAGCGGCAGGCGCGGGCGCAAAGACAAACTGATACCAGCTATCAACTAAGACTCGAAAGCCACGAGACAGGCTCTGGTAGCCTATCTCGTGGCTTTCGCTTTCTGCCGTCTGTGACGGTAGCGCGGTTGGGCCGAACGTGGTTAAATAGAATCAGGGGGTTGTATGGCACAGGTAAAACTGAGGCTTGCGCAAAACGTCGCCGGAGATTTCTATGTCGATAGCACCTGCATCGATTGTGATCTCTGTCGCCAGATAGCGCCCGAAACATTCTCTGACATCGGCGAGCAGTCCGTCGTTTATCACCAGCCCGAAACGGCCGATCAAGAACTGGCAGCGCTTAAAGCTCTTGTCACCTGCCCGACCGCCTCGATCGGCGCGCTCGGCGATCACCCGGCGAAGCAGGCCGTCGCCGCTTACCCTGAGCTGGTTGAAGAGAACGTCTATTTTTGCGGCTTCGCCTCCGAGTCTTCTTACGGCGCGTCGAGTTACCTGATAGCGCGCCCGCAAGGGAATGTGCTTGTCGACTCGCCCCGGTTCGCGCGCCCGCTCGTCAGGCGCATCGAAGAGCTTGGCGGGGTGCGTTTCCTGTTCCTCACTCACCGCGACGACGTGGCCGACCACGAAAAGTGGGCCGCGCATTTTAACGCCGAGCGCATAATGCACAGCGACGATATTGGCAGTCGGCTGTCAGGCATCGAGCGCGTGATTGCGGGCCGCGATGCAATCGACCTTGATAAAGAGTTAATTGCTATACCGACTCCGGGACACACGCGCGGCCATGCGGTCTTGCTTTATCGGAATAAGTTTCTATTTACGGGAGATCATCTCTGGTGGTCGCCGGCCTACAATTCGCTCAACGCCTCGTCGAGCGTCTGCTGGTACTCGTGGTCTGAGCAGACTCGCTCTATGGAGCGATTGTTAGATTACGATTTCGAGTGGGTCCTTCCGGGCCACGGGCGGCGCGCTCATTTGAGCCTGGCAGAGATGCGGCGTCAGATTGAAGCGTGCATCGCGAGAATGAAAAGCGGTCGCCGCGTCGCCTGAAACAGGTTGCAGTGTCACCTTGGGCGAGAAGCGCCGGCAGCCTCTTTTTGATTCAGCCCGCCGAGCATTATTGAGTTAAAAAGCAGTTTGAAGGTCCCCCACGTCTGCGCGCGGTGCTGCGTGCGAAAGCCGAATAAGACGACTCTTCCTTTTCCCAGGTCCACATCGACGAGTGCCGATTTGCCTGCCACGTGCTGAGGCCCGAGCAGCCACCCTGAGCGTAGCGGGTTGCCTTCAGTGTAGCGCGCAACTGTTCGCGCGCGCGCGGGGTCGGTTATCTCAAATGCGAACGCCCTGACGAGCGTCGCGCGGGTTTCGGATTGAGCAGAGGTCGCGCGCGGCGCGCTGTCGGCATCGGGCGCGGCGGCCGCTTCTTCAGACCGCGAGCCGCTCACGAAATAGAGATCGGCTTCGGCGGGCATGCCGTATGCTACCGGATGCGAAATGTCGACGGTCGCGCGAAAGATCGAGCCGGGCGCGTAGAACTGGTCGCGGCGCATTCCGTCCAGAACATTTTTCACCGGCAGGTCGAATCGCTTGACGGCCATCTCAGAAGAAGCATTCAGGCAGACCAGCACGCCGCCTGCTTCGACAAAGCTCTTCAGATTAGCCACGCCCGCCTCGGTGATTCCGCCGGTGTATTCCGGCGGGTACGAGCCGGCGCGGTTGCCCGAGACGATCTGTTGCATGCTCTGGTCGGGCAGTATGATAACGTCGAAACTGTTTTTGAGATTCCCCGCCCGCACGTCGGCGTCATAGATATTCTTGAAATCGAAGCCGAACTGCTCAAGCACCCAGCGCGTCCAGCCTTCATCCATCGACCCCATCCAACTGCGATAAAGCGCGACGCGCGGCTGTACAAGCTTATCCTTCATAACTTCCAGATCAAGGGCGATGCCTTTGTCAGGTATTCGATCCAGGTTTATACCATGCCTTATCGCAAGCGAAGAGATAAGGCCTGGACTCCCGGCCTGGTTAGAGTTTCTTTGCTGAGGCTTCCTGCGATCGCGCTGTCTGCTTGACGACGTGTCTTGAATGACAAATGTCCCCGCCGCGTAATCTTTGCCATCAACATTAACCGAATGTCTGAGGCGAGAGACTGTGACCGAGTCTATAGTTTTAAACAGGCTGTTAATAAAATCGAAAGCTTTATTCTGGTCTGGTGAAAGGAAAAAGCTCCTGGCTCTAGAAATAGGGGAGACAAAAAGTTTTAGACCAATAAAATCCGCGTTGAGCTTTTCCAGATCTGCGTTAAAGAGACTCTTTGCTTCGATGTAATCGACGCCCATCTGCATGGGCAGCGTCCACCCTGCGACATCATAAGGCGGCTCGGCGGGGCCGCCGGGGTAGAGCCTGCGGTCCGGGTAACGCTGAGGCTCGAACAGGCATTTCACGTTAGCGCGGTATGGCTGGGCGAGCAGCACGACGTAGCTTCCTTCCTCATATTTCTTACCGTCGACGGTGAAGTCGGATTTCGCGCGGTGGACTTCGACACCTTGCTGGACGAGTATGTTTATCATTCGATCAGCGGTCAGCGCGTCGTGCTGGCGGTCAGGAATTATGTAAGCGTAAGGCGCTTCGCGCTTGCCCGTTTCAATAGCGCGCTCGGCGATGTCGACGAAATTCCGTATCAACTCTTCGCGCCGCAAGGCGGCTTCCTCCAGCACTGTGCGGCAGGTTATCAACTCCATGTTCAGGATGTCGCGCATGCTCCAGCGACCGCCTTCCCACACCAGAGGGAAGTTCGTCGCAGCGACTAACGGGTTGGCCAGTCCGCGAGTCGAAGCGCGCAACTGTTCGCGGCGGACATCCAGCGGGGTCGCGATCCTGACAGACGCAGCTTCGGTCAAGATGCCAATAGCATTGTGATAATAGGGCGCGGAGCGGAGCCCGCCGTGCCACCACATGTCGTAAGTAGAATTTGTTACAACGCCTCTGTACCCGGCCGCCGTCAGATTCGAAGCCATCCTCATGCCGATCGCGCCCACCTGACGAACGATCACAGGGTCGATGTTCGGGTTGTGCGGGTCGAAAAAAGGCGGCACGCACATCCGCGAGCCGAACTGGCCCTGCTGGTGAACGTCGTAAACGATCTCGGGGAACCACTCTCGCCAGAAGAGGTTTGAAACCATCTGAGTCTCTGCCTGCGTGAGCATGAACCAGTCGCGGTTGTTGTCGTGTCCGGCGTAACGGTGATAAAGCACGGGCGGGCTCGTGCCTTCGAATTTAGTCCCGAGCGTCTTTCGATACCAGTCCGTCACTATATCGATCCCGTCAGGGTTGACCGACGGGATGAGCAGAAGCACTGTGCTTGCGAGAATCTCTTTGGTGCGCGCGGAATTGTCGCTCGCCAGGTTGTAAGCCAACTGCATAGCCATCTGCGAAGCGACTATCTCGGTCGAGTGTATCGAGCAAGTGATGGCGACGATTACCGGGGTCTCAGCGATCAACTGCTGGCGCTCCTGTGTGGTTGCGATTCGGCGCGGGTCGGCAAGACGTGCCTGCGCCTGGCGAATGCGCGGGAGGTTCTCGATATTCTTCTCAGAAGATATTATCGCGACGATGAAGGGGCGTCGCTCCGTCGATACGCCCATCTGATGGACCGAGACGCGCGGGCTCGCCGTATCGAGCCGTTTGAAGTAATCGACTATCTGCGACCATTCGGCTAGCTTTCTGTCTTCGCCCGGCTCAAATCCCAGCGCGTCGCGGGGCGAAGGCATGTCAGCTTGCGCGGCGATCGAAGAGGCCGCGAGCAGAATCACGACGAGCGACGACAGATATAAGCGAGGGCGGAAAGTCATATTGGTCGAGCACCCCTGGTCGAGTATTCGGCGCGGCCTGACCGGCGGCCGCGCTAGTGATGACAAGACAGTAACACATCTGCTAGGCTTGCGCTAATTCGCGCGGTCCGGCCGCCGAAGAAGCTCAGACCTGGCTTACGAGGTGCGGCGCGATGGCGGCTAGAGTGCGGGGATTGTTTCTTTTGGCTTTCTGGTTCACGCTCATCGCCGTGCTCGCCCCCTTCATGATCCTGCTCACGCTCATCACGGGAAACGAGAACATGATTTACTCGCCGGTGCGCTTCTTCGTGCGGGTGGGGCTCGCGCTCGTCGGGGTCCGCGTCGAAGTCAAAGGGCTTAAGCTGATTGACCCGAAACAAACATACATCTTCACTCCTAATCACCAGAGCTTTATCGAAGTGCCGCTGCTCGTGACGTTCCTCAAGCGTAATATCGCATACCTGGCGAAGAAGGAGCTGTTCAAGTACCCGATCTGGAAACAGGGGATAAAGCTGATCGGCGTTGTGCCCGTTAACCGCAGCAACACACAGGCGGCAGTAGAGAGCGCGCGGCTGGCGACAGAGAAACTTCGTAGCGGCAAATCATACGCCATCTATCCCGAAGGCACGCGCTCGCGCGACGGGCGATTGCTCCCTTTCAAGAAGGGCGCATTTATGATGGCAATCGATGCGGGCGTGCCCATAGTGCCCGTGTCGATTTCCGGCAGCACAAAGATAATGCCTAAAGGTGAGATCAAAATCTTTCCCTCGACCGTTCGCATCACGGTCCACGAGCCTATCAGCACCAAGGGGTACTCAAAAGAGAACATCTCAGAGCTGATGAGCCGAACGCGCGCGAAGGTAATCTCGGCCTTGAGCGAAGAAGAGATAGGGGAGAGCGAATTCACGAAGAACACGAAAGCGGAGAGGATTGAAAGCGCCAGCCAGCACTAGTAAAGCACGCCTGACAGAACATTAGGCGAACATGACAAATGAGGACACGCAAACTTTGCCCATCGCGTTATTAGGCAAGAACTCCAGGCCATTTAAGCAGTCTCAGGCCATCTCTAGCCCGCCGCTGACACCACAAACTCCAAGCCCGTTGAGTCGGTCCCGGATCAGGTCCTGAATCTGCCGAGCTGAATCGAAGAACGCATTGAGAGCTTTACCGTGCGGATCGCCTATGTCCGCATCAGGATGCAGACGGTAAGTTTTCGATTCTGCTTCTGGAAACATCGCTTTTAACTCTTTACATTGTTCCTCGGTCATGCAGAAAATGACCTCGGCTCTCTGGGCTAAACGACGGGTCAGATTGCGGGACCGGTGTTCGAAGGACGGCAATCCAATCGCTCCTAACGCCTGCTCGACTTCAACGGCGATTGGCTCTCCCGGCTGGGCAGCCAAGCCTGCGCTCACTGCTTTGATGCCCAGTCTGTCCAGTGATTCCAGCGGCACGCCGAATCGGCTGGCGATCTCCGCGTTGCAGATTGCCTGCGCCATCGGAGAGCGGATCGTGTTTCCAGAGCATACAAAAATAAAGAGACGCTGCAATGTATCGGATAGGGTCGGGCGAACCAAATGGCACACATGAGCACGGATCATCATCCATACGTCAGTGGATACTTTCAGCTCTTGAGACTCAACGGAACGCGGGTCTAGATGAACGCGAAATTCAGCACCGCAGCTCACACGAGCTTCAACCTTCGAGCCGGTACGCTCGAACTGCTTTATTCTCCCGCGTATCACATTGCACTCACTGAGAATCGCCGGGTGCGAAGACGCGACGAGGATTTCGCCAGCGCGAACGCCAATGCATATTTCCGAGCCTATGGAAGCCTGCGCCAGAGGAGTCTCGACCAGGATCGAGGTCCCTGTTATCTGGCAAACCATTGTGCCTTCTTGCTCCCGAAGCTCAACCACTGTAGCATCAAAAAGATTTTCAAACCCTGACGATTGCGCGAGTACCGCTCGACGAGTATCGGCTACTACGTCCAAGGGCAGCCCTTCCTTAACGATTCGCCCCTGTTCTAAAGCGATTACGCGATCTCCTAATGTTAGTACTTCATCAAGATCATGAGTGACATAAAGGATTGGAATCCGGCGCGTATGGTTCCATCTTTGCAGGTCTTCGATGATGAGGACCTTTGTGCGGGGGTCTAGCGAAGACAACGGCTCGTCCAGGAGCAAGACCGAGGGTGCTGTGACCAGTGAGCGCGCTAATGCAACCCTTTGCTGCTCACCCCCCGAAATCTCTCTCGGTAAACGGCTACAGAGATGCTCGATCTGAAAAGATTCCAATATCTCGCGCATACGCCGCTTCCGCTCTGCCCCGTCCATGCGACGAAGCCCATACATGACATTATTCTCGACAGACAGGTGTGGAAAGAGCGCCAAGTCCTGAAATACAAAAGCGACTCTGCGTTTTGCCGGCTCAAGCTTTATTCTTTGCCGCGAATCAAAAAGCACCCGGTCACCGATCACGACGCGGCCTTCCTCCGGCTGGCTAAGTCCCGCGATGCAGCGCAGAATGGTCGTCTTGCCCGCGCCGGAATGGCCGACAATCACAGTCACGCCAGAAGAGACAGTGAAATTTACCTCTAGTTCGAAACGGGAAGATCGACTCGATGAGTGACGTTTGTGTAACTGGACATGCAGAGCGTTTGCATCCGATGAAACAGTTTGTGAGGGTGGTTCCCCCTTGTGATCCTCCAACTGCCGCGTTGATGGCCTCATGTTAGCCCCCGCTGTATGTTACCAGGCACAGCCGCGACACCCCCGTAACCGGTGAGTCGACTGAGCAGCATAGAGAGTGCTACCGCGCCTGCTGCCAGAAACACCAGGAGGAAGGCTACAGGCAATGCTCCGGTCAAGCCATCAGATTCGAACTTCACCCACATATAGACCGGCAGAGTGTGTGGGTTGTAGGCGACTATCAGCGTTGCGCCGAATTCACCAAGCGCACGAATCCACGCCAGCGTAATGCCTGCCGCGATACCGGGCCAAGCGAGAGGCAGCGAGATGCGCCAAAAAATATGCCACTGCGAATCGCCCAGCGTAGCTGCTGCCATCTCCAGTTTGGGATCGACGCTGGCGAATGCCGCTAACGCAGATACGATGACGAATGGAGCGGAAACAAAAAGTTGTGCCAGAACTATCCCCGTCAGATTGTTCGTGAGGGCGACATTCCAGGCATCCAGTGGATGGCCTATCACTCCGTGAGGCCCGAAGGTTTGCAACAGCAGGAGTCCTCCGGCGAGACCCGGAACGACCATCGGCAGAAAAACCAGACTGATCCAGAATTGCTTGAACGGGAGTTGCCCTCGTGCGAGTAAGTACCCGAGCGGGACGCCTAAGAGAGCCATTAGCACAACTGTTATTGCGGATGTCAAAGCCGAAATCCCAAGGGCTTTGCTGGCATTAGGCCCTTGCAGGGACGCAATCCAGCCAGACCAGTCAGCATGAATCAACAGGTTGGCGATTGGCAATATGAGACTGAACAAGAGCAGGCCGCCTAGCAGGCCAAAGATTATGAATGTCGGCTTGGGGCGTTGCATCATGGCTTATATGTCGCTGAGCAAAGGCTACGGAGTTCTGTCGGGACCTGTCCAATATCTCCGCCCACACTGTGGTCTACGATTCCGAACCCGAACTCCTCCAGCAGAGTGTTCGAGGTGAGCAAGAATCGCACAAATGCCTCGGCAGCAGCTTGATTTTTCACCGTCTTTGGAATCGTTAAAGTGAATAGGATCGGGGCACCGATGACATGCTCACCAGAAGGAGTCGTATAAGTAGCTTGTCCGTAGAAATCGGAAAACCGCGTGTCGCCCAGATTGATTTCGGGCGGGAAGGTGACGAATGGCAACTTACGCGGGACAACCTCATGCTTGTAAAAAATCCCGGCATCAAATTGTCCGGTTTCGACGCGGGCTAACAGGGCGACCTCTGGGAACACCTGGGCGGGATTCAATGCATCACCTAGTAAAGCGGGAATTTCCGGCTTCTGGTAGTGTTTGCCGGCCAGGTCGAATAGGAAGAGGGTTCGGTATCCCTTCGGATCGATAGTAGGGTCGCCTCTTCCAAAGCGCAGGCCGGGTGTCGCGAGAACCTCATACCACTGAACATTGTTGGCCGATGCTGCCTGGAATTTTTCCACAAAAGAGCTTTTCGGATTGTAAGCGAGCACGAGTTGCGAGGAAGCTACGGTTACGAACCAGATCACCAGGTTCCCGTTCTCGCTTCCCATAAGCACGCTCTCATTGACGGATGGATCAGCGCTGATGAATACATCCGGGCTTCTGAGACGATCTCGGATCATGCGCGCAGCACCCAAAGACCCATGCGCTTCGCCCTTGTATTCGTATCCGGTCCCTTTAGAAAATGCGGGACCCACACCGTTTTCCATGACCGTAGCGAGAGAACCCGCATATAAGACAGAAACCGTGCGATTCTGAGAACTGTCGGTGCACGAGGAAAGAAACACCTGGGCGAGGAAAAGGGCAAACAGGAGCGTGCCAAGCTTAGTTGACAAGCAAACTCGTTTCATCGGATTACTCTATCAAGATACTAATCCCGCCTTACCTATATCGTGCGCTCTTTGCCGGACTCGACGCAGTTATCTTTCGTGGCATGGTCGCGGCGGAACAATAAAAGCGCAGGCTCAAAAGGTGACTAAGGTAACACTGCCAGGTGGAGTTGTCAACGAAGACTCCTGAAAATGGGGTGACTAAATGAGCATCGTAAGCGGATCGCAATCGATTAGTGAATGTTTGCTGTTCGTCTGAGCTTCCTGTACCGCTTCAATGAGCACCGCTACCAGCAAGCCTCTTATCAGCGGGCGTCGTGTCTCTTCAGAGAGACAGAGGACGCAGGATGGCCGATGATGCGCTTCGCAAGCGGCGATTGTGCAGAGCAGAATTATGTTCTCTCTAATATGTTTTCTCTGCGCCCGCTCTGTGCCCTCTGTGTCTCTGCGGTGAGATGACTCTCGAATATCGTTCGCTCAATCGAAAACCGCTCTAGTCACTCCGATTTTTTCTTAATGATCTTAGTGTTCTTCGTGGATCGAGATTCTCTTTTCAAGATCGGTCAGCCGGTAAACGCCTTCGGCCACGCGCTCGGCGTACCCCTCTTTGACGAGCGCCCGGTTGCCCAGTCCCGCGTCTGGCCGCGAAAGCCCCGTCACCCGCGCAAGCTCCCCGCGAAAGGTCACGCCCGCGCCGTCCAGAAATGCGCGGGCCACTTCCTTGAGCGCGACTTCGCGCTTCACGCGTATCTTCAGCCCGTCGTGGAACCGCCCTTCGGCCAGCGTCCAGACGTAGGTGAACCACGGCTCGTATAGCACTTCGCCGGGGATCACCTTCATCACCCTTTGAAGCTCGTCTATGGCGCGAGTGAAGCGCGCGCGGTCGGTCACGCCGGAATCCTTCCGCAGGTCGGCGGTCGCCATCTCCCACTCTCGCCTGAGGACTTTAAGCACGGCCCGCGCATCAGTAGAAAGCGCCTCCGATTCTTTCCTGCGCGGGATGCCCCACAGCGCGTTGAAATGAGGAACCAGTCGCGGCGCTATGAACATCGAGCGCGCGCGAGCCAGCTTCGCGTAGTAGATTCGGCCTCGTCGCATGACTTCATCTTTGAGCACCCATGCGAGACTTGCTTCCGGGTCTTTCTGCACATTGCGCGGCATGTGAGCGTCGCGCCGTCCACACACGGCTATGTAAAGCGAAGGGCCGGGCCGCCGCGCGTCCGTAAGCGACGCGCAAAAGCCCAGGCTCTCGACCAGCCGCTCCGCGTCCGCCGCAGTCTCCACGTGCAGCTCAGGCGTGCGCCGCCACATACGGTCGCGGTAAGCTTCCACTTCTTCCGTCAACAGGTCGGCGTTTAAGGAGTAGCGCATTCGAAGGCTCTATTTGTAGCGCGGCGCGCGCGGCGAGGTCAACTGCGTCGCGCTTGATTCACAGTGCGATTAGTTATAGGCTCTGCGCTTGCAGCTCCGCGCGAGCCCGCTCCCTCGCGATCAATAAAGGACCTTACTTACGAGATGAAAAGAATTCTGATAGCTCTGTTTCTGCTACTGCTCGCCTCGACCTCTTTTGTGACGGCTCAACAGACTCAACCTGACCCGGCCCGTTGGCTGCGGTCGGGACCGATGCTCGGTTACTCCGAGATGACAGAGACCGTCGTGTGGCTCCAGACGAGAAAGCCGTGCCGCGTCCAGGTGCGCTTCTGGAAGCAAGGCCAGCCGGCGACGGCTCGATTGAGCGACGCAGTCGAGACGAGCGCGGCCACAGATCATATTGCGCGAATCAAAATCACGGCGCTTGAGTTCGGAACAAAATATGATTACGAGATCTATATCGCCGGGCTGAGAATGGCGTTGCCTTACGCCGCTACGTTTCAGACTCAGCCGATGTGGCACTGGCGCACAGACCCGCCCGCGATGAAGATCGCCATAGGCTCGTGCGCTTACATAAACGATCCGCCTTACGACAGGCCCGGCCGCCCCTACGGCGACGGTGTAGAGATATTCAAGGCGATCGCGGATCAGAAGCCGGACGCGATGGTCTGGCTCGGCGATAACATTTATTACAGAGAAGCCGACTGGCTGTCGGAATCGGGCATGCGCTACCGCTACGCGCAGAACCGCGAGCTTCGAGAGTTGCAGCCGCTTTTGGCTTCGGTCCACCACTACGCGATCTGGGACGATCATGATTTTGGGCCAAATGATTCGGACCGCACATTCCGGCTGCGAGAGGCGGCGCTCGGCGTGTTTAAAGATTACTGGGCGAACATGACTTACGGGACCGATGAGACGCCCGGCGTATTCGGGCGCTTCGAGTGGGGCGATGTAGAGTTTTTCCTGCTCGACGACCGTTATCATCGCGCGCCTAACCGCCTGCCGTCGGGGCCTGAGAAGGTGATGTTCGGCGAGGCGCAGATGCGCTGGTTGATGGAGTCGCTTGCTTCGAGCAACGCGACCTTCAAGATAATCGCGGGCGGCAACCAGATGCTCAACCCGATGACGTTTTTCGAAGCGTTCGGCAATTACCCGGCGGAGCAGAAGCGACTGCTGGATTTCTTGCGCGAGATGAAGATTACCGGCGTGCTCTTCATTTCAGGCGACCGCCACCACACGGAATTGATAAAGCGCGAAGACGCGGGCGCGTATCCGCTCTATGATTTCACATCAAGCCCGCTCACAGCCGGGACCGGACGAAACGAGCGCGAGGCGAACAATCCTGCTCGCGTCGCTAACACGTGGGTGACGGGCGTTAAGAATTTCGGATTGATCGAAGTATCCGGCACGTCAAAAGACCGCCGCCTGTTGCTTCGCACGATAGACCTGAAAGGCAAGGAGCTTTGGCGGCACGAGATCAAAGCAAGCGAGCTGGGAGCCACCGCCAGCCGTTGAGCTAGAGAAAAACCTCACCGCCGCAGACGCAGAGAACACGGCGCGGGCGCAGAGAAGGCATATTAGAGAGAAGATAATTCTGCTCTGCGTAATCTCTGTGATCTCTGCGTCTGCGGCGGTGAATCTTCTTGCTGTTCTTGATGACGGCTATTCGCATCTGAGCGCGATTATCGGGTCTACTTTTGTCGCGCGCCGCGCCGGGATGTAACAGGCGAACAGCGCCACGCCGACCAGTATCAAAGCCGCGACTGCGAAGGTAGTAAAATCCGTCTCGCCCACGCCGTACAGCAGGCTCGCAAGCAAAGGAGTGATCCAGAATGTGGCCAGCAGCCCCGCGCCCAGGCCGATTGCGGCGAGCGTCATCCCCTGCCCTAACACGAGACGGAGAATGTTGCCCGGCTCGGCGCCCAGCGCCATGCGTATGCCAAACTCACTGGTGCGGTTGCTGACATTCAAAGACATGACACCGTAAATGCCTACAGCGGCCAACAGCAGCGCCGTCGCCGCGAAAGCGGTCAACAAGTGGTTAGTCAGTCTTCTGGTTGCCAGAGAACGGGCGACGGCCTGCTCCATCGTGCGCACCTCGAACAGCGGCAGCTCAGGGTCGAGCGCCGAAACCTCGCCCCGCACTGCGGAAACAATCGCTTCCGGGTCGCTCAAGGTTCGGACCACGAGATATGTTGACCATTGCGTCTCCTGTGAGGCAGGCATATACAGATAGAACTTCGCGTCTTCGTCCAGGTTGCGATGCTTGACGCTTGCAACGACGCCAACGATTCGCATCAAGGGGTTTCCCCACGAAGCGCGGCCTATGCGTATACGTTTCCCTACAGCATCTCCGTCGGGCCAGTACGCGCGGGCGAGCTTTTCATCGACGATGGCGACCCGCTCTGAATTCTCGTTATCAGTATCGAGAAAGGCCCGCCCCTTTATGACAGTAATCTTCATCGCATCGAAATAGGCGGGAGTCACGCTGCGCCACCACGCTTCCGGGAGCTGCTCGTCCGGCGCAGGCTCGCGCCCTTCGACGGTAAACGGATTCCCATCGCCGCCGCTGCCGAAGGGTATCATCTGACAAAGTGCTGCGGACCCGACGCCCGGCAGCTCCCCGACGCGCCGGACCAGTTGAGCCTGGAAGTTACGAACCTGTGTCTCGTCCGCGTACTTGTTATTCGGGAGCTGGACCCGCGCAGTGAGCACGTTCTCGGGCCGGAAGCCGGGATCGACCGCCACGAGATGGCGAAAGCTTTCGAGCAATAGTCCTACGCTTATCAACAGGATTAGCGACAGTGAGAACTGGAGTATGACGAACAGGTTATTCATCCGACGGCTTGATACGGAAGCCGAGTTGCGTACGGCCTCCTTCGTCGCTTCCAGCAGGTTGACCCGCACGGCGCGCAGCGCGGGGGCGAGGCCGAACAGAATGCCTGTCCAAAGCATAACCCCAACAGTAAAGATCAGAACAACGGAATCGATCTGAACCTGTTCTATTCGAGGAATCTCTTCGGGCGAAATCCTCTTGAGCCACTCGACGCACCAGAAGGCCAAGAGCAAACCGCCCGTCGCGCCCGCGAAAGCCAGCAGCAAGCTTTCAGTCAGCATCTGCATGGCAATCCTCGACGGGCTCGCCCCGAGGCAGCAACGAATCGCTATCTCGCGCGTGCGAGAGCCGGCGCGCGCCAGCAGCAGGTTGGCAATGTTTGCGCACGCGATCAGCAGGACCAGACCCGCCGCGCCCAACAGTATCAGCAGCGGCGTGCGCACTTCGCCTACGATCGATTGCACGAGCGGCACTACCTGCGGCCTCGGCCATTCCTCGTCGTGCGGCCAGTTCTGCAATCGCCCGAACTCCTCGATCAGCGCAGCCATTTCGCGCTCCGCATCTTTCAAACTGACGCCGGGCTTTAGCCGCGCAATCGGCTGGATGTAGTAAAGGCTGAAGTCCTGGGGGCTCAGACCGACAGGGACCCACAGATCGGCATTCTCAGGAAAGTTGAAACCCGGCGGCATGATGCCGACTACGACAGTCGGGGTGTTATCGAGGATGAGCGGCTTATTTAATATGTCAGGGTCGCCGCCGAACCGGCGTTGCCACAGATGGTGACTCAGTATAAGAACGTTATTGTTGCCCGGCCTGTCTTCTTCGGGAAGGAAAGCGCGACCGTAGAGCGGTTGCTGTCCAAGGACGCGGAAGAAGTCATGAGTTACAATCGCGCCATTGAGTCGTTCCGGCTCGCCCCCGTCGATCAGGTTGAACCCCCAATTGTCATAGGCCGCCAGACTTTCAAACGCGTGGTTCCGCTCGCGCAGCCACGCAAATTGCCCTTCGGTCCACTCCATCTGCCGCAGGCCCGCTCCGCGTGACGAGACATAGAAAGTTGTCAGCCTATCAGGCTCGGGGTAAGGCAACGGCTGCAACAACACGGCATTGACCAGACTGAAGATCGCAGTGTTCACGCCTATCCCTAGCGCAAGCGTAAGCACGGCCACAGCGGTGAAGCCGGGCCTCTTCAACAGCAGCCTTACGCCGTAGCGCAGGTCTTGTAAAAGGTTTCCCATCCGGGCGCCCCCTCGGTCTATCTTTCAAACACCGCCGCTCGCTTTAGTCAAACAATGTACCACTGTGGCCGCGCGCACCAAGTCTTGTGGCAAGTAACTTTATAAAAAGAGAGGGAGCGAAGTCCCTCTCTTCTCGTGTCCGCTTAAGGGAAACCGGATTCCCAAAAGCGGAAGAATATTCACCGCAGATTGTCGCGCTAGAAGAACCGGATTGTATAGCTGACGCGAACGCCTCTCCCAATCTCAGGCGCGAGGTCTTTTATGAAAGAGAGGTGATTGTGATAAAGGCGATCACCCAGGTTGAAAGCGTTGACCGAAAAGAGGTGCGCGAAGTGCTGCTTTGTTATCGTGTACGACCCTATAAGGTTGAAGACCGTGTAGCCTCCGGTCCGCGTCTCGGTCGGAAATATCTGGTCCTGATCTTTCGCCATTATCGCTTCGGGCCTGACGCTCAAACCCTTATAGGTGAAATCGAGCCCCACGCGACCGCGCAACGGCGGTATGCGCGGCAGCGGCGTGCCGGTCGATTTCAGTTCCGCGTCGACCGCGTCGAGCCCAAGGTTGAGCCACACATTGCGGTGCAGAGCTACGTCAAGACCCAGCTCTGTGCCTGTGTATCGGCTGTCAGCCTGTAAATACTCGGCTTCGAGCAGTCCTTCTTCGATGTTGCCGGTCGGGGCGAGGAAGACAAAATCTTTGAGGCGGTAGTAATAGAAATTCGCATCGGCGCGCAATCGAGACGAGATATGGCGGAGCGAAAAATCTACGCCGTCTGACGCCTCTCGTTTCAAATCGGAATTGCCGATCTCGAAAGTCAGGTTGCCTATGTGCGGGCCAAAGTTATAAAGCTCTTCAAGGGCGGGGGCGCGGTACGAGTGCGTATAGTTGGTTACAAATGCTCCGCCCTCCCAAAGCGAGATGCGGACGCCTGCGGCCCCGGAAAAACCCGTGAAAGAACGTTCGCGCAGCCGGTCAGGGTCGTAGCCGTTATGCTCTACACGCCCGCCGAACTCAAAGCTCACGCGATCATAATTAAGCTCTTCGAGCGCGTAGACGGCGAAAGAGTTCTGTATGACGGGCGGCGCGAGCGCCTCCGCGCCAACAGTTTCGTAGTCGCGGTGAAATCCCGAAAAGCCGAAGCTGCCCGAAGACCGCGTCGAGCGCCGCTGGTCAAAGACGCCGCGATAGATGAATTGCTTGTTGTTAAAAGTGGTCCCCACTGCTTCGCCTTCCAACTCCTGGTGCCGGTAGTCGCTGTAGTTCAGCGACAGTCTGAACGAGTCGATGAAGCCTTCCAGTCCGCGAAAGCCGCCAGTAAACCGGACGTCGTGGCGGCGCATCTTCAGATCAATCGTCTCTTCACCTTCTTCGCCTTCCTCTTCGGGTTCGAACAACGTAGCGAAGGGCACGCCGTAACGGCGATTGTCGTAACCGTAGCTGAAGCTGAAGAAAGATTTGTCGCCGTACCGGCCTAACCCGCCGAGCCAGCTCGTCGCGCGGGTCTTAGAGTTTGGTATCTCTCCGATCGGCGTGTTGTAGTCGCCCGTCCTCTGGCCGCTCGCGCTGCCCCAGAGCATCCACTTGCCTATGCCGTATTCAAGGCCGCCGCTCACGCCCGCATGATCGTTAGTCGTGCCGCCTATCGCGGTGAAATAGCCTCGCACGCCTTCGTGAGCAAAGTCATGGCCCGTTACTGCGTTGACGACGCCGCCGATGGCGTTGCTGCCGTAAAGCAGCGTCGCGGGCCCTTTGACTATCTCTAATCGCTCAAGCGATAAAACGTCTATGGGCTCGCCGTGATCTCCTGATTGCGAAGCCAGCGAGCCTGTCCGCACGCCGTCTTGCAAGACCAGCACGCGGTCGCCGTCAAAGCCGCGAATGACGGGCCGGGCAGAGCCGGGGCCGAAGCTTCGTTTTGCAACCCCTGGCTCCTTGTCCAACACCTCGCCTAAAGACGGGTGGCTCTCTTCGGCAATCTTGTTGGTGTCGAGAGTCGTCACGGCTTGAAAGGCTTCAAACGTGCTCTGCTCGCTCCCAGTAGCCGTCACGGTGACCTGCTCCCTGGGGCCGGAAAGCCTCAGCGTGAAATCGAGCGTGGCCGCGCCGCCCGCAGGCACACTCACGCTCCGCACGTCGTCGGGAAAGCCTTCGAGGTGAGCAAGCACTGTGTACCTGCCGGGCGGGACCTGTTGAAACTCAAAGAGACCTTTTTCATCCGTCTCGACCGAGCGTTTCAGCTCGACGATAGTGACTATCACATTGTGCAGGGGCGATCTGCCGCCCTCCAGGGTTATCGCGCCGCGCAGCGTCCCCGCAGATTGGGCAAAGCCGATTGCCGGAACTCCACTTAAGAATAAGACCCAGACTAACAGACCAATAAAATAGTTCTTTCGCATGGACAGGTTCTCCTTCAAACATCGGAAGCGGTGGTCTGAATACATGGTCGCGCAGCAAGCGACCATCGATGCTGCGAACAGTCTCGCGGTGCAAAAGCGATCAGGAATTGAAATCGAATAGGCAGTCGGTCGACTGACGCAACAAGCGGCTATCGGGTCTTAAACGAGCGGAGGCGCGCGGTCGGAGAGAATGAGGAAAGGCCCGCACGAGCCGGGTTCTGATAGAAACACCTCGTAGCTCGGGCCTTTATCAACCAGATCAAAGAATACGGAAGGTGTGCGAACGTCAGAGACGAAGTTGCGCTGCAAGCAGCACGAATGACAGTGAGACTCGCTACCCCTATCGGTCGCGCCGTGTGAGTCGTCGCCCGTCGCAGTGATGCAGACGGCTGTGAGCGATGAATCGATTCGAGCAACGCTGTGAAAATGAGTTGCGCTTATAAAGAGCGCGTGGGCAACAAGACAAAGCAACGCGAGCGTCTTCATAGCATTGCTCTTATTTGTGCCGCTCATTTTCAAGATTGATGATCCCCCTCGACGGTGAACATCAATTTAACAATAGCGCCGCGCGCCGTGTCAACGAATCCGTCTGCTGTGGGGATTGGTTTTGTTATTTCGGTGAAGCGAAGATGATTCTTTTCATTGCCTCTACATTTTCGGCTGTGAACCCGAACTGCTCAAAGTTTATTCTCCCGCTTGCGTCTATGCCTACGACAAACGGGTAAGAGACGTGTTCAGCCGGTCTCAGATTGAAGTAGTCGGCAGCCTCTCTCGTCTCATCTATCCACACGGCGAGCCTGCTCGGCCTGCCGCTTAAGAAGTCGCGCACCTGCTCCGGGCTGTTCTGGCTCGCAATGACTATCAGGCGCGCGGCGAGGCTTTTGTCGCCGCTTGCGTTCAACGCATCGAAATAGTTATGCGCGGGTCTTGCCCAGTCTTGCGCGCAGATGAAGAGGAGGTAAGCTTGATTCCCCTTGAGATCGGCCAGCCGGTGAGGTTTGCCTTCGAGATCGCTCAGTCGCAGGTTGAGAATGCTTTCGGGTATGGAGCGCGCGCGACTGAAAGTAGTTCCCGCGCGCGATTCGATCTCGGAAGCGGCCTTCCCTGAAAGCTCTTTTCTCCCGACTCGCACCGTCACCCCCTGTTCGTTTATCGCAATTACGCCTGAGCTCGCCTCGAATTTAAAGCCGGGCGTTACGATGCGTATCGTCTTAAAGCTACGCTCGGCAGGGGCGGTCAGGTCGAGCGATGCTCCATCGACCAGGACCTCGTTTTGATCCGGCTTCGATATAGTCACGTACTGCCTGGCGGCGATGTCTTCGACCACGGGCTGCTCGAACGTAGCCTTGTAGCTCCCCGCTTCGGCCACGCTCAGCATCCTCGTGTGCACGCGCTTCTCGTTGTCGATCATAGTGACATTCATCGGATCGAAGCTCGTCAGGTCGCCGACACGACCGAGCGCAGAAACGTCTATGACGTAGCGACGCCCCCGGCTGTTTAGCACTGAATCCAAGAGCGCGCGCCGCTCGGCCAACTTTCTTTCCGCGATCTCCTGTTCCGATTTCAGCACAACTTCATACTCGTGTTGCCGCAGAGCGGATTCCGCAATTTGCTTCAGCGCGTCACCCGAATTGACTGTCGCTTCCTCGACCAGGTCTTGAATGGCCGCAGCAGTCGCCTGGACTCTCCTTTTCCAGCCCGGCATCAAACGGTCGAGCAAGAAAGCCTGCGCCGCGCCCGTGTCATAAAACCTGAGACGCGAGTTGCGCCCTACGCGCGTGATGCGCCGGAGCCTCTCGAACCTGTCGGCCATGTAGCTGCCCTTATTAATATTCTTAAAAGGTATCGCCGCGCGCTTTTGACTGGCCGCTTCGATCGCTACAAGGACGGCTTTTACGCCCGCGTACTCGGCAAGCCCCTCATTCGATTCGAGCCCTTTTTCAAACTCTACGAAACGTGAGTCAAGCTCGCCCTGGCGCATCTTGCGGACCGCTATAAACTCTCGCGCCTTCCTTTTTGCAGCCGCCTTGTCAGCCGCCCTCATGGCGGAATGTAGAATCTGCGATTCGATGTTGAACAGGGCGTTAATTCTCGCCGAAGTCTCAGGGTATTCGGAGACAAGCATGGAGTTTTCAGCGCGCCATTTCGCGCCAATGCGCGCGGCGTCTCTTTCAAAGACGTGGAACGCTTCGTGGAATATGAGCGCGACGGCGTCTTCAAGACCGTAGCTGCGCATGTCAAAGCTCATCATAGCCTTCCGGGCGGGCTCTTTTGATTGGCCGCCGAATCCGATCGTGTACTCATCAGTCATGACGAAAGAGTACTGGCGGGCGTCAAAGCCGGGCCAGATTTCATCTCCGGCTGCGGCAGCGACCTGCGAAGCGTAGCCGAGTAATTCAACGGCTTTTCTTTCCTCCTTCGCCGCCTGCTGAGCAAAACAGTTCAGAGATAAGGCAAAACAGATAAGGCACACTGCGAGCTTATTGGCCATAACATGATTCCTCCGAGATTATGAGTTGATTTAAAAAGCGGTTTTGTCTTACCGGGCGTTGCCGCCGCTCATTGCAGAATCTCTCCGCGCGCGGGCTTGATCCTGATTCTGAGCTTGTATTGCTTGCCCGAAGATTTCAGGTAGTGGTCGCTGATGTCGTAGACCAGATCATCGCCGAGCGTAGCGCTCCCGGCCCAGCCCGACGCAATCGTTTCGCGCCGCGCGCCGCTCTGGCTGTCGAATACCGAAAGGTCAAAGCTTATGCCGACCAGATCAGCCGGGCGCGTTCGCGCGTACTCATTGATCGAGAGTTTTATCGCCAACGGATTTGCTGCGACCTGAGAGCTTGCGCCACTGGTGGGCGCGAGCATCAACTCCTGCGCCTCTTCGATGAGAAAATTTGCCGAGCCGCGAGCCGCCTCGCGGTCATCTTCCGTGAGCACGGCTTCGACTTCAAAGTTATGCGGAATCTTTGAAGCCTGGATGCTGATCGCGCCGCCGGGGCTCTGCTTGAGAATCTTTATCGCGAGCGGAGCCTGCTCTCCGCTGGCGATAAAGACGGGCTGGTCGCTTATCGCGGGCGTGATCTCGATCTTGAGCTTATCGCCGCCGTTCCGGCCAAACGGAAGCAGCACTATGGCTTCGTCAAAGCCGAGGTCGATAGCCTGTTTTTGCGAGTCTTCTTCATACAAAGGCAGATCGCGTTCGGACAATCCATACAGGCGGCGCGTGTTGAGCCGCGCCCTGACTTTCAATCTGTCCGCGCTCACCAGATTGGTCATAAACCTGGCGTTCATTTTGAACCGGCTTCCCTGCAAGTCGATGGTGAAATCCGTGCCCGGCGGCCCTTCGACTATGGCTTCGGAAATAACGTCGCGAGCGCCTGCTCTCTCTTCGACGGTCGCAATTTGAAATCGTATGCGCCGCGCCTCGTCGCGCGAAGCATGATCGCTCGTCGCAAGCAACAGGAGCAGGATTAGCACAAACAGGAATCTAGTAAAAATCTTCATGACCGATCACTGCTCCAGAATACCCGAATCGGTTCGCCGGGCTTTGTAAATCACCGCGCGCGCGCCGTGGTCGAAACGCGAGAAACTCGGTTGACTATCAACCGGCATCTCTTTCGCGGGCGACTTTATTTGAGGCGTCCCTGTGACCTCCTGACCCGCCCCTGGCGCTGTAGCAGAAGGGCGAGCAAGGAGCAGCCAGGTCACGAGCGCGAGCATCAACAAAACCGCGAACGCAAAAGCAGGCACGGGCAGGGCAATCTTCTTTTCCCACCAACGCTCGGTGATCTCCCGCAGCGCGCGGTCTCGGTTGTAACCGCCTGCCGCCGGTTTATAAGACCGTATCTGCTCTCTGACGATGAGGAACTCTTGCTCGGCCCGGCTGCAAACGGCGCAACTGGTGATGTGCGCTCTCACCCGCTCGGACTCTTCGCGGCTCATTTCTCCGTCGATGAGCAACGATACACGCTCTAAGAATTCGCAATCCATAATCTATCCCTCTTCAAGCTTCGCCCATCGAGCGCGCAGGTTAGCGCGCGCGCGGAATATGTCGACTTTCACCTTGCTCTCTGTAACATTAAGTACGCGAGCGATCTCGCTGTAGCTCATCTCTTCCTGCTCGCGCAAAAGCAGCGCCGCGCGCTGGCCTTCGGTCAAGCCCTTTAACAATTCGGAGAGCAACTTGCGGCGCTCGGTCTGCTCTAACATTTCTTCGGGGTTCGGTTCCCTTCTCCTAAAAACGTCTGCGACCTTTTCGATCAGCCTGGTTCGCGTCTGTCTCTTGTTCAGCTCGTTCAAGGCAAGGTTGCGGGCCACGCGGTAGAGCCAGAATCGCGCTTCATCAGCAGGCACGCCATCCGCGCGGTGAAGCCGCATGAAGCTCTCTTGAGCTATGTCCTGCGCCGCCGCCTCGCCGCCCAACAGGCATTCGAGAAAGCGACATAGGTTTGGATAGACTTCGTTAAAGATCACGGCAAACTCTTCGTTGTCGCGCGGCATAAATCTCTCTACGTTTCTAAAACAGGTGAGCAGCCGAAAAGTTACAATTTCGGAATCGATATTTTATAGACTCTGCCGTTGCTTTGTTATAGCATCTGTCGGTCGAGACAATCGCAACCACCCTTCGGAGCAAGCCATGAAATCGAAAGCAATCAATCAACTCTTACTCTTCGGCGTCCTCTTATCGCTGGCCGCGACCGCCGGGGCTCAAACCAAACGGGCGATGACTTTTGAAGACATCCTGAGCCTGCGCGTCGCTTCTGACGCACGCCTGTCGCCCGACGGGCGCCACGTCGCTTTCGTCGTCACCCAGGCCGATATGAAAACCAATTTCCGCAATTCGGATATCTGGCTGGTTTCGACCGAAGCGGGCGAGCCTAGAGTTATCACACGCTCGCCGAAGCGCGACGACCAGCCTCGCTGGTCGCCAGATTCGCGCCGCCTTGCCTTCATCTCGGACCGGGACGGCAAGGCGCAACTCTACGTCATCTCGATTGAAGGCGGCGAAGCGGAGAAGATCACAGACTCGCCTACCGCCGTGCAAGGCTTCGATTGGTCGCCCGACTCCCGCAGGATCGCTTTCATCTCCTCGGACCCGCTCGCCGAAGCGCGCGAGAAAGAGAAGAAGGACGGCTTCGATCAAATCGTTGTGGATGCGGACTACCAGTATGCACGCATCAGCGTCGTCGAAGTCGGTTCCGTGGAGCTGCGCAAGCCTGTAGTAATCACCACCGGCAGTTTTCATGTGTCAGAGCTTGCGTGGTCGCCTGATGGGCGTGTAATCGCCTTTACAGCGCGCAGCACACCGAAGCTTGCCGATGTAGCCACGACAGAGATTTACGCCGTCGCGCCGCGAGCAGGGTCAAAGCAGTTGCGCGTAACGAACAACGACCGTTCCGAATCCGACATATGCTGGTCGCCGGACGGCGCGATGATCTCTTACCTTGCGACCTCCGACAAATATCCCACGATCGGGCCTTCTCGCATCCACCTGCTTAAAACCGACAGCTTGACTAATCAATTATCTGAAGGGAATTCCGTAAGCGAATTTCGCATGGATGCGGGCCGCGTGTTACAGCCGCAGTTCGACGGATACATCACAAGACAAGCGTGGTCGCGCGACGGTCGATTTATTTACCTGACGGCCGACGCCCGGGTCGGACGCCACATCTACAGGCTTTCGGCTGACGGCGCGCAGCTGGATCGCATCACCAAAGAAGACGAGGCGCAGACATCTTTCACTCTATCTGAAAAGACAGGCCGCATCGCTTACCTCAAAGAAGACCCGACCAGCCCCAATGATGTTTACACGGCTCTAATCTCCGACAGCGTCAAGCAATTAAATCTTCAACCGCGCCGCCTTACAGATTTGAACCCGCAAGTCAGCCAGATCGCGCTCGGGCGCGCGGAAGTAGTCCGCTGGAAAAGCTCGAAAGAGAACCGCGAGATCGAAGGCATACTAATCTACCCGATCGACTACCGCGAAGGCGCAAGCGTGCCGCTCGTCACGAGCATTCACGGCGGACCCGAAGGGGCATACGTCTTATCCTTCATGGCTTCGCACGGCGAGTTCCCGCACATTTATGCCGCTCGCGGCTACGCCAGCTTTTATCCCAACTTTCGCGGGTCATCAAATTACGGGGCCGAGTTCGCTTCGGCCAACGTGGGCGATCTGGGCGGCGGCGATTACGAAGACGTGATGAGCGGCATCGATTACCTCGTCAAGCGAGGCGTCGCCGACCCCGCGCGGCTCGCGGTGAAAGGATGGAGCTACGGCGGCTATCTCGCGGGCTGGGCCATAGGGCACACGGACCGCTTCAAAGCAGCCGCGTTCGGCGCGGGCCTTTCAAACGCGATCTCTTATTACAGCCAGGCCGACATTCAATTCTCTCGCGAGACTCTGCACCAGGGGACGCCCTGGCGCAACCCGAAGAACATGCTGGACCGCTCGCCCGTTATGTACCTTCAAAACGCGAAGACGCCTTCGCTGATATTTCATGGCGAGAAAGACGAGCGCGTGCCCTTGCCGCAGAGCCTTGAGACTTACATGGGATTAAAGAAGGCGGGCGTCGCCACGCAGCTAGTGATCTACCCGCGCGAGCCTCACGGGTTGCGCGAGCCGAAACACCAGCTCGACAAGATGCGCCGCGAGCTTGAGTGGATCGAGAAGTACGTCCGTAGCTCGCAACCCGAGGCGGGGACGCGGTGACAGGGCGAAGGTACCGCGCCCTCTTCACAATATTATTTCTTAGACGGCTATTGCCAGGTCGGAGCAGGGCACGGCTCCAGGTCCCATTCGTTTGCTTCATTCACCTGACCGTTCCTGCGTTGTCAGCATCCTCAAGAGTTCTTGAAGTTTCTGAGCACCGACCGGCTTGACCAGGTGATAATCGAAGCCCGCCTCTTTAGAGCGTTGGCGGTCGGATTCCTGCCCGTAGCCTGTTATGGCAACCACCCAGGCGTTCCTGAGTTGCGGATGCTGACGCAGACGCCGTGCTACCTCATAGCCGTCCATTTCAGGCATTCCAATATCCAGCAGCACGAGGTTCGGTTGGTATTCATCGGCTGCCTCAAGCGCTGTCGCACCGGAGTAAGCCACTTGAGCCTCATGCCCTAACTCTCGCAGCAGCAGCACCGTAACATTAGCCGAATCCACATTGTCATCTGCCACCAGCACACGCCATCTCGCGCCGGGCGGCTCGGCTGTTTCGATGGAAGATGGTTCACTCTGCCTTGCGGGAGACGGCGCTACAGGAAGACGCACGATAAACTCGCTCCCTTTTCCCACCCCCGCGCTGTTAGCCTCTACCGTTCCCCCATGCATTCCTACAAGTCTTTGCACTACGGTTAGTCCAATGCCCAGCCCGCCCTGCGACCGATCAAGCGAAAGATCCGCCTGCGTGAACAGATCGAAGATGCGCGGCAAGATTTCAGGCAGGATGCCGATGCCCGTATCCCGCACTCGCAGCACTGCCTCATCGCCCTCCTGTCCGACGCTCATCCAGATATAACCACCTTTATCCATGTATTTGGCGGCGTTGTTGAGCAGGTTCACTATCACTTGTTCAAGGCGGGCGGCATCGGCATACAACCAGATAGGCTCATCGGGTAGCGACACAGATAGTTCATGCATGCGCTGGTCAATCAAGGGGCGAACGCTCTCCACCGCATGTTCCACGATGCCTCTTATGTCTAAGCGTTCAAGGTGAAGTTTAATCTTGCCGGTGGTAATGCGCGAGACTTCCATCAGATCATCGATGATACGCGCCAGTTGCCCCGCTTGACGCTCGATGATGGCGCGGGCTTGCTGTTGTATCGGATTGTCGTCTCTCTGGTGACGTAGCAGGTGCACGGCGTTTATTATCGGGGCAAGGGGGTTGCGTAGCTCATGCGACAGCATGGCCAGGAACTCGTCCTTACGACGATTGAGGTCGGCTAACGCTTCCGACTGCTCCTGCGCCTGCCGCTCCAGCCGGACGCGCTCGGTGATGTCAATCGAAACGGCGACCAGCGATTGCACACCGCCGCTGGCGTCGCGGATCGCCGAAACGCTGTTGTGAACCCAAACAATCGAATTGTCTTTGCGGACGTATCGCTTCTCGATTTCAAACGGCGTACCTTCGCCGACGAGTTTTTCGACCAGTTCCAGGTTGCGCGGCAAATCTTCCGCGTGTGTGATCTCTTGCATCCGCAAATTCAGCAATTCTTCACGCGCATAACCGGTGATTTTGCAGTAACGGTTGTTAACGGTGGTGAATCGTCCGGTCGCGTCAGTTTCGGCGATGCCGCCGATTGATTGATTGACGATACCGCGATAGCGTTCTTCCGACTCGCGCAACGCTTCTTCCGCACGCTTGCGCTCGGTGATGTCGCGGGTGAAGCATTGCGTGTGGATGAAGCGGTCTTCATCCCACAGCACGCTGGAATCAATGAGGACAGATTTGATCGATCCATCTCCGCACTTCATCCGCGCCTCGTAGTCGCGCAACTTCTCGCCGCGATTCAAGCGAGCCAGAATGTCCGCAATCAAGTCCTGGTCGGCATGAAAGTCGGCGATGTGATGGCCGATGTATTCATCGCGGGCATATCCAAGCATGTCCAATTCGGCTTCGTTGGCCCAGAGAATGGTCCCGTCGGGGCCGACGCGATGCAGACCGATGGCCGACGTTTCGAGGAACGCCGACAGTTGCTTATTCTGCTGCCGCAACGTGGTTTCGCTCTCGCGTAGCGCCGCTGCCGCCTGCTCGGCTTGCTCGGCCAGCTCGTGCTGGCGGACCGAGGAGACCAGCAGCGCCTCGTTCATCTCGCGCAGTTGCCGCTCATAGTCGCGCTCCGCCGCCGGTCCTGTTGAAGGATCCTTCATTTTGTTCTCCTGCGGGGCGATTTTTTGGAGGGCGGGGAGACTTTTTGCGGGGCCGGTCTTGTCTCGGTTCGGGATAATTCTCCCCGGACTCGGACGACCACGGCTCGGGGATGCCGCTGGTCAGAGCGCGATAGCCCCGCAGCGGCTCGCCCATGACCACTCCTTTGTTGGTGATCTTGTATTCCCACATGTCTATGCTGTGGTCGCTGCCGCGCATCTTCACAACCAGCAGCATCTTGCGCAGTTGCCCGTTGATCGAGACGTAGCGCAGGCGCAGAATGTCGTCGGCGAGGAACGAGATGGCGAAGTTCGACAGGCCCATCGAGATGAAGTTCTCTTCGACTTCCACAGTGCTGACGACCGTCACGCCCAGCCGCGTCAGCGCGCCGATCATGCGGTAAAGCGACTCGCGGAACTCGTGGCGGAAGTCGGGGGCCAGCGCCATCTCGAAGCCCACCAGCGAATCGAGCACCACGCGCCTGGCGTCGATCTCTTTGACTGCGTTGATGATCTCGTGCACCGTCTCATCCACTGAGAGGTCCAGCGGGCGGATGTAAATGATCTTGAGCGTGCCGTCTTTCTGGGGCGTGTCGAAATCGAGGCCGAGCTTGGCGGCGCGCTGGGCATACTCGCCCGGGAGCTCCTCAAAGATGGCGATGACGCCCGGCTCGCCCTGGCGTAGCCCCTCGGCGATGAACTGCGACGCCATCACCGACTTGCCCGACCCCGAAGGCCCGGCCAGCAGCAGGCTGTTGCCGTCGGGGATGCCGCCGCCCATCACCGCATCGAGTTTGCGGATGCCTGTGGAAATGCGCCGCTGACCCTTGATGTAGCGCGACGCCTGGGAGAGGCCGAAGGTGCGCGGGAAGGTGTGCAGGCCATGCTCGGTGATGCGGAAGGTGTGCAGTCCGGGGACAGACTCCTGGCCCCGCAACTTCATGATCTGCATCTTGCGCACGATGGAGTTTCGCTCCGTGCTCTGGTAGAGCCAGAGCAGCCCGTCGGCGACGGTGAACACAGGGTTGTCGCGCATCTCGCCCTCGACGTATTCGCCGACCAGAAACGAAGTGGCCTGCCAACTGGTCAGGTGCAGCGCCAGGCGCTGGACGAACCCTTGCAGCTCCGATTCGCTCGTGCTGGTCTGCGCCCGGCGCACCACGGTGCGGAATGAGTCCACCACGACGATGCGGGCGTTGGCGGCCTCGACCTCCTTGATGATCTCATCCAGCACCGCGCCGAGGTCATTGTCGAGAACAGTCTGGCTGAGGTTGATGAAGCGGATCGCGCCGTTCAGTTTGGATTGGTCGAAGAACGTGTACTGCTGCTGATAGCGCAGCATCTTGATGGCCGGCTCGCCCAGCACGGTGAAGTAGAGCGCCGGATTCTCCGGGCTGGCGTTAGCGAACATAATTTGATGCGCCAGCGTGGTCTTGCCGCATCCGGGGGCGCCAGCGATGATGTTGAAGGAGTACTCGGGCAGGCCGCCGCCGAGGATTTCATCAAGACCGGGCACGCCGGTGGACAGTTGCCGAATGGTTACTCGTTCTCGTTCTCGTCCTTGATTCTGTCCCTTGCTCATAAACCAATCCCCGATTATAGAATTATTCGTCCAACGATGCGTCGGGCCAGGCCTCGCGCACCAGTCTCAGCGTGAGGGGTTCGCCGATGAAAGTGACCAGCAACCACAGCAGATGTGCGATGATCGCAGTGGCCGCCTCGGTGCCCGCGTTCCCCCCGCCAGCGAGGAGATCTTCAAGTTCTTCCAGGCGACAGTCCGCCGTGACCTTCACAGTTTGCAGCGAGGGGACCTCGGCCCTGGCCAGAGCCAGCGCACGCCGCAGGAGTGCCGTGAAGCCGTCCGCGCCGGCAATTCGGGTCAGGGAAATTCGCAACTTCTCGCAGACCCGCACCGCTTCATGCGCGTGCGCATCGGACGCGGACTGGATCGCTGCTTCCACAGCCAGCAATCGCCGGGCCCAGGCTCGGATAGATGCAGACGGAGTATTCATCACTTGTGATAGGTTACCAGACCCCTGGTAACTCACAGCCGAGCGGTGTCCTCGACCAATCTATGACGCGAATTAGCTTGTCCCGTCAGGGACTGAGCCACCGGGTTTAGGAAAGTGATCGAGCCTTCGGTGTCGGTGGTGATCACCGGCATCGCCAATGGTTGAGATGGTGACAAGCAGCCACTCCCGTTGCTCGCGCAGCGATTCTTCGGAGGGTGACATGGAAAATATTCCTTTGCTTTTGCTCCGCTTTGTGCGCGGCTTATAATAACAAAAAGGGGGGGAGTGCAAAAGGAGCGCCACCGCTTTGGAGTACTTAGGAATACGCAGCCCGCGCGATGAGGTAAGCTAACCGGCGGTTTTCGCCGCCGCTCAATTTGTGCGCCCAGGTCGTTTCGAGGCGAGGCCACTCGCCCGGCTCAAGCACTCCGCACTCTAAAACATCAAAGCCCGCCTCGGTGTAGCGCCTGGTCAATTCTGTTTCGAGGAATTCTGCGGAGAAATCTCCAAGCCCGAGCCGCTCTATCTCCGCGCGGTCTCGCTCGGGGTCCATCCCTATGATTAACTCAAGCCAGCCTCCGGGCGCGAGCACACGGCGCAGGCTTGCAAGTATTGCTCGATCTCCGCTTGCGACGGCGCCCAGCAAGCTCCCCCACGGAAAGTGTATGTGAAGCTCGTCGGCTACGCCGTCAAGCTCCGAAGGCAGGTCTTCGACGGCGGCCTGCACGAACATCACATTTCGCAGGCCGCCCTTCTGAGGCTTACGATGAATCTTCTCGGAGATCTTCTCTAGCTGGCGCGCCTGTGCGTCTATGCCTATGTAAAACTTGTGGGGGTTGCTGCGGGCGGACTGGTAGACAAAGCGACCGTCGCCCGTCCCCAGGTCTATCACCACGCCCCCTGCGGTAGGGGGCGATGATTTGTCGGAAAGCTTCTCGGTCCAGTTATCAAATGGTTCTGCCACGGATCAACTTTAACATTAGCCACGCCCTTTCTATGATTCGAGTATACGGGCGCGGTTTGCGGCTTTCAAGTAAGCCGAGCGTTGTTATATCATCGGACCTCAAAAGCTGAGGGGAGAGAGTGTCAGATATGACCGCAAAGAAAACGCTCGGAGTCGGTTTCATCGGCAGCGGGTTCGTCGCCCGCTTCCACATCCGTTCGTGGGTCGCAGTGCGCAACGCAGACGTGCGCGGCGTTTACAGCCCGAACCCGCAGCACGCGGAAGAGGCCGCTTCGCTCGCTCGCTCGATCGGGGTCGGCGACGCGCGCGCTTTCACTTCAATCGAAGAGATGGTCGCCTCGCCCGAGATAGACTGCATATGGCTTTGCGCGCCTAATCACCTTCGCCTCGAATGCATGGAGCGGATCGCGCACGCCATCCAGACGGGCAAAGGCGAGCTCGTAGGCATCGCTTGTGAAAAGCCTCTCGCCCGAAACGCGCGCGAGGCGCGGAGGATGGTTGAGCTGGTCGAGCAGACAGGCATACTTCACGGCTATCTTGAGAACCAGCTATTCACGCCGGGCATCGCTCGCGGCAAGAGCTTGATCTGGGCCAGGGGCGCACGGCTCACGGGCCGCCCTTATCTCGCGCGCGCTGCCGAAGAGCATAGCGGGCCTCACATGCCCTGGTTCTGGCAGGGCGAGTTGCAAGGCGGCGGCGTGCTCAACGATATGATGTGTCACAGCATAGAAGTGGCCCGCTTCATGCTGACTGAGCCGGGCAAGCCGCGTTCGAGCATTCGCCCGACCAAAGTCTCCGCTCAGATTGCCTCACTGAAATGGAGCAGGCCCGAATACGCGGAAGCGCTCAGCGAGATGATGGGCGCACAGGTAGATTACCGCAACAAGCCCGCGGAAGATTTCGCGCGCGCTACGGTCAATTATGTTGACGAACAGGGCTACCCGCTGATCGTAGAGGCGACGACTTCGTGGAGCTACGTCGGCGCGGGGCTGCGGCTGAGCATGGAGTTGCTCGGGCCTGAGTATTCTATGTCTATCAATTCGCTCGCCAGCAACCTGAATGTTTTTTTCAGCCGCAAAGTTCAGGGCGAGGCGGGCGAGGACTTAGTAGAGAAGCAGAATGCCGAGCAGGGCATGATGCCCGTCGTCTCCAACGAAGAGGCCGAGTACGGGTACGAAGGCGAGAACCGATACTTCACCCAGTGCTTCATCGAAGGCCGTCAGCCTGAAGAGAGTTTTCATGACGGGCTTGAGGTTACAGAGCTGCTGATGACCGCGTACATGAGCGCGGAGCAAGAGCGCGTGATCGAGTTCAAGCCGGCGGATTTGGAGACTTTCGTTCCCGCCGTCGCGCGAGGCGCATGGAAGCCCTGAAGCAAATCTCGTATGAATGCGTCAGAGACTCGCAGATTACTTTCCCCACCTGCAACAAGCTGATTTGTTCTTCGCTATCTTCCCTGTGCAGGGAAGCAACGCAACTGGATTGGTAAAAGGTATGCATGGCTCACCTTTTACCACAGACTTATGTGTTGACAGAGCGGCACTAAAAGTATAAAAAATGGTTCGTATCACAATGGTCCTAGAGTGGTGAAGGTCCAGAACGAGCCTGCCGGGCGGTAAGCCAAGAGGGGAACGATAAGTCTTTTCGACTATCGTTACTGCCATAGCCTCTCAGACTTTAAAAAAAGGAGAAACATCCCATGAAACTCCCCAAGGGAATTGTGACTTCTGTCGCAATGCTTACGATGTTGCTCGCGGCGGGTTTTATAACCCTACCTTCGAGCATCCTCACATCGGTGTCATCTGCCGCGAAAGCCCAGTCGGACGACGCGGGCGCCGCAGACGTTGACATACAGATATTGGCAAGCAAACCCCGGCGCGCAGTGAAGCTCGCCGTACTGAGCAGCCCTAATTTTGATGCGACGAGTGTAGACCCGGCCTCCGTCACATTGGCGGGCTTTTCTGCCATAAGGAAGCAGGGCGGCGGCTTTAAAGTCTCGGTCAAAGATGTTAACAAAGACGATCGTTTGGACATGATCTTGGAGTTTCCCGCTGATGTCTTAAACATCGGCGCGGGACCGACGAAGTTTTCGCTCGAAGGGCTGACCTACGCAGGGACAGGGATTCGTGGCGGCGGCTGTCTACAGCCGTCGGGCGAACCCTGCGGCGGAACGATCATCCCCGTCAACGGGAGCGACACAGAAGGCGGGGGCCGCCGCAAGAAAGGGATCAGCCCACAGTCGATCTCGTTCAGTGAGAACTTCGACAGCGTGACACCCCCGGCCCTGCCGTTAGGCTGGTCTGCAATCACGACCACTGACTGCGCGAACTCCAACCCGTGGGGGACCTCCAACGCGGGCACACCGGCTCCTCCGGCTGACACCCTGCCAAACGCGGCGTTCGTCAACGACCCGAACTGCATTTCAGACGAGCGGCTCCATTCACCTCAGATCCCTATTGTCGGCTCGGCTGCGACGTTGACGTTCCGCCAAAACCGGAACATGGAAAACAACTTTGACGGCGGCGTGCTGGAAGTCTCGACCGACGGCGGCGCGAACTTCGCAGACATCCTGGCAGCAGGCGGCACGTTCGCTGTGGGCGGCTACAACGGCACGATAAGCGTCAACTTCGGCAGCCCGATTGGCGGACGCCAGGCGTGGACGGGCAACAGTGCGGGCTTCGTCACGACGACCGTCAACTTCCCTGCCTCGTTTGCCGGCGACACTGTAATCCTGCGCTTCCGCCGCGCGACAGACAGCAGCGTCAGCGGTCAGGGCTGGCGCGTAGACACAATCTCGATTGACGATGTCGCCAACCCTTGCCAGATCACCTGCCCGGCCAACGTAACGCAGGCGAACGACCCGGACCAGTGCGGCGCGGTGGTCAATTATCCAGGGCCGACAACGACGGGCGACTGCGGCACTGTGACCTGCTCGCCGACTTCGGGCTCGTTCTTCCCTGTGGGCACGACGCAAGTCACCTGCACGGCGTCGGCAGGACCGACCTGCTCGTTCACGGTTACGGTCAACGACGCGCAGCCTCCTTCGATCACTTGCCCGGCCAACGTAACGCAGGCGAACGATCCGGGCCAGTGCGGGGCAGCAGTCAATTTCCCACTGCCGACGGCCAGTGACAACTGCCCTGGCGTAACGGCGTCTTGCTCCCCGACTTCGGGCTCGTTCTTCCCCGTGGGCACGACACAAGTCACCTGCACGGCGACAGATGCCTCGGGCAATATGGCTTCATGCAACTTTACCGTTACGGTAAACGACACGGAGGCGCCCGTCATCAGCGGCGCATCGGCCAGCCCGTCAGTTCTGTGGCCGCCGAACCATAAGATGGTTAACGTGACGGTCAGCTACACTTCTACGGACAACTGCGGCACATCCACCTGCACGCTGAGCGTCTCGAGCAACGAGCCGGTCAACGGCACGGGCGACGGTGACAAGGCTCCTGACTGGATCATTGTCAACAGCAATCTCGTGCAGCTACGCGCCGAGAGAGCAGGCGGAGGAACGGGACGCATTTATACAATCACCATCACGTGCACGGACGCGGCCGGCAACTCGTCGAGTACGACCGTGACGGTGACGGTCCCGCATAACCAGTAATAACCGGCGCGGACCGGAGTTGAATACCTGAGAAGGTAATAAGGGGAGTAGAAGCGCCTGCTTCTACTCCCCTCTCTTTATATGAATTGACTTAAAGCGGACTGCACGTCTTTGGGATCGAGTGAAGACTTAAAGAGAATCAAGTTAGGCGGCAATGTGTTGAGCCCGTCGCGGCTACCGCGAAGCTCTTCCGACGCGGCGAGCAAGAAATCCTTGAACCCCGCGCGCTCAAACTCTTTCAAACGGTCGATCAAATATCGCGGGGTCCAAAATCCCAACACTTCAAGATAGACCTTCCGGCCCGAACCGTGGCGCAGCGCGAAGTCGGGTATGAACGCGCTCTCGCCCAGATCGATGACTTCATCGTTCGGCTCCAGCTCCCACGCAGAAGCGGCGCGGCCCCATCTCGTCGTGAGCTTCTCTGCGAAAGCGTTTTCGCTCGCTAAGGGTTCGGCCTCTTCTGCGCGCAGGCGAGTCTGGTTGCTGTTCAGCTCAAAGAAAGCGCTGCCGCGCGAGCGCGATTCAATCTCTGTGCGCATAGTCCAGTTGCGGCACCTGAGCAGTGCGGGCAGAAAGACCGCCATCTGCACGCCATATTTTTGCGAGCGGTGAAACATCGAGACGGGCCCGCTCAAGCGAACCTCGTACCCGCTTGCCGCGCTCCCTCGAACTGTGTGAATCAAACGATAGTACTTTATCGCGTCGAACAACCGGCGGTAGCCCGCGACATCTTGCGGCGCTATTCGAATCTGCATCTCAACCGAGCGGTAAAGCAGCGCCTGCGCCTGCGACAGGTTGTAAAGATCTATCAGCGCCGTCGCGGTCAATTCTTCAAAAGCGACTAGCCTCTGGTTCGCGGCCAGGTCGGCGTAAAGATCGTCTATGATCTCTTCGGGGTCACACTCAAGCTCCACGGCTGCGTCTCGAATGACCTCCTCGCGCGCGGCCATGCTTACGGGGTGATGCGCGCGAGTTTTCAGGAAGAGCGCGCGACGAATATCGGCGGGAGCGACCCTGGTCCCTGTCTCAAGAACGGAGCGATCCGTAAGCAGCTTGATAAGCCCGCGAAGAATCTTGTAGTCGGTCCCGGAGCCGACATACTCGTCGAGGACTTCGTCCAGCGCCGCGCGGCGTTGACCCTTGTGCTCGCGAAAGAGGCGTATCAAATCTTCCGCGACCCGGAGATAGTTCGAGTCGTCCGCGTCGATATAGCGCGGCCCCGTCGCCCGCCCCCGCCGCCAGCTTAATGCCAGATCACCAGTCAGCATAATCAGTCCTGAGTGCTGAGTGCTGAGTGCTGAGTGCTGAGTAAAAACCTGATAGGCGTGCTCTTTTTTTCTTTCACTCAGCACTCAGCACTCGGCACTTCTTTAGGTTCCTCTGAGTCTCGCAGGTTGGAACTGGCGAGCGTTGCTGCGCCGCTCGCTGATGCGCTCCTCGGCTGTGTCCGCCGTGACTACCTCGTAAAGGATGGCTTCCTTGTCGGGCTGCTTGCGCAGTATGCGCCCCAATCGCTGTATATGCTCTCGCGACGACCCGGAGCCTGAAAGTATTATCGCTATCCGAGCGTCGGGAATGTTCACGCCTTCGTTCAGGACCTTTGACGTGGCGAGCGCGAGCACGTCGCCGCGGTTGAACGCTTCGAGCCATTCGCGCCGTTCCTTGACGGGCGTCTCGTGAGTGATGGCCGGTATCAGCAGTTGCTCGGATATTCGATAGACCATCTCGTTTTCCGCCGTGAAGATCAAAACGCGGTCCGTCCGGTGACGCTTGAGCAGCTCGACCAGGACTCGCAGCTTGGCGTCGGTCCCTAAAGCTATGCGCTTAGATTCTCGGTAAGCCATCATAGCGCGGCGGCCTTTGGCGCTTCTAGCGCTGGCTGCGATAAATGATTGCCAACCGCGCAATGACGCTAGCGAGATTCCCTGCTCGTCGAGAAAGGCTCTGAATACCGCGCGCTCCTGATCGTAGCGCGCGCGCTCTTCGTGGCTGAGCCGGACGTGCGTGCGGATGACGCTGTAATCGGCCAGGTAATCGCCCGCAAGCTCCTGGGCTTCGCGGCGGTAAACGATTGGCCCGACTAGCTCTTCGAGCATTGTGTCGCCGCCGTCTCCCCGTTCCGGCGTTGCCGTCAACCCCAGACGGAAAGGGGCGATAGCCATCTCCGCCGCGTAGCGATAAACGCTGCCTGGCAGGTGATGGCACTCATCAAAAATGACGAGGCCGAATCTGTCGCCCAGCCGCTCCATGAATCGAAAGGCGGACGCGTAGGTCGTGATCGTGATTGCGCCCACTTCGAAGTAGCCGCCGCCGATCAGGCCGACCTCCGCTTGAAAAGTCGAAAGTAACTGGTCGTACCATTGATTCATCAAATCGAGCGTGGGGACTACGACTAGCGTGGAGCGGTTCGTAAGCTCTATAGCCATCTCGGCGACGTGAGTCTTGCCCGCGCCCGTAGGAAGTATCACCACGCCGCGACGGCCCGACGCGCGCCAGTTGTCTATGGCTTCCTGCTGGTAGGGGCGCGGCGCGACTTCGAGCTTTGATCGGAACTCGAATTCGTGATACGAGCGCGCCTGATCCTGGTAGGCTACTTTCTGGCGGACGAGGTCTTTCACCACCTGACGGTAAGCCGAAGCGGGCGCGCGCCACCGGCCCACCCGCTCATCCCATCTGAGAGCGGCAGAGACGGGCGCGCGCTGGCCTGCGCCATCCAGAATGATCGTGCCTGAATCGAAACGGAGTGCGAGAGCAGGTCTTTCCATGCCAGGGGAATATTATACCAGTTGGGCATTATGATTGACCCGGGTACTTCAATTCGTCTCGCTTGCGTAAGTGCTAAGGCTTAATTAGCTGCTGACGCCCGTCCTTGTTCGTCAATTTCAAGAACGTATCCGCGCCTTCGGCTTTCAACAATAGATGTGTCGAGTCGGAGGCGCCTATGAGGCCGAGCCCGCCGCCTTGCTCCGAGGCTCCGAGTTTCACTTCGGGCCGCCCGTTGGCATCGATCAACCGGAACATCACCGTTTCAGGATGCCCGGTCTTACCATCCGGCATCTTGACGGTCGGGTCTGCCGGATGCAGCAGGATGCTTGCCCGGACCTTTCCCTTGTCGTCGACAATCTCAAGCGAGCGACCGCGCAGCACCTGAGGGACGCTCTCCGCCGTAGTCGGACGTAAGTAGGTCAAGTTGACGATCAGAAAAACGAGGTTGATCACGGTGAGAACGACCGCGAGTCGTTGAGTTTTCATCACATCTCTCCTTATATCTAGATTGAGGATTCAACCGTTAGACGCGGATGGTGAGCCATTTCTTCCACAGCCATTTCGTCAGCCTCAGCTTGCCGCAAGCGAGCGCCTGACACCTTTTATGAAGATAATCAACGATTGCCGAGGCGTAGACGGACGCCGAAGCGCGCGAGCAGGGGCGGTCCGACCGTTCTGACAGGCGTTCGCCCGATGTCGTACTCCTGGTCGAATAGATTCTCGGCGGCGGCGAACACCTCCACACTGCGTCCGATTGGACGCGAGACGAAAGCGTCGAGAGTGAAATAACGATCCAGCTTGAATCGATTCTGATCGTCGTCAAACTGAACGCCGATTGCGCGGCCCTGGAGGCCGATGATTATGCGGCGCGGGTTTGAGTATCGCGCCTGGAAGGTGAACTGGTGACGGGGGACTTGCGGGAGCCATAACCCTTCGAGAAGCGTGTTGGCGGGAAATTCAAGCACCGTCGCGTCGGCCAACATGTAGCCGCCTGAAACTACGAACGTGTCGGTGACGGCGGCTTCCGCTTCCACCTCGACTCCGCGCGATCGAGTGCGGCCCAGGTTCTGCCGCTGACGCGTGATCAATTCGGGCGTGACGCCGAGCGTCACGTTGGCTATCGGTCGCGTAATCTCGCTCCAGAAAAACAGCCCCCGCACGTTGATTCTTCGGTTCAACCCCGCGACTGTAGCCCCCGCTTCGCCTCCCGTCAGCCGCTCGGCTTCGAGCGCGTCATTGGCCAGCGTTAAGACGTTTCCGACCCTGAACGCGCGGTACAGCTCGTTGAGCGTCGGCGCGCGAAACGCGCGGTAGCCCGACGCCGTCAGCGAAACGTTCTCAGTCACCTTGTGAAGGAGAGACAATCGCGGGCTGAAGGCCGTTTCGGTTCTTTCGTCAAACTCTCTGACGGTCGGAGGCGCGGGTTGCGCGAGCGGCGTGCTCGTTGAAATCGCGTCAAAGTTGCGCCAGCGATCGACTCGCGCGCTCGCGGTCAAAACCGTCCTCCGCGTGATGCGGACGATGTCCTGGCCGAAGACGCCGAAGACGCGCTCGCGCCCGCCCGCGCCCACGGCAGAGGTCAGCCGCCCTGCTACGAAGACAAGCTCGTCGCTCGCCCCGCGCACTTCGCGTGCGTCAACCCCCACGACAAGAGTTTGTCTGGCACCCGCAGGAAGCGACCACTGGACGGCCAGCCCCGCCTGTTGCGCGGGGACGCGCTGGCTGCGAGTGAGCGCTTCGGTCGCGCGGTCCAGGGCTATGGCTGAAAAATCCTGATCGAATATTTGAGAGCTAGCAAAGAGTCTTGCTGTGAGCGATCCCGCGTTTTGAGATTGCCAGTCGCCGCCCAGAGCTATTTGCCGAATGTGTGTCCGGTTCTGTTGTAGCGGAGTCCCGTTCTCGCGAGTCTCGCCGTAGTAAGAGCCGCGCGCGAACAGGCGCGCCCTCTCAGACATCCACCGCTCGACGCTGACATCGAGCGTCAGGTGGTCAGAATTGGCCGGCGTGTCGACACGGCCTCGCTCCGCTTCGTCTACGATGATGTAACCGTCCGTGGAAAACGCTTCGGCTGAAATCTGCCCGCCCAACTGACCAAGACGGCCTCCTGCAAATAGCGAGACGTTCGGCGTCGTCTGGTTGCCGTAAGAAGCTTCGAGCGATGCCATCGGACTGGCGTTGCTGTGAGGGATGAAGTTGACAACGCCGCCGAGCGCGTCCGTCCCGTAAAGGTGAGACGAGCCGCCGCGCACCACCTCGACGCGGCTCACCGATTCGCGCGGCACACGGCCCCAGTATACCCAGCCGCCGAAAGGGTCGTTGATCGGTATCCCGTCGGCCAAAACGAGCGCGCGGCTGGCCCCGCTCGCCCCGACGCCGCGCAGCGAAACGCCCTGCGCGGTCGGGTTGGTCGTGCGGCTCCCCGACCTGCGGAAGAGGCTGAAGCCCGGCACCTGGCGCAGCGCGTCGTCAAGAGTAAGCGCAGCGGTTGTCGATAAATCTTCCGGCGCAAGCACGATCACGCTCGCCGCAGTGTCGCTCACCCGCGCCACGGTCCGCGCAGCCGTGACGGTCACTTGTTCGGAGACCCCTTCGGGCGCAAGAACTATCTCTAATAGAGACTCGTCCGAGATGGACCATCTCTTTTCAAACAGGGCGAAGCCGCGCGCGCGCGCTTGAAGTCTTGCGTCGCCTCGCGGGACAGAGTCAAAGGCGAAACGCCCTTCCGCGTTCGTTGTTCGAGTCTCGGTGAGCGCGCCCGCGACGAGGGAGATTTCCGCGTCAGCGACGGCGGCGCCCGCCTGATCGCGAACCACTCCCTCAATCCGCGCGCCCTGCGTGCATGCGAGATTTGCTTCCGGCATGCAGAAGGCGAGCAACAGCGCACACGCGCACAGCGACAGAAAGCGGCGACCGCTCATCCGATTCTCCTCCCGGCGCTCAGTTCGAGCCGGCCTTCTTAGCAGGGTCATCGGCAGGGTTAACCCAGTTGATCTTGAACGGGCCGATGCCGTGAAGCTGAACTATCGTCTCTTCTTTGGTCCAGACGAAGTGAGGCACTTTCTTTGGCATCATAATGTACGACCCTACGGTCATATGATGCCCGGCTGACTCATCGAACTTCTCGCCCTTCCCCATATAAAGAGAGCCTTTGAGAACCGTGAGGTGCTCGTCCATAGGGTGCCAGTGCGGCGGGACTTTTCCGCCTGCGGCAACCTTGATCCGCAAGACGAACGGCTCGCCCTCTTTGCTCGGGTCCCCCGACAGCACAGCCATCTCCTGTCCGGGCCACAAGAGATTCCACTTGATCGCTTCGGGCGCGACCATTTTATGTTCCGTCGTCGATTGGGCAAAGCATAACGCGGCCAGAGCTAAGACCGCGACTAGAAGAAGTATCATCTGCTTTTTCATGATAAGCGTCCTTTCGCATGACTCAGGCATGCAGCTCATTTCCGGTTCTTGTAAGTGACTCGCCAGATCTTGTTCGCGCCATCGTCCGTGATGAGCAGCGAGCCGTCTTTCAAAACGAGCAGCCCCACGGGCCGCCCGTAGATCTCATTACTGTTTTCGTCGGGCGACCACCCCTTTATGAAATCGTCGTAGCCGCCCACGGGCCTCCCCTGGTTGAAACGCATGTGAATGATCTTATAGCCGGTCCGTTTCGAACGGTTCCAGGAGCCGCGCAGCGCCACAAAAGCGTTGCCCTGATACTCGCGGGGAAACATTTTTCCATCGTAAAAGACGATCCCGAGCGCCGCAGAGTGCGCCTGTATCAAAACGTCGGGCACAATCGCGCGGCTTATCAAATCGTCTCGCCCCTCCGTGCGACGCGGGTCTTTGTTCTGGCCTATGTAAGAATAAGGCCAGCCGTAGAATCCGCCGTCCTTGACCGCTGTTGCGTAATCGGGCACGAGGTCGTCGCCCAGCCCGTCACGCTCGTTTACGGTCGTCCACAGAGTCCGCGTGCCCGGATAAAAAGCCATGCCTACGGGGTTGCGCAATCCGCCGGCAAAGATTCGATGATTGGTTCCGTCGGGATTGTATTCCGAAATCGCCGCGCGGCGCGGGTCGGGCTCCACGTTGACGTTCGACTCGGAGCCTACACTGACATACATCTTCGACCCGTCGGGGCTGAAGATAATGTTGCGAGTCCAATGCTGGCGATAACCTTTGCCGGGCAGGTCGGCGACCTTCTCGGGCTCGCCCTCGGCTTTCGCCTGCCCCGGCTTGTATTTGAATCGGACTACGGAGTCTGTATTCGCGACGTAAAAATAGTCTCGCCAGAAAGCCATGCCGAACGGCTGCGTCAGACCCGTGGCGAAGACCAGGCGCTCGTCGGGCGCGCCGTCTTTGTTGGCGTCGCGCAGTATGGTGATGCGCCCCGCCTTAGATTCCGCGACGAAGACATCGCCGTTAGGCGCGAGCGCCAGCCAGCGCGGCTCTTCGAGATTGCCTTCGGCATACACGGCTACTTCAAAACCGGGAGGCACCGCGAGCTTTGCGCCCTGCGGCATCGGGACAACCTTCGGAGGGTTGACCGCGCTGCGCGTGGCGTTGGGCGGCGGAAGAGAGTCGGGCTTTATCTCGTAATGAACTGGCGACGAGTTGCTCGGGTTCTTTCCATTCTGCTCGGCGGCGGGTTTGCGCGTCTGCGCGCATGCGATAACGACTAAAAGGTGAAGCGCCATCATTAGAGCTGTCGTACGGCGCACGACGAGGAGTGAATTTCTGCTCATAGCCTCGGACCTCAAAATATTTTGGCGATAGCCTGCGGGCGCTTCCACATTAGCGACCGGCTCGCGATGTCAAAAACTCATTTTCCCACGAAGGGCGCGAATTTCAAACCAAACATTCAGGCGTCGATCCTCTTACTTTCGCGCGGAGGGGGCATGTTATAATCGGTGTGATGGCAAAGAAAAGAATCGGGGTCGATGTCCTGGTAGAAGATCACTTCTGGAATGACGCGCACGCTTGCTACGTCTATTCGTTTCATTGTCCCGGCTGCCGCCAGCTAAAGATCATACCTGAGCTCGGAATACATCGTTGCGATTGCGGGTCCTGGCTCATAGTCCGCGACCAGCCCTGATAATTGTTGACGCTTGCGGTCAGCACCGCCCGCTCGGGCAGGCGGCACCGACTCGCTATAGATAACTGCCTCTTATCCTTCACCCAGGTTTTCGCCCTGGAGCTTGAAGAAGAGCTCAAGCGTGACCTGATATTCGATGCGGCCTTCGCGGACTGCGCCGTTCTGCTCCAAGACTCTGAACCATCTCAGCTCGCGCAACGTCGACTGCGCGCGCTCGATTGCCACTTCGATGGCATGGCTATAGCTCTGGTTCGACGTGCCGACAATCGTTATGCCCTTAAAAACGTCATTCGCCATAATTGATCCTCCAGGATATTCACGTTGTCCATTTCATTAGTATAGCCGCACACGCGCGTGGCGCGAAAACGGCTATAAGTTTTTGTTGCTCAATTCTTCCGCGCGATGCCTCTGTACATCTCGCCCAGTATGCGCGGCGTGTCGGCCATCACGAAGCGGTCAAGCTTCGCGAGTCGAAACCCGGCCTCTTCAATCAATAGGTCAATGGGTCGGTTGACGTTGCACCCGCAGGCAATGACGCGCTGAAACGGGTTATAGAGGTCTTGCCGTCGCCGGGTCTTCGCATCGTCGCTGCGGCCATGCTCTAAGAAGAGATAGTGGCCCTCGGGTTTTAGCACCCTTCGCATCTGGGCGAGCGCCGCCGCCGCGTCGGCGATCGAGCAGAGCGTGAGGGTTGTTACAACCGTGTCAAAGCTTGAGTCTTCAAACGGCAGCCTGTGGCTTGCGTCAAGCTGCACCTGAGAGATAGGTATCCTCGACGCGGCGATACGGCTCGCGACGCGGCGGGCGAGCATGTGCTCCGGGTCCAGCACTGTAAGATTTGTGACTTCCTGTGGGTAATAAGGCAAGTTCAGCCCTGTGCCGAAGCCTATCTCAAGCGTCTCGCCTCGCGCGGGCGCGAGAGTCAGCCGCCGCTGTTGTTCGACAACGGGGGTCGAGAGCGACCAATCGAGTATGCGGGGGAAAATATGCCTGGAATAAAGCCCCATCTCGCTTATTTACCCGGCGAAGGGCGACGCTGGGCGAGGAGCCACAGAAAGAATTCCGGCTCCGCGTAAGCTCTATCCCAAGAGTTGTGAGCCACGCCTTTGTATTCGCTGTAACGGACGTTACCGCCTACTGATTTCAAGGCTTCGACCATCTTGCGCGACTCCTCGACCGGGACGGCCCGGTCCTCGTCACCGTGAAAGACCCAGACGGGAGTCTTCCCGACGCGCTGGGCAACAGCCAGGTAAGGGTCACTCTCTGCGGTCGCTTCCACGGTATCCGACAGCGTCGGGATTCTGGGAGGCGGGCGCACTCCGCCGCACACAGGCGCGAGCGCGGCAAACTTTTCCGGGTGCGCGCGCGCAATCGACCAGGTGCCGTAACCGCCCATCGATATCCCCGTCAGGTAAATCCTCTCGGGGTCGCCGTTGAACTCTTTGATCGATTGATTCAGAGCTGCGAGCGCAAGGTCCCGCATATCGACTTCGGGCCACCAGCGACCCCTGGAGCACTGAGGCAGGACGACTATCGAAGCCAAATTCGCGTGTTGCGAAAGCGCAGGGCCGAGGCCGACCCTGGTTTGCGCAATGTTATCGTCGCCACGCTCGCCCGCCCCGTGCAGGTAAAGAATTACAGGCCACTTCTTATCCTTGCTCCAGTTGGCCGGGACGTAGACTTTATATTGATAAGTCTTCCCGCCCATCTCGACCGCGCGATCTTGATACTTCGCCGCCTGAGTCGTGCTGCAAGCGGGCAGGGCAAAGCATAAGGCAGATAACAGCAACAGGTTTAATTCATGCAATATCACTTCTCGTGACTCCTTCCATCAGGAAAGTTCTATTACTCTACACGCGAAAGCTACGGCTTTCAAAGTGGGGCGGGGGCGGAAACGAGGCGCGGCTTGATACGCGCTTTTATATCAGTTAGGATTTTTATTACCTGATCGAATTACGGCAAAACCATTTTGCTCAATCTACGGGGGATCTTATGAAGCAACTTAAACGGTCGATGGGCCTGGGTCTCGTCTTACTAATGTTTTTGTCCCTAGCGTCCAGCGCGCGGGCGCAGGGCTTTGATGTAAAGACTCACACGTTAAAGAACGGGATGAAGGTGCTGGTTCAAGAGGACCGCACGATTCCCAATATCGCGCTCTACATATTTTATCGCATAGGCGCGCGCAACGAGCGGCCCGGCACTACGGGGCTCTCGCACTTCTTCGAGCACATGATGTTCAACGGCGCGAAGAAGTATGGGCCGGGCAAATTTGATACGACTATGGAGGCCGCGGGCGGGTCTAACAACGCTTACACAAGTCGTGACGTCACGGTTTACCAGGACTGGTTTCCCCGCTCCGCCCTCGACTTGATCTTCGACCTCGAAGCCGACCGCATACAGAACCTCGACCTTAACGAGAAGGTAGTAGGGACCGAGCGCGGCGTCGTCGCCAGCGAGCGGCGCACGTCGGTCGACGCGAACAATTTCGGCGTGCTCAACGAGCAGCTCTGGGCCACGGCCTTTTCGGCTCATCCCTATCAGTGGCCCGTCGTCGGCTGGATGGTGGACATAACGAACTGGAGCATGGACGACCTCAAGAAGCATTTCGAGATGGGCTACTCTCCGAGCAACGCCACTATGGTAGTCGTGGGCGACGTGTCGGCGGACGAGATATTCAAGCTCGCGCAGAAATATATCGAGCCGATACCTGCGCACGCGCCGCCGCCGAAAGTGACTACGGTCGAGCCCGAGCAGTTGGGCGAGCGGCGAGTGACTGTAAGAAAGTTCGCACAGTTGCCGATCATAATGATGGGCTATAAAGTGCCCGAAGCCTCGAACCCCGATTATTACGCGCTACAGGTCTTGCAGACGATCCTCTTCACAGGCCAGAGCTCGCGCATGTACCAGCGGCTGGTCGATAAAGACCAGTTAGCGCTCTTCGTACAGGGCGGCTCAAGCTTCAGCTTCGACCCGACGCTGTTTTCCATCACCACGCAGCCGAAGGCGGGCATAGCGCCCGACGCGGTCGAGCGCGCCATCTACGAGGAGTTTGACAAAGTCAAGAACGCTTTAGTGACCGACCAGGAGATAGAGAAGGCGAAGAACATTCTGCTCGCCAACTTCTACCGCCAAATGAAGACGATCAACGGAAAGGCGAACGCGCTGGGCAGCTACGAAGTCTTCTTCGGCGATTACAACAAGCTCTTTACGGCAGCCGACGAATACAAGAAGGTGACGAGAGAGGACGTGAAGCGCGTGGCGGCGAAATACTTTTCGGATAAGAACCGCACGGTCGCCACCCTCATACCCGAGCAGGCTCAGGCTGAGCCCGCTGCCGCAAAACCCGAAGGGAGCAACAAGTAGCGATTGCGCTACGGTTGAGAAGGAGACTTTATGAAGCGATTATTTATACTCTCGTTAGCCATTCTGTTAGCCCTGCCCGCAGCCGCGCCCGCCGCGCAGGAGAACGGCGGGTTGAAGCTCCCGCCTTACAAGAAGGTGAAGCTCAAAAACGGCATGACGCTGCTTTTGATGGAGCAGAAAGAAGTCCCCATCATAAGCTTCAACTACATCATCCGCGCGGGCTCGATCGCAGACCCTGTGGGCAAAGAGGGCATGGCTTCGCTCACGGCTGGGCTGCTGCGCAAAGGGACGAAGGCGCGCAGCGCCGACCAGATTTCCGCCGAGCTGGATTTCATAGGCGGGTTGATGGGCGCGGGCGCGACCTTCGACTATACGGGCGGGACGGCGGAGTTCATCAAGAAAGACATCAATAAAGGTCTTGAGCTGTTGGCGGACGTGTTGCTCAATCCCACTTTCCCCCAGGACGAAGTCGCCAAGTTGCTCAAGCAGCGCATAGACGGCATCAAGTCCGCAAAGGACCAGGCGCAGGGAGTGATAGGGACTTACTACAACGCTTATCTGTTCGGCTCGCACGCTTACGGAAGGCCCACGGGAGGCGACGAGAAATCTCTGGCCTCCATCACGCGCGACGACGTTCAGAAGTTTTATCAAGGTTATTACTCGCCGTCGTCTACGATCATGGCCGTAGTCGGGGACTTCGACTCGGCGGAGATGGAGAGAATGATTACAGAGAAGTTCGGCGCGTGGGCGGCGAAGGCGGCCCCAACGGCGCAACTGGCCGAGCCCGCCCCGGTCGCGGGCAAGCGCCTGCTTCTGATAGACAAGCCTGATTCGACGCAGACCTTTTTTCAGATAGGCAACATCGGTATTAACCGCACGAACCCCGACCGCGTATACATCGAAGTCGTAAACACGCTGTTCGGAGGCCGGTTCACATCGATGCTCAACACGGAGCTTCGCATCAACTCGGGACTTTCCTACGGGGCGCGCTCAAGCTTCGACCAGCGCAAGGTGCGCGGGCCGTTCGTGATCTCGACCTTCACGGCCAACGAGTCGACCGAGAGGGCCATAGATTTGACGGTCGCCGTTTTGAAGCGACTCCACGAAAAGGGGATCACCGAAGAGGAGCTGCGCTCGGCAAAGAATTACATCAAGGGCCAGTTCCCTCCCGACATCGAGACGACAGACCAGTTGGCCGGTCTTATCGCGGAGCTTGAGTTCTACGGGCTGGACGAAAACGAGATAAACAGCTACTACGCCAAGATAGACTCTATGACGCTTGCCGACGCGCGCCGTGTAATCAAGCAGCACTTTCCGCTCGATAACCTCGTCTTCGTCTTGATAGGCAAAGCCGACGAGATAGGCGCGGTGGCAAAGAAGTACGCGCCCAAAGTCGACACCAAGACGATCACACAGCAAGGCTTCTAAGAGGCAGTACTGAGTGCTGAGTGAAAGAAATGGAGAGTACGTCGAAACAGGTTTTTACTCAGCACTCAGGACTTAGAAATGAGTTGAGATGACAAAGAGACTGTCAGCCATAGCCATAACGCTCTCGCTTTTGATCTTTGTGCCGCGCCTCTCAGCCGACGAAGGCATGTGGACGTTCGATAACCCGCCGCTCAAGCAGTGGAAAGAGCGATACAATTTTGAGCCTTCCGCCGAGTGGCTCGAACACGTCAGGCTTGCTTCCGCGCGGTTGAATGACGGCGGCAGCGGGGCGTTCGTCTCCGCAGACGGCCTTGTCGTGACCAATCAGCACGTAGGCGCGGGCCAGATCACAAAGCTCTCAACGCCCGAGCGCGATCTGGTTAAAGAAGGGTTCTACGCCCGCACGCGCGAAGAGGAGTTGCGCGCGCCCGACCTCGAAGTGAACGTCTTGATCTCGTATGAAGACGTGACCGGCCGCGTGCAGGGAGCCGCCGCAGGCTCTATGCGGAAAGCGGAGATTGCAAAGATAGAGAAAGAGTCTCTTGAAAAGACCGGTCTCCGCAGCGAAGTCGTCACACTTTACAGCGGGGGCGAATACTGGCTCTACAGGTTCAAGAAATATACAGACGTGCGGCTGGTCTTTGCTCCCGAAGAGCAGATAGCATTTTTCGGCGGCGATTATGATAACTTCACTTACCCGCGCTATAACCTCGACGTGACGTTCTTCCGCGTCTATGAAAACAATCAGCCCGCCAAGACTCCTCATTATTTCAAGTGGAGTGCGACCGGGCCTAAAGACGGCGAGTTCGTCGTCCTGTCGGGCAATCCCGGCTCTACGAACCGGCTGTTGACCGTGGCGCAGCTCAATTATCAGCGCGAGGTTGGGAATCCATTGCAGATGCAGGTGTGGACATCGAGGCGCGATGCGCTCGCGCGGTATGCGAAAAAGAGCGCCGAAGCCGAGCGCCGCGCTACGGGTGGGCTCCGCTCGCTTGAGAATTCGATCAAGCGGCTGACGAGCCAGCAAGCGGGTTTGATGAGCGCAAAGCTGATCGAGAAAAAGATGAAGGAAGAAGAGGCGCTGAGGGCGGAAGTCAACCGCCGGCCGGAGCTGAAAGAGGCTTACGCCGGCGCGTGGGAACAGATCAGCACGGCTTACCGCGAGATGCCCGACAAAGCCAAACGCATAGCTTTCTCAGTTCTCCCGCCGTCGCGATTAGGCACGCTTGCTTCGAACCTCGTTCGTTACAGCGAAGAGGCGCAGAAGCCGAATGATAAACGTTTTCCTGAGTTCAGCGACGCGAAGCTGGAATCGCTGAAGTTCAGCCTGCTCTCTCCGGCCCCAATCTACCCAGACATGGAAGAAGCGATACTCGCGGGCTGGCTCGAAGAAGCGCAAAAGAGTTTAGGCGCAAACGACCCTTACATCCGTGCGGCGCTCGCGGGCGCGACACCTCAAGAGGTGGCGAAGCAAGTGGTGAGCGGGACCCGGCTCACGGACGTAGCCGCGCGCAAGGCGCTGTTAGAAGGCGGACCGGCGGCGATAGCGAAATCTGATGATCCGATGATTCAGCTTGCGCGACGCATAGAGCCGATCTACAGAGAGCTGCGCGCGTGGCAAGAAGAGAAAGTAAAGAATGTCGAAGAGAGCGCGGGGCAAAAAATCGCAAAAGCGCGTTTTGCCGTCTACGGCAAGAACGTCTACCCGGACGCGACATTCAGCCTGAGACTCAGTTATGGCAAGGTCGCGGGTTATGAAGAAGACACTACGCTTGTGCCTTACAAGACTACGTTTCATGGGTTGTACGAGCGCGCGGAGAGCTTTGATGAAAAGCCGCCGTATGATTTGCCGAGAAGATACAAAGAGGGCAAAGGGAAGCTCGACCTTTCGACGCCCTTCAACTTTGTTTATACGGCGGACACCATAGGCGGCAACTCGGGCAGTCCTGTTATTAATCGCAACGCGGAGCTTGTAGGATTGAACTTTGACAGCAACATTCAGAAGCTGGCGAACCGCTACAGTTATATAGACGATGCGGAAGGCTCGCGGGCTGTAGCCGTACACAGCGCGGCGATCATCGAAGCGCTCAAGAAGCTTTACGGCGCGGATCGATTAGTTCAGGAAGTGATGGGGCGTTAAGCGGCGGTAGATTCAATTTAACTTCATCTCTTCACAGCTATCGGGAAATCGGGCACCGTCTGAGGCGAGATCATCGTCGGGTGTTGCTGGCCTTCTGTCAGTTCTTTAACGCGCTCTGCGATGTAAACGTTAAGCGTCGCGCAGGTGACGTTCCCTTTCTTTAAGAGGTCTGCCGCGCCGCTCAAGCCTTCGACCAGGGCTTCTGTGAAAGCGCCGTTATGCCAGTCGTCTCGTTCAAAGGCCGATTCGCTGCCGGTCGAAGCCGAAAAGACCACCACGCCATTTTGCGCGCTGGATAATTCGTTGATGACTTTGTTGATGTCGAGCATACCGCGCGGCGCGAGCCCCAGAGAGTTGCCCGAATGGCAGGTGTCTAAAAAAAAGACGGCCTTGCCCGCGATTGCCGACATAGCATTCTTGATGTCGCTGAAAGCTATGCCCGTGCGGAACAGCCGGTCAGGGATGACGTTATGCGGACAAAAGTAGTAATAGTTATTTTGGTCGTTAATGCCGTGACCGGCTAAGAAGACCATAGCCACGTCATTGCTTGTAGTCTCTTTGCGAATCCAATCCAGCCCGTCGAGAATTTCGTCCTTTATGGCTTCCTCGTTGGTCAGTTTTTTGATTATGACATCGCGGTAGAGCAAGTCTTTCTGCGCCAGCATCACATTGACGAAATCACCGGCGTCCTTGTCGGCGAACTTCAGGTTGAACTTCTCGTTGGCGTATTGGCTGACGCCAATGGTTAATATGTAAAGTTTAGGTCTTATTACGTCGCTTTTTGCGCTTGTCCTGTCGACGAACTTGAGCGCGCGCGGCTCAAGGCTGCGCCACCTGAGTTGCACGGTGGCCGGAACGCTTTCGCTGAAACGGTTCGCAGCGATGATAGTTACCGCGCTGTCGCGTTCGGGCAAGGTGAGTTGAAGCGCGCGCACGTCTTCCGTAGTTGTTTCGTCAAAGTGTTCGCGCGCTCCGATGGGTCGTCCATCCAAGAGCGTTTTGACATCTGTGACAGGCTCGCCCGACGGCGTGCGGATGCGATAGTGTATAGTGATCTGGCCGGCGGAAAACTCGCTGCCTTCCGACGGCGAGATTATTTCAACGACGGGCGGCAACTGCTGGGCTATGTCGGCCTCTTGTTTTTTGCGCCCGCTTTCCTGATTTGCGAGTTCGAGCGCGCGGGCCTCATCGCCGGTCTGTAGGATTTTGGCGATAATGTCGGGACGATAATAAGTGTCGCGGAACTGTGCCACGGGGAAAAAGTCTGCTGCTTGATCTAGCCCGTTGTTGACGTGCCAGCCGATCAGGTCTTCCGCGCCGGGCGAGGCGTCATAGTATCCCGAAGGCGTCCACACAACCCATCGCTTTTGGTCTTCATGAGGAAAGAATGCGAGCAGTTCCTGCCCGTCCGTCATGCGATGCCAGCGGATCGTTCCGTCGCTGTAAGCTGCTACCGCAAGCCGCCCGTCCGCAGAGATATTGACGGCCCACGCCACGCCGGGTGCGGGAACGTTCCACTGCTCTTTACCGTTGCGGTCGAAGAGGCGTATAAGAAACTCCGTGCCAAGCAGGAATGTGCTCGCGTCCGATGCTATGGCTAGACTGCGCGACATCTCGTGTTGTTTAATCTTCAGGGGCTTTTCGTCCAATTTCGGCTCGTAAGTATATTTCCAATCGCTGATGGCAAATTCTTCGGTTTCGGTGAGGGGTGGTTGTAACAGAGCAGCGCCAGCCGTCGCTGATTGCGGCGCAACAAGTAGCCTTCGCTCTGAGAGAGAGAAGCGGGCAGGTATCTTGCCAAACTGCTCGTAGCCGAACTGCACTGTTTCGCCATCGGCGGACAGCAAGAAGCCGTCCCAATTGTCACGATAATCAGCGATGCCCGAAGCTGTAAAAAGTATGTGCCTGTTGTCCGAGTCCAGCACGCCGAAGGCCGGGTCGCTTGTACAGTAAACCAAACCGCCATTACGTAAAGGAAGAATATGTTGGATGGTGTTTGTAGCATCAAGCACGATGTCGCGATAGCTGCCGCGCCCTCCGTTAGTCCACGCGCGAATGAATCTATGGCTGTTTGCGCCCGCAGCTATCCCACCCGCGTGCAGGATTTTCCCATTCGCTGACCACGCAACTTTGAATAAATTGCCGTTATTCACGCCCGAGGTATCAGGCGCGTAGAGTAGCGAAAGATCGCGCCCGCTCAACACGTTTACTTTTGTTGAATCATTAAAGCCCACCGCGACAAGCGAGCTGTCGGGGGAGAATTTGACGTCAAAGGGAAGGCTGCCACCCTGTGCTTTCTGCTTGGCCACGAGACGCAAGCCTGCCTCCTCCGAAGCATTACCGCCAACTTCGTAAAGTCGTATGAACCCATCAAAGGATGTCGTCACCAGCCTATTCGCCGCGTCGAAATCCGCGCCAAAGCTTGGCGCTCCATAGTCACGGTCTTCACCCACCTTAATATAGGTCGCGGTTTGATAGACACGTACACCCTTTTCGGCCCCAAATGTCGCCGCCAAATAGCGTCCGTCGTGCGAATAGACTAAATGGTTGACAACATTCTGCAGGCCCTTGATGCGGCGCAGGAGCCTTCCAGATTCGCGGTCAAAGAGGTAGATGCTATGGGTCTTCTCCCATTTGAAGCGTGTCCATCCCCCAGTGGCTATCGTCTGTCCGTCGGGTGAGATGGCTACCGCGTACAGCTTTCCCTCATTACCAGCACCGATAGGTGGGCGCAGGACGCGCAACAGACGGCCAGTAGGGAGTTCCCACACGCGCGCGGCCTTGTCATTCGAAGCCGTCACCAGGAAATGGTTCGCAGCGTCCACACCAATGCGCCTGATGGCAGTGGTGTGCATACCTGTTTCGATGCGAAGGAAGCGATTTGATGAATTATGTGATGGACTTTCCATTTACTCACCGGGTCAATAAGACCTGCCACCTTGTTATCTTCATTCCTAACAGAGGCCCGCGCTGGATAATAGCATTGAACATCGCTTATTCGCATGGAAATTCATTATTCTGGATGATACTCTCTTTCTTTCTGAAAAAGCCTGCGTTTGATCGGTTGCATCAGTTAAAACTTGCAACCCTCAGCCGCGCGCTACGTAAAGATTCTTTGCTGATAAATCCTCATCAGTGGAAAAGCCTTAAAAGGAGTTAAACCAAATGCGCAGAGCGTTATTTATAATTTCACTTGTTCTTGCTGCGGCCACAACCGGGTGGGCTCAAAACCAGAAGCCTATACTGCTGCAAAGGCCGACCCTCAACAACACACACATTGTATTCGTTTACGCTGGCGACCTCTGGATAGTGGGCCGCGAAGGCGGCGACGCCCGCCGCCTCACGACCGGCACGGGTGTGGAAAATAATCCTATCTTCTCGCCCGACGGCCGGTCGATCGCCTTCACGGGCGATTATGAAGGCAACGTAGATGTCTACGTCGTCTCGGCTGACGGCGGGGTGCCGCGACGGCTCACTTATCATCCGGGGGCTGACATAGCTCTTAGCTGGTCGCCCGACGGCAAGCAGATACTTTTCCGCTCGCCTCGCGCAAGCTCCATGCCCGCCAACCGCTTCTTTACCATGCCGGCTGAAGGCGGCGGCTTCCCGACAGAGGTCCCGCTGCCGATGGGACACGAAGCGGTCTATTCGCCCGACAGCCAGCGGCTGGCTTACCTGCCGCTCGCGCCCGCCTTCCAGCAGTGGAAACGCTATCGCGGCGGAAGGACTACGAAGATATGGCTTGCTCGCCTGTCGGACTCCTCGGTCGAGCAGGTGCCGCGCGAAAACTCGAACGACTTCAACCCGATGTGGATAGGCGACAAAGTCTATTTCCTTTCGGACCGTAACGGCGCGGCCACGCTCTTTTCTTATGAGACGGCGTCAAAGCGCGTCACTCAGGTCATACGCAACGACGCGCTCGATATAAAATACGCGACCGCCGGGCCGGGGGCCATCGTCTACGAGCAGTTCGGAACTATTAACCTTTTCGATTTGAAATCCGGCGGCTCGAAGCGTGTTGACATAAGAGTCACGGGCGATATGGCGAGCGTCCGCCCGCGCTTTGAGAGAGTCGCGAGCCGCATCGCTTCAGTCGGGCTTTCGCCCACGGGCGCGCGCGCAGTCTTTGAAGCCCGAGGCGAGATACTCTCCGTGCCCGCCGAGAAAGGTAATGCGAGGAATCTTACGAACTCGCCGGGCGTCGCCGACCGCGATCCCGCGTGGTCGCCTGACGGAAAATGGATAGCGTACTTCTCAGACGAATCGGGCGAGTACGCGCTTCACCTGCGCAACCAGTCGGGCATGGGCGAAGTCAAAAAGATAAATCTCGGCAACCCGCCTTCTTACTTCTACACGCCCGTGTGGGCACCCGACAGCAAGAAGGTCGCTTACACCGACAAGCGGCTCAACCTCTGGTACGTCGATATCGATAAAGGGACCCCTGTGAAGGTGGACACGAACACCTATGACAACCCCTTCCCCGTGATAGACCCCGCGTGGTCGCCAGACAGCCGTTGGATAACTTACACTCGCCAGCTCAAGAATCGCCTCGGCGCGGTCTTCGCTTTTTCGATCGAGACGAACAAGAGCACGCAAGTGACAGACGGGTTGAGCGACGCGAGATTTGCTTCTTTCGATCAGAACGGCAAATACCTCTACTTCACCGCGAGCACCGACATTGGGCCGACAACGGGGTGGCTTGACATGTCGAGCTTCCCCCATCAAATAACCCGCAGCGTCTACGTCGTTGTCCTGCGCAAAGATTTGCCGTCGCCGCTCGCGCCTGAAAGCGACGAAGAGAAGATAGTCGAAGGCGAGCAGCCCGCCGGGCCGCGCCCGCCCGAGAAGAAAGAGATCCCGAAGGTAAACATAGATTTTGACAACATTGGCCAGCGCATACTCGCGCTCCCGATCCCCGCGCGCAACTACGTGGGGATGGGGTCGGGCAAGACTGGCATGCTTTTCATACTCGAAAGCCCCGCAGGCGCGACCGCGCCCGGACTGGTCGTGCACAAGTTCGAGCTCGATAAGCGCAAGTTTGATAAGGCGCTTGAAAACGTCATCGCGTTCGACGTATCCGCCAACGGCGAAAAGATGATCTTCGGCCAGGGCTTCGGCCCGGCGCAGC
>DASUNP010000015.1:0-2423 GCA_036277095.1 Blastocatellia bacterium
GAACTTGAGGACCTGGCCGAGCGTGTGGCGGCGCTCGAAGCCTTGCAGACGCCGAAGCAAGCCAGAAGATGAGCCTACAGCAGAGAGTTAAAAAGATTGAAGTCGCAGCCGCCCCGATGATCGAAGAAGCAACGCGCGAGCGCAAGCGGCGCAACCTCGGCAAGTATGGCACCTGTAAACTGCTGTGCTTTGGCTTCAACCGCCAAGAAGTTCTTGAGGTTTTAGCGGACAGCGAAAGAAGGATGGGCAGGATAGGCGTTGAACGGTTGCCGCACTTCACAGACCCGTCGATCTTCGAGTTATTCCAATCATTCCTTGACGACGACGCGGAGGCCGCGCGCCTCTATTCAGAGATAACAGCCAATCGAGTTGAAGGCGTCAAGTTTACAGAAACCCTAAAAGACGATACGCGATTGAATGAGCGGGTGACTGCAACAGCACATCAAATACATGAAAGACTAGAAGTTTATTTCTTAGAGCGCGACCGCGCGAATTATCTTGAATATAAAGCCCAATTTAATAAGGGACTGCAAAAGGTAATGGCTAGAAATGAGCAAGCTACTATCAAGAGTAACTAAGATCGAAACCGGCATTGACGTTACCAGGCTAACGCGCGAGCAAGTACAAATGCTCGATATGTCGAAGCTCTCCCGCGAGCAGATGGCCGCGATTGACGTTACCCTTCTAACTATGAATCAGGTAGTTGCAATGGGCTTTGAGAATCTAACCGATGAACAGCTAACCGCAATCACAAATGGCGAGTGTTACTGGATGTCGCGCGGGGATGCGGAATGGCTACACGGCCTGAGCGATGAGGAGCTTAATGCGTTAGCCGGAGGGAGATGTGAAAGATGGGAGCCAGGCTTCAAACTAGAATCGAACGCATAGAAGAACAAAACGCACCGCTATTGAAGCTCATAGCCGCGCGGCGGCGCATATACAATCATTTTCACAAAGAGCCTTTCCCCGATATTGAATATGCTATGGCGTACTATGCTTATATCGGCAATCCGGCAGACCGTGAAACCGTCGAACGCGACAGGGTTACATGGGGCGTTCTGGCTTCAATGGAGCTTGAAGTCAGGTTTCCGCACGTCCCGAAAACACGCGAGATAGTAGAAACCGCGATGCAATACGCAACAACAAGAATGACGCGCGAGTTTTACGGACGCGAACTGACAGCCGAGGAAACAAAAAGAGAGATTGAATTAGCCAAGCAATCCGAGCGTGATTATCAGGCCGGTGTGCCTGCTGATGAATCCGAGGCGGCGCAGTATTACCGCAACCTTTTCGCTCAATACCCCCGATTGAAACTTGAATCCGATTCAATGGCCGCATACTTAAACGGCGCAGATGCCAGGACGTTATGAGCCTTAAAACTAGAGTTGATAAGCTGGCGAGCAGAGCGGGGTTGAACGACTGCCCCGGCTGCGCCAGCGCCGTAATCCAGATTTACGATTCTAACGACCCGCGCGCTTCACAGCCTAAGCTTCGGAATTGTCCGAAGTGCGGGCGGGCGCGTGGGATCACTGACATAATCGTGATGATACCCGATAATCATAGGGACGTGGCATGAGTCTACTAAACAGGATCACAAAACTTGAGGGCAGCGCCAGCGCAGTGCCGAGCAGTTTGTCAATCACCCAACTCGCAGGCGAAGCAATCAACCAATGGCGGCAAGAGCGCGGCCTGTCGCCGGTTGTAGTGTCGCGTGAAAGCTTAGAATTCAACTTGCGACAGATGCCGCCCGATAGATTGGTGTCACTCTATCAAGCCTGTCTCGGCATCGGCCCGCGATACATTGCAGACTGTAAGCGGTTTCGGAACCTATCAGACGACGAACTAAGGCGCAGATACGCCGAGCTTATGGGCCACTGAATGACAAGAGAGCTATTAAACCGAGTTAAGAAAATCGAGCAAAGCCCGGCAGTCATCAAGGCCGCCGAGCAACAGCGCGAGCTTCGAGAGTGGGAAGAGTTTGTCAACTACCACCTGGAAGACCTGAAACATTTTCTTACCATCAGTGAATATGAGGGGAGCAAAGAGGCGCGCGAAACCCTGGCCGATGATTTCATTGAATATAAAATCACTGTTATGTGGCGACTGTCGGAACGTCACCCGGTTGAGCCTGGAGGGTATTGGGGATGGGAATTGGCAGAGCCTATAGAGCTTGAAGTGTGCAGGGAGTTAAACCTGAGATGGTATGGATTCGAGCGAACTGATGAACAAGAAGCCGAGGCGAGGCGGCTATGTAAGCAAATGAATGATGACCTTGAGGCGGGCTTGCCGCGTGAACAGTCCGAGGCGGCAAGGACTGTTGAAGAGTCATGGGCAAACTATCCCCGGCTCAATTACAGATACGAAAACCTGCCGCAGATAAAACCGGAAGGATGGGAATGGAAGCTATGACGAACTCCAGGCCG
>DASUNP010000016.1:0-109065 GCA_036277095.1 Blastocatellia bacterium
CGAACATCTAGCAGATGAAGTGCTGGTCTATGACCTGGAGCGGGACCGAGCGCACTGCCTGAACCTGTCGGCAGCGCGAGTGTGGGAGAGGTGCGACGGGGATCATACGGTCAGGGAGATAGCCAGGGAGGTAGGAGATGAAGAAGTAGTGTGGATGGCCGTCGAGCAGTTGAGCCGAGCCGGGTTGTTGGAAGAGAAGATAAAGCGGCCTGGTGAGACAGGAGGGATGAGCCGCAGAGAGGTGATAAAGCGGATAGCGGCGGCGGCAGCGATAGGAGTGCCAGTGGTGACGAGCATAGTCGCGCCTATGGCCTCGCACGCGGCCAACTGTCTCCCGGCGGGCCAGCCCTGCACGTCTGCCTTGCAATGCTGTTCGGGCCTCTGTAACGGCACCTGCTTGTAGAAGACTGCGGCCAGACAATTTCAGCCTGGCGGTATGCGAGATCGATTACGATGTCGCATACCGCCAGGCTCTTTCATTTCTTATCTGTTTTATTTGCCGCCAGCCCCGCCAGCTTCGAGTGCGCCAGGATCGAAGTGAAGGTGAATACGGGAGAGTGCGACTGCGACTCTCTGCTCTTTTTGTTTGAAAGCGTGGCCGTCCAGTAATAGCTCCTGTTCGCCATAGAGAACTTAAACTCGACATCGCCTTTAGATTCTTTGAACGGCTTGATCAGATAAAGGATGGGCGACCAGGACGATGTCTCGTATGTCGACAGAGTCAGGCCGTCGGTCAAGGTCATCTCGCCCCAGACCGCAAAACAGTTAAGCTCCGTCGCGTCTTTGAGCGCCCACCTCGCGGTCAGGTCGACAAGCTCCGGCGGGGTCTTCACCCTGTTGAGATCGACTTCGATCAACTTGCTTGCCGGGGCGAGAATCTTCACCTTGGATTTGTCGTTCTGGAGCACAGGCATATTAACGTTGAGCGAATCGAAATAAGAGCACTCTATCGGCACCCCTGCGGGCGAGTGCCTGTTTTTCTTGAATCTTGCCGGCGCTGCCAGCAGCGCGACCGCCGAAGGGATCAGCACGCCGCCGCGTTTTAAAAAACGCTTCCGGGCATCGATCATGTTGGGGACGATCAGCTCGTCAAAGACCTGGTTGCCTACCGTCTCGCTTATGACGATGTCGAATTTGCCTCCGGGAGAGACATCGTTAGAAACCCCGTACACCACTTCGACGCGGTCTTCGACGCGGTTCTCTTTGACGAGGTTTCTGATTATGGGTATGAGATACTCGTCCCTTTCGATAGCCACGACCTTCTTCGCCCCGAGTCGCGCGGCGGCAATCGCCCAAAGTCCCGTGCCCGCGCCTATGTCGAGGACGGTCGAATCCCGAGTGACATGTTTTTTGAGCGCGTTATAAAATGCGCGGTTTCTTCTCAGGTCGTCGATCAGCGGGCCTTGACCTTTGAATATGTGCTGGATGTGAACGTAGTTGCCCGGCTCGGCCTCATGCTCGTGCTGGTCCTTCTTCGCCATACCGTCTCCGCTCCTTGTAATCGGGTCGTGAAAGTTTTCGATTATACATGCACAACGACCGATAACCCAGCCTGAACGGATCTAATCGACGGCCTATTAATTCGCCAAAAGGGAGGCGGCCCTCATAACCTATGAGGGTTTCGGTGACGGAGATGCGGATAAGGAATCATTATCGTGACGGGTGCGTAATGAAGGCGGTAGAACCCCCCGGGTCGCATCGGGCCCGATTAATTAAAAGGATGCCAGCGATGCGTAGCAGCTACTACCGCCCTCAAAGCCAGATCGATTCATTCAATTCCAAAGCGCTGTCTCAAGTATCGAAACTCAAGCGTGAGGTTAAAGTGTGCGCGGCAAGGCGGCGCTCTCGTCGCACATAAAAAAGTCGCAGGCCTTACCTCTTCGCGCCAGCACTTCCAACCCCTTTCATGTTTATATGACTTTTCTTCAAAGAAACTTACATTTCTGATTTTGCTCGATAAAATTTACAGGGCTTTCTCATAAAAAATTGAGTTTCTTTAATTGTTCGGTTTCGCGCCTGACTTTATAAATTTAGATAGCAAAAGAAGAGGAAGAGTATTTGCAGATTCTTCGCGAAATCTTGTATTGATAAAAGGAGGAAAAAATATGAACACATATGTAATTTGTTTTCAGGAGATCGATAGAACAGAGTTTATGGTTGTGGGAGGCAAGGGCGCTAATCTAGGCGAACTGTCCAGAATCAAAGGGATACGGGTGCCGGAGGGTTTTTGCGTTAACACCGAAGCGTATAAAAAAATAACCGAAAATAATCAGGAGCTTAACAGCTTGCTGGATGAATTAACGCGTCTCAAGGCAGAAGACAGGAATAATATCAGCGAGATCAGTGCAAAAATCCGTATGGCCATCGAAAGAATACCCATTTCTAAGGATATAACAGAAGAGATTGCGGGTTATCTCACAAAGTTTGGTGAAAAAGATGCCTTTGCTGTGCGGTCCAGTGCTACGGCGGAAGACCTGCCGACAGCCTCCTTTGCAGGCCAGCAGGATACGTATTTGAACATTATCGGAAAGGAGGCAATCCTAAGGCATATCAGCAAGTGCTGGGCATCGCTATTTACGGATCGTGCGGTAATCTACCGAATGCAAAACGGCTTCGACCACCGTAAAGTCCACCTGTCTGTGGTTGTTCAGAAGATGGTCTTCCCGCAGGCGGCAGGAATTTTGTTTACTGCCGATCCCGTCACTTCTAATAGGAAAGTGTTATCCATTGAAGCCAGCTTCGGACTTGGTGAGGCCCTGGTCTCCGGCCTGGTGAATGCTGATATCTATAAAGTGTGTAACGGCAAAGTTATCGATAAGAAGATATCCGCCAAGAAGTTGGCTATTTATGCCTTAAAAGATGGCGGTACGAAAGAACAGGAGATTGAGCCTGAGAGGCAGAATAGGCAAGCGCTGACGGATGAGCAGATTTTACAGCTTGAGCGCATGGGCAGAAAGATCGAAGAACATTTCGGCTACCCCCAGGACATCGAATGGTGTTTGGTCGATGATACGTTTTATATTGTCCAGAGTCGGCCAATCACTACTTTATACCCGATCCCCGAAGCGAATGATCAGGAAAATCACGTCTATATATCTGTCGGTCATCAACAAATGATGACCGACCCCATGAAACCATTGGGATTGTCTTTTTGGCTGTTAACGACTCCTGCATCCATGCGTACAGCCGGTGGAAGGTTGTTTGTTGATGTTGCACCTATGCTGGCTTCGCCTGCCAGCAGAGAAAATTTATTAGATGCCATGGGACAACACGATCCGCTCATAAAAGACGCAATCATGACCATCATAGAGCGAGGAGATTTTATAAAATCGTTACCAGATGATAAAAAAGAACAGAGTCCCGGTAAAAGTAATAAAGTTGTTTCGTCTGCGGGTTTTCGAACACAAGTCGAAAACGATCCGACAATCGTTTCTGATTTGATTAAGCGTAGTCAAACATCGATAGAAGAGTTAAAACAAAACATCCAAACGAAATCAGGATCAGATTTATTTGAATTTATCCTGGAAGATATCCAGCAGTTAAAGAAGATTTTATTTGACCCACAAAGTCATAGTGTAATTATGGCTGCTATGGATGCTTCATCCTGGATCAATGAAAAAATAAAAGAGTGGTTGGGTGAAAAGAACGTAGCAGACACACTTTCTCAATCTGCGCCCAACAATATTACTTCGGCAATGGGCCTGGAGTTATTGGATGTCGCAGATGTGATTCGTCCCTATCCGGAAGTAATTGAATATTTGCAACAGGTAAAAGATGATAACTTTTTGGATGAACTGGAGAAGTTGGATGGTGGAAAGGAAACCCGGGACGCAATCGAGGCTTATCTTAACAAATATGGAATGCGATGTGCGGGAGAAATCGATATTACGAAAACCCGTTGGAGTGAAAACCCAACTACACTTGTCCCCATGATTCTCAGTCATATCAAAAACTTTGAGCCTGGTGCCAGCAATCGGAAATTTGAGCAAGGGCGACAGGAAGCTTTGAAAAAAGAACAGGAGTTATTAGATCGGTTGAAGCAATTACCGGATGGTGAACAAAAAGCCGAAGAAACAAAACGAATGATCGACCTGGTCCGGAATTTCGCCGGTTATCGTGAATATCCAAAATACGGCATGGTTAGTCGCTACTTCGTTTATAAGCGGGCTTTACTGAAAGAAGCCGAACAACTCGTACTAGCCAAGGTGATTCAGGAAAAAGAAGATATTTACTACCTTACTTTTGAAGAACTTCGCGAAGTCGTACGCACAAATAAACTTGATTACCAGATCATCAGCAAACGAAAAGACGAGTACAAATTATATGAAAAACTGACTCCGCCACGTGTTATCACGTCTGATGGTGAAATCATTGCAGGTGAGTACAAACGAGAAAATCTCCCAGCCGAAGCTATTGTAGGTCTAGCTGTTTCTTCCGGAGTTATAGAGGGACGAGCACGTGTCATCTTAAACATGGAAGATGCTGATATAGAAGATGGAGATATATTAGTCACCTCCTTTACTGACCCTAGCTGGACACCATTGTTTGTATCAATAAAAGGCCTGGTCACCGAAGTTGGTGGACTGATGACTCATGGAGCAGTTATCGCACGTGAATATGGCTTACCAGCAGTTGTCGGAGTGGAGAATGCTACCAAGCTGATCAAAGACGGACAGAGAATCCGGGTGAATGGAACGGACGGATATGTAGAAATACTATAAATTGAGATGTTTATCGAGCTATTGAGGCTTCTTAGATCACCGCCTGACGACTCTGAAATGATATGTGCTTATCTTCTCATAACCACCATCACCGGCCGCCCCGCTGAGCGCTATCATATAATCTCCTTGAGCAATCCTGCCGGCAGCCAACTCAATCTCAACTATCATCTGATTCCGGCTCGCCTTCGCCTTCAGCTCATCGCTTCTGAGTATTTCTACACCTTCCGCCGTTCGCACTTCTGCTCGATACATCTTATAGCGCTCTCCTTCCACTACCATCTTCAGCCGTAATCGATTGCTGCCTTTCGACAGGTACGCGACGCGGGGCGCTTCTCCCCCCCTGTGTAGCTCGGGCGCGAGCAGCATCGATACCAAACCGGCGTCGGCGGCATTTTGGCCGGGGGCATTCGCCTCTCTCAATCTTGCTATCTCTTGCTCTTTTTCCTCCAGCTCCGCCTGCGCTTGATTGAGTCGCTGAACCAGGCTGTCGCTGAGCGCCCCCTGCTGATCGATCTGCTGCTTCAATTCCTCTTCCGATCTGGCGGCCTCACCTCGCTCTGTCTGGAGTTGCTCGACCTGCCCTTTCAATCGGGCTCTTTCAGCCAACAGCCATGCCGTGCACGCGACGAATAACAGCGCTACGCAGGCCAGCGATGCTATCACGGCTCTGCTTCTCGCTTGCCACGAAACGAATACAGGAGGAAGCCCCTCGCGGCCCAGGCCCGCAACTTTTTCTGAATTCAGAGTCGCGTCTTGCGTCACGTACCTCCTCAAAGCTTTGGCGAACTCTAAGCTCTCTCGCCGCTCGGGCGCTTTGATAAAGTAATTCTCGAATCTCTCCCGGTCGTGCTTGTTGAGCGCGCCCCGGATGTATTCATCTATCAGCGCTTCTTCCAGCCTGAGAAAATCCTGAAAATACTCTCTGTCTGTCATTAGACGCCGCTCTGTTTGCTCCTGCTCTTCGTCGCGAGCTTCCCCGAGCAGGTATCTCCTGATCGACGCCTCGTTTATCGTCATTCGATCCATCTTATTGCCTGGTAGCATCCCTTCTACTTAAATATGTCAAAATCGCCGGCTAACTGTCGCTGCCCCGCTTGCGCATGAGACATTCAGTCACACACTGCCGCAATCTTTCGCGAATTCGGTGCATTCGCACCCACAGAGCATTCAACTCCATGCCCAAGCGCTCGGCCATCTCTTTCCGGTGGTCTACCTTCTCCTCGTCATCATCTCTGTAGTAAGCCCTCAGCAATTCGCGGTTCTTGGGGGTGAGCCGCTCGACGCATTGCTCCAGGCATTCATATTTCAGCTCCTCTTCTTCCGACGCGGCGGAAGTGGCGAGCGGCTGCGGGGCGGGTTTCCTTCTCAGATACTCCAGGTAGATCAGCCTGGCCACCCCGTAGAAGTAGAGCGCGGGATCCCCCTCGTAAGTCTCGGCAATCTGCTGGACTCTTTTAGCGACTCGATTAATCGTTTCATCCGCCAGCTCTTCCGAGATCAGGCAGCCGCGAGATGTGAATATCTTTATCAGCTGAACTCGAATCTCTTCATACCTCTGGCCTGCCCTTTCTCTGTCTGCGTCTAGCCATAAAAGTAATCGCTCGAATAACTCCTCTGTTAATTCAGTATCTGCTCTTTGAGAGACCGATTCTTTCAAGACTATATCCCCAGCAAACCGGCCTGACTATCATGGCAGCGCCGGTACTCCTGATCGCGCCTACTTCCACTCTCCTTGCAGTATAAACCCTGCCCAATAGTATGGCGCCCTCCACCTCTTCTGGCGCTGCATCCATTCCTGCGCCCTCCTCAGCGCAGTAGCCGGCCTTTGTCCTTCTTTTATCATCACTTCATAGAACTTCTTCATCATCTCGGCCGTCGCCTCATCTTCCACACGCCATAAGCTTGCCATCACTCTCGCCGTCCCGGCGTACATAAATCCTCGCGTCAACCCTATCAGCCCTTCCCCCCGCACCTGCTTGCCCAATGCCGTCTGGCACGCACTCAACACGACCAGCTCCGCTCCCAGGTTCATGTTGTACACGTCATAGAGGCGGAAGAACCCGTTCTGCGGCTTGCCCTGGCGGTCCACCAGCGACAGGACTATCCCGCTCAGCTCAGGGTGCTCGGTGTTTAGCAACCCGTGCGTAGCAAAGTGAACTATCCGATACTGACCCAGGTCGGGGCTGGAGGCCGTCTCGCGGCTCGCCTCGAAGCCCAGCGCGACTCTCGTCCCGCCCCGGTCTATCCCCGCTTGCCCGGTCAGGGCATGGATGGCTTCGGCTTCCTGGCGGCTGAAAGGCAGACGCGGCAAATCGCCCCTGTCGGTCAAGCCCACCTCATTGGCCGAGCGCATCAGCGCCAGCTCCGATAGTTCTTTTGAGGCGCTGTCTGTTGCGCCATTTTTCTGCCCTTGAGCTTTGATCGAAGATTGCACTCGCGCATCACCCGCATCAAAGACCGGGTCGGCCAGCACAGCCGCCGCCTTGGGGGCCGTCTTTCGCCCGGCAAGCTCCCTCCTCAACATGGCCATGCTCGACGCCGAAGGCAGGCTGATGATTTCGTGATCCGCGATGAGCAGGCGTTGACGGTCTTGAGGCGAAGGCAGGGCGGCGAAAGGCACATAGTTCAACGCCCCGTCTGCGACTACCAGCAGTCGCTTCTTGCCAAGCTGGCGGGCGACGGGTCCGAGGATCATCCGGCTAAGCTCGGCCGCCGCCTGGTCGTAATCGGCTTCGGCCTGTTTGACCCGCGCCTCGCGCTGCGCGCCAGTCTGCCCTTGCTCTCGCCGGTTTCGCGCGGTCAGCAGGTCATAGACGCGCTGGGCCGCTTTTTGTACCTCATCCCTTTTAGGCAACACGAAGCTGCTGATCGAATCAGCAGTGATCGCCCAGAGGTAACTGTGTTCGTCTCCGAGGGCGTACTCCAACAGCAGCGTGTCTGAATCGAGCACGTCCCGCTGAATCTGGTTGAGCGAGAGCGGCTGCGGCTGGGTGAGTGCCGCGTAGCGAGGACTGCTGGCCCTGATCTGGGATTGCACTTCCTGGAATTGAGTCAGGAGTTGCTCGATCTCTTTCTTCAGCTCTGCGGCTTGCTGTTCAGTGTGCTTGCCGTTGAGGAGCCGGGTCTGTCGCTCGGCTTTGGCATCGAGCAGGCGTTGGAGAGAGCGTTCGCGGTCAAGCAAAGCGAGATCGACGCCCTGGCGAATATCGGCGCGGCCTTCGGTGAGCATCTCCAACAAGGTGCGCGCTCGCGCTCGCTCGCTGGCCTGGAGGGCCAGGGCATCGTAGCCATGTTTGGGTTCGAGAAGATGCATGCGCATCAGCAGGTCGATGTAAAAGGCATAGTAATCTTGAATGGAGGCGAAGTAGGATGCTCGGAGTTCAGGGCTAGCTACCTTGACGCGCAGCGATTCGACGTTTTGAAGCGCAGGTTCAATATTCGAGCGGGCTTGAAGGAAATCACCTTGATTGAGTTTGATGCGCGCGATCTCATACAAACTCTCGGCCTCTATGTTAAGTTCACGCACTGCTCTGCTGAGTGAGAGAGATTGGGTATAGAAGTCATGAGCCTTCTGCGTCTCTCCTTGAGAGTTGTACACTCTTCCAATGTTGTTAAGCGTTATGGCTTCCCCTCGCCTGTCGCCCGTTGAACGAATAAGCGGCAAGGTTTGATTGTAGTAATCGAGCGCCTTCTGCTTCTCTCCGAGTATATTGTACGTCCCCCCCATGTTGTTAAGCGCTGTGGCTTCTCCAGCCCTGTCGCCCGTTGAACGAGAGATCAGCAGAGCTTGATCGAAATATTCCAACGCTTTCTGCATTTCTCCTAGCGTTCTGTAAATAAAGCCAATGTTGTTAAGCGCTGTGGCTTCCCCTCGCCTGTCGCCTATTGATCGCCGTATAGGCAATGATCGATTGTAATGATCGAGCGCCTTCTGCTTCTCTCCCAGCGAATCGTACACTCTTCCAATGTTGTTAAGCGTTATGGCTTCCCCTCGCCTATCGCCTATTGATAGCCATATCGGCAAGGCTTGATTGTAGTAATCGAGCGCCTTCTGCTTCTCTCCGAGTATATTGTACGTCCCCCCCATGTTGTTAAGCGCTGTGGCTTCTCCAGCCCTGTCGCCTGTTGAACGAGAGATCGGCAGAGCTTGATTGTAATAATCCAGCGCCTTCTGCTTCTCTCCCAGCGAATCGTAAATCAGGCCGATGTTAGTTAGCGTTGACGCCTCTCCTATCCTGTCGCCTACCGATCGTCGTACCGGCAAAGCTTGATAGTAGGAGTCCAGCGCTTTTTGCATCTCCCCCAGCAAGCGATAAACGTAGCCGGTGTTGTGGAGCGTTGCGGATTCTCCCCGCCTGTCGCTTACTGATCTAAATAGCGGCAATGCCTCCTCGTATTTCGGAATCGCCTTACGCAAAGATTCAGCCGTGCCCTGCGATCTCAGCTTCTCCGCCTGTCCGAATACTCTCTCGGCAGCTATTCTCACGCTGTCTTGCGGTATTGCGGGTCGCAGCTCTTCTATCTTGATTTCATACCGCCCTGCGAGCGCCCCCTTATCCGGCAAGCGAACTTCCAATCGGTAGCTACCTGCTGCATCGCTAATCGCCGAAACCGCCTCTTGCCCTAGCGTCACTCCGGTGCTATTCACTTCTACTATCTGCTTGCCGTCAGGACCAAACAGATTTACCGCCACGTCTATGCCTCGCTGGTTCACCGTCACCCTTAGAAACTGGTTCAGGCTGAGGCTCACTTGATATGTATGCGCCTCTCCACCTTTTAGCTCTCGCTCTATCGGCTTACCAATTTCCAGGTCAACTGCTTTGTTAACCTGCCCGGCGCCGCTTGCATTGTTGCTGGGTTGAAGAAGTGACAGGGAACGTCCGGCTTCGATTGAAATGCAGTTGCCTAGTGTCATCGTTAAGATTGCACAACCTGCAAGGATGTAGCTCAACAGCTTCCCGATACTTCTCCGCCCATTATTAATTCCGCGTCCAGATTGTGAGTTCATTGCTACGCCTCCTATGACACCTTCCGTATCAAGTCTCTCTTCTTAAAATGATCGCCTGAGAACTTTGGGCTCTGCTTCCTCTGGTCCCATGATACTTCCGAGTCTCGGTTTGGGCCAGTCTAAAGAAGATCGTAAGTCCTTTCGAGTTCGTTGTTCTCAATTTGACAGACCGCCGAGTTCTTCATAGCATGTTACTGCCACGTCTTTGGGCGCTATTCGTGGCGACGACTTAACGATCCTATAGTCCCCAGACCAGCAGTAAGATCATTCCATAGTTGTTTCTTTTGCTTTACCTTTATCGTGCGATTGGACAGAATCGCAAGGGAGGCAATCATGCGAACACGGCGATCAGCTTTTGTGCAGGCGCGCGTCATTGCGCTGGTTTTCATTTTTCTGTCGGGCTATTTATGCCTGCGAGGCGGCCTCTTCAACTCACCCGGAGTGAGCGCGGACGGCACGTTCCAGACTTTACCTTTCAGCCAGGACTGGTCTAGTACGGGACAGATTACGACGGATGACAACTGGGCCGGGGTGCCGGGGATTATCGGTTTTCGCGGAGACGATTTGACCACGGTGACGGCCACGGACCCGCAGACGATCCTCGCCGACGGGTCGGCTACGCCCGTCGATGTGATAGCCAACCAGGCCAACCCGAACACACAGGCTACAGGCGGCGTCGCAGAATTTGATGGGATCGCAAATCCTACCGTGGCGCTTCAAGGGTCGGGCACAGCCGATGCGCCGCACATAGTCTTTCACCTCAATACCACGGGGCTTTCAAATATTACTGTCGCCTATCAGCTCCGAGACATTGACGGCTCGGCTGATAATGCCGTTGAGCCGGTCGCGTTGCAGTTCCGCGTAGGCGCGAGCGGCAACTACACAAACATCCCCGCCGGGTTTGTCGCGGACGCCACCACGGGGCCGAGCCTCGCAACTTTAGTTACAAATGTCAGCGTCGTGCTCCCGGCCGCCGCGAACAACCAGCCGCAGGTTTTTGTTCGCATCATAACGACTAATGCTGTCGGTAACGATGAGTGGGTGGGCATCGATAACATCCTTATCTTCGTCCCATCCGAAGCAAAGCTCACTTCCTTCAACGCTTCGGTTACAGACGAGGGGACCTTGCTTAGTTGGAAGACAGGCTTTGAAGCCGACAACCTCGGCTATAATCTCTACAGAGATCAAAACGGCCAGCGCACGCGCGTCAATCCTCAGATAATCGCGGGGTCGGCCCTGATGACGGGCGCCACCTTAAGAGCAGGCCGTTCTTACGCCTGGCTCGATAAATCATACGGCGGAAGTGACGGCGAGTACTGGCTTGAAGAGGTGGACCTCAACGGGCAGCGGGAGTGGCACGGCCCCGTCCGGGCGGCGCACTCGAACGGTGAGCCTGACGGCCCGGGCAGGTCAAGAGAACAATCTTTGATGCTGAGCAGGGTGGGGGCGACGCAATCCCCCGCGCCTGTGAGCGCGGCGCGCGAGCGCGCGGCGACTGTTTCAAAACCGACTGAGGCGGGGCTGCGCGCGCAAGCGTCGGCGACCTCGCGAAGCGCGGTTAAGCTCGCGGTCAAGCGCGAAGGCTGGTACAGGGTTACACAAGCAGAATTGATCGGCGCGGGATTCGATCAGAGCCTCGACCCCCGATTCATGCAATTATTCGTAGACGGCCAGGAGCAACCCATCGTCGTGACGGGTGAAGCCGACGGCAGGTTCGACGCGGCGGACGCGGTCGAGTTCTATGGGCTCGGGATCGACTCGATGGTGACGGACGCTCGCACCTACTGGGTGACGGCGGGCGACGGGCCGGGAAGGCGAATCGAAGAAGTGAAGGGGCGCAAGGGTAAGTCCGCGCCCGCGAGCTTCTCTTACACGGTCGAGCGGAAAGACCGCACGGTCTATTTCTCCTCGCTCAATAACGGCGAGGCCGATAATTTCTTTGGGCCCGTCGTCGCAAGAGAGCCGGTCCAGCTTGCGCTCGCTCTACACGCCATCGACCGCGCGGCTCAGTCGGACGCCGAGCTGGAAGTGATACTGCAAGGCGTGACTCAAGCTCACCACAGGGTCCGCGTCTTTTTCAACGACTCGGATTTCGGCGAAATCGGTTTTTATGATCGCGCGCAGGGGAGCGCCAAACTGCGTGTCCCTGTGGCCGCGCTTCGCGAAGGCGACAACGTGGTCAGGCTCGTTGCCCAGGGAGGCGAGAATGATGTGAGCCTGGTCGACCGCGTCCGTCTAACGTACCGGCGCAGCTACCGCGCCGAGCGCGACTGGCTGCGTTTTACCGCTAAGGGCAAATCGCGTGTGACCGTTGATGGGTTCACCGGCGATCAGATTCGTGTGCTGGATGTCACCTCCCCGGCGGATGTGTTCGCCGTAAAGGCGCAGGTCGTCGAGCAGGGAAGCGGCTACGCCGTCACATTCGTTACACCGAAATCAGGAGAGCGATGTTTGATAGCCGTATCCACCACGGGTTTTGACGGCGTCGCACGGATCACAGCGGATCGCCCGTCCTCGCTGCGCCAGGCGGACCGCGAAGCCGATCTCGTGATTATTTCTCACGGCGATTTTATAGATAGCGTCGCGCCGCTCAAGGCGCTCAGGGAGAGCCAGGGGCTGAAGGTCGAGGTCGTCGACGTTGAAAACGTATACGACGAGTTCAGCTACGGGCAGAAGACCCCGCAAGCGCTGAAAGATTTTCTCTCGTCCGCCGCATCGAGCTGGCGGCGGGCACCGCGCTTCGCGCTCCTGGTTGGGGATGCCAGCCTCGACCCCAGGAACCATTTTGGGCTGGGGGAATACGATTTCGTCCCGACGAAGATCGTCAACACGACTGTGCTTGAGACTGCCTCGGACGATTGGCTCACAGATTTTGATGAGGACTGGCTCGCAAACATGGCAATGGGGCGACTGCCGGTCCGCACTCGGCAAGAGGCAAGCGTCGTCGTCGCGAAGATCATAAGCTATGACCAGTCTGTCCAGGCCGATGAGGTGCTGCTTGTTACAGACGCGAACGACGGCTACGACTTCGAATCTATAAACCCGCAGCTGAAGGCGTTGATGCCCGGCGGCGTGAGGGTTCAAGAATTCATGCGAGGCGGCTCCAGTCGTCTCTCGACAAAGATCGATCTCCTCGAATCATTGAATCGCGGGCCGAAGATAGTCAATTACTACGGGCACGGGACAGTGGATCAGTGGAGCGGAGATTACCTTTCGTCGTTCGACGCGATGGGGCTTACGAACCGAGATCACCTCTCTCTGGTTTTTACGGTGACCTGTCTGAACGGATATTTTCATGACCCGGCCGTGGCGAGCCTCGCCGAATCTCTTTTGAAAGCCGACCGGGGCGGAGCGGTCGCCGTCTGGGCTTCAACAGGGATGTGCGACGCCGCATCGCAGGGCGTGATCAATCTGGAGATGTTCCGCCAGCTATTCGCGGGGCCGGACTCACAACAGGTAACGCTGGGCGAAGCCGCGCTCCGCGCCAAAGCCGTAACCAATGAACGCGACACTCGCCAGACCTACGTGCTGTTTGGCGATCCGACGAGCAGGCTCAAGTGATAATCGGTTGCGGCTCTTTTTATAATCTGTATAATTCAACATTTGTATTTTTATTTAATGCGGGGGAGGAAGATTTAATGGCTCAGGATGCGCTAAAGCGCAAGGCGGTTTCTGATCCAAGCTTGCCTCGGCTCAAAATGGAGTCCACCTGAATGGATAAGATCGACCGCCTAGGATGGGCGGCTGCAATTAATTTCGTCTCTTACGGGCTGCGGGTAGGGGTGCGTGTCACTGATGCTGGGATACTCGATATGGTTGAAGAGCATCTTCCGCCCGACTGGAGGCCCGCGCCTTCTGCGATAGTCGACCGCCTATATTCGATCATAGTGGGCGGGGAAGGGTCGCGCCCCGGCATCCGCCGCTACAACCTGGCTTACGCCAACGCCACCCGCATAGCGCGCACGCCCGAACTGTTCCAGGCGCTCGACGCGTTTGAATCCGACTTGCAGCTCTACATAGCGGAGACAGCGCCGCGCCGCGTCTTTGTTCATGCGGGCGTGGTGCGCTGGCGCGGCAAGGCCATCATAATCCCCGGGCGCAGCTTCAGCGGGAAGACGACGCTGACGGCGGAGCTGGTAAAAGCGGGCGCGACTTATTACTCGGACGAGTACGCCGTCTTAGACGGGCAAGGGCGCGTGCATCCTTACCGCCGCCGCCTCTCCGTCCGCGAGAACGGCCACCTGGAAAGACCGACAAAATATGCGGTCGAATCTCTCGGGGGGCGGTCAGGGATCAAGCCGCTGCCGGTCGGGCTCGTCATAGTGAGCAAGTACAAGCCTAACGCGAGGTGGCGACCTCAAAAGATTTCGGCAGGCGAAGGCGCACTGGCCCTGATGGCGAACACCGTTTCTGTGCGGCGGCAACCCGAAACAACGCTCGCCACGCTTAGAAAGGTCGTTGCCCGCGCGCCCGTATTCAAGGGCACGCGCGGCGAAGCCAGGCAGGTGATCGACTTCATCTTCGAGCAGTTGGGCGACTAGAACAACGATCTTTCTCGTTGACATAGTCGACATTACGTTGTAAAACCGTGTAGAAGTGGCAGGCCAGTAAATACGAACTTGGAGCTTTCATGAAAAACCTAAGCAAGCAGTTAACACCTCAAGCGCGTAGCAATGGAATAGTGGTGGAAGAGCTGGCGGACGAAGTGTTGGTCTATGACCTGGATCGAGATCGCGCGCATTGCCTCAACCAAACCGCTGCAAATGTGTGGAAGCTGTGCGACGGGAAGTCTTCTCCGGCGGAGATAGCTAAAAGGCTTGGCGTAGAGCTTGAGCCGGCTGCGGCCCAGGAAGTTGTGTGGGCGGCTGTCGAGCAGTTGAGCCGCGCTGGCCTGCTCGAAGAGAAGCTCAAGCGACCGGCTGCTGGCATAAGTCGAAGAGATGTCATGAAGAAGATTGCCGTAGCCGCAGCCATAGGCGTGCCTGTGGTGACGAGCATAGTCGCGCCGAAGGCCTCTCACGCGGCTAACTGTCGCCCGTCAGGACAGGCCTGCTCGGCCAGCGCGCAGTGCTGCTCAGGCGTGTGCAACATGGGCACCTGCGTATAAATAGGCCATGTAAGATTTAGCCATGGTCAAGCCGTTTGCGAGTGGTTCGGCGGGCAGCCTGGTAGCGAAATTGCTCGCCGGATCATGGCGCGTTCAACCTCCCCTGCTCAATATATCCCCAGATGAGTTAGCCCGAGTCGCCCCGCTTCTTTTAGCGTCGGGCGCCGCCTCGCTGGGCTGGCGTCAAGTCCGTAACACACATCTGAGCACAGCTCCGCAAGCCCTGGAGTTGCAGCAAGCCTACCGCCTGCACACACTCCAGGCCGGCATACACGAGCGCAACATCCAAGGGGTCATAACGCTTTTCAAGCGCGCGGGCATCGAGCCCGTGCTGGTGAAGGGCTGGTCGGTTGCTCGGCTTTACCCCGAGCGAGGGTTGCGGCCTTATGGGGATATCGATCTCTGCTTTAGGCCCGATCAATTCGACCAGGCCGAGGCCGTCTTACAGACTGAGGAGGGTAAGAAATACGGTATCGACCTTCACAAGGGGTTCGCGAAGCTCGATGATGTGAGCCTCAAAGAGTTGTACGCGCACACAGAAGTAGTTCGGCTCGCGGATGTGGAGGTGAGAATACTCGGGCCGGAAGACCACTTCCGTATACTCTGCGTTCACCTTCTGCGTCACAGCGCGTGGCGTCCCCTGTGGCTGTGCGACATAGCAACGGCTCTGGAGGCTCGCCCCGCAAACTTTGATTGGGACCGCTGCCTGGGTCGAAACCCGCGACAGGCCGACTGGGTCGCCTGCACGGTCGGCCTTGCGCACAAGTTGTTGGGAGCAAGAGTAGACGACACGCCCGTCGCCGAAAGAGCCAATAATCTTCCGGGGTGGCTGATCCCGTCAGTCTTGAGGAACTGGGACAGACCGGACCCGAACCTCTACCCACCCCTGTCATACGTGCCGCCTATAGTTACTTATTTCCGCAGACCCGCAGGCGTGTTCAAAGCTTTGCGCCGCCGGTGGCCCGACCCTATCGAGGCGAGCATAAGGATGAAGGCCCCATTTAACGAGATGCCACGGTTGCCGTTTCAGATCGGCAATCTCTTTTCGCGCGTCATTGGGTTCTTTGCGATACTCGTGGGGCTGCGCGAAGAGCAAATACACTGATAAAACAAATTAGCCACAGAGCCACAGAGCCACAGAGATAAGAATAATAAAAACCTCTGTGCATCTGTGGCTAATTTGAAGTGACACCTTTTATGCTTGTGTTGACAAACAGTTAGAACCCACATTATTCTTCTTGCCGCATCCGAAGGTGCTTTCGTTTTCTTAATTTAAGTATATGATGGGAAATTGAGTGGATGTAGTAAAGCGGTCATCTGGAGTATGTTCCAAATCTCACCGCGAAGGCCCGGACACACGAACTAAAGCAACGAAACTAAAGGCAGGGATTAAAGCTTTTCGTGTTTGCGCGGCTTCGACCGTCTCCGAGCTATTTTGAGAGCTGAGCGGCGCTTATCCCCCAAGTTCTGCGTTGAGCATCCATAAGATTGATTGTCCCGTCGTGTGCCTTTGAAAATCTTACCCGCCGCCTCGCGCGGCTTCCCTGACGGGTTTAACATCGAAGGGCGAAGTGTGTCTTGACGCGCAGGGCGGCCTTTCGTATTGCGGTAATCACAAACACTATGCTGATCCAAGTTGGCCGTTGCGCCTCCGGGACTCTTTACATCCGGCAACTTGGATTATATTAATCTACAGTTAAACCGACCGCCGCTCGAATCAGTATGGTCATCGACTTAAGCTTAAAGAACCCGATCGCCCGCGCCGTGGTGCTGTTGGCCTCGGTAGGGGTTGCAGTGCTGCTTGTCATCATAATCTTTTCCAAATTCATTGTCGGCACGATGACCGATAACCGAAAACAATTCAGCAGCAACGAGCTGGCGTCGCCTGTTTATCACTTCCCGAATTCGGCCCGGTTGCACGCGCGGCTGGCCGAAGCAGAGATGTTCGACCGCGACCGCGACCTCGCACTCGCAGAGTCTCATGCGCTTATGGCTATCAAGCTATCGCCTCATGATTTCCGCTACCCGCTTATACTGGCCTCGGTGAAAGAGGCGGGCGGGGACCGCCAGGCGGCGGGCGATCAACTGCGCAAGGCGCTCGCGCTTGCGCCGAACAACCAGGCCGTGCGCTACAGGCTGGCGAATCTTCTGTTGAGGGAAGGCAGGCTCGAAGAATCGGTTGAGGAATTTCGGGTGGCTGTCGCAAGCGAGACTAAGCTGCTGGCATCGACCATCGACCTGATCTGGCAAGCGTCGGGCAACGACGTGAATCTGATAGAGCGCGTCGCGGGAGAGAACGCCAAGGCTCAGATGACGCTCGCGCTGTTTCTCGCCAGCCGCCCGCGCGCCGAAGATGCAGCCCGCGTCTTTAGCCGGATAGACCGCAGCGTCAGGCTGACCTCCGCCGAGACGCCTCTGTTTTTTAAGTCGCTCATAGATTCGGGGCACACCATTGTTGCGCGAGAGCTGTGGGTCGGGCTGTGGAGCGCGCGCGAGCCGGAAAACACGCTCGTGTGGAACGGCAGTTTTGAAACCGATATTTCTAAGAACCTGGGCCAATTCGATTGGGCGATACTCGGCAAAGAGTCTAAGTATGCGCGGCTTGGCATAGACCGCACGACTGCTCGCACGGGCGCGCGCGCGCTGAGGATAGAGTTCGCAGGGGAGAATACGACGCGGCTCGACGGCGAAATCAAGCAGTTAATCGCGCTCAAGCCGGGCGCGCGCTACCGACTTGAGTGCTACGCAAAAAGCGAGGGGTTAGTCACGCCCGAGGGGCCGCGCCTGGTCGTCACCGGGGGCGTATCGGCGAATGATCCGAAACAGGAGCCCGTGAGCGAGCCGGTAGCCGCAGGGTCGACCGACTGGCAGCGGCTCGCCGTAGATTTTATCGCGCCTCAGACGAAAACGCCCGGCCAGTCGTCTGTTGTGATCTCCATAAAACGAATCCCGAAGTTCAGCTACGACGAGCCGACGAAGGGCACAGTCTGGTTCGACGACTTCACGATCAAAGAACAGGGGCCCGGCATCTGAAATCTCAAATTTCAAATTTGAGATTTCGAATGGTATGAGCAAAGTACTTGAGAAGACAATCGCGGTCGGCCTGCTCGTCATGGTCGTCTTTACGGCCCTGGCCTTTGGCACGGTCGAGCCGTGGTCGATTGCCCTTTTCGAATTGGGCGTCACTCTGCTTTTACTGCTGTGGGCGGTAAAGGCCGTGCTTGATAAACGGCTGAAGATCAGTGTGCCTGCCGTGGCGCTCCCCCTTATGCTCTTTGTGGCGCTGGGGTTGATCCAAAGCATAAGCTTTACGGCGAGCGACTGGAGCAGGTCCGCCCTGTCTATGGACGTCGACGCAACGCGCTCTACGGTAATAGTGCTGATAATCTTGTTGGCATCGTTTATAATTGCTGCGAACTTTTTTGCCAGCCGGGAGCGGCTGGGCAAGCTGGCTAGCTTTCTGGTCATTTTCGGTGTCGCCCTGTCGCTGTTTGCACTGTTGCAGTATTTCACCAGCGAAGGGCGCATCTACGGCTTCAAGCCGATGAGGAGTAACGAGGGGTTCGGCCCTTTTATTAATCGCAACCACTTTGCCGGTTACATGGAGATGTTGATTCCTGTGCCTATCTCGCTCATAGTCGCGCGGGCCGTCCATAAACAGTCATGGGTCTTTTACGGATTCGCATCCGCAATCATGGGGCTGGCCGTCGTCACCTCTCTGTCTCGCGGCGGGATTCTTAGCCTGATGGCCGGATTGGTTTTTATAGCCGTCGCCAGCTCGCAGTTGCGCAGAAACAGGGAAAGAAAGAGCTTCGACCGTAGCAACACGGCTTCGATCCTCAAGAGGAGCGGCGCTGTCGCAGCCGTCGCCGCAACGATCTTCGTAGGCGTCGTATGGATAGGCGCCGAAGATGTCTTACGCCGGACCGCTGAGAGCATAGAGCAGGCCAAGAGCGCCGACGAGGTCTATTCGAGCCGCAAGTGGATATGGAACGATACCTTGAAGATGGTGCGGGCCTATCCGATCCTCGGCGTCGGCATAGGCGCATACGAGACGGTCTTCCCCAGATTCGCGAGCGGCGGGGAGAGCAGAGTCAGGATCGATTTCGCGCATAACGATTACCTACAGGTGCTGGCCGACGCAGGAATTGTGGGCGGGCTGCTGGCCTTGTGGTTCATCTACTTGGTCGCACGCGCCGTCCTCAACGGCCTTCGATCTGCCGACCCGTTGCGCGCGGCGATGGCTATGGCTGCGGGGGCCGGGATTTTCTCCATTCTTGTGCATAGTTTGTTTGACTTCAACCTTCAAATACCATCTAATTCTTTACTCTTCCTGCTACTTTCGGCAGTGGCTTCCTACGCGGGCGCAAGCGCGGACCGCGAGTCCGGCCAGCCGGCTTTGAAGCAGACGGTCAGCAGTGACACAAGCCCATTGGCAACAGGAGTATCGCTATGAGAATCAGAGACGATAACAGATGCGCGCTCACGATTTCGCTGGCTTTAAGTTTGGCCTTCGTAATGCTCGCGCCCGCCGCGCTTGCGCAGCAACGGCAGCAACCGCAACAGCCGAGGCCGTCGGGTCCGCCGCCGGGCGAGCCTAATGCCTCGCCGAACATACTCGTCTCGCCGGACGAGGACTATCACATCGGCCCGCGCGATGTGATAGAGATTCGCATCGAAGACGCCGACGAGCTGTCGGGCAACTTTGCCATCAACGCCGACGGCACTTTCATGATGAGATATCTCAAGCGCATCAAGGCGGAAGGGAAGACTACCGAAGAGCTTGCCATACTGATAGCCGATGGGCTGCGCGGCCGTTACCTTAAAGACCCGCAAGTCTCTGTCTCCGTCAAGCAATATCACAGCCGCACCTTCTTCATTCAGGGCTCTGTCCGCCGGCCCGGCGTTTACCAGATCGAAGGAAGGCCATCGCTGATGAAACTCATAACCGTGGCGGGCGGGCTTGCCGACAGCCATGGCTCGAAGGCCTACGTCATTCGCGAGGTAAAGAGTAAGAAAGATAACCCGCCCCCCGCCGACAGCCAGATGTCACAGGTATCAGACCAAAAGGACGGCTCGCAAGAAGAGGAAACGGCCGATTATGATTTCATGACTGTCAACATCACGGGCATGCTCAAGGGCCAGCCTGTAACGAATATGTTTCTGGAGCCGGGAGACATAGTAAACATACCGCCCCTGGACGTCTTTTACGTCGCCGGAGAGGTCAACGCGCCCGGCTCGTTCCAGTTGAAAGAAGGTACGACGCTGCGGCAGGCGATATCGCTCGCGCAAGGAACTACTTATAATGCCGCCGCAGGCAAAGGGATCATATTCCGCGACGATCAGGTTACGGGCAAACGCCAGGAGATAAAAATTGACATCGGCCAGGTGATGAAGGGAGCTAAAGACGACATCGCCTTGATGCCTAATGACATAGTTCTGGTCCCCAACAGCAAAGGCAAGGCGATCGGCAACGCCATATTGAAAGCGCTCGGCATGGGCGCGGCGCAGCGCGGCCCATACAGATACTAAGCGCTTGCGTATCGAGCTTCGACGAGACACGTGAAGTACCAGCCGGAAGCGCGAGCGGCCGGCAGTTCATACCGGAGAACACAGATGGCAGACGAAAGATTTGAGTTAGAGAAGCCGCCAATCCTGGAAGTGACCGCAAAAGAGATCCTCGCAAAAGAGACTTCAGGCCTGCGGCCGCGTTATCCCGGCTCTTATGGCTACGGCGACGGTTACGGCAAAGAAGAAGGCAAGATTCACCTGCGCGAGTTGTGGCGCACCGTGCGGAAGCGCAAGTGGCTGATAGTGACAATAGTCTTTATCATAACCACCCTCGTCACCATCGAGATGTATCGGACCAAGAACACCTACCAGGCGACGACCATGATAGAGATCGCTAAAGATAGCTCGTCGGTCGCGCGAACGGGCGGCCTGGTACTCGACGACTATGACCCGTTTTACATGGTCAACATAAAAACGAAGATGCTGATGATCCAGAGCCGCTCGCTGCTGGAAAGCGTGGTTGCCGAAAAGAGACTGGACCGAAACCCGAAGTTTCTTCAAGTGGGCGAGAAGAGATCCATATGGGATGCTGTGAAGACGATAGGCGCGAAGTTCGGCGCCTCGGCCCAGGCCAATGAAACGAGCGACGACGCGGCCACGGTCGAGCTGAACCTGGACCCGGACGCGGAGAAGGACCTGCGCGAAGGCTGCATACGCATGTTGCAAGCGAACCTGTCGGTCGAGCCGATAAGGGAGACCAAGGCGCTGAGGGTCTCTTACAGCCACACGGACCCGAAGATCGCGTCGGAGGTCTGCAACGCCATCGCCGAGGCTTTCCTTGAGCGCAATTTCGAAGACAAGACGGGCAGGTACAAGAAGTCGAAAGAGTTTCTCGAAGAGTCGAAGGCCAAGATGAAGGCGAGGCTTGAGCAGGCCGAAAAAGAGCTTGCAGACTACACGCGCGAGCATGGCTTCTTCTCGACCGACGGCAAGGAGACAACCCTGACCACGGTCCAGCTAGGCGACCTGCACAACCAGTTGCTGCGCGCCGAGGCCGACCGCAGGACGAAACAGAATCTTTACGAAGAGGTGAGGAAGAACAATGTAAAAGACATGCCGGTGGAGTTCGCCGACCTTGTCTACAAGACCGCCCCCAAGCTCGGCCAATTGCAGCGCGAGCTCGAAGCGCTTGAAACCGATTACGCGGGTTTGAGTGACAGGTACGGGCCCGACCATCCCAAGATCTCTGAGAACAGGCAGAAGGCGAAAAAGGTTAGCGAACAGCTTGCCGCGGGCACGCGCGCCCTCGAATCGAAGATACGCACGGATTACGAGCGGGCTGTGCGTGAAGAGGAGATGATAAAGGCGCGCCTGGCTCAGGCCCGTGGGCAGGCCATAACGCAGAATCAAGACTCCATACAGTTGAACATCAAGAAGCAGGAAGTCGAGACGGCCAAGGCGCTCTACAACGACTTTCTGGAGAAGGCCAACCAGGCGGACGTGCAGGTCGCCGAGCAGTCGAACAACGTGCGCGTGATCGAGCCTGCGCCGGACAAAGCGCCCATGGTCGGGCCGCGAAGAATGTTCACTATACTCGCCGCGTTCATGCTGAGCCTGGCCGCTGGCGTGGGCCTCGCCTTCTTCTTAGATTACCTCGACAACACAATCAAGACGGTCGAAGACGTCAGCCGTTACGCGCAACTGCCCGCGCTCAGCGTCATACCCGCGGGCGCGATGGGCATGCCGCGCCGCCTCTCAGGGAAAGGCAGGAAGGCCATCGCGGGACGTGCGAAAGAGCCTGCCGTGTCGCAGACGACACAGCTCGCGGCCCTCGACACGCGGTCGTCGGCTGCCGAGGCGTATCGCGTGCTGAGGACATCAGTCCTGTTGTCGGCTGCGGGCCAGCCGCCCAAGCGCATACTGATTACGAGCGGCCAGCCCGGCGAGGGCAAGACGACTACCGTCATCAACACGGCGATCAGCCTGGCGCAGCTTGGGTCGTCGGTGCTGGTGATCGATTGCGATCTTCGCCGCCCGACTACTCACAAAGTGCTCGGCGTCGATCACATGCAGGGGCTCTCGACCTACCTGTCGCGCGACATAGACATAGACGAGGTGATCCAGAAACTACAGATCGCCAACCTCTCGCTGCTGCCCTGCGGCCCCATACCGCCTAACCCCGCCGAGCTGATCGCCTCCGACCGCATGAAGGCGCTGCTCGACATGCTCAGCGAGCGCTACGACCACATACTGATCGACTCGCCGCCGCTGATAAATGTCACGGACCCCGTGATACTGTCGACTATGGTAGACGGCGTGATACTGGTAGTGCACGGGGGCAAGAGCACGCGCGACGTTGTGCGCCGCGCCCGCCAGGAGTTGTCTTCGGTTGGGGCGAAGATCTTCGGCGTCGTCTTGAACAACGTCGATCTCAAGCGCGAAGGCTACGATAATTATTATTACTACCGCTACTATTCGGGTTACGGTCAGGAGAACACCGGGAGCGATTAGCGTAAGAGACAAGCCGCCGCCGGTCGCAGCGGCTTGATTTCCACCTATGAAGCGGATTGAAACCTCTATCCCCGGCCTTTGCTTGATAGAGCCTGTCGTGCATTCCGACGAGCGGGGATTCTTTTTCGAAAGCTACAACGAAAACAAGTTTGCCGAGATAGGTATAACGACTCGTTTCGTCCAGGACAACCATTCCAAATCGGTCAAGAACACTTTGCGTGGGATGCATTACCAGCTCGCGCACCCGCAGGCCAAGCTGTGCCGCGTAATTCAAGGCGTGGTGCTCGACGCGGTCGTAGACATCCGGTACGGCTCGCCCTATTTCGGCTCGCACGTCGCGACCGTCCTCTCGGCTGAAAACAAACAGCAGCTTTATATCCCTGCGGGGTTTGCGCACGGCTATCTGGTCTTATCCGAGACGGCCGAGTTCTTATACAAGTGCAGCGATTTTTACCGCCCGAGCGACGATCGCGGCATTGCCTGGGACGACCCTGAGTTAGGCATTCCCTGGAAAGTGTCGGACCCGATTCTTTCTTCCAAAGACCGGCTACACCCGTTCTTATCAAGTGTGGCTTCGGCTGATCTGCCGGTATACGCCGGAGACGATGATTTGTAATAGCGCGTCATTGTTATGGATGAAACGGTTTTTATTCACAAGCAGGCGCTGGTCGAGCGGGGCGCGCGGATAGGCGGCCGCACGCGAGTCTGGGCCTTTGCGCATGTTCTGGGCGGGGCCGTCATCGGGGAAGACTGTAATATCTGTGACCATGTCTTTATCGAAAACGATGTGGTCATAGGCGACCGCGTGACTATAAAATCGGGCGTTCAAGTGTGGGACGGCATACGGCTTGAAAACGACGTCTTCGTAGGGCCGAACTCGACCTTCACAAACGACAACTACCCGCGCAGCAAACAATACCCCGATCATTTCCTTAAGACCGTTGTGCGCAAGGGCGCGTCGATAGGCGCGAACGCGACCGTCCTTGCCGGCATAGTCATAGGAGCCAACTCGATGGTTGGCGCCGGGGCCGTCGTCACCAAAGACGTTCCGCCACATGCGATTGTGAAGGGCAACCCGGCGCGCATAACCGGCTATGTCTCTTCAGGCTCAAAGGAAAGCCCGGAGGCGGCCCGCCCTGTCCAGATCGCCGAAGCGGTAAACGTCGCGGGCGCGCGCGTCTGCCACATGCCGCTCGTCACGGATTTGCGCGGCTGCCTGTCGTTCGGACAGTATGACGCGCACCTGCCTTTTGCGCCTCAGAGGTATTTCATAATCTTCAACGTGCCGAGCAAAGAGGTTCGCGGCGAGCATGCGCACCGCCGGCTCCACCAGTTCTTGATCTGCGTGAAAGGCTCCTGCTCGGTCGTCGTAGACGACGGCAACACGCGCAGCGAGCTCATGTTGGACAGCCCCGACATGGGCCTCTATGTTCCGCCGATGATCTGGACGACGCAGTACAAATACTCCCAGGACGCCGTGCAGCTGGTGCTGGCGTCGGACGCTTACGACCCCGACGATTACATAAGAGATTACGACGAGTTCATGCAGGCTGTGACGCGGAGTTGAGCATGGAAGTTCCGTTCCTGGACCTCAGACAAGCCTACCTTGAGATCAAGGCCGAGCTGGATGAAGCCTACCTGCGCGTGATGAACTCGGGGTGGTACATACTGGGAGAAGAGGCGCGGGCCTTCGAGCAGGAGTTCGCCGCCTACTGCGGGACGAAGCACTGCGTAGGAGTGGGCAATTGCCTGGACGCGCTTCACATGATCCTACGCGCGTACGATGTCGGCGACGGTGATGAGGTCATAGTCCCCGCCAACACGTACATCGCGACCTGGCTCGCCGTATCCTACGCAGGGGCGACTGTGGTCCCCGTCGAGCCAATCGAGCGAACCTACAACATCGATCCGCAGTTGATAGAAGCCGCGATCACGCCAAGGACGAAAGCGATCATCGCGGTCCATCTGTACGGCCAGCCCGCCGACATGGACCCGATACGCGCGGTGGCTCAAAGGCGCGGGTTGAAGGTGATCGAAGACGCCGCGCAGGCTCATGGGGCGCGTTACAAGGGCCGCCGGACAGGCACGCTCGGTGACGCCGCGGGCTGGAGCTTCTATCCCGGCAAGAACCTCGGGGCGTACGGCGACGCGGGGGCTATAACGACCGATGACGACCGTCTGGCGGACCGCATCAGGGAGCTTCGCAACTACGGGTCGCGGGTGAAATATTACAATTCGCATAAAGGGTTCAACAGCCGCTTGGACGAGATGCAGGCGGCCTTGCTGCGCGTAAAGCTAAAACGCCTGGACGAGTGGAACGCGCGCCGGTTGAAAGTGGCCGCCGCTTACCTTGAGCTGTTGGAAGGCAGTGATCTATTTCTCCCGGTCGCAGCCGAAGGCGCGGAGCACGTCTGGCACCAGTTCGTGATTCGCACGGCGCGCAGAGACGATTTGCAAGAGCACCTCGCGAGCGCGGGCATCCAAACGTTGATTCACTACCCCGTCCCGCCGCACTTGCAGGATGCCTACGGCGAGATGGCTTTGACGAAAGGTTCTTTCCCGGTTACCGAGGCGATTCACGGCGAGGTCTTGAGCCTTCCGATCGGGCCTCACATGTCTGAGCCGAATGTTTCAAGGGTCATTCAGGCCGTGCGATCATTTTTCGCGCGGACCGGTGAAGCCGCGCCCTTCAGTGTCAACCAATGAGATGAACAGCAACCTCGTCACGTTCGCGCTTTTTGCTTATAACCAGGAGCGGTTCATAGCGGAGGCCGTGCGCGGGGCGCTCGCTCAGACTTACTCGCCGCTTGAGATCATACTCTCTGATGACTGCTCCACGGACAGCACCTTCGAAGTCATGCGACAAGAAGTGTCGGGCTATCGAGGCCCGCACGAGATACGCTTGAACCGCAACGAGCGCAACCTGGGATTCGCCTCGCACATCAACCGCGTGATGGAGATGGCGCGGGGGCAATTGATAGTCGCCGCCGGAGGCGACGACGTATCGCTCCCCGACCGCGTCGACAAGCTGTTCGCCGCTTATGCTTTCTCAAATAGTAGAGTGCTGTCGGTCTACTCAAACGCCACAGTCATAAACGAGGAGGGCGAGCGGGCGGGGCCTTACCTTCTCGGGCGCGGCCCGGACCATCTCTCCGCGCGCTGGATGGCGGAGCGGTTCAGCGCCGCGCTGGGATGCGCGCAGGCATGGGACAGGCGGGTCTTCGATATGTTCGGACCGCTTCAAGAAGAGGTATTCAACGAAGACATGGTCATACCGTTTCGCGCGGCGCTTATAGGCGAGGTGAAATTCATAAACGAACCGCTTGTGCTCTACAGGTCGCACGGCTATAACGCGCACTTTACAGAGTCAAGAAGCATAAAATCCGGGCACGCTTTGCACGCGGCCTTGTTGAGGCCCGCCGACAGCAGGATTGCTATCTACAAGAACCGCTTGCAGGACCTCGATACTCTGGCAAGGCTATTCCCCGAAAGAAGCGATGAATGCCGCTCGCTTAAGGTCATAACTCAAAGAGTCTGTCGAGAGATGGAAGACGAGAAGGCTCTGCTGACAGAGTCAAAGTTTTTCAGGCGCGTCGGCATCATCGGTCGCGCGATGCGCCACGGCACGCCGCTGAGAAGAATCGCCAGGTGGATAATGACCTTCTTTTTCCCAAAGCTTTATGTGGGATACCTGAATCGATCAAATGCAAAGATGTATAAGCGTTAAAGAGATGATTGCGCCTGTGGCAGGGATAAAAAAATCGAGCGGCGTGGCCGACCCCATCGTCCTCTCTTCGGGCGTCGCACGCCTCATCTCCACGATCACAGGTCCGCTCGCAGCCCTGCTGGTAATCCATTTCTTGACGCTCGCGGAACAGGGCTACTGGTTCACGTTCCTCGGCATAGTGACGATGACAAACTATGCAGAGATGGGAATGGGGCAGGTCATCTTGCAGTTCGCCGCTCACGAGGCCGGCAGGACGAGCGGGGAGGTCGGAAATCAACTCTCGCATGATGACAAAAGGCTGAAGAGTATTCTGAGAATATCTTTGATCTTCGGCGGGCTTTCGGCGCTTTTGCAATTCGCGATAGCCCTGCCGCTCGGATATCTGATCTTATCCAGCCATGCGAGCGGCGACCAGCAAGTCGAATGGGTCGGTCCCTGGGTCCTGCTCTGCTGCGTGGCCCCGCTCAACCTGGCACTTATCTTTGTGAACAGCTTTCTCGAAGGTTGCCAGTTTATCGTAGGCGCTAACCTTCGCCGCGCGCTTCAGGCCATAGCGCAGGTCGTCGTTACGTTATTAGTCTTCAGCCTGGGCGGGAAGCTGTGGTCGCTGGGCGCGGGGTTGTTCGCAAGCTTCGTGGCGGGGCTGGTCTGGATCGCGCTCGCGCACGGCCGGTATCTTGCCCGCCTGATGGCCGGGTTCCGGCAAAACAGAGAGATCTCGTGGCGACTGGAAGTCTGGCCTTTGCAGTGGCGCTATGCGATGACCTGGTCCACGGGGCTTTTCACTTACGGTCTGTTCAACCCCCTGATCTTCTCGCTGGCGGGCGCGGAGGCTGCGGGGCAGTTCGGTTTTTCAATGGCGGTCGTAGGCGTTGTGCTGGCCTACTCACAGGTCTGGACCGCTTCTCGCGCTGCGGTCTTTGCGAAACTGAATGCCGGGGCCGACTGGGGCGAGCTTAAGCGTCTGTTCGACAGAAGCATCAAATACGGCCTGATGGCATACCTGCTCGGCGTCATGGGTGTGCTGACGGCCCTCTACCTTATAAACATAAATCTGCCGTCGCTTGCGGTCAGGTTCTTAGACCCTCTGGCTACGGCGATACTGCTGGCGGGCGGGGGAGTTAATTTAATCACGTTCTTCATCACCTACTTCGTCCGTAGCTTTAAGGAAGAGCCTTTCGTCAAGTTGGCCTGGGCAATAGCCGCGCTCATGCTGGTCTTGCTGCCTGCGGGCACATACCTGCTCGGGACAAGAGGAGCCGCAGCGGCCTATCTCATCTCGCAGTCTGCCGTTTTGCCGGTTGCGCTCAGGATTTATCATAAGTACCGTAACCGAATGGCGCTCGAATTCAGTTGAAGGCAATGACCGACAGGCCGCTCCTGACCATAGCGATCTCAAGCCGCAACCGGGCTGCAAAACTCGACTCGCAGATTCGTTGGGCGGCTGAAAGCATAGAGGGTCGCTGGGACGAGTGCCAGTTGCTGGTCGCCGACGGCGCATCTACGGACGCGACGCCCGCCGTCTGTGAGAAATGGAGGGCGGAGCTGGGCGAAAGAATTACCTGCCTGCGTATGCCCGTGGATCATGGGATCGTGTCGGGAATCTGCTTCTCGATAGAACAGGCGGCAGGCCGGTACGTCTGGACAGTGGGCGACGATGACATCATGCGAGCCGACGCCGTGACGACGGTTCTCAACGCTTTGCGAAAGGACGAGCGGTTGGGGCTTTTGCACCTGAATCACAGGATCGTCGACGGGATAAGCGGACAGTTGATGAAGGAGAGGTTTTATCCCTGGACGGAAGATCAGCACGCAGACCCCGGGCAAAGGCTTATCGAAAAATGCCTGATGCATCACGAGGGCGGGCTTCAATTCATGACCGCCAATGTCGTGAGAAGAGATCTGGCCGTGGAGGCGATCAAGCGATGGCCCGGAGGCCATCGTAATCTCGCAATGCCGATCTATATTTATTCTTATGCCGGCAAAGACGCGCCGACGCTTGTTAAGGCAAGGCCGGCTCTCGATTGTGTCTATAATCTCTGCTCGTGGTACGACCGCGCGGGTTGCGTCCATTACAAAGACGTGCCGGAAGTTCTGCTGCGCCTCAGACAGGAGGGCTTTGACCGCCGCGTCATGAACCGCGTCCTGCTGAATCGATTGAAGCTCAAACTCATCACGGGCAAATCGCTCGTGAAGTTCTTTCTGAAGTTTCCGATGGAATTCGCCAGAGCCATTCCGTATTACTTACGCGCCCTGGCAGATGAAGTTTAGCGCACACATTTCAATCCTGATTCCGTTGAAGTACCAAGATGTCAAAAGCGCCGCGCTTGGCCTGGGAAGTTTTCAAGCAGCCTGGCCGCTTGAGGATCAGGGCCAGTCGTCTTATACGATACATTCGCAAATTCGGCTTCGCGGGCGGATTGAAGGCTCTTTTTATGATCCTCGCTTCAAGAAATGAGTTTATACAGCTTTCCATTCCGCAATCAAAGACTCCGCTTACGCTCAGAGTCGGCACGTCGGATATCCCTACGTTTGAGCAGATATTCGTTTGGGATGATTATGAGATGCCTATGCGCATAGAGCCCAGGTTCATTATTGACGGAGGGGCGAACGTGGGCTTCGCGTCCATATATTTTGCCAACCGTTACCCGGATGCTCGAATAATCGCCGTCGAGCCTGACGAGTCGAACGCCGAAATGCTGCGCCGGAATACATCGCCGTACCCGAACGTCTCAGTAATCCAGGCGGGAATCTGGCACAAGGCGACTTCGCTTAAGATCGAAAACCCGGAGGGGGAGAAATGGTTGCTGCGCGTCAGGGAGGCGGACGACGGCGAAGTGAATGCGGTAACGATTGACGAGTTGCTTGAGCAATCGGGATCAGGGTGTATAGATATTCTGAAGCTGGATATAGAGGGGGCCGAGCGTGAAGTCTTTTCTCACAACTCGGAATGGCTTGATAAGGTCAATCTTCTGATAATCGAGCTGCACGACCATTACAAACCCGGATGCAGCGCGTCTGTCTATTCAGCCATCTCGAAATATGAGTTCACGGAGTTTCAAAGGAGCGAGAATCACTTTCTGGTGAACAAGCGGCAGCGCAAGGCTGCCCTTTAGCGAAGATAATCATGACCGAAGCAAGCGATCCTTCTCTGGTAACAATAGGCATAGCGACCAAGAACCGATGGGAAGACCTGAAGAACACGCTTTCAAAGATCGAAGAGTTTGGGCGCGGGCGATTGAAAGTCTTGATATTCGATGATGCGTCAGAGATCGCGTGCCCGTTTGACGTTGGCTCGATCTGTCGCGGGGCCGAGCTGAAGAGATTCTCTGAATCTGAAGGCTACATTGTCCGGCGCAATCAACTGGCGCGGGAGATGTGCTCAAAGTACTATCTGAGTTTAGACGATGACTCTTTCCCCCATTCAGGCTCGCTTGAGGCTGCGCTGGAGTTTGCGCAGTCTTGCGAAGACATGCTCTGTTTGAGTTTCCCGATATACAACCCCATTGTTGAAGCGCATCAGCTCAAATCGCTTGATAACAGACCATACAGGGTTCGGTCGTTTGTCGGCTGCAGCCACCTGCTGCACCGAGAGAGGTTTCTTGCGCTTGGCGGGTATTGCGAAGACCTGGTCCATTTTTGGGAAGAGACGGAGTTGGCGGCTCGCGGTTTTCAGAGAGGGCTGTATTGCTATCATTTCCCCGGATTGCTGATTCACCATCTGGAGTCCAACGCAGGGCGCAACCGGCACCGGATGGATTTCTATGGAGCGCGCAACAATGTTTTATGGAACGACTGGTTCATGCCCAGCGGGTTGAGGTTGGTAAAGCAAAGCCGTAGTTTTGTCTCAAGGCTATTACTCGTTATCACCACGAGGCGGGTGGGGCACTTGCAAGGGCAGATCGCCGGCATGATCGATGTCTCAAGGTATAAGGCGAAGCGCAGTCCCATGCCGCCGGAATTATATAAGGAATGGAAGAGCTTGCCTTCAAGCTAAAACTACTTTGGTGAGCATTGCGTAGCCACTGAGCTGCAGAGGCCGCATAATATTACCGGAAAGGATTTTATGGAAGGTAACAGGATAAGAGCAACGCTTTCTGTGATAAAGAACAGTCTTCGCATGTCACCCGATCACTTCAGGTCTGATCTGTCGCGCGATGAGCAGATTCAATTATTCAAAGATTATGTGGAGCTGATCGAAGTAGAGACGACTGCTTATTGCAATCGCACTTGCTCTTTTTGCCCAAACAGCTTTCTCGACCGGCGCACTGTGAGATTCATGCCCGATGACTGCTGGGAGACTATACTGGATGGGCTGCGAGAGGTCGATTACGATGGGACATTCGTCTGGTCGCGCTATTCCGAGCCGGTATCGGAAAAGACTCTGGCTAACCGCGTCACGGAAGTGAAGGCGGCTGCCCCTAAATGCCGTGTTGCCGTCAATACGAACGGGGACTATTTGAATGTTGAAATCGTCAAGAAGTTATCTGAGGCGGGTGTGGACCGTTTGTGGATAGATACGTATGTAGATGACATGATCGAATACACCTATGAAATCGCCAATGACGCCAACGAGAAGCTGCTCGGTCGAATAAAGCTTCTTGGAAAGCTAACTGAGCGCGAACCTGAATATGCTTATAAAATCATGCATCCGACCATGGAGATCACCAATCATGTTCGTAATATCACGACGCTGATGGCATTTGATTTAAGTGATCGCGGAGGGTTGATACAAATGGCCCGCAAGACGGCGCGACAATCTCCCTGCTATGCGGTCTATAAGCATTTGGTCATTGATTGGGACGGGTCTGTTATGCCCTGTTGCCAGTTGCGGAGTGACAGCCCTTCGCATAAAAGCACGGTCCTTGGACAGATCGGTCCTGGTGGGCTCGACCTGGTAACGGCCTACGCGCGATTAAGCTCGTGGCGCAAGCACCTCGCCGCCTACGGGCCAAAGAAAGGGGTCTGCGCATCGTGCAATGTCTACGAGTACGAGAGCAACCTGGTTAGCATTACCGCTGCGAAGGTGCTTACCGACCAGACTTCTGTTGCGGGAAAAATGGCAAGGAAGCTGGCTGCTCCTATGCTTAAGAAGAAGCAAAGGTACTGAGATACATATGGGGGTCACACGACAGGATATAACCCTGACGGCGCAACAAGTGAAACAGGCTCAGGCGGGCGAAGCATCAAAGCGGATTGAGCCACATCCCAAAGCCGTAGTCGTTCTGGCCGGCGGGCGCGACAGTTATCAGCTTCCGCTTGCGTTGGATGAGGGGGGGCTGCTCGATACTCTTGTCACGGACCTCTACTGGCCTGCCGATAAGAGATGGTTCTCAGCCTTGAGCAGCTCTCTCGTGCCGAGAAAGATTCTATCGGCGCGATACTGCTCTAAACTTGATGGCTCAAGAGTCCTTCTTTCAAAAAGAGCTCTGGTCGCATCCACGCTTTCGCATATCGCCCCGCGCTTGAACCTTAACAGGTATAAAGACAGAGCTGTGAGCAAAAGGGGAGGCCGAGTCGCGCTGCGCCATCACGCAGCGTTGTTTTGCTGTAATTACTATGCCTCTGAAGCCTTCAAGCATAAAGATGCTTTAAAGTACCGCTTTCTTTTTCAGCTCCAGGCGGATTTCCAGGCGACCCGCCGGATACTGCTTGAAGAGATCGAGCGAACTCCCATTGCGAAAGCGTCTTTATCGGCAACATACGAGCTCTCGCTTTCGGATAAGGAGCTTGAAGAATTATGCAACGAGCCAAGCCTGGCTAATGGCTGGGTGACAACGAGCAGCTTTGCGGCCCGCACGCTTGCCGAGCGCGGCCTTCCCGCCGAGCAAATACACGTCGTTCCGTATGGCGTCGACACCGACACTTTCGCCGAGCGCGCTCGTCCGCCCGACTCAAAGGAGCCATTCAAGATAATCTACGTGGGGAGTTTGATACAGAGAAAGGGCCTTAGCTATCTGCTCGACGCTATGCGGATGGTGAAGTCACGCAACGTCCGCCTGACGTTATGCACGCGCGGGCTTATAGATGAACAGTTGCTTGCAGAGTATGCGGACCTCGATATAGAAATCAAAATAGGGCTCTCGGGTAGATCGCTCGCCAACGAGTTACACACCAGCGACGTATTTGTCTTTCCGTCGCTGGCCGAAGGTTTCGCTCTCGTTATCTTGGAAACCATGTCTTGCGGTGTGCCCGTCATCACTACCAGCCATACCTGTGCGCCGGATGTGATGGTCGACGGCGAGCACGGTTTCATCGTGCCGATCCGGGACGCAGAGGCAATTGCCGAGAAGCTGACCTGGGGGATCGAGCATCGCGCTGACCTCGCGGCAATGGGCGAGGCTGCGGCCGCGCGGGCCAGGCACTTCACCTGGGAACGGTTCAGGGAAGGCATAAGAGCCGCATATGCCGAAATGATTGATTCGGCTGTCACAGCCTGATTCAGCAGCGATCTTCAGCGATGATTTATCCTGATTGTCATAATGCTCGCACAGATATTCTCAAGTTGGAATACGGGGGGTAACAGAGGTGCTTGAAAACTATTCAATCGATTATTCAGTCGTTTTACTCTTTGATTTTTTGATTGTCTCAATCTGCGCCACCATACTATTGCGGTACGGGAGACTCTCGCACTCTCACCCGGGGACGATCTACCTCTTTTTCCACATCTACACTTTTAGTTTGCGGTTAATAGGGCTTACGTTCGGGTCGTTAACCATGTTGAGCCAGTATATGCTGTTTTTCGAGCCGATAAGAGAGGACGAGATAGTGAGGGCTGCGATCCTCGGCGATGTGGCGCTCATAGTCATGACGATTGCCTGGCTAAAAGCATCGAGAGATGATCTCAAGAAAGTGCACAAGCATTCCCGACCCTTAGCGGAGAGCAAGCCCGATCTCTCTTTGAAGCACATCTGGAGCGTTGTGGTAATTGCGTTTCCGCTGGGACTTTTCGGCCTGTGGGCGTTTACAAACTTGCCGGGCGTGGAGGGCGAGGGTGTCGAGCTGGGTGAATGGCAAACGTCAAACTGGTTCTTCATCACGCAGGTCTGGGCAGGGCTGTCGCTGCTTGCCCTGATTTACTGGTACGGATTCAAGTGGTGGTTGATGATGCCCATGTCGCTGTACCTGTTAGTCATGGCATTCCAGGGCTATCATCGATTTCGGGTTATCATCCCGGCAATCCTGCTGATCCAAATATACCTCGATAGACACAAATTGAAGTGGCCGCCGGTTTATGTTTTAGCGATCATTGTTTTTCTTATGCTGCTTTTCTTCCCGCTTAAAGAGATCGGCAGGTTGGCTCAGGAAGGAGAGGATATAACACAGATCGTAGATGTCTCCAGGGAATCAGTTAATACTGCGATTGCCGGCCACGCGCCGGACCACGTCTTTCTCGATCAATTCGCCTGCGCGTTGACGTTGACCGATGCGGCGGGCAAATACTATTACGGCAGGACCTACCTGGCATTGGTGACGCTGCCGATTCCGCGCCAGTGGTGGCCCAATAAGCCTGGCCTTGCCGATTTCCTCATAGACATTTCCGTCCCCACACGCCCCATGTCGGAGATGGGCATGATCGTCACTTTTCTCGGCGAGTCCTATGTCAACTTTGGTCATCTCGGACTCATCTTCGTGCCGGGATTGCTCGCCTATTTTCTTGGCCGCACCTATTTCCGGGCTTATCGCAGTAACTATTTTTCTGTAGTAAGGCTCACCTACTTGCTTATTGCCTGCAACCTCATACAGGTTTACAGAGACGGTCTGACATCCATAGTAGTCTTCACGTGGGTGAATATGATGCCTTTGATGGTCATAGTAGCATTGCACTATATTCTACCCCTTAAGCAGCAAAGGAATAAGCTTGCGATGCCTGCGCAGGCCGGCTATGAAAAAAGCGTGACGCCCTGAAGTGGTAAACCCTGAAGGGGTAAATGAGCAACCGTCCTCCCGTAATAAGTCCAGAGTCATGATCGATCTTACAATCTGGATGAACTATCCGAGCGCTTTTCAGACGAGCCTTTTCCGGGCGCTGGCGGCTTCAGACGAGGTTGATCTGCAAGTGATATATGCCAAACGCCTGCCGCCCGACAGGATAGCGCTAGGCTGGGAGAGCGAGTTGACCGGATATTCTCACCGATTCTTGGACGAGCGCCACGAGGTGGCCGACGCTATAGGGCTGGCCTGGTCTGGGCGCAGCCGCATTCATATCGTTAATGGCCTGTGGGCTGAACCGGGTTTTGCTGCTGCGCTGGTTGCGCTTCGAATAACCGGGAGCCGCTATGTGATCTACTCCGAAGCATCAGAGCCTGACTTGCCCCGCTCGCCTGTAAAGAGGTCGCTCAGAGCCGCTTTCGCCCGGTTGCTAGCCCCTCGGGCCGCAGGCGTATTGGCCGTCTCGCGTCTCGCCGAAGATTTCTACAAGAGGCTTGGAGCCCGCGAGCCATCCATCTATGCATTCGGCTATTTTGACTCTGAGAAACGGCCCGTACGCGGCTCTTATTATTCAAAAGCAGAGAACGGAGTCGAGCTTATTTTTGTAGGGCAGTTGATACATCGCAAAGGCATTGACCTGCTGATAGAGGCGGTGGGCCCGCTGATGGCTGAAAAGGCGAATCTCTATTTAACTATAGTTGGCAGCGGCGAGCTTATGCCGATGCTCTCGGAGCAGGTCTGTTCGCTCGGCCTTTCCGAGCGAATCAAATTTGATGGAGCAATGGCAAGCCGAGAGATTCGGTCGCGCATGGCTGTTGCCGACATGCTGGTTTTGCCCTCGCGGTGGGATGGGTGGGGCATGGTCGTGAATGAGGCTTTCTCAGTAGGGATTCCGGTCATAGTGTCAGATCGATGCGGGGTGGCTGACCTTGTCCGAGACGGGTTGAACGGATACATATTCCGCAGCGAAGACGTGGAGGACTTGCGGAGGTGTCTAGGCCAGTTCATCGAGAAGCGAGCCGAATGGCCTCGTTTTCGAGCCGCCGCCAAAGCTACGGCACAGAGAATCACTGCCGAGCAAGCCGCGTCTTATCTTGTAAAGTGTTTGAAGCACATGACAGGAGCTTTGAGCGAACGGCCAATCCCGCCCTGGACGCAGTTGGGCGTCGCAGAGGATATAGCTTGATGAGAATCGTCTTTGTCGCCGATGCTCGCAGCGCAATCTCGCGGAGCTGGATCGCTTACTTCGTCAAACGCGGCGACGACGTGCATGTCATCTCAACTTACCCTTGCGCCGGGGACGTGATTGGCGGGGCGCAGGTCCACCAGTTGCCCGTAGCGTTTTCCGGTTTTTCACGAATAAGCCACAACGGGATGGTCGCTTCTAATCGTCAGCCATCGCTTTTCGCGCGTGCGCTCGCGGGCCTTCGCATAGGCGCGCTGTCTAATCTATCAACGACCGCGCGGTTCTGGCTGGGGCCTGTTGAGTTGAACCGCCACGTCGCGCGCGCGCGCGATTTGCTCACGAGCATAAACCCGGATGTAGTACATGCCATGCGGATACCTTTCGAAGGAATCATCGCCGCAAAGGCTACGCCCGCCCGATTCCCTTTATTGATCTCAGTCTGGGGCAATGATTTTACTCTCATTGCCCGCCGCTACCCGATGGTCGCGCGGCAGACCCGCCGCACGCTTGAACGCGCCGACGCACTACACTGCGACTGCCGTCGCGACCTGAAGCTTGCCGAGCGCGACTGGGGCTTCAGCCGGCAGAAGCCATCGGCGGTCTTGCCCGGCGCGGGGGGAATTGAAACGTCACTCTTCAACCCGGAGGGAGACATGTCAGGGCTTCGCGAGAGTCTCGATATTCCGGTCGACGCTCCTGTGGTCATCAACCCGCGCGGGTTTCGAGGATACGTGCGCAACGACATATTCTTTCAATCGATCCCGCTCGTTTTAGAGAAGCATCCACGGGCTCTATTTTTATGCGTGGGCATGCAAGGGAATCCCGTGGCGGAGAAATGGATGAACCAGCTTGCGATCCGCGACAGCGTCCGCCTGCTTCCTGCGGCGCCGCATAAAGAGATGGCCGCATTGTTCCGCCTGGCCGACGTTACGGTTTCGCCGAGCCTGCACGACGGCACGCCCAACTCGCTGCTTGAGGCGATGGCTTGCGGTTGTTTTCCAGTAGCGGGCGACATCGAATCGGTCCGCGAGTGGATCATAGAGGGCGAGAACGGGCTGATTTGCGACGCGACGAGCCGCGAGTCTGTTGCCTGCGCCCTCGCGCGCGCCCTCGAAGACCAGGGCTTGCGCGACCGGGCGAGAGAGGTCAATCTTAAACTGATTGCCGAGCGCGCCGAATACGGGCGAGTCATGCGCGAAGCCGAAAACTTTTATAGCCGGGTCGTCAGTAGATCCGAACGGGCTGCAAAGGTTTGATCGATGTGCGGAATCAACGGCACTGTTAACTGGGGCGATAGCGAGACGCTCGCCCGCATGACCAGCGTTCAGGCCCATCGCGGGCCTGACGATCACGGCGTCTGGGAGACTCGTCTGCCCGACGGGACATGGGTAGGGCTTGGCTCGCGCAGGCTTGCGATACTCGATCTGTCGCCAGCCGGTCACATGCCCATGACCACTGAGGATGGGCGGCTTACGATAGTCTATAACGGCGAAGTCTACAACCACCCGCGACTGCGCATAAAACTCGAAGCGAAAGGCTACGGCTTTCGATCAAACAGTGATACGGAGACGGTGCTCAAGCTTTATCAAGAGTACGGCCCCGAAAGCGTCCGCCGGCTGAACGGCATATTCGCTTTCGCCATTTGGGACCGCCGCGAAGGGCAGCTCTTTTTAGCGCGCGACCATTTCGGGATAAAGCCGCTCTATTACTGCCACGAAGGCAACCGCCTCGCTTTCGCGTCCGAAGTGAAGGCATTGCTTGAGCTGCCCGGTATGCGGCGCGAGATCAACTTTGAAGCGCTCAATCAATACCTGACCTTTTTGTGGGTGCCTGACCCGGCGACGATGTTCGATGGGATTTTGAAACTGCCCGCCGGTCATTATGCGACTTTCAAAAACGGGCGGCTTGAAATAAGCCAGTACTGGGATTTGAAGTTCCCATCGAGTCAACATAGATTCAATGCGAGCGAAGCAGAGCTTACACAAGAGCTGAGAGAGCGATTCACCGCTTCCGTCAAGGCGCAGATGTTGAGCGATGTGCCGGTTGGCGCTTTCTTGAGCGCGGGGTTGGATTCCAGCAGCATCGTGGCGGCGATGGCTCAAAGCTCATCTGATCCTGTGCGCACCTACACCATAGCTTTCCCGGATAAGTACCGCCGGGGAGAGCTTACGCTTGACGACACGCGCGTGGCGCGGCGCACGGCGGAGCACTTCGGCTGTCTCCACACGGAGATCATCGTAGAGCCTGATGTCGTCGACCTGTTGCCGAAGCTGGTCTATCACATGGACGAGCCCGTGGCTGACCCCGCGATCATCACCGCCTACCTCGTCAATCGCGAAGCCCGCAAGACCGTGACCGTTCTGCTCTCAGGAGTGGGCGGCGATGAATTGTTCGCAGGCTACCGCAAGCACCAGGCTCACGCGCTGGCCGAACACTACCGAAGGGTGCCCGCCGTCGTGCGGCGAAAGATAGTCGAGCCGGCGCTATTGGCTTTGCCCGCGATGCGCGGCACTCCCGTGAAAGGCTACGTCAGGCTTGCGAAGAAGATGGCGCGGAGCGGCTCGCTCTCGCCGCGAGACCGCTTTCTTATGGACAGCACTTACTTGACCGAGCGTCATTTGAATATGCTTTACAGCCCTGCGGCCCGAGAGCGCATTAACGGCGATCACCCCTGGTCGCGCCATTTCGAATACTTCGATCGCGTGAAGAATGCGGATTTTCTAAACCAGATGCTTTATCTCGATACCAAGGCATTCATGGTCAGTCTCAACCTGACTTACAACGACAAGATGAGCATGGCCTCATCGGTCGAAGTGCGCGTGCCGTTTCTGGATTGGGAATTGGCCGAGTGGGTTGCTGCGAACATACCCCCCGATCTAAAACTCCATAAAGGAACTACGAAACACATCTTGCGCGAGGCCGTGCGCCCGCTCGTCCCGCGCGAGGTGCTGGAGCAAAAGAAGGCGGGGTTCGGCGCGCCGGCCGATTACTGGCTGGCGCACGACCTGTGCGAGATGGTCGATGACCTGCTCAGCGAGCGGCGGATAAGCGAGCGGGGCCTTTTCGACCCCGCCGCCGTGCGTCTGTTTGTGGATGAGCAGCGCAGCGGGCGCGAGGACTGGTCGCTTCAGCTATGGCAGTTCTTAACTCTGGAACTCTGGATGCAGACGTTCATCGATTGATTATGTCGCTTCCATCGGGGGTCAAGGCCGTCAACATCGGCTGCGGTCTTTCGATCGCGCCGGGTTGGATTAACATAGACAATTCACCCAACGCGCGCCTCGCGAAGTACCCGCCGCTCAGGTGGATGTTATGGAAGGTCGGACTGCTCTCCGACTTTCATTACAAAATTCCCTGGCCCGACTCTATTCTGATTCACGACGTGAGGAAAAAACTCCCCTTCGCCGCGTCGTCAATTGATTACGTCTACACGTCCCATTTCCTTGAGCACAACTCGCGCGACGATGCGCGCAAGATCGTGTCGAACGTTTTCAGAATCCTGAAGCCGGGCGGAGTGTTGCGGGTCGTCGTGCCCGACCTCGCGCTGGGCGCTCGCCAATACCTGGACGCGCTTGAAATGAATCCATCGGACTCAAAGGCCGCGCGCGTGTTTCTCGACTGGATGCAGCTCGGCTATCCCGGCGCGCGCGACCCGCATTTGTGGATGTATGACGCGCCGTCTTTGACCTCTGTACTCGTCGACTGCGGGTTTGTTAACGTAACGGTGTGCGACTTCAAGAAAGGGCGCGTCCCTGATTGCGAAATTCTCGACAACCGCCCGGAGGACTCGCTTCACGTCGAGGCGGAAAAGCCATGAGTACGACTATAGACGGCAGCCGGGAGCTTAAATCCGAAGTCAAACAACACTGGGAGAACGAGACTTGCGGAACGCGCTATGGCGACGACTCGGACCGCAACCGTTATTTTGAAGAGATCTCCTCGGCCCGCTACAGCCTGGAGCCATACATAAAATCATTCGCGGACTTTCCCTCCGCCGCCGGCAAAACAGTCCTGGAGATAGGCGTGGGTGCGGGCGCGGACTTCCAGAATTGGTGCGAGCAGGCGGCGCACGCCACGGGCATTGACCTGACGGACAGAGCGATAAAGCTTACGGGCGAGCGGCTCGCGCTTAATTCGGTCGCGGAAGAAAGATACAGGTTGCTCACGGGGGATGCCGAAAACCTGCCGTTCGACGGTAACAGTTTTGACATTGTCTATTCGTGGGGAGTGCTTCATCACACCCCCGACACGCGCCGCGCTTACGGCGAAGTCTTTCGCGTTTTGAAGCCGGGCGGAGTCACGAAGACGATGATTTACCATCACCCGTCCTGGACCGGCTTGATGCTTTACGCTAAACACGCGCTCGCTCGCGGCAATTTCAGGATGAGCATGAAAGAAACGGTCTTTCATCACTTGGAAAGCCCCGGCACGAAAACATATTCGGTCGAAGAGGCGCGGCAGATGTTAAGTGAAATCGGTTTTGTGAACATTGAATCGCAGACCAGGCTGGGTCCGGGCGATCTGCTCACGATAAAGCCGAGCGAGAAGTATTCATCAGGTTTTTATAAGATGATCTGGCGCATCTACCCGCGCTGGCTCGTGCGGTTGCTCGGCGACAGGTGGGGCTTAGGATTGCTGCTTACGGCCAGTAAACCCAAAGAGAAGTCCTGAGTCCTGAGTCCTGAGTAAAAACATCACCAGACTGTTTTTGTTTTCTCACTCAGGACTCAGCACTCAGCACTCTAGATATGAAACAAGTCATACAATCTTTCAAAACCGGAGAGCTTACCGTGAGCGACGTGCCCGCCCCGTCGGCGCGAAGCGGTGGGGTTCTCGTGCGCAATCGGGCGAGCCTCGTTTCGGCGGGCACAGAGCGCATGGTCGTCGATTTCGCTGAAAAAAACCTTTTGCAAAAAGCCCGCTCTCGCCCGGACCTCGTGCGACAGACGCTCGACAAGGCCAAACGCGAAGGGGTGCTGGCCACGTTTGACGCGGTGCAAAACCGGCTCGATAAGCCCATGTCGCTCGGCTACTCGTCGGCGGGCGCCGTGCTCGATGTCGGCGAGCGGGCGTCGCAGTTTCAAATCAATGATCGCGTGGCCTGCGCGGGGGGCGGATATGCCGTCCACGCCGAGGCTGTGTGGGTCCCGAAAAACCTTGTCATCGCGCTGCCGGACGAAGTCGATTTCGAATCGGCGGCCTTTACCACGCTCGGAGCAATCGCGCTGCAAGGCATACGCCTATCGGAAGTGCGGCTGCGCGACGTTGCGGCGGTCATCGGGCTGGGGCTGCTGGGCCAACTGGCCGTGCAGATGCTCAAGGCGGCGGGCGCAGTGGTCATTGGCATGGACATACAGCCCGCGCGAGCGGAGCTTGCCCGCAAGCTTGGCGCGGATGCCGTCGCAACCGACACGGATCAGATGACGGCCCTGTGCGAGCAATTCTCTTCAGGCCACGGCGCGGATGTTGTGTTGATTACGGCAGACACGAAGAGCAACCAGCCCCTGGAGCTTGCCGGGCATGTCGCCCGCGATAAGGGGACTGTGGTCGCTGTAGGCTCCGTGGGCATGACAATTCCTCGGAAGGTATATTACGAGAAAGAGCTGGATTTTCGCATATCGCGCTCGTACGGCCCCGGCCGCTACGACCACAAGTACGAAGAAGAGGGGCACGACTATCCTTACGGCTACGTGCGATGGACGGAGCAGCGAAACATGCAGGCGTTCGTCCAACTGCTGGCCGAAGGGAAAGTCGACGTTCGCCCGCTCGTCACTCACCGCTTCTCGATAGATGACGCGCCGAAGGCTTACGAGGTGATTACGGGCAAGACAGGCGAGCCGTTCTTAGGAGTCGTGCTCACCTATCCCGACGCAACCGCATTGAGCCGCACTGTGACGCTGCGCCCTGTCACGGATGCGCCTGCCGTCAAAGCCGATCATGTCGGTCTAGGCGTTTTAGGCGCGGGCAATTTCGCCACCGCAACAATGCTGCCCGCCTTGAAGGATGTGAAGGCCATCAATCTGGTAGGCGTCGCGGCCAGCAGCGGGTTGAGCGCAAGGGCGGCGGCGGATCGATTCGGCTTCGCTTATTGCACTACGGACGCGCGCGAGATTCTGAACGACTCGAAGATTAATACTGTAGCGATCCTTACGCGCCACAACCTGCATGCGCGGCAGGTGATCGAGGCGCTCGAAGCCCGCCGTCATGTCTTTGTAGAAAAGCCGCTCTGCATGAACGAAGAAGAGTTGCAGCAGATCGTTTCGGTCTACACACGTCTTCGAGAAATGAACCCCGGTCAAAGCCAGGCGCTGATGGTCGGCTTCAACCGCCGTTTCGCGCCTTTCGTAGTCGAGCTGAAACGCCATCTGGAGCGGATAGGGGAGCCGTTGATGGTCAACTGCCGCGTCAACGCGGGCTTCATCCCGCTCGATCACTGGACGCAGGATGCAGCCGAAAGCGGAGGCCGTTTGATAGGCGAAGGCTGTCACTTCATCGACCTGCTGACTTATTTGACGGGCGACCGCGCGCGACGAGTGACTACGCGGGCGCTCCCCGACAGCGGGCGCTACGCTCAAGACAATTTTCATGTGACTATCGAGTTCGCCGGCGGGTCGATCGGGACGGTGACTTATGTTGCGAACGGCGACAAAGGATTCGGCAAAGAGTTCTTCGAAGTGTTCGGCGGCGGGTTATCAGCGAGCCTGGATGATTACCGCACATTATTCATGCGAGACGGCGGCAAGAGCTTCAGGCAGACGGCACGGCTGCGACAGGATAAGGGTCATAAAGCCGAGTGGCAGGCGTTTGCCGCGCAGATCACGTCGGGAGGCGCGGCGCCCATCGCGTTTGACGAGATAGTCCATTCGATGCGGCTAACGTTTGCGGCCCGCCGCAGTCTTCAGACCGGCGAGCCTGTTATCATAGAAGGCGATTGATAGGAGAACGAACGGATGTTGGTACTCGGTCTTAATATGTTTCACGGGGACGCTTCGGCAGCATTGATACAGGATGGCGAAGTCGTCTTCGCCATCGCCGAAGAGCGCCTTAATCGTGTAAAGCACTACGGCGGCATCCCCGCGCTTTCCATCAAAGCGTGCCTCGACTGGGCCGGCGCAGACATAAGCGACATCGATCACGTCGCGGTCGGAAGAGACAAGGACGCGAACCTTGCCAAGAAAGTTCAATACGCTCTGGCGAACCCTGCCAAGCTGCTCAACTTCATCCAGATTCGCAAGCGCCGCGAGGTGATGAACGATCTGAAATCGCTGTTGGCCCGCGCGCTGGAGGTGGAGCCTGAGCGCATGCGCTTTCGCGAGCATAACGTCGAGCACCACATCGCCCACATCGCCAGCGCGTACTACTGCTCAGGTTGGGACTCGGCCGCCGGGTTCAGTTACGACGGCTCGGGCGATTTCGTCTCCGCGATGTGCGCTCGCTGCGAAGGCAACGAGATCGACGTGCTTGAGCGAGTCTTCTTGCCACACTCGCTAGGCAGCTTCTACACGATGATGTGCGGCTTCATGGGCTACCGCAAGTTCGGCGACGAAGGCAAAGTAATGGGGCTGGCCGCCTACGGCGAGGAGACTTATTACGACCGTGTGCGCGACATAGTCTCGCCCGCTGGCAATACCTTTAAGCTGAACCTCGATTATTTTATGCCGTTGGGCAGCAACAGCGGCATGGCGATTGAAGAAGACGGGACCGTGAAGCTCGCGCGCCATTACGGCCAGAAGATGACGGAAATTTTCGGTGAGCCGCGCAAGCCCCTGAGCGAGATCACCAAGCGCGAAAAAGATCTGGCCTTCGCGATGCAGAAGCGGTTTGAAGAGATTTTCTTTCATCTGCTCAACCGGCTTCACAAACAGGTTCCGTCGGACAACCTGGCAATGGCGGGCGGGTGCGCGCTCAACAGCGTCGCCAACGGCAAGCTGTTCGCGGAGACCCCGTTTCGCCGCACGTGGATTCAGCCCGCGGCCGGAGATGAGGGGCTCGCCGTTGGCGCGGCGCTCTATGCTTATCACTCAGTGCTGAAGCAGCCGCGCAAGGGCGAGATGAAAAACGCTTATCTAGGGTCTGAGTTTTCGGAGTCGCGCATACGCTCGGCGCTCGAATCCTCCGGGCTTGAGTACCGCAGGGTCGAGCGCGAGCAGTTGCTTGAAGGGGTCGCGGACCAGATCGCAGCGGGAAACGTTGTGGGGTGGTTTCAGGGCAGAATGGAATGGGGGCCGCGCGCTTTAGGGAACCGCTCGATACTGGCGCATCCTGGTCTGCCGAACATGAAAGAGACGCTTAACGCGCGAATCAAGCACCGCGAGTGGTTCCGCCCGTTCGCCCCTTCGACACTGGCCGAACATCAGAACGAGTATTTCGAATACGATCACCCTTCGCCTTTCATGCTCCACGTCTACCGGATTCGACCCGACAAGCGCGAGAAGCTTTGCGCGGTCAACCACGTAGACGACACGGGACGATTGCAAAGCGTGGCGCGCGACGAGAATGCTTTGTACTACGATTTGATAAAAGCGTTTCAGCAAAGGACGGGCCTGCCCGTGGTCTTAAACACAAGCTTCAATGAAAACGAGCCAATCGTCTGCACTCCCGAAGAGGCGATAGATTGCTTCCGCCGAACAAAGATGGACGTGTTGGCGATTGGCCCGCACATCGTGTTTAAAAAAGATAACCCGTCTGATAGGGAAGAGGCCGTCTAGCCTAATCAGGGCATTAAGAGATGAATCGTCAGGTCTTGCTGCGGCAGGCGATCAATGAATACGGGGTCGGATGGGTGGCGGCGCGGCTCGCTTACGAGCTGCAAGTGCGAAGCGGCGTTCATACGCTCCGCTTTCCTCAACGCCCCTGGAATCCGAACGAGCTGGCCGCGTGGCTCACGGATAAAGCGCCCGCCGCTCCCGACGAGTACAAGGATTACTGGAGCCAGCGCCGCCCGCCGTTCTTCTTCCAGCCGTCCGACCGCGCCGCCTACAAGAAAGCTCTGCGAGGGATTCTAGGCGAGCACGGATTAGAATCGCTTGCCCGCGAAGCGTCACAAATACAACAGGGCACGTTCAGCTATTTCTTCTCTCAATCAGGTGATCTAGGCTTTCCGCCCGATTGGCACTCGAACCCGTTTACAGGCCAGCGCACACCGCGCGCGGCTCACTGGAGTCGCGTGCCGATGTTCTCGCGCGAGACGGGCGATTTGAAGTTCATCTGGGAGCCGGGCCGGTTCGCGTCCGCCTACCAGCTTGCGCGCGCATACTGGGCGACGGGTGATGAATCGTACGCAGAAACATTCTGGCAGTTAATTGAAAGCTGGGCTGTGGCCAACCCTCCCAACCGTGGCTCGCACTGGAAATGCGGCCAGGAGACATCGCTGAGGCTTATGGCATGGTGCTTCGCGCTCTACGCCGTAGCCGATTCGCCCGCGACCACGCCCGAGCGGCTTTTTCAGATCGTCGGGATGATCGCCGCGCAGGCGGACCGCGTTGCGCGCGATCACGTCTACGCACGCTTGCAGCGCAATAATCATGCGATTAGCGAAGGCATCGGGTTGTGGACCGTAGGGCTGTTGTTTCCAGAGTTGCGAAGCGCCGCCCAGTGGCGCGATCGAGGGCGAAGAATATTGATTGAAGAAGCGATGCGCCAGATAGCAGGTGATGGATCATACATACAGAATTCGCTCAATTATCACCGGCTGATGTTGCAGGATTACATCTGGGCAGCGAGGCTTGCAGAAACCTGTGATGACGCGCTGCCCAACGCTTTGCTCAGCCGCGTCGAGCGCGCGGTCGAATTCCTCTACCAGACGCAGGACCCGGAGAGCGGACGCGTGCCGTGTTACGGAAGCAATGACGGCGCGCTGATTCTTCCGCTCAATGCGTGTGACTACACAGACTTTCGCCCTGTGATCGCGGCGGGGAATTACTTGACGCATCGCACGCGCATCTACGAGCAGGGACCGTGGGAAGAAGACTTGCTCTGGTTGTTCGGCAAAGAAGCGCTTGAAGCGAAAATCAATTCTGTTCCGCAGGACAGCCTGTCGGCGGGTGAGGGCGGTTACTACACTCTCAGGGGCGAGCGCAGCTTCGCGCTGACCCGATGCACGACTTATCGCTACCGCCCGGCGCAGGCCGATATGCTTCACGTCGATCTCTGGTGGCGCGGCGAAAACATAGCCTGTGACGCGGGCTCATATCTTTATTATGCCGATTCTCCCTGGAACAATAATTTGATAGGGACCGCAGTGCATAACACCGTGACGATAGCAGGCCAGGACCAGATGGTCGCCGGGCCTCGCTTCATGTGGTTTGAGTGGACGAAGGCAAGAATGCTCAACTTCGCCAGATCAAGCGAAGGTCGATTAGAGGTCTTTCAAGGGCAGCACGAGGGCTACCTGCGATTAGACGCGCCTGCGCTTCACCGCCGAGCGGTGCTGCGAGCGGGCGACGACGTGTGGCTGGTCGTTGATGACATCCTGGGGCAAGGAACAAACGCTGTCGCGTGTCACTGGCTTCTGGCCGATGGCGAGCACGTGATTGACGAAAGCGCGAACCGGCTTCGGCTGAGCCTGCCTGTCGGAGAAGTGAGCGTGCGCTGGGCGGCTACCAATCTCGAAGACGCGCGCCCCGACATCACGCGGGGAGATGAAAAGGAAGCGCCTCGCGGCTGGCGGTCCCGCTATTACGGCGTCAGGGAGCCTGCCCTGTCGTTTCAGCTCGCGGGGACCGGTCACATGCCGTGCCGCATCGTGACGGCTTTCATCCTGGGCCAGAAGGATAGCCGAGTATTCTTTCAACGCGACGCCATCTCAATCCATAGCGGCGACGGGAGCGAGTTGTCAGTCACGCTGTCTCCGCTCGACGAAGCAACCCGCTTGACGATAATCGAAGCGCGGCTGGCGGAGGGCGAGCGAGTCGAGAGTCTAAAACTGAGTTGAGGACTTCAAAACAGATATGCGCATAAGTGTTTTCGGGTTGGGATATGTCGGAACTGTGACCGCGGCTTGTCTGGCGGACGACGGCCACTCGGTCATCGGAGTCGACATCGCAGAGGATAAAGTCGAGCGCATAAATGCGGGCCGGTCTCCGATAGTCGAGCGCGGTTTAGACGAGATAATTGCCCGCGTCGTCCGCGACAATCGCTTGCAGGCCATGACGGACTCGGACCGCGCGGTGGCCGCGTCAGAGCTTGCGATAGTTTGCGTTGGGACGCCTTCGTCGGAAAATAGCAGCCTCGACACTCGATATGTCGAGCGCGTCACTTCTGAAATCGGGGCGTCGCTTTCTAAGAATCAAAAGAGAGATTTCCTCTTCGTTTTGCGCAGCACGGTGCTGCCGGGCACGACCAGAAATCTTGTCATCCCGGCGCTCGAAAACTCCACGGGCCGCGCCTGCGGCGACGGGTACGATGTCGCTTTCTACCCCGAGTTCTTGCGGGAAGGCTCGTCGGTCGAAGACTTTTATAACCCGCCAAAGATCGTCGTAGGCGAGCGCGCCGAAGGCTCAAGCGCAAAGCTTGCGGACCTCTACAAAAATATTCAGGCGCCTCGCTTCGTCACCGCGCTCGAAGTGGCCGAGATGATCAAGTACGCCGATAATGCTTTTCACGCGGTAAAGATCACCTTCGCAAACGAGGTGGGCCGCCTCTGCCGCGCGCTCGGCGTAGACAGCCGCGACGTGATGAATATCTTCTGCGCCGACAAACAACTGAACATCTCGCCCGCTTATTTCCGGCCCGGTTTCGCATTCGGCGGGTCGTGCTTGCCCAAAGATGTGCGCGCTTTGATCTACCGCGCGCGGCACAGCGATATTCACTTGCCGCTGTTGGAAGGCGTGCTGCCCAGCAACGCCGAACAGATCGAGCGCGTCTTCCAGCGCATAGAAGCGCGCCGCCCCTCTGAGGTCGGCCTTGTAGGATTGGCCTTCAAACCCGGCACGGATGATTTGAGGGAAAGCCCTCTGGTGACGCTCGCCGAGCGGCTGCTGGGGCGCGGGTACAAGTTGCGAATATACGACCCCGAAGTCGAGACTGCGCGACTCGTCGGCGGCAACCGCGCTTACGTCGAGCTTCACCTGCCACACCTTTCAAAGCAGTTGGTCTCTTCGATTGAAGCCGTAGGAGCTTGCGATATAATAATCGTCGGCCACCCGCTCAAAGAAGATTCCTTGATAGACCGATGGCTCGGCGAAGGGAAGCAGGTGTTAGACCTCGTTGGCAAGCATGTGCGCGCCGATCACCCTTGCTACGACGGGCTGTACTGGTAAGGCCGTATGCGGATTCTATATTTGCACCAGTATTTCATGACCCGAGCGGGCGTGGGCGGCACGCGCTCATACGAGTTCGCGCGCTACATGGTCAACCAGGGCCACGAAGTGACCATGATTACGTCCGCGTACTCGCGCTCCTCGCCGGGGGATGGACTCGTAAGTCGGCGACGGGTCGAAGGTATCGAGGTTGTCGAAATAAATGCGGGCTCTTTTGACGGCATGGGCGAAACGTCTAAGAGCTACCTGTCGCGGATCATCTTATTCCTCAAGTTCGCTCTCGCAAGCAGTTGGGCCGTCACGCGTCTGGCACGACCCGATATTGTCTTCGCCACTTCGACGCCTCTCACGATAGGCATCCCGGCATTGGTCGCGAGCAAATACCTCAAAGCTCCGCTCGTCTTTGAGGTGCGCGACCTGTGGCCCGAGGCGCCCATTCAAATGGGAGCATTGCGCAACCCAACAGTGATAGCGCTTACCAGATGGTTCGAGCGCCTGATCTATCGCAATTCGACTCACGTTGTCGCGCTTTCGCCTGGGATGCGTGATGGCGTGATTGCGGCAGGCGTCCCGCCCAAGAGTGTTTCAGTCATTCCGAACGCTTCGGACCTGGAGCTTTTCTCCCCTGAAGTCGACGGGTCAGAGTTTCGAGAGCGCCTCGGGTTGAACGGCCAGTTCGTCTGCACATATTTTGGCACTATGGGCGAGGCAAACGACCTTACGCCTGTGGTCGAAGCGGCGAGATTACTCGAAGAGCGTGGCGAGAAAGGCGTTGCGTTTGTGCTGCACGGTAAAGGCAAACGGCGCGCGGAGCTTGAAGCGTTTTGCCGCCGTCACAACCTTACAAATGTGATCTTCTCAAATCCCATCCCCGATAAACATGCTATCGCGCGACTTGCCGCCGCGTCTGACGCCTGCATGACCATTTACAAAAATGTGCCGATACTTTACACCTGCTCGCCGAATAAGCTTTTTGATACCTTCGCGGCGGGCCGCCCTGCGATAGTCAACTCGCCCGGCTGGCTGAAGGAGCTTGTGGAAGATAACCGGGCAGGTCTGTATGTGCGCCCGGATGACGCATCGCACCTGGCGGACACGGTCGTTTTTCTGCGCGATCATCCCGAAGTCGTTAAGACCTACGGCGACAACGCCCGGCGGCTGGCCGAGGAGTCGTTCGACCGCAATAAGCTGGCGGCTCAATTGCTCTCGATATTCGAGCAGGTGGTCAGCAAATGATTCGTTAACGACGAGCTTACACAGAAATGTATCGCAAGTTTGGCAAACGGGTGCTTGATTTCAGCGCGGCGCTTGCCGCGCTAATTCTGCTACTGCCTCTGATCTCTGTGCTCGCGCTTCTGGTCAGATTAAGACTGGGCTCTCCGATCTTCTTCAGTCAAAGGCGTCCCGGCCTTGACGGCCGCCCTTTTGTTTTGCACAAGTTTCGCACCATGACCGATGCGCGGGACGCCGCCGGGCATCTGCTTCCGGATGCCCGGCGATTGACCGGGTTTGGCAGCTTTCTCCGAAGCACGAGCCTCGACGAATTACCTGAGTTATTCAACGTGCTGAAGGGGGAGATGAGCCTGGTCGGACCTCGACCTTTGCTGATGCAATACCTTGAGCGATATACTTCAGAGCAATCGCGCCGGCACGAGGCGAGGCCCGGCATTACGGGCTGGGCGCAGGTTAATGGTCGCAATGCCATTACCTGGGAGCGTAAGTTCGATTTGGACCTGTGGTATATTGATAACCAATCTCTATGGGTAGATCTGAAAATCATATTCCTGACGATCTGGAGGATTATCAACCGCAGCGGGATAAGCCAGCCGGGACAGGTAACTATGGAAGAATTTATGGGGAGTCAGATTACGTCAGCAACCAACCCGACAAAGAGACATGATTATGAATAAGAGAGAGTTTCTGAGCTTGCTGGAGGAGGTGATTGAGGCGGACCCCGGCACGATAAAAGGTACAGAAACGCTTGAAGAATTGGGCTGGGACTCGCTTTCCGTCCTCGGGTTTATAGCGTCCATAGACGAACGATTCGGAGTAGATATATCACCTAAAGAGCTTAATAAGTGCAAGACCGTGAGCGACCTGATCGCTTTGCTTGGTGATCGCGTGACTACCGATTAATCGCCGGGCGACAATTAAGGGGATGATTAATGGCGGTTAGCAGGTTAACTGGGGTTCGATTGGCCGGGCTGGCGAGCGCCGTGCCTCAAGACACCCTCACATTAGCAGATGACGCGCTCAGCTTTGGGGACGCGGATGCGAAGAGGATCAGTGAGAGCACAGGCGTCTCAAAGCGTTATGTAGCGTCGAATGGCTTATGCACATCCGATCTGTGCCTCGCTGCCGGCGAGCGCCTTCTGGCAGAGTTGGGCTGGCCGCGCGACTCCGTAGACGCTTTGATATTCGTCTCTCAAACACCCGATTACCTATTGCCGGCTACAAGCTGCTCCATTCATGGACGACTCGGCCTCTCAACGCGGTGCGCCGCTTTTGATATAAACCTGGGTTGCTCCGGCTACATATATGGATTTTGGCTGGCCTCTCAACTTATCGTCAGTGGTAGCGCCAGGCGTGTCTTGTTGCTCGTGGGCGACACGATCAGCCGGATTGTCTCACCGCGAGACAGGGCCACTGCCCCTTTGTTCGGCGACGCGGGGACGGCTACTGCGCTGGAAAGCGATGCTAATGCCCCTTCGATGGTATTTGAATTAGGCACAGATGGGACAGGTCAAGAACACCTCATAGTGCCGGCGGGGGCCTTTCGCCAACCTCGCACCGAGCGCACAGCAGAGCGCACGGAGCGCGAGGGGGGGAATATACGGAGCGATGAAGACCTCTTCATGAATGGGGCGGAAGTATTCGCTTTCACGTTGCGTGTCGTGCCGAAGCTGATCAAATCCGTGATGGACGCGGCTGAATGGTCTACGGAAGATATAGATGCCTGGGTCATGCACCAGGCGAATCGTTTTATGTTGCAGCATTTGATTAAGCGAATGAAACTGCCCGCCGATAAGGCTGTCCTGGCTATGGAAGAATACGGCAACACCAGTTCGGCTTCCATCCCTCTAGCGATGACTCATACTCTGAGAAAGAGATTAATGAATGAGAAGTTGAATTTAGTGATGGTCGGCTTCGGCGTAGGACTCTCGTGGGGGGCGGCTGCTTTAACCTGCTATAACGTGATAATGCCCGATCTTTTAGTAGTATCCAGTCAGCCCGCTTAAAGCATAGAGCAGCGTGATCAGATGATAAACCCTATGGACCTCAGCGGTCGCACTATTCTAATCACAGGCGCTTCTTCCGGAATAGGGCGTGCGACTTCGATTCTGCTCAGCCGGCTCGGGGCGCGCTTGATTGTCGCGGGCCGCAACAAAGAGCGGCTGGATCAAACCGCCCGCCAGCTCGAAGGGACTGACCATTGCATTGAGACTTTCGATTTGACCGGCATTGATGAAATTTCAAAATGGCTTAAAGCAATAACGTCTCGCGAAGGCGCTCTTCATGGGCTGGTCCACAGCGCCGGGGTGCAAATCACTCGCCCGCTGCGCTTCCTTAGCGACGAAAGTGTTCAAGAGGTGATGAGCATTAACTTTGGCGCGGCGCTCGCTCTTGCTAAGGGGCTCAGGCAAAAGGGGGCCTACAACGCCGGCGCCAGCATCGTCTTTCTTTCGTCCGTGATGGGATTGGTCGGGCAACCGGGATTGGCGGCTTATGCCGCAAGCAAGGGCGCTATCGTAGCTCTTACCAAATCGCTCGCTATGGAATTAGCTCGGGACGAGATAAGGGTGAACTGTGTTGCCCCCGGTCATGTCAAAACAGAGATGGCCGAAGTATTGCAAGAATCTTTGACGCGGGAGCAAGTTGCGGCTATCGAGGCAATGCACCCTTTGGGGATCGGCACGGCTCTGGACGTGGCTTATGCCATCGCTTTTTTGCTGGCTGATACTGGGCGGTGGATAACCGGGACGACATTGGTCATCGACGGAGGCTATACGGCCCACTGAAGCCGGAAGGAATATGGCTATGAAGAAATTGTTGATTATCGGCGCGGGCGGATTCGGGCGCGAAGTGATGAGCTGGGCTTCTCATGCGAATGCCGACCAGCGGGATTGGGAGATTGGCGGGTTTCTTGACTCTAACCCGAAAGCGCTGGACGGATATGACCGCAAGATAAAGATCGTTGGCGATCCGGTTACCTATACCCCCTTAGAGGGCGACCTGTTCGTGTGCGCAATAGGCGACCCGGCAACAAAACTGCGGGTGTGTAGGGACCTGCAAGAGCGCGGGGCGAGATTTCTAACTCTTATTCATCCGACGGCCGTTATCGGCCTGGATTGCGCCATTGGCGAAGGCTGCGTGCTTTGCCCCGGAGCCGTGATAACGACTAATGTGAGACTGGGCAATTTTGTTTGCCTGAACGTCTATTCTACCGTAGGCCATGACGCGGTGATCGGTGATGGCTGTACTTTGAGCGCTCATACGGATGTTACCGGGTTCGCCACCCTTGGCGAGGGGGTCTTTTTAGGCACTCACGCTTCAATCCTGCCAAACGCGAATGTGGGCGAATATGCTGTGGTAGGAGCGGGCAGCGTTGTGCTTCGGAAAGTGCGTGCGCATGCTACGGTTGTAGGCGTTCCGGCTAAACAGATACATGGGTTTGACGCCGAGTAATATTCGGAGGGGTGTCGAACTGAAAGGCGGCCATGCGAGCAGTAATAAAAGCGATCGAGTATCATCTTCCAGAAAGAAGTTTGACCAACAGCCAGTTGATAGCTGAGTTCCCGGAGTGGACCACTGAGAAGATCGAGCAGAAAACAGGCATCGCCGAACGCCGCATAGCAGCTCAGGATGAATGCTCATCTGATTTAGGTGTTGCGGCTGCGCAAAAGCTCTTTAGCAGCGGGGCGTGCCTGCCCGGCGAGATCGATTACATCCTTTTGTGCACGCAAACGCCCGATTATTTTCTGCCTACGACCGCATGCATAATGCAGGAGCGTCTTGAAATACCGACGACGGCGGGCGCGCTCGATTTCAACCTTGGCTGTTCCGGGTATGTGTATGGACTGGGGTTAGCCAAGGGGTTGATTGAAACCGGCCAGGCGCGCAATGTCTTGCTCATCACTGCGGAGACGTATAGCAAGCTCCTCAGCCCGGATGACAAGAGCGTCCGCGCCATATTTGGAGACGCTGCGGCGGCGACCTTAATAACAGGCTCGGAGCGAGAAGAGAGTCAATCGGGTGAATGGATAGGGCCGTTTGTATTCGGAACCGACGGTGGCGGGGCGAAGAACCTGATAGTGCCTGCCGGCGGCATGCGCCAGCGTTACGCATCGAGCGAGCAATCCGATGTTAATGAGAATCGCAACCCTGATGACTGCCTGTACATGAACGGGCCTGAGATATTCACGTTTACACTGCGGGTTGTGCCGAAGACCGTGGAGAAGCTTTTGTCTCAGGCTCGCAAGCGGCTCGAAGATATCGATCTGTTCGTATTCCACCAGGCCAATAAATATATGCTCGACTATCTGCAAAAAAAGCTGAAGATACCCGAAGAAAAATTCTACATAGCGATGCGACATTGCGGAAATACTGTGTGTTCAACCATACCTATAGCCCTCAATCATGCCTTAGAAGAGAAGCGGCTTCAGCCCGGGCAACAAGCAATGCTCGTCGGATTCGGCGTCGGCTATTCTTGGGCGGGCGCTCTGATTCGATGGGCTTAACGGCGAGCGTAGTCAATCGCGCATAAAGAACAATCAATTATGATCGAGCGAATCCCTATGTCTTCGGCTGACCTGGACGAGTCTGATATCGAAGCCGTGATGGGCGTGCTGCGCTCAGGCAGACTCGCCCTGGGGCCGAAATCCGCGGAGTTTGAGCAAGCGATGGCCGATTACGTCGGAGTCAAACACGCGATTGCTGTAAGCAGCGGCACTGCGGCCCTCCACTTGATAGTGAAAACTCTGGGCATAGGCCCGAACGCGGAGGTGCTGGTCCCCTCGTTCACCTTCGCCGCGAGCATCAATGCATTTCTTTACGAAGGCGCGCGCCCGGTCTTCGTAGAGATAGAGCCTGAAACCTACAACCTGGACACTGTGGACCTTGAGCGCAAGATCACCCCGCGCACCAAAGCCGTCATGGCGGTCGACGTGTTCGGCCACCCGGCAGAGTGGGACGAGATCCTGCGCGTGGCGGACCGCCACGGCTTGAAAGTGATCGACGACTCGTGTGAGGCTCTGGGGGCCGATTACAGGGGGCGCAAGGTCGGCCAATTCGGTGACGCCGCAGCCTTTGCTTTTTACCCGAATAAGCAGATGACTACGGGCGAAGGCGGCATCATAGTCACGGACGACGACCAGATCGCGCGACTCTCGCGCAGCCTTTGCAACCAGGGGCGCGGCGAGATGGGGGCATGGCTTGAGCACCCGAGGCTCGGCTACAACTACAGGCTCGACGAGATGTCGGCTGCCCTCGGCGCGTCCCAGCTAAGGCGCATCGAAGAGTTTCTCGAAAAGCGCGAGCGGGTGGCCCGCAGCTACACGGAGAGGTTGAGCCGGTTTGATTGGGTGCGGTGCCAGGTGGTGAGGCCGCACGTCCGAATGAGCTGGTTCGTCTACGTCGTCACGCTGGCCGAAGGCGTGGATCGCGACCGGGTGATGAAGGCTATGGAGGCGCGCGGCATCCCCGTTCGCGGTTACTTCTCGCCGGCTCACTTGCAGCCTTACATGCGCGCGAGTTTTGGCACGCGCGAGGGCGACCTTCCCGTCACCGAGCGGGTGGCGAATCGCACCATCGCGCTGCCTTTCCATAATAACCTGGCTCAATCTCAGATCGATCAGGTCGTGGCCGCGCTTGAAGATGTCGTAAGCACGCTCTAAGTATTGCTGAGTGCTGAGTGCTGAGTGCTGAGTTAACTGCTCTCACTCAGGACTCAGCACTCTAAAACAGACGGTGGTATTTCAAACAAACACATGATATGCTCGGTGCCTGTCCCGAGCCTGGGCAGTTGAGATTACGATAATGCGGACGCGCAGGAGAACACTGTTCAGTCATCCCGCTTAACACGAACCAGGGTTTGAATTAATTATGAACACTACAAACCGTGAACAGAGGCTCAAGCCGCGAGTCTGGTGGGCACAACTGCTCACGCGCAAAACCCAGTTTGCTCTGGATCTAATAATTCTTATCGCGGCATTCCTGCTCGCCTATCTCTTAAGGTTCGACTTCGACATACCGCGAGACAACTCGATCCCGATGTTGAAGCAGCTCCCCTACGTCGTTTTGATCGAGTTCGCCGCCTTGATAATGGCCGGCGTCTACACATTCATCTGGCGTTACATAGGGATGGCCGAAATCCGCGCCTTCGTCAACGCCACTTACTGGTCTTTTCTGCCGATACTCCTTCTGCGTTTGGGTATGCCTGAGACCTTGCACCCGTGGCGTGTGCCGCTGTCGATAATATTCATAAACGCCGGCCTGGCCTTCGGCGGGGTGCTGGGGCTGCGCGTGCTGCGGCGCGCGCTTTACGAGCGTTACGAAAAACAGGTCAAAGCGCGGTCGACGAACGGACATAAAAAGCCTGTGCTGCTAATCGGCGCAGGGCGCGCGGGGGTGCTTGCGGCGCGCGAGCTTCGGGGCCGCGGCGACACGGACCTGGACATAAAAGGGTTTATCGATGACGACGCGGAAAAGCAGGGGGCCGTGATCTATGGCGTTAAGGTCCTGGGCAAGACAGCGGACATTCCTGAGATAGTCGAAAAATTCAACATCGACCACGTCGTCATTACAATCGCGGAAGCCTCCAGAGACGAGATACGCCGGATCGTCAGCATCTGCGAGCGGATCCCCATAAAGATTCGCATCATCCCAGGCCTGTACGAGATATTACAAGGCCAGGTTGAGGTGAGCCGCATACGAGACATCCAGGTCGAAGATTTGCTGGGGCGCGAACCCGTGCGACTCGACGAGGAAGGCCTGAAAGAGTTTCTCGCCGGCCGCGTCGTGATGGTGACGGGGGCGGGCGGGTCTATAGGGTCGGAGCTGGCGCGCCAGGCCGCGCGGTTCCGCCCGTCGAAGTTATTGCTGGTCGAACGCGCGGAATTTGCTCTCTTCAACGCTGACCGCCAACTGCGCGAAGATTTTTCGGATCTCTCTCTCATCCCCCTGGTCGCGGATGTCTGCGACGAGACGCGGATGCGCGCAATCTTCTCAGCCTACCGACCGGAGCTCGTGCTCCACGCGGCGGCGCACAAGCACGTGCCTATGATGGAGTCTAACGAGACGGAAGCCGTAAAAAACAACGTGCTTGCCACGCGGCTGCTAGGGGATCTGGCGGGGGAGTTCGGCGTCGACGCGTTCGTGTTGATCTCTACGGACAAAGCCGTGCGGCCGACATCTGTCATGGGGGCTTCAAAGCGGCTCGCGGAGCTGGTCGTGCAAGACCTGGACCGCCGCTACCCGACGCGCTATGTCGCGGTCCGCTTCGGAAACGTGATGGGGTCGGCGGGCTCTGTGATACCCATCTTCCGGGACCAGATTCGCAAAGGCGGCCCAGTGACTGTTACTCACCCCGATATGGTCCGCTACTTTATGACGATCCCCGAAGCGGCCCAGCTCGTGTTGCAGGCGGGCGCGCTCGGCGAGGGGGGCGAGATCTTTATACTCGACATGGGCGAGCCGGTCAGGATACTCGATCTTGCCAATGACACAATCACTTTGTCGGGACTAAAGCCCGGCGAAGATATAGAGATAGTCTTCACGGGCGTCAGGGCCGGAGAAAAGCTCTTTGAGGAACTGGAGATCACCGAGGAGCGATTGACGCGCACTCGCCACCCGAAGATCTTTATAGGCAAGATCGCCGCTTACCCGGAAGAGACCGTGCGTCATGCACTGGCGCGGCTTAAAATACTGTCGCACGACGGCCAGGAACGTGAATTACGCTCTTTTTTGAGCGAGCTGCTGCCCGAAGCAAGGCTCACGATCGAGCCTTGTCCGGCGCAGCCGGTCGCCGAGCCGGACGTCAATGACAATCGCGTGAAGTTGCAGCCGGCAGAAGCCTCAGCCTGACTTTACTTAAGAGAATCGAGCGCCGTAATTGGATGTCGCCGGAATATCCAAAAAGCTATTGACTTTTGATCTCTGATTGCATATTCTGGCATCACCCGAACGGGAGCGCGTGGGCGCGCGCAGTAAATCAGATCCCGCGAAGCTCCATTGAATGGAGGAAATAATAATGGCATCGAGAATGCTCAGAGCCTCAATCACAGTTCTCGCAGTAATCGCACTTACTACCGTTTTCTCTCTAAGTATCTATGCTGCGCCGAACATGGCGTTTCAGACTGGCACGATTACAGTAAGAGGGAACGTCACGGTCAACGGCAACGCTGTGCAGACCGGCGGTACGGTGATGAGTGGAAACACCATCACGACGGGTTCGGATGGCAACGCCGTTATTGACCTGGGGTCAGCGGGCCGAGTTGAGCTGAGGGACGGCACGACTGCTACGATCACCTTCACCGGGGATTCATTTCAGATACAGACCTCCTGCCGCACGGAGATCTCGGTGACGAGCGGGACGGTCAATGTGACATCGCCGACAACAGAGACCCTCAATTCCGGCCAGGACAAGACCTATGACGGCGGCGTGAATGCTTCGGCCACGGGCGGCGCGAACGTCGTCGTTGATTGCGAACCGCGTTCAGATGGCGGCGGCGGCGCATTCCTTGGACCGGGCCTGATCGGCGTGCTTGCGCTGATCGGCGTAGGAGCGGCGGTCGCGACCGGCATCGCACTCGGCGACGAGGACTCAGTAGATGTCGTCGGTCCCAGCCCGATTCGGTAACCTCGGTTGAAGCCAAAGGTTTAATTCAATCAACGCCTCGGTCGTCGCTGACGCCGAGGCGTTATTCGTTTGAGCGAGTAAGGTCTAATGCCCGTGGTCAGCGTCCCCTGTCCAGATTGCGGCGGCCCTATTCACAGGTCCCACACGCGCGGCTTCAACGAAAAGTTGGTGAGAACGTTCACGCCTTACAAGGCTTACCGCTGTCACGAATGCGGGTGGCGCGGGTGGTTTACCAAAGGCAATACCATCTTAAAACCTGAAACGCGCAGGACCATCATTCAAACCACTATAAGCTTGCTGGTCACGATTATCCTCACTTTCCTCCTACTCTATCTTTCGAACGTGATCTGAGCCATTTCGATTCGGCCCCATTTTAGGCGGTCCGGCTTTTAGGTCTTGCTTACTTGGCCCTTGTTTGTCAAAATACTGTGCCATCAGAAGATTCTACGAGAGACTTCTCCCGCGAGGCCCGCAGCTGGCTGGCCCGTGTCAAGCTGAGGAGGCTAGATTGAAAGTCAGATTTAAGTTTTCATTTCTCATATTGTCGTTGCTTGGAATTATACCCGTCGCGCGCGCGCAAGCGCCGATCAGCTCCATGGCGTTAGGCCCGGACCAGATCGGCAAGGTAAGAACGGCTCCCGGAATAACGACTAAAATCTCATTCCCCGATAAGGTCTTTGAGAGCATCTGCGGCGACCTTTACGATTCTGCTTCCGGTAAGGGCACTTTCGTTATACAGCAGAGTGGGAACGACGTCTTCCTGAAGCCCATCGCGCCCAGGGGCATGAGCAACCTGTTCGTCAAGGTCGGCGATAATGGGAAATATACATACAACTTTGACCTCGAAGTAGTAACGGTCGCGCAGGCGCATCGCGTCGTGAATGTCACGCAGGTCGCCGCGCCTGCGCAACCGAGCGAGGCCGCGCCGCGCGATACTCAGCCTTCTTCCAACGGGGCTCAGCCGCCCACTGCATCTAATCAGCCGACCGGCGATCAGGAGAAGATGACCCCGGAAAAGCGCCAGGCCGAGATCGATCAGGCCCGCAGAGAGGCGGCGGAGATTCTTCGCAGCGCCAGGCAACAGGCCGACCGCATACTGTCAGAGGCGCAGTCCAAGCAGATCGATTTTGAGCGCGGTTCCGCCGAGCGCAGCAAGGATGAGGTGGAGCGCAGGTTTGTCAAGGCGCTGATGCTTGGGCTTCGCGAAGCGAAGATAAATAATCCTCGCGTTCAGGCTAAGAAGGTGATCATCTCGCTCGACCCGCGCGTGCTGACCCTCGACGACAAATCGTACCTGCGCTATACGATTCAAAATGCGGGCACAACGGAATTCACCTTCAGCTCGATTTCGCTTGAGACCGTGAGCGAAACTGAGTCCAAGCCGATCACTATACAGATTATCCAGAACAAGGCCGAGAATAAATTAGAGGCGAACGAATCGCTGGCAGGTGTTATAATATTCGACGCGTCGCTCATCACAGCGAAAGACAAACTCCGGCTCTATGTTCGCGGTGAGGACAGCGCGGAGATCGCGCGAGTAAACATTCAGTAGCTATGACGAAGAAGTTAGCAGCCATCTTTATATTGCTAGCGGCTCCTGTTTGGGCGGCGGCTCAGCAGCGGCCGCTCACGGCGCCCGAGCGCCCGCCCGTGCCGCTCACGGAGGCCGATCAGCGCGCGCGCGCCGAAGAATTGGGGAAGAAGAAAAACCCTGAGAGCCCAGCAGCACCCGCGGCGACACTGATCAAAGTGCCCACAGGCGCTTGCAGCATATCTTCGGGCAATCAGGCAGTAGACGGGCTGGTCAATGAAGCGGCCTTGCGCCACGGGCTTGACCCCTGCCTGATCCTGTCGGTGATGAGGGCCGAGTCCGGCTTCAACCGCATGGCCGTATCGCCCAAGGGGGCGTCGGGCTTGATGCAGTTGATGCCCGCGACCGCGACGCGCTTCGGCGTCCGAAACATATTCGACCCGCGCGAGAATGTCTTTGCCGGGGCGAAGTATTTGCGGTGGCTGCTCGACCGTTTCGGCAACGACGTGAGGCTGGCGCTTGCGGGTTACAACGCGGGCGAAGGCGCCGTCGAGTTTTACGGCTATCGCATACCCCCGTTCTTAGAGACGCAGAACTATGTCCGAACGATCTACTCTCGCTATAGCCGCCTGCGCGGCGGCCCCGCGCTCGAACCTGTCCAGGCGGAAAAGCAGACCGCAGCGGAGACCGTGAAAGAGAAAGTCCCCACCTACAATCAGATCATCCGCTTCACTTCTACGAGCGGCGACGACGGCAAGTCAGGGCAGTAGCTTGCCATAAGAAATCAATTCTGATCTGCTTAGAAATCTTGTTGTGAAATTGCCGCTATAAGCCTTACGCGCAAAGGCCATTTCCTCGACAGTTTCCACTACAGCACTGCGAATTGAGCGTACAGGCTGCGCCTCGCTCTAAGCAACTTGCCTGAGCCTTCGCTGTCGGAGCGGTGATTGTGAGGATTAGAGGTAGCGTCACGGCCGCTGTCAACCCGATTCTTCGGATCAACTCGCGCCGTGATACCATCGCTATGTTGGCGGGGGTCTTAAGCCGTTCTTGCAAAAGGTGCGCGCCAGCTAACTGTTTCAAGCCGAGCCAGATTGCTTGTTCGCTAATGGGTACATCCATATCTTTATTTAGAATACGGGACATCTGAGCAATGTTAGTCTGCCCATCGCAATGCTCCCATATCAAGACGGCAGTTCGATTAAGGCAGTGAGATTTCTGGCTCTTCAAATCGAAGACCAATACTTCGTCTTCCAAGCTTTCAATGATCAATCCTTCCGAGCGAGCGAGCGGGAGTGGGCTGTTAGATTTTATCATTTATCCTCTCCATTGGCGTCCGTATGCCAATGTATAAGTAGAATTATTAAGAGTCAATGCTATATAGAAAAAATAAGGATACTTTGGTCTTGTAACCGACTGCATGCCAGCCCGTCAGCTCCGTAATACTTATCACTTTTAGCGATCGTCTGACGCGGGGAAGTGTATGCGCTCGCCCGTGCCGATGGCCCTGTAGCAAGCGTCTACAAGCTCGACCGCTTTGTAACCGTCGAGCGCCGTCACCGCTGCGGCCTTTCCCTCGATGATAGAGTCTACAAACGCGCGGTCCTCCTGAGCATACCCCCATTTCTCTTCTTTCGATAGCTGGTGCATGCTCTTGGTCGTGTGGTTGCCTTCCACCCCTTCGCTCCGAGTGATGTTCTCCATCTCGCGCGTGGTGATCGTCTGATGGCTGCAGAAGACTTCGACGCGCTCGAACGGGAATAACCAGCTGGCGTCAGCCGACGAGCAGAGCGTCGCGTGCAAGCCGTTTGCAAACCCAAGGAGGGCTGAGAAATCATCAACCTCCGGGTATTCGTGCGACGATCCCAGCGCAGACATCTCCGTAACCTCGCCGAAGAGAAAGCGCACCATATCGAACATGTGAATGGTCGTCTCGTACAGAAATCCTCCCGTTATCTGAGGATCGCCAACCCATTCGGGCTTTATCAGCTCGCCCCTGTTCATCTTGACGTGGGCCGAATGCGCCGGGCTCTCCCCGGTTATCATCTGTTTGAGCAACGCGTAGACGGGCGCGAAACGCCGGTTGTGCCCGACCTGAAAAACGGCCGCGCTCTGTGTGGCGCGATCAAGGACCGCTCTGGCGTCGGCCAGCGTGGTTGACATAGGCTTTTCGCAAAAGACGTGCTTGCCCGCGTCTAAAGCGGCGAGCGCCAGCGCCGTGTGCTTTGTATTCGGCGTCGTTATGTAGACCGCGTCAACCGCGTCTATCAACTCTTCGGCGCTGTCGATCACCGCAGCGTCTACTGACCCGGCCACTCGCCCGGCACGCTCGGCGTCTATGTCGTTAACGGCGAAGACGCTCGCGCGCTCGTCTCGCGCGAGCAGCCCCGCATGAACTCCGCCGATATAGCCCGCGCCTATTATGCCAACCTTTATCCGGTTCATCTGCTTTTCGCCTATCCTAAGCCTGTTCGATGATCGAAGCGACAGCCGCGCGCGCCTCTATGGCAAGCTCTAACGGATCGCGCTCCCAATATTCTGGCCGGAATATCTCTACGCTCGCAACACGGTCGTAGCCCACTCGTTTGAGTGCAGAGATTATCTCTCTAAGCGGAAGTATCCCCAGCCCCGGAAGCAAACGGTGACGGTCTTCGAGCCGATGTCGCGGCAAATCTTCCGCGTCGTTGATGTGAAAGATGAACAACCGCCCGGGGTCGAGCGCTTCTATCGATTCAACGCTTGAGCCGCCCGTGTAAAAGTGAAAGCTATCGATCACAAGCCCTACATCGTCTCTACTGACTTGCCCGACTATCTCAGAAGCAAGCTCAAGCGTCTGTACGCTGCAACCTGTTTGACCGAGGAACTCGAAGGCGAGCCGGACGCAGTACCGCTCTGCAATACGGCCAAGCTCTCGAAGCGCCGAGACAGAATGATGGACTGTCTCGGCGCGACTCATGCTTTCGGGCAGCGGGGAAGGGACCACGACTATGTAGGGGCATTCGATCTCGGAAGCAATCTTACAAAGCTCGTCGCATTCCGCTAATAAAAGGTCCTGCTCTTTACCGGTCCTGAAAGTGATGCGCTCTATCGAGTTGATGCTGTAAGGCTTGACGTTGGCGGTATTCAAGAAGGCCCTTAGCTCGGCAGTTGTTTTTGACTTGAGATATTCTCTTAACTTCGCCGCCCAGATTTCGACGTATTCGAACCCGGCAAGCTGGGCGATGCGGATGTCCGTCTCAAGATCGGCTTTCATTGTGGTCGCGCCGTTTAATGCAAGCTTCATTCGAAATCCTCTCAGGTTATTGTCGCGCCCGTTGCCGCGTCAAAGAAATCGATCTTTTCCATTTCGAGCTGCACCCACAGCGGTGTCTCTATCCCCGCGCGAAAATCGGCTGGCGCGCGTGCTACGATCTTTTCATCCCCCAGCCGCAAGAAGACCAGCGTCTCGCTCCCCATCAATTCTGTTACGTACGCCGTAGCAGCCAGCCAGCCTTCGCGCGCCGACGAGGCGACGTGAACGTGTTCGGGTCTTATGCCGAGCGTCACCTGCTCGCGCCCGTTCAGCCTCTCAAGCTGCTCCTCCTTTAACGGGAGCAGTAGCCCCGCGCTTGTAAAGGCGCGCGCCGCAGCGTCGAAACGTCCTTCAATAAAATTCATGCTCGGACTGCCGACGAACTCGGCTACGAACCGGTTCACAGGCCGGTTGTAAATACTCATAGGCGTGTCGAACTGTTGAAGCTCGCCGCCGCGCATCACAGCGACTCTGTGCGCCAGGGTCATCGCTTCGGCCTGATCGTGCGTGACGTAGATGGTCGTGGTGCCAAGCTCGTGTTGAAGCCGTTTCAGCTCGCCGCGCATGTAAACGCGGAGCCTGGCGTCGAGATTCGATAGCGGTTCGTCCATGAGATAGACGCGCGGCGAGCGCACTATCGCGCGCGCAAGCGCGACACGCTGGCGCTCGCCGCCGGACAGTTGCCTGGGCTTCTGCCCGAGCAGCGCCGTAATGTCGAGCATTTCTGCGACCCGCGCCACCTGACTCTCTCTCTCTCCGCCCGGCACTTTGCGCACGCGCAGCGGGTAAGCGATGTTTTCGGCTACGGTCATGTGCGGGTAAAGCGCGTAGCTTTGAAAAACCATAGCGATGTCGCGGGAACGTGTTGGAATGTCGTTTACACGGTCGGGGCCGATAAAGATGTCTCCCGCGCTCGCCTCTTCCAGCCCGGCCAACATGCGCAGCGTCGTTGTCTTGCCGCACCCGGAAGGCCCGAGCAGTACTACGAACTCGCCATCGTTGATCGCAAGGTTCAAACGGTCGACGGCCACGCGCTTCCCGTACGTCTTGGTCACATTGTCGAATCTCACTTCCATATCTTTTCCAAGTGCTGAGTGCTGAGTGCTGAGTGCTGAGTGAGAAGATCAGCACGCTGTTTCTGTTTTTTACTCAACACTCAGCACTCAGCACTTAGGATTCATCCTTTCACCGCGCCGAGAGAGAGGCCGCGCACCAGGTAACGCTGGACCGCCATTGCGAATACCACTATCGGTGTCATCGCCACGACTCCGGCGGCGCTCATCACTCCCCATTCTATCTTGTATTGAGTCACGCGACCCGCGATTGCTACAGGCAAGGTCATCGCCTCGTCTGTCTGCGTCAGCACCCAGGCGAACAGAAACTCGTTCCACGAGATTATCAGGCAGAAGACAGCCGTGGCCGCAAGCCCCGGCGTGACCAGCGGCAATATTACTCGCCTGAGCGCCCCCATCCGCGTGTCCCCGTCGACCATCGCGGCCTCCTCCATCTCGCGCGGAAGCTCGTCAAAAAAACCTCGCATCATCCATACGACGAACGGCAGGTTGAAACCCGTGTAGACGATTACGAGCGAGGCTACCGTGTTGAGCAGCCCCCAATCGCGCATCATCAGGTAGAGCGGAACGATCGTGACGATGGGCGGGAACATGCGCGTCGACAGTATCCACAGCCCCAGATGCCTGGCCGTCGCGCGATAGAGTTTGAAACGCGCCAGACCGTACGCTGCCAGCGTGCCGAGCACGAGCGCGCAGGCAGTCGATATTACAGAGACGATTGCGCTCGTCGCCATGTAGCCGCCGAACGAGCGCGTGAAGAACGCATCTTCGTAATGCGCGAGAGTCGGATTGAAATTGATCCAGAGGGGCGGCACGGCTAGCTGGTCGGCTTCCGATTTGAGCGAGATCGTTATCATCCAGTAGACCGGCACGAGGGCAAAAGCGACCGCTATCAAAAGCAGGGCGTATCTTATCAGCTTCGCCAAAGCCCTACTCGTCATGCGGCCTCCCGGCTCTCTAGCAGCTTTATGTAGCCAAAGCTTATCAGGTTAGTCAAAATCAGAAGGACGAACGACATTGCAGAGGCATACCCGAAATCGAAGAAGCGAAATGCCGTGCGGTAGATGTAAAGGCTGACGGTTTCGGTGGCGAAGCCCGGCCCGCCCTCCGTCAATATGAATATCTGATCGAAGACCCTCAGCAGATCCATCGTCCTCAGCAGCAGCGCGATCAGTATCGCGGGCCTCAAGAGCGGGAGCGTCACGTGCCGGAATGTTTGCCACCAGCTCGACCCGTCAACCATAGCGGCTTCATACGGCTCTTGCGGTATGGCTTGCAACCCTGCCAACAAGACCAGGAACATAAACGGCGTCCATTGCCATACGTCGACTGCGATAACGCTCGCCAGCGCAAGCTCCGGCGAAGCAGTCCACGTCAATGCCTCTGTGTTAACTCCCGCCGTCTTCAATGTCCCGTTTATAGCGCCGAAGTCGGAGTTGAACATCAGCCGCCACACCACGCCTACGACGACTGGCGGCAGCATCATCGGAACTAGCAGCAGCGCGCGAAATATGCTCCGCCCGCGAAGACTGCGGTCGAGCAATAGCGCAAGGCCGAGGCCGAGCAGGAACTCGACCGTGAGCGCGACCGAAGCGTAGACGAATGTGTGGCCGAGCGCCGAGAGGAAAAACTGGTCCGACGCGAGACGCGCGAAATTCCCGAACGTCCAGCCGGAAGCAGAGTTCGATTGGAAACTGACTCGGACCGCGTAGATCAAAGGGTAGATCGAAAGCGTAACCAGCACGGCAACGGTCGGCGCGATCAGAAGGTAAGGCAATGCTTTATCGCGCCGGGGCGTTGGTCTTCGGTTTCTGAAAAGTGATGCTGAGCTTTGCGCCGTCATAGTCGGGCCATGACTTCTGAGAGGTCCGCCGCGCTGTTTGTAAAATAATAGCTGGCTGTGATTAATTCAAGTTGGATGCTATGAGAAAATGATTCGGCAGGTTGTGGGGCAAAAAGATTGCCGCGTCAAGTCTTCTTCAACTCTTCGACAATTCGCATGAACTCCGCCTCCTGGCGCAAAGCGTCAAACTCTTTATCCCGTTCAATCTCACCCACGTCTTTAAACCCACGCTCGACGGCTCGCTTTAATGCTTCGATAGCCTTTCGCTTCTCTTTGTTAAGCGAATATGCGCTTGCAAGATTGTAAAACACCCTCGGGTTCTCCGGCCTGATCAGGGCGGCTATCTCAAGGTTAGCTGCCGCCATCTTATGATCTCCACGGTGGCGCAGCATCGCCGCCAGCTCGTAGGACTGCACGAAGAACTGATTTAGTATACGCCGGGCCACCGCCCTCTCAGCACTGCTTTCTTTCTCTTCCGATTTTTTTCTTAAGTCGGTAAGTATTCTCTTCAAGTCGCTCGCAGCCGCCTGGCGATTATCCGAGCTCTCCGATAAATCCTGCTGCGCCGACGCGCCCGGCTGTGGCACTGCGCCGCTGTCGTCATAGCCTCCCGTATTGCGCGGGTCAGGCCCGAGGGCGATTCTCCTGAGGGCATATAACTCTTTTGTGCGCCTTTCCTGTTTTAGCTCTGCTTCTTTTTCCTGTTTGACATGCTGTTTGACTTCTTTGGAGTCCCTCAACTCCGCTGCTTTCGTTTCAAAAGCCGCCACGTCTCGCAGCCCTTTGAAATCACGGGCAATCGCTTCGTAACCGAGGTAAGCGTCATAGCTGTTTGTAGCTTCCTGCGAGCGCGCTTTTTCAAAGCGCTTGTTGAACAAAGCCTCGATCAGCAATCCATCCTTCTCTCTCTTGCCCGCTATTATAGCCCGTATCTCCATCCACTCGATGGCTTCCATGCAAATCTCTGCGGGAGCCCACTCGTGGCCGCCTTCAAAGATGGCGACGCGGCTCGGAATACCGAATTCGTCTAATGACTTCGCGAGCCGCTTCACTTCTATCAGGTTGAAATCGTCTATGCCTGCTGCACCGAAGAAGACGAAAGGAATCGAGCGCGAGGGGAGAATGTTTTGCGGAAAGCCTCCCCCGCAAGCAATCACGCCCGCAACTTTCCCGTTCGACATGTTTCCGACCGCGCACGCGACGCGCGCCCCTCCCGAGAATCCCGCAGTGTAAATGCGCGCGCCATCTATCGCCAGCCGCGCGTGCGTGTCTTGCCACAATGTGTTTATTATCGCGTCGAGCGGGACGCCGGGGCCGTTGCGCGAGTTGTTCGACCCCACGACTATGTAACCATATTTTTCGGCAGCCGCTTTGAAACGCTCGACGGGCAGACTGCCTCGCGCACCCGGATCAAAGCAGTAGATTATCGGCCACTTTCTGTTGGGGGTGTAACTGGAAGGTAAAAACAGCGCGTAGCTTTGTGACTGATCGGCTTTGCAAACTACGCGTTCAATTAGCTGACCGGCGGAGAACTCCTGGGTGTGAGCTGCTGCAATCTGTGCAAAGAGCAAAAAGGCTAGCAGAAGATTCACCGCAGAGACACAGAGTACACGGAGATTACACAGAGAAAACTCTGCGCCCCTTCTGCGTTCTCTGCGTCTCTGCGGTGAATCTTTAATCATCGCTTTACGTTACTGCGGGTCGAGTATCGATCCCATAAACAGCACGGCGCCCGTCTGGTTGTCTCTGATCGCGAAGAAAAACGGCCTGTCCACCGTCATACGAAAACGCTCTCGCGGCAGTTGCATCGATGTCGCCCGCATCTCCGTCGAAGTCACAGCCGCCGCTTCCGTCCCTTCTTCGTTCACTTCCACGAACGTCTTGTGCTTGACCTTGCTGATGTAAATGTTTTCGGCCATCTGCGCCATGCGGCTAAAGTTGGCGCGCGATGCGTCAAACGCCACACCCATGCCCAGGGCCTTTAACGCATCGTTTAGCTCCGCTTCGAACTCCGTCTTGAAGCGCGGCAAGGCTATATCGCCTGGCGTTTGTGCGAACTCATTCATCCAGCTTTCCCAGTTTTCAGGAGTCAGGCTCTTATGAAACGCATCGAGGCTTGCGCCCTTGGCAGGGAGAAAGACGTACAGCGACACGCGCTTGCCGCCGTAGGGCAGGCTCACGGCTTGAAAGTTCTCACCATTAAAATATTTGTATTCGCCCGTCTGGTTCATCATCGGGTGTTTCTTCTGGCGACCGTCGGCGAGCGTGAATGTGTCGTCCTTCGTCTTCGCCTTGTCGAACTCCGCCGACCATTTCCCTTTGAAGTAGATGGCGTTAATCAGAAACAGAATCGCGTCGGGGCTGATCTGATCGATGATCTTATCGATCTTCCCCTTCGTCTTGTCGCTGACCCACGAGTTGATCCTTTGCGGCGCGCCGGGGTCGTTGAAGTTCAGCTCTTCGATCTCGGCGTTGTAATAATCCCTGTTGCGCTGGATAAAATCGGGCTTGAACGTGACGCCTCTTCTGCCCCACAGCGAGTTTGCGATCTGTAGCTGGACTTTCGGATCGGGGTTTGCGAGCGCGGCATTCAAATCGCGAAAAGCCTGGTTGACTTCTTCCGCGCTCATCCCCTGGACCTCAAGGGCGCGTGCCATAGCCTGTTTCGTCTCGGCCTCGGCCCCGTTGTAAGTCATGGCGAGCGCGAGCGCCACGCTTGATCCGGAGATGAAGACGTTCTTTCCCGCGTTCTGTTTGAGAACTTCGCCGTAGAGCTTGAATCCGAATTTTGTGTTGGCCGAAACGAGGCGCGGGTCTACGTTTGCGTTAGTTGGGCGGTTTTGTTGTTCTTCCATCGAGGCACCGTTGTTGTTTGTACCTGAATTACTGTTGGCCGCGCCGCTCGACTCGATTACGTTTGTGCAAGCGGTCAACCCCGGCAGGAGTAAGATGGCGAGCGTGGCGCAAATCATTAAGCATTTTCGTCGGCTATGAATCTGCATATCAGTTCTTCCTTTTTTCGTCGTCTATCCATTCAACTATACGTTTTTCCAACACGTCGAGCGGCAGCGGGCCGTCGTCGAGCAAAGCATTGTGAAAACGGCGCAGGTCGAAACTCGCCCCAAGCTCGCGCTCGGCCCTGGCCCTCAACTCTTTGATCTTCAGCTCCCCGATCTTGTAAGCCAGGGCCTGGCCCGGCCACACGATGTATCTGTCGATCTCTACTATGATGTCGTTTTCAGTCTTTGCCGTATTATCTTTCATGAGGTCGATGGCTTGCTGCCGCGTCCAACCCATCGAGTGCATCCCTGTGTCAACTACAAGCCGGACCGCGCGCCACATCTCGTAAGTCAACTGGCCGAACTTTGAATAAGGGTCCGTGTAAAACCCCATGTCCGGACCGAGGCTTTCGGCGTAAAGCGCCCAGCCTTCGACATAGGCCGTGTAGCCCGCATTACGACGAAAATCGGGCAGCCCCTTCAGCTCCTGCGCGCGCGATATCTGAAGGTGGTGGCCCGGCACGGCTTCGTGTATCGAGAGCGCTTCCATCTCGTACTTAGGCCGGGTTTCGAGCTTATAGGTGTTCACCCAGTAGACGCCCGCGCGCGAGCCGTCGGCCGCGCCTGCGTTGTAATAAGCGGTCGTTTGCGCGGGCGCTTCGTAGGCGGGAATCTCTTTGACCCCATACGGCGTGCGCGGGAGCTCTGCGAAAAGCTTTGGGAGCTGGATGTCTAAACGCTTCGATATGTCGCGGTAGGCAGTCACCAGGTCTTCGGGCCTGGTGTAGTAAAAGCGCGGGTCCGTGCGAAGGAACGTCAAGAATTCTTGAAACGTGCCTTTGAAACCGACTTTCTGGATTATGGCCTCCATCTCTTTGCGGATGCGGGCCACCTCTCGCTTGCCGATCTCGTGAATCTCTTTCGGCGTAAGCTCTGTCGTCGTCTGCCTCCGCGCGGAGTATTGATAATAAGCAAGGCCTTCGGGCATCTGCTCCGCCGCAATCTCTTTTCGCGCCGCAGGCAAGTACGAATCTTTGACAAACATGTGGAGACGTTTGAGCGCGGGCATTACTGCGTCGGCAATGCGGCGGCGTGCCGACTCGCTCAGCCGCGCGCGTTCGCTTTCAGTCACCTCTTTAGCGAACTCCTCAAAGGGTTTGTAAAGCGGGCTCTTAGTGGTGTCTGTTACGATCTGGCCTTCTATCTGCGAGGGCACGGTTCGCATAGGCACCGCCGGCTGCACCCAGCCCGTCTCGATGCCTCGCTTCATCAGCGCGATCACTTGATCCAGTTGACGCGGGTAAGCCTCCAGGCGCGCCAGGTAATCTTCATAATCTTTCGCGTTGCGAAAAGGCGTCGAGCCCGAGAGCTGCGCGAATGTCAGATGCACGCCTTCCATCTGGTTGATCGGCATAAGCTCCACAGGCCATCGCTGTCCCTCGACGTTGAGCTTTTTGTCTTTGAGATAAAGGTCGTATGAGATGATGTCTTGCCCGGCAAGCTCGGCGCGGTTGATCTTCTGGACGCGGTCAAGCATCTCGCGCTCGTGCGCTTTGCGCCGGGAGATCGCTTCGGGCGAGAGGTCCGTCAGCTTATCATTATAGCGGTTATCGCCCAGCAGGGTCGCGGCCTCGGGGTACTGCTCTAGAAACCATTGCCAGTCTTCGGCAAATAGCGCGTGAAGACGCTTGCGAGCGTCGTCCGGGTTGAGCACCTGCGCCAGGGCCGCCGAAGCGAACAAAGAGATGATCGTTAAGATGGTGAGGCTGCGTATCACATTTCCTCCTGACGATAAAACGCGGGTGGACCGCGTTCTTGCAAAGAAGATCAATCCCCCGACTGCTTCTCTTTCTTGCTGAACAGTTGCCAGGAGGCAACCTTTTCTTTCGCCTCCTCAAACGTCTTGCTTATTTTCGGAAATCGCTCCCGCAATCTAATAAGCAATCTTTCGGCCCAGGGCGAAGTGCTTGAAAGCAGGTAAAGACCTATCAGCAAAAAAAGAATGCCTTGAAGCACAGGCAGGAAAAGTCCGAGTATGCCCAGGATGATGAAGACCCATCCCAGACACCAGATCAGTAAACGTTTTATACGAGTGTTCATTATTTCTTTTGCCTCTTACAGTTTAACAGATGCGCTTTTGATAGAGATAGGCTGCCCGGCGTTCTCTAAAAAGCGCTTTGCGGGAGCACAGACATCTGCGTTCGCTTATCAGGGTCAATTGACTGATGGTGGCTCTCCGGCCAACGGCAATGATCTGTTCAAGCAAGTCCTGGAAGCGATAAATATTACAGATGCAAATTAGCGAACTCCTTTCTTTCTGAAACTGCAAGCTCGAAACCGCTATTAAGAATCCTTTGCAAAGTGCCGGCGCGGGATTGCGTCTATAAACTATAGTGGGTAATCCAAAGGCCGAGTTGGAATTTGTAGACACTGCGCACGAGCGAAATTAGCCTCAGAAAAAGGGATGTTTAGTGCGCGTCACAACTGAGTGTAAGGCACATCACCTTTATTCGAGGCATTTAAGACTTCTTTAGGGCTCTTTTAGAGTCTCTTAAAGAATTCTGTCCCGACTACCTATAAACTTCCTCACAAATTACAGGCGCACCCTGGGCTGACCAGATAAAAAGCGAGTCAGCTCAGGTTTATGTGTCACACCATGAACCACAATAACTAAACTTAAGGAGGTTTAGCCATGAACAGATTTCGTTTCACTTTCAACACTCTGGCAGTTCTGTTTTTCACCCTTATGGTTACGACCCTGGCGCAGGCGCAGGCAACGAGGACATGGGTGTCAGGCATGGGTAATGATTTCAATACCTGCACCACCACCGCAGCTCCTTGTAGGACGTTTACGGGCGCTCTGGCTAAGACTGCCGCAGGCGGCGAAATCTCCGTATCTGCCCCCGGAGACTTCGGCCCCGTGACGATCAACAAGGCGATCACCATTGACGGAGGCGGCATCGGCGGCTCCATCACCGCCTCTTTTGTACATGGCATTGTCGTCAGTGCAGCCGGTAACGAGACGGTCAGGCTTCGCAATCTCTCGATCAACGGCGTAGGCAGTGGGATAAACGGCATACGCTACCTCTCGGGCAGGAACCTTCACGTCGAGAACGTCACGATCCAAGACTTCACAGCCAATGGGATTGATGTCAATCTCGGCTTTAACATTGGCAACCTGACGTTGAAAGACTCTTACATCAACAACTGCGACATAGCCGGCGTGAGGATAGCTGCAGATCCCGGCACGGCGATCGCCTCGCTTGACCGTGTGAGGTTGCAGTTTTGCCAGTTCGGGCTTGACGTATACCTGGGCAACGCAACGATAAGCAACTCTGTGGTGTCGAACAACTTAAGTATGGGGATAGTTGCGGAAAACACTTCGGTGATAAACGTTGAGTCGACTGTAGTGAGCAACAATTTCCAAGGAGTGGTAGGATTCAGCGGCACAGCCGTCATACGGCTATCCAACACAGACGTCTTTAACAACGGGACGGGGATCAGCATAGCGCCAGGGACGACTGTGGCTACGTTCCAGAACAACAGGTTTGCCGGAAATACTGTTCCCGGCGCACCAAACGTTGTTCTAAGCGAACAGTAACCCCTTTCAGCGATTACGAGCGAGGCTCCGCTTCTGCCGCAACCCTGTGACAGAAGCGGAGCCGCGAACGGTGCTGATTCTATGCCCAACAGCAAGTCAATTCAAGAAGTAGTTAGGAACAAATCAGGCCGGGAGGCTTGTTCGACTCCCCTGCCTGGAGTTGTCTACCACGACAACAGATATGATTGCGTTGAATAAGTAGGGAGGATGCGGCGAGGCCAACTGCGAGCAAGCGGGTTGCTCGCGGTCGGCCCGCGATATGGTCGCAATTTGTTGTCAACAATCTTAGCGGTTGCTTTTAGTGTCGAGCATAAGCGTTTGGTTATGATTGTAAGCAATCCCGCCAGCCTTGGCGTTGCTTTTGACGCGCGAGCCACTAATCACGGTCTGGTTGTGGTTTTGGCCGTCCCTAATAGGTTCAGCCTTGACGTTGGTCCTTACCTTCGTGCCCGTCGTCGCGCGCACATTCTTCGTTGCAATTGTTTTTTTACTCTTCAAGACTTTCTCCTTCAAGTTCTAATATATCGGGCAGCTTATTACTGCCTTCACCTGGTTCATGCGAGAACCCTTCGTCAATCCCCTCAGAGCCAGAAGTTTTTTTGAGATTATTTGTAACCCTCTGCTGGGCCGGGATATATGAGCTTTTTCAAGCTCGGTTTACGCATTAGTAATTGAGGGAAGAAAATAGAAAGGAGAATCGCCATGAAGGTTAAGAGCAAAGTGAAAGCCGGTGAGTGGCTAATGACTCCCGCCGGCAGCTAAGAATAAGAATGGCAGCAAGAGAGCAGCCCGAACTTAGGTGAAAGGAGCCTATATCATGAAGGTCAAGACAAAGGTTAGAGCAGGCGGGGGTGGGGAGGGTGGCTTCCCCGGATTCTAATAGACAAGTGAAGAGAGGGGCCGCGTCACACTCGCGGCCCCTGATAGGTTTACTTCTTTCTCGCCTCAGTGATCGCTTACAAGCCTCGCGTAACCTGTTGCACGCTCACGTTCGGATTCAACCCAAGCTGGACAAGTATGATGCGTTTGTTTGAAAGGGCTGCGCCTGTGGCTCCCGGCTCGCGGCGGTTGAGGGTTGCGAGATGAAAAGTAGCATTAAACTGAAGTTTTCACATCACGCAGCGGAGGCCGCGAAGCAAGTCTCGCATCAACCTATCAATGCCGCTCGCGGCCCCGCTGATGTGAAGCGTTAGGCGCTAATTATTTGGATGCCTGCCCTCTAATAATTTGAAGTATGAAAGAGTAAGAGCACTCCACTGCTGCCCTTACTCTTTCGGATGGGTTTAAGTAGCTTCCGCAGTGACAAATCCAGCTTTGACCTTGGTTTTAACTTTCATGGCTGAACTCCTTTCTTCAGAACGTCCTCTGGCAATTTTGCTGCCTTCACTTGCGATCTGTTCCGAATCTCTCCGATCACAGGCGGATTTTAAGGTTAATGCAGGTCGAGCGGTAGGGTATATCCTGTGGATGGCAACTGTGGGATTCCACAGTTATATTCGTTATGATCGAAAAGCGGTAGCGCGGCAGGAGTTTGTCTCTGAGGCTGCGTCTAATAAGCACATGCAGAGGAGCTGGGCGAGCGAGATGATATTGCGCGTTGGTGTTGAGCAGCCGCGCCCCTGGCATCGGTCATTAAACGATTGATTGATACTTGGGCCTGTAGCCTTCCGCGCGCCCTTCCCTGCAATACATGCATTGGCGCAAACTGCTAGATCGCTCGCACGTCATGCAGTCGCCATCATGCGGGGAGTCTTCTACCGGCTTGCTTGTGGCGTTAATCTCTCTCAACATCGCATAGGCTTGCTCTGTTGTGACCCCTTCAAGAGTGCAGCCGTGAAGCTGTGAGCAGATCACCTCGGCATCTTCGAGTGTGCGGCCATCCCACTCGATATTGCATTTGATCTGCGCGAACAGTGACCCGAAACCGCGCTCGAAGGCTTTACTAATCCTGGCCGGGGTAGGCCGCGCAAGAATGCCAGCGCGAAGAAAAGCAAAGGGTGAGCTGCCTTGATAGCCACATCCAAAGGCCTGAAATGGAGCCGAGTTGCGAGCGGCGTGAGGCTCAATGCCGACGCCGCCGCGCCGGCCAGGCCGTCAGCATAACGTAGCAGCTTGCTGCGCGATCATCTGGTCTGTATGATTCGTCACGATCATTGCTAGCGCGGCAGGAAACGCGGCGGCTCTCACGAACGTGCCGTCTAACATCCCTTGCAGGCGAGCGCGGGAAGCGCAGTTCTTATCCCTTCTTTCGATTGCCGTTCACGCGCACGCTGATTGGAGGCGTTAGGATTGAGTAGACAAATCAAATTGAAAGGACTTTGCAATGTCAACACTTCAATTCAGAATCACGAACAATTCCGGCATTTCCAATGATAAAGTTTTTATCGGTTTCTGGGGTCCTGTTCTCAATGCGACGATCAATGGTGCTCCGATGAGATCTATCGAGGATTCTACTTGGTATAAACTGAGTGAGATCGAAACTTTCGTTATAGGAGTGACGACCAGCGGACGGATCTATGTTGCATACAATAACTCTTTCTCTCCCGTCGGGGGTGGTATGCCTTCAATCGTCGCCCCCAACAGTCTCGCCTATCACACGCGGTTCGACTTGTTCGAACTTACCTTTGACGGCACGCCCTACGGTGTGGCCGACTTGACGGCCATCGATGCCTGGAGCATCCCGATGAGTCTTGAAACCGAAAAGGATGGGCAAAAGGTGGGTTCGCTCGACGGGGTGAAAGCCGGTAGGACTCTGAATGAAATCTATACCAACCTGTCGAATCTGAGTAACCCGGCTCAGTCTATTGCGACAGGGAAAGCGATTATCAAGGCATTTGCCGCTGCGGGCAATCCCCTGGCTCAAGGCATCCAGGATCAACTGAACAAGCCAGCTCCCGGTTTGGTCACGGATAACAACAACTTCGTTCGCATCATTGGTCCGAACAGCTACCCGCCTTTCGGCGACCCTGCGAACAACATCCCTCCCGGCCTTCCATTCACGCCCTACAATACGTTTATGGAATATCTCCTGTACCTGATAAATACGTTTGGACCAGGGAAAGCCGCACCTCCCGGATTCAGTCAACTGGGAGGTGGTAAGATCGCGCATCTGGCTGGCGAATATGGCGGCTCAACGGCTGGTTCGGGCGGCCCCTACGAGCAACAAAGCTACGATCTATGGGCTTCCATAGACGACAATTTCAACCTTGCCATTAACGGGACCGGTTCCGTGGTCGGCGATATCGAAATAGCGATCACCAAATGGAATCTGCTCAACCCGGCTGCGACCTACGGGGGCAATCCCCAATTTTCCTTGAATGGCGGTGCTCCTCAGAGTCCGCAGAACAACCTTTACGCTTGGATTCTCGGTGATTTCTTCGCCGGGCTTAACATCGGCGCAATTGGTTCCTCAGTGAAGGTGGGTGGAACGGTTGTGGGCGAGATGACCAGCTCAGAATGGTTCTCGAAATTGCCGCAATCCGGAGACCTTTTCGACAAGCTTTGGGACAGCAACGTCACGAACTATTGGAATCAGTGGGCGCAGGCGCTGAACTCCCGTTCCGATGCGTATAACTTCGCTTACGCCGAGCGATTTTCTGCTCCGCAACTCAGCATCAACCCCAATGTCGTCGATACGCTGACGTTGATCCTGCTGGACGCGGACGTGACCTCATCCAGCATGTGATCCAGGTTTAGTACCCACGACCAGAACCGATTTGATGGGAAGCGGCACAAGACCTGCGAAATGTATTTGGAGCTTGACCCTGCCGGAGCCTAATTCTGTGCTGGGGCCAAGCCGCAAAAAACGCGCTGGCTCAGCTTCGCGTTAAACGCACAGGCGGGAGGGACGATGTCGACCTCGCCGCGCCAAGCCCCGCCCGCCGCCCTGAGCGTAGGAAAAACAAGATGATTTCGGCCACAAGAGGGCCGGGATTATTAACAAATAGTTAAAGCCACATTCACACGTCGTTAATCCTCGCCTGCTAAATTCCACACTTGAAATACCACATCCTGTTATCCCAATGCCCAGAGCATCAATATGTTGATACAGGTGTCTCTCTGCGTTTATCTCAAGTTTCACGCATGTTTGACAGTTCATTAAGGAGAGGAAATGTTCTTAAACTTCAGGCGCTTCGTGGCTGTGATTTGTATGCTTGCCGCGTCCTCCATCATTCCCGCGACAGGGCTCGCCCGACAAACCGCTCAAGCAAAGGCAGGCAAGATCGAAGGCGCGGTCTATAACGTCGCCAGCGGCGAACCGCTGCTCAAGGCCCGCGTAGAGGTCGTCGGCAAAACGGTGAGCGCGGAGACGGGCGTCGACGGCGCGTACTCGATCAGCATTGAGCCGGGGACTTACGCCGTGCGTTTCGTTCGAGACGGATTCATCGAACAGACCATAGACGATGTTACTGTCCAGCCGGGCGCGCTAAAAGAGCTTAACGCGGTCTTATCTCCGGTCGGCCACGGCGAAAGCGTAATGGTTACGGCGAGCAACAGCGACCAGGTCGCCGCGATGATCGAAGACCGCAAGTCTGCGACTACTGTTCAGGACACAATCTCGGCCAGGGAGATATCGAAAGACACCGCGTCGAGCGCGGCGGGCGTGGTTCAGCGCGCGCCCGGAGTATCGGTCGTCAACGATTTCGTTTACGTGCGAGGTCTGGGCGAGCGTTACAGCAACACCTCGCTCAACGACGCGCTGCTGCCTACGACCGAGCCCGATCGCAAAGTCGTGCCGATGGATTTGATACCGGCCAACCTGCTTCAGAATATAAGGATACTGAAGACCTTCACCCCGGACCAGCCGGGAGAATTCTCGGGCGGTCTGGTGAGCCTTGAGACGATAGAGTTCCCCAAAGCCACTTCGCTTTCGGTCTCGTTTTCGATGGGGTTCAACACAGTGACTCACGGCGAGAACTTCCTGGGTTATCAGGGCGGGGGCACGAGAGATTTTTTCGGGTTCGGCAGAAGCGCAAGAAAGCGACCGGCTACGATCCCCGATGACAGAAGAGTCGCGCCCATAACAATAATCAACCCCGAAGGCTTTACGCCCGAACAACTGGAAGCGATCGGCGAGTCGTTTGAAAACATATGGGACCCGCGCGACGACTCCGCGCGCCCGGATGTGGGCTGGAGCATTTCGGGCGGGAGGAGTTTCGGAAAGTTTGGCATGGTCGGAGCGTTGAGCTTTAAGAACGAGTTGCAGAGCCTGGACGAGGTCAGGAACTTTTACCAGATTGTAGACGTGGGCGTAATAAGGCCCGGCAACCAGTATGAATACACCTCAAGCCAGATGGCCGCTCGACTCGGCGGGGCCGTAAACCTCAGTTATCAGTTGACGCCCAACAACCGTTTCTACTTTAAGAATTTTCTGACCAACCAGGCGACCGACGAGGCGCGCATATTCGAAGGTTTTAACGAAGATCGGGGGACAGACTTTTTCAACACCCGGCTGCGTTACATCGAAGAGCGCATCTATACCGGGCAAGTTTCGGGCAATCACGTCGTCGACTGGCTCCGAGACAGCATATTTACGTGGCGCTATACATACTCACGTGCGACGCTCGACGAGCCCGATCTGCGCGAATCGCTCTACGAGTTCAACCCGTCGGCAGGCGACTTCACATACCTGAACCAGACGCAGAGCCTCTTCAGGATGTTCAATGACATGCGCGAGAACGTGCGCGAGCCTGCGTTCGACCTGGCAAAATTCTGGTTCTTCAGCTCTGTATCACTTAACACAAAGCTTGGAGCCAGTTACATCAATCGCGACCGCGTATTCGACTCGCGCCGCTTCCGCTTCACGCCGCGCGGTCTTGCCGGGTTAGACCTGACCCGGCGGCCCGAGCAGCTAGTGATACCTGAAAATATTGAGGGCGACCGAGGGTTTGAGATCAGGGAAGAGACGAGGCCGACAGATCATTACGACGCTCTGCAAAATATTGTTGCGGGGTACTTGATGGGTGACATCACGCTGAAGAAGTGGCGACTGATCGGCGGGGCCAGGGTCGAGACGTCCGAACAGCGCGTGACCACATTCGAGCCGTTCAATCCCATCTCGGCGCCCGTCCTGGCAGAGCTTAAAGACACAGATATACTGCCCAGCCTCGGCATAGCTTACGCGATAATGAACGGATCGATGAACTTGCGATTCGGCTTCAGCCGCACGGTCGCGCGCCCTCAGTTCCGCGAGCTTGCCCCGTTTGAATTCACAGATGTCACGGGAGGTCGCGCCACGGTCGGCAACCCCGAGCTGGTGCGAACTCTGATCACCAATTACGACCTGCGCTGGGAGTGGTTCTTCGCGCCGACACAGTTGATCGCCGTGAGCGCATTTCATAAGGACCTCAAGGACCCGATAGAGAATGTTGTCGAGGCAACGGCGGCCTTGAGAACGACTTTCCGCAACGTCAATAAAGCCCGCAACACGGGGGTCGAAGTCGAAACACGCAAGAACCTCGGCGATTTCTGGGACCGCTTCCAGGGGCTTTCGCTGAACGCCAATTACACGTACGTGAGGTCGCGCGTTGACATAGGCGAAGAGAACCGGCTGGTGCTGACCAACATCGAGCGCCCGCTGGTCGGGCAGGCCGGGAACATCGTCAACCTGATACTCGATTACGAAATCCCTCGCTTCGACGCCGAAGCCCGCGCGCTGTACAACTTCACGGGCGACCGCATATCGGACGTCGGCGCTTTCGGGCTGCCGGACATCATTGAGCACAGCTACCCGCACCTCGACCTGCTGTTCGCGAAGCGGTTCGGGGGCGAGCGGAAATGGCGCGCGGAGTTTACAGCCGAGAACGTGCTCAACCGCCGCGTCGACTTCCGCCAGGCGGACCAGGCTTTCAGAGTCTACCGCCCGGGCAGGAGATTCAGCTTCGGAGTCTCTTACACAATTTTTTGAACTAATGAATTCTCATAAGGAGGAGAAGGTTAATGATTCGTAGATGCTTGATCGCAGTATTGATGGCGGGCGTCATGCTGGCCGTCTTCTGGACGCTAAATCAAACTTCTGAAGCCCAGGCCCCGATAGTGCTTCAGGGGAACATCAACAAGATTAAGCTGAAGAAGGGCAAGACATACATTCTGCAAGGCGGCGTCTTCATCAAGAAGAAGCTGACCGTAAAACCCGGGACGGTCGTCTTCGGCACTCAAGGCTCTTTTCTAGTCATAGACAAGGGCGCGAAGATTCAGGCCGAAGGCACGCGCGAGCAACCCATCGTCTTTACGAGCATCGCTCCGGTTACTCGCAAGAGGAGGGGCGATTGGGGCGGATTGATCTTTAACGGCAACGCTCCCATCAACGTCCCTGGCGGCGAGGCTAACGGCGAGGGCAGCACCGGCACGTATGGCGGCAACAACGCTACCGAAAGCTCAGGCGTCATGCGCTTTGTCCGCGTCGAGTACGGCGGGTTCGCCATCAGCCCCGAAAACGAATTGAACGCCATAGCCTTTCAAGGCGTCGGCAGCGGGACTGATGTCAGCTTCGTTCAATCCGCATTCGGCGGAGACGACGGCATAGAGATGTTCGGCGGGTCTGTCAACATGAAGAACGTCGTTATAACCGGCGCGGGCGACGATTCGTTCGACTGGACGTTCGGCTGGAACGGTAAAGTCCAGTTCGCGGTCGCTCAACAGAGGAACGACGAGGCCAACAACGGCATAGAGGCGGACAACAATGAAAACGATAATAACTTCACCCCGCGCTCTGCGCCAAAGTTGATGAACTTCACACTGGTCGGCACGGGCAATTCAGGCGCGGCGATCAGCGGGCGCGGGATACAACTGCGCAGGGGCACGGCGGGCGAGTTGCGCAACTTTATCGTCACAGGCTTTAAGGACGTGGGGCTCGAATTAAACGGCAACGTCACGATCGGGTTGTTCAACGACAACACGCTCCAGATCCGAAGCTTGATAACCTTCAGCAACGGGTTCGCGCCCGCGCCGCCAACTCCACAGGGGGCGAATTTCACTACTGCTACATCGACGGCGCTGGTTGCGAAAGGGCTTGGGACGTTAAAGATCTTCGAGACGGACCCGCTGCTCATAGACCCGTTCGACACTGTCACCCCCGACTTCCGTCCGCAGGCCAACTCGCCGGCGCTTGTCGCGGCAAGCGCCGAACCGCCTTTCCCTAACGATTCGTTCTTTGTCACTGCGAATTTCATCGGGGCATTCGATGGGAACGAAGACTGGACTCTGGGGTGGACCAATTGGGTATTCGGAAACTAATCAATTCTGTTTCGGCATCGAAGGCCGCCTGCTTCGACAGGCGGGCGGCCTTCAAGCTTACGGCTCTGCTGTGCTGTGCGTTGTTTGCCTCGGGCTGCGCAAGCGTGAACTCTTCCGAGCAAGCGCCTGCCGCGCAGCCTGCGCCACGGATGATGCAGGCCGCCCCGCGCGCTTTGATCTACGCGCACTCAAGCCCGGAGGCGCTGACCAGGCAGTTTCTGAAGGCGCTTGCGGCAAAAGACCTGACAACGCTGAAACAGATGCGGATTACCAAGGACGAGTTCTGTCAATCTGTCTGGCCGGAGTTGCCTTCGAGCAGAATACAGAACCTCTCGTGCGATTTTGCGTGGGATCAGGCGACGCTCAGAAGCGACGGAGGGCTTTACGATCTGCTTCCGCGCCACGGCGGCAAGCGTTACGAACTGATCTCTGTCACGTTTCCGAAGGGCGTCGATAGGTACTCCGGCTACAAGATTCTTAAAGAGCCGCAACTTGTTGTAAAGGACGAAAGCGGCCATCAGCAGGAGGTTCGCCTGTTCGGCTCGATGCTTGAGATGAGCGGCCAGTTCAAGCTCTTCAGTTTTGTGACGGATTAAGGGCTCGAAGCCTGGATGAGATTCACAGACGCGCCAGAAGCTCTTTGACCTTCGCCTCTATCGTGTCGCGCACCTCGCGAAACTCGGTCGCGTCCATCGCTTTGGGATCGGGTATGGCCCAATCTTCACGTAGGCGTGCGCGGACGTAAGGGCACTCGTCGCCGCAGCCCATCGTCACCGCGACATCATATTCAAGATCGGGAATCTCTGAAAGCGATTTCGAATGATGCGCGCCCAGGTCATAGCCCGCTTCACTCATCGATTGTACGGCTTTAGCGTTGACCTGCCCCGACGGGCGCGAGCCCGCGCTGTAGGCTTCGATCATCTCTCCACCGTGCATGCGAGCAAAAGCTTCGGCTATCTGGCTGCGGCACGAATTCTCCACGCACACGAAAAGGACTCGCGGTGGTTGTTTCCCGCCTCTAATATCATCCGCCATCACTATCAGCATAGCGTGAAATCACGAGATTCGCACTTTCGGTCATGTTAAATTCATGTAAAATAATCCCCGCGCCGTTTTTCGATTACCGCCCCGCGTGGTAATATAGGCGGCACTCTTTGGCGTTAAATCCGCATTATGAACTGGAGGCGGCGAGGATGGCTGAACCGGACTTTGTGCCTATTAAGATAACCGGCTGCGATGAAGAGAGAGTCAAGAAGGCTTCGAGCAATAAGAAACTGTATATATTACCGTTCACGCTCTCGGCCAAACCGCCACGACCCTGGGGAGAGACGTTTGACGACGCCTGGCAATCGATTCGCAAGAAATCGGACTCTTCAGCTAAAGCTCGTGCGTATGTGAAAAAAGATGAGATTATGCTTGAATGCCCGCTCGATAATGTGAAAGAGGTTTTTGGCGATCTCAAATCTGCGGCCTCAGAGGCGAACGAGAAGCATCTGAAAGTGGTTCAAGGGAAGGCCGAAAAGAACGCGCGGAAGCAGCAGAAACGCGAGAAAGAGATTCTCGCCGATAAGCTGGCTATCCGCGAAGCGCTCGCCAGCCTCGATTTTTCTTAGCCTCTCCGCCGCGTAGTGGCAGAATGATTTTAGCCCGACGTTTCAACGCCGGGAAGAGACGGCCCAATTATCGCGCGGCGCGTCGGATTCAATCGTCGCTGACGCGACGCTGAGCTTTAATGACCTTCAATCCTTGCGCTAAAGCACACGGCTAAAATGATCGCGCCGCTACGCGGCGACGTAACCGCTGCGGCTATTCTTTCGTTTCTTTAAAATCCTGCTCATCACAGCTTGCGGTCCAAGGCCAGGCTGCGGATCGTCTCGTCAAGCTCAAGCTGAACTTTCGCGCGGTCTGCTGCTATCGCTCGCCGCTCCGTTGCGATCTGCTCCATGCGTGTCTCTTGCTCGCCCGCTTTTGCGACGTAGCGCGCGATCAACTGCCTGGTCTCCGAAGTATCTTTAAGCGCTTTGATATTCTCGCGCAGCCGGGCCTGGTCGGCGGCTATCTCCGCCGCCTCGCGCTCTATCGAAGCGAGCCCGCGATCGAGCGCGGCTATCTTGCCTTTGATTACCATGATATTTTCGAGCGCCGCGCGCGTCTCTTCATCGATGTAGCGGCGCGTGACGAAGACTTTTATGTCATCCGTCGTGAGGTTTGATAGCGCGTAGCTGTCCATGAGCGCGAGGCGCTCTGTCACGGGAAACTCGACTGTCTGCTGCGGCGCGACTTCGACGCGGAAGCGATAGAGAGTCGCGGTCGTCTCCGCAGGCTTCTGCGTCTTGTCCGACAGAATCCACTTGTCGCGGACGGGGTGCTCTACGTAAACGACGCGCGGGCTGTCTGTCTGGTTAGTTATAGTGTAGACCTTTTTCTCCGTTTGATAATAATGTGCTTGAAGAACCCCGTTGACGGCGCGAACCAGGACCGCCGGCTCGCGGTCCATCTTAGAGCGCGCAGTCACCAGCGTCCCCAGGTCGAGAGCGAACGAGATAAAGCGCTCCTCATCGGGCTTGAGCCTCTCTATCAACGCCTCGCCCGCGTAAGCTTCGCCTTCGATCACTGTGAGCGATCCATCTTCGAGCGTGAGCGGCGAACTGTTTTTCAAACGGATGCCGCTCATTGGGCGATCTTTCCTCGCGGCCTCGTTGTAGATCGAGACGCGCTCGCCTTCCATCCGAGTCTGTAGGATCGGGATCAAGGCAGACCGATCGCGCCGGAGCGTGACGGGTTGATCTATGCGGTACTCGAAAAAATCGCCGAACTTCTTTCCCGTGGCGGCCGTCTTCACTCCTGACTCTTCGCTCGTTATCGCATCGCTGAAGCTTGTTCTCGGACCTGCGATCGGAGCCGGGGCGTCACCGCCACCAAGCGCAGGATTCCCGCCGCCCATGTTGAAACCTCTGCCCGGACCGACACCGGCGCCGTCTCCGCTTCCCATGCCTCCGCCGTGCCCGCTGCCAACCGCGTGCCCGACGCCTGTGTCGTGTACCTGCGGCTCAAGCGCCAGGTCTTCGGGGATTGGGATGATGGGGCGGTGGCGATAAAGAGGTTGCTGGAGCGGCTGTATAAAAGATACGGGCGTGCCCGATACGAGCGAAAGCTCGACCCCTGTCCAGTCTTCATCTCCGACGTTGTCGACTATGGCCCAGCCTTGAAAAAAAGGTTTGCCCGTGTCGTCCAACACCACGCGGTAAGTCGTCTTCCAGATGGGGGCGGCGACAGTGTAGCTCACTGCCAGCTCGCGCGGCCCCTCGCCCGTGGAGGTGACAACTATGGTCTTCGCGTCGCGTCGCCGCGTGGAGGCCGTCGCGCGAGCGAACTCTGAAACGTCTTGCCACGCGCCTTCGTCAAGCAGTCGCACGGAACGGACTTCGGATAGATCGAAGCTCGAAAACTCGCCGTTGTCTGAAGCTATGACCAGCAGATTAGTTATAAGAGGCGGCTTATTCGCATCTATCTGCGATTTGCGCTCTTCGACCGTGAGGATCGCCCCGCGAACGGTGCGTGTTTGAGTCGTCACGATGACGTGAGCGCCTTGAAGCTGGGTAAGCACCGCCGCGAGCCCGCCCGCAAGCGGGCTCGTCTCCTGCTCTGTCCCGGCATCGATCGAGAATGGAATTTCGTTCAAACGCGCAGAGGGCGGCGCGGAAGAGTTATAGCTGACCGCGCCTATGCGCCCTCGACCGAGGTCGAGCACTACTAGCGACTTGAGCACGTCGTCGACCTGTGACTGTTTGAACGGCAGGTTGATCTCCGCCTGTCCCGAGACCATCCCTCGCCGCTCGAAGTACGCGACCCCGTTGCTGTAAAGCACGACGCGGCGAATGGGCAAGGCCGGAGTCAGGCGTTGAGTTGTTGATATTTCTTTGACAGACGCCGCGCGCCGCACAGGGCGCGATTGCGCGTAAGCGCCGGGCAGAGACACGACTAGCAGGGCAACAATGGTGATGACTTTCATTCTGCACTCCTTAGAACTTATCTTGTTATGCTTTTGGAATGGGGTGTTTCAATAAACTTGCAGCGATACTGAAAAACAGAGGCGGCCATTGCTGACCGCCTGTGCCTGAGAGATCGATCTTAGCTGGGCTACAAAAGCAGAATCAGAACCTGTACAGCACGTCAAACTGCATGCGATTGAGCCAGCGGTTGGAGGGAGATTGCAGAACGACTCTGTTCGCTCGTTGAGAGAACAATCCCGTCCATTGAAGCGTTACCCCGTTTGCGACTTGATAAGCAAAGGTCGGCATATGCGCACGGCTGTTCGACGCCAGGATGTCGCTGAAATTGAACGGCACGAGAACGGCGTCCTGTTCTATTCGCGTGAACGCGTACCCGACTAGCCAGTCGCCCGGCTCTCTATTCTGACCTATCTGAACGCCTACCCAGTAACCGTCCTCTTCACCTTCGGCGCGGCTGCTCATGTTGCGAACGTAGTCGAACGTAAACGTGACGGGGAATCGCGAGCTTGCTTGCCAGGTCAGGTTGCCGAGAATGTCGAGCAGGTGGAAATTGGAAACGAAGATCGAATCTTCATTTCTGTTCGTTATGACTCGATTCGTAGTGCCGAGCGGCCCGTTCTGCCCTCCCGACAGGCCCGCGCTGTTGGCGATACCGCCGTTGACTTGGGTCGTCAGCGCGCCCAGCGCGAGCGCCACACGGTCGGCCTGATTCCAATCGTAATACGCCACGTTGACGTTTGCCGAAAGGGTTGAAGACATCTGCCAGTCGGTTTGGGCTTGCCCGCCGAAAAGGACGGCGTCTTTACCCCCGGACACTTCCTCAAAGGGCAACTGAAAAGCGATAAGCTTGATTTGCTTCAGGCTGGAATCCGTCTTGAAGTAAAGCGCCTCGGACGCGCCTTCGACATTCACGTCATCATCCCACACCATCTGCGTCCGCCGAAAAGTAGGCTCGAACTTCCCTGCAACAAGCTGCACCCCTACGTCGTCAGTCTTAGAGTCGTACCTGACGAAGGCGCGTTCGAGGGCGAACGGCTTTCGCTCAAAGAAATCCGTGAGCGTCTGGTTAGTAGAGATGGGATCGGTGAAGATGCCGGTTGCGAGGCGAACCCCCCAGTCAAAATTATTACTGAGCGAGCCGTCAAGCGCTAGCCGTGCGCGAACTCGCAGCCGGTTCCGACTGGGCGCATCGGCCAGAGCATCGAAACCTTGATTGCGAAAAGTCTCTCCGCGAAATCTTATGTCGCCGCTAAAGCGTATCGCGCCGAACTTCTTATAAAGCTCGTCGACTCTCTTTTGTGTGGCGTCAGACTGCGCGGCTTCGTTCTTGCCTGAAGCGGGCGTCTGCCCGGGAGCCTCCCTGGACGCAGCGGCCTCCGCGATCGCTGCGGTCGGCGTTGCCGCGCTGCGCTTCTCTATCAACTCGCGAAGAGTTTGAATCTCGCGTTGCTGCCGTTCGATCACCTGCTCAAGGGCTTTCAATCTGTCTTCTACGGCGACGGGCGGAGCCGTTCCTTCTCGCTTATCGCCGGTCGCCCGATTGTCTGCGGCCGGAGAATTGTTTCCGGAATTGTTCGCGGCCTGCTGCGTTGCGCTTGCAGCCGTCACTCCGCAAGAGATGAAAAACGCGACCATTAACACCAGGCACGCTTTGTTTGCCGTCTTGTTAAGCATATTGTTCTCCTTATGAACGGAACTATATTGAAGTGCGATTGCGCCATCCAAATGTCTCATCGTTAATCGGGAGTCACTGTGCTTGTAACATTTTTTTAACTGGAGGCCAAGTATATGCGTTTTATATTAAACAATCGTGACGTGAATGTTACAAAATGGTTAAAACTCGTCTCAGGAATTGGTTTTACAGCGTGCGGCCTATGCCGAACCGGAAGGCCACTTTTCTTTCAGGCGCGAGCAGCAATGATTCCGGCAGGTTCCTTTGCGCGTTCGGGTTAAACGATAGTATCAATCGCGCGGGCAGGTTGAGGAAGGGAATTTGAAAGCGCAGCTCGCCGCCCAGCGACACGCGGTACCTGGGGAAGCGATCTTCGCTCCCGTCGAGCGGTCTGAGCACTGTGATGAGCGGTAGCGGCTCTGTGAACGGCTCGACGAGAGTCGTGCCTTCAAACCGCTCCTCTCTCAAACTTCGCGCGTTTAACGAAGCCCCGAGATCAAAGAAGGCCGCTCCTGAAAACTGCCATATGAGGGGAGTGCGGTACTCCGCGTTGACGATCATTCTTGAGTCGCCGCCGACGGGGCGGACTTCGCTCGAAAGCAGTATGGGCGTCTCGCCCGGCGGCGCGAGGAATCGGTCCACTCGCGCGAGCGGCGCTATCGAGTTTACATCGTAGCCGCGCACTTCGGTCTCGCCGCCTAGAAAAAACCTCCTGAAAATAGGAACGCCGTCGACTGCCGCGAGAGCCTGTGTGCTGAAGCGCTCACCGAATGAAGCGATATGCGAGGCGCGAACGCGCAGCCCGATCACGCGCGGCTCGCGCCGCTCACGGTCCAGCCTGTAGAACCAGCGGTAGTCGACAGACGGCATTACGGCGTTGAGACTGCCTCCGAGCAGGCGCGCGCCCATCTCCGTTGCTACAATCAGTCTACTGCCTTCGCGCGGATCGAAATCGCGGTCGAGCGTGTCGTGAATGATCGAAGGCGTGAGCGAGGCTATGCGTATGTTCTCCTGATTTATCTCGCCGATATTCACGGTCGAATTCATGGGGGCGTCCAGCAGGTTCGTCGAAGTGAACGAGTAGGAAAGGCTCGCCTGTGTGGCGGCCCCCAGCGCGGAGCGAGCAGCAGTGAAGGGAAAAGATATGCCGAAGCTCGCGCCCGCCGTGCGCTCGACGAAAAGGGGCTCGCGGTCATCGCCTGCGGCCCTGGCATCGACGAACTCAAGCCGGTTATAAAAGCCCGCGAGGTCAATTCTGACAGGGTTCTTCCACAACAACGCGGCAGAGTACTGCGCGCCGGCGCTGCGCTCGCGGTTGCCCACGCGCAGGCGGGCCGACAATCGGTCAGCGCCGCCCGTCAGGTTTATGTTCGCGTAATCTATGCCGGCTGCGAACCCGCCCGTAGTGCCGCCGCCCGCGCTCACGTCTATACGCTGGTGATCGCGCTCCTTGAGCCGCAACTCGGCATTGACGATGCCGTTCTTTTCGTCAAACGTGAGCGTAACGTCAGCAGGCGTTACGGGCTCGAACAGACCTGAGCGGCTGATCTGCTGAAGCCCTTGCTCCCATTTTACGAGGTTGAAGATATCGCCTTCGTTAAGCGGTATCATCCGCCTGACAATTAGCTCGTCTGTGCGGGCATTGCCGGTGATATGCAAGAGCCCCAGACGATACTGCTGCGCGCCGTAGCAGAGCGAGGCGGTGATGACGGTGCAGGCTAAAGCGGCCAAGGCCATTCTCATCATAGAAGTATTGCCATGTGAACGAGGCTAAATACAATCGAGCGACCGGGCTTATGGTGATAGAACGCCCAGAGGCGCGCTTCTTGCCTGACCCCTGGCCTGCGGATATACTGTCTTCACCGGCTGTGATTTTCACGCATCAGAGGAGAGGGAAAGTGAAAACGATCAAAGTTCTGGTAGCGCTCGTCTTCTTAGTCGGCATAGTCGCATCGCTCGCAAACCAATCTTTCGCTTACCCGCCTTTTTTGGCTAAGGCCAAAAAGTTCGGCGCGAAGGACTGTACTTTTTGTCACGCCGACCCTGACGGCGGCCCGCCCTGGAATGAGCGAGGCCAGTGGCTCGTCGCCGAAAAAGAACGGCGCAATGCCGACGTAGTCGATGTCGAATGGCTCGCAGACTACAAGCCCGGCAGCCAGACGGCTAAGGCCGAGCCTCCGAAGTCACCCGCAACGCCGCAAGCAAGCTCTGCCGAGCAGGAGTTGTTAAAGCTTGAGCGCGAGTGGCTCGACGCCTATACCAACCGCGACGTGGCCGCGATGGAACGCATAGAGGCCGACGATTTCGTTATCACGTTCCCGAACGGCTCGATGAGCAACAAGACTCAGCAGGTAGATATGCTCAAGCGACCCGCCCAGCCGGGGCCGCCCCCGCAGTTTAGCACCGAAGATACCAAGGTGCGCTTCCTCGGCCCGGACGTTGCCATCTTGTCGGGCATCGTCATCGGCAAGTATCACGTGAGCGGCAAAGAGGTCGTCGAGAGGTCGCGTTACACGGACGTGTGGGCGAAAAGGGGAGGCCGCTGGCAGGTAGTCTCTTCGCATTTGAGTACCATCCCCCCACCGAAATCGGACGCGCCAAAATCGAATGACGGCGCGGCGGTCAAGGTCGATCCAAAAGTCTTTGACGCCTACCTGGGCGAATACGAGCTTCCGATGTTTACGCTCGTCGTGACAAGGGAAGGGGACAAGCTCTTTGGGCAACCGCCCGGAGACTCTAAAGAAGAGCTTGTCCCAACGTCCGAGACAGAGTTCACCGTGACGAACGTCAATGCGAAGATCAAGTTTGTAAAAGACGCGACGGGGAAAGTGACTCACCTGATGGTCAGCCTCAACGGCCAGGACGTTGAAGGCAAGAAGATCAAATAACCGGTTCAGTAAAGCCCGTGAATCATTCGCTCGGCCTCGCGCGAGGGGTGAATGAGCTCAAGGAAGAGGGTTATCCTTCCATCCGGACGCGGTACGCCTTCCGCGTAGAGTCGGTCTTCAAGAGCGTCGACGGCCTCTTTAAGCGGCTGGACCTCCACGCTCTTTAACGCATCAATTAAAAGCCGCACAGCGCCCGCCGCGTCGTCAAGCGTTTTAAGCTCGGCCTCAAGCCAGTGGTCGAGCGGGACCCATCGCCACTCCAGCGCGAACAGTATGCGCGAAAGCGCCTTCGCTCCGCGCGCGATTATCAGGTGCGCAGCCGCAACCGCCCCGCGCCCCATAGTCTTTTCTGCGCGCCGCCCTGCGATCCATGCGTCAACCGTCGCGTGGAGCAATCTTTCGCGCCGGAACTCCGCCGTCATGACGCGCGCAGCCGCCACGGCCGCGCTCACTTTGCCGTCGCGGTCGAAAAGCACGCGCGCACGCTCGTAAGGCCAGTGTTCCAGGTCGCGCGGCGAGCTTGCTTTGTGCATTAGGGCCGCGAGCGATTCATAATGCGAGTCGTAGATTATACGGCGCGGGTCGCCTTCGGGCGCGTAGAGGACTTCGCTACACTCGACTGGCGTGAGCCGAGCGTGCGCCTCTTCGGTCAAGATCACTTCCAGATCATCATCCGAAAGATGATCCGCGTGGTCTGCGCTTTTTGACCCCACGAGAATGACTCCCAGCACCTCGGGGCGCGAAGCCCATTCTTTAACTCGCTCTGCTGTTTCAGGAAACAGTTCCGGCATTTCAGTTCTTAGCTCTTGGGCGATAGATGGCCGTGTGCCGAACTTGCTGCACGACGCGGCTTTTGTCGGCTACGAGCAGCAGATCTAACACGATAAATTCGTGCCCCTTTCGCTCGAAGCAATCGGCTACGCGCCCTCTTACGGAAATCTCTTCCCCGTCGCGCACCACGCTCCGGTTGATTAAATCGCTCGCCGCATGAATCCAGGGGCCGAGCCGAAAATTATGCATCAAGACTTTGTTGGCGAGCCCGAGCAGAATGAAAGGGTGCGCGACTGCCCCCGAGCCATGATAAATTTCAAGCCGCTCGTCTAACGCCTCAAGCTGCGTTCGGTCCGCAAGATCGATTCTCTCTTTGAGCGTGCCGAGCGGAGCGCCGATTACTATTGAATCGCGCGTGGCGGCGGGCCGCGTTTCATAGTCCGGCAGCATCGCTTCCGGGTAGCTCTCGATTCCACTTTCCCCCAGCCACTCCGTCCGGTCATCGATTGTAGCGAGTGCTGTCGCGCAGACTATCGCGTCATCGCGCTCGGCCCTCACGGCTATCTTCACCGGCTCAGACTCACGATCGACTTCGGCGTAAACAGCCGTATAGTCGCCCTCGTAAAACGGCTGATGGAACTTCACCTGCATCGAGCCCCTTTCGAGCCAGGCCAGTCCGAACTCTTCTACGATCGGAACTGTCATGTAGGCGTAAACCGTGACGCCCGGCACCAGCCCACCGCGAAAGCCGTAGTCAGCCGCAACGCGATCATCGTGAATCTTGTTTTCGGATTCGACCGACGTGTTGCGCGCGCGCACGCGGTAAAGGGGAAGCTGGTTTGTCATTGGTAATACCGCACTAGCCATTCGGCAACAAGCGAAGGCTTCTCGCTGCCTTCGATTTCTGCGGTGACCGCCCAGGTGAGCTGAACGCCGCCCTGCACGTCTTCCACCGCTTGTAGTGTGAAGCGCGCTCGAACTCGCGATCCCACGGGCACGGGCGAAACGAATCTAAGGCGATTCAAACCGTAATTGATCCCCATCCTCCAGTTGCCTTTCACAGAAAACGCCTGCGCGGCCAGGTGCGGCAAGAGCGAGAGCGTGAGAAAGCCGTGGGCGATCGTCGTCTTGAACGGAGAATCAGTTGCGGCGCGCGCGGCGTCAATGTGAATCCACTGGTGGTCTTCGGTCGCGTCCGCGAAATCGTTTATGCGCGATTGAGTGACTTCGAGCCAGTCGCTTGAGGCGACCTCCTGGCCCACAAGGCCTTTTAACTCTTCGACCCCTTCGATGGTGCGTACAGCCATAGTCTCTCCTGATAGTTGAATTGAATGAACGGATCAAATCGCGCCGGCGGCGCGAAAGTTTGCGATATCTTCGGCGCTGAATCCTATTTCGGCCAGCACTTCATCCGTGTGTTCGCCGAGCGCGGGAGCGCGGCTCAATGAATTCTGCTCGCCGTTCAAGCGCACGGGCGTTCGCGATAGAGGAACTGCTTTGTCGCCGAGCTGCTCTACTTCTTCGAGCAAGCCGCGCGCGGCGACTTGCGCGTCGGCCAGGACCTCGCCCAGATCATAAACGGGGCCGGACGGGATTCGAGCCTGCTCAAGCTCGCGGATCGCTTCGTCGCGCGTGCGCGCCGCGCACCAGGCGGACATTGCTTCGTTGATGAGCGCGGCATTATTGCCCCGCGTGATGTCGTCGGCGCAGCGCGGGTCATCGATCAATTCTTCTCTCCCTAAGAGCCTCGCCCACCGCCGGAACATATCGTCGCCTATCGTAGGCACTATGATCCATCCGTCGCTCGTGCGGTACACGTCGCTCGGCGCGGTGTAATAACCTGTGTTGCCCTGGCGCTCGCGCACGATGCCACGGGCTGCGCGCTCGGCCAAAAGCGGCGTCATGAAAGTTACACCCGTTGCGAGGAGCGACACGTCTACAAGGCCGCCTCGCCCGGTCCGCTGTCGTTCGTAAAGCGCCACCATAGCGCCGAACGCCGCGTGGAGCGCGGTCCCGTAATCGACAAACGAGACTATGTCGCGAACCGGAGCGTCCGCAAACCCCGTCAAGCTCATCGCGCCGCTCATAGCCTGCGCCACGCCGTCAAAACCCACGCGGTTGGCGTAAGGGCCATCCGGTCCGAACGCGGAAGCCATGACCAGAATGATGTCGGGCTTTACATGGCGGAGCGATTCGTAATCCAAGCCGACTTTTTTCATCACGTTGATGGGCAGATTTACTATGACGATGTCGGCGCTCTCGACCAGGCGGCGGACGATCTTTGCGCCCTCGGGGTTGCCAAGGTCGAGCGTCATAGCTCGCTTGTTGCGGTTGACGTTCAGGTAGAGCCCGCCTTCGCCGCTTTCGATCACGGGGCCGACCCTGCGGTCTTCGCCGCCCTCGCGCCGCTCGACGCGTATAACGTCTGCGCCGAAATCGGCCAACATCATCGCGCAGTAAGGCGCGGCGATGAAGCGGCCAAAATCGATCACGCGAATTCCTTCAAGCGGTCTTGCCATATCGCGCAGCATCCTACCTTTTGCGGCAACTTTATTCAACCGGGCAAAGCAAGATTGATTGAAAGCGCGCTCCAAAGGATAAGGGCCATTCAGTTTTCCGAGATAGATGCTTTGAAGCAACCCCTTTTCACCGCAGAGACACAGAGAGCACAGAGTGGGCGCAGAGAGAACATAATTCTGCTCTGCGTAATCGCCGCGTGCGAAGCACATCATCGGCCATATGCGTCCTCTGTGTCTCTGCGGTGAATTAGTATTCCCGCATCCAAAGAACTGAATGGCCCTGCCAAAGGAGGCTTTGACTTTGCATCGGCCTTGTTGAAAGATAAAGCTTTCGTATGACGGATAACCTGACACCTGCTGCCGCGCCGCGCATGTCAACGCTGAAGCGCAACGAGCATATCAATCGCCTGCAAAGCGAGACGTTTGACCTCGCAGTGGTAGGCGGCGGCATAACGGGCGCGGGCATCGCGCTCGATGCGCGCTCGCGCGGCATCTCCGTCGCGCTCGTGGAAAAGAGCGACTTCGCGAGCGGCACTAGCTCGCGCTCGTCAAAACTGATTCACGGCGGCCTGCGCTACCTTGAACATTTAGAGTTCTCGCTCGTTCGCGAAGCCCTCCGCGAGCGAGAGACGCTCTCGCGCCTTGCGCCGCACCTGAGCCGCCCTCTCGCCTTCCTCGTCCCTCTTTACAGGCGAGGATTACAGTCGCCGCTCGGGAGCAACAAGCTGAAGCTTCGATTGGGGCTTACGCTCTACGACCTTCTAGCGGGCGGCCGCAACGTAGGACGCCACAGATGGCTCGCTCCCGGTGAGGCGCTGAAGCTCGCCCCCGCGCTCGACTCTCAAGGGCTTCGCGGAGCTTTTCTTTATTATGATTGCCTGACGGACGACGCGCGTCTCGTGGTTGAAGTGATCAAAGCGGCGGCGGCAATGAGCGCGGTTGTGGCTAACTACGCGGCGGCGCGCAGCATCACAAGGCTCGACGATAACTCATACCGCATAGAGGTCGAAGATGTCGCAGCAGCCCGATCAGTTACGCTCCGCGCCAGAGTCGTAGTAAATGCTACAGGGGTGTGGGCCGACAGCGTGGCGCGGCTTTCAGATGCGAGCGCGCCCCGCCGTCTCAGGCCGTCAAAAGGAATCCACATAGTAGTCCCCTCAGAGAAGCTCAACAACCGGACGGCAGTGCTGATACCGTCGCTGGGTGAGCAGCGTTTCCTTTTCGTCATCCCCTGGCTAGAGCGCACGCTGATCGGCACGACCGACACGGACTACGACGGAGACCTGGACGACCCCGAGGCCACGCGCGAAGAGACGAGCCGAGTCTTGCAGTCCGCCGCGCGCATGTTTCCGGGCGCAGACCTTACGGAGGCTGACTGCATAAGCACGTTCGCGGGGTTGAGGCCGCTCGTGGGCGGCGACAAATCGACGACCGCAAATCTCTCGCGCAAAGAAGAGCTGTTTGAAAGCGAGTCGGGATTGATAACCATCATAGGCGGTAAGCTGACTACTTATCGACGGATGGCCGAGCGAGCCGTAGACCTGGCGGCCCGGAAGCTCGAAAACAAATTTCGCATGAATGTACGAAGCCTCACCGAGCGAATAGAGCTCGCGGGCGGGCGGCTTGAGCGCGACGTTAAGACCGAAGCCGAACAGGCGGCGTCGGACTACGGCGTGAGCGTAGACACGGCGATTCATCTCATGGAGACTTATGGCGGAAATTTTCGCGCGGTGCTTGAGATCGCAAGCGAGTCTGAGGAGTTAAGAAATCCCCTCGCCGTTGACCTCCCGCACATTGAAGCTGAAGTCATTTATGCCGCCCGCGCCGAGATGGCCGTGACCGTAGAAGACTTTCTCTCACGCCGCACGCGAATCGCTCTCCTAGCGCCGGATCATGGGCGCTCGTGCGCCACGCGGGTGGCGGCGCTGATGGGGCGCGAGTTAGGATGGTCGAGCAATGAAGCGCAAGAAGCTCTGGCCAGTTTATCCTTGTAGATAGGTATAAAAGACATGCTTGACTTACCATTTCTTGAAGATCATCACTCGGAACTTGCTGAGCGCGTCGCTCGCTTTGCTCGTAATAAAGTGAGAGAGCTCCTGCCCGAACAGAGCGAAGACGACCAGGCGCGCGCGCTTGTGCGGCTTCTTGCCGAAGAGGGCTTGCTCGATTACACAACTCCCCGGACGCCGGACGAAACGAGGCTCGACGTGCGCTCTCTCTCGGTCATTCGCGAGCAGCTTTGCTATGAATCTTCGCTCGCGGATTTGATGTTCGCGATGCAAGGGCTGGGCAGCTTTCCGGTGACGATTGCGGGTTCGAGCGAGATCAAAAAGCGGTTGTTGCCCGAAGTGCGGGCGGGCCGTCTGATAGCCGCTTTCGCCATCACAGAGCCCGAAGCGGGCTCGGACGTGTCGGCCATTCAAGCCACCGCGCGGCGCGAAGGCGAAAGCTACGTGTTGGACGGCGCGAAGACTTTCATCTCGAACGCGGGGCTCGCAGATTTTTACACGGTCTTTGCAAAGACCGATCCTGACGGAGGCAGCAAAGGCATCTCGGCCTTCGTCGTAGAAAAAGAGACGCAGGGATTCAGCTTTGAAGAGAAGATCGAGCTGATCGCGCCGCACCCGATCGGCCGCATACGATTTGACGGCTGCCGCGTGCCCGCGACGAACCTGTTAGGCGAAGAAGGCGCGGGGTTTAAGATTGCAATGAGTACGCTCGACACGTTTCGCCCGACGGTCGGGGCTGCGGCTGCGGGGCTGGCGGCGCGTGCGCTGGATGAAGCGCTCAGTTACGCGAAGCGGCGCGCACAATTTGGCCGCCCCATTGCGGCGTTTCAAACGACCCAGGCGAAGCTCGCAGAGATGGCTACGGAGCTTGACGCCGCGCGGCTGCTCGTCTACCGCGCCGCCTGGAAAAAAGATACGACTGCCGGTCGCGTCACGAAAGAGTCGGCTATGGCAAAACTTTACGCCACCGAATCTGCGCAGCGCATCATCGATCAAGCTGTGCAGATTCACGGTGGGACTGGTGTCGTGCGCGGGTCTGTCGTCGAGCGATTGTACAGAGAGGTGCGCGCGCTGAGGATTTACGAAGGCACATCAGAAATTCAAAAGCTCGTCATCGCGGGCCAGCTATTGAAGCAGTAAGGTTGTGCTATGGTCGAAGCGGCACTATTATGTTTTCAGCGTTCTCGGCAGTTAAACTAATAGAGATCAAATCTGGTTTAGTGGAGCCTGTTAGATGAACAAGGATGAGATTACCTACGCCATCATCGGCGTTTTATTGGGAGCCGTAATCGGGTTTTTCTCGGCAAACATGTCAGCCCCCGGCCCGACCGCAGTCCCGCCGGTGACCAGTGATAGCTCGTCGGGCTCAAGGACTGTTAACACCGGCAGCGAGGAATTGCCGCCAGGTCATCCGCCCATCAACCCGGGCGAGACTGTCCCCGCGCCGCCTCTAGCCGGTGATGGGGAAACGCCGGGCAGAACTACACCGTCGGGTGAGACGATAGAGCTTCCGTCGCTCGACCCGCTTCCGGCCTCAAGCCGCGAGGAGCGGACCGAGCAGAAGTATAAGAACATTCAAGTGCTCAAAGGGCTGCCCGCCAGCCGCCTGGAACCAATTATGTTCGCCTTCAAAAACTCGCTGGGCGTAGATTGCACTTACTGTCATGTGAAAGACCAGTTCGAAAAAGACGATAAGCCCGCAAAACAGATGGGGCGCAAGATGATTGGTTTGACGCGCGACTGGAACGCAAAGCTCGGCGGGTCGACGCGCGTCACCTGTAATACCTGTCACAGAGGTCAACCGCGTCCGCCGGAATAAAAGCAGAGGTAAAGGGGTGAAGGAAGAGACCGGACAGACTGCTCGTGAGGCGCGGCTGGTCGCGCTTCAAACAGGCATTGGCGATATGCCGTTTGGCGGCGAAGAGTTTCTGACCGACGAACAGGCAGCGGCAAAACAAGAGGCGCTCCGATTCTTCAAATCGGCTTACGAGGCCCAGATGCGGGGCGAGCTTGACGAAGCCGTGGACCTGTACAAACAGTCGTTAGAGGCTTACCCGACCGCAGAGGCGCACACTTTTCTGGGGTGGACCTACAGCTTCATGGGCTTGCTCGATGAAGCGATTGCCGAATGTTTGCTCGCTATCAGCGTTGACCCGGATTTCGGAAACCCTTATAACGACATCGGCGCTTACCTGATAGAGAAAGGCGACACGAACGGCGCGATCGAATGGCTTGTGCGGGCGCAAAAGGCTGCGCGTTATGAATCTTACTTTTACCCGCATTTCAACCTGGGTCGCGTTTATGAAGCGAAGGGCAGGCTATTCGACGCGCTGCGCGAATACAAGACGGCGATCGAGCTTAATCCCGGTTACACGCTCGCCATACGCGCTTTCAGAAAATTGCAGAGCAAGCTCAATTAGAATATCAAATCGCGGCGGAGAGCGTAGTCGCTGGCTTATGCGCAAGCGCATTATCCGCCATACAAATTTGAGATTTCAAAGTGGGGAGAACTGATAAATGGACGGTATAAATCCGAGAGGCGGGTGGATAGAAGTAATCACGGGCGGAATGTTCAGCGGCAAGAGCGAGGAGTTGATCCGCCGCATACGACGCGCGGAGATAGCGCGCCAGCGCACGCAATTATTCAAACCTGCTATAGACACTCGCTTCGACGACAAACGAATCATCTCGCGCGACAACCGGGGGCTCGACGCCATAGCCGTCTCTAACTCGGCAGAGCTTCGCGCCAACCTGGTCTTTGGCGTAAAGGTCATAGGCATCGACGAGGTTCAATTTTTCGACTCGGGCATTGTCGAGGTCTGCATGGAGATGGCTGACGCAGGACTCAGAGTCATAGTCGCCGGGCTGGACCAGGACTATCTGCGCCGCCCGTTCGGCCCCATGCCTCAGTTGCTGGCTGTAGCCGAGTACGTCTCAAAGATGCACGCCGTGTGCGTTCGCTGCGGCAGCCCCGCTCACTACACTCAGCGCGTTTCGGGCGGGAACTCACAGATTGAGATCGGCGACATAAGCTACGAAGCCCGATGCCGCATGTGTTACGAACCATACCGCGCAAACGGCGAGCCGAGCGCTACGGCGCTTGAAGAAGTGCTGAGTGCTGAGTCCTGAGTTCTGAGTTAAAGAATAAGGACAGCGCCCCGATAAGGGTTTTTACTCAGGACTCAATTATGGACGTATTCGAGCTGACCAGACAGTTGATTGCCATCCCTTCGATCAGCGGCGATGAAAAACGCGTCGCCGAATTCCTGGGCGATTACCTGTCGGCTGCCGGATTTCGAGTCGAGCTACAGGATGCCGCCGCCGGGCGGCCTAACGTATATGCCCGCAGGGGCAACCCTCAGGTAGTGCTTTCCACGCACACGGACACGGTCCCGCCTTACGTCGAGCTGAGAGAAGACGACCTGTTTATTTATGGTCGCGGTGCGTGCGATGCCAAAGGTATCATCGCCGCTATGGTCAAAGCTGCGGAGACTCTCATTGAATTAGGCGAGACAGATTTCGGATTGCTCTTTGTCGTGGGCGAAGAGGCGGGAAGCCCTGGCGCCGAAGCGGCGAACCGGATTGCCAACCAGTCTCGCTACCTGATAAACGGCGAGCCGACAGAATCGAAACTCGCGCTCGGCTCGAAAGGGGCTCTCAGAGCCGTTTTCAAGGCGACGGGTCGCGCCGCGCACTCGGCTTACCCCGAGATGGGAGAGTCCGCCACGGACAAGCTGCTGGACTTGTTAAACGACCTTCGCGCTGCTGAGCTTCCGCAGTCGGCGACGCTCGGAGCAACCACCATGAACATAGGCGTCATCAAAGCGGGCGTCGCGGCCAACGTCATACCGCCCGAGGCCGAGGCGGAGCTTATGTTTCGCGTGGTGACTGACGCGGACTCCTTGAAGCAACTGATAGAGCGCGTGGCGCGCGACCGAGCGGAAATCAGCTACACGTTCTCTTGCGACCCGGTCTTCACCCAACGGCTGGACGGGTTCGGGACGACGGTCGTGGCATTCACTACGGACATACCGCTGCTGGCAAACTGGGGCAAGCCGCTGCTGTTCGGACCCGGGTCGATACTTGACGCGCACACCGAGCATGAGAAAATCTCTAAACAGGAGCTTGTGCGAGCAGTAGACGCTTACGCTCGGATGGTAAGAGATTTGAAATCACCGGAGGGGGTCGCCTGATGCAGAACAAGATTTCAGTCGGGGTGCTGGGCGCGACGGGGGCCGTCGGTCAGAAGTTTATCAAGCTGCTTGAGAACCATCCCTGGTTCGAGCTGACGGAGATTGCGGCATCTGATCGGTCTGCGGGAAAGGCTTACAAAGAGGCGGTCATCTGGCGACAGTACACGCCCATACCGGAAAAGATCAAGAACAAGGTGGTGAAGCCGTGCGAGCCGAATCTTGATTGCCGCGTGGTCTTCTCCGGGCTTGACTCGTCGGTCGCGGGCGAGGTCGAAGAGAACTTCGCGCGCGCAGGTTACACAGTCTTGAGCAACTCAAAGAACCATCGGATGGACGCGGACGTGCCGCTGCTCGTGCCGGAGATCAATCACGAACATCTCGATCTGATAAGAGTGCAGCGCGAGCGGCGAAACTGGACGGGCGCGATCGTGACGAACCCGAACTGCTCTACGATAGGGCTGGTGATGGCGCTCGCGCCTATTCACAGGGCTTTCACCGTCAGCCGCGTAATCGTGACTACGATGCAGGCGCTTTCGGGCGCGGGCTATCCGGGCCATTCCGCGACAGACATGCTCGGCAACGTCATACCGTTCATAAGCGGCGAAGAGGACAAGGTAGAGACAGAGCCGCTGAAGATCATGGGCGCATTTGACGGGAGCGAGATACGCTTCGCTGAGATGAAGATCAGCGCGCACACTAACCGCGTCTTTGTCGAAGACGGACACATGGAGTGCGTCTCAGTCGAGTTGGAAAAGAAAGCCTCACCCGAAGAGGTGGCGCGCGTGCTTGAAAGTTTCACGTCGCTCCCACAGGAGTTGAAGCTCCCTTCCGCGCCCGCCCGCCCCGTCATAGTGACGGCGGAGCGCGACCGGCCTCAGCCGCGCTTTGATCGCGACGCGGGCTTTGGGATGAGCGCCGTCGTAGGCCGCATACGCGCGTGTCCCGTCTTCGACACTCGCTTCGTAGCCCTCTCGCACAACACCGTGCGCGGCGCGGCAGGCGCGGCCATCCTCAACGCCGAGATAATGAAAGCCAGAGGGGAATTAGACTAGGGGACGAGGGGCGGGGGTCAGGGATCAGGGATTTGAGATTTCAGATTTCAAATCTCAAATTTCAAATTACAAATCCCTGGTCCCTGACCCCTGACCCCTGAATACTGCCAATATGATCGTCATGAAATTTGGCGGCACCTCGGTCGAGGACGCCGCTTCGATAGAGCGCGTGGCCGAGATTATAAAGGCTAGAGAGAAACTCCGGCCCGCTATCGTAGTGTCGGCCATGGGGAAGACTACCAGCCGCTTGCTACAGGCCGCCGAAGCTTCCGCCTCGGGCGATAACCGGACGAACCTCGCCATAGTTGCCGACCTCAAGACCAGACATACGAGCGAAGCGCGGCGGCTTGTCAAAAACGGCGCGAACGAAGTCTTCCCTCTGGTCGAAGAATACTTTGAAGAGTTAAAAAAGCTGCTCGAAGGGCTGGCGATTCTCGGAGAGGTCCCGCCTCGCGGGCTTGATAAGATTCTCTCTTACGGAGAGTTGCTTTCTTCTGCGATAGTCGCCGGGGCGCTCGCCGAGCGCGGCATTCGCGCGCGCTTGCTCGATTCGCGCGAGCTTATCAAGACGGATGATCGCTACGGCCAGGCGTCGCCTATAATGGAGCTTACAAACCGGAATATCAGAGACGTAATCACGCCCGTCGTCGAAAGCGACGAAGTTCCCGTCATTCAGGGCTTCATCGGCTCGACCCGCGAAGGCGCGACCACGACGCTCGGCTTCGAAGGCTCGGACTACACGGCGACGCTTGTCGGCGCGGCGATGGACGCAGACGACATCCAGATATGGAAGGACGTTTCAGGTTTGATGACCGCTGACCCAGCGGTCTTTGCGGGCGCGCGCACAGTGAAGCGCTGCACTTTCACCGAAGCCGCCGAGCTTACATATTTCGGCGCGAAGGTGCTTCACCCGAAGGCCATACACCCGGCTGCGCGCAAAAACATTCCGGTCCACATCTACAACTCGAAGCGCCCCTCCGCCACCGGCACGGCAATCAGCGCCGACCGAGCCCCGTGCGCCAATCTGATTAAATCGATCGCTTACAAACGGCCTGTGACCGTCATTCGAGCGACGGCGACTAACGATCTTTCGCCTGACGTTTTTTTGAAGGCGCTGCTCGATAGATTAGCTCGGAGGCGTGCGCAGCCGCTCATTACGGCAGCCGCCGCTTCGAGCGCAGCCGTCGTCATCGACTCGCACGCCCTGAAAGAAGGCGAGGAGCGAGATTTGATAGAAGAGCTTTCATCGCTCGGTCTCGCGAGCGGTGAAGGCAACAAAGCCATAGTGACGCTGGTCGGGGAAGAGCTTCGCAACGCGCCGTCCGTAGGCAGCCGCATATTCAATGCCATTGACGAGATAGGGCCTGCCCTCGTACTGCACGGGTCATCGCCGATCGCTATAAACTTTATCGTAGGTTACGACGACGTTGAAGATGTTATAGCCAGGCTCCATAAAGTTTTCTTCGGCCAGCTCGACTCGCAGGTGTTCGAATAAGTTTCCTAGTTGGCCCTTCAACGACTGTTCGCGTATCATAAAAACTGAATCTCGCATGAATCCATTCGAGAGTCATTACCCGGTCGGAGGCTATTAAGTTTGAAGTTTTTTTGCATCCTTTTACTGCTCATCGTCCCCACGTCGCTTACGGCAAAAACCGGCGCGGCGGATACGAAGAATTCCTGGCGGGGGATTAGGCCGCTGCAATCATCGGCAGCTGACGTGTCGCGCCTGCTGGGCGTCGAGCCCGGCCCTGTTGACGACTCTCGGCTCGGCCCCATAGAGGTTGACGGCGGCGAAGTGACAATCACTTATCTGACGACCGGCCTTGCGAAGATTTATCGCGCGCCGAGATCGCTGATCGGAAAAGTATTCACCATCTATTTCAAGCCGAGCCAGCCGGTCCCGCGCTCTGAGATAAAACTCTCTCGAAGCTTCAAGCAATGCAACGAGGAAGCCCAGAAGTATTATTACTACTTTGTGAGCGACGCGGGGGTAGCTTACCAGCTACGCCGCGCGAGCGATAGCGTCGAAACGATAATCTATCAACCCTCGCGAGCAGAGATAAGCCGCCTCGCGGTCAACACCGAGTGCGTGTTCTGATGAGAATAGCATTACTAGGCTATGGGAAGATGGGCCGCATGGTCGAAGAGGCGGCCGCTCGCGACGGCGCAGAGATCACCTGCGTCATCGACCCCGTAGTGGGCTCGCGCGGGAAGTTGGAAGACGCTGATGTCGCGGTCGATTTTTCCGAGCCCGGCGCCGTGGTCGACAATGTCCGAGCAGTAGCGGCCGCCCGCATCTCAATGGTAGTCGGGACTACGGGCTGGTACGACCGTGTGGATGAGGTCCGCAGCATCGTCGATGAGAGCGGCATCGGGTTTGTTTACGGCTCGAACTTCAGCGTGGGCGTCAACCTTATGTTTAAGATCACGGAATATGCCGCCGAGCTTTTCAGCCGTTTTTCCTACTACGACCCGTTCATCGAAGAGGCCCATCATAAGTTCAAAAAAGACGCGCCGTCGGGCACGGCGATTTTTTTGAGGCGCATAGTCGATTCTCATTACGGGGGCGAAACGCCGACCTCAAGCACGCGCGCGGGCTACATTCCGGGCACACACACGGTCGGGTTCGACTCGGAAGCCGACACGCTCGCCCTCACGCACACGGCGCGCAACCGCGCGGGGTTCGCCGCAGGCGCTATGCTGGCCGCCCGCTGGATCAAAACTCGAAAAGGTTTTTACGAGTTTTCACAAACCATCGAAGAAGTCCTGAGTGCTGAGTCCTGAGTGCTGAGTGAAAACAATTACTCAGCACTCAGGACTCAGCACTCGCCATTGGAGGAGAGATGCAAGAGATTGCGACTTTGAAGGGTTGCGGGACGGCGCTGGTGACGCCGTTCAAAGAAGACTTGTCAATCGATGAAGAAGCGCTCGCCCGGCTGGTCGAGTTTCAGATCGCGGAAGGGATAGATTTTCTCGTGCCCTGCGGTACGACCGGCGAGAGCGTGACGATGAGCGACAGCGAGCAGCGCCGCGTGGTCGAGATAGTGATTCAGTCGGCGCAGGGGCGCGTGCAGGTGGTGGCGGGCGCAGGCGGGAATAATACCGCTCACGTCATAAAGCTCGCCCGCGAGTACGAACGGCTGGGCGTGCGGGCGTTGCTTTCCGTCTCGCCTTACTACAATAAGCCGACGCAGGAAGGGCTGTACCAGCACTTCCGCGCCATTGCCGAATCCACCAACCTGCCGATCATCGTCTATAACGTGCCGTCGCGAACCTCTGTCAACATTCTGCCCGACACAATCGCGCGGCTGGCAGAGATTCCCAACATCGTCGGGGTCAAAGAAGCGTCTGGAGATATTTCTCAGATAGCCGAGATCGCCACGCGCGTGCCCGATGATTTCAAAATACTTTCGGGAGACGATTCGATGACGCTTCCGGTCGTGGCGGTAGGAGGCGTGGGCGTGATCTCTGTGGCGTCGAACGAAGCTCCGCGATTGATGACCGCGCTCACGCGCGCCTGCCTGGAGAATGACTGGGACGAGGCGCGACAGCTCAACCGGAAGCTTTTCCCGCTGATGAAAGTAAATTTCATAGAGACCAGTCCCGGCCCCGTAAAAGCTGCGCTCGCCTTGATGGGCAAGGTGAAAGAGTTCTACCGGCTGCCGATGGTTCCGGTGAGCCAGCAGACTAAAGACAAGCTGCGCTCTGTGCTGGTCGAACTGAAGTTGATTTGAGTGGATTACTGCTATGGAGCTTCGAGAAAGAATCGAGCAGCTTTTTGATAATTCGCCCGAAGAGTTCACGAGCGAGCATTACGAGTTGTTTGAAGAGTTCAAACAGCAGCTCAACACTGGCCGCGCGCGAGCGGCCGAAAAGATCGACGGCCAGTGGAAGGTTAATCTGTGGGTCAAGCGCGGTATACTGCTCGGCTTCCGTCTGGGGCGGATTGAAAATCTTTCGATCAACCATAATTTTCGTTACTTCGACAAGCACACCTACCCGCTCAAACAGATCACGATGGACGACGGCGTGCGCATAGTTCCCGGCGGATCTTCTATCCGCGACGCGTGCTACATCGGTCGCGGCGTGACCTGCATGCCACCGATGTTCGTAAACGCGGGCGCGTACGTCGACGACGACACGATGATAGACTCACACGCGCTGGTCGGGTCTTGCGCTCAGGTGGGGAAGCGGGTTCACATCTCTGCGGCGGCGCAGATAGGCGGCGTGCTTGAGCCGATAGGCGAGATGCCCGTCATCATCGAAGACGACGTGCTGGTCGGCGGCAACTGCGGCGTGTACGAAGGCGCGATAGTTCGCGAGCGCGCCGTGCTGGCATCAGGCACGATACTGACGGGCGGCACGCCTGTTTATGATCTGGTGCGCGATCAGGTCTATCGCAAGACTGCGGACGCGGCGCTTGAAATCCCCACGGGCGCTGTCGTCGTCGCAGGATCGCGCGCGATAACGAAAGGGCGCGGGGCGGAGCTTGGCCTCTCGCTCTACACCCCGATCATCGTCAAGTACAGAGACGAGAAGACCGATTTATCCGTTCGACTTGAAGATTATCTTCGCTAGCTCCTATGTTCACACCGGCAGAGCGCATAAGAAATGTTCGCAAGAGCGCGACGCGACGGCTCTATGACAACGCGCCCACGGGCTCGATAAACCTCGGGCTTGGCGAGCCTGATTTCGCGACGCCCGACGTGGTGCGCAAAGAAGCGGCTCGCGTCATCGAAGAGGAGCCGACCGGCTATACGCCGAACGCGGGATTGACGGCTTTGCGCGCTTGCGTCGCCGCGTACCACAGCGAAGGCTTGCGAGAAGGTTTTTCCGCAGAGTCGGTCTGCGTGATGAATGGAGCTGAAGAGGCTCTCTTTGCGGTCGTCATGGCGATTGCGGGGCCGGGCGATGAAGTGCTTCTGCCCGACCCGGGTTTTCTCGCTTACCCGACGCTCGCCGAAATAGCGGGCGCGCGCGCGACTTATTACCACATGCCCGCCGCGCGGGGTTTTGAATTTGACCGGGACAGTTTTGACCGCGCACTATCGAATCATACGAAACTTGTTTTCATTGTTTCGCCTTCGAACCCCACGAGCCGCGTCATCTCGCGCGACGACCTGCGATTCATCGCGGAGCGGATCAGTGGGACGGGCGTCTATATCGTATCCGACGAGATCTACCGCGAGCTTTATTTCGATGAGCGGCCCGGCTCGATCTCTGAGTTTTACGACAAGACGATAATCATATCCGGGCTGTCGAAGATGATGAGCATGACCGGCTGGCGGTTGGGGTGGGCCGTCGGGCCGGAAGAAGTCATCCGCCACGTCACGGTCATGCATCAATACATTTCCACTTGCGCGTCGGTCATCTCTCAACGGGCGGCGATTGCTGCGTTCAGCGAAGAAGGCCGTCGAGCTACGGCCTTGATGCGCGAAGAGCTTTTGCACAGGCGAGGCGTGATGGCACGCGCGATAGAGCGCGAGCTGCGCTTGCCTTACGTAGCAGGGGAAGGCGCGTTCTACATAATGCTCGACGTGTCGGAGTTCGGAGAGGCGGAAGACGTGGCGACAAGGCTGTTAGACGAGCGGGTGATTACAGTCCCCGGCTCGGCCTTCGGCTCCGAGGGGCGCGGCTATCTCAGGCTGTCATTTTCAATAGAACCCTCATTGATCGAAGAAGGCATACGCCGAATCGGAAAAGGATTAGAGCGCACATCAAACCGATGATGCGCCGCCTGCGGCTGAAAACATTTCCTGGCCCAAAGGAGTAAATCATGAAAACTTCTATACTGGCGTTGAGCTTCCGCGTCATTTTTTGCGTTTGCTTACTGGCTTCCAGCAGCGCGATTGCTTCAAGCAATAACTCTGCGCACCCACTCGACCCGCTCACCAAAGAAGAGATGGCTGAGGCGGTTGCGATTCTGAAAGCCGGCGGCAAGACGAGCCAGACGAGCCGGTATCCGCTCATCGCGCTCAACGAGCCCCCAAAAGAGGAAGTGCTTGCCTTCAAGCCCGGCGACTCGATGCGCCGCGAGGCTTTCGCCGTCGTCTACGAGCGCGCGAGCAATAAGACGTTCGAGGGCGTAGTCGATCTAAAAGGCAAGAGCATCCTTTCATGGAAAGAGATTCCCGGCGCGCAGCCAACGCTGCTGATTGAAGACTACTTGATGATGCAGGGGATCGTGCGCTCGAATCCCGAATGGCAAGAGGCGATCAAGAAACGCGGCATAACCGATTTCAGAAAAGTTCAGATAGATCCCTGGTCGGCGGGCCATTTCGGTTTCCCTGAAGAGAAAGGCGTGCGCGTCTTTCGCGGTGTCTCATATTACAAAGGGGATTCGAAGAATTATTATGCGAGGCCGATTGAGGGCGTCGTCGCTTACGTCGATCTGAACGCAAAGCGGGTTATCAAAGTCGTAGATTCGGGCGTCGTGCCCGTGGCGAAAGCTACCGCCGATTATCACCCGGACGCTGTCGGAAAGATGAGGGAGGCTCCCAGGCCATTGCAGATCACCCAGCCACAAGGCGCGAGCTTTACCGTGGCGGGCAACGAGGTTCGATGGCAGAAGTGGCGCTTTCGGTTCGGCGTCCACCCGCGCGAAGGGCTGGTGCTTTACACTGTCGGTTATGAAGACCAGGAGAGGTTGAGAAGCGTGTTATACCGCGCTTCGCTTTCCGAAATGGTCGTGCCTTACGGCGACCCCGGCCCTGCATGGTTTTTCAGAAACGCCTTCGATGAGGGCGAGTTCGCCATTGGCCGGTTCGCCAACTCGCTCGACCCGCTGAATGATGCTCCCGAAAACGCGACCTTTTTCGGCGCGGTCTTTCCGAGCGATATTGGCGGGCCGATTGAAGTGCCTCGGGCGGTCGCGTTGTTTGAAAGGGACGGCGGATTGTTGTGGAAGCACTCTGATTTCGAGTCGGGTAACGAGTCGCGCCGCGCCAGGCAGCTCGTGCTTTCGTGGATCGCAACCGTAGGTAATTATGAATACGGATTCAACTGGATATTCAACCAGGATGGCATGCTTGAGATGGAAGTCTTGCTCACGGGCATCATGCAGACAAAAGGGGTGAAGAACTCCAATGCTTCCGCCCACAATCACAACGGACAACAATACGGTCATCTTATAGCCGAAGGCGTCGAGGCAGTTCATCACCAGCACTTTTTCAACTTTCGCCTGGACCTGGACGTTGACAGCGCGGGCGGCAATAGCGTGGTCGAGATGAATACCGAAGCGGTCCCGGCCGGCCCGAATAATCCTTACATGAACGCTTTCGTGATGAAGAACACCGTGTTTGGCAGAGAGAAAGACGCGCAGCGCCAGGTCAACCTGGCGTCGGGCAGAAAATGGGCTGTCATAAATCCTGCGGTCAAAAATCCCCTCGGACAACCTGTCGGTTACATGCTACTGCCCGGAGAAAACGCGGTCCCGTTCGCCGACCCGAGATCGTCCGTGAGAAAACGAGCGGGCTTTATGAGCTCTCATCTCTGGGTCACGCCTTACGACCGCGCGGAGACGAATGCCGCTGGTTATTACATCAATCAGAACCAGGGAGGCGAAGGCTTGCCGAAATGGACGAGCGCCAACCGCTCGATTGAGAACCGAGACATCGTCTTGTGGTACACGATGGGGCTGACGCACATCCCGCGCCCGGAGGAGTGGCCCGTGATGACCTGTCACCGCGCCGGTTTCAAGCTGTTGCCCGGCGGCTTTTTCGCGCGCAACCCGGCGCTCGACGTGCCCAGAAGGCAATGAGCAGCAGGGCCGTGCTCCTCTTCGCTGTTTATGTTATGGTATTGCCGCCTGAAATCTATGGGATCAAAAAGCCAGAATAAGAACTGGATTCAGACTCACAGCGATCAAGCTTCGGTGGCTCGTCTTGCGCGCGAGCTAGGCGTGTCTGAAGTCCTGGCGACCCTGCTGGTCAATCGCGGCGTCACCGACACGGAGACCGCTGATAAGTTTCTCAACCCCAGGATCAAAGATCTGCACGACCCGTTTTTGATGCGCGATATGCGCGCGGCTGTCGACCGCATACTGCGCGCCGTGGAACAGAAAGAAAAAATATTGATCTACGGCGATTATGATGTCGATGGAACTACCTCGACCGTGATCTTAAAAAAAGCGCTCTCGCTCATAGGCGCGGAGGTCTCTTATTACATACCCGAAAGGCTCAAGGACGGCTACGGGCTGCGCGAAGACGCTATGGAGCGGGCGAAGGAAGATGGCTACCGGCTGATCATCAGCGTGGACACGGGCATTCGCGCCTCCCAGGTTGTCGAGCACGCGCGCAGTCTAGGGCTCGACATTATTATCACCGATCATCACCTGCCCGAAGAGGGGCTGCCGCGCGCAAACGCTGTGCTGAATCCTAAACGCGCGGATTGCCAGTACCCGAATAAGAACCTCGCCGGTTGCGGGGTGGCCTTCAAACTCGCGCAGGCGCTTTTGAACGAGACGGGCCACGGGCTTCTCGTCGAATCGTTCATCAAGATCGCCGCCATCGGCACTATCGCAGACATCGTCCCGCTGACGGGCGAAAATCGTATCATCGCAAAGTACGGGCTGGCCGGTCTGAGGAGGCCGAATAATCACGGGCTGCGCGCGTTGCTTGAAGTAGCCGGGCTTACAAACAAGTCCGTCTCCTGCGTAGACGTTGGCTTCCGGCTGGGGCCGCGCATCAATGCGGTCGGGCGGATGGCGGGCGCAAGCGCGGCGGTCGATCTGTTCGACGCGCCGGACCTGGAATCGGCAATGCGGCTGGCCTTGCAGATGAACGAGCAGAACACCGCGCGCCAGCAGGCCGAAGCCGACATACTGGCTCAGGTGCTGGGCGAGATCGAGCGCGACCCTTCGCACGCCCAGTCGCACGTAGCCGTGATCGCCGGAGAAGGCTGGCATCGCGGGGTGATAGGCATCGTCGCGTCGAAGGTAGTCGAGCGGCTGCACCGGCCGACGATCATAATTTCTATCGAGGACGGCGTAGGCCACGGCAGCGGTCGCTCTATACCGGCGTTTCACCTGCTGGACGGGTTGACCAGTTGCGCTGAACTGTTCGAGCGGTTCGGCGGACACTCGCACGCGGCAGGGCTCGCGATTCGCGCAGACCGCATCGCGGAGCTGAGGCGCAGGTTGAACGAGCACGCAAGCACGGCTTTGAAAGACGAGGATTTGATTCCCTTAATCGACATAGACTGCCCTCTACCGCTGAAGCTCGCCGCTCATGACACTCTCGAAGAGATATGCCGCCTTGAGCCGTTCGGACCCGGCAACCCTCAGCCGGTCTTCGAGACTCGCGGCGCGGTAGTGGTCTCGGCCCCGCGCGTGCTGAAAGAGAAGCATCTGAAGCTGCGCGTCATGCAGGCAGGCCGGTGGATGGATTGCCTGTGGTGGGGCGCAGGAGAGCGCGCAGGCGATGTATTCCCCGGCGATCGCGTGAGCCTCGCCTTCACGCTTTCCGAAAACACTTATAACAACAACACCCAGGTACAGCTCACTCTCAAAGATCTGAAGATAGAGTAGCGGCAGGGGTCAGGGGCAGGGGTCAGGGG
>DASUNP010000017.1:0-61043 GCA_036277095.1 Blastocatellia bacterium
CGGCGGAGCGGCGACGCTGACGGTAACGACTACGTTCAGCGCCGGAGACAACAACATATTCGGGGCCTTCACGAGGACGACGGTTTGCCCGATCAACCTCGGGGTGAGGGCGCCGGTGGTCTTCTCTGTTACGCCGAGCGACGGCAACTGCGCAGTGCCGATCCAGAACCTGATTGTAACTGGAGCGTGCTTCTGCCTGCCGAACGGAGCGCCAGGAGTGACCAGCGCGTTCGCAGTAGAGGTAGGAAACCCGTCGAACGTGATAAACGCGATAGCGGTGAAGAACCTGAGTTGCTTCCTAGTGGACGCGGAGTTCGCCTTCACGAGTGCAAACGCAGGTAGGTCGTTCCTGATCTTCCTTGTAGGCCCGGGAGGGACGAGCCGGAACCTGACGAGCCTGCCAGCGGGAGCGCCAGCGGGATGTCCGTTAGGAAACGAGCAGGGGATACAAGTTACCTTCACCTGCAACGCCACGACTCCGCAACCTTGTGTTCCTGGCACTCCCGGTTGTCCCTCGTGTGTGCCGGGCGATCCGCGTCCCGAGTGTAACACTTCGGTTGACATTGCGGTTGTGAACGGGTGCAGGCTCAACCGAAGCGCGTCGGGCGTGATCACGCTGGACGTGACCGGGCGGAACTTCAGAGCCAACGCGACGGTTACAGTAAACGGCGTATCCCCGAAGAAAGTGAAGGCTAAAGATTCGCAGACCGGGACGAACACATTCAACAGGCTCACGCTGAAGGGCCGGCTCTGCCGTAACGTGCCGGGGATTATAGTGGTGACCAATCCCGGCGGCAGATCTTCGCAGCCTTTCCAGTGCAACGAAAGGTGCCCGGCTAACTAACAATCAAACCAATCAAAACATTTCGGGAGGGCCAGAATGTGGCCCTCCTTTTTTCGTCTAAGGGATTTTGAAATCAATGTTCGTGTGGATGATTTAAGGAAGGAAGTGGAGCTAGTCGGGCTCGAACCGACGGCCTCTGCAATGCCATTGCAGCGCTCTCCCAACTGAGCTATAGCCCCATACGGATTCGCTCTCGTGCTTCTTGAGCGTAGATCAATACTAGCAAACGCACTTTTGCAGAGTCAACTGCGCCCCCGGCACGGGCCGAGCCGTCATAACCTACCAGAAGAGATGAACAACCCCGTCGCCTGTTAATCGGCTTCCCTGTGCATTCGTTCCCACTCCGACTTCCAGGTGGGGTCGAGATCCTTGATGCGCATCTCAAGCTCAAGCGTCAGGTCGCTCAGCTTATCCATAAACCGCTCGACGTCGGGATAATCGTTGTCCTCTGACGCGCGCTCGGCGGCGATCGTCAACCCGTTGAGCATCTCGTAGAGAGTTTTAAGAACTTCTAATTCGCCTTTGCTGCTCATCTTGTAATTCCGATTCCTCCTCGACGCGTCAAGGAACTTGCGTCAATCCTCTCTCCTGTTGCACATCGACGAAGATGACCTCAACGCCTGCTTTGCGGCATTCGGCTAAAACATCTTCCGGCACGGCGTGCCTCACGTCGGCCATCACCAGCAAGCGCACGACTCCGCCGCCGCGTATTTCGCTTATCAAATCCTTGTGTTCAGGGTTCCCTGCCGCGCCTGCTGTTGGCGTGCGCTCGCCGCAGAAATGGCCTATTTCGATATGATGCAACTGCGCATAACGTGCAAGCGTGGCCCTCTGAAATGCCGCGTCGAGATTGCCCGCGGCGGGTTCGATCAATGCTACGGTCTTTTTGTTTGCCTGCATACCGAACAGCTCCCTTGCGTTCTTTTAGGCAAAGCATCCATGCGAAAAGTATATCTCAAATCATAAAACAAAAGCCACGCAGCATCTCAACTGAAATGCTGCGTGGCCGATGTCACTCGATTGTTCTGAGGCCGCTTAACTGCTCTGCGCCGTCGACCGCTCGCGCTTGTAAGGCTGGCCGAGGTATTTTTCCGCCATCCGCTGCGCGCCGTTGTAGTTGTTGCCAGTCTCTTTCGCCTTGTTGTACTCGGCGACGGCGCGGTCGCGATTGCCTTGCGCGTCGTAAGCATTCCCGCGGTATATATACGACCAGACTTCGAGCCACGAAGGGTCCAGGTCGCTGTTGAGCGATTCTGAAAAATAGTCTTTCGCCTTGTCCCAGTTCCGCTGCTCCATGAAAAGCAGCCCCAGGTTATACCATGCCCACGAAGAGCGCGGGTTGAGCTTCAGCGCGGCGCGGAACTGTTCTTCGGCTTCGGCGTACTCTTCGCGCTGGAAGTGCTGTATCCCGCGCCGCACGATCACAGACGTGCGAATGGTGTCCGAGATGCGCAGGTAGCGGTTTTCCGGATCGATTATGACATCGAGCGGCTTGCCTTCAGACGAGATCTCGAAATCCGCGCTAGTCCCCTTCAGGTCTATCGTCGTGCGGCTCTCGCGCCCGCCCTCGGCCTCCAGGGCTATCCCGACCGGGCCACGGAACGAATCGAGATTCTGTCTGACGGTGCCGCGCACCTTGAACTTGCCCTCTTTTGTGCGGATTATCGCGTAATCGACTTTGAACTCAGGCACGCCTGTCGAGTCTATCCACAGGCCGAAAAAGCCGCGCATGTTCGAGCCGGCTATCTTGTCCGTAAGCGCCTCGAACTCGTCTATGCTGGCGTTCTGCCCCTTGTAGGTGGAGTAGTAATTCTTAATCAGGTTAAAGAACTTGTCGTCGCCGATCGTGCTGCGCAGCATGTGATAGACGTACGCGCCTTTGTAAAAGATCACCGAGCGGTAGGCGGGCGATTGGTCGTTGAGCGTCGCGGGCGCGCGGGCGATTGAAGACTCCTGCTCGAAGGCCAGCGCCAGCTCTAGTATCTCGGAGACGGTCCCCTGAAACTCCGCAGCGCTTTGCCGCGACTCGCGGTAAAGGACGCTTGAGTATTCGGCCAGGCCCTGCGAGAGCCATGAGTCGTCGAAGCTCTTCAAGCCTACAGCCTGGCCCCACCACTGGTAAGCCACTTCGCGCGCGAGTTCATCAACGGGAAGCTCTCTTTCAGACACGAGCATTCGGTGCGGAAGAAATCCAATCCCTGCGCCGCTATAAGTATCCAGCGTCTCGTCGTCAACTTCCGCGACGACGTAACGCGGCGCGAATTGATAAGCGCCGAACTTCGTGTTGTAGAACTGGAGTATCTGCGCGACCTCCTGGCCGAACTCGTTTGCGCGCGCTTCCGAGCCGGGCAGCACGAACAGGTCGACCTGCAAGCCCGCGTTATTTATCGTGCGGTTGATAAACTGGCCGGCGGCAAATGATCCGGGCAGGACCGGCTGCGTCTCGACGAATGTAAAAATCTTTCGCCCGTCTTTTGTCGGAGCCGGAGTGACGGGGTTTGCGCTGTGTCCCGCTACCAGCCAGTTGCCCGGCACGGTCAGGCTGATCTCGGAAGTCGCGCGGTCTGCGGCATAACCGTGAAATGGGAACCAGCGCGAGGCATAAAATAGATAAGAGCCTTCAGGGCCTATGTAAGCAAGCCTACGGTCGGGGACCGGGCCGCCTTCGGGAGTGGCGAGCGGGCCCGCGTACTCAAAAGTCAAGGTGATCTCGCTGCCCGGCTGGTACAACTGCCCCAGGTTGATCTTGACGTTAAGATCGTTGACTCTGTCTTGAATGAATTGCAAAGCTGTTTTGCCGTCAGGGCCTTTGACCGACGAGATAATAAGCGACCCGTTCATCTCCATCACGACGGATTGAGTCTGCTTGAGCGGCTTGAAGGTGACTGTCGTAACTGCTTTTAAAGTGTGCGAGTCCGGTATCAACTCGGCATTGATTTTGTAGCGAATTATGTCTATCGCCGCCCCTTGCTCTTCGGTCTGCGCGGGCGCGGACGGGACCATAAGCAGGGCCAGGGTCACGATTGACATTACCATCATAGAAATTCTTCTCTTAGTCATTCTGTTCCGATTCCTTCTGGGCGAATAGATTACTTCGACTATAAATTATAACATCTAGCCGATTGGCCTGACTAGCATGGGCATCGGCCTCCGGACAGCGACAATAGAGAATGGCTCGCCGGCTCTTTTCTTGCGATTTTATGAGCGGCCGGGGGTGGCAAGCTCGGCCACAGAGCTTATAAAATCTCTGCTGTGGCTACACCTCGCCAGATGCTTTCCGATGCGCGGACCGGGCTCGACACGGGCGCGAGCGCGAGCCGCGCCGCGTGCGAGATTGCCTGCCTGGTGCTCCTCGTAGAGGCGATAATGTGGATCGCGCCCGCGATCAGAGATGAGCGGGCCGCTTCGCGCGGGCTGTCGTTTATGATCATAGTGCTGCTCGTGACCTGCTACGCGCGAGACAAGCGGACGGCGCGGATGCTCGGGTTGAGGCTAGATAATTTTCTCATCGTCATCAGACGGCTCGCCTTGCCGCTAGGCGTCTTTGTCGTGTCGGTGGTCGTAGTCGGGTGGGCGGCGGGGACGCTGAGATTCGGGACAAAGTTTTATTCCATGCTGTTGACGGTCCCGCTATGGGCATTGCTTCAACAGTACATGCTCTTAGCGTTCATAAATCACCGCTTGCGCGTGTTGACAGGAGGCCGCAGCGCGGCGGCGACGGCCGTGATGTTTGCGCTGCTGCACTTTCCCAACCCGTTACTGATGATCGCGTGCGCGGCGGGCGGCTACATATGGGCGCGCGAGTACGAGCGAGAGCCTAACCTGTTTGCAACGGCCATCACGCACACGGTGGCGAGCGCGTTCTTAGCCAATTCCCTTCCCGGCTCTCTGCTCAAGAATATGGTAGTTGGGTACAACTACTTTTTCAGGTGAGGTTTTTACCAGTGCCAGACCTGGTCATGCTCTGTGATCAAGCCTGCGATCTCGCTCCTGCGGATCAGACGGATGGCGCCCGTGCAGTTCTCCTTTTTGATCCCGCGATCTTCAAGATCATCGCGCACCGCGTAGACCTTCACCCCTTTTTCAAAGAGCTTGCGAATGTCGTCGGCGGGACGGGCGGGATGATTGATCCTGAGACTGCCGATTGCCAGCGCGGGGCACTCCTGGCTCACCAGGTAGTTGACGGCGTTCGCGCGCAGCAAAACCGTCAGCTCCGCGCCCGCGTTTCCAAGCGCCTGGCTCAGCCACAGTATCGTGTCATCCTGCTCTTCGAGCGTAGCGCGATAGGCTGTTTCAATTATGTTCAAAATCTTCATGGCTTTCCTCCGCGATCCTATTTCGTAGGAATGACCAGCGTATTCGTAGACTCAAGAGCCATCTTTAAGAAATCGCCCGGCCCCCCGCGCTTGACGCCTTCGACACAGTTCCCCGCGCCGCGCTCGTCTACGCACAGCCCGCAATTGACCCAGGTCAAAAGCGGGTCCTGTTTCCCAATCTCCAGGAGCGCGGCGACAAAGTTCTTTGTCAGGGGGTGGTCTTCCTCTTCGACTGTAGTCCCCTTCACAGGGTTCGCGTGTGGAGTCTGCTCCTTAAACGCAAGGTTCACGGCTCCTTCGTAAGCAAAGACGTTGACCGAAATCCCCTTCTTCAAAGCCGACGATATTATTCGAAACGCGGTCGTCGAGTTCGCCGATTCGTAAGGCGGGTCCATCAAAGCTATAGTCAAACTCCTGTCTGCCATGACTGCCTCCTCAGTGCCAGATGGCTCTGGTATCTTTCTGAGCCAGCATATCGACGAGCGTGTCTATGCCGGACTCTTTAACGCCGCTCATTAACTCTTCGGCTCGAATCCCGCGCTCGCCTAACGAGAAGTCGTCGGCCAGCAACCGTATCCCTTCTTCGGCGAGCATCGGCAGGTGCGAAGCGCGCGCTCCAATGCGTGCCGCGAGCACGCCGTTTTGAACTAGGAAGACCGTCACGTCGTTGCCGGTTCGCTTCAAGGCCGTGGCCGTCTCCACGACAAACTGCACGTCGCGCGATTCAAACGGGTCACGCGATTCGATAAACAGGTATCTGCTCATACCGCTAGCCTCCTTTCTGAAGAATCCTCACTTCACGCGCACCGCTACGCCGTGAGGGTCTGCTCGCTCAACACCCCCGACCACGTGGCTGATGGGAGCGACGGCTTTAAAGACGCCCTTCTTGCCGTTGCCCTTGACCTTGATAATGCCCAGGCCCGGTGTCGCGCCGACTGCGTTGTTTACACCCGCAACGTTTGCCGTCAGCGGGTTCGGCCCGCGAAGCGCCATAAACATGAAGTCGCCGTCGGGCGATCTATCGAGCAGGTCGGGGGCCGGGTCGGATGACACCTCGCCTACCAGATCGATCTCGTTGACTACTCTGTTGTCGTTCGTCTTCACGACGATTATTCGATTGGCGGCGCGGTCTGCGACCCACAGGTATTTCTCTTTTTTGTTGAGCGCCATGCCGTGCGAATCTACAAACCCACGATCGTCGTGGCTGTAGATCACAGCGGGCTGAGGCGTGTTCGGCGGGTTGGGCGTGGATGAAAAAGCTGACAGAGGGAACGTATACAGATCGGATTCGAGCGGGTTGGCCGGCGTCCCTCCCCCGGCATTTATGTACATCTGGCCGTCCAGGTGAACGCCGCCGCAGCCGTTCCCGTGAATGTGCGCGCGGTCGTATTCGGCCACTATCGCCAGAGGCGTTGCTGTACTATCGACTACGAACATGCCGCCGCCTCGCAGCGTGATGAATACGAACCGGCCTTCTTCGTCGAAGTCCGGGCAGATGGGCGCGTTGTCCGGGCGGAGCGCGGCATCCTGGCAGGCGAACCCGTTGGGAGTCGTACAGGTGGCGAGGTTGAGCGTGGCCTCGTTTTCAAGCGTGAACGTGTTGGTCGCGTAGTCGGTTCGTATGCGTTGAAGGAGCTTGCCGTTCTGGTTGGCGACGATCAAGTACCTGTCATCGGGGGACGGCACTGCCGCGTGCGCTTGCTCTCCGACATCTATGCAAGCTATAGGCTGTCGCGTCGCCGTATTCATGAAAAGGACATGGCCGGTCGTCACGAACGAGATGATAGCGTGCGTCTGGTCGTGGTTGAAAAAGAGCATGTGAGGGCGGCGCGGCGCGGTGCCCGATTCCTCCAGGCAAAGATCGCGGGCCGCCCCGCCGAGGTCGATGACTTCCGGCGTAGCACTCGATGGGTCGTCGCCTTCAAGCTCCGTGTCCTGATAGATGTAAAGCGTGCCGCCGCCATCCGCAGTCGTGTCCGACTGGTCGAGTATCCAGACCTCGTATGGCCCATCTCTTTCCGACGGGTTATGCGCGAGACTCGCGGCGCTTAATGCTGCGACGGCGAGCGCGATGGAGAAGAGTAATACCGCTTTTCGAGTAAAGAGCTTCTTTTTCATGCGTGTTCCTCCTCGGTAATGAATATTCTTCCGAACCTTCATCTAACTAAGCGAGAATTGGAGATGAAAACTTGCATGGCGATGGGAAGATTTATTGTTATAATCCTCGCGCCTCCGACGTACCCTCGCTCTCGGAGGGAGGAAAAATGCCTTCGCCTAGGGAAGTGACCCAACTCTTACATGCCTGGAGTCAGGGAGATCAATCGGCCCTGGAAAAGCTCTTGCCGCTTGTTTATAACGAACTGCACCGCCTGGCCAGGCGTTACATGGTCAGAGAAGGCGCGGGGCATACGCTGCAGACTACTGCGCTGGTCAACGAGGCTTACCTGCGATTGGTCGATGTGACGGGCGTCGAATGGCAAAACCGAGCACACTTCTTCGCAGTCTCGGCGCAGGTCATGAGGCGAATACTTGTCGACTTCGCACGCTCGCGTAAATACCAGAAGCGGGGCGGCGGCGCGCGACGGGTCACGTTCGACGAGGCGCTTGAAGTGGGCGCGGAGCAGGACGCTGATCTGGTCGCGCTCGACGACGCGATGAAGGCCCTCGCTTCCGTCGATGATCGCAAAAGCAGAGTCGTGGAGCTGAGATTCTTCGGCGGCCTGAGCGTAGAGGAGACGGCTCACGTGCTCCGCGTCTCGCCCGATACGGTGATGCGCGATTGGAAGATGGCCAAGGTCTGGCTGCTGCGCGAGATGAGCGGGGACCGCAGATGAAGCCCGAGCGTTGGCGCGAGATCGAAAAGCTTTATCACAAAGCCCTTGAGCTTGATGAGGGCCGTCGCCCGGGCTTCCTCGATCAGGCTTGCGCGGGCGATGAAGCATTGAGGCGAGAGCTGGAATCGCTGCTCGCGTACGCCTTGCGCGCAGAGAACTTTATCGAATCGCCCGCGCTCGAAGTTGCCGCCGGTATGCTCGCTAAAGACCAGGCCCTTTTGGAGACCGGAAGCTCGCTTGGCCCCTACCAGGTCCTTTCACTGGTGGGCGCGGGCGGCATGGGGAAAGTCTACCTCGCGCAGGACAGGCGCCTCGGCCGCAAGGTCGCGCTCAAAGTGCTGCCCGGAGAGTTCACTCAAGACCCGGACCGCGTGCGCAGGTTTGAGCAGGAGGCGCGCACGGCCTCTGCGCTCAACCATCCGAACATCATCACGATATTCGAAATCGGGCGAGTAGGGGGCGCCCACTACATCGCCACAGAGTTCATCGAAGGGCAGACGCTGCGCCAGCAGATGAAGCGGTCGCGCGTTGCGCTCAGACAGGCGCTCGACATCGCCTGTCAAATCGTGAGCGCGATCGCGGCGGCGCACGAAGCCGGGATAGTTCACCGCGACGTCAAGCCCGAAAATATAATGCTCAGGCCCGACGGTTACATAAAAGTCCTCGATTTTGGCATAGCGAAGCTGACCGAAGCCTACGCGGCCCCGCTCGACCATGTAGATGTCGATAGCGAAGCCGAGACGGTCGTCGCGCTGACGACCGAGACAGGCGTGGTAATGGGGACTACCAGCTACATGTCGCCAGAGCAGGCGCGCGGACAGAAGGTAGACGCGCGCACGGATCTGTTCAGCCTGGGCGTCGTGCTTTATGAAATGATCGCGGGCGTCGCGCCTTTCGCGGGGCCGACGGGAGCCGACGTGCTGGCCGCGATCCTGGCGCGCGAGCCGCTGCCCGTTACGAGCTTTGCCAGCGACGTGCCCGAGGCGCTGGATTGGATCATCGCAAAAACGTTGCGCAAGGATCGCGCGGAGCGTTATCAAACCGCGAAAGAGCTGCTCGGCGATATGAGGAGCCTGAAGCAGAGGCTGGAGTTTGAAGAAGAACTGAAGCGCTCGATGGGAAGCGGCGTAATGGGCGTCGGACGTGTCGCGCCGGCACAGCAGCCTTCGGCCATCACAGATACGGGCGCGCCTCAGCCTCACACGATTCAGCCGCACAGGGTGATAGATTCCCTGGCCGTCTTGCCGCTGGTCAACACGCTGGCCGACTCGGGGATGGAGTATTTCAGCGACGGCGTCACCGAAAGCGTTATAAACGCGCTGTCGGAGCTTCCCGAGCTTCACGTCATGGCGTGGAGCACCGTCTCCAGGTACAAGAACCAAAAGGTCGATCCTCGCGAGGTCGGTCGCGATCTCGGCGTGCGCGCCGTGCTCGCCTGGAGAGTAGTTCAACTCGGCGAGCGGTTTGTAATCAAGACGGAGCTTGTCGACGCGAGCGACGGCTCGCATCTCTGGGGCGAGGCTTATAGCTGCGACCAGTCGGACATATTCGATGTCGAAACGAAAATCTCCAAAGAGATTTCTGAAAAGCTGCTGCTGCGCCTGACCGCTGAAGAGAGAAAGCGTCTTGAAAAGCGTTACACGGATAACACAGAGGCGTACCACGCCTATCTGAAGGGCCGCCATTTTTGGAACAAGCGGACGGATGAAGGCGTGCATCAGGCTATAGAGTTCTTCAAGCAAGCAATTGATAACGATCCGAGCTACGCGCTGGCCTACGCGGGCCTTGCCGATTCGTACCTCGTACTTGGATCGTTCGGAGTTTCCATCCTGCCTCCGAGAGAAGCTATGCCGAAAGCGCGCGAGGCTGCTTCGCGCGCGCTTGATATCGACGATACGCTCGCGGAAGCTCACGCTCCGCTGGCTTACAGCCTGGCGAATTATTATTGGGACTGGCCTGCTGCCGAGAAAGAATTCAAGAGGTGCTTAGAGTTAAAACCCGGCTATGCGACCGCACATCACTGGTACGGCTTCTCGTATTTCGTTGTGATGGGCCGGTTGGATGAGGCCATCAAGGAAATAAGACGGGCCTTTGAGCTTGACCCGCTCTCACTCCCTATAAGCTCGAACATCGGCTTGCTTCTATACCTCGCGCGCCAATACGACCAGGCCATAGACCAGCTCACAAGGACTATGGAGATGGATCAAAACTTCGTCTATTCGCACTGGGAACGGGCGCTGGTTTATGAACAGAAGGGAATGTATGAGGAAGCTATAGCGGGGTTTGAAAAGGCTATAGCTCTTTCCGGCAGGGGAACATTACCGACATCTCTGCTCGGACATGCCTATGCTGTCTCTGGAAAAAGAGATGAGGCGCTTGCCGTCATAGATCAATTAAACGAGTTATCAAAGCAAAGATATGTTTCGCCATACCGCGTAGCGGCAATCTATATAGGTCTTGGAGAGAAAGAGGAAGCGTTCGCGTGGCTTGAACGCGCATACGAAGAGCGAGACGGCTGGCTGATCTGGCTCAATCTCGATCCGGTGCTCGACCCCGTTCGCTCGGATAAGAGATTTAAGAACCTGCTTCGCAAGGTCGGCCTTGCGGGCGCGTCACCAAAGCCCGCGCGCCGTCGAGCTTCGAAGGCAATCACGTCGCTGGCAATCCTGCCGCTCGTAAACACGTGCGACGATGAGGGCATGGATTACTTCAGCGACGGCGTCACAGAGAGCATCATCAACCTGCTCGCGCAACTCCCTCGCCTTCGCGTCGTGGCGCGCAGCTCGGTCTTCCGCTACAAGGGGCAGGAAGCAGACCCTCAAGAAGCAGGGCGCGCGCTTAACGTCGAGGCGGTCTTAGCGGGCAGGGTCCGTCAGGTGGGAGATCGCCTGATAATCGGCATCGAGCTGATCGATGTCATAAATGACTCGCAGCTCTGGGGCGAACACTATAACAAGAGATTGTCAGACATCTTTGAGGTACAGGAAGAGATTGCAAGAGAGATAACCGAGAAGCTGAGGCTAAGGTTGAGCCGCAAGGAAAAGGGGCGAATCACCAAACGGCACACCGATAACGTCGAGGCGTATCAGGCATATCTCAAAGGCCGCTACTTCTGGAATAAGCGAACAGCCGAATCGCTTAATAGAGGGATCGAATACTTCAAGCAAGCAATTGATCTCGATCCGAGTTACGCTTCCGCTTATGCCGGTTTGTCCGACTCGTACACGCTCCTCGTCGTGCGCGAAGCCCTCGCGCCGGAGGAGGGGTTCGCGAAAGCGAAAGCGGCAGCCGCGAGGGCTTTAGAGATTGATGAGGAGTTTGCCGAAGCTCACGCCTCGATGGGTCATGCCATGCTTCATAACTGGGAGTGGGACGTTGCCGAGCGAGAACTCAAAAGGGCCCTAGGGCTGAATTCGGGCTACTCTTCGGCTCACCACTGGTATTCCGAACACTTAACGGCGATGGGCCGGTGTGATGAGAGCATTATAGAATTAAAACTTGCCGAGCGGCTTGATCCGCTCTCGCTCATCATCAGCGCCGACCTGGGGCGAGCCCTCTACTATGCACGCGACTACGATCAGGTTATGAACCAGGAAGCCAGGACTCTTGAAATGGATTCAACCTTCTGGCTATCGCATATCAACATGGGACGGTCTTACACGCAATTAGGGATGCACGCGGAAGCCATCAGTGAGCTTGAACGTGCGCGTGAGGTTTCATTGGGCAACACAGAGGTATTGGCATTCCTCGGATTCGCTCACGCCGCAGCGGGCAAGAAAGACGAGGCGCTTAAGACCCTACTCGAACTCGACGAGCAATCGAAGCACAGCTACGTCCCGCCATATCACTTCGCCATTGTCCACGCCGGACTCGGGCAGAAGGATCAAGCGTTCGAGTGGCTCGAACGCGCCTTTGAAAAGCACGCGGTTGACCTATTCACCCTGAAAGTTGAGCCGATGTTCGACGGCCTGCGATCGGACCCAAGATTTCAGGACCTGCTGCGGCGAGTCGGGCTCGCGTCGCCCTTGCCCGAAGTCGAGCACACGATTGAGCAGAAGATCGAAAGTATTATCGGACAAGTGAAGCCTACGGCCATTGCCGTGCTCCCGTTCCGTCCGATCATGGCGACGGGGCGTGACGAATACCTTGAACTGGGAATAGCCGACGCGCTGATAACAAAACTGAGCGACATCAATCAAGTCGTCGTGAGGCCGACCAGCTCCGTCCGCAAGTACACAGACCTTGAGCAGGACTCTGTCGTGGCGGGCCGCGAGCTGGGAGTCGACGCCGTGCTGGAAGGGAGCATGCAGAAGCTGGGCGACAGGATCAGAGTCACCGCGCGGCTCGTGAGAGTGGAGGATGGACGTTCGCTGTGGACGGGAAAGTTTAATGAGAGTTTCACAGACATATTTGCGGTCGAGGATTCGATATCCGAGAAGGTGGCGGGGGCGCTGGCGCTGAAGTTGACGGGCGAAGAGAAAGAGCGGCTCGCAAAGCGGTACACCGAAAACACTGTCGCCTATCACCTCTACCTGAAGGGGCGCTACTACTGGAACAAGAGGGCGACCGACGCGCTGCGCAAGAGCATAGACTGCTTCTACCAGGCCATCGAGATAGACCCGAACTACGCACTGGCTTACTCGGGGCTTGCCGACGCATATACATTCCTGGGCGATGTCGGGATTACGGCGATGTCGCCCAGAGAGGCATTCTTGAAAGGGAGGGCTGCGGCTGCGAAGGCCCTTAAGATAGACGACGCGCTTGCGGAAGCTCATGCTTCGCTCGGCCATCTGAACATGCACAACTTCCAATGGGCGGATGCGAAACGAGAGCTTCAACGCGCTATAGAGCTGAAACCGAACTATGCCACGACTCACCAGTGGTATGCGTTTTATCTGATATTCACTGGCTCGGCGGACGATGCGCTCAAGGAGATCAAGCACGCGCAGTGGCTTGACCCGTTGTCGCAGCCGATCAACGCGGACGTGGCCGAGCTGCTTTATTACGTCGGGCAATACGATCAAGCGATAGAGCAATATCGCAAGACGCTTGAGATCGACCCGCAATACCACCGCGCGCACCTCAACCTGGGGCGGGTTTACGAGCACCTACACAGGCGCGAAGAGGCGTTTGAGCAGTTTGAAACGGCGCAGACTTTATTCGACAGCCCGGAGATTCTAGCGTCGCTCGCGCATGCGCACGCGACTTTTGGCAACAGGGCCGAAGCAAAAAGATTACTCAAAGAGTTGATTGCGCTCGAAAAGCGAGATTACGTTTCGCCCTATGACATAGCGGTTATTCATGTCGGGTTGGGCGATCATGACCGAGCGTTCGAATGGCTCGAAAAGGCGTATGACGAGCGCGCCGGGTGGATGATATACCTTACAGTCGATCCGCAGCTCTACGACCTGCGGTCGGACTCCAGGTACAAAACCCTGGTCGGGCGCGTAGGCCTCTAGTACTTCTTCTTGATAACTGCGCAATCGATCGGTCATACTTACCTGAGAAACCCCGCTAACCGTATCGAAGCCAAGAGGAATCGAGATGGCGAAATCGAAAGGTCCCAAGACCGTCTACGTCTGCCAGCTTTGCGGAGCGCAGCAGCCTCGCTGGATGGGCAAGTGCCCCGATTGCGGCGAGTGGAATTCGCTGGTTGAAGAAAAGACTGCTTCGTCGCGCCCCGACGCGAGCCCGCGCGGCGGTTTGTTCCGACTGCGCGAGGTTCAACCTCTCGCCTACGACGAGATCGAAAGCCAGGACGACTCGCGCCAGTCGTCGGGCATAGAAGAGTTCGACCGCGTGCTGGGCGGCGGCATAGTCCCCGGCTCGCTGGTTTTGATAGGCGGGGAACCGGGCATTGGAAAATCGACCTTGCTGCTCGAAGTATCAGACAAGCTGACCAGAAACATCGGCAAGGTGCTCTACATATCGGGCGAAGAGAGCGAGCGACAGATAAAGCTGCGCGGCGAGCGACTAGGGATCAACCCGCAGGGGCTTTACCTGTTGCCCGAAACCTGCCTGGAGCGCATCTTTGAAGAGATAGATCGCCTCGAACCGCAGGCGGTCGTCGTGGACTCTGTGCAGACAGTCTTTTCGATGAAGCTTGAGAGCGCGCCCGGATCGGTCTCGCAGGTGCGCGAAGTCGCGGGGCAGTTTTTGATCCTGGCAAAGAATCGCTCGGTCCCGGTCTTTCTGATCGGCCACGTTACAAAAGAAGGCACGATAGCCGGGCCCAAGGCGCTCGAACACATCGTCGACACAGTGCTCTATTTTGAAGGCGAGCGCCACCACAACCACCGCATCATCCGCGCTGTCAAGAATCGCTTCGGCGCTGCCAACGAGCTAGGCATCTTCGAGATGACGGGCACGGGGCTTGTGCCCGTGCTCAACCCCTCGGGGCTCTTCCTCAATGAGCGGCCCGTGGGTGTGCCGGGCTCGATAGTCATGGCCTGCATGGAAGGCACGCGCCCGCTGCTAGTCGAGCTTCAAGCGCTGGTCACGTCGAACCGCTACGGCACGAGCCGCCGCATGACTCAGGGCGTAGACACAAACCGCGTCGCGCTTTTGATGGCGATGCTCGAAAAGCGCGTCGGCATGAACATCCTGAGCGAAGACGTCTTTGTAAACGTCGCGGGCGGCATGACGATAGACGAGCCCGCTGCCGATTTGGGGATAGTTGTGGCAATAGCATCAAGCTTTAGAAACATTGCCGTAGACGAGCGCGCGGCCGTTTTCGGGGAAGTCGGGCTTGCGGGCGAGGTGCGCGCGACGAGTCAGGCCGGCGTGCGGGTCCGCGAAGCCTACGCGATGGGGTTTCGCCGCTGCATCATCCCTCAGGGCAATCTGGTCGGGCTTGAATATGACGACGGGATAGAAGTGATCGGCGTTCGCAATGTCGCGGACGCGCTCGAAGCAATCTTCTGATATCGCGGGTTAATCCGGTTCGTTCACTTAAAAGCCCAGGCTTTATGGCCATCAAAATACTTCTTCTCTTTCCAGATCTCCTGGTCGCAATTGTCGCCTATGCGCACGAAGAGCGACCTCGCTAGAATCCTGTCCCCGGCATAGCCCGCGAGCTTACAGAACGCGTTTAGAATCCGGTTACTTGCCCCGTAAAGTTCTTCGCGATCGATAAAGCCTTGTCTTATTCTCGGCCAGGAAGCTTTTGTCTCGTTGAAGAAATCCGCGCCTCGGTAATTCTTGCTGATCTGCCATGCGATGTGGCTGTAGAGCATCGAACCCTCTTTGCCGCCGAACCGGCTAGCCGTCTCGTCCGCGAATCTTTCCCAATCGCCCTCTTCGCCAAACCAGCGAGGCATCAAGTACCTGCCCTTGTTGCTGTAGAAATGAATGTATGAAGGCTCAAGCTCCGTCGCTTCTTCGAATAACTGCTCGTAGCGTGTAAGCTCCCAGCCCTGGCCTAAAGCAATGTCTTGCCTGACGCAGTACGAGTGGGGACATTTCTCGGCCAGCTTGCCTGCTTCATACATCACCAATTCGGCCTGAATGAGTCGAGCTTTAAATAATCTCCACCCTTCTTTGGTGACGGTGTCGGCGTAGCCATCGCCACGGGCCTTCCACGCATAGCCTGTCAGGGCTTCGCCGAGGGCGGTGCGGGCCGTTACGGAATAAGGGTGCATATCGATCCATTTCGAGAGTTGCTCCATACGCTGTTTCCAGGTCTGTTCCGGCGCGGCGCTTCCGCCTTCCGGCAGGGCTAACGCTCTATAAAATCGATATAACTTCCAATCTCCGCCCGGAAATCTCGCCCTGGTTCCGCGTAACTGCCGAGCTATCTTTTCCAGCGCCGCGAAATCCTGTTTTATCAAATGTTGTTGAAGCCTGTTTGAAAGCTCCTCGACCGATTCGGCAGCATCGATAATATTATTCGTGTGTGGCGGAGCCGAAACATTGGCGGAGTCTTGCTTGATCTCTTGACCCGAGTTCGTATAAGCGGGCCTGCACGCGACGGCCAGCAATAATAAGACGAGTGATGTCAAAAGCCTGAGCTGTGATCGCATGTTTTAATCCCATTCTAAAAACACTAAAGGGGATGACGCAGCCCCCGTTGCCTCATCCCCTTCAGCTTTTGTTTTGCTTTGTCTGTCGCTTCTCTCAGTTTTGCGATGACCGACGCAGCCCCCGTTGCCCCGGTCATCACTGACTTTCTTAAGCTACGCTATTAGCTTTGGCAATGCGCGTGCCACGCGCGATGGCCCGCGCAGGTAGCTGTAAGTTTTGTATTTGAAAGAAAGCCTCGACGGCGAAAATCTTCGGCTAACAAAACTTGTCAACCGCACGGTGACAGATCGCGTAAGCAGGGGTCAGGGAGTAGGGATTTGAAATCTCAGATGGCCTGCCCCCCGACCCCTGCCCCATGCTTTTGAGTAGCAAATCCGCAGAGTTCGGATATAATGAATCCGGTCAGAGCACAGGACCTGACACGACCGGCATTACCTGTGGAGCGCGCGCGAACGGGACGCTTTATCTTTATTATTCTCGCGAGCCGCGCCCGCCGGCCCGGCTATACCTTCTTTCAGCCCGGGCCAATGTAAAACAGCAGATGAGCGGGATCCTATAGTTTTTAGCGCATCATTTATATCCTGTACTCTTCTGTTCGATTCACGAGCCGGTCGGCTTCGCAGGCTTCGGCCCGCGAATAGATCTTTTACAACTCAGCTTAACTATTCTTAGTCGTGCAGCAGGAACGGCTCAAGCGATAGGTAAGACGTACGGAGGTCATATGAGATTAGATGTTGCTTTAATTCGTATTGTCTTCGTCGCGGCGCTCGTGGGTGCAGGTTATAAGCTTAAACCGATCAACGACTGGCAATGGCGTTCGGCACTGATAGGGGGAATTCTTGCTGTCTCAATCATCTTTTTCGAGACCCGTATCCGCAAAGCCTCTTTAAGGACTCTTATCGGCGGCGCTGTCGGGTCATTAATCGGGATCGCAGGCGCTACCTTAATTGCTTGGATCATATCGGCACAGGAGACCGAACCGATAAAGACGGAGCTAATAAAGGCGGAGTTTAAAACCTTTCTGACGGTCACGATAACTCTCTTTATGGGGTACGTAGGTTTAATGGTCGGTGCGGTCAAGGGCGATTATCTCGATCTCACGGCGCTCGGAGGGATATTCGTAGAGAAGGGGGCGAGCAAATCGCACCCCCTCATACTCGACACGTCCGTGATAATAGATGGCCGCGTGGCCGATATTGCGGAGACGGGCTTTTTGGCCGGGACGCTGGTCATCCCCCAATTCGTCCTGCGCGAGCTTCAGCAGATAGCCGATAGCGCCGATTCCATAAAGCGCAACCGTGGACGAAGGGGCCTTGACATACTCCAGCGGCTCCAAAAGAAGAAGGGCAGCTACGAGATCGTGATAAGCGAGGCCGACTTCCCGGACGTGCGCGAAGTCGATCACAAGCTCATAGAGCTTGCGCGCCAGCTCGAAGGAAAGATCGTCACGAACGATTTCAATCTGAATAAAGTCGCACAGCTTCGCGGCGTGAGTGTGCTCAACATCAACGAGCTTGCCAACGCGCTCAAGCCCGTCGTCTTGCCAGGCGAGATCATGCGTGTGTTCGTCCTCAAAGAAGGCAAAGAGTACAACCAGGGCGTGGCCTACCTCGACGACGGCACTATGGTCGTCGTCGATAACGCGCGCCGCATGATCGGCAAGAACGTCGACGTGTCGGTGACGAGCGTTTTGCAGACCACGGCGGGTAAGATGATCTTCGGTCGCTACACCGAAGACGGGCGCGCAGCATCAGGGCCGCGCCATAATTCGGCTCCATAGATTTTATTCGGCTCAGTAGTGACTGAAGCGGGATTCAACATAGCCATAATCGCCGCAGCCGGCATCGGCGCGCGCATGCACGCTGACCGCGCCAAGCAGATGATAGAGATTGCCGGCGTGCCGGTGCTCGTCCACACGCTAAGGCGTTTCGAAGCCTCAGACGCCATCGATCAGATCATACTCGTCCTTCAGCCCAACCTCACGCACGAAGTCCTCGGCCTGATCTCTCGGCACAACATCAAGAAGGTGGTCCGCGTAGTGGCGGGCGGGGCCGAGCGCCAGGACTCTGTCTATCGCGGGTTGCAGGTCATCAAAGAAGAGACGGCTCGCGTCGTAGCCGTCCACGACGCCGTCCGCCCGTTCGTGCAGCCCGACGAGATACGTGCGGTCGTCGAGCGCGCGCAATCGACGGGCGCAGCCGTGCTGGCGACGCACGCGACCGACACGATCAAGCAGGTGAAGTCGGGCCGCGTCCAGCGGACCCTGGACCGCCGTCGCATCTATCACGCGCAGACGCCGCAGGCATTCCGCTTCTCCATAATACGGGAGGCTTACGAACGCGCTTACAAAGATGGCTTTATGGCTACGGATGATTCGCAGCTCGTCGAAAGGCTCGGCCACCGCGTCTCCGTCGTCGAGGGCTCGCCCATAAATATCAAGATAACCCGCCCCTTCGACCTGAGCCTGGCCGAAGCAATACACGCAGAGTTCTTTAAGTGATATGAGCGAACGAGGTCGCATAGGCGTAGGCTACGATATACATCGACTCGTCGAGGGTCGCAGGCTTTTGCTCGCGGGCGTGGAGATTCCGTTCGAGAAGGGACTGCTGGGGCATTCGGATTCCGACGTTCTGACGCACGCCATCTGCGACGCGCTGCTGGGCGCGGCGGCGGCGGGTGACATAGGGACGCATTTCCCGGACAGTGATCCGCGCTTTGCCGGGGCCGCGAGCCTAGAGCTGCTGGCGCGCGTGGTTGAGTTGATCCAAGAGCGCGGCTTCAAGGTGGCGAACATTGATGCAGTGGTATTGGCCGAGCGGCCGCGCCTCGCGCCTTACATAGAATCGATGCGTGAGCGCCTTGCGGCGGTGTTGCAAACCGAAGTGGAGCTTGTGAGTGTGAAGGCGAAAACTAACGAAGGGCTCGACGCTGTAGGCCGAGGCGAAGCGATGGCCGCGCACGCGGTCGCTTTGATAGTTTCTAGTTTTTGAGAATACCTGTAGGGGCAGCCCTCGACCCACTTCGTGGGTGCCCCGGCCCGGATCGCGCGTAAGCGCGATGACGTACGGCGCTTACGCGCCGCCGGGCAGGGACAAGCCCGCGCCGCGCGAAGCGCATCATGCGCCATCGCCCCTACAACGTATTTCCATTAGTACTTACTTTATGCGCGCAGTCGATGTCATAGCGAAAAAGCGGGACGGGCGCGAGCTATCTCGCGGCGAGATAAGTTTTATGGTGCGCGGCTACACCGAAGGCCGTGTGGCCGACTATCAGATGTCTGCGCTGCTGATGGCGATCTTCTTGCGCGGGATGACCAACGAAGAGACGTTCGCCTTGACCGAAGAGATGCTTAATTCCGGCGCGGTCGTAGACTTCTCGGACCTAGGCCGCCCGCGCGTCGATAAGCATTCGACGGGCGGCGTGGGCGACAAGACTTCGCTCGTCGTAGCGCCGGTCGTCGCGGCGGCGGGCGTGCTGGTCCCGATGATCTCGGGCCGCTCGCTGGCCCATTCGGGCGGGACGCTCGATAAGCTCGAATCGATACCGGGATTCAGGACGGACCTGACGCTTGCGGAGTATCGCGCGACGCTCGAACGAGTCGGGGCCGCGCTCATCGGACAGACCGCCGAGATAGCGCCCGCCGACAAGATGCTCTACGCCCTGCGCGACGTGACGGCGACCGTTCCATGCCGCCCGCTTATGGCCGCTTCGATCATGAGCAAGAAGATGGCCGAAGGCATCAGCGGGCTCGTGCTCGACGTGAAGACAGGGAGCGGAGCTTTCATGAAAGACCAGGCTGATGCTACGGCGCTGGCGCATCTGATGATCGTAATCGCGCGCTTCATGGGTAAAGAGGCGGTCGCGCTCATAACAGACATGAATCAGCCGCTCGGTCGCGCCGTCGGCAACTCGCTCGAAGTCATCGAATCGCTTGAAACGCTTCGGGGGCGCGGCCCCGCGGATTTCAACGAGCTGTGCCGCGAGCTTGCGGCGGAAATGCTGGTGCTGGGGGGCGCGTCAACTACCGTAGAGCGCGGGCGCAAGCTCTACGACCAACTGATCGCCGACGGCGCGGCGCTGGAAAAGATGCGCGAGATCATCGAAGCTCAACACGGCGACGCTCGCGTGGTCGATGACTATACGCTGCTGCCGCGTGCGCGAGACGAGCGTCGAGTGATGGCCGGGCACTCAGGCTACGTGCGCGCGATTGACACGGAGGCCGTTGGCCGCGCCTCGATGTTGTTAGGAGCGGGCCGTGCGAGGCTCGATACTCCCATAGACGCGAGCGTCGGCCTTGAGATCAAAGCGAGGCTCGGCGACGGGGTTACCCCAGAATCCGAGCTTGCCATTTTGCACTTCAACGATCCTTCGAGCGCAGACGAAGCGGCTCCCGTCATCACTCAGGCATTCACGATTGCCCGCGAGCCCCTGATCCCACCTTCACTCATCAAGCTCGTTTTGCGCTGATTCACAAACGGGATTCACCGCAGAGATTACGCAGAGCAGAATTATGTTCTCTCTAATACGTTTTCTCTGCGCCCCTCTGTGTTCTCTGCGTCTCTGCGGTGAGATGGCTTCTGCTTTTCATCGTCTCAAAATCGTTTTTGTACTTGTCCGATTGTGAGCTACAATCGGTGCCGCATTGGATTCACCCTGCCGCACCTTTGGAGGAGAATATGCCGATCAAAATAACGAGACGAGATTTCGTTCGCAACAGCGCGGTCGCCGGAGTCGTCGCCGGGCTGAACCCGGAACTGAGCGCGCGCGCACAATCGAAAGGCTCGCGCCCGCTTGTCATCTCAAGCGGAAACGGTCTGCGCGCGAATGAAAAAGCTATGGAGATGATTCGCCAGGGCGCTGACACCCTGGACGCCGTCATAGCCGGGGTCAACATAGTCGAGGACGACCCCGAAGACATGTCCGTAGGATACGGCGGATTGCCGAACGAAGATGGCGACGTAGAGCTTGATGCGAGCGTTATGCACGGGCCTACGAAACGCGCGGGCGCGGTGGCGTCGCTACGTCACATCAAGAACCCGTCTAAGGTGGCGAAGCTCGTCTTAGAGCGCACGGACCACCTGTTGCTGGTCGCCGACGGCGCGCTCCGCTTCGCGCTCGCGCACGGGTTCAAAAAAGAAGACCTGCTCACCGATAAGTCTCGCGCAGTCTGGCTCCGTTGGAAAGAGAGCAGAAGCACACGCGACGGGTGGGGGCCGGGGCTCGCCGCGCCGGAAGAGAACAAGCCCCGCTCGCACGTGATCGATCCAAAAGAATCAGAGCTTGTCGCGCTCGCGGATAGAATAATAGCTCGCCCTCCGACGGGCACCATCAATTGTTTGGCGATCAACGCGGGCGGGGATATTTCCGGGACTACGACTACGAGCGGGCTTGCGTTCAAGATTCCGGGGCGCGTCGGAGACTCGCCGCTGATAGGGTGCGGGCTATTCGTAGACAACGAAGTCGGCGCGGCAGGCTCGACGGGCCGCGGCGAAGAGTGCATAAAAATAAACGGCGCGCACACCATAGTCGAGATGATGCGGCGCGGCGCTTCGCCCAACGAGGCATGCATGGAAGCGGTCAAGCGCGTGACCGCGAGCTATAACGGCAATCTGAAAAAGCTGCGAGAGTTCAACATCAACTTTTACGCGCTCAATAAAAACGGCGAGCATGGCTCGGCCACGCTCTGGGGTTTTTCAGTCGAAAGGGACGGCAAGCGTAACCGCGTGCGGTACGCCGTCCACGACGGGCGCGAGAATAAGCTCCACGACATTCCTTATCTTTACGAAGCGCCTGACAAACAATGATCGCAGGTGAGAGATCATGACCAGATTCAGCCTGATAATCAGCATGGTGATTACGATGATGTTGTTGTCTCTGACAGTGTCGGGGCAGAAGAAGCCGCGAGCGCGCGACCTCGGCGTTCCATTCGAAGGCACAGCGGGGCCGCTCAACGCCATCACGGATGTGAAGGGCGTTGAGGTCGGCCAGGTCACTCTCATCTCCGGCGAGGGGGCGTTGAAAGTCGGGTCCGGCCCGGTCAGAACGGGAGTCACTGCGATACTGCCGCGCGGCAAGCAGACCAGCGATCAGGTCTTTGCGGGATGGTTTTCCCTAAACGGCAACGGCGAGATGACCGGGACGACCTGGGTCGAGGAATCGGGTTTCCTCGAAGGCCCTGTCATGATAACTAACACTCACAGCGTCGGCATCACGCGCGACGCGGTCATCGCATGGCGCGTGAAGCATAATCAAATGAATCAACCCTGGTCGCTGCCCATCGTGGCCGAGACCTGGGACGGATACCTGAATGACATCAACGGATTTCATGTTAAAGAGAAGCATGTGTTCGACTCGCTCGACAATGCCAGGACGGGGGCTGTGGCCGAAGGCAATGTGGGTGGCGGGACGGGTATGATTTGTTACGGATTCAAAGGCGGCATCGGAACGGCGTCCAGAATACTGGATGAGAGAGCGGGCGGCTACACGGTCGGCGTTCTGGTGCAGGCGAATTTTGGCCGCCGCGATCAATTGCGCGTCGCGGGAGTCCCGGTCGGTCAAGAGATAACCGAAAACATGCTCGGCTCGATTGAGACGGGTCTTCCGAGAGAAGATGTCGGGTCTATCATAATCGTAGTCGCCACGGACGCGCCGCTCATGCCGCATCAACTGAAGCGGTTAGCGAGGCGCGCGGCGCTCGGGCTTGCGAGAACAGGGTCGACTTCGGGCAACGGGTCGGGCGACATCTTCATAGCCTTTTCCACGGCCAACGTGGAAGCGTCAAAGCCGACGGGTATCGCCCAATTGACGATGTTGCCGAACGACAGGATCGGGCCGGTATTTGATGCGACGGTTCAGGCTACGGAAGAGGCCATTATCAACGCGCTGGTTGCGGCGGAGACTATGACGGGAGTCGATAACCACAAGGTCACAGCGCTCCCGCACGATCGGCTCAAAGAAGTGATGAAGAAATACAACCGGCTTGCTGAGACGAGAGTGAAATAAGATTTAGCTGGTAAGCGGATGCGGATTCACCGCAGAGACGCAGAGAACACAGAGTCGGCGCAGAGAGAAGATAATTCTGCTCTGCGTAAACTCTGTGCTCTCTGCGTCTCTGCGGTGAACTGATATGGCCTTATCAACATATATTCTTGAATCCGCGAGTTGTCTGTTTTCAATTATCTCAGCTAAGATTTTTATCAGTCGTATTACGAGAGGCTACACAGATGAAAAGAATCTTATTGGCGCTTCTTTTGGTTTCCGCGCTCGTCGTCGCGGGCTGCACGCGGGTGTTCGACAAGGTCGATGACGCCAAGGGGAAATTGCGCGTTGGCATAGTCTTTGACATCGGCGGCAAAGACGATAAATCCTTCAACGCAGCGGCGTGGGAAGGCGTCGTGCGCGCGGCCAAAGACTTCCCCGACGATATTCACCTGCGCGACGTGGAACCGGGCGACCCGAGTTCGATCGAGCCTTCGATGCTGGTCCTGGCCGAGCGCAACTATGACCTGATTATCGGCATAGGATTCGCCCAGGCCCCGATAATGCAGAACGTGGCGCGCGCCTACCCGAACGTAAAGTTCGCCATCATCGACGGCGTGATAGACATGCCTAACGTCGCTTCGCTGCTTTTCAGAGAACACGAAGGGTCGTTCCTCGTAGGCATGATCGCGGGCAGCATTTCAAAGACGAACAAGGTCGGCTTTGTCGGCGGCATGGATATTCCGCTCATCCACAGGTTCGAGACGGGCTACGCCGAGGGCGCGCGCTACGCGAACCCGAAGGTTGAAGTCTTTAAGAACTACGTCGGCGTCACGGACGGGGCGTGGAATAATCCGGGCAAAGGCAAAGAGCTTGCGAAAGCGCAGATCGAGCGCGGGGCCGACATAATATTTCAGGCGGCGGGCAACTCGGGACTCGGAGTCTTTGACGCGGCAGAAGAGTCCAGCACGACGGACGAGAATTCAAGCGCGGGGATCAAGTACGCCATCGGCGTAGACTCGAATCAGAACTGGGTCAAGCCCGGATTTATTCTCACAAGCATGGTCAAGCGCGTCGACGTGGCCGTCTACAACACCGTCAAAGAGCTGATCGAAGGGCGCTTTAACGGCGGCATACATCTTTTCGGTCTGAATAATGACGGCGTGGGTTACGCGCTCGACCAGTACAACGAAAAGGCTATCCCGCCCGCTGTGCTCGAAGCCGTAGAGCGCGCCAGACAGGATATAATCGCGGGCCGCATCAAAGTCACAGACGCTATGGCTAAATGATGAAGCGAACAGCAGAAGGCAAGACGGTCATTCGCGACGGAGTGTAGCCCGCCATCTCTCCATCAATATCTATAGCCATCGGCTCGTCGCTTGTGATTGAAACCTGGCGAGCGCGCATCTCTGTCACCTTCGGATTTTTCAGGTGCCCCCCACGCCCGATGCGAGGCAGCTCTTTTATCACGTCAAAGCGCGTAGCCCCGTCCGTCAAGATAACGTCAAGCAACCCATCGTCAAGCTCCGCGTGAGGGGCCAGCATCATGCCGCCGCCCGCAAATCGCCCGTTTGCGATGACTACAAGGTTGCTCGTTATCTTTTTGGGAAGCCGGTCGTCGAGCTGGACTTCAACAGGTCGGAGACGGTATCGGTCGAGCGCGCGCAGTGCCGCCGCAATGAAACGCACCCGACCGCCTACCCACTTCGGAAGCCGCCCGCGCCAGCCGTTGACGAAGGCCGACGCGTCGCCTCCCAATCCAAAAGTTGCTACGTTGATAAAATGTCGAGTCACACTCGCGCCTTCTTCAGTCGTGGTAGTGGCGCGAACCGCGTCGATCAGACGTGACTTCCCGGCGGCTATCGCAGCGATAGCATTCCAGTTTGAGTTGATCTGGATGGAGCGGCGAAAATCGGACCCGGTCCCGCTCGGCAGCAGCCCTATCACGGCCATCGGGTTGATGGCCGCGCCCTCAGAGTCAAAGTAACCGTTCACGACTTCGCTCAAAGTGCCGTCACCTCCGACCGCGACTATGCGGATGGTCCCTGACCCGAGCGCGCGGCGAGCAATCTCCGTAGCTTCGCCCGCTTCTGTCGTCACCCGCTCTGAGAATTTGACTCCAAGACTTTCAAGCTCCGGTTTCGATTCGGTCCAGCTTCGCAGCGTAGTGCCGCGAGCGGAGGCGGGGTTGATGATAAAGAGTGTCTCTTCCAATTGGTCAGGCGGTGGGGAGCGGGGCGCTCTGGTCTTTAAGCCGTTCCACGCGGGCTTCGACAATGCGATTGCCGTTGACGTTCTCAACCGTCATGCGCAGCCCGTTGTAATCTACGCTTTCGCCCTGGCGCAGCAGGCGGCCTGCTCGGGCCATCATAAAGCCCGCGACGGTGTGATAGCTGTCCGATTCCGGCAGGCCGAGGTCCAGGACTCTGTTCGCCTCTTTAATCGACAGCCTCCCGCTCACCGTGTGGCTGCCGTCGGATTGTTCGACGATCTGGCGCACGGCCACTTCGTCATGCTCGTCGCGTATGTCGCCGACTATCTCTTCGATCAAATCTTCGAGCGTCACGAGGCCTTCGACGCCGCCGTGTTCGTCGACTACTAAAGCCATGTGTGCGCTAGAGCGGCGCAGGCTGCGCAGCGCGTCGTTTAACCTCATCGAGGTTGGAAGAAAGACAGCCGGGCGGACGACTTCGTCGATGCTCGCTTGCTCACCTCGACGGACCAATCGGCCCAGGTCTTTATGCAGGGCGATGCCGATGACGTTGTCGAGCGAGTCGCGATAGACGGGCATGCGCGAATAGCCAATCTGCTCGAACTGCTCCAGCATTTTATCGAGCGGGAGTTCGGCGTCGAGCGCCTCAAGCTCCGTGCGCGGCGTCATCACGCTTTCGACCGTCGCATCTGTGAAATCAAATACGTTATGAATCAACCGCCGCTCATCTTCGATCAGGTGGCCGCTTTTGTGGCTGGCCGTGATTAGGTTGCGCAACTCTTCTTCGCTGTACGCCTTCGCGTGCTCGTCCGTGGCGTGCAGCCCAAGCAGCCGCAGCGTCAAGATGCCCGATTTATTGATCAACGAGATGGGCGCTTTGAATATCTTATAAAAAAGCTCCATAGGCCGCGCGACCGCCAGCGCCACTCGCTCTGCTCGTTCGAGCGCGAGCGCCTTCGGGACGAACTCGCCCAGCAAAAGATGGAGGTAAGTGACCAGGGAGAGCGCGATGGCCGTGGCGATCGTGTGCGCGGCGACAACCGACGAAATTGATTCGGGGAGCCACTCGGCGAGCTTCGGTTCGAGCAGTTGCGCGAGGTTCTTTTCGCCGAGCCATCCGAGCAGCAGGCTCGCGACGGTGATTCCGAACTGACAGGCGGAGATAAAAGCGGTGATGTCTCTCATCACGCGCAACACCGCGCGGGCGCGGCGATTGCCTTCGGCTACGAGCGCTTCTATGCGTGACCGGCGGACGCTTACGATTGCGAATTCCGCAGCAACGAAATACCCGTTAGCCAGCACGAGCAGAAGTACGGCGGCCAGCTTCCAGAGAATCGAGACAATCGAAGCGGCATCCATAAAGATGAAATTTTATCAACCGCACGCCACGCTGACCAGTGTATGTAGGGGCATGGCTTGTCCTTACAGGTTTTCTACTTACGTCGAAGTAATCCAGTTGCTCGCGCGCTCGACCGCGCGCGCCCACCCTTCCACGAGTGATTCGCGACGGCCCGCCTCCATGCGCGGCTCAAAGGTCTGTTCGCGCTGCCACATCTCGTCGAGGTCTTCGACGCTCGGCCAGAAATCGACTGCAAGCCCGGCCAGAAAGGCCGCGCCCGCCGCCGTCGTTTCAGTATTGGCCGGGCGCACGACGGGGATGCCGAGTATGTCCGCCTGGAACTGCATGAGAAAATCATTTCGCGCCGCCCCGCCATCTACGCGAAGCTCGCTTAACTTAATCCCCGCGTCTTCGCGCATGCAGGCGAGCACGTCGCGACTCTGATACGCGATAGATTCGAGCGCCGCCCGCGCTATGTGCTCTCTCTTAGTCCCGCGCGTCAGCCCCACGATCGTCCCGCGCGCGTACTGGTCCCAGTACGGAGCGCCGAGCCCCACGAACGCGGGCACGAAATAGACTCCGCCGTTGTCTTCGACCGCGCGGGCCATCGGTTCCGTCTCTTCTGCGGAATTAATTATCTTCAGCCCATCGCGCAGCCATTGGATTGCCGCGCCCGCTATGAAGACGCTCCCTTCGAGCGCGTACTCCACGGGCTGATCTTCGATCTGCCAGGCGATGGTCGTAAGCAGGTTCTTAGTCGAGCGCACGAGCTCATGCCCCGTGTTCAACAGCATGAAGCAGCCCGTCCCGTAAGTGTTTTTCGACATGCCGGGTCGGGTGCAGACCTGGCCGAACAGCGCCGCCTGCTGGTCGCCTGCGTTCCCGGCAATCGGTATCGCGCCGCCAAACAGCTCCGTGTCCGTCTCGCCGACCACCGCGCTCGACGGCGCGACGTCGGGCAGCAACTCGCGCGGCACGTTTAGTCTTTCGAGCAAGGAATCGTCCCACTCTCGGCTCTCTATGTTGAACAACAGCGTGCGGCTGGCGTTTGACGGGTCTGTTACATGAACGCGGCCGCCCGTGAGCTTCCATATCAGCCACGAATCTACCGTGCCGAACGCGAGCCTCCCCTGCTCGGCCTTCTCGCGCGCGCCCTCGACGTGGTCGAGCAGCCATCGCACTTTTGTCCCCGAAAAGTATGCGTCGAGCACAAGCCCCGTCAGTTGCTGAAACTCGTCGGCCAGCCCCGCGCGCCTGAGCTGGTCGCATGTGTCTGCCGTGCGCCGGCATTGCCACACGATCGCGTTATGAATCGGCTCGCCCGTCTGGCGGTCCCAGATGATAGCCGTCTCGCGCTGGTTGGTGATGCCGATGGCCGCGATCTGATCGGGCCTCGCTTTTGATTCGGCGAGCACGCGACGGGCCGCGCTTAATTGAGAGGACCATATATCTTCGGGGCGGTGCTCTACCCATCCCGGCTGCGGGTAGAGCTGCTCAAATTCTTGTTGCGCTATGTGGACGGGCCTGCCTTCGCGGTCGAACAGAATCGCGCGCGAGCTGGTCGTGCCTTGATCGAGCGCCAGTATGTAATCCTTGCTCATCTATTGTCTCCAAGCTCGGGGGAGGTGTGTCGGGCCGAGCTATGATACCATCCGCTTATGATAATCAGGAACTTTTTTCTGCCACACACGCTTAACCAGATTGAGAAACATTCATACCAGAAGACGCTCGGCGCAGAGTCTTCAACCAGAGAGGTGAAAAGATGATAAGAGTCTATGCAGCTTTAGTGGTACTCGTGTGTCTGCTCGCCGGAACGGCAGCGGCTCAGGAGCCACGGATCGATCGGACAGTTATTCTCGACCTGAGCATTATTGAGATGACGGCTGCCCGCGCAGGAGATATAGAGGCGATAACCAAGGATAAACAACGGCTCAACTCCTTAATCAACGAAGGGAAGGCCCGGCGAGTAGCAGACTTACAGATGCGCTCGCGGTCAAACGAGACCGCCAGCGCGCACATAGGCCAGCGCGTGCCCGTGCAGACGGCCACGCTTCCCGCCTTCAACCGCTCGCGGGGAGACTCCAATGAATCGGGCGCGGTCGTAGGCACAGCCATTCCGCAGATAGAGTATCACCAGATAGGGCTTAACATTGTGGCTACGCCTCGCATAGCCGCAGGCGATCAGGTTGATGTCAGATTGAGGATCGACCAGACGGGCATCGAGAGGAGCACGGGCACTCTTACCCCGACCTTTATCCAGCGCACCCTGCAAGATCATGTTCGCGTGCGCGCCGGAGAGGCCACGCTTCTGTTTGGCTTCGTGCAAAACCAGTCGATATGGTTGGGCGCTCCGCCACCGTCCACGGGACCGGCCGATCAAACCACGGGCAGTTTCGTCGTGTTTATGACCGCGAGATTAATCGATTAGCAATTCTTTGTTCGTAGCATGTTGTTCGTAGCTCGTCGTCCGTCGTCCGTCGCTCAGATTCATAGAACGCTGAGACCCGCAACAGTGTTTTAATCAACTGACTACGGACGACGGGCTGCGAACAATTATTTACTGCTCGATTGGGCTGAGACGGCGGCCCGTGGCCGGGACTGCGGCGGGGCGGAACTTGCGCGCGTAGGTCCAGACGTAGTTTCTGAGATTGTAGTAATAAGGGGTGAACCCTGCTTCGTCCATCTCCGTGAGCGCCTCTTCGATCTCCCAATGATCATCCATTATCCGGTATATGGCGCTCATCTCGCCCGTGCGGTGAATGCCGTCCGAGCAGAAGACGAAAAACGGGCCCTCCGTTTTGTTCGTCACGATACGGACAAACTCGTTGGCCTCTTTATCGGTCGGCGGGTTCCAGACGCTCAGAGGGAGGCGGCGGTAGATGAACCCTAACCGCTCTGCCGCGACCCTTATCTCATCCGTGTAGTCGTACTCCGAGCGCAGGTCGAGTATGGTCTTCACCCCAAGCCTTGTGAGCACGCCCAGCCCGCCGCGCGCGGGCTCGCCACCGCGCATGTAGTTTTCGTCCAGCCGGCGAAACACAGGTAAGGCGACTTGAACCTCCGCGCTCTTCTCGTCAAGGCGGACGGGCGTCGCGGTGTGGTCTGCCGGTTTCAAGCTTGTCTCGGGATTTGCCTGGCCGAGGAATCGTGCGGCTATCACGACCGAGATCACTGCTAACAGAGGGACAACTATAAGGAATAACTTCTTCTGCACTTGCTTAAACCGCCCCATTACCAATTGCTGAGGGCTAACACGCTTCAATTATTTATACCTCATTCAAGTCTGCTTGGCAAAATTGATATACGCCCGCGCGCCGAGAAACGGTTTCATATCCCAGGTCTCACGGCTATGTCGAACGGCAATTTGACCGAACTGCTTCGGTCAATATGATGATTATTGCTGCGATCGGGCAATGGACGCACGACATTCATACGGGTTATTTGCTGACATCACACAGCTTAACAATCAGCCGGGAGAGTGGAATGGATTTCGCTTTTATGTACCGGACGATTACATTCAGCCGCCACGGATTAAGGTCAGCCGCAAAGCGAGAAGCAATGAACCGGACGAGCCACATGCAGGATAAATCTGCCGCCAACCCATTCATGATCTGTGTGTCTGTGGCGGGGCTCGCGCTGTTTGCTTACTGCGGCTTTACGGTAGCCACGAGCACTATAAGCATTCAATGGGTTCTGCTGAGCGTGGTCACAGTCGTCATGGTCTCGCGCGTTGACATAGGGATTCCTAAGACGGCCAGTGCGATGACGCTCACAGACGCATTCATATTCATCTCAGTCCTTTTGTATGGGCCGTACCCTTCCGTGATACTCGCAGGAGTCGACGCGGCTTTCTGCACGCTCCAATACAAGGGCAAGCGCAAGCTGATCTTTTTCAACGCGGCGGTGATGAGCCTGTCCGTATTCGCTTCAAGCATGATCGTCGCCCTGATCTTCGGCGACCTGGCGGCGCTGTCATCCGAGCTGGATCGGCTGGCGATGGCCGCAGGGCTGCTCGCGCTCCTCCACTACATCTTTAACACAGGCATGGTGAGCATAGCGACGGCGCTCAAAAAGCGCAGCAACCTTATCAACACCTGGAAGCAGTGCTACCTGTGGACCTCTGTGACCTACTTCGCGGGGGCGGCTGCGGCCACGATCATCGTAAAGCTCATTACGATAATATCTTTCTATGCATTCATCATAGCCGTTCCTATATTGACGATCACTTATTTCACCTACAAGGTCTATCTCGACAAGGTGGAGGCTTCAAACCGCCACGCGGAGCAGATGGCCGACCTTCACTTGAGAACAATCGAGGCGCTAGCCATCGCTATAGACGCTAAAGACGAAGTCACTCACGACCACGTACGCCGCGTGCAAATTTATGCTACGGGGCTTGCAAGACTTTTCGGATTGAGCGAAGCGGAGATCGAGGCATTAAAGGCCGGGGCGCTCCTGCACGACATAGGCAAACTCGCCGTGCCCGATTACATCCTCAACAAGCCCGGGTCGCTTACGCCCGCGGAGTTCGACAAGATGAAGGTCCACACCATTGTCGGGGCGGAGATACTTGAGCGCGTGGGGTTCCCCTATCCTGTAGTCCCCGTCGTCCGTCACCACCACGAGCGTTGGGACGGGCGCGGCTACCCCGACGGGCTGCGCGGCGATCAGATACCGATAACGGCCAGGATACTCACTGTAGCCGACTGCTTTGACGCTGTGCGCGAAGACCGCCAGTACCGCAAGGCAATGACGCGCGAGCAGGCCATTCAGTTGCTCAGGGACGGAAGCGGGACTATGTTCGACCCGACGGTGATCGGCATATTCTTAGATCACCTCGAAGACTTTGAGGCGGAGATACGCGAGAACCGCGTGGAGCCGCAGGTCAACCTCGCGCAGCAGCAGCAGATGGTGAAGGGCATGGAGCGCCCGCTGGTCCTCGATACGGGCCCCAGGGCTTTCGAGCGAATCCGCAGCGCGCACCGCGAAGTCATAACGCTTTATGACATAGCGCAGACCATAGGCAACAGCCTCGACCTCAGGGACACGTTCGCGGTCTTCTCTTCGAGGCTCGAAGACATTGTCACATACACTACATGCGTGCTCTACCTGCAAAGACAGGACTCGACCGAAGTCGAAGCCTGCCACGTGTCGGGCCGCTACGCCGAGCGATTCAAGGGCCGCCGCATGACTTCGGGAGAAGGCATAACCGGGTGGGTGGTCGCGAATTCACACCCGATGCACAACTGCGACCCGAGGCTCGATTTTGACTCAATGAAATTGGAGCTGCCCGAACAGTACCGCATAGCGACCGTAGTCCCCTTGATAAAGGACGGGGCGGCCATCGGCGCGATGGCGCTCTACTCGGCTGACCTGACCGCGTATGACGCGGACCATCTGAGGCTCGTCGAGGCCGTAGCAAAGCTCGCTTCCGACGCGATAGCCAACGCCGTTCATCATGAAAGGACCGAGACGAACGCGCTCACCGATTTATTGACGGGGCTCCCGAACTCGCGCGCGCTCCGGTATCGTTTCGAAGATCAGGCGGACCGCGCGCGCAGACACAAGGATGTCTTCTCGGTCATCATGATGGACCTCGACGGCTTCAAGGCGATCAACGACCGGCTGGGCCATCAGGCGGGCGACCACCTGCTGTGGGAGCTGGGCCGGCTACTGATGACGCAGGTACGCTCGTCAGATTTCATAAGCCGTTACGCGGGCGATGAGTTCGTCGCCCTACTGCAAATCGGCCCCGAAGAGGTCCAAGAGCTCGCCTTGAGAATCCAGAGGGTGGTCGACAAACATGATTTCAGCTTTGGCAATAACAATCTCTACGTAGGCGTGAGCGTCGGCTGGGCCTGCTTTGGAGCGGACGGCGAAACATTCGACGAGCTGCTGCTTGCGGCCGACCGCTCGATGTACGCGAACAAGGCCCGGCGCAAAGTCCTCCCCGCTCAATCCGACAGGTTGAACACTTCCGAGCTGCCTCAGTACAAGGTGATGTAGAGCATCACACACGCTTGAGCCTCGCCCGAATAGCAATTATGATCCAGGCATGTTTTTCGATCTCCTGTTCAGCCTCTTCCGCAGAAGGCCGGCGACGACCCGCCCCGATGAAGCCGAAGACGACTCTGTAGACCCGAACAATCCGTTTGCCGAGCCGGTCGTCATAGAGTTTAGCGACGTAATCGACCTGCACTCGATCCCGCCACGTCAGGTCCGACAGGTGGTCGAAGACTACATCGAAGAAGCGTACGGGCGGGGCGTCGAGTGGGTGCGAATAATTCACGGCAAAGGGATGGGCGTGCAGCGAGAGATGGTTCGCTCGATACTCGCGCGCTCGCCGTTCGTAGCGGAATTCCGAGACGCGCCGCCGGAAGCGGGCGGGTGGGGCGCCACAATAGTCACACTGAACAGGGGCCAGGGGTCAGGAGCCAGGGATCGGGGGCCGGGAGTCAGGGATTCGTAATTTCAAATTTGATGTATTAAATCCTCTTTTCCCTGACCCCTGATCCCTGATCCCTGGCCCCTGAGCCTGCACACTGCCCGCTTTTTGTGTTAAATTATTTGAGCTATGAGAAACAGTTTGAGGACGCTTTATATTCTACCTGTTCTGTTAATGGTCCTGATGGCGGCCTGTTCCGCGCCGGAAGATTCTAATTCAACAAACGATAATACCACCGCCTCAAATCCACAGAACGGGCCACAGGTAACAAACGTCAGCACCCCTCCAGCGGTGCCTGAGGCTCAGCCGACGGCGACGCTGCCGACTTCAAGAGTGCCTGAGCAGATCGCTGCAAACGGGGCGGCCCCGGCCAAGCAACCCGCTACGGGCAGTGTTCCGAAGCTTGTCGTGCCGAAGACCACTATAGATTTCGGCAAGCAGGGCAAGGAGAAGTCTCTCGCGCGGACATTCACTATAAAGAATGGCGGCACCGCCGAGCTGAAGATCGATGCCGTCGAGCCTAGCTGAGGGTGCACGGCTGTGGACTTCCCGAAAGTCCTCCCGCCTGGTAAGGCGGGCACGATAAAAGTAAAGGTTGAAACGGGCAAGGTCGAAGGCCCGCACACGAAATCTGTGACGATAAAATCGAACGACCCGGCTAAGCCCAGCGTGAAGGTAGACCTGACATACACGGTCAAGTGAGGCGTCGCGCGGCCCCTTTATGCTCGAACCCGAAATCGAATACAAACACCTGCTCTCTAAAGTGGGCCGCTCCATGCGGCCCAACGCCATTCGCAAGCTCACACAGATGCTGGGCCGCAGCGACATAATCTCGCTAGCCGCCGGCGCGCCGAGCGCCGAGACGTTCCCCATAGAAGAGCTGGCCGAGATCGCCTCGCGCGTGATACGCGAGCGCGGAATGTTTGCGCTTCAATACGGCCCGACGCGCGGCCAGGGGAAGCTGGTCGAAGCAGTAGTCGACATCATGAGAGCGCGCGGCGTAGAGCGAGCGCGCCCTACAGAGATCGTGATGACCACAGGCTCGCAGCAGGGCCTCGACCTCGCCGCGCGAGTGATACTCGATCCCGGGGATGTCGCGATGGTCGAGCTGCCTAGCTACATTGGCGGGATCATCGCGCTCCACAACGCGCAATCCGAGATGGTGGGCGTTCGCCAGGATGACGGCGGCATAGACATAGGCGACCTTCGCGAGAAGATCGAGCGAGCGCGGTCTGAAGGCCGAAAGGTTAAGTGCGTCTACACGATCACAAACTTTCAGAACCCTTCGGGCGTGTCGCTCGCGCCCGAACGCCGTGAGCAGCTCATCGAAGTTGCTGACCAACACGACCTTCTCATCATAGAGGACGACCCTTATTACGAGCTTTACTTCCAAAGCCCGTCGGAGCTGCCCGCGCCGCTCGTAGCCCTGCGGCCGTCGCGCGTGATCTACCTGAGCAGCTTTTCGAAAGTGCTGGCCCCGGGCGTCCGCACCGCATGGGTTCACGCGCCGGAACCCATAGCCACAAAGATCGAGCTTGCGAAAGAGGGCGCGGACCTTTCATCGAGCGTGCTCGATCAGGCGATAGTCACAGAAGCCCTGCGCACGGGATTGATCGAGCGCCGGTTGCCCGAGATTCGCAAGTTTTATGAGGTGCGCTGCCGCGCTATGCTCGACGCGCTTGAGGAGTGCGCCCCGAAAGGCGCGCGCTGGACGCGCCCCTCGGGCGGCTTCTTCATATTCCTCGAACTCGGCGACGAGTTCGACGCTACGGAAGTGCTCCCCGCCGCAATCGAAAGTGGCGTCGCATTCGTGCCCGGCCAACCCTTCTTTGTCGACGACGCGGGCAAGAACACTTTGCGCCTCGCCTATTCTAAAGAGACGCCGGAAAAGATCGTCGAAGGCATTGCCCGGCTCTGCCGCCTGCTATAGCCTTACGCTGATGGCTGAAATCTACGTTAGCACAGACATCGAAACAGACGGGCCTGTACCGGGCCTCAATTCCATGCTCAGCTTCGGCTCAGCCGCATACCTGGCCGACAAGACCCTGGTCAGCACTTTCTCCGCAAATCTTGAAACGCTGCCCGGCGCTGCGGGCCACCCCGAAACGATGCGCTGGTGGGAGACGCAACCCGACGCCTGGGAAGCTTGCCGCAAGAACCCTCAGCCGCCCGTCATTGTTATGCCGGAGTACGTCTCGTGGCTTAAGGGGCTGCCGGGCAATCCTGTATTCGTAGGCTACCCGGCGGCGTTCGATTTCATGTTCGTCACTCACTACCTCTACCGCTTTGCGGGCGAGAGCCCGTTTGCGTATTTCGCGCTCGACATAAAGAGCTACGCGATGGCTTTAATGAAATTTGACTTTTGTGACGTCGTTAAAAGCAATATGCCGAGGCATTGGTTCGACGATCTACCTTACACGCACGTGGCCCTGGACGACGCAATCTCTCAGGGCGCTCTGTTTTGCAACATGCTCGCAGAGAACCTTAAAGCAGAAAAATGATTGAAACCGAAAACCTTCTTTTGAGAGGTTACACCGACGAAGACGTGGAAGAGCTTTTCGTCATACTGTCCGACCCTGTGACGATGAGCTTCTGGCCCAACCCGCTTACGCGCGAAGAGACGCGCGCGTGGATCGCGAGGAGCATCGAGAGTTTTCAAGATCACGGATTTGGCAGATATGCTGTCATCCTCAAGCAGGATAATAGAATTATCGGCGATTGCGGGATACTGCGAATCGAGAAGGCAGGCGAATTAGTGAACGATCTGGGATACATAATCCATCACCCGTATTGGCGCAAAGGGTACGCGGTCGAAGCCGCGCGCGCTGTGGTAGATCATGCGTTCGATCGTCTAAACCTGGATGTGGTCCACGCGAACATGCCGCACGATCACGATTCGTCGAGAAAGGTTGCCGAAAGAATCGGCATGAAGCGGGTAGGCGAGTTTATCAACGAAAGAAATGGGAACGTGAGAACTTTGCTTTACGCCATCGGCAGAGTCACAAGCCAGCAACGAGGAGCGCGTTATGGAAACGACCGAAATGATCTTCCATCTTTTCAAATACAATGAATGGGCTAATCGACTCGCCATCGATTCCCTGAAAGACCCAGCCAATCACAATGCGAGAGCCGTCCGCGCGTTAGCCCATCTGCTGATCGCCGAAAAGACATGGCTCGCGCGCATGACGGCGAACCTGGATACAACAGGCTTTGACTTCTGGCAGGGAACGACTCTCAGTGAATGCGAGCAACTGGCCGAAGAGGTGACAAAAGGGTTCGCAGAATTTTTTGACAGCTTGACGGAACAGAAGCTCGACGCGGTCGCCACTTACAAAAACAGCAAAGGGATCGAGTACCAAACCTCGTATCGTGACATATTGCAGCACGTGTTGATGCATTCCACGTATCATCGCGGGCAGGTGGCGATGGCCGTGCGCGCAGAAGGCGGTACGCCCCCTTACACGGATTACATCGTGTTTGTCCGCGAAAACTAAGCATGAGGTGAATCCAAAGCGATGGAGATAACAAAGATTCAAACGCCGAACGCACCAAGTCCCGCAGGCCATTACTCTCAGGCCGTAGTCTATAACGGAATCGTTTACGTCGCGGGCCAGCTCTCGATCGATCCCAAAACGGGTGAGAGAAAGATCGGCACGATTGAAGAGCAGACCGAGCTTGCTTTGAGCAACGTGAGCGAGATTCTTAAAGCGGCTAACAGCGATTTGAGCCGGGTCTTGAAGATGACAGTCTATGTCGCGGACATCAACCTGTGGAGTGCGGTCAACACAGTTTACGCGCGCGTGATGGGCGACCACCGCCCCGCCCGCGCGATCATCCCTACGGGCGAGCTTCATTACGGTTTCTTGATAGAGATAGAAGCCGTAGCCGCGACGCGCGATTGAAAAGATTTGATATGGATGTGCGAGATTACAATCGCCGCGCATGGGATAAGGAAGTCGAGCGCAGCAATGAGTGGACACTCCCTGTCGACCCGCAGGTTATCGAGGCCGCGCGCAGAGGCCGGTGGAGCGTGCTGCTGACTGAAACCAAGCCCGTGCCAAGCTCGTGGTTCCCCGATCTGAAAGACCTGCGCGTTTTGTGCCTGGCTTCGGGCGGGGGGCAGCAAGGTCCCGTACTGGCGGCAGCGGGGGCGAGCGTGACCGTATTCGACAACTCGACGAAACAGCTTGAGCAAGACCGCCTTGTCGCCGAACGAGACTCGCTCCGGCTTGAAACCGTCGAAGGCGACATGGCCGATTTGTCGGTCTTTCCTGATGAAAGCTTCGATCTGGTCTTTCACCCGTGCTCTAATCTCTTCATCCCCGACGTTCAGCCCGTCTGGCGAGAGGCGTTCCGAGTCCTCAGACGCGGCGGCGCGTTGCTGGCAGGTTTTCTCAACCCGGCGATATATATCTTTGATCGCTTTCAATGTGAAAGAGGGATTCTCGAAGTTAAACACAGATTGCCTTATTCGGATTTGACAGCCTTGAGCGATGAAGAGATGGCAACGTTCATCGAGAAGGGCGAGCCGCTGGAGTTCAGTCATACGCTCACGGATCAGATCGGCGGGCAGACCGAGGCGGGGTTTGTGATCTCAGGTTTTTATGAAGACCATCATCGCAACGACCCTGTTGCAAAATACATGCCGACTTATATCGCGACGCGCGCAATCAAGCCTTGACCTTAAGAGTCTCTTCAATTTGGCGCACCCATTACACCAATTAGTGTAGAATCTCGAATCCTTTTCCAGGTAAAGCAAAGACGACCCTCTTTATTCCAGATTCATTTCCCTTTCAATAGAACAATTTGGCTGTGACGGTATTTATTGAATCCGTAGCCGAGGCTAGCGGCATATTTATTGCTCGGAAGCCTGCGTCTAGCACGACTTAAAAAAGTTTGACAAAGGAATGGGTTATGAAACTCTCTCTCCCCGCAGCCCTCGCGCTGCTGCTTCTGGTCGCAATCTTGTCAGCTCCCATCACCATTGCGCAGACAGCAGATTCAAACACACCGGACCTGATCGAAGGCGAAGATGACGCCCCAATAGAACGCGTCGCGCGAATAACATTTATCGAAGGCGACGTCTCATTTCTCAGAGCCGGCACCGATGAGTGGACATCGGTCGCCGAGAACTTGCCGCTCTTCACGGGCGATCAGGTCTACACCGGCCTGGGCGCGCGCGCAGAGATTCAGTTGTCGCGCGGCAACTACCTGCGACTGAGCGAGCACACGGCGCTGACGATCACAGAGCTTTCGCACACTGCCGCGCAGTTCGAGATCACTGAAGGCATCGCGCTTATACGCCTTGAGAGATTCGGGACGGCGTTCACCAGGTTCGAAGTCGACACGCCAAACGCGGCGCTCACGCTAGAACAGGACGGCTTCTACCGGGTCAACGTGCGCGGCGATCACGAATCGGAGGTGATAACGCGGCAAGGCTCTATTGAAGTCGCAACAGCGGACGGCAGCTTCAAGGTGCGCGAAGGGCACAGGCTCGTGATCGATACCTCTACGGGCAGGCTTGAGATCGCCGCCGATACCTCGCTCGACAACTGGGACCAGTGGAGTACGGACCGCGACCGCACGATAGACCGCGGAATCAACGCCGGGCAAGTGATCCAGGGCGCGGCGACCGTGCTCAACCTCGTTTTCAATCGTGAATCAGAGAATCACTGTTTTTACGGAGCGAGCGAGCTTACGGACCACGGGTCGTGGATCAGTGATGACAGTTACGGTCATTGCTGGGTGCCGCGCGTCAGCGCGGGCTGGGCCCCGTATCGGCACGGGCAGTGGTTGTGGGTTCCTCGCGCTGGGTGGACCTGGCTTTCAAGCGAACCCTGGGGTTGGGCTCCGTATCATTATGGCCGATGGGCCTTCATCCCGAGGTATGGCTGGGCCTGGGTGCCTGGCATAGGCTCACGCCACAGCTACGCTCACTCTTACTATCAATGGCGTCCGGCGCTGGTCTACTTTTTCAACTCACGCACGCCTAACGGCGACTACGTTGGCTGGTATCCGCTGACGCCGGGCGAGCGATGGCGCAGGGCCGACCACAGAAGAGACAACAACCACGACCACCTCAGATACCCGACCGCCCGCGACGGAGCGCGTCGTCCTCAACAGCGCGAAGGGCTGACCGTATTGCACGTCGATGCGTTTACCAGACCTGACAGATCGAAGGTGCGCCCCGCAGCGCCCGACCGCGATCTGCACACGTGGATAAACAATGGCGCGCGTCCCGGCCTGCCTGAGATCGCGCCGACCGAAAGAGCCGTCGCTCCGGTCTGGAATCGCAGGGGCAATGAGAAGAGACGAGCTGTTGCGCCGCCGAGAGAAGTTATCAACCGGCCGGTGGTGACGCGCAATCACCCCGTCGACACTCAAGTAGGGACCACAGCCCCGCGCGAGCGGCGGCTGATCGTTCCGCCCAAGCAGAGGGATTCCTTCCACGTGCCGTCGCTTGGAGACCGCGACCTCAGCCATCGCGACCACGAGCGCCGTGCGCTCAAAGAGAAGCGCGAAGCGAACAGTGACGAAGCCAGTAAAAAGAGAGAGCGTCCTCGCCCCGACTTCATGCCGGCACCGAATGCCAACCGCGATAATTCTTCCGGCAGTAGTAATACCGAAGAGCGCCAGAAGAGACCGTCCGCCGAGCGCCCGCGCCCACGCGACGACGAATCTTCTAAGCCGCGCCAGCATCAACCACAGCCTCGTCCCGAAAACAGGGACCAGGCCAGTCAAGAGCGACGCCAAGAAAAACAGGAACGCCGCGAGGAGCGTCGCGAAGAACGCAGCAGCGGTAAAAAGAATAAAGATCACTGAGACGTAATTTGAGATTTCAAATTTGAAATTTCAAATCTTTTTGGTGGCGCGGACTGGGCGGATGTGAAGCGAATTTAAGTACGAACACCCCATCTGCTTCATCCTCCTTCGCTTGTCATCCGCCTGGTCGGCGCCACCAAAAGCAGTGCTGAGTGCTGAGTGAAAGACAATTACTCAGGACTCAGCACTCAGCACTCTCCTGGGGGTGATTATGAAAGCGTCGAAAAGAGTCTCGTTATCACTGGCTCTCACAATCGCTGTTTCTGTCGCGGCTCTCTCGCCGGCGCAGACGGCTGAGAAACCCGCCGCGCAAGTGAAAGCCGACGACGTGCGACTGGCCGTCGATCTCGTAGTCATCGACGCGCAGGTGTATCAACAAAAGACCGCTCGGATAGTCGGCAATCTGAAGAAGGAAGACTTCATACTTTCCGAAGACGGGGCGAAGCAACAGATAACTCACTTCAGCCAGGACACGCTCCCGCTGTCTGTCATTCTCATGGTCGACAGGGGCAGTTGCCTCGACCCCTTCAGCGAAAAAGTTCATAGCGCCACGCTCGAAGCAATCAATCGCCTCAAGCCGAGTGACGAAGTGGCATTGATGGCCTTTTCCGACGACGTGGAGATACTGCAAGGCTTCACTCACGACAGGCGCAAGATTGCCCGCGCGCTCGACCGGATGCCCGGGCATAGAGAAGAGGCCGGTCATTGTTATAACCTTGCGTTCCATGATGCGGCGCACTACATGCGCCGTGCGGGCAATCCCGACGGTCGCCGCGTGATAATAGTCATCAGCACCGTGACTACGGCGTTCGATTGCCGTGGGGGGCCTTCGGGCGACGAGATGCGCCAGGCGCTGTTGGAATCCGGCACAGTGGTCTGCGGCGTCATCCCGAAGACCAAGGTGGGGCAAATGGAGAGCGGGGCCATGCGCGCCGCGACCGGCATAGGCGGGATGTTCGGAGTTAAGAAGACCTCCCTCAACAAGCTGGCCGAAGAGACGGGCGGCGTGATCTTTAACGACAAGCCGGAAGTGATGGACAGCACTTTCAACAACCTTATAAGCCAGCTCCGCACCCGCTACAGCATCGGGTTTGTCTCTTCAAACGCAAAGCGCGACGGCAGCTTTCGCAAGCTCAAGCTCGAAGTCGCGCCCGCGCTTCAAAAGCAGGATGAAAAACTTGTGGTCAAAACCCGGCGCGGTTACGTGGCGTCAAAAGCCCCCGACGACAGAGTAGATACTCTTCAACCTAAATAGAGGCCGAAGTTCAAGAACAGATTTTGCGAGTAAGGAGAATATATGATTAATAAAGCTAGAATCTTTTTGTCTCTAATGCTTGTCGGCGGCTTCATCTTCATACTCCCGACAACGCACGCTCAGACCGGTGGTGCCAGACAGAGCAACTCTTCAAACGTTCCTGCGGACGTAAGCAGGTTGATAGCAGAGCTGCACTCGACCAATGCGGACAAGCGCGCGAGTGCGGCTTGTGCGCTCGGGGAGAAGCGCGAGCGCGCCTCTGCCGCAATTCCCTTCCTGCTCACACTGTTGAGCGATGGCGCCCCGATCGATCCGGAGGAGAGCTGCCGAAACGAGTTCCCTTTCGAAGACGAGACGTGGAAGCCAGAATTCGCGGAGCTGAAAGAGACAACCGTAGGCGAAGCCGCGACGCAGGCGTTGATGGCTATCTATGAGCCTGCGATCGAGCCGCTCATTGCGGCGCTGCTGAAAGCCGAGCACTGGCGGGCGCGAAAGAACGCCGCCTGGGCGCTGCATAATAGAGGCGGCATTCGCGGCGACGTGATGGAAGCCCTGATCGTCGCCACGCGCGACGAGGCGTGGCAGGTGCGCGCGCAAGCGGTCCATGCGATCGGACATAAAGGCAGCAGCGAAATCGACGTGATGCCGCATCTGATTGCAGCCTTGAGCGACGAGCATCCGCGCGTGCGCGAGTCAGCCGGCATGGGGCTCTGGCAGTGTGCCGACCATCGTGCCTTCGGCCCGCTCCTCGCGGCGTTGAAAGATACGGATTCCGACGTGCGACGGCAGGCGGCAGACACGCTCGGCAACCGCGCGGTCAACGAGACGGTTCCGATGCTCGTCGCGGCGACTAAGGATGACAACGAGCACGTCAGGCGCGGCGCGCGACAGGCGCTGGAAGTGATGAAGCAGAGGGCCAGAGGAACTGTGACCAACCTCGACCCGTCGCTCCTGCCGAAATAAATCGTGAACCTGATGGGGCGAATAAAGATCATTGCTCTGTTGTTAATGATGGCCGGGCTGGTTTTTGCCTCACCATCGCAGGAGAAGCGCGAGAGGTTTGACTCGAACCTCTCGCGCTTCAAGCGCGATCAAGCTTACAAAGGGAAGCCCGAGCAGCAAAGTGCATTCCCGCCAGAGTTACTACGCCCCGCAAGGTGATCGGCAGTTTGACACTACGCGTGACGCGCCGCTAGAGTTGCCCTCGCATGGATAACACTAGCGGCATTGTAGTTTTTATCATCAAGAACGGCGAAGGCGAGCTCCGCTCAGGCTGGCGCATACTGATCTACTTACTCCTCTTTTTATTCTTCGTAGTTTCGATCCCCGTCGTTGTTGTGGCTCTGGGCGGCATCTTCACGAGCAACAGCATGATGATTGATCTGTTTCAGCAGCCGCCCTCAAATGAGCCTGTGACGGGGCGAGGTTTGACGGCGGTCATATTGATTTGGTCTGTGAATCTTCTCGCGGCGCTTGCGGCGTCGGCTGTTTGCGCGCGGCTGCTTGAGCGCCGCAGCTTCGCCTCGGTAGGTTACAAACTGCACGCGGGGTGGCTCAAAGATTTCTCTTTAGGCAACCTGCTCGGCGCGTTGACTCTTGCGCTGGCTGTCGCGATAAGTTTTGCAGCGGGCGCGGTAAGTTTCGAGCCGCGAGACGCGACCCCGCAAACTATTTTACTCAACGCGATAATTCTGTTTGTTATTTTTCTGATCGCCGCAGCGTTTGAAGAAGTGCTCGTGCGCGGCTTCATATTTCAAGCCTTGCTCCACAACTTTCGAGCGCTGCTCGGGAAGCGAGCCGCCGTCGTGCCGATCGTGATCACATCCGTGGCGTTCGGGATTATGCACTCGCTCAACCCAAACGCGACGCTGTTCGCGGTAGCCAACACGGTGCTTGCGGGCGTATGGCTGGGCTTTGCTTACCTGAAGACGCGGAGCCTGTGGCTTGCGACGGCGCTGCACGCGGCGTGGAATTACGTGACGGTCTTTGTCTTCGGACTCCCCGTGAGCGGCATTACGAGCTATAACGAGATGGCTTTGATGACGGGGCAAAGCGGGCCGCCCGTATGGCTGTCGGGCAGCGACTACGGCCCGGAAGGCGGGGCGGCGGCGACACTCGCGCTCATTCTCTCAACGGTTGTGATAATCAAGTGGCGCGTCTTTCGCGCTTCTGAAGACATGTTGATCGCAACCAGGCATGGCGAGCTTGAAAAGCGAGTCGACATTTCGCCCGCCAACACGACTGAGACTTAAAACCTCTTAATCAATATTCAAGAATTCTTTTCCGCAATGTCGCCGATCACAGGAATCTTCCATATCTGATTACCGTACGCCTTTATCATGGCGATGATGCACATGACGATAAAGAACAGGAATACGGCTCCCTGCAAGAGTGAGATTAAGGACCACCCCGCCGACCTCAACGGCGACGCCGCCATCAATATCCCGCTAATGATCGCCAGGGCGAAGTAGACGATGATGAATGCGCCCGTCAGAAACAGACTTTGCAACGCGTGGAAACGCAGAAAGCGGTTCTGTTTCGGCTCTGTGACGAGCCAGATGATCGGAAGGATTATGTTGATCGCGCATACCGGCAGGTAGCACAGCAGCGCGGCCACGTTGTAATCGAGCCCGAGCGTTCGCGTCTTGCCCGGCGGCGGCCCCTGCGGCGGGTAGCCTCCGCCCTGATAGCCCGGCGGTGGCGGCGGATAATTTCCCGGCGGATAGTTTCCTTGCGGCGGCGGATTGTTATAAGGCGGCGGGCTGCTCATATCTTCTCCTTCGACCAGATGTAAATTTATTTGTGAAGCCTTGGCGCGGCGCTATATTACTTCTCTCGCGGGGCGGTGTCAAACCTCGACCGCCGCCTAAAGCTTCAAGTATCTGAGCATCAGCGTGGCGATGCCCAGGTAGATGAAGAAGGTTATAGCATCTGTAAGCGTGATGACGAAGACGGATGACGCGGGCGCGGGGTCCACGCGAAGCCTCTTGAGCACGACCGGTATCAGCGTCCCCAGCAGCCCGGCTATGAGCAGGCTCAATATCATCGTGATGCCCAGCACGCCGCCGATCTTTGCGCCGAACCATACGGAAATGATCGCGAAGACGACTACGCCGATTATGATGCCGTTGATTAAACCGGCGAGCGTCTCTTTAACGACTACGCGGCGGCTCGACCCCCACCCGACCTCGCCGAGCCCTATGCCGCGCACGACGACGGTCATCGTCTGGGTGGCGGCGTTGCTGCCCATTGCCGCGACTATGGGGATCAGGACCGCGAGGTCGAGCGAGCTTCTGAGCGTGTTCAGATAATAGCGCACTATAGCCACGGCTATGAGCGCCGCCCCGAGCGAGAGCAATAGCCAGGGCAGGCGGCGGCGCGCAGAATTGATTGGAGACCCGAGCGCGCTGTCATCCGCGTCTACGCCCGCCAGCGCGTAGATGTCTTCGGTCGCCTCCTCGCGCATAACATCTATGATGTCGTCAACGGTGATGATGCCCGTCATCTTGTTCTCTTCGTCGACGACGGGGACGGCGAGCAGATTGTAAGTGGCGACTATGCGCGCCACCTCTTCCTGGTCGGTGTCGGTCGTCACCTTGATGATGTCGCTTATCATTATCTTGCGCAGGGGCGTCGAAGGGGGGTTCAACAGAAGCTGGCGGAGGCTGACCACGCCCAACAGGTGGTTGCGCGAATCGATCACGTAGAGGTAGAAAGCCATCTCGAATTCTTCGGAGCGGCGCTGGAGCGCGGTGATGGCTTCAGAGACCGTAACGTCTTCGTCGAGCGCGAAGTAATCGGGCGTCATTATGCGCCCGGCCGTCTCATCGGCAAACCCGAGCAATTCCTGAAGGTCGGTCGAGTGCTCGACCTTCATCCGGTCCAACAACTCGTCGCGCATCTCTTCGGGCAGCTCGCCCACCAGCAGCGCGGCGTCGTCCGAGGGCAGCTCGCCCAGCACGCGAATGATGTCGTCGCGGCTCAGAGTGGTAAGAAGCGCGACCGCGCGGTCCGTCTCCATCTCCGACAACGCTTCGGCGGCTTTCGTAAGCTCGTGGCGGGCAAGGGCGTCAAACAGCGTCTCGCGGTCGTGTTGCGGCAGTTGGGAGAGTAATTGGGCAATGTCAACGGGGCGGATTTTCGTCAGCAGATTGACGGCGTTCGACATAGCGCCTCGGCGGACCAGCCGACCGACAGAGTCCAGCATCAGATTGAGCCGCTGTGCCTGCATCCGTTTCGTCTCCGTTACGACGCATAAGAAACCAGAGCTAACCGTCTCGTGGGGAGTAAAGCAAATTTCTTATAGCACATTCGCGCGCGCGCTATCCAGGACAAAGAGAGACAATGATAGTGCAAGGGCTCATCTCACCGCAGAGACGCAGAGGACGCGGAGGTAACACAGAGAAAAACTCTGCGCAGCCTCTGTGCTCTCTGCGTCTCTGCGGTGAGATGAGCCCTCGCATTAATCGGGTTTAGTGATCCAACAAGCAATCAAGGAAGTCCTATGCGGCGCATCAGCTCGCCGTATCGGGGGTCGGAGTACAGGTTCGTCAATTTCGGGTCGGCCTTGGCGTAGTTCAGAAAATCGCCCTGTTCGTCGACAGCCTTTTTCAGCCAGGCGAATGCTTCGTCTTTGTCGTCGAGGCAGGCGTAAATGGTCGCTATGTGATATGGCGACAGGTATCTTTCCGACGAGACTTGTTTCAGCTCTTCGATTATCCTTTCCGCATCCGCGCGCCTGCCCGCCAGCGCCAGCGTGCTCGCGTACTCGGCTTTCACAACCGCCGAGCCTCTAACCGCCGCCATCGCTTTTTGCGCCTCGGCGATGGCCTCGTCGTAAGCGCCTTTTTGCGCGAGCGCGAGCGAAAGGTAGCGACGCCCGGCAAAAAAGTTAGGGTCCAGGCTCAGCGTCTTGCGACATTGATCTATCGCCTCGTCGTAGCGGCGCGTGTTGTAGTAGACATAGGCTAGCGTGGCGTTGACTATGAGCGAAGTCGGGTCAAGCTCCTGCGCGCGCTTCGCCTCAGAAATCGCCTGGTCGACTCGCCCGACAGCCGCCAGATAGTTAGCGTACCACTGGTGTGCCTGCGCGTAGTCCGGATTGAAGCTCAGCGCAAGGCGGAATTCGCTTTCGGCGCCCGCCCAATCGAGCGTACGAAACCTCACCCACGCGAGCGAAGTATGGCCTTCGGCGAGCTTCGGGTCTAAAGCCACGGCTTTCTCCGCCGCCTCAAGCGCGCGAGGGTATGCGCTTCGTGGCGGTTCTACGCCGTAGGTGACAAGCATAGCGTAAGAATCCGCCAGCCCCGCGTACGCCAGGGCATGCCTGGGGTTAATCTCTATAGCCTGGCGGAAGAAATCTATACCGCGTCTTATTCCATCGGCGGTCCGCTTTTCGAAATAGTTTCGCCCCTCTTGATAAAGGCTTTCTGAGACGCGTTGATTCTTCTCCTCGTCGCTGAACTCCAGGCCGAGCTTTTCGGTAAGCTCTTCGAGCATCTTCTCCTGGAGCCGGCGCAGGTCGGCGAACTTCTGGTTATACTCCTCGCTGTAGATGAGGCTGCCGTCCTTCATATTCACAAGCTCGATGCTGACCGAGAGATTATCATCGCCTTCACGCTTGACGACGTTGCCCGTAAGGACGGTCTTTACGCCGAGCTGGCGGCCCACCTCTACGGGATCAACCTGCTCGCCGGCGAAGCGCGATACGGAGCTGTAGGGGATCACCTTCAGCTCGTCCTGCCATCTCGACAGGCGGTTGATGACGCGCTTGGTGATAAGGAGGTTGAGGTCTTTCGTCATCGCGTCGCTTGAGCCGGCAGCGAACGGCAACACCGCCACGGACTTTCGGTTGTCCTTGAAGTACATCACCAGCCCCACTGCGACGACGGCGAGCGCGGCGATGGTGTACAAGACTCCGCGCTTATGGCGTTTGATCTCCGTTATGATGTACTCGGCGCTTGAGGCCGAGCGCACGGCGGCGGTCATCTCTTCTGTGCGCACGCCCGACGAGCGGGAGCCTGACGAACCAGAGCCTGACGAACGGGAAGGCGCGCGCACGACGGCGCGGCCCGCGCTATCGGAGACGGCCGGCGGGACGCTCCACTCCAGCGGGTCGGATTCGCTCAACTCCTCCTGGAGGTCCTGTTGCTGCTTGAGCCTCTTGAGATCGATGAGCATGTCTTTTACGGTTTGATAACGCTCGTCGCGATCTTTTTCGAGGGCCTTGCGAATGATGCGTTGAAGCTCGGCAGGGACTTCGAGCGAATATCGCGTGAGCGGCGCGGGCTTTTTGCCGAGTATGGAGAAGATCACGTCGCTTACGGTCTGCCCCTCGAACGGAACGCGGCCCGCTATGGCTTCATACAAGACCACGCCCAGGCTGAAGATGTCCGTGCGGTGGTCCGCGGCAAGCCCGCGTGCCTGCTCGGGCGACATGTAGCTCACAGTTCCGAGCACAGTTCCCGGGTCTGTATCGACAATGCGCCTGTTTACAGTGCCCGACTCGATGTTGGTCACTGCCTCGGGGTCCGATGAAGCGACCTCGTGCTCGGCGGAGCTTTCCGTCAGTTTTGCCAGGCCAAAGTCGAGAACTTTCACGTACCCGTCGTTGCGCAGCATTATGTTCTCGGGCTTGATGTCGCGGTGCATGATGCCGGCCTTGTGCGCGGCGGCAAGGGCGCTGGCCGCTTGCATGCCTAGCTCCACGACTTCGCGCGGCGACATCTTTGTGTGGTTCAGCCGCTGGCGCAGAGTTTCGCCGTCGATGAACTCCGTGGCGATAAAATGGGCCGATTCGGTTTCGCCGATCTCATAGATCGTTATTATATTCGGGTGATTGAGCGCGGAGGCGGCGCGGGCCTCCTGCTGGAAGCGCAGCACGCGGTCTTCCCGCTGGGTGAACCCCGCCGACAGGATTTTGAGCGCGACTTTGCGGTCGAGCTTTGTATCCTGAGCCAGGTAGACCTCGCCCATGCCGCCTTTGCCGAGCATAGCCAGTACCTTGTAGTGACCGATACGTGTGCCTGCTTCTACGCCCATAAGAGTATCTATATTACAGAAGACCTACCGAGAACCGGGCCAGCTTATCACCGGGCTTTCCAAATTTCAACGCGCATTTCTTAAGTCCTGAGTGCTGAGTGAAAGAATAAGGACAGTTTGCCTATCAGGTTTTTACTCAGCACTCAGCACTCAGCACTCAGCACTTAAGAAATGCACTCAGGACTTTTACTTGTAGCCTTCCGCCTGGAGCCTGAACAGTTCCGCGTAGAGCCCACCGCGCGCCACCAGCTCTTCGTGCGTCCCCTCTTCGACGGCGCTCCCGTTTTGAAGCACTATAATTCGGTCGGCCATTCGCACAGTGGAAAAGCGGTGCGAGATGATGACGGCCATCCGCCCTCTGACAAGCTCTGAAAACCTTTTGAAGACTTCGTACTCGGCCCGCGCATCGAGCGCGGCGGTCGGCTCGTCTAAGATCAACACCTGCGCATCGCGCATGTATGCGCGGGCCAGGGCGACTTTTTGCCACTCGCCGCCCGAAAGATCGACTCCCCCTTCGAACCGGCGGCCTAGCATCTGGCGATAGCCCTCCGCAAAGCGCGGCAAAAGCGTCGCGGCAAGCGATTTGTCCGCCGCCGATACTATCAAAGCCGGGACCTCTTTCTGATCCTGAGCATCATTTCCTGTAGAATCATTTGCGCGCGACCCGTTCATGCGAAATTTGCTTTCGCCCTCATGCAACTGCTCGAAGTACGAGCGCACTTTGTCGATCTCGCCCACGCCTATGTTCTCGTCGAAGCGGAGCGCGTAGCGGACGAAGTCTTGAAAGATCACGCCTATCGCGCGACGCACCGACGCGAGGTCGTATTCGCGCAGATCGCGCCCGTCGAGCAATATCCGGCCTTCGGTCGGGTCGTAGAGCCGGGCCAGGAGTTTTGTGAGCGTAGTCTTCCCCGCCCCGTTTTCCCCCACAAGGGCTATGCGCTCGCCCGCGCGCAAACGGAAGCTCACGTGACGGACTGCCCACACCTCGCTGCCGGGGTAGCGAAACCCTACGTCGTCAAAGACGAAGCCTTCGCGGATAGGGTCGGGCACCGGCGGCGCATCACCGCTCGATGTGATGGAGGGCTTCATCTCAAAGAAGTCGAAGAGGTCTTTGAGGTAAAGGCTATGCTGAAAGATGTCGCTCGCGCCGAATAGCAAACGCTGAATCAGGTCGCGGCTTCTGGCGAACGACCCCGCAAGGAACGTGAGCGTGCCTAGCGTGATCGTGCCCATCACTGCGCGCACAAGTATCATCGCGTAAGCGCCGTAATACCCGGCAGTCCCTATCAAAGAGAGCGCGGTCGAGACCATCGCCTTGCGAACGGAGAGCCGCTTGTTCTCTTCGTAAAACCTCTCCGAGAGGTTGCGAAACCGCTCCGTGATCCAGGGGGCGAGCCCGAACATCTGGACCTCTTTCGCCGTCACGTCGCTCGCGCCGATGTAGCGCAGGTAGTCGAGCTGACGCCGCTCGGGCGTCCATCGATAAAGCAATGAATATTGCAAACCCGCGAAATGCGTCTCGCCTAAAAAGCTCGGCAGGACCGCCACCGCAAGCAGCGCGAGCAGCCACGGGCTGTAGACCGCAAGCGCCGCCCCGAGCGAGACCAGCGTCAGAGCGTCCTGGCCGAGCGCCAGTAACTGCGCGAGCAAGCCTACGCGCGCGGTCGTCTGCCGCCGGGCGCGCTCAAGCTGGTCGTAAAAATCGGGGTCTTCAAAATGATAGAGGTCGAGCCGTGCTGCATGCTCCATCAAGCGGACGCTCGTGTGGTTAGAGAAGAGATCGCCCAGCAAACTTTCGACCAGCCCCGAAGCGCGCGCCAGTATCTCGCCCACCAGCACGATTGCGATTTCGAGCGCGACCAGCTTCCACAGCCGCGCGAAGTCCGGGCCTGCATCGAGCGCGGCGACTACCGCGTCGATTATCAGCTTTCCGACCCAGAGCGTCGCAACGGGCACGAACGCGCGCGCGAGCCTGAGCACGACCATCGCCGAGGCGTAGCCTTTATGTGTCTCCCAGACGAGCTTGAGGAAAGGCGGGACGTAGCGGAGCGCAGCTATGCGCTCGCGCCAGGTAGCCTCACCTTTCGCCTTGCGGTCCGTCATTCGATGCGGTGGAACAGCCATATACTAAAAACGTAACGCTCCGAGAAGCGGAAGACAAGAAGGAGCGGCGCGCTCACCAGCGATACTGCGTGGAGGCGGCGCGGTGAGCTATGGCGCGCGCCAGAGCGTATGCTTCATCAACCGGCAGGTTGGGCAATTGCGGGCCGCCCAGACGTGATTGGCCCGCGCTGTCTATAGACAATGTGGCGAGGCGCAGCTTGCGGTCTATGAGAGTCTGGCGCACGGCTACCGCCTGCACGTTTCTTATCGGAAGGATGTAGGTCGAGCGGCCCGGCCATCCGCGCCGCATGTAAAAATAGCGGTCGCTCGTCGTGTAGCCCAGCGCGCGGTATCTCATCAAGCTGGCGAAATAGATTACGGGGACCAGCGCGAGCGGCCACAAACCTAACAGGCTCTCCGCGTACCACGAGAGCGCTGCGGAGAAGGCCAGACAAATAATCGCGCCCCTTATAGCAACTCGCGCGACTGCGACCCTTGAGACGCGCGCCCACTGGCGCGGCGCTGCCTCAAGGTCCGGGAAGATCGTGCCGAGCAACCTGTCCAGCTCGTCGCGCGGCGCTATGGGAAGCAACACGCCCTGGCCCTGACGCCGCTCTCCCGAATCGCTGAAGTCGGAGCCGGCGGTGTCGGCCCGCAGCGCGGCGAGCTTGAACAATCTACGCAACGCCCCTTCCTTGATCTCCAGCAATTGAATTCGGCGGCGGGGCAGGCTGCTCGTTCGCTTCGTCAACAGCCCGTATGAGCGGTGCAAATCTTCGCCCGCCCGCGCGAGCGTGAAGTTGTAGAACAGCGCTACCGAGCCTGTGATAGAAAGCAGAAGGCTGGCGAGGAAAAAGATGATCATTGCGAGCACGGCGGCGAGGGCTGCGGCCATGACTCCCCGCTCGGCCACGCGCCCGATCTGTGACGAAACAGAATCGACTATTTGCTTGTAAAATGATTCCGGCAGCACGTCGTCCACGAACGCCATTAAGGTGCCGACCAGCACGAGCGCCGACAGCACGTGGTTCGACGTGAGGCCCGCCAGAATCAAATCTCGTAGCCTTAAACGGATAAGCACCTCGCGCTCGCCGCTTGCTCGTTCCGCGCTTGCGCGTTCGGCGCTTGCTTCGCCCGGCGCGCTCCCGGCTGCGGCGACGCGGCGGGCGCTCTCTTTTTCAAAGACCGCCTGGCGAAGTCGTTCGGCCTCTCGAAGCGAAAGCACCGACAGCTTCGCCTCGGGGCGTTGCCCGCCCGCCGTCTCGATTGCGGCATCGACTACGCCGAACAGGCGATGAATGACGCCCTGCTCGATTCTGATCTCTTGTATGCGCTCAAGTGGTATGTGGCGCTCTGTGCGCTCGAATAATCCTTCCCGCGTGATTAGCTCGCCGCGCTCAATTCTGTAGCTGAACGTAAAGTAGCGCACAAGCGCTCGCGCCAGACCTGCCGCCAGCATCAACGTGATGATGACGACGGTCGTCACTCCTCTCTCTAATATGATCAGCGGGATCAGAGGCAGGATCATGCGGCGGACATAATTATAAACGCCCAGCAGGAGCGTCATCGGGTGGAGCCGCCCTTCGAGAAGGCTCGCGTTCACAAGACTAGCATTCGCAAGATTAGCTTTCGCGCCGACGGGTTCCGGCCCAATCGTCTCCGCGTCCGTCTCGCGCGGGGGTTCATACAGCATCGTCGCCCCCCACTTCCACGAGGTGATCGCGCAGGTGCGTGGCCGCTACATGGTCAAGGCCCGGGATAGTAATTCTGGCCTCTTGAGTGCCCGCCGTGTGCAGCACGAGAGTCGCCAGCCCATAGGCGCGCTCGATAGGTCCGCGATGAAGGTCTACGTGTTGCAGTCGTGTGAGCGGCAACAGCCGCCTCACATGAAACAGCAATCCGCTCCTGGTCTCAAGCACGCGATCGTCTATGCGATAACCCCAGGAGCGGTATAGGCGCGGGGGCCGCCAGTAGACAAGCCAGAGCGACAGAATCAGCGCCAAAAGCCAGAACAGAAAGACCCAGGGCGAAAGCTCCGGGTGGATCGCGCTTGTAATGAATGCGACAACCAACAGGGCTAGCATGAGAAGGCTTGCAGTTATAAACCCAACCGTGCGCCACAGCTTTACCACTCTCGGGTCGAGGGGCCGGAATTCTTCGCGCGCCGCAAGCGCCGTGTCGGATTGTTGAGCGTCTTCAAACATGATCTGTTTAATATAATCCAAGTCTGTCTTTATGAGTATGCCGCTCCTGAGCGGTTAATAGAAAAGAATGACCCGGCCCGCACGCTCAAGCGCGGGCCGGGTCATACGAGATTTGATTATTACATGCTGCCGGGTTTTAGGGCCGGCGTCTTATCTCGTAGACAGTGCCTCTTGAAAGCGAGACGACAAACAGGCTGCCGTCAGACAACGACTCGATGTCTGTGACGATGCCGAAATCCCTCCCTATCACCAGGCTTTCGCTCTCCGTCAGGTCGCGCTTCGTTGGATTATCGGCGACCAGATCGGCCAGCCGCGGATCGGTGACGGCTACTCCGCTGCGGTTGGCCGTAAGATCGAACTTCAACAGCGGGCCGCCCAAAGGCAGCGGCAGTGAGAGGCCGACAATCAGGTCCCCATTGAATTGCGGGCCAAGGGCATTGCCGTTGACGAAGCCGATTGCCGCAGGCGCTATGGCAAACTTCCAGCTAAACTCCGGGTCGCTGAACTGCGAGCCTGGCAGCACGAACAGCCGCATGAGAGCTTCGGCCTGCGTGTCGGCTATTCGCGTAGGCGGCCAGCGCAGTTGTTGCAGCCCGAAAAACTCCGGTGACGTTTCAATCTCTTTGTACTGCTGGAGCCGGGAGAGCGGGCCTATGGTCTGTATCCAGCCCGAATTCATCCCCGGCGTCACAAGATTCAATTCGTCGAAGCTGTCGTCGCCGTTCTCCTGCATCCACAAATTGCCCGACAGCGGGTCGAACGCCATGCCGAAGCTGTTGCGGAAGCCGTAAGCAAATATCTTCTGAATGTTTGCGCCGACCTCTCCGCCGATTGCCCCCCCTGCGGTAAAGAATGGGTTATCGGCAGGCGTAGTTCCGTCGCTGTTCAGGCGCAGGATCACCCCGGTGAAGTGCGCGTCGTCGGGCTGTGGCCCACCGAATTGATCGTCAGGCACGGGCGCGCCAAGCCCCGTCGCCGTCGGCCCGCTCGGGAGATTCTGCAACTGCCCGCGCCGCCCCACGTCGCCTATGATGATGTAGAGCTTGCCGTCGGGACCGAACGTAATTATCCCGCCGTCGTGATTGCCCAGAGCCGGCTGCGCTTCGTCACCCTGGCCCGGCGGGTTGGGACAGCCATCGTTTTGAAAGACTCGCAGCTTTATCAGGTTGCGGTCGAACGTGAGCGTCGAGCCGTTCCAGAAGAATCGATCCACACGGTTTCCGAGCAGCGGCACCGCTAGAACGTCATCCGTATCGGCCCCGAGTTGTGGCGTGTCCGGGCACTCGACCGTGACTGTCGCCGGATTGCAAGGGTCGGCAGGCGCGGGCGCGCTGCAAGTCCAGTAGAGATAGACAAACCCGTTAGTGGCAAAGGCAGGGTCGAGCGTGATGCCCAGCAACCCGCGTTCGGAAGCGAAGTTTACGGCCAGGTCAATCGCGGTGTTCTGGATGTTTCCGTTAGCGACGACTTGCACCTTGCCTGTGTTCTTTTCCAGCACGAAGAAAAAGTTCCCCTTGCCTGTGTTCGTCCCAAAGCCGAAGCCGCCCGGGCCTATGATATTGCCGCCCGTAAAAGCGATGCTGATCGGCGTGACGAGGCCCGAAACTACAGGGACCACCTCAAGGGTTGGGTCAACCATCGAGGGAGCGGCTTGCGCCTCTACTCTGTTGCCGGTTTCGGAAAAGTTGATTAGCGACAGCGCCGCAAGCAGCGCGACCGCGATTAAGATGGAGAGTCTTCTGAGTCCCGAACGGTGTGAGAGTTTCTTACTACCTGTTTTAATCGACTGCGCAGGATTATGCATTCTGATTCTCCTTAACCTTGGTTCACTCGCAATTGCAGTCCACACTTTCAATTGGTGAATCTCTCTGGTTGTCCGCGCTTTTCAAAGAGCCTAAGTGAGTCGCCTTATTGATAAGAGCAGACCACGCGGCTAAAAGTACAAAAGCTGGAAGTGGGCACACGGGTGAATCACAGTTTGACTCAAGCAATGACCATGCCAGAGTAATTGCTTGAAACTACGTCGGCGAGCAGACTCGCGCCCGGCCCGTGTTGCGTAAATCATGCGCGCTGGCGCGCAAAGTTGACACGCTCGGTGACGGTCAACTATCATCAGGTTTACTTTCTGTTTAGCACCTTTCTGCCGTGTCCGTGTGACTTTACTTTGAGGAGCCAGCAATGAGCACGACCGACCTGACCGACCGCCTGCAAGAAGCCGAACGCGAATGGGAGGAGCGAACGCTCGCGCCCACGCTCAAGCGACTGCCGGAAAGCAAGAAGAGTTTTACGACCACATCGCTTGCGCCGATAGAACGCCTCTATACACCTGCAAGCCTCCCGGATTTCGATTACGAGCGCGAGCTCGGCTTTCCGGGTGAGCCGCCTTACACGCGCGGCATACACGCAACGGGCTACCGCGGCAAGCTCTGGACGATGCGGCAGTTCGCGGGGTTCGGGTCGGCCTTTGACACTAATCAAAGGTTCAAGTACCTGCTCGAACACGGGCAGACGGGTCTTTCGGTGGCCTTCGATCTGCCGACCCTGATGGGTTACGACTCGGACCACGCGATCAGCGAAGGCGAGGTCGGCAAGTGCGGCGTCGCGATCTCAAGCCTGGCCGACATGGAGGTCTTGTTCGACGGCATACCGCTCGAACAGGTCACGACTTCCATGACGATCAACGCGCCCGCCTCGATGATCTTCGCGATGTTTTTGGCCGTCGCAGAAAAACAGGGCGCTGATTGGAAGCGCGTTGGCGGCACGCTTCAAAACGACATTCTCAAAGAGTACATAGCGCAAAAAGAGTGGATATATCCGCCGCGCCAGGCGATGCAACTCATCGTAGACACGATCGAGTTTTGCACCCGTGAAGTGCCGCGCTTCAACCCGGTTTCGATCTCCGGCTACCACATTCGCGAGGCGGGCTCGACCGCGCTCCAGGAACTTGCCTTCACGCTCCGTGACGGCATCGAGTACGTGCAGTATGCGATCAACCACGGGATGGACGTCGACGAGTTCGCGCCCCGGCTGAGCTTCTTCTTCAACGCCCATAACGATTTCTTTGAAGAGATAGCGAAGTACAGAGCCGCGCGTCGCATATGGCAGAAGGTTATGAGAGAGCGGTTCAATGCCAAGAGCCCACGCTCGTGGATGCTCCGCTTCCACACGCAGACGGCGGGCGTCTCCCTGACCGCGCAGCAGCCACTCAACAACATCGTGCGCGTAGCCATTCAGGCGTTAGCGGGCGTGCTGGGCGGAACACAGTCGCTGCACACGGACGCATACGACGAAGCGCTCGCGCTGCCTTCGGACGAAGCGGCGCTGATCGCACTGCGCACGCAGCAGATAATCGCGCACGAATCGGGCGCGGCCAACACTATTGACCCGCTGGGTGGCTCTTACTTCATAGAGAAGCTCACGCGCGAGATGGAAGAAGGGACTTTAGAATACTTCCGCAAGATAGACGATTTCGGCGGGATGATTGAGGCAATAGACGCGGGCTTCCCGCAGCGCGAGATTCAAGATTCGAGCTATCAGTATCAGCTCGCCGTAGAATCTAAAGACAAGATAATCGTCGGCGTAAACGATTACGTGATGGAAGAGGAGCCCACACAGATTCCGCTCTTACAGATAGACGATTCCGTGGCCGAGCTTCAGCACGAGCGATTATCGAAGCTCAGAGCCGAGCGCGATGGCGCTCGCGTGGAAGCGACTCTGAAGGCGTTAGCCGACGGCGCACGCGAGGGGCGAAACACGATGCCGCTGCTGTTGGAGTGCACGCGCGCTTACGCGACGCTGGGCGAGATGTGCGACGCGCTCAGACCGATTTACGGCGAGTACCGCGAGCCTATGTTTTGACGTTGAATGGGCGGAAATAAAAAGAATCGTATAAAGCTCAATGGATTATTACGGTAAATCGCGCGCCACGAAGAGAAGATAGAAACCGAAAGCCGCCGTAATAATCCTGATCCGGATCTAATTAGGCACTGGAGAAGGGAGATCAGGGCTTGGAGAATTCGAGTCGACCGCCTACAACGACGTTTGCCCTAAAGGAAGTGACTTATGGCTATTGCTGAAAATACCAGAACCTCTCTTGTTAGCCCTTCGTCAAGCGCCCTCGATTTTCATTTGAGCGAGTTGGAAGAAGAGTGCGCAAGATTTGTTGCACTTATGGGCGCCTTGCGGTCAACATGGGATAGCGAAAGGCGAGATGTTATTGAAGGAGATTTGTACGCATCGCTCCACCATCTCAAATATCATGTTCAACCGGCGCTTAAAGAATGGGATCGGTTGACTGATAAACTGCCTGATGATGACGAAGGCCATTTAACAGACTAATCAATTATGTCAGAAGAAAGAATCAGAGTGTTACTGGCAAAGCCGGGGCTTGACGGGCATGATCGCGGTGTAAAAGTCATTGCGCGCGCGCTGCGCGACGCCGGCATGGAAGTCATCTACACGGGCCTCAGACAGACGCCCGAACAGGTCGTGAGCGCGGCCTTGCAGGAAGACGTAGACGCCATAGGTCTTTCGATACTGTCGGGCGCGCACATGACGTTGTTCCCGCGCGTGGTCGAGCTTGCGCGCGAAGCGGGAATAGATGATGTGATAATCTTCGGCGGCGGGATCATACCGGACGAAGACATCCCGCGGTTGAAAGAAGCAGGCGTGACAGAAGTATTCACGCCCGGCGCGCGCATGGAAGAGATAATCGAGTTTATACGCCGGAACGCGCGCCGCGCCTCTCAACCGGCATAATCATCGCAATCAATATCAATTCTCACAGCCTGCCTACTGACGGGCCGTGTTTTTGGCTCATGGTAGAGTGCGCTTCGAATGTACAATACTTAGGCTGAGTTTTGTTACTTAAACAAATTACACCTAAGCCATTACACATTCTCTTCTTCGCTCTGATCCTTGAGGGCGTCGCTTAGTGAAGGGGTAGTTTCCTTCGCATCTTGCCTCATCAGCTCCAATGCGTATGCTGCGCTGAGGCGGACATCTGCGTTCTCATCCTTGTATGCCTCAATGAGTGCAGGCACAGCAGACTTTGCTTCGGAACCGATCCTTCCTAACGACCGCGCCGCCGTAGCCCTGTCCTCTGCATCCGGCAATTTCAAGTTGGCGATCAAACGGCGGATGCGTTGTTTAAGGTGGGCTGCGTTGACCTCTTCGGGGTCAAGACTGGCAAGTCGGGCGAGTTCATCCTTGATTCTTTCAGGCACTCCATAGTCGCCGCCCTTGTCTACACAGCAATCGCGTACTGCCAGCAAGAACCCTTTGATCGCTTCCGGCGCTCCGGGCTGATCTTTGGCAGTATCAATAAAGCCCTGCCACAGATGCTCCTGATTATTGTAGTTCTCGACTAAATACAAGCCTGTCAGATATTCGGCAAGCGGGTCGAGAGAATATCGAATCCGGTCCCCGGCTGCCCCTGTCGTCTGAATTATCTGTATGCGATCTTCCAGGTACTTCAACAGAGCTTTAGCATCCGTCTCTGTGCTTAACGCCTTTAACACTTCATCGATCCTGGCCGGTGATGGACGATAGGTTTGCGCCAGACATTTGGCCGCGATGATTTTGGCGGCTCTTAACAACGCGCCGGTATCCAGCTTGTCGGCCTTAACTTTGTCATTGAGGTTTTTGACATAGCCCTGCATCAGGTCCGGCAGGTTCCGAGGCAGCTCGTGATCCGATGTCCGTTCCTTTGCAGCAATCATCTGATCAGCATACAGCCGGGCAATCAACATAGTGATCTCTCGCTCGCCCACTATTTGAGACAGACGCCTACAGTCATCGAAGAACTCGTCATCTTCAAACAGTCCTCTCTTCCCGCACCGAGTGAGATACTCATGAAGAAACGTAGATAGGCTATTACTTTTGAGACGCAACGGGCGGACCGTCGTCTTCATCGCCCCGCCCAGTTCCTCATCAATGCGCGAAGTTACGATCAGGGCTGCTATGGGGAAATCAGACTGCGCCGGGCGAACGCTCATATGAGTCGTTTCGTCCAACTCCGACAGGCTGTCGAGGATCACAAGCACCCGGCGCTTGCGAAGCAATTTATCAAACAACTCTTTAGGAATCGGCTCTGTCAGACCGATAAGATCGCCAAGCTGACCGTGCGCTGTCTCGACGAGCGCATTCTTTCCATCTGGGCGCGCCTCTAGATTGCTCTCGATCAAGACAGGCAGCATACGATGGGGCTTGCATAGCCGCTCGTGCGGTTCATCTTTCATTGCCCACAACGCCATCCGACAAGCAAGGCTCGTTTTACCCGCGCCGCCTTCCCCTGCGACGAGAATCGTCAGCTTTGACTTGTTCGAGATTGGCTGAAAAGACGTGGCTGAAACGCTATCGCAGGTTGTTTCATTTATGGAAGCGGGCATTGCCACGTAGACCTTACGCTGAGAGACGGTCTGCTTATTGGCAAAGTTTTCTCTTGCCGCGAGCAGATTAGACCGCACCCAGGCATCGAGCAGACGCGAGCGATAGTAAAAAAGGGGAAAGACCAGAAGGGGCCTAAAAGGAATAGTGATATTCAGCCAGGGAATCTTGAACCTCTCTCCAACTTGGCCAAGGGATGTGATGACCTTCAGCAAGAGCAGCGGCCTGAGCCAGAAGAACAAGAGCCAGACGAGTTGTAACACCAGATAAGCCGCAAGCAGTAGGCTGATTAAAGGGTTGGCGCGCACTAACCGCTCAACAGAATCCCATAGTTTTACCCACCATAATGACTCGAAGTAATCAATGGTTCGTTTTACGTCGGCAGCCTCGTTCTTCAGGTCAGGATAAGTTTGCAAGACACCATAAGCTGTCTTTAACTGCGGAAGCGACTCTGTATCCTTGGTATCAAATAGTGCTTTGGCGATTGAGCTAAGTGTTTCCGCTGCGCTGCTGCGGACATATTTGCTCTCATCCTTGAGTGCCTCTATCAGTGCAGGGACGGCTTGCTTCGCCTCCGGCCCAATTCGCCCTAATGCGTCCGCTGCGCTGCTGCGGACATCTTCATCTTTATCCTTAAGTGCCTCTATCAAATCAGGGACGGCTTGCTTCGCCTCTAGCCCCATCCGCCCTAATGCGCGCGCTGCATTATTGCGGACATCATTACTTTCATCCTTGAGCGCCACTATCAAAGCAGGGATGGCTTGCTTCGCCTCTAGCCCCATCCGCCCTAATGCGTACGCTGCGCTGCTGCGGACAACATTACTTTCATCCTTGAGCGCCACTATCAAAGCAGGGATGGCTTGCTTCGCCTCTGGCCCAATCCGCCCTAATGCTTCCGCTACGCTGCTGCGGACATCATTACTTTCATCCTTGAGCGCCACTATCAAAGCAGGGATGGCTTGCTTCGCCTCTGGCCTAATCCACCCTAATTCGTACGCTGCTCTGCTGCGGACATATTCATCCGGGGATTTCAACTGGTCAATTAGCTTGGCAACTCTATCAGTTTTGTCCTGTGCCGCTACCTGCCCGAAAAGCATCAGCAGAATTACAATCAGGTCAATATACTTGCTGCCTCGGCACTTCACGGTCAGGGGTAGCATTGACTTATGCTGCTTCAACATTTCCATAGCGTGTGCCTTCTGAGGGATAAATGTGCTCAGTAAATATAGACGAAAAAAGACGGCTTTTTATCTTGCACGAAACTGTGATTATGTCAGGCAATGGGCCTTTGAAAACAATCCGGCTACTGACGGGCCGCGTTTTTCCTTATCACGACGCCGGGCCGCGCGTCAGTCGTCCGGCCTTCGGCCCACACGGTCTCGCCGTTGACAAAGACTTGATTGATTCCTTCAGAAAGCAATTGCGGCTCTTTGAAAGTCGAGCGGTCTATTACTTTTTTCGGATCGAATAAAACGAGGTCGGCCTTCATCCCCGCGCGAATCACCCCGCGGTCTGCCAGGCCCAGGCGGATTGCGGGCATCGAAGTCATCTTGCGCACGGCTTCCGTCAAAGCGAGCCAGCGGTTCTCGCGCACGAAGCGGCCCAGCACGCGCGGGAAAGTGCCCGCGCCGCGCGGGTGACGGCTGCCGATGCCGCCGTCGCTAGACACCATAACCCAAGGCTGTCGATAAAACGCTTCGACATCGGCTTCACTCATCGAGCTACAGACCACCGCCGCGCCGCCGTCTTTTATAATCTGCTGATAGACGGCCACGGGCGTTGAGCCGTTGTCTCGCGCAATCTCTTCGAGCGTTTTCCCTTCGTAATCCGGGTGAGCCTTGCAATTTGTAATCAGCACCTTGTCGGCCCCGCCCACGTTGCTCAAGGCGGTTGCGACCGCCGCCGGGTCGTCGTGCCGCCGGCTCGGAACCAGTATCGATATCGTCGAAGCCCATGCCGTATACGGGTAACAATCGGCTGTGATGTCCAGGCCCGACCTCTTAGCTCGATTTATAACTTGAATAACTTCGCGTGACTTGCCCCAGACGTTTCGGTTTCCCATCTTGATGTGTGAAATCTGAACCGGCAGACCGGCCTCGCGCCCTATGCGAATCGCTTCGGCGACGGCGGTGAACATGCCTTCTTCTTCGTCGCGCATGTGCGTCATGTATATTCCGCCGTAACGCGCCGCGATGCGCGCAAGCTCTATCACCTCCTCGGTCGAGCTTGCGCGGCCCA
>DASUNP010000018.1:0-36529 GCA_036277095.1 Blastocatellia bacterium
AGCGGTACGTGAGCTGGGTTTAGAACGTCGTGAGACAGTTCGGTCCCTATCTGGCGTGGGCGTAGGAGAATTGATGGAATCTGACCGTAGTACGAGAGGACCCGGTTGGACTCACCTCTAGTGTACCAGTTATCTTGCCAAAGGTATTGCTGGGTAGCTATGTGGGGCAGGGATAAACGCTGAATGCATCTAAGCGTGAAGCCCGACCAAAGATTAGTTCTCCCTATGAGATCCCTGGAAGACTACCAGGTTGATAGGCTGGGTGTGTAAGCACAGCAATGTGTTTAGCTTACCAGTACTAAATCGATCCATCGGCTTGACCATAAAGTTTGCTCACTGCAAAGTTGGTCAGCACGCACTTCTCTTAGTTTGAGATTTTGCCTTTCGATTATCTGAGAGCATTAATTTGATCTTTCAAAGTTTTTCCGGTGGTTATATCGAAGGGGTCACACCCGTTCCCATCTCGAACACGGAAGTTAAGTCCTTCGGAGCCGATGGTACTGCATGGGAAACTGTGTGGGAGAGTAGGTCGCTGCCGGGATTAATTATGAAAAGCCCACTGTGATGAGCAGTGGGCTTTTTAGTTTTTATCATAATCGATTCCTCAATTGTTTCTCCTCTTCATCAAGTTGGTTTATAATCCTTGATGTGCTTGCCGGGGTGGCGGAATGGCAGACGCAGAGGACTTAGTTCTTTGAGCACGTCAGAAGGAAACGCTGACGTGAATGGAGTCAAAGTCGGCGAACTCTTAACAGGTAATGCTGATGACAACGCCGAGCTAAGGCTGGCTTAAGTATGACTGAACGATCAATTAATTCTGCTTCATGGTATGAAAGAAAGATATCCAGAATCAGATCTTATTGAGGCCGTTCGGAGTTCAACCTCGATTCGTCAAGTCCTGTCAAAACTTGGACTGGCCGAAGCAGGTGGAAACTACTCGATTGTCAAACGTCGAATCCAGACGCTAGGGATTAGCACAGCACATTTCAACGGTCAGGGATGGAGAAAGGGAATAAGCAATCCCGTAGTCATCGCCAGACCTCTTTCGGATTTGCTGCGACAGGGAACTTATTTTCAGAGTTATAAACTGAAAAAGCGACTTTTTGCGGAAGGTCTGAAAATACCGAAATGTGAAAGCTGCCTGAATACCGAATGGTTAGGGAAGCCTATAGCGCTTGAACTCGATCATATCAACGGCGATTCTACGGACAATCGGATAGAGAACCTGCGGATTCTTTGCCCAAATTGCCATGCACTTACGAGTACATATCGAGGTAGAAAGCTAGCAAAGTGTAGAGACGAGACGGCTCCCTCCTAAACATCACTTGTGGTGCATGGAGAAGGCATCGTCCAGACTACAAACTGCGATTGCAGGTAGCGAAAGCTATAGTGGTAAGAAAATCCTCTGGGCTTTTAGCCCGTGCGGGTTCGAGTCCCGCCCTCGGCATTCTTATCCCTCACAGGTAATATTCCACTCACTTGATGAAGAGGAAGTCGCTTGCCATTCTGGTGATAAGCTCTGCCGTTCTGATTGCGGCGGCAGGAATAATCTTGACGCGCGATTTCGGGGCTGATACCCAAGGCAGGAAGAAACATCTTTTCGATTTCGAAGTTTACTACGACGCCGGCCAGTCGCTTTATCAACAGGGAAGGACTGACTTGTACTCCGCTGATTTTGCCAGCGGCAGGGTCATGGATTATCGCTACCCTCCCTTCTTTCTCATTGCTCTCATCCCGCTCTGGGCGCTCCCTGCCAAAGCGGCCGCTTACTGCTGGTTTCTCCTCTCTCTCTTATCGATTATCGCTAGCGCGATTATTCTGAATCGTATTCAGCCTGTTTATAAGAATAGAATTGCGGTTCGAGCGATAACTGCTCTGGCGGTCGCCCAGTATTTTGTCATGGTCGTCCATTATGGAAATGCTCACTTGCTTGCAGTCTTCCTGCTTTTTGCCGCGCTTTACTCGTTCCTAAAAGGAAAGCTGCCGATGGCGGCGCTCTTGATGGCTTTATCGATTACGATAAAGCTGACGCCGATACTCATATTGCCTTACTTCGCTCTTAAGAAGCAGTGGAGGCTGCTCTGGCTGACGGGCCTCTTTCTAATCGCGATCAATCTGCTCCCATCTCTCTATTTTGGCTTCACCAAAAATGCGGAGTTGCTTAAGACCTGGTATCGCCACGTAGTGACCGATCAGGAATTCCATGAAATGAATGGGCCTATTAACCTTTCGCTCAAAGGTCAGTTGCGGAGGTATCTTTCAGAAGTCGATTACAACAGCCGCGTAGATGGCGACGTAAATTATCGCTCGATAAACTTCGCTTCGCTTCCTCAAAAAACGGTCGATAGAATCTGGATCGCAATCGCGCTAATAATCTACGTTCTCGTTCTCTTTCTCATATGGCGGGCCTCGCGGCAGCGTAATACGAACGGAGACCGCCCGGTAGCGCTTGAGCTGGGCCTGATGATCTGTTTGATGTTGTTTGTCGGGCCGCTTACGTCAAAGATTTATTTCATTGCGTTGTTGTGGCCGGTCTTTTTTCTCGCCTGCTTAGCCTTTTCGTCTCCATCACCCGGGCCGAGATTCATCAGGAGCGTACTGATATTGGTTGCAGCCGCAAATCTCATCTTACCTTTGCTGCCAGGGAGCTCGGTTCAGAGGCTACTTCTTGTGCTCGGGGCCGATTTCTTTCTGAACTGTCTGGTGATGGCGGCTCTGGCTCAGGCCCTGACTTCGACTCGGCAGGCCTTTCGATCGACAGACGTCGCACGGCAAATACAATCCCCGTCACCAACCACAACACCATGACAACTTCGCCATCCCCAAAGTTGAAGTGGGCGAGCGAGCTGACATTGAACGCCGTGAGCACCCCGACACCACCAAGCGCAAGCCCCCAGCCTTCCCACCGCCTGTCGGTCTTCAGCCTTCGGCTGAGACGCCAGAACTGGAGAACGAATATAGTCATAAAAGAGGCGTAGAACGCCAGCGCCGGCAACCCCCACCAGGTCGCAACCTGGATCGGCGTCGAGTGAAAATGGCCCGGCGGAAGTCTGTCATTATCAAAAAGCGCGAAACGCTCCTTCACCTCTTTCTTTTGCTCGGTCCCTTTGCCTATGCCCACGAGCGGGTGGTTCTTGATCAACACGAATGCCTCGCGCCAGACCTCAAGCCTGTAGGCCGCGCTCCCTTCCTTGAGGTCGAAGATGGAGATTCCTCGCGTCTGTTGAACCGCAAAAAGCGCGACGGGGGCCAATATGAAAATGGCGAACACGGCCAGAAGGACCGTGCGGCGTTGGTAGCTGGCGATTGCCATCACGGCGACTGCCAAAATCAGACCCGCAATGGGTGCGCGCGTCGAAGTCAAAATTAAAGTTCCGGTTATCAATACAATCGCCGCCGCTAAGAAGATACCGACCCATGATTTTTTGTTTGGCTGTGCTATGAACAACCCGACGGCGAGCGCCGCGATCAGTTGGAGCACTTCGGCGTAGGTTTCGTAGTGGCTATAAAACCCAGATATGCGAAAATTTCTTCCCGGCGATGTGTCAAGTCCGAGCCGATTTATGCCTGCCTCCGGCGATCTTTTTATGGCTCGCCTTGAGACGGTAGTGTCGCTGACCGTCTCGCCCCTTTGATACTTCACGCGAACGCGCCCGCGCTGCGAATCGACTCTGTCTGAAATGTCCTGCGCATTTTTTACCGTGCGTCCGTCTACTTCCAGTATCACGTCCCCGATTCTTAACCCTTCTTTAGCGAAAGGGCTGTCGGCCTTGATCGAATCTATGTGAACCCCGCGACCGACCGCGAGCTTGCCCGCGCTGTAGGCGACGTTTAATAGACACGAGCCTATCATTAGAAACGCGAGGAGTAGAGCAAATCGCAGCGTCTTTATATTGCGCGACACCAGATAAAAGGCCAGAAAAAATGCGGGGCTGCGAAGCCCTTTAATACTTATCAGCGCGTCGTAAGACAAGAAGGAAGAGATTACGCAACACGCGAAAAAGCCGAGGACGGCTATATCTACTGGGCTCCTGGATTGCAAGAACCGGCGGGTCATTGCAATCTGTACCGCCCAGCAAAGCAATCCAAACAGGAAAGCCCCTTGCGTGAATGCTATAGAATGAGGGGCGAATCCGGCATACACCACGAGCGAAAACGCGATCAGATAATCCGTGATGACGACGGGGCGGGAGCGCACTTGCTCCTGGGAATTCTTGAGGTATTCTGAAATGGTGGAGACTACACGGCCCCTTGTCGTAGGAGGGCACGAAGAAACATTATTTGTCAAACTCGTCAACCTCTATGTTTGCATTAACTGCAAGCACGCAACATCTTTGGGGAGAACGGTTGTATTCTATGCTCCGTGTAATCGCAAATCAATGCCTGTTTAATGCCTGAAAGCTGGAAGGTGAACCAGCTTGACCGGCGTTCCTCCTTTAATGTAGCCTCAAAGTGGAGCTTAATTAAAGGGAGTAATTCTCTTTGAGTCGCTCGCATTATAAACGTATCGCAGTCGTCGGAGGTATTACTGATATGAGTACGAATGATGAAACGAAAAGCACAGGGTCTGAGAGCACGGTAGAAGACGCCGCTCGGCGCGCTGTCCGGGATGCCTTCGCAGCCTTGCCGCTCGACCAGAGGCTGATCGCGCTCGTCGAGGTGGAGCTGGACCTTTTGGGAGATGCGGCGGAGTCGGTCTTCAATACCGTGTCAAAAGCGGCGGACGAGTTCGCGAGCGCTTTTAGGGCGGCGGAGTCTTCCGCTCAATCAGAGAGCGCTCCGTCGAGTTAATCGCCATTTCGCAAAGGCGCAATTTGGCAGGCTAAACTTCCGGGCCAGTTTTGGGGGGCAAGCATGAGTGAGAGCATCCAATTAAGAGACCCGCTTTTTAAGCTCATTGTCCGGTTCAGCAACGGCGAGATGATTAATCATATCGTCACTGACCCTATAGATTCACGAATGATCATGCCTGAGACGCGCTATGCTGTAGTCAGTTCTTTCTCCTGCCAGAACCCGAGCGAGTGCACAGACATAACGGTAATAAACTTGCGGGATGTGACTTTCTTGAAGACCGAACTCGTCACGCTCGATCAACTGGTGGCAGAGCGACGAATGGCGGGGATTCGTTCAGCAGGCTCCGCAAGCGGTGACGACAGGCTCCCGAAGAATCTGGCTCAGATAAAGTTCATCTAAAATCTGCTAGCGTCTGATGCCGTAAACCGGAGCTTTCTTTAATGCATACGCTTTCGTGCGGCGTACCCAAACCGCTAAACGCCCTCGCGCTGATAATTACCTTCTTAATCGCAGGCTGCCAAGGGCAATCTGTCGCCACGCGCGCCTCGAACTCCAGCGATTTCGACGTGGGCCGTGCATACGCGCATGTGAAAAAACTCGTAGAGATGGGGCCGAGACCCGCCGGGTCGGAAGCGATCAAGAAGGCTCAACAGTACATAGAAGCCGAACTCAAGAGCTACGGCCTCAAGATCATTGCCGACAGTTTTGAGGCAGAGACCACGCGCGGCAAAAAGCCTATGAAGAATATAATAGGCGAGCTGGCCGGCCAAAAAAACGAAGTCGTCTTGATAGCGGGCCACTACGACACGAAACTGCAACCGGGCTTTGTCGGCGCAAATGACGGCGGGTCGAGCACAGCCGCCGTCCTTGAGATGGCGCGCGCATTATCAAAGACCAAACCTGAATACACTCTCTGGTTCGTCTTCTTTGACGGTGAGGAGGCCTTCGTCGAATGGGACGCGAATAACGGCATGGACAACACATACGGCAGCCGCCATATGGTGGCGCGCATGACGGCAGAAGGCACTCTCAAACGAGTCAAAGCATTGATCCTGGTCGATATGATCGGGGATAAGAATCTCGACCTGCTCAAAGACTATGAGTCAACTCCGTGGATGGTCAATTTGATCTGGGCCACGGCGCGGCAGCTTGGGTACGAAAAGCACTTCCTCAATGACGAAGGCGGATATTCCGATGACCACATTCCTTTTAAGAAAGCAGGCATACCTGTTATCGACATAATCGATTTTAATTACGGCCCAGATAACTCGTACTGGCACACCAGCGAGGATACGCTCGACAAGGTCGGCGGAGAGAGCATGAAGATCGTAGGCGATGTCGTCATCAAATCGCTCCCAGAGGTTTTCAAGCATTTGAACACGAGCCCCGGCGCGCGGCGATGAGCGCGCCTGCGGTTATCACTGTCATCTTACTTACCTGACAACTCAACACACCGGAGGGGCATTTTATGCGCGTGGCAGTAATTCCCGGCGACGGCATCGGCCCGGAAGTCATCAATGAAGCGGCCCGAACCCTTGAGGATGCCGGCAAGCTTTTCGGCTTCGCGCTCGCGCTCGATTGGTTCGACTGGGGCGCCGAGAAATATCTATCGACAGGAATCACGATGCCCGAGGGCGGTTTGGAAATGCTCGCAAATGAGTACGACGCAATACTGGCCGGGGCTTTCGGCGACCCGCGCGTGCCCGATAACAAACACGCGGCAGACATTCTGCTCGGGATGAGGTTCGGGCTCGATCTTTACATCAATCTCCGCCCGATCAAGCTCATCGACGCGAGGCTTTGCCCGCTCAAGGACCGTGGCCCTGAAGAAGTGAACTTCGTAGTCTTTCGGGAGAACACCGAGGGGATGTATGTATTTATGGGCGGCAACTTCAAGAAGGCGACCGGTGATGAAATAGCCGTCCAGGAAGAGATCAACACCCGCAAGGGAGTCGAACGCATCATCGTCGCGGCATTCGAATACGCGAGAAAACATAATCGAAAAAAAGTGACGATGAGCGACAAGTCGAATGTCTTGACTTACGGGCACGACCTCTGGCAGCGAGTTTTCAAGCAGGTAGCATCCCGCTATTCAGAAATTGAAGCCAATCACCTGTACGTAGATGTTCTGGCGATGTGGATGGCCCTAGACCCCGCAAGGTTCGATGTGATTGTCACAAACAACCTGTTCGGCGACATAGTCACAGACCTCGGAGCAGCGTTGCAGGGGGGACTGGGAATGGCCGCTTCGGGCAACATTCACCCCGGCAGGGTTTCGCTCTTCGAGCCTGTACACGGGAGCGCGCCCCAGTTCGCGGGCAAGAACATCTCTAACCCTGTCGCGGCAATTCTTACGGCGGCGATGCTGCTCGACTATCTGGGCCTGACCGAAGCGTCCGAGGCGATTGAAAGGGCAGTGGAAAAGGGCGTGCGCGCGGGCGAGACGACGCAGGACATCGGCGGAAAGCTCTCTACCACGGAAGCGGGCCAGGCGATCAGGCGTCACCTTCAAGAAGGCAAACCCTAGCCGATTAAAGGCGGAAGATTCACCGCAGAGACGCAGAGAACACAGAGTTCACACAGAGCAGAATTATGTTCTCTCTAATACGTTTTCTCTGCGTCTCTGCGGTGAGATGGTTCTTAAAAATCTGGTAGCTCTCAGATTTGTCGTCCGGCTTTCTCCCAGTAGGGGGCGCGAAGCTTGCGCTTGAATATCTTCCCCGAATCCTCGCGCGGCAGCTCACGGCTTAACTCGATCACCTTCGGCACTTTGTACCGCGCCAGCCTGCTCGCCAGGAATTCGCGCACTTGATCTGCTATAAACTCCGCTCCCGGCTCAGGCTCGATGTGAGCGCACAGAGCCTCGCCGTACTCTTCGTCAGGTATGCCGAACACAGCGCAGTCGTGGACTCCCGGCATGGCTATAAGCACCGTCTCTATCTCCGCCGGGTAGATGTTGACGCCGCCCGAAATCACCATGTCGCGCTTGCGGTCGCAGAGGAATAAATATCCGTCCTCATCCAGGTAGCCGACATCACCAACCGTCACCAGGCCGTCGCGCCCGATCTCGCGTCGCTTGTCGTCCAGCCGGTTATAGGTGAAATCGGGAAACCCTTCGAGGCGAACATAAACCTCGCCCACTTGATTCGGGCCCAACACGTTGCCTTCGTCGTCGTAGATGCGCACGACGCCGTTTTCAAGCGGGCGACCGACCGTCCCCGGCTTGCGCAACGCCTCTTCGCTTGTATGAAATACTACGGCTCCGCATTCCGTCGCCCCGTAGTATTCGTTTATCACAGGCCCCCACCACTCGATCATCTGCCGCTTGACTTCGGGCGAGCAGGGCGCTGCGGCGTGAACGACGAATTTGAGCGAGGAGATGTCATAGCTTTGCTTTATATCATCAGGCAATTTGAGCAGACGCACGAACATCGTAGGCACCATGTGCAGGTGAGTGATCTGGTAGCGTTCGATCAACTGGAGCAACTCTTCGGGGTCGAAGCGCGGCTGCAACACACATAAGCCTCCGCTCTTGACGGCGAATAGCCCGTAGGTGTTCGGCGCAGAGTGATACATAGGACCCGTTACAACCGTGCGGAAGTCGCCGTCACTCTTGAGGCCGAACACCGTCGCCACCATCTCTGCGAGCTTTGCCGCAGAGTCTTGGGTCCAGGGATCGCGCCGCACGCCTTTCGGATGGCCCGTCGTTCCAGAGGTATAAATCATGCTCGAAGGCGGCGGCGGCGGACCTAAATCCCCCGGCTCTTGACGACTCAGCCAGTCGCTCCACAAAAGGAAATCCTGTGGCGGCGCACAGCGGTCGGGCGAAAGGTGATACGCTGCTTGAATCTCCGGCGGGGGCGGCACGACGAAGACCTCAACACCGTCTGGAATGCCTGCCCGCACCTGAGGGACGAGATCGGCGTGTATTACCAGGACACGCGCGCCGCTGTCGTTGAGCAGATAGGCTGTTTCCTCTGCCTGAAAGTGCCAGTTGATCGGCACCGCGTGCGCTCCCGCAAAATTGGCTGCTATCGAAGCCTCGATGAATGCAAAGTCATTGCGCATCATGATTGCGACAGTGTCGCCGACCCCTATCCCAATCGAGGAAAAACCTGCCGCCGCGCGCGCGACATTCTCAAACAACTGCGCACGGGTCAGCTCTCGGTCCGCGCTGAGAATCATACCTTTGAGTGGCGCCATCTCTGTCATCGCTGTTCCTCGCCGACCGATGGTAGCGCGAAGACGACTACCGTCGAAGAACCGGGAGCAACTCCCCAGAAACCCGTTGCGCTTCCCGACGCGACGGCGATGTATTGCTTGCCGCGAACCGAATAGCTGACTACGCCGCCGTTCATCGGCCCGCCGGTATTGAAGCGGTAGAGCACCTTGCCCGTCCTGCCGTCCAGCGCGATAAAGTCCCCGGTCAGCTCGCCCGTCAATACCAGATCGGCCGATGTTGTCGTCACGGCGGCGAGCATAGGTTTCGTAGATTCGTACTGCCAGACGATTTTGCCCGTCGAGGCGTCAACCGCCGTGAGCCTGCCGCGCGCCTTTTCAATCGGGTCGGCTATGTAACTCCCGCCCATGTAGAGCTGGCCTTCAACAAAGCGCAGTTCCTTGGCTTTGATAAAGGTGCCGCACCAGTCGACCGCGTTGACGTAAAGCATGTTTATGCGGGGATTGAATGCCGGGCCGTTCCACTGCACGCCTCCGAGCACACCCGGACAGGCGCGAACTCCTGCCGTCGTAAGCGAAAGCTCTGCGTTCAGCCGCGTGGTCACTGCAGTTTCGTATAGATGCTCTTTCGTCTCCCGGTCCAAAACATGCAGCAGCCCGTCTTTTCCCGCCACGGCCACCAACTTGCGGCGTTTCCCCGCGACAGAAGTCTCAAACAGCGGGCTGACCTGTGTGGTGTCCCAATCGTGTATGTCATGCGGGACGGCTTGATAATGCCACTTCAACTTTCCCGTTCGTATGTCGAGCACGACCATCGAGCAGGTGTAAAGGTTAGCGCCGGGGCGTATGTCGTCATAAAAATCGGGCGCTGGATTGGCTACAGGGACATAGACCAGCCCCTTTTCGGGGTCGACAGAGAGCGGCGACCAGACGGCCCCCCCGCCTTTCAAGCGCGCGTCCGCATTGCCCCATGTCTCCGCGCCCGGCTCATTGTCGTCAGGCACTGTGTTAAATCGCCAGACGGGATCGCCGTTATCGAGCTTGAATGCTCCGATCCAGCCTTTGACGCCCTGTTCGCTTATTCCTAAGCCGAGCAGGACCAGGTCTTCGAAGATGACCGGAGCGATGTTGAATGAGCCTTCGTTCTTTGAAGTGTCAATTACCTTCTTCTCCCACACGAGCTTTCCTGTTTCGATGTCGAGCGCGAACAGGTAGCCGTCCGTGGTCGCGCGCACCACGCGGCCATCTTTTATCGCCACGCCGCGGTTAGGCGGGTGGATCTCTAAGGACTTCGGCTTCCAGTCGTGACGCCAAAGCGCGCGGCAGTTGGATGCGTCAATCGCGATCGTCGATAGCGAAGTCGTGATGTACATCACGCCGCGATAGACGATTGGGTTGTTGTGGAACGACTTCGTATCCCCTGCCTGATACATGCATTCGGGTCGCAGCGAAGTGATTGACTGCCGATTGATCTGATTCAAGTCCGTGAATCGCTGTCCGCTGTAATCGTGATTTGACAAGAGCCAGTCGGTCGAGTTCGTTTGCGCCGCGTTCAGTTCTGCTTGCGACGGCCATTTTGCGTTGGGCGTTGTTGCGCCGCCTGCTTTGGCGTCAGGTTTCGCATAAGCGCTCACCTCGGTCGCGACGGCGCTTTCTTTGAGCGAGCTCTGCGGGGTGATCTTGATCTTTTTAAGGGATGCGGAAGTCGCGGCCAGCTCGCGCGCGCCTTGCGGGTAGCCGTTCATCTTCAGTATGAAAGCTACGATATCGATATACTGCTGAGGGCTGAGCTTGCCGCCTGCGCCGTAAGGCATCTGCGTCCGCGTGATGTAGTAAAGCTCATCGACGCTGTGACCCTTTCCCCATTTCGCCATGAAACGGCTTCCTTTCAGCGGGGCCGCCGCACCGGATTCGAGCTTGAGGCCATGACAAGAGGCGCAGTTCGCGTCATAAAGACTCTCGCCTCTGGCCGCCTGCCTCTTCGTGTAAAAGCCGTTTGGCGCGTCACTTTGTTGAGAGAAGACAATCGCGGCGAACGAAACGAGCAAAGCTGCGCTAAGCAGGAGCCGCGTTTTGATCCCGGAGCGGCCGCGAATCGGTTTCGTTGATTCTCTCATGGTTCTTCTCCTCGACGTGTAGGAAAGGCTTAGTAGATAGATGGATAGGGCCATCCATCAGCGGAGACATTATACAAGTTTATTCGAGGAAAGAAAGCGCGGGCTGCTAAATTACAGCCGGTTGAAATCGGGCGCGGGCTTATCGCAGCTTGCCGTGGCCGTTATGTTTGGCGCGCGACTGTATCTCGATCCGCTGTGTGTAATCTGCCAGCGCGGCTATCACGTGCTGTCTCAGGCGGGTGAGCCTCGATCTGGTCGAAGTCATCTCAAGCAAGCTCTGTTTTGCGTCATTATCGATAGGCAGGGCCGAAGATATGATCAGGGAGAAAGCCTCCGGGTCATCGGGCAGGTCTTCATCGATAGCTGTCACGGATTCATCGAGCGCCTGCGCTGCGGCGATAAACTTCTTGCACCGGTCGAGCATGCTTTCAAAAAGATCATCCAGGTCTTCATCGGCCTCCAAATCGTCAGTAAACGCTTCGACGCGCGCGACGACAAACGGCGTCAATTGATGAAGCTCTACGATCCGGTATCGAACAATGCCCGTCGATATGACGTTCATCCTTCCTTCTTCGAGGGGCATCACGGCTTGAATCTTCGCCACGCACCCGACGCTGCCTTCTTCGGGCGGGGTCTCGCGCCCGATCAGCGCGTCGCTCCGATAAGAGAGCCCGAACAGATTGCCGTTGTCCGTCGCAAACCGCATCATCTGTTTGTATCGATCCTCGAATATGTGCAGAGGCAAGATGGCGCCGGGGAACAACACCGTGCCGAGCGGAAATATCGGCAACTCTTCCAGCTTCTCAAGACTTTCCAATTCCATAACCCGCATTATAACGAATAATACCGACCGGGGCTAAGAAGTTCGACAACGGATGTGAGAGTTGTTGAACCTCTGGCGTGAATAAAGCTATGCGGGTGGTAACAGCACCCAAGTACCCTCGACGTCTCGGCGTCGCCAAAGCTCTTTGAGAGCCAGACGTGCAGTGCTCGTAGCCTGCTTTTCTGGAAGTCCGTGACCAACCCAGTAACTATAGAGGCAATCGCATATCGCGGCAGCAAGGCCCGGTGACATGCGACCATCTGCAACATTCTTGTCGGATACGGACTGTCTCATGATTCAACCTCTTCGCTCAATCTTTCCGTCACCTCAACTGAGACTCAAGACGATGCCTAAATGTTACACAAAGCCTCAACAAAGGCTTAAGCTGACGGGGACCAATACTGCGTAAATAATCACACAGAGCCGCAAGGATTTTTTTCAGAATGTTGTTACAAAATCGCGTGGGCTGACTCTCCTCCCATAGAGCCAGGAATTCGGAGGGCTTAAATCAGATGATTGCAGAAGAGATAAGGAGGAATAGCGTTATGTTGACATCGCAGAAGAAGAGGTTTCTCGGCATAGCTTTCGCAGCATTTGCTTTTGTGTTTTCTGTATCAGGTAGAGCGAACCACTATATGGCCATCCATAGCGATACTCATAAAACTCACGAGCAACACGTTGCTATGCACCACGATCAGGCAGCTTTGATTCACGAACAGCACACGTTTGTGACCAAGGAGCATCACATCTAATGTGAACTCAGTATGGCACTAGGTAGGTGGCGGAAAGTTCGGTAATAACTGCCGGGCTCTCTGCCTCCTATTTAGCTGTCTTCACAACTCTATCTCCCGTCTCATCATGTTCAGTTGCTCCCTTGACCCTCATCTTCATTCTTTTGGATAAAATCCAATAATTTGAATTTAAAAGAAATATTAATTACTCAATCTCGCCCATTTTAAGACTGGCCTTGGAATTGCGTTCGGCGAAATGCACCAGCCCGAGAGGATGTTAAGTCGCCATAAAGTCAGGATAAGTGTGCTTAGATAATTTAAGTTAGGTGAGGGCGATTACTATACAAGCGAGCCTTCACTATTTCCTCCGAGCGGGCCGATACTGCGTCAATTAATCATCTATACCCATCCCGTTGAGGTTTTGCATGAGTCCAGAGCATTAATTTCCGAGATCTTGTTACAAATTCACCTGGCTTGACTCTCTTCCTTTGAAGCTGGAAATCACGAAGGCTTCTGACAGGAAAGGACACGGGAGTTAAGGAGGTCGAGTTATGGATAGTCTATCTCTTGCCTTAGCCGCATGCAGAGAATATCCGTTTGTCATTAGCCCGGCTTTCGTAAGACTGGCGAGTTTAGTTTCTGTAACAAGTAAACCGTTGAACAGCGCGACTGGTGTGTTTCTCGCTTACGCGATCGACACCCTTCGCGCGGTTCGTGCGGTGCTCTTATTAGGAGTACCTGCTGTCGTCGGGATCGGAGGATTCTCTGACTCTGACGACAGGGCGCACTTCTTTAATGGACTCCGCGTCGATGATCTTCTATGGGCAGCGACGATTTACTTGAGCAGTTACCGTAACTCCGCTAATCAAATTTGCCCACCAGCCCAACTGCCCCGGCACAGAGTTCCTTACGGTGATACTGCTCTAACGAATGAGGATTATCACCATGAAAAACGACGGCGATTACTTGACGCTAATAAACAGCGCCCTTCGGGGCGATACACAGGCGCGAGACCTTATTGCATGTGATTCGGAAATCGACAACATCTGCAAGAGACTTTACCGAAAGGAGCATTTCAAATGCCCTGACAAAGATCAGGACGACCTCATACAAGAGGCGCGTCTAAAGGTCTTCAGGGAGATCGCGAAAGTTTCGGCGGAATTCGAGAGTGTTGACGCTTTCTACGCGTGGGTTTACGTCATCACTAAACGACATTGGAAGCGCGTTATTGACAAGGACATATTCTTCTTGACCAAGCGCGTTTGCAAGCGGGCCGGTGACGAGGAAAGATTCTTTTTGGAAAAAAACGCCGGAGATTCGCTTGAGAATCTTGAAAGCTACTCCGAACGCCCATCATACGAAGACAGAGTGTTGTTGGGAGAAATCAGGGAGAAGGTGCGAACGTTTGACACACTGGACCGGCAGATTTTTTTCCTCAGGTTTGTGGAAGATTTGCCAGTCGAGAAGATAGCAAAAAAACTAAACTGCTACCCGGTGAAGATTTATCGACGACTGGAAAAGATCGCCGAGATGCTGGCCGAGCATAATCCATACCGCGACGAGAGTCCCGAGGATGACAGAGAATGAAAACGAAGCTACTTCTTGCAACTGGGTTGTCGCTCTACTGTGACGTAGAAGGCAAAACAATCTATGAACTGGTCATCGATGAGTTGGAGGGCGAGGTGACGGGCCATACTCGCGACGCGCTGAATGACCACTTGATTCGGTGCCGTACCTGTCGCGATGTCTATAGCCGCTTAAAGAGGATCATCCGTGTTGTTCGGGCATTTCCTGAAGATCTGGCAACCGTGCGTCCTGCTGACGCCCTCTTGGTAAGGAAAGATAAAAAGATTGCGGTGGTGTGAGCGACCAAAGAAGGAGGTGATTGAAGAAAAACGAAAAGGGTATCGAACGCGCCGCTTAATTTCAATGGAGTGAGCGGCGCGTTCTCTCTTTTACGATCAGGACTGAATTATTGACTGTGGTATGGCGCTATGTTACTTTCCAGGCTGATGATCAGCGGCTTCAACACCGATGTCAATCATGAGGGCTGCGTCTATCACGTCCAGACGGAGGATCGTGGTAAGGAGAACCCTTTTCTTGAGTCACTCGTCTACATCGGCGGGACGATCGTCGCAAAAAAGAGCACGCCTTACTTGGAGCATTTAGAGCAAGGCGCTTCGGAGGCGACGATCGCGTCGCTGCTCAAACGCCAGCACCAGGTGATTATCGCGGCTATCAAGGCCGGTAGAATCGAAGACCTTATTCACCACTCGTCTAAGCAGTACAGACCGGCCGAGCCTCAACCGCCTTCGCCGCCCAACGCTGCGTCGCCGCCGCAGCCGAAACTTGACGGGAAGGAAGCGGAGATGCCTAAATCTACTCGAATGCTGGCCTCTCCGCCACGGACCGTTTCGGCTCAAGCGAAGAAGCCGGTTCCGGCCCGCGCCGATGCTCCTGGCAACGTCAGGAAGGGAAAGAGCGAACCCCTTAACCTTGACGATGTGATCGCGGAGTATATGAAGCGGAGCTCGGAGCAGGGTAGGCTTGATCTGAACGTGGTCAGCCCGAACGTGTTCACAGCCGGGAAGAGTATTAATCTCAAGGTGAAGATACTGTACGGAACAAAGCCTGAAGCCGAGGCCTCTGTTACGGTCAAGATCGTCGGCACGGCTTTCAAGCCTCAAGTTTATATGGGACATGCGGGTCACGACGGGGTCGCCTCGTTCAATCTCAACCTGCCGTCTTTCACCGCCGGGACCGCAGCCATCGTCATCGAAGCTCAATCCCTGCACGGGCGCGGCGAGCTGAAACACTTGATACGCAGGGCGTAAGTCGCGCCATAAACCCAATCAAAAGAGGTCAACCGTTTTGATAGTAGTAGTCAACGGAGAGGAGACCGAGCTTGCTGACGGGCTCTTTGTCAAAGACCTGGTCGAGCACCTCGGCCTCGAACCCGCGCGGCTCGCCGTAGAGGTAAACCGCAAGATAATCCGAAAGGCAGAATGGGGCTCGACATCGCTTTCGGATGGTGACAAAGTAGAGATAGTCCATTTTGTAGGCGGCGGCAGCGGCCGCCCGGACTGATCTCATTTAAACAAGGGTACGCGATTGAAAAACGAAACTGATTCACTTGTAATAGCCGGGCGAACCTTCGCCTCGCGTCTGATTCTGGGCACCGGCAAGTACGAAACTTTCGAGCTAATGGCCCAGGCGCTCGCAGCATCCGGGACGGATATGGTAACGGTCGCCGTTCGGCGCGTGAACCTCAATGACCGTTCGAAAGAGTCTCTACTCGATCACATAGACCCGAAAAGATACCAGCTCCTCCCAAACACAGCCGGCTGTTATTCTGCGGAGGAGGCTATACGGACCGCGATGCTCGCGCGAGAAGTGCTCGACACGCCCTGGGTGAAGCTCGAAGTGATAGGCGACGAAAGGACTCTCTTCCCCGACAACGAAGGGTTGCTCGTGGCAACGCGGGAGCTGGTCCGCGAAGGCTTCATCGTACTACCCTATTTGAACGACGACTTGATCGTCGCGCGAAGGCTGATCGATGCGGGCGCGGCGGCTGTCATGCCGCTCGCGGCGCCGATCGGATCGGGGTTGGGGATTCAGAACTTCACCAATCTCCAAATCATGCGAGAGTTGATTACGGAAGTCCCTTTGATTGTCGATGCGGGGGTCGGGACGGCGTCCGACGCTACGCTCGCTATGGAGCTGGGCGTCGAGGGGATACTGATGAACACAGGGGTTGCGGGCGCTCGCGATCCTGTTGCGATGGCCGAGGCTATGAACTTCGCTGTGCGCGCGGGCCGCCTCGCTTTTCTGGCCGGTCGCATTCCTAAGAAGCTTTACGCCACTGCCTCAAGCCCGAACCTGGGCCTGATCGAATAGCGGCGGAACTGTCACCGGATGGCTTGCGATAGGAAATTCGAGGATGAGCTTCTCTCGTCCGGTCGCCGCGCCGTTGCGGGCGTCGACGAAGTCGGCCGAGGCGCGCTGGCCGGGCCCGTCGTGGCCGCCGCCGTCCTGCTCGATTTTGGGGACGTGCCCGAAGGGATCAACGATTCGAAAAAGCTCACACGGCTGCAAAGGGAGCGGCTCGCCGTCGAGATCGAGCGTCGAGCCGTAAGCTTTTCCATCGCCAGGATAGAGCATTTCGAGATCGATCAGATTAACATTCATCACGCCTCGTTGTTGGCGATGGAGCGGGCAATAAAAGGATTGCGACCGCCTGCCGACTATGTTTTAATAGACGGGCGACATAAGGTCCCCCATTTAGACTGCCCTCAACTAACAATAGTCAAAGGTGATTGCCTTTCAGTATCGGTCGCAGCCGCGTCCATCGTGGCAAAAGTTGCGCGTGATCGCTGGATGAGAGAGTATGACGAGCAGTATCCCGGCTACAGATTCGCCTCGCATGTCGGCTACAACACTCGCACTCACCAGGAGGCTATTAACAGGCTTGGCCCATCGGCTATCCACCGATTGAGTTTTCGCGGCGTTCTTTCATACCAGCCCTCGTTAGATATGGGCTCGGATGAAGAGTCGCACCTGTCGCCGATTCCAGAAACGGAATAACAGCACCCCACCCGCTGCCCCTTTTTGAGCAGAAGAGTCAAGTTCGATCTGCCCACGGAGGGGATATGTCGTTAAACAAGTCCAAATCTTTGCGCACAGCCGAGAAGTACGCGCTGCAGGGGAAGATTCCAGCGGCCATTGATGAATACCGGAAAGTGGTCGACGCCGACCCGACCGATTTGACCACTATCAACACGCTCGGCGACTTGTACGTGCGCGCGGGAAAGATTCAGGATGCAATAGCAAATTTCTCTAGGATCGCCGAGAGCTATCGCGAGAGCGGCTTCACGCTCAAGGCGATCGCGATGCTCAAGAAGATATCGAAGCTCGACCCGACGAACGTCGAGACTGCTATGAAGCTCGCCAATCTCTACTCTCAGCAGGGGCTGTTAGTAGAAGCGCGCCAGCAGTACTTACAAGTTGCCGACGCGTACGCCCGCGCCGGTCAGACTCGCAAAGCGCTTGAAGCCTACCAGAGGATTGCCGACCTCGACCCCGCCAACACGTCTGTCAGAATGAAGCTGGGCGAGATCTATTCACGCGAGAACATGCCGGACCAGGCGCACGAGGCATTCATAATGGCCGGCGCAGAGTTCCTCAGAAAAGGCGATGTCGAGCAGGCTCTGAACGCCAACCTGAAGGCGATCGGAATCAACTCTGAAAGCCGCCAGGGGCTTACGGCCATAGCGACCATTTACACGCAGCAGGGACAGGCCGACAGGGCGATAAGCGTCCTTTGTGACGCCTTTGAGAGAAGCCCCGGCGACGTGGAACTTCTGACGATACTGGGCAGGACGTATCTGTCCGCTGGTTTGATGGATGACGCGGAGCGCACGTTCCTGAGCCTGGTGGAGCTTGATCGTAATCGTTATCACTACCTGCTGGAAGTCGGGAGACGCTTTCTCCAGTTGAACAATCTCGACCGCGCCGCCGAGCAGATCGATGGCTGTCTTGATGTTTTGATAGGGAAGCGCGAAGAAGATAAGGCGATAGAGTTCTTGCGCCGCGTGCTCGAACGCGACATGAACCACATAGGCTCGCTCAAGCGGCTGGCGCAGATTTTCCTGCGCATACGCGAAGATCACAACTTGATCGCTACGCTCAACTCGCTGGCCGAAGCATCGATGCGCAACGGCGACGACGAAGAAGCCATCGCCGCGCTCAAAGAACTCGCGCGGCTTGAGCCGGACGAGCCGATTCATTTGCAGAGGCTCTACAACCTCGGGGTCAAGGATATAACCGAAGCCGACTCTCCGGATGTCATACGGGCTACAGGGCCGCTTGATTACGAATCGGCGGCATTTGACGACACGTTTGTGATCCGTCAGATCTCGGAGGCCGAGATTCTTGCGGGCCACGGTCAGGTCGATCACGCGGTCGCGATGTTGAAGGAGATACTTGTCCATGCGCCTGAGAACCTGCAAGTACATTTGAAGCTGAAGGACATCTACCTGCGCGCAGGAATGATGGATCAAGCCGCAACCGAATGTTTACAGCTTGCCCGCATACACGAGACGCGCGGCGAGTCGGCGCGATCAAGCGATTATCTGGCGGAAGCGCGCCAGCTCAATCCGAATGTGGAAGAGCTTGCCGTCGCCGCGCCCGAAGCCGGCGGCTGGTCCGACAAAGAAGCCGGGGCCTTCGGGTTCGAAAGCGGATTCGATATCACGATGAGCCCCGCGCACGGTAACGGCAGTTACGAAGCGCACGACGATGCGGGCGCGCTGGACCTCAGCAAGTACCAGACCGGGCAGTTGAGCGATCAGACAGGGTTTGTGACTGTCCCCGGCCAAAGCGTGGAAGCCGAAAGCCATCAGGCTAGCCCATCGAACGGAAACGGCGCACCCGTAGGGGCACACTCTTTCCGCTACAGCGACATGCTGATCGGAGAGGCGACCGAGGCGGGAGCTGACGGAAGTCAGCCTGGCGGCATGATGTTCGGCTCTTCGGGCGACGTTGCCACGGACACGATGACGCCGATATTGAGGGATGAGCTTGAGGGAATAGATTTTTACATCGCCCAGGGCTATTCCGAGATTGCGCGCGACACGCTCGACAGGCTGAAAGTCGAGCACGGCGAACACCCGGAGATACTCTCCAGATATAAGCGACTCGGCATGCACACAGCCTCAGACGCGGTTGTGGACGAAGAGTACGAAGAAGTTCAATTCCGCTCGAACGAATACGTGCAGGCCGAGCCTGACGCTGACTTTTTCCAGAGCGGGTATGCCCAAGAGCATACCAACGGCAATGGGGCAGGCGACGAGCACGTCGCGGTGTTGATTGAAGACGAAAGCCCGGAAGTCGCCGCCGTAGGCGATGAGTTTACTGTCGCTGTGTCCGGCCACCTCGAAGCAGGTGACCACGCGAACGCGCTCCCGTTCCTCGTCCACAAGGAGTCCGGGCCGCTCGACCCGGACTTGATGGTCCAATTCAACACGAGTGATCTGCTGAATAACACGGTTTTCGAAACAGGCAGACCCCCGACGGGCGTGTTGCCTGAGCAAGTTGTCGCCGTCGAACAAGAGGACATCATCGGATCGATCGTCTCCGACATCGATTCTTCTTTTGACAACATCACAGAAGAAGAGGATACGGTCGAAGCGGCCGTTGAAGAATACATCCAAGACTCTCTCCAGGAACCTGACAGCCAGGAACTCGGCGCGTATGCAGATGAACCCGATGTGGCGGATAAACCTGATATGGCAGAGGCGGCCGCCGAATCTCATGCCGGCCACACCGAAGCAGAGCTTGTCGAGGAGACGGTCGAAAGCTATGAAGATCATGAGCTTGTCGAATTGGATGCGCCGGTGGCCGAGATTGAAAGCGTTGAGGTCGTAGATTCGACACTCTGGCTGAAAGAACTCGCAGGCGCGGACGGCAACGAGCAGCAGCAGGATACCGGCCTTGAGCTGCAAGAGATATTCGAAGAGCTGAAAGAGAACACTGGTGACCTGAAGCCGTTGATGGATTTTGAGACTCATTACAATCTTGGACTGGCCTACAAAGACATGGACGTGCTCGATGATGCAATCGAACAGTTCCAAATGGCCTTCAGGATGGCCGGCGAAGAGGAGACTCTTAAAGCGAACTACATACAGTGCTGCCACATGCTCGGCGTCTGCTTCAAGCGCAAGCAGATGCTAAAAGTCGCCGTCATGTGGTTCGAGCGCGGATTGAGGATCGCGGGCCGCACCGAAGACGAGTACCAGGCCCTGAGATACGAGATGGGCTTCTGCCTCGAAGAGATGGGCGAAGTAGATAGAGCGATTGACGTTTTTATGGAAGTTTACGGCATAGATGTCAATTACAGGCAGGTGGCCAGAAAGATTCAAGAGTTGCAGGAGTTAAAGACCGCATGATAATGTCAGTGCTGAGTGCTGAGTCCTGAGTCCTGAGTGAAGAAAAAGAGAAACAGTGCGTTGATTCTTCACTCAGGATTCAGCACTCAGCACTCAGGACTCAGTTTTATGTCGGCAAAGCTTACTATCATCTTTTACATCCTGATCTGTTTCGAGATAGGATTGCTGCTTGTCATCCTTCCCTGGCTCAATCACCCTTCCTGGAATGAAAATTACTTGCTCTTTTCAGCAGTCGATAAACTGCAGTGGCCCTGGCTGGGCCGAGCGATGACGAGCGGGTACATGCGCGGGGCCGTGACGGGCCTGGGGCTTCTCAACATAATGCTCGGGGCATGGGAGTTGATAAATTTTAAGAAGACGGTCAGCACTTTTCAGCTAAAATGGCAGGGTGAAGAGCTTGATGCCAAACCGTTCGAAACCGCTATCATACCTGATAACAGACCGATCGATGTTGCCGCACGAAAAGAATAACCCGAAGCTCTCCGATCTGATCGATTACATAAGACGCGCCGTCGATGCCGGAATCGATATGGTGCAGATACGCGAGCGCGACCTGGCTGCCCGCGATCTGCTGTTTGTGGCCGACGCCGCCCGCGCGATTGCAAAGGAACGAAATACTCTCATACTCGTCAATGACCGCTCGGATGTCGCGGCGTGCGCGGGCGCGGGCGTGCATCTCACTACGCGCTCGATGAAGGCCGACGTGGTTCGGCGCGCATTCGGTATTTCAATGCCCTTAGGCGTTTCAACCCATTCGCTTGAAGAGGCTGATGAAGCCGAACAGAGGGGCGCTGACTTCATAGTCTTTGGGCCGGTATTTGAGACCGAGAGCAAGAAGGTTTATGGCTCTCCGGTCGGACTCGATGCTCTGGCTGCTGTTACTGCTCGCGTAAAGATACCTGTGTTGGCAATTGGCGGCATCAACCTGGGTAACTTCCGCGAGACGCTTGATCGCGGGGCTGCGGGCGTCGCAGGCATCTCGCTTTTCGCGCAGGCGGAAGACTTGACGAGCGTCATTCGCGCCATCAAGGTGTAATGGAATGGCGCGAAACAGCATTTAATTATGATCACTGTGATGACCATAGCCGGGTTCGACCCTTCGGCGGGCGCGGGGGTGCTTGCGGACATAAAGACCATGAGCGCTTTCGGTTGCTACGGCGTCTCGGCGATCACCAGCTTGACGCTGCAAAACACGCAGGGGGTCTTCGGTGTGTATCACCAGAGGCGAGAAGTTGTGCGCGGGCAGCTCGATCCGCTGTTTGACGATTTTGACATTGCAGCGGTAAAGACTGGAATGTTGCCTACACGGGACGTTATAGAGGAAGTGGCCGACGCTTTGTCATCCAGGGCTATTGCACATGTCATCGTCGACCCTGTTGTCAGGAGCACGAGCGGATATGATCTGATCGATGAACAGGCGCTCGCCGCTCTGATCGATCTGTTGTTCCCGCTGGCTACCGTGGTCACTCCGAACCGCGCTGAGGCGGAACGGATCACCGGGGTCGAGATCGCAACCGCAGAACAGATGGAGGGCGCGGCCCGTCGCATACTTGCGCTCGGCCCCAATGCAGTTTTGATTAAAGGCGGGGATTTCAAGGATGAGAGGGCTACGGACCTGTTACTCGATTCGGGAGGGGTCGAGACCTTCAGCGCGGAGCGCATAAAGTCGACGAGCACTCACGGGACCGGATGTACGCTCTCCTCGGCGCTGGCCTGCTTGATGGCCGCAGGACACACGCTTCGCCAGGCAATTCCGATTGCAAAACAGTATGTGGTCGAAGCGATCAGCACGGCGCATGGGCTGGGGCGCGGCCACGGGCCGCTCAACCATTTCCCACACAAGCTCAATACTCCTTATGCTTAAACTGCCGTGCGCCTTTTGCTACGCGAAAGTAGCCAGGAGAATAATGTCCTGCTATACTTCATCCGCAACAGGCAGGCTGAACTTCAACAATATCAAGAAGAAGTTATTTAGATCTATCTAGCGAGCTTGATGAGCCAAGCATCAAGGTCGTCTTACTCTTTTCAAAAAGTATCGAGTAAGGTGGGATATGCCTACGCCCGCGCGCGAATGGACTGTCGCCGAGCTACTTAAAGGATGTTCCAAACGTCCTGCCGATGAGGCGGCCTGGCAAGAGTTTGTTCGGCGTTATGACCACACGATTAGATTGAGCGTCATGAAGACGTTTCATCGCAAAGCGCGCGAAGAGGCGGATCGCAAGCCACAGTTTCCAGAAGACCTGATCGAAGACCTCGTCCAAGCCGTTTACGTGCGGTTGGTGGAAGACCACAACCGCGCGCTCGAAAGGTTCGAGGGCGAGTATGCCAACTCTATCTTCCAGTACCTGTCGATGATTTCGATTAACGTGGTCAGAGATTATTTTCGCGAGATGCGCGCGCAAAAGAGACCGAAGGTGAGTTACTCTCTCGACGAGCTGTTGGAAACAAGTGGCGACGGCGCGCTCCGCGAAGAGGCGCGCAGCCGTCTCGATGGTCAACCGCTGGGCTGCGCGAAAGAGGCGTATACGCTCGATGAGATAGAACAGGCCCTGGACAAAGCAATAGTCGGAAAAAACCGGAACCGAGACATGCTGATCTTCAAGCTGCGCTACGTCGATGGCCTTACGCTTGAGGAGATAACAAAAGTAATGGGGCTGGAAATCTCGGCTATAAGCGTTGGTTCGATTCTGAACCGTATAATCAAGAAGCTCAGGCCGATGCTTGATCCACCTCGCGACAGGTAACGAATCACGGCGTGTCGCCGCCCCTCACTCTCTCGATAGCAGTCGACCTGCTCCACGTCTGAGCAATTCGTCGGCCAGCCTCCGACCGACAGCCTCTGGTTCGATTGCTAATCCTTTCTCTATGCCGCGAACGATTTCTGACCCGTCCGGCGCCGCGACCAAACCGTCAAGGCTCACCTCATCGCCCTCTATCTTGCCGAGCGCGGCGATCGGGACCAGGCAACCGCCGCCAAGGCCCTTGAGGAATGCGCGCTCTGCCTTACATGCGCTCTCGGTCGGCCCGTGATTGATGCGGCGTACTATCTCGTTTACAGCTTGATCGTCGGCGCGAGTCTCGATGGCGAGCGCGCCCTGGCCTACCGCAGAGAGCATAAACTCTTCGCTCAAGTATTCTGTGATGCGGTGTGCGTACCCGAGGCGGCGCAGCCCTGCGGCAGCCAGGATGATCGCGTCAAAGTTGCCCTCGTCCAGTTTTCTGAGCCGCGTGTCGACGTTGCCGCGCACAGGCTCGATCATCAGGTCCGGCCGCGCCGCGCGAACCTGCGCGTGGCGGCGGAGGCTGCTCGTCCCTATCAACGCGCCCTGCGTCAACTGGTTAAACGCTCTTGCGTCGCCGCCTATTACGAGCGCGTCACGCACATCCTCGCGCTCGGTTATTGATCCGATTTGAAGCCCCGCCGGAAGCTCCGTGGGAAGGTCTTTCAGGCTATGCACGGCCAGATCGATCGCGCCGCCGAAGAGCGCCTCTTCAAGCTCTGCGGTGAACAGACCCTTGCCCTGCTCGCCCAACTTCGGGAGCGACACGTCCAGCACGCGGTCGCCCTTTGTCGAGAGGACTTTGATTTCGATCTCCAAACCGGGCGTGAGACGCTCAAGCTTAGACTTGACCCACTCCGTTTGCCAGAGCGCGAGCTTGCTGCCGCGCGAGCCGATGATTAACTTTCTGTCCAATTCTGCTCCTGACTTCAATCTATGCGAACCATCTTACGCAACTCATCAAGCACCTGTGTCGTCTCGCCGTTGCGAGCCGCCTCGCGCAGGTGAACGATGACCGGGTGTGACAGCTTGTTGACGAGCGCGGGGATCAGTACCTCCTGGATGGCCGCCTCCTGTTCGGCATTGATGCCCAGCCGCTTACGGTTCCGCTTGAACTCGCTCTGGGCCATCTCCGATAGCAGTTTTTTTACCTCAAGGACGCTCGGGCCGATGTCGAGCGAGAGCAGGTGCTTGGCGAAAAGTTGCACCTCGGCCTCTATTATAGTCTCGGCCGACCGGGCCTCCTGTTCGCGCTCGCGGATGTTGGTCTTAACGACCGCTTCGAGGTCGTCTATGTCGAACAAAAAAGTGTTGTCGACTTGACCCACGGCCGGGTCGATGTTGCGCGGGACGGAGATGTCTATGAAAAGCACAGGCCCCTTGCGGCGCGACTTGAGCGCGGCCCGCGTCTCTGCAGGGCGTATGACGTAGTCCGGAGCGCCCGTCGAGCAGATCACAATGTCTGTCGCTGGAAGCGCGTCGTAAAAAGAGTCGAAGCTTATCGCTTTGACTCCCAACTGGCGGGCCACGGCTTCGGCCTTTTCCTCTGTGCGATTCGTTACCACAAGTTTGCCCGCGCCGGCTTCCATCAGGTTACGGGCGGCGAGCTCCCCCATCTCGCCGGCGCCTACGAGCATGACCGTGTTGTCGGAAAGCTCGCCGAAGACTCTGTAGGCGAGCTCCACAGCGACAGAGCTTATCGAAACGGGCTTTTGCGAGATGGCCGTCTCAGTCCTTATACGTTTGGCGACGGAGAGTGTGCGGTGCATGAGCTGGCTCAAGACGCGCCCAACGGTCCCTGCGTCGACGGCCTGCTGGTAGGCCTCCTTGATCTGGCCGAGAATCTGAGACTCGCCCACGACCATCGAGTCGAGGCTGGAGGCTACGCGAAAAATGTGCTTGATCGCTTCGGTGTCGGCGTGGCGGTAGAGATGGCCGTTAATATTGTTTAAGGGGAGGCTGTGAAAATCGCAGAGAAAATCGGCCAGCCGCGTGATCCCTTTTTGAGCGCCGGCGGGCGCAGACGCCAGAATCTCGACGCGGTTGCAGGTCGAGACGATCACCCCTTCATCGACATTCTCCTGGTCGACGAGCGTCGCGAGCGCCGAGGCGAGGCGCCCATCTGAGAACGCGAGCCGCTCGCGCACCTCGACGGGCGCTGTCTTGTGGCTAAGACCTATGAGGACGATATTCATTTCTCACAAACGCTCGCGGTCAAGAAAGCTCTACCCTCGGGACAACTTATCCGGCTGGATGCGACGTGTCGAGAAAGCGCACCCCTACAAGGCTGAAGATGACGAGCATGAAGCCTATGATAGAGGCCAGTGCGACCGTTCGGCCCCGCCATCCCGCGCTCATTCTGGTCTGAATTATCAGCAAGTAGATTACCCAGGAGAAGATGGAGAATATCTCCGTGGGCTCGCCGTGCCAGTAGACGCCGTCGCGCGCGCGCTGCCAGCCTATCCCCGCAGCTATGCCCAGAGTTAGAAAGATGAAGCCAATAGCCATCGATTTGAAGCTTATCTTATCGCAGGTCTCAAGCGAGGGGAGCCGGTAAGAGATGGGGCCGAACTTTTTGCTCTTCAGCTCGCGCTCCTGTATCAGGTACATCAACCCCGACCCGAAGGCCACGAAGAATGCCGCGTAAGCCAGCAGCAAAAAACCGGCGTGAACGAAGAGCAATCCTTGAAATGGGTTATTCTGCCCGGCAAGGCTGTTTGACGCGTCGGGCGAGATTGCCGCGATCGTGACCAGCACAAGCACGATGGGGAAAATGAAAGCCTTCAGCGCGTCGGCTCTATACCATCGGGCTGCTATGATGTATGCGATTACGAGACACCAGGAGAGGAAAGCGCACATCTCCTCCGTGCCGACCAGAGGACAACGGCCCGTGCGTATGCCTTTGAGAAGGAGCCAGCCCGTGTGCGCCCCGAATGCGAAGGCGAGCGAGGCTAGCGCTATGCGAGGGACGACGGGCCGCCTGGACGTGAGCGCGAGAATAGATTGCGCCACGCAGATGGCGTAACCCGCCAGTACGATTATCCATAAGATTTCCATAGGGCCGACTCCACCTTACAGGCTCGGGCAAGATGAATTCTACCTTGCCGGTCGACCCTATGGCAATCAAACGGTCTAAAGCGATTCGAGTCTCGTCAAAGCCTCGGGGTTGAGCAGCGTGATCCGCTTGCGGCCAACCTGCACCAGCTTGTCATGCTTCAACTCGGCGATAGCGTTTGTGACCGTCTCGCGGTAGACGCCCAACAAGTCTGCCATCTCCTGGTGTGTGTAGCCAATCACCTGGTTCGCCTCGTTGGCAAGCCTCACCAGCAGCGCCGCAATACGGGCCGTCACGGGGTGGAAGGCCGCCCGCTCGTGCTGGCGCTCGGCCTCGACCAGCCTGGGGCCGAGCTTTCGCATCGCGTTGAGGGCTATGTCGGGCGAAGTGGAGGCGAGCCGGTCGAAGTCATTCGCGCTGATCACTATCAACTCTGAAGCTTCGGCCGCTTCGGCGTGAGCGCCGAGCATGCTCTGGCCTATCAAGGGCATCTCTCCGAAGACTGCGCCTTGCTCTAATTTCTTGATGGCATACTGTCCGCCTTGCAGAGATGGGCGAAAGATGTTGACCGCTCCGCTCTTGACCAAAAACAGCACAGGGTCCTTGCGGTCCGTCGGATATATCCTCTCTCCCTTTTTGTAATTCCGTTTGGGCAGGCGCTTGTCGACGAGCGACTCGATGCCTCTATCTTCCGACCCCGTCAAATCGCTTATCTGCAAATACCCAACTTTTGGAGCCAGGCTCAAAGCAGCCAGTGACCGCATCTTTTCACTGGGCCCTTTGGTCCTTCGCCGTTTCTTGACATTGCCCCCGCTCCGCTTTCTTGAAGATGTCGCGCTCGTCTCGGGGGAGAGCTTTCTCTTCGTACCATTAAACGCCAATTTCGTTACCTCTTCCTGGGAAATTTTTTGTTGATTGCCAGGCTGCTGATTCTTAACAAGCTGGCGGCTATAACTCAGCAGCAGATTACCTTCAACTTCCGCGCAGAGCGCCTCATTTCTTTTATACAAATCCCTGATTGAAGATCAGGGAGATGCGCGATTCTTTAGTGAAATGCTTTAAGCGCCATCCCCTGCGCCTTAACTGTCCGCCCTGCCGAACCTTGTGGGTAAACGGCTTTGGTGCTCAGCGAGGATAGTAACAACGATCTGCGGCAAGAGGTGAGCGATGTCACTAACAAAAAAAACAAAAGTTGTCTTTGACGTTCGGACAAGCAATAGTCAAATCTTGTATCGTCAGGATGGAATATTTTTGTGGACATGTGCCCCAAAACTCGGCGAGTTTATTATTCGAGTGTATTATTCATGCCGCTCGATTCTTGCGGGCGGCCGTCTTGCCGTAAAGGGCTATGAGTACAGAAGAGAAAACTGCAGTTAGCATGACGGGGAGATAGAAAAGCCAATTTGGATTGTTGAGCTCGCTCATGGCGAGTCCCGAAAGGCCAGGCCCAGTAAGGCTGCCTATCCCGAACGCGAGTGAGAAAAGAGAGTTGGCCGCGCCCAGCCGCTCTTTGCTTACGAGGCCGCCAATCATCGCGAGACCTATGGGGTAGAAGCTCCCCGCCAGCGCTCCGGCCAGGGCCCCGCTTATGAGGAAGTATCGCCAATCTGAATGAAGCGTCATAACGAAGAAGACTACCGCGAGCAAGACCGCGCAGACGAGCAGCGTCCTGCGCTTGCCGAATCTGTCTGCGGCGCGACCAATCGGAACCTGACTCAGGATGGTCCCCACGATCACGGCCGTGATGATGCCTCCCATCTCCGTCTCGGCAATCGATAACCGCTGCTTCAAGTAGAGCGGGAAGAGCGTGACGAGCGACGACATCAGGTAGCCGTAAAGCGCGCCCGCAGAGATTGGGACAAATATCTTCACCGAGAGCTTTCTGGGGATCTCGGTGGTGTGATCCGAGCTGGTCACTGTCGAAGGTATCAGCCCCGCCGCAAGGAGCGCCGCGAGCAGACTGAGCGCGAAACAGGCTACGAAAGGCGTCTCGGGGCGGATGCCGAAAAGTAACGTTCCGGCCATCGGCCCTGCGGCCCACCCTACGCCCACCGCCAGGGCGTAATAGCTCATGCGCTGCGCGCGCTCGTTCGGGTTGCTCAACCGGCTTATCATCGTCTCGGTCGCCACGGAGATTGCGGCAGCCCCTATGCCTTCAATCGCACGGGCTACGAAGAAGAGTTCTATCTTCCTTATCATCGCGAAGAGAATTATCGAAACTCCGTAGACTATCAACCCGGCCACGAGGACGGGCTTTGGACCCATGCGGTCCGTAATCCACCCGATAGGAAACGACGCCACTGTGAAAGCCGTAAACATGGTCGTGCCGACCAGGCCGATGACAAAGGGATTCGCGTTGTGACCAGAGAGGACGATCGCTATAAGTGGCGCGACCAGCCCTACGCCCAGGTAGCTTATTGCGACGCTGATGTATATTGCCCAGAATGCCCTTGATTGAGACAAGCTCCCTCCGACGATCAAAGGCGAGACAATAACATCATTCTTTTGCCGCCCGCAATTCTGTTTGAGGAAAAGAAGAGAGGCGGCCACGCGGGCCGCCTCGACCTTCAGTCCGTTTTTTATTACGCCCTACTTGCCGGTGTAATACTCGCGCATCTGGTCTACATACTTATTGTACTCGCGGCTGCCGATGAAACGCGCAGGCAACACAACGGCGAGATAACTCAAATACCCGTCAGGTGAGAGCGGCTTGCCGCCCTCCGTTAGCAAATCCCCTTTAACGTCGTAAGGCATGAAGAGGAAGTCTTCAGCGCCGCGCTTGCGGAAGAACTTGGTGTCGGGAAGGAAAATGATCTCTTCCGGCTTGATGCCGCGCTTCGGGTCTCCGCTCTTTTCGATCTCATCGATCAAGGTGTGAGCATCTTGCCGCGCGAGCCCCGGAATCCGTTCCTGAATCATAGCCACATTGATGTTTCTAACCACCCCGAGAACTTCCTCTACGTACTCTCCCTGGGCGGTGCCGTTAGTCTTGTCCTTGAACCCGAAGGTCACAGCCGTTTCGCCGCCCTTCTCGTTGCCGAACATCTCAAGCCCGCGCGGGAACCAGAGGTTCATAGCTTTCTGTATATCTTCGACGCTGTAATCGCCTTCACCACGGGCCGCCATCTGACCGATCTCTTTCAGCAGCGAGCGGCCGCTCCCCAGATGGAAAGCCTCTTCCTGGAGCATCGGCCCCATGCTGCGCGCCATGGCCGCGTAGCTGAAGACCTGCTGCATTTCGAGCTGGTATTTGCCCACCAGATCAATGACCGTCGCGTAAGTGATGTTATCGAGAAAATCATTGAAATCGATATTGAAGGCATCGAGCACGTGCCCGCCGAGCTCCATCGACAGCAACTCTTCTATGGTCTGCTTGGCGACATCGCCCAGACCGGGCTTCTTCCAGCTCGGGTCCTGGTCGAGGACCCAGAACATCTGGTAAGCGTGGCGAAGCTCCTCGGCCATGATGCGGAGCACCGCGAATTTGCCTTTGTCAGAGACGGCGTTGTCTAAGGTCAATCGGTGCTGTTGAATCGATCCGAGCTCGGTAGAGCACTGCGCCTTGATAATGTCGCGGGCGCTGAAGAATGCGTTGCCGACCATGTCCTTCGCGCGCTCGAATCGCTGGCGGCCCGCATACTGGCCCACCTCTATGACATCGCTTTTTAGATCGCCAACCTTGGCTACCAACTCAAAAGGCGCGACGCCTTTGAAATAGTCGTCCCAGTTTCGCTCCAATAAGGCCAGCTCTGGAAAGTTCTTCTTCTGCCAATCAACAATGGCATCGTGGTACTTCTTTGTTATCGTCGTCGTAGCGTAATTCGCCATCGCCGCCTCCGCATAATGTTTAAGTGATTGTACGTTAGATATTTTATCGAACGCTCGTTCGAAAGTCAACTTTAGCGTGAAGATAAATCAAGCCATTGCCTGATTCGCCGATTAGCGGCAGAGGAAATTAGCCTTAATCGCCGCGTAGCGGCGGGGTGATTCAGGCACTGGCTGCCAGAGCTGCATTCGCCAGTGCTTCTTCGAGTTTTTCAATCAGTGGTCCGCCGCCTTGGGCCATATCTGATCTGCCACCTCCGCGCCCGCCCAGGAGACTGCACGCTTCAGCCATCAATTTCCCCATCTCCTGCGCGAGCGAGGCGGACCTTGCGAATACGAGTCGAGCAGACGATTTGTCTCTTGTTCCGAGAAGCGCAACCGCAGGCTCGAGTGAAACTATCTTTGACGCCAGCAGGCGAATCTCTTCAACGTCACGGTCGTCAAAAGCGCGCCGGATTATCTTGAAGTTATTTGTCGCCTCAGATTCGGCCAACAGCCCCGCAGCTTCGGCGGTCGTCGCGATCTCAAGCAGATCGCGGAGCCGTTTCTTGAGCGCCTTGTTCTCTTCGATGGCGCGCGAGGCCAGTTCGGGCGCAGCGTCACGGTCCGCGCTAAAGAGCCTGGCTACGGCTGAGGCTATGCTGCTGGCCTGTCGGTATTCGCTGAGCGCGCGGCGGCCACAGACGAACTCGACGCGCGTCATCTTTTTGGCGCGCTCGTAAGATTTTATTGCTATCAAACCTATCTGGCCCGTGCGCGCGGCGTGTGTGCCCCCGCAGGGAGACCAGTCGAAATCGGTTATCTCGATCACGCGAATGTCGCCGCGCACGGCCAACTCTTTCCTCAGCGGCAGACGCATCGCCTCTTCTTCACTCACCATGTGCACGCGCATCAATCTGTCGTCGAAGATCACTTGATTTGCGACCTCTTCGGCTGCGCGCATGTGATCGTCGGTCGGAGAATAAAGCTCTATGTCTATAGTCGATGTTTGCGCGCCGAGATGAAACGAGCGTGTTTGAGCGTTGCAAGCCTGGACGAAAGCCTGAGAGAGAATATGCTGGCCGCTGTGCTGCTGCATATGATCGAGCCTGCGGGCGCGATCAATGAGCCCCGTGACGTTCTCTCCGACCTGAAGCTGTCCTGATTGTTTGACCAGGTGAAAGATGGTCCCCGCTTCATCTTCGTAAACATCTACTACGCGGGCCTCGTTTAGAAGGCCCGTATCGTTAGGCTGGCCCCCGCCCGTCGGATAAAAGGCCGTCTTATCCAGCACAACTTGTTCGCCTTCGCTCGACGGCCTGACTTCGACTACGCGGGCGGAAAACTCCAGAACACTCGCGTCGGTAAAATAGATTCTTTCTGTCTGTTCCATCTCCGTCCCTCATCCGCAATGCATATCCGCGTCTTCCCCGCTTGCTGAAGCAGGCTTGAACAACTCTAACTGATTGCGCGCGCCCTCGTCACTTCCACACGTCGCAGCCTGAGAATCCGGCACAACAAGGCGGGCCGCTTTCAGCGCATCGCCCCACGAAGCAAACCTCTCTTCAAATGCTCGCGGATCGAACTGCGAGAACATCTCTACGTCTGCCCTGTCGGGCAAACGGCCGAGCAGGCGGGCCAGCCGTTGCAATTCGAGCTGCAGGCGGCGCTTTGAAATAGTTCTGCGGGCGGGTTTGTGCCTTGCGCGTCGCTCTGGCGAGCGACCGTCGGACATCCGCCGCGCGGCAATCGACAAGTATTCCCCGTCCTGCTCGATCGCAATGAAATGGCGCCCCAGCCGCTTCGCAACGAGCGCGGATGTGCCCGTGCCCGCGAAGCAGTCCAGCACCAGATCGCCGGGGTTTGTTGTGAGCCGAATAATTCGGTCAAGCAGCCTGTCAGGCGTCTGGCAAGGATGGACTCTCTGAGCTTGCCCCGCCTGCTTTTGCCGGCGGTCGCGGTGTATGTCAAACCACATGTCTGTCAGCTCACCTCTCCACAGGTGAATCCCGGCTCTCCTTTTTCGCACGCAGGCCCTGCGCTGGCAGACGTCCGCGCGGTCGGGCGGGAATACCGCTTCGTCAAACGGCTGCCACCCATTCTCCATCGAGCAGTAGTTGAACCGCGCCGCGCGCTCACCCTTTGTGAAGTAGAGCAGGGAATAATGCGCGGGCATCAGGACCCCTTTAGGCTCGGGAAGCGAATCCCACACGATCCAGTTTTGCAGGTACAGCTTGCCCGTGCGACTGAGGAAGTCTGCCAGCAGCGCCGCCCACTTCGGCAGGTTGACGAGTACGAGCGCGCCGCCCGGTTTCAACGCGCGCTCGTACTCGACCAGCCACCGCTTCGACCATCCGACATACTCGCTTTCGCACCTGTCATCGGAATAGCCGTTATACTCTTTCGTCAGATTGAATGGCGGATCGGCGAACGCAAGATCGATCGTGTCCGACGGTATGGCCTTTAAGATTTCCAGACACGGCGCGTTGTGGCAGCGGTCCAACAGGTGCTCGGGCACGAGACGCGTTCTTGAATCCGCTCTCTCTGCGCGCTTCGATTCAAGAGGATTGAACGCAAAAAGATTAACCCGATTATCGCTGGCCTCAAGCACTCTCGCAGGCAAAGGGTCGGGCACTATCAGCAACAGTTCGTCGCGCTCGCTGCTTTGAGAGAGTTGGAGAATGCGTTCAAACACCTCAGCCGGCAGGCGGTCCTGCGGGTCGACAACCAAATCTCTCCAAACGTCTGAAAGCCTGACGCCCGCGGGGTGCATCAGGTGAGATTTTCCGCCCCAGTCCTTAAGACTCTTATCGCAGCAACGGCAACGCGGGTGAGGGACGCGAACAGAATTGATTGGCGCGCCGGGTTTTGAGAGTAACAACAGGCCCGTGTGCTCAGGCCTGAGCGCGCCGGGCTTTTGGCTTGTCATCGTTCTTACAGAGACCCAATACCTTAGCGTCAGCCGTGATGAGAGCGCCGTCCGGTAACGCGCGAGGTGAGCGGGCAAGCCGTAAACGAACATCAAGCCCTCAGGCGAAAGAGTCTCGGCGGCGGACACAAGCAGACTCTGATTGCGCTCGATAGGCTCTTGCTCTCCGCTTGATTTGAAACTGAACGGGCGATAACGGCTGTCCGAATTGTAAGGCGGCGCGGCGACAATGAGTGAAAACTGTCCGGCGCGCTCGTCGTCGAGATCGAGCCCGGAGGCCGACCTGATTACTTTAGTCCGAAAATCAAAAGAGCGCGAAAGCGCAGTTAGATGGTCGATATTTAACATTAGCCAGTTTTCAGTTTTCAGTTTTTAGTTTTCAGATGCGGACCGAGATCTCGCCGGCTGCTGACAACTGAAAACTAAGAACTGAAAACTGGTCTTATACTTCTTGAAGTTGTTCGTCTGGTGCGAGAAAGCGCGGCTTAGGTTCGGACTGAACTACACGCGAGCCTGCGGGAACAGATTCTGTCAGCCACACGTTTCCGCCTATGATGCTCCCTTCACCTATCACCGTGTCGCCACCCAGAATCGTAGCGCCCGCGTAAATCACCACGTTATCCTCAATCGTAGGGTGGCGCTTTTGCCCGCGGATCAGTTGCCCCTTCTCGTCCTTAGGGAAAGATAGAGCGCCGAGCGTGACGCCCTGATACAGCTTGACCTTATTGCCTATGATAGTCGTCTCGCCGATGACAACTCCCGTCCCGTGGTCAATGAAGAAACTCTCGCCGATCCGCGCGCCCGGGTGTATGTCTATGCCCGTGCGCGAGTGGGCAAGCTCCGTCAGCATGCGCGGGAGCAGCGGCACCCCCGACGCGTTCAACTCATGCGCGACGCGATAAGCCGTAATGGCATAGACCGCAGGATAACTCAGTATTATCTCGTCAATGCAGTGAGCCGCCGGGTCGCCGTCAAACGCCGCCTGAATGTCTTTGGCCAGCATTCGCCGTATCGAAGGGATCGCGTCGAGAAATGCGTAAGCGCACTCTTCGGCGGTCGTGTCGCGAGTAAGGCAAAGGTCCGCGTCGAGGTCTTGCATGTGACGAAGCCCTTTTTGTATCTGGTCGCGCAGGTGCTCGAACAGCCACCCTATGCGCTCTTGCACGCGGTAGATTATCCCCTGGTGAGTGACTCCGCCCGCGCTGTAGTAGCCGGGGTAGATCACCTCTTCCAGCGCCTCCATTATTGCCGCAGCGTCTTCGCGCGCGGGCAGCGGCATACGGTCGAGGTGGTGTATCTTGGGCGTGGCTTCGTCGTAAGAGGCGACGATGCGTTCCATGATGTTTGCCAGCGCATTCTGCCGAATGTTAATCTCCAGCTTTTCCATATCTCATGCTCCGCTGTAACGGCTATGTTGATATTATTGCGAATCAAAGTCAATCTGAAAGACAGGTTCTGATATGAGGAAGCTGTTCGACATAGAGCTCAAAGACGGTCGCACAATCGCGCTTGGTCATCGCACGGCTGTTGTTGGAGTACTGAACATAACGCCTGATTCATTCTCTGACGGGGGAGTGAACTTTGACGCCGGGCGGGCTATTGATAACGGCCTTCGGATGGAGGGCGAAGGCGCGGACATAATCGAGGTCGGCGGCGAATCGACGCGGCCCGGCGCGGCCGTCGTCTCTGTTGAAGAAGAGTTGTCGAGAGTCCTCCCTGTCGTTCGCGGGCTTGTCCGAAAGATCCGCGTCCCCATCTCGGTCGACACTTACAAGAGCCAGGTGGCGCGCGTTGTCATCGATGAAGGCGCGAGCCTGCTTAACGACGTAAGCGCGCTTCGTTTCGACCCGCTGATTGCAGACGTGGCCGCGCACGGGCGCCTCCCGCTGGTGCTGATGCACATGCGCGGCGAGCCTGCGACCATGCAGAAGATCGCACCCGCGCCCGACATCTTTTCTGAAATAGAGCGTGACATCGCGGCTGCGGCCAAAGAAGCCGAAAGGCGCGGGGTCGCCCGAAAGCAGATCATCTTCGATCCGGGGATTGGGTTCGGCAAGACGCTCGATCAGAATCTCGCGATCCTAAATCGCCTGGACCGTTTTGAAACCCTCGGCCTTCCCATAATGATAGGGACCTCGCGAAAGAGCTTTATAGGCCGCCTGACAGGGAGGCCGGAAAACGACCGTGTCTTTGGAACTGCCGCGTCCGTCTCGTCGGCCATCATCAGGGGCGCGCACATAGTCCGCGTCCACGACGTGAAAGAGATGGTCGAAGTGGCGCGCGTCACAGACGCTATAATCAACGCGACGGACGAAGCGGACGCAGCAGAAGGTTCAAAAGATAAATGATAAGCCAAAACGCCCATCGATATTGCCGCCGCGGTCGCTGTCAAAAAATCGCTCGTTCACTTTGTTTATATCGAATGAGTATCCCACAGTGAAATCGAGCGCGACATTCTTCTTGACGTAATACTTATATCCCAGAAAGGCGCGCCCCTTTACGTTTCCCGTGAAGTTGTTTGTAACGTCTAGCACGCTCATCTCTCCGCCTATGAACGGGAAGCTGCGGTCATCTTTCCCGGCAAAGTTGTAGCGGTAAAACCCTGAGAGGCCACCGGAGAAGTCAGTATCGGAATCGCAATCCTCGCTGATTACATTGCCGTCGGGGTCTATGGTGCGAGAGCAGAGTCTGAATCGAAATAGATTGGCGTTCAGCGTGCCGCCCACCTCGTGCTTCCTCGTCAGGAAGTAACCCATGCCGCCGCCGACCGAGACGCTGCTGAATCCGCTCGTCTCGCCCACACCAATGAAAAAGCTCCCAGAGAAGAAGAGAACCTCTTTGTCTCCCTTCTCGTGTTGCGCGTGAGAAGACGCGCTACCGACCAATACCACTGCGAAGACAAGAGATGCCTTTAGTATCACTTTAATTGTAATCATGATCTCGCCTTTCTGTTCTCTGTTCGGGCTGGGCGCGTTGTGCAATGGAATGGATAAAAGAATTCTACTTGCAGAAAAAGGCCGCAGAAAAAAATAAAGGCCGGGCGCACGTGGCGTCCGGCCTTTAGTGGTTAAGTGACGATTAAACAGTTAGCTAATCGTCATTTCTTGCTGCTGCCGCCTGTGCTAGCGGTCGGCGGCGGGCCACCGGTGTTAGCGCAAGCGTTGTTGCTCATGTCCCTGTCCTGGATGCCGCATCGCTCAGTACCAGGAGGTGCCTGTATCGATGCATCACCCGACTTCGTGTTCGTGCTCCAGTTCGCCCTCACTCGCGTTGCAGGCGTGTTGTGCGTCAGCCCGAACAAGCACGACCCCGGCCGGTTGCCTTCTATCTTGCCAAAGCCCGTGAACGGCGTCGGCGTGTTGGCGCAGAAG
>DASUNP010000019.1:0-2090 GCA_036277095.1 Blastocatellia bacterium
GATGTGAAAATTGCTTTTCACATCGGCCCGCCGCTTAAGAAGCTTTTAAAGATTAAGGAACCTGAACGCTGACGACGCGGCCTGTGAATGTCTCTGTGATAAACATCTTCCTGGTCTGTGCGTCAAACGACATGCTTGAAGGAGAGATCAAACAATCTGCTATCGTTACGGGCTGCGCTGTCGGCCCGGCAAAAAGCTTCAAGCGGCCAGGCGGCAAGGGGTCCGCCAGCAGATTGGAGCTGAATTCGAGTGTGAAGAACTGATCCTCGCCCATGCTCTTTATCGGCAATACGTCAATCGCCGTCGTGAGGCCGCCGATAAAAGTCGACTGGCTGTTATTAACTCTATTGATCTTTCGTATCTCAGAAACGCCCGGCGCGAACGGGAAGCCCGTCAGTAGCGGAACCAGCAACTGTTTGCCGAACAGACGGACGTTGTCGGGAACGGCGTCAGAGAAAGGCGGCCCGAACGGGAGCGGGTTACGTCCCGGCGCAAACCTCGCAAGCGTGCTGGTGTCACCCGTGCGAATGTCGACCTGGCGGATAAGGTTCTGGCCCGCGTCTGAGACGAAAAGCGTATTGCCGTTGACTGCGACGCCGAATGGGTTCGACGCGCGCACGTTGCCGGCTACGCCGGGGAAATTCTCGAAGTTGAAATCGCGAAAATCGGCTACGACTTCCAGAGTCAGGCTCTGCCCGTTTGCTGCCGACAGAGTCCGCCTGCCCCCGTTCTTTAGCGCTGTCTGATCGGCGGCGGTGAGCGTGAATCCTTCTGTCGTCGCCTCGACGTTCGCGCTGAACCGAATCGAAATCACAGACGCAAACAGCGTTGAAGAAGGAGCGGGATTCGGCAACTGCGTAGCTCCTGGGATCGGGCCCGCAATCACAGAGTCTCCCTGGCCGATTGTGATGTAAAGCGTGCGCCCCTTGAGATCAACCCCCGATGGGCCGGAAATCCCTTCAGGGCTGATGCCGGACGGCAGCCCTTCGATGAGCGTGCGGCGGGCGCCTGCCGCGTCGATTATCGATATGCGCCCTGTGTTAGGTCCGTTACCGGCTTCGGCTACGATGAGGCTGCCGCCCGGAGACAATACGGATTTGACGGGCGCTCTTAGACCTGCCACGACCGTTGTCGAGCATTGAGCAAGGCCGTCGATACAGGCGAGCATGATTGTCAGGGCTATCACGGTTGTGAAAAAAACTATTTTCTTGCTGCTCATAATTTTCCTTTCTGTTAGCGAAATGTTTTACGGTTAATCCTTCATAGGGTAGAGGCGGCGGTCGGGCATCAGCCCCGCGAGAATGGCCGCGTTATCTGCTCTCACTCTTACATGCGAAGAAAGAGGATGAAACGGCTCACCCGCTAATCGGTTTGTATGGAATTGAAATTGACTTGGATGCTTTAAATGAATATCCTAACGGCGGTTTGCACTCCCTGTTGATCGAGAAAGGGTTATGACCACGCGCTCCCCAAAAGAGATCACACAACTGCTCATAGACTGGCGCAACGGCGACAAAGCGGCCGTAGACCAATTAATGCCCCTTGTCTATGACGAGCTTCGGCGGTTGGCCTCAAACTTCTTTCGCCGCGAGCGCGTAAACCACACGCTACAGCCTACGGCGCTGGTTCACGAAGCCTACCTGCACCTGATGGGCCAGTCCGAAGTGGGCTGGCAAAACCGCGCGCACTTTTTCGGGGCGGCCGCACAGTTGATGCGACACATCCTGATAGACCACGCGCGCGGGCACAACGCGGCCAAGCGCGGCGGCGGAGAGATAAAAGTCTCTTTGAAAGAAGAACTCGCCGCTACCGAGCAGCGCGAAGTCGACCTGATAGCCCTCGACGCGGCGCTTGACGAGCTTGCTCAGCTTGACGAGCAGCAGAGCCGCATTGTAGAGATGAGATTCTTCGGCGGGCTTTCGATAGAAGAGACGGCAGAAGTTCTCGCCATCTCGCCCGCGACGGTCAAGCGCGAATGGAGCACGGCCAAAGCCTGGCTCTATCGAGAAATGAAAAGATGAGGGGTCAGGGGTCAGGGGTCGGGGGTCAGGGATGAGAGTATGCCGGTTAAGTCACGAGCATATTTTAAT
>DASUNP010000020.1:0-34670 GCA_036277095.1 Blastocatellia bacterium
TGGGCGGCGAGGTCTGCCACGAGTCTGGATAGGAGATGGTTTGTCAAATAGCGGTTCGATCAAGGACCATTGTTCGTCGGTTAATTCTTCGCGTCGTGCCATAGTACAAATTTAGCACGACTATTTTTGAGATAGCTTCTAATTAAGGCGGATAAATGGAGCAGTCATGAGCTCTGAGGATAGGAGATTTGGTCTTGGAATATGGGGCCTTGCGATAGGTTATTTCGCTTTCTACTTGCCGTACTGCATGTTGGTGAAGGCCACGACCAAAGGACTAATTCCAGGCGTCGAAGCTCCATCTGGTCTGCAAATGCTGCCCGCCACGGGGATGGCAACCGCCGCGATGATGCTGCTGATCATCACCGTGATGGGATGGTGGAAATATTCTGGCCGGCGCAGGGTCTTTGGCCTGAGCATTCCTTGTCCAACACGCTGGACATTGATCTCCGGCGTTGGGACCGCAGCCATCATCTACGCGACGACTCTTGTTTACACGTTCCAGGGCGTGTCGATTCTGCTGGCGATACTGCTTCTGCGCGCCGGCGTGTTGCTTCTTGCGCCGGCTATTGATCTGTTATTCAAGAGGCGAGTGCGTTGGTTCTCGTGGGTGGCGTTAGGCTTCACGCTTCTGGCGGTGGCAGCCGCCTTTTGGGATGTTTCAATCTACCAAATGACATTCGCGGTGGCTCTGACGGTTGCGGTCTATCTTGCCGGATACACCGTTAGAATTCCGTGCATGAACAGGCTAGCTAAATCATCGGACAGTTATGCCACCTATCGTTATTTCGTCGAAGAACAGATCGTTGCAATGGCAGCTTTGATAGCAGCACCCGCAGCGATTGCCCTGTTTGGCAACGGCGGCATAGCGATGGAGATTCGTCACGGGTTCAGCTCCTTCTTCGCGACTCAGGCTGTCTGGCCGTCTTTGCTCATAGGAGCGCTCTATGCCTGTTTATGTTTCTTCGGGACATTAATCTACCTTGATCGCCGCGAAAACACGTTCTGCATACCGCTGAATCGCTGTTCAAGCCTGTTGTCGGCGGTGGCTGGTTCATACGCGCTCACCTTATTGTTTGCGGAGCAACCGCCGCGCACAGGCGAACTCGTCGGCGCTGTGCTGATCATTATCGCAATTCTATTCTTGTCGCCGCTGCACCATTTCCGCCGCCAGCTCAGATGGATCGGAACATTGCTATCCGAGAGCCGGTTCGTTTATCTTGGTCCGGTGAAAAGCGAGCCGGTAAATATGGAAAGTTTAAGGAGAATCTTCCTCTTCGTCTGTAACGGCAACACCAGCCGTTCGCCTATGGCTCAGGCTATATGCACTCACGAGATTGCCAGGAGATTGGGAGTCTCTGTTGAAGAACTTTCAAGCCAGAATGTGCGCGTCATAAGCGCGGGCCTGACCGCCAGTCCCGGCTCACCCATGAAGGTCCAGGCGCAGTCGGCCTTGCAGCAGCTACGCTTCGGCTCCAATCCACACAACTCACAGTCTCTCACAGCCGATATCGTAGAGCAGGCCGAGAGGATTTTTTGCATGACAGGGAGTCAGCGCCAGGGTGTGATAGCAGATTTTTCTGCGCCGCCTGAGAAGGTGTTTCTGCTCGATCCAGAGGGCGATATTGAAGAACCTTCCGAGGCTGACCCGGACGCCTTCCTCAAGTGTGCAAACCGCATCTGGAGGCTGGTCTCCGAGAGGTTGAATGAATTAGGGGTCAACGGGCCGATGCCCGCAGCAAGCGCCACGGGCGGTTGAGGGCCGCAATCATGCTGAGATTTCACTGGAGACTGCCTCAGGGCGGAGAGCGACCTGGAGCGTCGAGAGCCTTTCAGGCGAGCCTGACCGAGACGGGGCTTCCTGACCTCGACGCCCAGATTCAATTCTGTCGCGCGGCTGAAGAGAATGGAATAGAGTCGCTTCTGATCGATTTTGGCTGGTCAAAGCCCGATCCTATCCTGCTGGCCGCCGCTCTGGGCCTGGCCACTGAAAGAATAAAGTTCATCATAGCCCATAGGTCCGGCCTGACGTGCCCGACGTCGTTCGTGCAGCAAGTCAACACCCTATCCACGCTGATAAACGGACGATTCTCGCTAAACATCGTCGCCGGCCATTCGCCGCCCGAGCAAAGGGGTTACGGCGACCTGTTATCGCACGATGAGCGTTACGAACGCACGGAGGAATTTCTGGCGATCTGTCACGCTTACTGGAGAGATCCGCGCGAAGTCAATTTCAGTGGGAAGTATTACACGATAGAGAACGGCAAGTTGAATACTCCGTTCAGGTCGGCTGATAGAACTTTTCCTGAGCTTTACATCGCAGGCAACTCTTCGGCAGCGCAACGACTGAGCATCACACAGGGTTCGTGTTGGATGCAGCTCCCCGTCGCGCCTGAGCGCCTGGCCGCGAGGGCGCGCCAGGTGCTACAGCATGGCAAAGAGGTAGGTCTCCGCTGTGCGATAATAGCCAGGCGCACTCACGCGGAAGCCGTGAGCGCAGCTCGCACGCTCGCCGCCCAGGCTGGAAAGCAGTTCGATGATCGAGGGATTGAGACAGAGTTCATCAAACACAGCGACTCGGTATGTTTCAACGAGCTTTTTGAGCTGGCCCAGACCGAATGGCTGACCTCTTATCTGTGGACCGGCGTGGTCCGAAGCCACGGCGCGCCGGCCGTCGCGCTGGTGGGGTCGGCCAGCGAAATTGCTTCGGCCATTATCGAGTACAAGAATGTCGGCGTCTCGCAATTCATCATCTCCGGCTGGCCCAAGCTCGAAGAGATGCTCTTTTTCGCAAAGGAGGTCTTGCCGCTGGTCCGTGAGATGGAGAATCAGACCTCGGCCAGGCGCGTCGAGAGTCGGTCAATCGGTTCCGATCTTCAAGGCACAACCTTTAGAATGCTTGCAGGCAAGCTGAAAACTTGACCCGTGAGCTTCTAATCACCCTGGAGCAGACTGAGGAGGGAAAGACGTGTCGTTCGTATCGACCAAGTTCGGGCAGTTCAGATACTTCGATCAACAACTTGGCAGGCCCGAATGGAGGGGGAAAAGGGTCCTGGACTTTGGAGGAAGCTGCGGAAACCTGCTCGCAGACTCAAGGGCCGCCATCGATGAAGATAAGTACTGGTGCATCGACGTCTCCAGGGACGCACTAGCTGCGGGCAGAAAGAATTTTCCAAAAGCACACTGGACCTTTTACAACCGGCACAGTCTTCAGTACAACCCGGACGGAATCAAGAACCTGAGCATACCCAACACGGGCGAAGAGTTTGACTTCATTCTTGCCTACTCGGTCTTCACTCACACTAGCAAAGCCGAGATGATCGACCTTGTAACCCAACTTCGCGGCGTCCTGGCTGATGGCGGCGTGCTCGCCTTCACTTTCTTGGATCCGCAATGGAAGGCGTTGGAAGGGGACCCCTTCCCCGGCTCTAACATGAGATGGCGTCTGGAGGCCAACAAGCACGATCACCCGGAGATCGCTGTAGATTCTCTCGATATAGATTCTCTGTTGGCTAAGGCGAGAGGCGCAAAGTGGGTGACGCTTGTAGACTACGAGTTGTATTTAGACGACGAGCAGCCGTCCGAACATAGTCTCGCGGGCCAAAGGGCGTACATTGTTTTATGCGACCCGGAGCATATGAAGACTATCTTCACAGAGGCGGAGATTCTGCCTCCGGCAGCGCCCGAACGTCAGCATTGCTGCATCATCAGAAAAATTTGAACTAAGATGGATCGAGCCGCCCCGATTAAGAGCGGATGATTTATGAGCCAACCAAGCTTCTCAGTAATAATCCCGACCTTCAACCGCGCCCGCTTTCTGCCCGAAGCGTTGGACAGCGTTTTTATTCAGGGCGTTGCCGATGTGCAGGTGATCGTCGTCGACGACGGCTCTACTGACGGCACGGAAGCGGTAATCGCCGACTACGGTCATAAGCACGGTCATAAGATCGACTACGTGCGCCAGGAAAATGGAGGGGCGGCGGCGGCCAGGAATACGGGTTTAAGCATGGCGCGAGGCCGGTTGATCTCGTTTCTTGACTCGGATGATCTCTGGGTGCCGGGCAAGATGAAAGCCGAGTTGTCCGTCTTTGACAATATCGCTTCGGCTGATGCAGTCATCTCGGATTCCGAGAGATGGATGGAGAACGAATTGGTCTGTCGCTCCTGGTTCGAGGAACAGGGCCTGGTCATGCCGGAGAATAAGCCGGCCCCGTTGCCGCCTATGCCTCCGCTTTGGACCAGGCGCAAACCCTTTGCAACCTGTTGTCTCACCATAACACACACGGCGCTTGAGCGGCTCGGACAGCCTTCGTTCGACACGTCACTACCTACGCACCAGGACTGGGACTTTGTGATTCGCATGATTCATTCATGCAAGGTAATAGTTTTGCCCGATAGCACCGCGATAGTCAGACGCTTTAACGATGGGACTCGGGTGGGCCGGCCTCTGCCTGGCACGCCATACCCGCCCGCGGTCAAACGAGTGATGGCGCAACGTCGCTACCGTATCTTTGAAAAGGCACAGAACATGAAGGGCTGGCCCGACGAAGTGGTCCCGCACATAGAGCAAGCCAGAAGCGAAGCGGCGCGCGAGTTCGCCGACAATCTAAGCGGCTGGAGACGGCGCGGGCTGGCGCGCATGGTTGTCGGCGAATTGCAGCGCGGAGCATATCGAAGCGCCGCCGTTGTAATGGCGAGCGGGCTGGCGCCGGCGAAAGTGCGGTCCCTATTTAGCAGCTCTGCTCGTGCCAAAGGCCGGACCCATATTGCGACCACGACTGAGCGCCCTTCTTGAAATGCGTGAGAGGCGAAATTCGGTGAAACCTCTATTTTGCAAGCGCGCGGACATAAACAGTTTCTTCGCCCACAAGGTCTGCATGAATCTCGACCGGAGGCCGGAGCGATGGGCGCGCATGAAAGAGCGCTTCGCGAAACACAACATTACCGGCGTCGTCAGGTTTAGCGCAGTAGACGGCGAGCGGTTGGTCCTTCCGCCGGGCTGGCAAGCCTCAGCCGGGGCTTATGGTTGCCTGCAAACTAATATCGCCATCGTCAAGGAGGCAGCCGAAAGGGGATGGCCCGAAGTATTAATACTTGAAGACGACGTGATCTTTGACGACAACCTGGAAACCAAGTTCCCCGAGTTCATCTCCCAGGCGCCTGCCGACTGGGACATGCTTTTCTTCGGCTGTATGCATCGCCGAGAGCCGGTTCGAGTCTGCGACAATGTTCTAAAGTTGAGCTACGCAACTTCGACTTACGCCTACGCAGTGCGCGAGACCGTCTATTCAGCTTTTGCCGAGCTGCACTCGGCCAGCCGCCAGCCCATTGACGCCAACAATCGGCTGCTACAGGAGAGGTTCAACTGTTACAGCTTCTCTCCTCATCTGGCGTGGGTCGAAGGCGGCCATTCGGACACTCATGGCAGACCGATCAACCCCTGGTGGCTGAAGGAATCTATCAGTCTCGTAGGACGCGACCTGGACCTTATGCAGAGCCGCGCTCTGCTTGTCATTCCACATCGAGATCGCACGCCCGAGCGGCTCGGCGTCCGCAACCTCAATTGCGTGGTGAACCGATACGGACGCCTGCTTAAGGGGATGACGATAGCGGTCGTCGAGCAGGACCAGAACCTGAGTCTCGCTTACCAACGGCCGGAGTACTGTTGGGACTATATCCCGATTAGAGATGGCGGGCCTTTCAACAGGGGCCTATGCTTCAACGAGGCCGTCAGACGGCTCGGAGCCGACAAGGAGTTCTACATATTTGCGGACAGAGATATGTTGGTGGGATGGGAGGTCAAAGCGAACCTGCGGAAGTGCCTGGAATACGATTTCGTCAGCTCATTCGAGCAGCTTATCGATCTGAACGAAGAGGATACCAATAGAGTCATCAACCTGGAGCAGATCGACGGGTCCGCATACATGCCGCGACCCCGCAGCGGAATCTGCGCCGAATTCTGCACCTTCACCAGAGCGGGCTTTGAGAGGGTCGGCGGGTGGGACGAAGCGTGCGCCAACGAAAGCGATTATCTTCAGTCTCAGAAGGTGAAAGAGCAGTTATCCGTGTTTGAGTCACCGGGCTGGGCCTTTCGACTCTTCTCAGGCGAAAGCCGTGGACAGGTCGAACAGAGGTGATGATGAGGATGACCTTAGTCATCTCTACGTTGCGGGGCGGCGGCGCCGAGCGCGTAGTATCTAACATGGCTAATTACTGGGCTCGGAAAGGCTGGCCTGTCACTGTCCTGACGGTCGCTCATGGCAGCGAGTCGCCTTATTATAATCTAGACCCGCAAGTGGTGCATCGCGATATGGAGTTTTACAGAAGCGCTCGACAATCGATACCGAACGCCGGCGCGCTGAGGGCCTTGAAAGAGATCTTCGATGATTGTTCGCCACCCGAGCGACGTGTGTTGATACCTGAGCTTTATCTGATCTCAGAGTTGAGGCGCGCAATAATCGATACTCGACCGCAGGTTGTAATCTCATTCATTCACCTCACTAACATTCGAGTGTTGCTCGCGACTCAGGGTCTGGGCCTGCCGGTGATCGTTTCGGAAAGGGACGATCCCTATCGCGACCCGATTCCCGAAGGCGCGACGCAGTTGCGCCGCAGGCTTTACCCGATGGCGAAATATATGGTCGCTCAGACCGAAGAAGCGGCCGACTACTTCGCCGCCGAGGTCGGGGATCGCAGACGGGCGATTCCCAACCCTGTGCTTCAGCCCGCGCTCCCCGCGCGTGGCGACAGCGAGGGCGCGGGGCGCATTCTCGTCGGAATGGGGCGTCTGGTGGAGGACAAAGGATTCAATCTGCTGCTGAGCGCGTTCTCAAAAGTGGCCCACAATCACCCCTCCTGGTCGTTACAGATCTGGGGCGAAGGCCCGCAGCGCTACGCATTGGAACAGATGGCCCGCGATCTAAACTTGAGCCACCGCGTAGAGTTGCCCGGATTCACAAGGCGCCCGTTCGAGGCATTGAGCCGGGCCGATCTATTTGCAATGTCGTCGCTGGTCGAAGGATTTCCTAATGCTCTGTGCGAGGCTATGGCATGTGGGTTGCCGGTCGTCAGCTTTAATTGCTCGAGCGGGATCAGGCAGATAATCCGGGACGGCCTCGATGGCCTGATAGTGCGCGCAGCAGACCCTACGGCGCTAGCCCTGGCGCTCGACCGCTTGATGGCCGATGAAGAAGAGCGCAGGCGATTGGCAGGCAAAGCGATTGAGATAACCGATCGGTTTGGTCTTGATAAGACGATGGCCCGATGGGAGCAACTTGTGCTGGATTCCGTTTAGAAACCGGGCGAACGCTTACGAGCAGGCGCTCGCTCAAGCTTGAGGCCCCAGGTCAGGCGTGAAAGAAGAGGACGTACAGTTTCACAAATGACCTGCCAAAAACGTTAGATAAACGTATTGGCTCTGTCTATTTCATTAGGACGAAACTTTTGCCCCCAGGCAGGGAAAAGTGTCCCTTTAACCACTTGAGAGAAGAGCATATGAATAAAAACAATCCGAGATCGACCAGTCTGATCGCCGCTGCAATCCTGCTGAGCTTGCTCTGGCTTTGTGAACCGGCATCTGCTCAGGCACCATGCACGCAGACGATTAAAGCCAATGTCGTCGCATTGGATCAAGCCTATTACAACAACCGCCTCGGCGCGTTCCAGGCGGGTGGGATGATCTTCGCCCTCAGACGCGATGTAATATCGACAGTTTCACCTGGCGGCGCTCTCAAGGCCGGCCAGGTCATGTTGCGGCCCGATAAGCGTCCCCGACCAATAGTGCTCAGGGTGAACGCAGGCGACTGCCTTGAGATCTCTTTTCAAAATCTCCTGGGCAATTTTCCCGAAGTCTTCAAGGCGCCCGCCGGCAACCAGCAGTATCCGGTGAAGGTCCAGGCTGGCGGCGAATACACCGCGAATCAGAATGTGCTGACTAAGCAGTCGGCGCAGACCACCTTCGATCCTATAGCGTCGCAACCGGCGACACGAACGGCCGGCGTCCACGTCATGGGGCTCGAGCTGGTGAAGGCGCAGACGCCGGCAGGGGCAGTGGCGCCAATCTCGGCTGACGGCTCTTGGGTCGGGTCCAACGACGTGACTGCCGTCAACCCCCAAAAGCTGGCGAGCGGGCTGGTCGGGCCGGGCGAAAGCATCACTTATACTTACTTCGCCAAATCCGAAGGCAGCTATCTGCTCTACAGCACGGCGGCCAACAACGGCGTGCAGCTAGGGTTCGGCGGACAACTGATGCAGGGGCTGTTCGGCTCGGTCACTGTCCAGCCCAAGACCGCAGAGTGGTATCGAAGCCAGGTGACTAAAGTCGACCTGGACCTGGCAAGCGACGGCAAGACAGCGGATGGACACCCCATTATCAAATACGACAAGGTCTATCCCCCAGGCCATCCCCGCGCCGGTCAGCCGATTCTCAAGATGCTCGACAGCAACAACGAAATTATCTACTCGGACCTTACGGCGATTATTACGGGTCCCAATAATGGGCGGTTCAATTGTGCGGACTGCCCTGGCGGGGACTGCCAGAAATGTCCCGATTTTCAAAACAACCCGTCTTATCCGTCTCAGACCCAGCCCTTCCGTGAATTCGCGATACACTATCACGACGACTTTGTCAGCACTCAGGCGTTCGAGGAGTTCCGCAAGCACGACGACCCGAGCAAAGATAGCGAGATGACTTACACGCTACAGGGCAGCCGGGACTTCTTTGCGATCAACTACGGAATGGGCGGAATCGGCCCGGAGATTTGGAGCAACCGAATCGGCGTTGGTCCGATGCACCAGTGCGCGACATGCAGATTCGAGGAGTTCTTCTTGAGCGCATGGGCGGTTGGCGATCCGGCGATGGTCGTAGACTTCCCTGCCAATTCGGTCGCCGCCGGTGCGCCGGCAGGGGCGCCTCCGAAACCAGGCCCCAAGGCTACCAAAGCGCTTTACCCCGATGACCCCAGCAACGTCTATCATAGTTACATGGGCGATCACGTCAAGTTCCAGATCCTTCACGGCGGGACCAACATCACTCACGTGCATCACCTGCATGCGCACCAGTGGCTCCATTCGCCCAACAACGACAACAGCAGTTACCGCGACAGCCAGATGATCAGCCCGGGCGGTTCTTACACGTTGAATCACACTTTCAACGGCAGCGGGAACAAGAACAAGACCGTCGGCGACGCGATATTCCACTGCCACTTCTATCCCCATTTTGCACAAGGGATGTGGGCGATGTGGCGAGTTCATGATGTCTTCGAAGGAGGCACACAGCTCGACAACCAGGGGCGTCCGACGACGGGCTTCAACCGCGCGCTGCCGGACGGCGAAATCGCGACAGGGACGCCTATCCCGGCTCTCGTTCCGATGCCGACTTTGCCGATGGCTCCGATGGGAGCGAACGTAAAGATTGTTCCAGTCACGGTCCCAGGAGTGCCGACGCCAGTCGGTTATAAGGCCGAGGTAGACACGGCGTCTCCAAACATAGCCAACGGGCCCGGCTTCCCATTCTTCATCCCCGGAGTTGCGGGCCAGCGTCCTCCGCATCCGCCGCTTGATTTCGCGCCGGACGAAACCGACGCGGCCAACCCATTCTTGAACGGCGGGTTGCCAAGATTCATTGCTATCAAAGAGATGAGCCCGCCCTGCGCAGGCGCACAAGTTACAGGATGCATGTACGAGAAGCACAACCGGTGGGACTTCACCAAGTTTAACGACAAGCTGAAGGCAATCGAGCTGCCGGAGGACGGCACCCCCGACGAGAAGATAGCGATGAGCTACCACGCCAAGCGGCTTCACGATACCTTCTTGCCCGACGGCACGCCGGCTACCGGCGCGAATGGTTTCGTCCTTAACGGGCGTCCCCCAATTTCCGGTGCGCCTTACGCGGACCCTGCCGTCGATTTGGATGGCACGCCGGTCTGTCCGGACAATAAGCCTCCGTGCTTGATGCGCTACAAGGCTGCAAACATTGAGCTCGATATGGTCTTCAATAAGAAGGGGCAGCACTATCCGCAGTCGCGAATCATTACGCTGTGGGGCGATGTCATGGACACGATCAATAATAAACGCGCCCCAGAGCCTTTCTTCTTCCGCGCAAACAGCAAACAGGTGGTCGAGTACTGGCACGCGAACCTGATCCCGAACTATTACGAGTTGGACGATTTTCAGGTGAGGACGCCCACAGACATCCTCGGCCAGCACATCCACCTGGTGAAGTTTGATGTCACTGCTTCCGACGGCGCTGCGAACGGGTTCAATTACGAAGACGGCACGTTGAGCCCGCAAGAAGTGCAGGAACTGATTCACAACATCAACGACGGCGGAGGGCTCTTTAAATCCTTCGCTTTCGATTCGCCGAAGACGTTGACGGCCAAGCCGATTCCATACTTTGGCAACGGCCCGAACAACGACTGGCTCGGCGCGCAAGCAACCATTCAGCGATGGTACGCCGACCCGATCCTTGACAACGCAGGCTTTGACCGAACTCTGCGGACGATCTTTACTCACGATCACTTCGGCCCTTCGACCCATCAGCAAGCGGGGCTGTATGCGGGGCTGTTGGTTGAGCCCGAAGGCTCCAAGTGGCAAGACCCTGTGACGGGCGTCTTCCTTGGAACAAACTTGAACCGGCCGGTCGGCGCCGACGGGAAGTCGCCCGACGACGGCGGGCCCACCAACTGGCAGGCAAACATCAACACAGTAGACGCCACAGAGAGCTACCGCGAATTCGCGCTTGAGTTCCAGGACAGACAGCTTGTCTACAAGGGCATCAGCAGAACAACATTAACTCCCTACACGCGTTACGCTGGTGCGCTGCCCTGCTCGCCGCCTCCAATACCCTGGGGCTGGGCCGATCCGAATAATGCCATCAACCAACCAACGAACACCCCGGACACCTGCTTCTTCGCGCCCTTCCCGAGCATAGTCACTCTTTCATTCGGGACCGGGACCTACTCGCTGAATTACCGCAACGAAGCTCCGGCGATCCGTGTGAATCCGAATATCGGCTCTCCGTCGCCGCTGCAACTCGACCTCTCCCACGTGTTCCGCTCGATTAATCGGGCCGATCCGTCTTTGAATGTACAGCCGACAGGCAACGTCGGCGGTTGCACGACCCCGCCCTGTTTCGTCTTCGCGCCGCCGCAAGTCGGAGCCGGCAACCTTGACCCGTACACGCCGCTACTGCGCGCTTACGAAGGTGATCGCGTACAGATACGCACGCTGGTCGGCGCGCACATGTCGCCACACTCTTTCACAATACACGGCGTGAACTGGCTGTTTGAGCCGACCAAATTTGACGCGACGGATAACGTAAGCGGTTATCGGGGCACTCAAGGAATGGGCATCTCGGAACACTACGAAATGCTCTTTTCGCTTCCGCGAACCAAACCGCCTTCTCCTCCCGATAGCGCCACCCCCGGATCCGACTACTTCTACGCTACAAGCTCTGACAAGACAGGGCTGAGCTTTGGGAACTGGGGCATAATGCGCGCGTATAGGAACTTGCAGCCTGCAGCCGCCCCGCTCGTGCCGTTGCCGAATAACCAGCCGCCAGCCGCAGGCGCTCCGCCGCCTGCCGGTACGCCAATCTGTCCGGCTGACGCGCCTGTGAAAAACCTCTCGATTGCCGCAGTCTTTGCGCCTGATGTGCTTAACGGCCCGGTTGTCTACAACAGCCGGGGCAAGGCGGGCTCGGGAGGCGGCGAACAAATCGTCAACTGGAATGCGCTTGCCTACTTCCCTGAAGACTATTTGGAACGCGGACCGGGCCCTGACGGGGTTAATAACACCCCGGACGATACGGTCAAGCTGCTTCCGGGCAAGCCGGTTGAGCCTCTAATTCTGAGGGCCAACGCCGGCGATTGCATAAACATAACTCTCAAGAACGACCTTCCAAACAAACCGCTCAACGTCGGCAGCAGTTCGGTTTTTGGCATACCGGTTTACACTTCCCCCGAAGTTGGTTTGCACCCTCAACTGGTCGCTCTTGATATCACACGCAGCAACGGAATCAACGTCGGCCTTAACCCTGTGCAGACGGTCAAACCCGGCCAGTCGAGGACCTATCAATGGTACGCGGGAAGGATTGAGCAGAAGGGGAACGCCGCTCCAACATACATACCGGTCGAGTTCGGCTCAATACCGCTGACTCCGTCGGACCCGCTGATGCAACATCCGTTCGGGTTAATCGGGGCGCTGATCATCGAGCCGAAAGGCACTTCGTGGCGTAACGACGATAACTCGCGCGCTTCGGCGCTCGTTTGCGATGGCGACTGCTCGGGCGGCGTGGTCCGCTTCCGCGAATTCGTCGCCGTGATCCAGGACGACATATCTCCCTGGTTGCGCATGACGGAGGCAGGGGCCGCCGGCGCCGGTCCTATCGTCGTAAACCCGTCTCAGCCGCCGCCGCCTACTGATCCAATGCCGTTCCTCACGCTAGGGTTGAACTATCGCTCTGAACCGCTTGACTACCGATTCAAAGCAGCCGATTGGCTGAGCAACTTGGATAGCAAGGCGCCGCTTGGAATATCGAGAGCGCTTTCAAACACACTGGTGCTGGCCGACCCACAGACTCCAGTCTTCTCGGCCTCCAAGAATATGCCCGTGCGGTTGCGCATGATTCACCCGGCGGGAATCAGCGAGCAGGTCTTCACGCTCCACGGGCATGTCTGGCAAGAAGAGCCATACATCAACGGGTCGACGGAGATCGGAAACAACACGAACTCGCAGTCACAGGGGTCGAGAGACGGCTTCGGCCCAAATATCTCCTTTGACGCGGTAATCGATAGCGCCGGCGGCGCAGCCGGAGTAACAGGCGACTATCTCTACCGCACTTTCGTAGGCAATCTCTTCCAGGCAGGCATCTGGGGTCTGTTTAGAGTGGGCGAATCCGGCAGCGACATCTGCACAATCACCACGTTCTCGAAGGGGACCGGCGGCAAGGTCCAGATCGCAGGCGTCAATACCGTCAACCCAAGCAACGGCCACATGGCGAAGCAGGTAACCATATTCAACACCACGGGCGGCGCGATGGTTGAACTGGGCAAGGCCGATGTCAATTCGATGACAGGCGTTTGGCCCAGCAACGGTAAGACATTTGCGGCGCCTAAAAACGTCACATCGATTCTGGTCAGGTCGGATGAGAAAGGGGAAGCGAGCGCTTCCAACTACATCGTCACACCCGGTCAGCAAATAGCAGCGCAAGCACGGACAACGCAAACACAGAGGCGGCCCGCCGACCGGCGGCCTAATGAGCTGGAGTTGTTCCTCCCTGTCCCGCGAAATCTCGAAACGCGGGTGGAGGCTCAATCCGGGGGACCAACCGGCACTCAGTGGACCGTCACCGGCTTGGACGGCAGGCAGACCCCTGTCGCAAACAATGGCGTCATAAAAGTCGAGCCCGGCGATACGATCGTCATCTCCGTGCGTGCAGGCAGGCATGGCCTGAGCTTCTTGAACGGTGACCAGGCGGAACAGTTCTTCCACTTCGAGATAGGGGGAAGCCCATTCCGTCTGCGACCCAACCTCGGCGCAAAAGCGATCGGTACAGACGAGGTCGGCCCCGGATCGGTGCTAGCAGTTTTGACAGTCAGAAAGGACATTCCTTCGACTCTTTCCAGGATTAAATTCGTTTGCACTGCACACGGCCAACAGATGACTGCGACGTTTGAGGTCGTGAGATAGCAAAGCGGAGGCAGAGTCGAATGATGGAGATTTCTTACTGCCGACGCCGCTTACTATGTCGGACTACTGCGGCGGCGATCGCCGCCGCAGTAGTCCTCGGGTTCTGGCCTCTTCTGTTTCAATCTTCTGCGCGTGCGCAAAGCGCCAAACGAACTGGCGCGACGCCCGACGCCGCGCCCGGCAAACCCAAGCCCTTTGCGAGAAGAATAGTGCAAGGAGGCTTGACGGTTGACTTTCAACTAGAACATCAGAATCCAAAGCAGCTTCAGACCGCTGAGTTTCGAGAGGGCGACGACGTAAGCTTCAGCTTCAAGCTTCAAGATTCAGCGACCGGCAGCCCGCTTTCGGGCCTCAATCCTGCCGCATGGCTGACATTGGTTCGCAAGGGCGACGAGACAGGGCAGAAGGGCTGCATTGAACGAGTGCAAGCGCTGCTTGGAGGAGGTCTGCTCGCGCGCGCCGAGCTTGATCTGAATATCTATCATGTGCTGGCGCTCAACGCCGACGCCACGATTACGGTCGTCGATCCTTTGTTCGGCTACGGCAGCACGAAACTTCTGGCTTTGATTCAACTCAAGAGCCCCGGTGAGGACTGGGCGATAACGTCGGACCAGAAGAGATTGTTTGTATCGATGCCTGCCGTAAATCAGGTCGCAGTCATCGACACAGGCTCGTGGTCTGTCGTAGCGAACATCGAGGTTGGACCTGGCCCGGCACGCATGGCGTTGCAGCCGGATGAAGCTTACCTATGGGTCAGTTGCGGGACGAATGCGCAATCGGGCGTCGCGGTCATCAGCCTTGAGCAAATGAAAACCGTTGCTCGTATTACGACCGGCAAAGGGCGGCAGGAAATGGCCTTCAGCGATGACAGTCGCTTCGCCTTTGTCACCAATAAGGATGACGGCGTCGTTTCGGTGATCGACGTACGGAAACTGGCTAAGAAAAAAGATATACCTGTTGGATCAAACCCTGCATCGATAGCTTTCTCGAAACTGGCCCAGGCGGTTTATGTTTCGAGCGAGGGCGGAACGATCACGGCAATAAGCTCGCCCAAGCATGAAGTCATTGCCCGCATAAAGAGTGAACCCGGCCTTGGTCTAATCAAGTTTGCTCCGGGTGATCGCCTTGGTTTCATTCTCAACACCGCCAGCAACACGGTTTACATTCTCGATGCTGCGCTTAACCGGATCGTTCAGAAGGCCGATTCGGATAAAGGCCCCGATCAGCTCGCGTTTTCAAGCAAGATTGCATACGTCAGGCACCTCGGCAGTGAAATCGTGCATATGATCCCTTTGAACGAAGTGGGCAAGGAAGGCAAGCCCGTGCCTGTCGTCGACTTCCCCGGCGGCCAAAACCCTTTCGGTAAGACTTCCAGACCCAGCCTCGCCGACTCTATCGTGCCCGCCGCCGAAGGTAACGCGGTGCTGGTCGCTAATCCGGCGGACAGAGCCATCTATTATTATCAGGAAGGGATGGCCGCGCCGATGGGAAACTTCAGCAACTACGGCAGAGAACCTCGCGCGGTAATGATCGTCGACCGCAGTCTGCGCGAAAAAACGCCGGGCGCTTATCTGTCAGTCGCACGCCTGCCGCAAGCCGGCTCGTACAAGCTCGTGCTATTTATCAACAGCCCGCGTGTAGTAGAGTGCATAGACCTTACGATTGAGTCGAACCCCGAACAGGCTGAGTCGAGCCCGCCCCGAATCGAGCCACTCACTACACAAACCAGTGTCGAAGCCGGAAAAGAGATTCATATGAGTTTCAAGATAACCGACCCGGCCACCGGCAAGCCCATCGCGGGTTTGAAGGATGTCGTCGCGTTGACCTTCGCGGTGGGTGTTTGGCAGGACAGACGCTTTGCTGAAGACCTGGGCGGGGGAGTTTACTCATTGCGCGTCACTCCTCCGGGGCCGGCGATCTATAACGTCTATCTGTCTTGTGCGTCGCTTCGTCTGACCTACAAGCAGGTTGCCACATTCGAAGCAAAGAGTGAGAAATGACACATACGGCGGCTGACCGCGCACCCGAAAACAGAGTCATTCAAGGGCTGTGGATCGGACCGGAGCTTTCGCTGATGGAGCGGCTCTCTATCGCTTCATTCCTGAGCAACGGACACGAGTATCACCTATATGTCTACGACGACCTGCGCAATCTGCCCGAAGGCGCTACGCTAAAGGACGGAAACGAGATACTGCCGGCCTCGATGATCTTTCGGTATGAGAAGCACAAGAGTTTCTCTGCCTTTTCGAATTTTTTCCGCTACAAGCTGCTGTTTGAGAAAGGCGGCTGGTGGGCGGACGCGGACATGGTTTGCCTCAAGCCGTTCGATTTCGGCCATGAATACGTTTTCTCTTCTGAGATGGCGCGCGGCAGGGAATTCACCAACTGCGGCATCATCAAAGCTCCACAGGGCAGCGCGGCGATGGAGTATGCGTGGGAGATCTGCCGCGCCAAGCTGCCTGAGAAACTGGTTTGGGGTGAGGTAGGTCCGCGGCTGATGGCCGAATCAATCAAACGACTTTCGCTTGAGCGCTTCGTCGAAAGGCCCCACGTTTTCTGCCCCTTCGGATACGACGAGTGGGACGAGGTCCTCAACCCGAACAAGGTCTGGAACCTGGACGACGCCTGCGCTGTCCACCTGTGGAACGAGATGTGGAGGCGCAACGAGCGGGACAAGAATCAATCCTATGACCCGAACTGCCTGTACGAACTACTCAAGCGCAAGTATATGCTCGCGCGCTATGCCGGATCTATCTCACCGACCGAGACGCAACACTATGGCGCCGATACGGCGACAGCTTAGTCTGTGAACAGCTAATAGAGAAAAGAGTATTTTTGAAGGAAGTTGGAATAATGCTCAAGGCAGCGCAAATGCTCTCTGACAAGCGCCCCGTCATATTTCTTCTCTTCAAGCAGGCGCGCCGTTTCGTCCCTCCATATATCAACTTTTGAAGGGTCGTCTTTGACTCTCAAATAGCTGACAACGATCTGCTCCCAGTCGCGGAGTCTTTTGACAAAGCTGGGGGAGAAACATTCTTGCAACAGGGAATTGTTGCATATTTCGTCCTGGGTTCTTCTGTAGGCCGCCTTCAGCTCAATGTTTAGCGCTGAATCTCCCTCCGACGCGACTCTTTGATCGACCCTGTATATCGCGCGGAGCATCTCTACTGAGCCTCTAATCCTGCGACCGCCTAGAATGTAGTTTTCGTCTATAACCATATTTGGAATCGATGACATAGGGTGAAAGTGATTTGTCCTCACGCCCGCCAGATACATAGCGTCATGGTCCATAAATACTATTTTGACCTTCCACTCGCCGCTCTCGAATACACTCTTAAGGCCGACGTTTCTGGCAACGAACGACTCTCCGTAGGAATGGCTTCGCATTCCCATGAGCGTGCCCCAGAACTTCCCTATCTGGCGCATTATCGATAAGTAAACGCTATCAGCCCTTGCGCGGTTATCAGGCAGTGAAAGCGCCGCATCGATATATTGACCGTAGTTTTCATAACTCACGACTCGGGATATGTATACTCCGAGTATTTCGTCAAGCAGCTCGTCTGCGAACCTTCTGGCCTGGCTCCGAGTAAATGGAATCTTCAGGTTCCGGGAGAAGTAGATGTCAGCGCCCTCGGGCGACAGATATGACTCCAGGCGGTCCAGCCTGAATGAGGTTGTGCCCACCAGTATCGCCTGTGACGGGACTACCTGACTGAGGAACTCAGTTGCAAGCCCAAAGTCGCCGGGCAGCGACCGCGACGTGATCCCGCTCTCGTATTCGAAAGCCCTTATACTCTGGCGCATGGCTCGCCGCGTCTCATCAGGGTCGCTCGTTGCGTTCAAGTCAGAGAAGTATCTGAGGATGTGCTGATCCTGACCGTTGACCGGCACCGTGTAGATCGTCGATACGGAGACAGTCCTCGATATGGGCGCCTCCGTATGATGAATGAGGCGATAGATGTATGAAAGAGCGGCGGCGGCGCCCGCCTCCCAGCGCAGGTAGTAAGCCATGCTGCCGGCGTGGAGCCTGTGTGTGGATGGGACCTCGCATCCGTCACGCTCAAAGACTGCGTCCAGTGGCCGGTTACCTCTGGCTCCGGCCCTCTTTATTTCAAACTCGACAGGGCTGCCAGGCGGCTTGACAACCATTACAACAGTGTTCAAAGGATACTCGATCAGAGAATTGATCTCGGACCTGGTTCGATCTGTAACCCAGTAAATCTTCGATCCCGCGCACAGCGCGCTGAGAATCTCGGACTCGAAGCGCGGCAGTCGCTCGAAACAGTGGGCCGCCTCTTGGGCCACGTGCGGCTGGTCGAAGGCAGTCAGGTCTTTGACACCCGCAGACTTGTTCAGATGGCCGGTTATTCGATCTACCACTTCGCCCGGAGTCATCACATATCGGGCCAACGCCAGATGACAATCGATGCGCGAGGCATGAATGAAATCTGCAAGCGCTTGCTTTGAACTCTTCCCCCGCTCGATGGCTTGATGTACACGGTTCAGCCTGCCGAGCTTCCGGCAAAACTCTCGCACGAAACCGGACAGCCTGGCCGTGGAATAGCCTTCCTTGAGGACCGCCTTGCTCACATAGCCATCCGCTATGTCGGCGGTTAGGCCGAGTTTCGTGAAGAGAAAAGCGAATTCAGCAAGATCGTCCAGGGGCAGCTTTAATATCTGATGCTCAAGCATCAGAATTGCAAGCCGTCTTATATCCCAGGATGAAGACCTCCCGCCGCGAGCGATTTCTAGAAGCTCCAGACAGAACTCTCGCTGATAACGCTCTTGATTAAGAAAGCTCTCAACAAGAGCGCAAGCCTGGGGGTCAAAATCCAACTCTTCTTGAGCTAGGTTATTCATGCGGTCGACTAAACGGAGCTGAGTCTTCAACTGGGACTGTTTCGAGCCTGGCTGGACTGCAATTCGGAGCGCTCTAACTAATCGATATTGCGGGGCGTGAGAGATAAAGAAAGACAGCAAGTAAGCCGCTCTTCGTAAGGTCAGGCTACTTGAAGCAGAACTCTCAACTGAGACAAGAGACTGATCGCGCCTGACGGGCGAAGATATATTTCTTGAAATCTCACTCGCAGGCGTGAACGCCAAGAGGCTTTCGAGTTGACCTGGTATCGTTCGTCTTTCGGCCTGGTGCGCTTACTTCTTTGTCTTCTTAGCCGCCGGTCGCTTCGTTTTTGGCCCCTTAGTCTTTACCCCCTTAGCCGCTAGTCCCTTCGCTTTAAGCCCTTTCGCTTGTAGCCCTTTCGCTTTTAGTCCCTTCGGCTTTAGCCCTTTTGCTTTAAGCCCTTTCGCTTGTAGCCCCTTCGCCTTGGGCGGCGCCGTGCCATAGACTTTACCGTTGCCTCTGCCCTTTCCCTTTCCTCCGTTCTTCTTCCCATGCCCGTCGATCGGGCTCGCACCGCCTAGTGCTAGCGCAAGCGCATAGTAGATGTTTTCGGCAGTTCTCCGGTCAAGCACTACCGTGACAGTATCCTGCGCTTCAGCCATTGATTACCTCCTGCCCCTCGGGTGTCAGTTGAAATCACCTGCTTATTTGAAGATGAGACGCTTTTGATCTCCCTTTTGTGAAAATAAGAGGCCAGGGCGCATGCATAATCTCACCATTCGATGAAGTGTAGCTCTGTTGCTGTGCTGCAAGCCGATTGATGACTTCGAAGCTCAAACGGCGGGAAGTCCGGGTCGGCTGCTCGACGGCGGTCGCCCCAGCAGCGAGGCGCTCTTGGGCAGAACCGCCAGGTTTGCGACAATGCCCGGACGATGGCCCACTGATCCTTGCAGGAACCGACTCAGTTCCTCGCGCAGAATGTCCCTTGCTTGCTGGATTCGCTTGCGCACGTTGTCTGTCGACAGGATCAGACACTCAGCAATCTCGCGATAGTCCATTTCTTGAAAGAAGCGAAGCACAAATGGCTCGCGGAGCCTCGGCGGGAGGTCATCGACTGCACTGCATACATATGCGAAAACCTCGCGATTGATTAAACCTTCCTCTGGCGACTCCATCTTGGCCAGCACCCGCTCGCTTGCGCCAGGCAGCGAATTATCGATGCTCTCAAGCCTTCGCACCTGTCTCTTGCGCTCCCTGTGCATATCGACGCAGAGATTAAGGGTGAGCCTATTTAGCCAGGCTTTGCAGTTTCTGATCTTGCAAGCATTGTTTGGGAGCTTTTCAAGCGCTCTCAACATTGCTCTGCTCAGCGCATCCTCAGCGTCTGCTTGTACGCCGCCCATCTGCCACAGGCAAAGGCGGTAGAGATGGCCTTTATACAAGTCCCACAGCGTCCAGAATGCAAGAATGTTGCCCTCGGCCACTCGACTGAGCAACTGTCGGGTCCGCTCTTCTTCGAGCGCCGCCTCATTGACCAGCCGGCATTTGAGGCAGGCGCAGCCCGTAGTGACGCCCAAATCAGTAATTATGAAATCAGTGGCCAAGTCTTTGGATTGTTTCCCGCGAATCCCCTCAGGTAAGCTTGATCTTTTTCCTTCTTCTTGAGGTTTTCGCGAGCGTGCTGGAATGAAATGCATCGATAACCTCCCTTTAGAAGATCGGCTCGGGCGTTTTTGAGGCCGTCTTATCCGGTGCTTTAGGCAAGAGCGAGGTAAGACAAAAGCATAATCGGATGAAAATGACCTTTGGCTTCCCGACCGACGGATGGCTCAGGGCGCATGTGGCATTTTAAATCCAGCTTGTGAGACTTCATTGAGAATAAGAGTCTCAGCGAGGAGATTGTCGCCAATAATTGCGTCCACAAGCGGTGTTATCTGTTTGCAAAATCTCTGTCGCGCCCGCTGACTGCACTTTGCGGAAGTTGGCAGAGAGAGACCGGCTGCACTATAGCATCAAACATCACGTGACGCCATCATAATTATGTCAATTATATTACACTCTCCCTGACGCAAAGGCGCATGACTAGAGAGAAACCTTGCAAGTCCCTAATGGAGATGTTCGTCACACTGGGCCTCCCGGTCCATTGTCGCTATAATAGCTCTGGTTTGCCGGCTCGGCCTTGATGCCGCCGGCGGGCCGAGTGCTACTCGCCGTTCGAAAGGCAAACAGGTGCAGGACGTGACAACCGCGCTCTCCAATCAACAGCTAGACCGGTACGACCGCGACGGCATTGTTTTCCCGATCAGGGCCTTTTCAGCCGACGAAGCTTCTGTTTTTCGCGGCGCATTCCAGTCAATCGCTTACAACTGTGGAGAGGGCTCGCCCAGGCGGTTCGATGGCCTGCATCTGTTTTTCGATTGGGCCTATCGCCTGGTCACTCACGACGCCCTCTTGAATGCAGTCGAACAGGTTCTAGGGGAAGACATTCTAATCGACGGAACGTTGGTGTTGTACAAGCCCCCGCGAGATGCCAGCTACGTATCCTGGCATCAGGATAGCGTTTACTCGGGCTGGCACCTGACACCTTCAACTTCCGCATGGATCGCGCTAACAGCGAGCCGCCGGGCTAACGGTTGTATGCGCGCTGTGCCGGGATCTCACAAGCAAGGCTTGCTGAACCATGTCAACACCCGAGACGATTCCAATCTCTTATTCCGTGGTGAGAGCGTCAAAATCGTCGATGAATCCCAGGCCGTAGATGTCGTATTGCAGCCGGGCGAGATGTCCCTTCATCAAAGCACTATTGTTCACGGGTCGAATCCCAATAGATCAGCCGAACCGCGAATTGGATTTATCGTGCGGTTTGTCACTAATCGAATCACGAAGCAAGATAGACCTGTGCTGCGGGTTCGCGGCGAAGGAGATTGCAGCCATCTAAATCTCGCGCGACCACCGGTTGAGATCGATCAACAAACCGCGTTTTCCGCCTGGCGTGCGTATAGCGGCTCGTAAGCGCTCTTATCCCGCCGTCAAATCACCCGGTTTACTCTCTAGGCCTGAGTCTGAACTGTTACACAAATCACACCTTGTTGACAGATTAAGAACCGTGTCTTACACTCTCCCGGACCGCTTTAGTATGCTAGAATCGTTTCGTAAACGCCACGTACCCCAAGCGATTGGAGCAGACACAAATGCTCGCGCCGTTTCCAGATTCGGCAAGAATTGACATCCCCCCCCTGCTGGCAAATGAATTACTGAAGGCCGCCGAGCGCCTCCCTCTATACGATAACAAAGAGTTCTACTCGCCGGCTTTGCAGGCGCTTGTGCTCGACCGCATTCGCGAAGCTTGTCCCGATGGTTTCGAATGGCTTGTCGGTTCGATCAGGGAGCGAATCGCCCGACGGCCTTACTGTGCATTGTTGCAGGGACTTCAGTTCGACGAGGGGAACAGGTTGTTCGTCGCGATCAATCGGGCCTTTGGAGAGTTGGTGGCGCCTCCGTACGAAAAGCCTCGCGCCCAGCTTGTCCACTATATACAGCCCGCGACCGACATACGCTCGTCGCGAGGAGGACGGGAAAGTGAAAGGCTGCACACGGACACAGCCGACTGGGAAAGACCGGTCGAACTGATCTCGATGATATGCGTCCGCGCCGACCGCAAAGGCGGCGGCCGATCACGAGTTCTCGACGTCGACACAGTACGAGATGAAGTGACAAACCGCCTGGGCGCCGAGACCCTTGAACTGTTGGAGGCCCGCCCTGTGCCGTGGCAATTGGCGGCTTATTGCGGCGGCGGCTTGAAATGGCGAACTGTGTTGACACAGTTCAGCATATGTTGGCGACGTTATACGATTAATCTCGCCTTGGACAGCAACGGCGCTAAACTGTCGGACGAAATGCTGGCCTCACTCGACCGATTTGAGGACCTTATTAACTCCACCACTCGCACAGTTGATTTCTTGATGCGCGAGGGTGAGCTACTGTTTGCCGATAACACACGTACGATTCATGCTCGCACGCCTATCGCAGACGGCGACGCTTCCGATCGTTTGATGATTCGCAGTTGGATCAGGGCAGAATGATGCCGCGCATGTGATAATTCAAGCTCCTCCGGTTGTTAAAGGTTTGGGATATACCATGATCGACCTGAGCATCGCGATTCAACACACTCCCAGTCGCGCCGACCGCCGGACGTGGGTCCGAGCCATTCTCAATCAACTGCGGGCCGAGGATCCGAGCATACCGATCACGCTTATTGAGGACACAGAGCACGAAGGCTGCTGGCCGACCTATCGCCGGGCTCTTGAGGCTGCCGGTGACGTTTCGCATCACCTAATCTTGCAAGATGATCTCGGGCTGTGCAGGGACTTCATAGGATCGGTTAAGGAAGTTATTCTGGCGAGACCTGATAACCTCATCGCGTTATACACGAACGCGGAGGCCGTATTAACGGCTCGCAGCCGGGGCGAGTCCTGGATCGAGAAGCCAGGAGTCTGCGGCCCGTCGATGATCTGGCCAAAGCATCTGATCGCTGAGTTCCTCCAGTGGCAGGACAAGCATGTAGATTGTAACTTTGAGTTCGACACCGTCCGAGTCTCGATGTGGCTCATCAAGACATCGAAGAGAGCCTTTGCGACCGTCCCGTCGCTCACTGAGCATCTGGGCTATGCGTCCTCGACCCTGGGGCTAAATAGTCCCACCAAAGTCGCCACCTGGTACATCGGAGAAGAGCGATCAGCGCTTGGAATCGACTGGTCGCAGGGGCTTTCGTCGCCGGCAAAAGCTACCACACACATTCACCAGGAATGGTGGGATCACTTCCGTGAGTAGTTCTCGACCGTCAAGGGAGAAAGGACCTCGCAATGGATTTCATTCGCCTCGAACCATCACAGCAACAGGCCTTTGACCGAGATGGTTTCTTAGTGGTTCCCAATGCCCTTCCGCCTGAGACGGTCGAGCGGCTTGTCGAAGCAAGCGACCGGTTGGCCCAATCGTTTCTCAAGAAACCGAAGCTCCACGGCAGGCCGGAGTACAATCACCTGGATTTGCGACCGGGGTTGCTCCGGGAAGAAGCTCTCTTTGCCCTCATCGATAATTCTTCTACAGTCCCCCTTGTCGTCCAGTTACTCAGCCCTAATATTCACCTTCACTCTACTACGCTCATTTACAAAAGGCCCGAGAATCCGGATGCCGCGCCCTTTAGACGCGGGTGGCACCGCGATATTCGTATCCCAAGGGACCTGGGACATGGGAACCTGCCGCTTGTGGGCATCAAGATATGTTACTGTTTGACCGATTTTCGCGGGTCCGATTGCGGCATGACTGTCATGGCGCGTGGAACTCATCTGAGAACTGAACCTCTGGCTGTTGCAAAGGGCCAGGTGGACCCATCTGACGTGGAAGTGTGTGACCTCAGACTGAAGGCGGGCGACGCCTTGCTGTTTGAGAATCGCATTTTTCACACGGCTTCACCGAACCGGAGTGATCGCGTGTCAAAGGTCTTAATGTATGGCTATTCCTACCGATGGATGAAGCCCGAGGTCTATCTTGAGGTTCCAGATAATCGGCTTCTTGAGAAGGCAGATCCGATCGTTTATCAACTGTTAGGTGGATACAGGGATGTTGACACAGTGCCCTGGGCGTTGCAGCGATGGGCGAAGCGTCATAACGCTTGCGCGGAGTCCGTGCCGTGGACCGTAGAGATTTAATTGAGTTACAGCGCCGCGTTTGCCGCGCGCAATTTAGAGGTAAGAAAGAACCGTCATGAATCTGAGGTTTCACTGGATGCTTCCAAAGGGTGGGGAGGTGGCCTTGAATGCGCCTCAGACCGCTAAGGAGGCTGCGCGCTATCGAATACTATCGACAACGAGCACCTCACCGGCCGCTCGACCTGACATGAAAGGATGGGTACACTTCGCCCGGCAAGCAGAGGAAGCCGGCATCGACTCTGTGCTCATATCCTTCAGCCGTTATGAGCCGGATTCACTTCTGGCTAGCTGCGCGCTGGGACGCGCGACGAAGAAGCTCAAGTTCATCGCCGCATTTCGCGCGGGCTTGATGCAGCCGACAAGTTTTGTGCAGCAAGTCAATACTGTCTCTGGTCTAATCGAGGGGCGCGTTTCGTTGAACATCGTTGCAGGTAGCTCAACGGTTGAGCAACACGGCTACGGGGACTTTCTCACACACGACGAGCGGTACGCGCGCGCCGAAGAGTTCCTGGCCGTCTGTCATGCCTTTTGGCGAGGGAAAGCTGAGGTCGATTTCGACGGCAAGTATTATCGCGTCGAGCAAGGAAAGCTCCACACCCCGTTTCTAGCCCCGGATCGAACCGCGCCTGAAATCTACGTCTCGGGACACTCGGAGCAATCCGAGCGGCTGGCTTACTCCCGAGGCTCGTGCTGGCTGCGCGTGGTTGACACTCCGGAGAAGCTCGAACCGGTGGTGTTGCGTGCTCGCTCGCGCGGCATCGGTGTTTGCTTAAGGATGGGGCTGATATGCAGGCCGACGCGAGAGGAGGCAGTCACGGTAGCTGAAGCCCTGTTGCCCGACGACAGGAATGAGAGCACCACGTCGCTCAAAGATGACTCCCAAATGTACAAGGAGGGCGCGACCGTTGCGCGCGATTCTTACTGGTTGAACCGCTCGCTTTTTACAGGGTTTGTGCCGCATTACGGCCCGGTCTGGACTACATTACTTGGAACGCCGTCGGAGCTTGCTGATGCGTTTCTCGCCTACAAGCGAATCGGCGTCACCGAATTCATCATTTCCGGCTGGCCCGAAGTAGATGAGGTGGCCCACTTCGGACGAGAGGTTATTCCGCTCGTCCGAGAGGCCGAGCGGCGAGCGGGACAAGAATTCCAAATAGGTAACTATATACTTGACTAATCACAGCCAACATAGGTCAACGGATAAAACGCGCCGTCAGGAGGTCAACCTCTTATGACAAAGTTTCGCGCGATTGTTATCACTGTCTGCTTGATCTCAGGCAGAACTTAAGGCAAACAGCATAAGAAAAACAGCGATGAATCTAAGGTTCCACTGGATGTTCCCAAAAGGCGGCGAAGTAGCCATGAAGACGGCTCAGGAAACGTCCCGTGTGCTTACGACGAAAAGCACTTCGCCGGCCGCGCTGCCGGACATGGACGGATGGGCCCGTTTTGCGCATAGCGCCGAGGAAGCCGGAATCGAGTCGGTGCTTCTATCTTTCAGCCGCTATGAGCCCGATACTTTTTTCATCGCGTGCGCGGTCGGCCAGGCGACAACAAAGCTCAAGTTTATCGCCGCCTACCGCCTTGGGCTGATGCAGCCTGCGATGTTTGTGCAACAGGTCAATACTCTCTCCGGTCTGATCGGCGGGCGCATCGCACTCAACATCGTCGCGGGGAGTTCGCCGTCCGAGCAACGCGGCTACGGGGACTTTCTCACACACGACGAGCGGTACGCGCGCGCCGAAGAGTTCCTGGCCGTCTGTCATGCTTTTTGGCGAGGGAAAGCTGAGGTCGATTTCGACGGCAAGTATTATCGCGTCGAGCGGGGGCAACTCCTCACGCCGTTTCTAGCGCCGGATCGAACCGCGCCTGAAATCTACGTCTCGGGACAATCCGAGGCAGGCCAGCAGCTCGCACTCAGCAAGGCTTCGTGCTGGTTGCGTCTGATCGATACGCCCGAGAAGTTGAGCCGCTCTGTAGCCCGCTTTCGAGAATGCGGCGTCGAGGTCTGCCTCAGACTGTGCGTGATTTGCAGGTCTTCGCGCGAAGAGGCGATCGAAGCCGCCCGGTCAATGCTGCCGGATGAAGAGATCAGCAAACAAGAGCGAGCCATTCTTACGAGAAGCGATTCGCAGACGCTGAAGCAGGCATTGGCCGCTGCGGACAACATCGGTTGGATGAATCGGAATCTATGGGCCGGGCTGGTCCCTTATTACGGGTCGTCGGCCATCACGCTGTTGGGATCTCCCGAAGAGCTTGCGAAAATATTTCTCGAATACAAGCGCATCGGCGTAACGCAGTTCATCATCGCGGGCTGGCCGAAGCTCGACGAGATGCTTATCTTCGGACGCGAGGTGCTGCCGCTGATCAGAGAAGCGGAACGACGATGAACAAACCTGTTGTGACTAATCATTCGACTTCACAGACTGACCCGCTGTCTTATATCAGCGAGCGGCTCCGCACGGCCCAGGTCATCGAAGACCCCTACCCGCATTATTATCTGGAAGACGTTTTTCCAAGCGAGTATTATCAATCTCTACTCAGCCATCTGCCCAGCAGTTCGGTCTACGACAACTTGTTTGCCGTGACCGATCTCAAGCTCGATCACTTCCGGCACAGAGACCAAAGAGACTTGAATGAGGGCTGGACCGCGATGCTGCCCGACGAGATTCGGGATTTCTGGATCGATTTCAACCGATGGTTCATGGGTCCCGAGCTGGCTCGGATGGCGCTTCATGCGTTTGCCGAGCCGATGCGCGAACGATTCGGCGACGAAGAGTCGTGGCCCGAAGTTTCAGTTGAAGCTCAGTTCATTCGCCACCGAGCGGGATACTTTCTCGGGCCGCACAGCGACCTGTATACAAAACTGGTAGTCATGCTCTTTTACCTGGCGCCCGACGACAGCCTCGCCCAGGTCGGGACTTCGCTCTACCGTCCGAAGGACCCGGGCTTCACCTGCCCTGATAGCAAGCATTATTCGTTTGACGATTTCGTCAAAGTAAAGACGGCGCCCTACAAACGCAATTCGTTATTGGCGTTCATGCGCTCGGACCGCTCGTTTCATGGTCTGGAGCCGCTTTCTGAGCGGGATGTCGCCGCCGGGCCTCGCGACTTGATTCAATATGTGCTGCATGACAAGCGTGTTAGGCAGGAACAGCTTCGCGCGCGGCGGCTCGCGGCCGCAAGAGAGGCTCAAAAGTGAATTTCGCACCTGAGAAGATCACAATCCGGCGCATTGTATTTGTCTCGCGCAGCATGACGGGCGAGAGTTTGCGCCACGCGCGGGCGATTAAGAGTCTCGACGGCGTCTGTTTGCTGGGTATCACGGAACGATTGCCTGACGATCACGAGCCGGTTTTTGAAGCAGTCTCTTTGGTTCGCGATGCTATTGATCCGAATCAGTTAATCGCCGCCGCCCGCGAACTTGCCCGAAAGCACGGCGACCTGACTCTGATTATAACGACACAAGAGCCGTTGCTTGCATCGGTTGCGCAGGCCGGCGAGGCGCTCGGGCTTCGAGGCATCAGCCTGTCTACTGTTCGCCGCGTCCTCGACAAGTCATCCCTCAAGCAAGCCCTGCAACGGGCGGGGATCAGCACGGCTCGCGATAAGGTGTTGACCGGCGGCGAAGACGCAAGACGGTTCGCTGCCGAAGTAGGTCTTCCGATAGTGCTAAAGCCGCTGGGCGGAAGCGGCGGTCTGGCGACCTGGTCCGTCCGCAACTTCGAGCAGCTTGAGATGGCGCTTGAGTTGATGCGACCTTCAGCAGAGAATGCCTTCCTCGCAGAAGAGTATCTGCACGGCCAGGAGCTGTCCATCGATACGATCACGATCGCGGATGAACCACGGTTCTATTCGATCTGTTACTATCGCCCGTCGATTCTCGAAGCGCTCGAAGACCCATCGATCCAGTGGTCGTGTGTTATGCCGCGAGACATCAGCGGCGATCAATACAGGGATTTCATCAAGCGGGGATTGTCGGCGGTCCGTGCGCTGTCGGTCGGCAATGCAATGACTCACATGGAAGGCTTCCTGCTCGAAGGAGGAGTCCGCTTCACCGACGCCACGTTACGCCCGGCGGGTGCCAGGATAGGCCCGATGCTCGGGTTTGCCTACGACATCGATCCGTACGTCGCCTGGGCGAGAGCAGCTATCGACAATAGCTTTGACGGCCCTTGGGATCGCATGTATGCGGTGGGAACGATCTTCTTGCGAGGGATGGGGAGCGGTCTGGTTAAAGAAGTTCACGGCATGGAGTCTGTTGAATTGGAGATTGGAGGATTACTGGTTGACAGCCGGTTGCCGCGAATCGGCGCTGTGAAATCAGTAACGTACACGGGAGACGGATACATCACCGTTTGTGCTCCCGAAACGTCAGCAGTCGAAGACGCGCTGGACTTGATCGCCCGAACGGTTCAAATCACGTACACTCACACGGAGCCGCCTCTGCCTCGGGGCGCAAACACAAGGGAGCTATGGGAAGAGCGGCTACAGTATTTCGATAAGCAGCTCTACAAGCCGGCGTGGGAAAATGATTCGCTTCCTGATGTCAGCAAAGCCTGATGTCGGCATTGGGACCAGGATGTTATACTACAGAGCCCAGGAGTAATCTAAACACCAAAATACCAAACGGAGAGAGGACACTATGGCATCAAAAGCTCCGCGAGCTTTCAACCGCGAGATGTATCACGATCATCCGGAGAACGTCTTTTATGGCACGGATGACGGAGCCCAGGATGGGTCTTTCAGCGAGTTTGCCGAGTTCAAAGCTCACTACGAAGCTGTAGCGGCAGAAAGGCGTGAGAACATCCACATGATTAGCGTCGTCGGCGGGTTGTATGGTCTGAACTTCATTCCGCTTTGGCGGCCCAGGCGGCTGACGATCTTCGACATCAACCCGACAGCGATCACCTATTTCGAGATCATCCGCCGAGTCTTTACGACGAGTCGGAACGTGACGCACTTTCTCGACCGCCTCACGACGGGCGACTACGCGGCAGACAGCGACCGGGAGCGATTCGTGCGAGAGAACATCTGCATGAAGCAGAAGGGCTGTCTGCCTCGCGAGCGGGGCTCCACGAAACGACCTTACGAGCAGAGCTGGCAGTATGCCTTCGAGAACTTCGAATTGACTAAGCAGTTATTGTCGGAAGTCCCTCTTGAAATCCGCACCGAACCGATGGAGAGCGACAGCTTCCGCAAGTGGATCCGCAGCCAGAACAACCTCTGGATCTATTGTTCGAACATCACACAATTCCATTACTTTGACCTGGATTTTGCCAATCCCACAAACGTTGTCTTAGTGCAAATCATCCACCCCAATCGAGCAGAGCTCCTGGACCTGGAGCCGGTGAGCGGCGGGCCTGTAAAGGTCAATTTCGAAATCCCGCTCAGGGTGGAACAGTTGGGGCGATAGATCCCAAGATTCGCTATATCTCGACGTTGAAAGGAGCCCTTCAGATGGTCAACAAGATTCGCATCGCTACAAACGCGGCGCCGCCGGCTGTCGGCACATACTCGCAAGCTGTTCGCACGGGCGATCTCGTTTTCGTGACCGGACAGACCGGCAGAAACCCCGAGACAGGCAAGCTGGAGGAGGGCCTCGAAGCCCAAACCCGGCGGATGCTGTCGAATATCGACGCGATTCTGAATGCCGCCGGCTGCACCCCGGCTGACATCGTCAAGGTCACCCTTCTACTGACCGACATAAAGGATTTCAAGGCCGTTGATGTAATCTACGCAGCCTGGATCCCTGGGCTCGGCGTAACCGCGTTGCCTGCCCGCACGGCTTTCCAGGTGGCGGCGCTTCCGGCAGGAGCCCTGGTTATGCTCGACGTTGTAGCTGCTTATCCGATCGACTGACAACGCGGTTAGGTTAAACGGCGATGAAACTGATCATCTCGGAGCTTAAGGACCGGGCTAGATACACGAGCAGGGAAGCCGCTTATATTATAAGTGAATTGATCGACAATTATGGGTGGAGTCAGATTGAAACAGAGGAATTGTATTACTCTTCTCGCTCACTCAAGTCACTTCTGCTAAACAGATTTACGGAGCTGCCCGAGATCATATTGTGTTGGGAGGGATACTACTTACTAAGCGCGCGCAAAAGCGAGATCAATTCTCTGGATTGCGCCAAATACATTTTTTGTGACGATCTGCACGCGGGCGAGGAGCACAGCCAGGAAGAGATGCTCGAAGCATTCTCGATGGTTAATACTATTCTTTCGACTTACGGATATGTATTTGACAGCTTCTTCCCAGAGCTATCGAAAACAAAAAGGGTTGTTTGGATACCTCATTCAGCCTCCCCGGACTTTCTACTTGCATTCAACAAGCATCCGGTAAATGCAATACTTCTGAGCGGCGTTGTCGACGATTACTATCCGCTGCGCATGAGAATGAAAGCACTCTGCGATAAAGGATCATATCCGATCCTAACCCATCAGCATCCCGGCTATCGTTGTGATTTTGATCACGAGACAGACACGAGCATAGGTCGAGGGTATGCGAAGAGAATAAATACTTACAGAGCAGCCTTCACGGACTCTTCTAAATATAGATATTCTGTAGCAAAGTACTTTGAGATTCCAGCCACCGGCGCTCTGCTACTGGCAGACTGCGCCGTCAGCGAACCTCTGAGGAGAATAGGATTCATTGAGGGCGTCCACTATCTGGGAGTCTCAAACGAAGACCTGGAAGAGAAGATAGAGTATACCTTGGACGAGAATAACCATGACGAACTGGACGAGGTCAGGCGAAACGGCCAGGAACTGGTGTGGGGACGACATACAACCAGCGATCGTGCGAGATCTATCGACGAGATTTGCACCTTAGAAGACGGGTTTCGAAAAACCGGCTCGCCGTTTGACGGTGAATCATCTTAGCGCCTGGCGCCCCGGCTAGAGATTTCCAATCATGCACATCCACGACAACCTCTGCCGTCATGCACGACGTAACACGGATGCAGCGCCACGCGGGCTAGGCGCACCCGAACAGTGGTGGCAACGACGACCAAACCGGTTGAAGCAATATTATGAGATGATGGGGTTGTCAGAGATCGCCGCAATGGATGAGCGCCCTCCGCTGGAGGCCACTGTAACGAGCGTATTCGAGCGTGATGGTTATCGAGTAGAGAACCTGCACTATCAAAGCCTGCCTCATCTCTATGTTGCGGGGAATCTCTATATCCCAACCGTCGGGGTGCGCGAGCCGATGCCCGCCGTGCTCTACCTCTGCGGGCATAGCGAGTCTCCAAGGGCTTACTACCAGGCCCACTTGCGCCGGTTCGCACAACTCGGCTTTGTCGCGCTAGTGATCGATACCATTGACCTGGGAGAGTTGCAGGGCTATCATCACGGGCTTTTCCATAAGGGCTGGTGGCATTGGTATTCGCGAGGCTACACGCCCGCCGGTATTGAACTCTTTAACGCGATCCGGGGCATCGATTTTTTGCAGTCGCTCCCTTACGTGGACGGTGAAAGGGTTGGCGTCACGGGCATATCCGGCGGCGGGGCGACAAGTTGGTGGCTTGCTGCCGCAGATGAGCGCATAGCGTGCGTAGCACCCGTGTGTGCGACCGGCACCTTTGCCAGCCAGGTCATTAACCGCACAATCGACGGCCAATGCGATTGCATGTTTCCGATTAACACCTACGGATGGGACCTGGTCGACATCGCGGCGCTAGTCGCTCCGCGCCCGTGTCTGATTGCTTCTGCTGACTGCGACCTGATTTTCACTATAGCCAGCATACGTGAGTTTCATGAACGGCTAAAGCGCGTTTATGAAATGGCAGGCGCCGGCGACAATCTTGCTCTGGTAGAAACTCCAGGAAGGCATAGTTACCATGAGTGCTCTCGCACGGCTGTTTTTTCATGGTTCCTCAAGCACCTTGGCGGACGCGATATGCCGCCATCGGAAGTGGGCGACATTGATCCTGACAACGACGAGCCGGATGAGCTTCTGCAAGTCTTTTCCAACGGGACGCCGGCAGACGAGATGACGACAACTATTCAAGATAGGTTCATCAAGATTGCCGAACCGCCCGTCGTCACAGATGCCGCAAGCCTCTCTCTCCATCGTAAAGGCGTGGTTGCCGCGCTACTGGAGAAAACCTTTGCGCACTTTCCTCCGGAAGCGTGTCAGCTTGATCTGAAGATTGAATTCAAATGGGCTCTGGAAGACCGGCGCGGAATGCGCTTCTCCTTTGCGGTGGAAGATGACTATCGCCTCTGGGGCAATATGATCATCCCCGAGGCGGCGAGCGATCCGGGCAGTCTTGTCATTTCGCTACAGAACGTCGAAGACAAGCATTTTAGAAGAAGCGTTTTCCATAGCCTATTCCGGGATCGGGTGCAGGCGAACATTGAAGTTCGCGGCTCCGGGCGAACCAGTTGGGGACAAGAGCTACAATGGCATCTGCGAAGAGCCGCCATGCTGACGGGACGCACGATCGCTTCAATGCGCGTGTGGGATACCTTACGCGCGCTGGCTGCCGTCCGCGAACTCCCTGACGTAGATGCCGGTCGCATTGTGTTGGCGGGAAGTGGTGAGATGGCCGCTGTGGCGCTCTATGCCGCATTGCTGGACGGCAACATCAGCGCGATCATTCTTCATAATCCGCCCGCAACTCAGGATGCGCCGGGCAACCCACACGGCGTCGGTGATGCAATTGAAATGCTCAATTGCCTGCGTATAACCGACCTCCCACAAGTCGCAGGCCTGCTATTCCCTGCCGAGTTAATCTTCTTAGGGCCGCGCCCGAATTCATATCTCTGGGCCGAAGACTTATTCTTCAAATTGGGTGGTCGAGTCTGTCACGTTAAAGAAGGCTCCTGAATTTCGTGCTTTCGCTTGGTACCGCGTATTACCGCTTGATCCGATTTATTGCACCCTAACTGCACCCCAATTCTTACGTGTGTACTGTCTCAGGGGAGCTAAGCCAGACTTAGTCGCAAGCAGCCGAACATGATAAGAAGTAATTATCCAACTCTCGTAGCAACTCTTGCTTTTTGTCGTCTTGCAAGAACGTGGCCTTGAATGAGTTCCTTGCCAATCGATAAATATCATCTTTGGTCAATTCAAGCCCTTCCTGTACAGCCTCAAAGTTCTCTGCCAAGTAACCACCGAAATATGCCGGATCATCCGAGTTGACTGTGATGCATAGTCCCAGGTCGAGCAAGCGCTTGAGGTTATGTTCTGATATGGAATTAAAGACGCCGAGCTTGACATTAGAGAGAGGGCACACAGTTAAGGGCACCTGTTCTGTTATCAGCTTCTGTACTAAGCGGTCGTCTTCAATACAACGGACTCCATGATCTATCCGCGATACCTTCAACTGTTTCATCGCCTGCCAGATATATTCCGGCGGGCCCTCTTCGCCGGCGTGAGCAACGGTTAAGAAACCATGATCCCGCGCTTTATCAAATACAGCCCGAAACATCTCGGGAGGATGGCTTATTTCAGAGGAGTCAAGCCCGACTGCTATGATCCATTCTTTAAACGGCAGCGACTGCAACAGAGTCTCCATGGCCGCCTCGACGCTGAGATGTCGCAGAAAACACATTATAATTTTTGATGAGATGCCCAGTTGCCTCTCACCATCTGCCAGGGCACGTCGTATCCCTGTTATTACCGTTTCAAACGGCACCCCTCTTGTGGTGTGGGCCTGCGGGTCAAAAAAGATTTCAGTATGGCGCACGTTCTGAATAGATACTCTTTCTAGATAGGCCCAGGTTAAATCGTAGAAATCTTGCTCGCGAACAAGCACGCGAGCGCCTTCATAATAAATATCGAGAAAGGATTGCAGGTCGCGGAACTGATAAGCATTGTATAGCTCCTCTACCGAACTAAATCGGAGAGTAATATGATTGCGTTGTGCAATCTCAAGCAAGAGGTCAGGCTCTAAGGACCCTTCAATGTGTATATGGAGTTCTGCTTTGGGCATATTGCGAATCAATTCTTTCATCATGTTAGCTCTCATCGAAATATATGTTCTCGTATCTACAATAATATGGGCCTATAATGCAAACATATGCTGATATGCGAAGCTCTATGTGCTGTCTGCTGTCAGGGTTGCTGTCAAAAGCATTAAGGCCACCGTTATGGTGGCCTTAATTATTGGGAAAGTTGGCTCCTGAGGTAGGACTCGAACCTACAACCCTCCGGTTAACAGCCGGATGCTCTGCCATTGAGCTACTGCGGAATAATCCGTATTAAGCCCGAAAAAAGTGACGCAAGCCAGGGCCGCTTGCGTCACGCGTTTTTATATCAAAACGGTTACTCAGGGGTCAAGCACGGTGTTTCGGTCTTCTGGCCTTGGGTCGAAGCCAAAAGCACGATCCACGAAACCACACAATCCAAACACACACGAAAAGCCGATCGTGCGTTTCGTGTGATTTCGTGGATCGCGAGTTACCTCACATTATGGGGCGCAG
>DASUNP010000021.1:0-132527 GCA_036277095.1 Blastocatellia bacterium
ACGGCTGAATTCAGCCGTCGCTGACGCGACGCTCCCCCTTGCCGCTGATATTCCCGGCTTTTCAAAGCCGGGCTAAAATCAAGTTGCCGCTACGCGGCAACAAATCATTCGACTGCGGCAAACTGCTCTTCTGTTTATGTACGGCCTTCAAATCATTTCAATCGCGCGCCGTTCGGAACATCTTCCGTAAAAGTAGCGAGCACGGGCTTGCCGTCTTCGCCTACGGATGCGGCGAGCAACATCCCGTTTGATTCCAGACCGCGCAGCTTGCGCGGGGCCAGGTTGGCCACGACGATTATCTTCCGCCCGATGACATCTTCTGGAGCGTAATGCTCGGCAATCCCCGCCAATAACTGCCTCGGCTCTGCCTCACCGACATCTACCTTCAGCCGGAGCAAGCGGTCGGCCTTAGGCACGCGCTCGGCTTCAAGCACTGTCGCCGCGCGCAATTCTACTTTTACGAAATCATCGATTGAAATCTTTTCGGCAACCGGAGGCGCGGCGGCCTGCGTAGCCCCGGTCGCGCTTGCCGCCTCTTGATCTTTTGTAGTCGCCTGCTCGGCAGGCTGTTCTGCCGATTTCGGTTGCTCTTTCTGACTCTCAATCTCAGCCATTATCTTTTCCTTATTCAGTTTCGGGAATGCAGGGCTTACCCGGTCTACCTTTGACACGTCCAGAGGTTCGCCCCATTTTGCGTCATCAGGATTGAAATCAAGCGGCTCGCCCGCCAGCCCCATCTGTCCCCAGATTTCGCGCGACGTTTCCGGCAGCACGGGAGCGGCGAGCAATACAATCTGGCGCAAGCCTTCGTACGCGGTTGCGATAACGCGTTCGAGTTGCTCGCGCGCCGATGATTCCTTAGCAAGCTTCCACGGCTGGTTGTCGGTTATGAACTTGTCGATGCGAGCGATTCCTGCCCACGCGGCTTCGATCGCGCGCGAGAAGTTCAGCGCGTCATATTCCTCACGGAACCTTGCTTTCGCCTGCTCGATGGCATCTCGCACTTCGTCCGCGTCCGCGCCGTCGTCTGCAAAACGGCGAGGCGGATGGCCTTCGAAATAGTTCTTTATCATCGTCAACGTTCGGCTGGCGAGATTCCCAAGCCCGTCGGCCAGATCGGCGTTTACACGTTCAATCAGCGCTTCATATGTGAAGTCCCCGTCCTGGCCGAAAGACATCTCGCGCAGCACGAAGTAACGAATCATGTCGGGCGTGAAATGCGCGTGAAGCACGGGCAGGTCTACTGTGTTGCCGAGCGTCTTAGACATCCTTCGCCCGCCCGACCGCCACATTCCGTGCGCAAAGACTTGTTTAGGCAACTCGACTCCTGCTCCCATCAGAAAAGCGGGCCAGTAGACGGTGTGAAATCTGAGGATGTCTTTGCCAACAAGGTGCAGCGCGGGCCAGTAACGTTCAAAGTCTTTGTAACGCTCATTGCCCCATCCGAGCGCCGTGATGTAGTTCGACAGCGCGTCGAGCCAGACATAGACCGTGTGGTTCGGATCGTTCGGAACAGGTATCCCCCATTTCACGGACGCTCGGCTTATCGATAGGTCTTTGAGCCCGCCCGCCACGAACGATCGGACCTCGTTGCGGCGCGCGTCAGGCTGCACGAAATCAGGGCGCGAGTCATATAGATCAAGCAAGCGGTCTTGAAAACTTGAGAGCCGGAAAAAATAACTCTCCTCGGCTATGAGATCGAGCGGGCGGTCGTGCTCCGGGCACAGAGGCCGCTCGACGTTCGGTTCGACATCTTTGAACTCGTTGCAGTAACCGCAGAACCAGCCTTCATAGTGCCCCTTGTAGATGTGCCCGCGCTCTTCGAGCACGCGCCAGAGTTGCTGAACAGCCGCTTCGTGAAAATCATCGGTAGTGCGTAACCAGCGGTCGAACTTTATATTGAATTTTGCGAACGCCGCTTTGAACTCATCCACGATCTCATCTACGTGCTTCTTTACGGGGATGCCTCTCGCGGCGGCGGCGCGCTCGATGCTGATGCCGTGCTCATCGGTACCCGTAAGAAAGAACGTATCGATGCCGCGCTGCCGCTTGAACATCGCCAGCGAGTCCGCGACAAGCGTGGTGTAGACGTGCCCCAGGTGAGGCCGCGCGTTGACATAATAAATCGGCGTAGTGACGTAGAAACTTTCTTTCATATTTGTCATTTGTCCGTTGTCCTTCGTCCGTTGTCAGTTGCCTTTGACGAGTCAAACAACTGACGACTGACAACTGACAACGGACAATCAAGTTTTCTTAATGAGTGACATGGCTTCGGCGCGCGTGCGCGGGTCCTTCAAGAAGCCTCCGCGCAGCGCGCTCGTGATGGTCCTTGAGCCGGGCTTTTTTATGCCGCGCATCTCTATGCACAGGTGCTCGGCTTCGATGACGACCATAACTCCGGTCGCGCGCAGTTCGTCGTAAAGCAGGTCGGCGATCTCCGTGGTCAACCGCTCCTGTATGTTGGGCTTCCTCGCCATCATATCGGCCACGCGAGCGAGCTTTGACAACCCTACTATTCGACCCTGGCGGGGAATGTAAGCGATGTGCGCCACGCCGGTAAATGGCATCAAATGATGCTCACATATCGAATTCAGCGGAATGTCTTTCACGATCACCATCTCGTCGTGCGTCTCGGCCGGTATGACTTGTAGAAACTGGCGCGAGTCTGTGTGCAACCCAGCGCAAATCTCTTCATACATGAGCGCGACCCGTCGCGGGGTCCCTTGCAAGCCCGGCCGGTCAGGGTCCTCGCCAATGCCTTCGAGTATCATCCTGACCCCAGCTTCAATCTTGGCCAGATTAACTCCCTCGCCGTTTTTGATTGCGGCGGCTTTGTTATTTCTCTTCGCTTGTGCCATCGAGTTGCTCTTTTTTTCTGTAAGCTGCGCTCGCAGCCGCTTGCACTTCGATCAACGGCACATCAGCCGCCTCGGCAAGCCGTAAACAATCTTCGTACTCCGGTTGAAAGTGTAACGCGCGACCGCCGCCCCTCGCCACCTTTACGCGCACGCTGCCATACTTAGTCTCTACCGTCTCAATAGTGCGGGCAAGGACTCTTCGCTTCGCTTCAGAGTACCTGACCCCGAGCGTAGTCGTTTCGGCCAGCAGCATATCGATCACAGCAGGCGAAAGCGCAGGCTCGCACAGGATTGTGAGCAACACTCCTGGCCTCGATTTTTTCATCTGAACCGGAGTTATGAAAGCATCCAACGCGCCGAGCTTGAATGCCAGTCGCAAGACATGCTCATAGACCTGCGGGTTCATGTCATCGATGTTAGTCTCGATAACGACAACAGCGTTCTCCGGCTCGGAAGCGGTTTGATCTGAAAGCTCGCCGACGACGAGCCTGAGCGCGTTTGGAAATCCTTCAGGGTTTCTCGACCCCGCGCCGTAACCAATCCGCTCGATTGATAAGGCGGGCAGCGGCCCGAATGACTCGCACAGGGTTGTTACGATTGCCGCGCCCGTGGGCGTTACGAACTCGCCTTCGATCTGGCCTGCGTAGATCGGCGCTCCGCGCAAGATTTCTGCCGTTCCCGGAGCCGGGACGGGCAATAAACCGTGCGCGGCTTTCACCGTGCCATAGCCTACGCGGAGCGATGACGAAAAGAAGCTGTCTACGCCAAGCATCTCAACCCCGATCATTGCGCCGACAACATCTATGATGGAATCGATTGCTCCGACTTCGTGGAAGTGAACTTTATCGATGGTTGTCCCGTGCGCTCGCGCTTCGGCTTCTGCCAGCCGCTCGAATGCTTGAATCGACCGGCTGCGGGCGAGTTCCGACAGATTGCCGCGCGCGATGATCTCGCGAATGTCGGCGAGGTGGCGCGCGGGCTGTGGCGACGAGTCTACGAGGACATCAAACTTTGTCGCCGCGATGCCGCTTCGCTCGACTCTATCAATTCTGATCTGATAACCGCTCAAACCGAGCGATGACAGCTGTCGCTTTAGCGAGTCGACATCGATGCCAAGATCAATCAGCGCGGCGATAGTCATATCGCCGCTTACACCTGCGAAGCAATCGAAGTAAAGCACGCGCATCAGCCGCGCTCCTTGATAAACTGGGGCAGGATGTCGCCTGCCTTACCCAGTATCGTCACGTCCACGTAAAAGGAGATGTCCGTTTGTTCGGGGTTGACCTCGATGACGCGCGCCCCGGATTGCTTTGCCAGAATCGGCAGCCCCGCTGCCGGATAGACGACGGCAGAGGTCCCAATCACAAAGAATAGATCGGCGGCGAGGGATGCTTCTTCGGCGCGCTCGAAGACTCCAACGGGCAAAAGCTCGCCGAACAAGACTACGTCGGGTCGAGCAGGGCCTCCGCACACGAAGCAGAGCGGCGGGTTCTGCTCAAGAGGCGATTCGCGCGCCTCAAAGAGGCTCGCGCACCGGAGGCAACGCGCCCGCCAGATGTTGCCGTGAAGCTCAAGCAGATTCTGGCTCCCGGCTTCGCGGTGAAGATCATCGATGTTTTGAGTAACCAGCGTGAACTCTTCGAATCTCTGCTCCCAGGCGGCGAGCGCGAAGTGGCCGGGATTGGGCTTCACATCCTTGAGCATTCCGCGACGGTAATCGAACCACTCCCAGACCAGCCTGGGGTCGCTCGCGATCAGCTCTGCTGAAGAAAGCTCCGTTACAGGCCGCCCACGCCAGGTCCAGATTTCCGATTCGCCTCCGCCGCGAAAAGTGGGCACGCCGCTTTCGGCTGAAATCCCCGCGCCGGTCAACACGGTGACTCGGCGCGCGCCGTCGAACATGTTTAGAAGCTCATCTGTTACTTCGGTCACTACCATGCGATTTAATATCCTATCCGTAAAAATGAGTATGCTATAAACCGCTTTGAGTCAAAGTCAAGCAATGTAGGACGGCGGAAAGATTCAAACATGCCACAGAGACACAGAGTCACAGAGTACTCTTATTATTCTTTTCTCTATGACTCTGTGTCTCCGTGGCAAAAAGGCTTTTAGCGCGGCTATGAAATCTTGACTTTTGGCCGGGCTGTAATATATTTACACGGACTTTGCCGGTCCCGATCAGCCCGCTCAAGGTCAGGTGAAAAGGAGATTTCAACATGCCAAAGTTTTGCCAGAGGTGCGGCGCGCAAAACGCGGACTGGGCGCAAGCCTGTCAGAATTGTTCCATCCCTCTTCCCGGACCTCAGATGGGAAACCAGCAAGGTTATTATCCGAACTATCCGCCTCCGCCGGGGCCCGGCTACAACCCGTATCCTCCGATGTATGGCTACGGCGTTGCGCCCGCGTTTTATCAGCCTGGAGAGTACGCTGGTGTGGGCAAACGGTTTTTGGCTAACCTGCTTGAAGGTCTGCTACCGATTGCCGGGGCGATTCCGGGATTCGTGGTTATTATCATAGGCATTGCGATAGCCGATTCCGGCAGAAGGAGCGAGCAAGAGTCGGGGGCGATGATGGCCCTCATAGGCGTCCTGCTGATGTTCGTCGGTTACGTAGCGGTATTTTTCTACAACATCTATCTGCTAGGCAGAGACGGGGCGTCGCTCCCGAAGCGTTGGGTGGGGATCGTTGTGCTCAACCGCCAGGGGCAACCGCTCGGATTCGGCAGAGCTTTCGCGCGCGAGATCGTAAAGGGCCTTTTAGCATATGCCACGGTTATCCTGTTGATGTGGCCCCTGTGGGATCAAGAAAAGCAGGCGCTCTACGACAAGCTGTTTGACTCTAACGTCTACGAAAAATCTACAAATATAACGTCCCTCAATCTCAGGTAATCGGATTTTCAATTAAAGCTGGCGGCTGCTAATATCTTTGATTCCACTCTATGGCCGTTTGCCACGAGTGAGTAACAAGTCAGGAGCAGGCCGGATTATGTCGGTTCAGGAAGCAGTCCGAGAGCAGCTTTCATCAGCAATAAAGAGGCTATACGCAATCGATCTTACAGACTTTTCAGCAGAGATACCTCCGCGAACAGAGCTGGGCGACCTGGCTTTTCCTGTCGCTTTCGAGCTGGCGAAACGTTTGAAAGCCGCGACGGGCGAAAAGCATAACCCGCGAGAGATAGCAACGCGCCTCTCTATGGAATTGCTCTCGGCAAGGGGCGTTGCGCGCGTCGAAGTCGCGGGCGCGGGCTACATCAATGTTTTTCTCGACAGGGCCGGCTATCTGCTCGACGTTGCCGCAAACCCCGCGCCTCTCGCTCCGCAGCTTGGGGGGAAGATCATCGTAGAGCATACGGCTGTAAATCCTAACAAGGCGGCTCATATCGGTCATCTGCGAAACGCGGTGCTGGGCGATACGACCGTCAGGATGCTGCGGGCAGCGGGCGAGAAGGTTGAAGTACAGAATTACATCGATAACACAGGCGTGCAGGTTGCAGATGTCGTAGTAGGATTCAAACACCTGGACCGCAAAACTCTCGACGAGATTAAAGCTATTGAAGGCAAATTCGATTATTACTGCTGGGACCTCTATGCCCGCGTCGGGGGCTTTTACGAAGAGGACCGCTCGCGCTTGCAATATCGCGCGGAGACTCTGCACGAGATAGAGACGGGCCGAGGCGAAACATATGAGATGGCCGATTACATCTCGACGAGAATACTCGGCTGCCACCTCGACACGATGCTGCGCTTAGGCGTCGAGTACGATCTGATGCCACGCGAATCCGACGTGCTTCATTTGCATTTGTGGAATCGCACGTTCGAGCTGCTCAAAGAGCGCGGAGCTATTGAGTATGAAACCGAAGGCAAGCTGGCCGGCTGCTGGGTCATGCGGGCGGCCGACGATGAGCCGAAAGGTGAAACCGAGAGCGAGCAGGAGGCCGATAAAGTTATTGTTCGATCAAACGGTACGGTCACTTACACAGGCAAAGATATTGCCTTCCACCTGTGGAAGCTGGGGCAACTGGGGCTCGATTTTTATTACAAGCCTTTTCGCACATATCCCGATGGAGCGATTGTCTGGGTCACGACATCGGACGCGGGCGAGAACGACCCGCGCCATCCGGAGTTCGGCAACGGCGCAGCTTACTTTAACGTGATAGACATAGGCCAATCCTACCCGCAGCATTACGTCAAGCTCGGCGTGATGGCCGTCGATCACGACGAGCGCGTAGAGCGAAGCGCGCACCTCGCATACGAAAAGGTCGTGCTGACGCCTGCGGCTGCTGAACAGCTCGGGCAGAAGCTGTCGGAAGATGACCGCCAGCGCGGCGCTGTCAGCATGTCAGGCAGGAAAGGGCTGGGAGTAAAGGCGAACGATCTGATCGACCAGCTTGAGGCAAACGCACTGGCCGAAGTCGCGAGCCGCCACCCGGAACTCGGCCAGCAGGAACAACGCGACACCGCGCACAAGATTGCAGTGGGCGCGCTCCGTTACTTTCTGCTCAAGTATTCGCGGACCTCTATAATCTCTTTCGATTTCAAAGAGGCGTTGGCCTTCGACGGCGAGACCGGACCTTACATACAATATTCCGTAGTCCGCGCGAACTCTATCTTCAGGAAACTAACGGAAGCGGGCGAAGATTTGACGGCGTTCGACATTAAATCGGTTTCGCGCGAGCGCGTGGCGGAGCTTCTTTCCGGCGAAGGCGCGGACGATTTGTGGGCGCTTGTTTATCTGGCGGCGCGTCTTAATGATGTCTTGCGCGGGGCGGTCGCGGCCTTAGAGCCTTCGATCATCGCGAAATGGGCGTTTCAGATTGCGCAAAGATTCAACCTCTTTTACCACAACTATCATATCTTGTCCGAGAGCGACGCGGCCCGACGCGCGCTGCTTGTGAGCATAACTTCAATCGTGCGCCGTCAGTTGATCGCCGCGCTTGACGTGCTGGGCATAGAAGCGCCCGAGCGCATGTGAAAAGTAATGCTGGTTGCGATAGACGGGCGGGCGAGCTATAAGATTAATTGAGAGCGACCATCCGCGTCCGGGAGGAATAATATGCTGATAGTAATGAGAGCCGACGCCACCGACGAACAGGTGGATGATGTTTTGAAGGTGATTCGCGATCTTGGCTTCAAGCCGCACGCCATGCCCGGCGCGACCCGGACCGCAATCGGCATAACGGGCAACCAGGGCGCGATCGATCCGGCGCATTTCGAAAACCTCGCGGGAGTGGCCGAGGCCATAAGAGTGTCGAAGCCTTATAAGCTCGTCAGCCGCGACCTGAAGGGCGAAGACACTGTCGTTAAGATCGGCGACGCGGCCATAGGCGGGCTTGAGCCGGCGATCATCGCGGGGCCTTGCGCAGTGGAATCGCTCGAACAGACGCTTGAGATCGCCGAGCTTGTTGCAGAGACGGGCGTGAAGTTCTTTCGGGGAGGCGCGTTCAAGCCGCGCACGTCACCTTACTCTTTTCAGGGGCTAGGCGAAGAAGGTTTGAAGATACTCGCGCGCGTGCGCGAAGAGTTCGGATTGAAGATCGTCACAGAGGTGCTCGACACTGAGACGTCCGATCTGGTCGAGGAATACGCGGACGTTTTACAGATAGGCGCGCGAAACATGCAGAACTTCTCGCTGCTGCGGCGGGTCGGCCAGTCTGCAAAGCCTGTTATGCTCAAGCGCGGGATGTCCGCGACTTTAGAAGAGCTGCTTCTTGCGGCCGAGTACATAATGGCTGAGGGGAACTACAATGTCATCCTCTGCGAGCGGGGGGTCCGCACGTTCGCAGACCACACGCGCAACACGCTGGATTTGTCGATAGTGCCGGCGGTTCAGAATCGTTCTCACCTTCCCATAATCGTCGACCCTTCACACGGGACAGGCAAGCGGCACAAGGTCATACCGCTGGCGCGCGCGGCCATAGCAGTCGGGGCTGACGGCATCATGGTCGAAGTTCATAACCACCCCGAGCGCGCATTGTCGGACGGGCCACAGGCATTGCTACCCGAGATGTTCAAACAGCTTGTCGAAGAGGTGCGGCTGATTCACGGAGTCCTGACCGAAACTCAGGCGAGCCTGGCTTGAGGTAGAGATGAATCGAGCGAGGTGAATTACCATGACTCGGCAATCATCTTTCACCCGCGACGAAATTCTTTCGATCCCCGGCAACAATACGATCTTCGATTCATTGCTCTCAGCCCTGCGCGAGAAAGAGGCTATTGCATTCGTCGGCGCAGGAGCTTCAGCAGGAATGTACCCGCTGTGGGGAGAGTTCATCGAACTGCTTGCCGACCACACGGTCGCCGAAGGGAAGGCCGAGCCAAAGGACGCTGCACGGTGGAAAGCCGACACGACCGCCACCCCGCAGCAACGCGTCAGCCTCATCATCCGTAAACTTGGGGAAGACCGCTACCACCGTTTCCTCAAAGATACCTTTGGCCCGCGCAGAGGTCTTGATGATAAGCGTTACACATTCGCGCACGCTACCTTGATGCGCTTGCCTTTCCAGGGATATGTCACAACCAACTACGATCCTGCGCTCGAATTCGCTCGTATGGAATTGCGGCCCGGCTCTCTCACCACAGGCACGCCTACATGGCAGGATGACGACGAGGTATATAGATGGTATACCGGCGATGTCTTTAAGCGGAAAGACGACTGCCCGATTCTTTGGCTACACGGTTACTGGCAGCGGCCACAGGGCATCGCGTTGGACCGAACTGAATACGCCGCAGCTTACAAGCCCGGACTTTATCGCAACCTGTTTAATTCCTTGTGGGGCCAACGCCACCTTGTTTTCGTCGGCTTCGGCTTCAACGACCCGCAGTTCACCTTCATGGTCGGGGAGTATCTTCGCGATCTTGAGAAAGCGAACGCGCCGCCGAGGCACGTGACGATTATCGGCCTGCCGGTAGGAGCAGATGGCTCGCTACCGGACACGGAGGCGATTCGCGAGCAGCGAGAAAGCCTTGAAGCCGACTACCATGTCCGCGCGCTATTTTACCCGATGCGTGAAGGGAATCACTTCGCGTTAAACATCTTATTAGAGAGCATCGCTGAGGCTTTTGGATGCGCCATACCTGTTCCTGACGTTGTGAGCGTCACGCAGGTATCCGCGACAGAGCCTACCTTCACGGAGAGATGGGTTCATGAGACTTCGAACGACGATAAGTTCGTTGGCCGCGACGAGGAGATCGCCCGACTAGACCGCTGGGTGCGCGACGCAGCCGTGCGCACTATAGGCATCTCGGCAGTCGGCGGCACAGGCAAGACGGCGCTCGTCGGCCACTGGCTGAAGAAGACCTCTGGCTGGCGGAGCCGTCCATTTGTAGGGCTATTCGGATGGAGCTTTTATCAGAATCGTGAGACGAGCAGTTTCTTGCGCGAGCTTCTCTTGTGGGCGCACGAAATACTTGGCACGCCAAAGCCGAATGAATCGACAGACTTCGTTAATGCCGCACTCGCCGTTTCGCGGGCGTATCCACTCGTGATTGTTTTAGATGGCCTTGAGGTGCTTCAGGAAGGGCCTGAGCATGCGCGCTATGGCTCGTTCCTCGACGGCGAGTTGCGAGAGTTTCTCTCCGGGCTTTGCCAGCGCGAGCACAGCAGCCTCGCAGTGCTCACGAGTCGGTTCGTCTTTGCCGATCTCGAACGATTTGTCGGCACCTCATTCCATCAACTCGAACTCCTCGGCTTGACCTCTAATCAAGGAGCCGGGCTGCTTGAAGAGTTAGGCGTAGGCGGCCCGGCATCAGATCGCGAGTACATCAGCGACAGTTTGGACGGCCATCCGCTAGGCCTGCGAGTCTTTGCCGGCGCCCTGCCTGACGAAGACCATGAGCAGCCGCGTCGCTTCTTAGACTATGCCTTCCGACCAGGTGAGTTGCAGGAAGGCGCACCGCTCAACGATAAGCTTCGCCGCCTGCTTGTGTTCTATGAAAAGAAACTGCCGCCCGTGCAAACGAGACTGCTCAGCATCGTGGCGCTCTTCCGCACTCCGGTCGCGGACGAGACTGTATTGCGTCTCGCGCGGGGATTATTCGGACGAAAGAGAAAAGAGCCGCTGCCGGACGACGCTACGCTGGCTACCGAGTTGAAGCGACTCCAAGCGCGGGGAATCCTCACGCGCGAACCAATAGAAGGCGGCCACGGCAGCGCGTGCCATCCAATCCTGCGCTCCCACTTCCGCGCCTTGCTGGTTGGTGCAGGCACCGCGACTGCGCGCCGAGCAGCAGACCTGCTCAAAGGCAAGCCCTCGGCTGGACAGCCCCGAAGTGTAAAAGAAACCGAGCCGGTGCTGCTCGCCATTGAACTGCTCCTCGACGCTGAGGAGTTCGAAGCAGCGGATGAGCTTTTCCGAGAGAGGCTGGATAATGGCAAGATATTCAAATGGATTCCTGCCCCGATAGAAGGCCTCACCTCTGCGCTCGGCTTTGTACGCGATGAGACGCGGCGGCAACAATGTGAGGAGAAACTTTCTCGAATTCGTATGGGATTCTACCTCAACGATGTAGGACTCTTTGCCACAAATAGCGGTCAATATGAACTCGCACTCCGCTACTACAATGCTGCTGTGGCCATTGCCCATGAGATGGGGAGTGTCTATAACCTAAGCAGAATTCTGCGAAACCAGTCTGAGTTGCTTAGTAATTTAGGGCGTCTTGCCGAGGCATGTCGCACAGCCACAGAAGCAATCCGCCTCGCTACACAAGAACGCGATGAGGAATTAATTAGTGAGGGCCATGCTTTTCGCGGTTGGCCTGGGGCCCTTTCCGGCCAGGTTCGCCCCGCTGCGGAAGACTTTGGCCTTGCCAGCGAACTGGAAAAGAAGATTACTGGCGGTGTCTCCGAGCTCTCAAGTGTGCGCGGCATCTACGGAGCGGAACTGCTTTTTCGTAGCGGTCACACAGCCCTAGCCAGCCGCCGCACCCAAGCCAACCTTCGCATCTGTGAGCCGTATCAATGGAATGCTGACATCGCCGGGTGCCACTGGATGCTCGGCTGGTGCGCCTTGATAGAGGGCAGACTCGATGATGCGCAAGCCGAGCTTCGCCAAGCTGAACAGATATTTCATCGAGGTCAGCTTCTATTCGAACTAGCCCGCGTGCACGTTACCGCAGGTGAGCTTGCTCTTGCGCGCAAGGATGCGGCAGGCGCGCTTCAACGAGCTGCCGAAGCACTGACCCTCGCCGCCCCGCGCGGCATGAGGCTCGTCCACGCCGACGCGCTCGTTCTGCGTGGTCGCGCGAGAATGTTGGAAGGCAAGCCCGATAGTGCTAGCCGCGCGCTCGACGATGCCGAGGAAGCTCTGCGCATGGCCCGCGATTGCGGGTACGCCTGGGCCGAGCGTGACGTGCTATTCCTCGCAGCCGAGGCCCACTCAGCACTAGCACGTCAAAGCGCGAATACTCCTTCAGCTTCTACGCGCGCACGCGAGGCGGCACGACGCGCACGCGCCGATGCCGAAGCCCTTGCCGCCAAGCTCGCCCTCACCGAGGAAGACCTCGCCGCCGCAGAAGCGAAGGCCGTTGCGTGGATGAAGGATTGGGAAGAGAAAACTAAGGAAGCAAAATCTAAAGAATAATAAGGACGCTGTTGTTTCGACCCAAGAGCCCCATTGATTTAATGCCGGTTAGTATTCCATATTCACGCCCGTGTAGTTGTGGTGCATGAGCGTGCGGACGCGGTTGCGGCCCGCCGCTTTTGCCAGGTACATGGCGCGGTCCGCCATTTCAACAAGTTCTTCTTTCGATCTGGCCGACGAAGGATAGGTGGCTACGCCTATGCTGGCTGTCACCTGCCCTATCTTCTGGGCGGGCGTTGACGCTATCGACTCACGCAAACGCTCGGCCACCATTATCGCGCCTTCGCGGTCACATTGAGGGAGGATGACGACGAACTCTTCGCCGCCGTAGCGTGCGCATACGTCCACGCCGCGCACTGTCGCTTGCATCAGGCGCGCGACGTGGCATAAAGCGGCGTCGCCCGCGCGGTGGCCTAGTGAGTCATTGATCCGCTTCAGGTGATCGAGGTCTAAAAGAATGAGCGAAACTTTATCGTCATTCCGGTCTGCGAGCTTTAGCTCGCGCTCAAGGCGCTCCTGAAAGTACCTGTGGTTGTAAAGCCCCGTCAGCGCGTCGGTCATCGCCTGCGTTTGCACGTGGCGGAACAATCGCGCGTGGCTGATGGCGACGGCCAATTGGTCTGAAACGGTCCTTACCATCAGCTCTTCTTCATCTTCCCAATCACGACCCGGCGTGTCGTCTTCGACGACAAGGACGCCGATCACGCTGTTGCGATAAGTAATGGGAATTTCAAGCGGGCCCGGCGTCTGGAGGTTCTGCCTTTCGCCATCGCGGGCGCTATCATTTCGGTCAGAGAGCGGCCCTGTCTGCCCGCGCTCCTGGCCCTGGCGGCGGTCGCGACGCGAATAGCCATCCGCAGCGGAGGTTGACGGCTGTGCCGCCTCGCGCTCATAGACGCTCATGCCTTCCGGCTTACTCGTCCCCTCCTGCCATAATACGAGCGCCGCGCGGCGTGCCTTAAGAGCGCGCCCGACCTCTTCGACCGCCGACTGCAAGATAGATTCAAGCTCAAGCGTGCTTGAGATGGCCGAGCTGATCCGGTGAGTCGCCATCTCAAGCTCGCTCTGCCGCTGCATGAGCAGAGTGAGCTTTGTCGTAAGCGTGAGCGCAAGACGGAGCGAGTGATTGTGTGGCGCTGATGCGTTTAACAGAGCATCGAGTCGCGCCCGCTCTTGTGGCTTCTGTACGCTTATTCGCGACATCAAGTATTCTATCGCTGTGAAGACCACGTTCGGATCGAAGGTCCAGAACATGTCATACGTCCTACCGTGTTTGCTCGGCTCCGAAGGCAGCGTCGAAGAGGAGAGGAGTCCGCAAAAGCGCGGGTCCATCACAAGTATGAAAGGGCCTGTTTCGATGGCGTGATAATCCTTTTCGTCGAGCAATGTCACATTAGACGCTTGATCCGGGTTCCATGTCCTGGTCTGACACTGTGTGTCGCAAGAGAAGAGGTAGAGATGGCGAGCGGCGCTCCTGAGCTTCGCCAAACGTTCGGCTTCGCGCGCAGGCTGACCGTCCAGGCAGCGGCCTTCGATCACAAGCGCCGACAGTTTATTCTCAGTTACAACATCTTCGAAATAACGCATCAACCGAATGATGGTCTGCTCGTCGCACCAGACGGGCGCAAACTCGTCTCCGTGCTGGTTTGTGAGCGCATAAAAGAGTGAATACATCGAATCAGTGATCTCGTCAGGGCAATCGACCGCGGGGACCGTAGAGGCGTTAGACAAAGTGATTGTACACTGCCCCTAAGCCGTGTCAATTCTTTTGTCCGCAGCTATTTTAAGCCCCTTGTAATGAGCCAGGTGGCTTTGCACCAAAAGTGACGCTTGAACCAAAAGTCGGCAACTTGAACCAAAAGTAATTTGAGGCGCTATCAGTGCCGGGAGAAATATAACATGAATGCCTATGTGCTTGATACAAGTCAGGAGTTTGGTATGATAGCCTCTACAGCCAGGGCACAAGCAAACCACCCATTCGAGTTGCAGGAGGATGACATGCCAAGAACTATCACTGTAAACCTTGACGCACTCATACCGCGTGCGGATTTTGAGATAATCGAAAGCACATCACAGTCTTCGCCGCCGCCAGCAATAGCCATTCGTGATCTTGAAGGAGATGCTTTTTTCTTTTCCGGTCTTCGTAAACCGGATTTCCAGCGTGAGACCGTTAGTTGGTCTCCTAAAAAGATTCATGACTTTGTTAAGACATTTGTGGACGGGGATTTGATTCCAGCACTTATTTTATGGCGGTCACAGGGAACTAATTTCATTATTGATGGCGCGCACAGGCTTAGTGCACTAATAGCATGGGTAAATGATGATTACGGTGATGGTGAGCTTTCCCGGAAGTTCTTTACTGCCGTTATTGAGCCACAACAGAAAAAAATGGCTGAACGTACACGCGCCTTGATTAACAAAAACATAGGGTCATATAAAGATCATCAATTTGCCGTTAAGCACCCTGAGAAATCTAAACCTGACGTTGTTAGTAGGGCCTTACTGTTCGGACAGATTTCAATTCAACTTCAATGGGTAAGTGGGGATTCTAAAAAAGCAGAATCATCCTTTTTCAAGATAAACCAGGAGGCAGTACCTATAGATAAAACGGAGTTGAGATTACTGCAAGCTAGGAACAAACCGAACGCTATGGCAGCGCGAGCAATTATTCGGGCTGGTACTGGTCATAAATACTGGTCGAAGCCCGGCATTTCTGAGGACATGAAGAACATGATTGAGGGTTTAGCTAGGCAGATTTATAGCAACCTTTTTACCCCTTTGCTGACTGTGCCAATTAAAACACTTGATCTGCCTGTTGCTGGACAAAGCTACTCGTCGCAAACCTTGCCGCTTATTTTTGAGCTTGTGAATATAACAAACGAGCATTTACTTCAAGACATAGTAGATGATACGACTGGCGATGAAACAGTACAATTTCTGAAGAATGTTCGTGGGGTTGCGAATCGTATTTCTAGCACTCACCCAACATCTCTAGGGCTACATCCGGTTGTGTATTTCTATAGTTCCGAGGGTCGTTTCCAGCCAACGTCATTTCTTGCTGTTATCAGCTTACTACAATCTTTTGAGAAAGAGGATTTATATAGGGTCTTTACCGATCATCGAAAAGACTTTGAAGAATTCTTGGTTAAGTACAAGGACTATTCAAACCAGGTGATTCGGAAGTGGGGTAGTGGGGTAAAAGCATTCGACAAGCAAAAAGACTTGTATCGTCTCATTCTCGATAAAATGATAGAGGGTAAATCCGAGGCCGAAATCCTAAAACACTTGGCGGGTCATGATTTGTTTGGGTTTCTTGCTCCTATTGTGAGCCAAAAACGAAGTGTCAGCGCAGATTTTACCCCATCAACAAGATCAGAGGCATTCTTGCGTGATGCCATTGATACGCCAGTCCGTTGTGGTATTTGTCAGGCGCGGCTTCACATTAAATCTATTACGACTGACCATGTTTTACGCAAAGCAGAGGGCGGCCAGGGAGAAGTTGACAATGCGCAGAATGCACACCCTTATTGCAATACTGTATACAAACACTAAAGTTAATGCTTACGAAACGCTACCGGCTGTGAAGCCGCTTGAAGCTCACGGGCGGCTACTTGCCTAAGTCGCTCACGTACCCAAGAGGAAAGAGAGATGCCAGCTAAATCAGCAGCACCCTTAAAAGCTTCTTTCTCATCTGGCTCTAGCCGAACTAATAGGCTTTCATTACGCAAGCCTACATCTTTTGGTGGCCGTCCCCGCTTCTTTTTCATAGAATTATTGTATCAACAAAAAATATACAAATCAAGCATTATTTTCTTGACTTATGCGTTTAATGTATATACAATAATTCCTGTCGGAAGTTGTTTGAATCTCAAAGAGTTAAAGGCTCAAGTGCTACTAACACCTGAGCCTTTGTTGAAAACCAAAACGCGATTGCTCGCATAGGTTCTCGTCAAACATATTGTGAGCCAATCGCCTAAGAAAGGCAAGGTTCACAATGAGCGAGAGACAGCAGAAAGCATTAGTGATTGCAGCAAAAAACAAGATAGTGAAAAAAGGCGATACCTGGCTAGTTCCTTCACAGTCAGGCAATGGAAGCTACAAGGTTAATAACACTGATCCCGATTGGCCGACCTGCACATGCCCTGACTTTGAATTAAGGCGAACTCACTGTAAACATATCTACGCGGTTGAAATAGTTGTCGAGCGCGAGCGACGCATCACGGAGACGATTGATGGCGACACGACCACGACCACAGTAACCGAGACAGTTAAAGTTACGAAGCGAGTAACTTATAAACAACAATGGCCCGCTTACAATGCCGCTCAGACGAACGAAAAGCACCTGTTTGAATCTCTCTTGCATGATCTGTGTGGCGGCATAGTCGAGCCAACTCAAAAGATGGGCAGGCCGCGATTGCAGTATAAAGATATGATCTTCGCCGCCGCGTATAAGGTCTATTGCGGCATGTCGGCTCGCAGATTCAACACAGACTTTTGCGAAGCCCAAATCAAAGGACATGTTTCTAAATCCGCTCACTTCAACTCTGTTAATCGTTACCTTGCGAATCCTGCTCTCACGCCTCTACTGCGCGAGCTTATCGCTTATAGCAGTCTGCCGCTTAAAGCGATTGAAACCGACTTCGCGGTTGACTCGTCTGGATTCTCAACATGCCAGTATGTTCGATGGTTCGACACTAAGTACGGTAAAAAAGTTGACGCTCACGACTGGATTAAAGTCCACCTGATGACGGGCGTAAAAACTCACATCGTAACAAGCGTTGAAATCACTGGCAGGTATGAGCATGACTCTCCGCAGTTGGCCGCACTCGTCAAACAGACCGCAGACAACTTTACAGTCAAAGAAGTGTCAGGCGACAAAGGTTATTCAAGTCTCGAAAGCCACGAACTGATTGCCGCAGTAGGAGCCACACCATACATCGCATTCAAGGGCAATGCTACTGGCGGAATAGGCGGATTGTTTCAGAAGATGTTTCACTTCTACACCTACAAGCGCGATGAGTTCTTAGCTGCTTACCACAAGCGGTCAAACGTCGAGACTACATTCTCTATGGTCAAAGCGAAGTTCGGCGGCTCACTTCGCAGCAAGAGCCAAACGGGGCAAACTAACGAAGCCCTTTGCAAAATCCTGTGCCATAATCTTTGCTGTGTAATTCAGAGCATGTTTGAGTTTGGCGTCGAACCGACTTTTGGTTCAGAAATCGCACTTGAACCAAATGTACACTAAAAAGCAGACTTTTGGTGCAAAGCCGAGCCAGGTATGTAATTTTTTCATCAACGGTAGGAAACTAATACAAGAGAAAATACATTTTGCTTACCAAAGTATTGTCATTAGTAGCCTTAAAGCAGGGTTTCAAGGTGATTTCTTCCCATCCAGCCAGTGGCACACGGCTCGCAGGCTACGATTCGGTTCCTACTGTGGTGGACCACGAGTACTTGAGCAATGCTAATCGGTTTTCCCCTTTGATCTCGCAATCTGAATAAAGACTCTGAGGAGGAGAAAAATGAAAATCAAGTTGGTTACCGTCATTGCGGTTATGGCGCTCGGGGTGATGTTCGAGACGGGCTGCGCCACGAAGAAATACGTCCGCAACCGGATCGCAGAACGTGTCACGCCGGTCGAGAATCGCACGACAGAACTGGAAGAGACTTCGCGCCGCAACACGCAGCAGATTGGCGAGCTTCGGTCAGGCATCGAAGATGTGAGGGGTCGCTCGGACCGCGCGCAGCAGACGGCTGATCGCGCTGCCGCATCCGCCGAGCAAGCGAACACGCGTTTGACGACGATCGAAGGAAGCGTAGAAGACCTGCGCTCAAACCTCGACAAATACACGCTGTCGAATACTGCGATGATCTTTTTCCGCCCCGGGAGCGCAAGGCTCACGCCCGAGGGCATGGCCCAGCTTGATACGCTCGCATCGCAGATCACAGACCGCAATGGATTTATACTTGAGATCGTAGGCTTTGGCGACACGCCCAAAGCTACGCGATATAACCAGAGCCTCGCGCAGATAAGAGCCGAAGCCGTGCAGCGATACCTCGCCGATAAAGCCAACATCCCTGTCATGCGGATGTTCGCGCTCGGCTTTGGCGCTGCGCGACCAATCGGTCAGACAGTCTCTACAGAAGAGCCAGCCCCCGCAGCCAGCCGCGCGCTGTATCGCAGGGTAGAGATAAGGTTGTTGACAAATAACGCCGTGCCCGGCGCTCCGATGCGAACAACCACTACCAGCAACTGAGGATGTGTTACAAGAGAGTCTGAGCCCCCATAACCTTAAGACTCTCTTGGCAGCCGCTTGCAGGAGAACCGTAAACCGCCGGGGTGTCCTGACGGTTTACGGTTCAAGCACTCAGCCCTGGCGCAAGCGGCCCAAACAGGGTAGAAAAAAGCTCCCAATATTTGCGCTCCCGCCGATTCAATCTTCCCACAGATAATGCTATGATATTGAGGCAACCGGATTTAGGGTCATGGCATCACAGCCTGTGAGGTCATGGCCACTCTGACGAACACGCTGATAATGACCGTGACCGCTGAACCAAGCCAGACTGCCTCGGATCTCGAGTTAGCTCGGGCGGCAGCGGCGGGTGACGCCACAGCGTTTGAAAAGCTATACGAGCAGCACAGCCGCAGGGTCTACTCGCTCTGTCTGAGGATGGTCGCGAGCGCGCCCCTGGCCGAGGACCTCACGCAAGAGGTCTTCTTGCAGGTTTATCGCAAGATCGGCTCGTTTCGCGGCGATTCGGCCTTTACGACCTGGCTGCACCGTTTGACGGTCAACCAAGTGCTGATGCACTTTCGCAAGCGCGGCGTAAAGCTCGAGCGCACGAGCGAAGAGGGCGATTTCACAGACGTCGTTGAAACGCCCCTGCAGAGCACGCGGCGAATATCGATGATCGACCGGCTGGCGCTTGAAAAGGCAATTGAACAGCTCCCGCCCGGTTACAGGACGGTCTTTACGCTGCACGACATTGAAGGCTACGAGCACGAAGAGATTTCCGACATGCTCGACATCAGCATAGGGACTTCAAAATCGCAGCTTCACAAGGCGCGGATGAGACTCAGAGAGTTGCTGTTGAAAAAAGCTGTTTAAGGAGCTAGAGGATTCTGATGGTTTGTGAGCAGTGTCAAGAACTGATTTCAGATTACATTGACGGGACGCTTGAGCTGGGCGAGCAGACGAAGATGGAGCACCATCTTGCCGACTGTGAAGCTTGTCGCGCAGTGCGAGACGATCTCCTGCAGGTAGTCCATTTCAGCAAGCAGTTGCCCCTGCATACGCCGTCAAGCGCCGTGTGGGCGCGCATCGAATCGGACCTCGCAGGCGAACGCCCGCGCTCAAGCTGGGCGCGCGCGCAGGCCGCGTGGGTGAGGGTTCAGAACCGCTACTTGAGGCTTTCAATACCGCAGCTTGCGGCCAGCGCCGCCGCGCTCGCAATAGTGGTGTCGCTCGGCGTTTTGTTCGCGCGCCAGAACTTGGTACAGCAGAATAATGAGGGCTTCGCACACCAGTTTGCGGCGGCCCAGACCGATGCTGCTCCGCTTACCAGAAACCTCCTCTCCAATCCGCAGGACGCCGAAGCGATCACACAGATGGAGCAACGTATAGACCAGCTCGCGCAAACCGTAGAGCAGCGCAAGGTCGCGTGGACGCCTGAGCTTCGCCGGGCATTCGACCGGAACATGATTCACGTCGATCAGACCTTGATCGAATGCCGTCATCAGTTGAGTAATAATCCGGCAGACAGGACTTCACAGGACCTGATGCTCAACGCGTACCGCGAGAAGGTCCGCCTCCTCGAAGGGTTTGAGAAGTACTGATCGGCGGGTTAACAGCTCTATTTAGATTGTCATTGTGAGGGATCTCACGCGATGGCGGGTTTTGTGAATACTAACAGCGGGGTTAGAGCGTTCAGGCTTTTATCTCTCGCGCTCGTTACTCTCTTCGTCTTCCTACAGACAACCGCCGAAGCGTCAGAGCCCGCGGCAAAGTTCGAGCGCACCTACACGCCCCAGGGGCCCGCGCACCTCAAGCTCTCAAACACCAACGGCGATGTAATCGTCACCACCTGGGGAAAGAAGACCGTCGCTGTGCGCGCCAACGCCGCGCCGAGCGTCTCCATCCAGGATCAGGTTTTAGGCGATACGATAATCATAACGGTCAAGCGCGACCTCAGATTGGGGCGGGCAGATTTCGAGGTCTTCGTCCCCTCCGATACGAGCGTCTCTATCAAGAACGTGATGGGCAGGATCGAAGTCCAGGGAGTAACAGGCCACGTAACTGTGGACTCCATCGACAGCGACGTGAGGCTGACGGGCGTACGCAGCCCTTCGGTCGATGTCAAGGTGACGAGCGGGGACATCTCGTTTGACGGTGAACTTGAAGGGGCAGGGCCTTTCTCTTTGCAGACGCTGAAAGGCGACCTGGACGTGACGCTGCCCGCGAACGCCTCTTTTGACCTCCTGGCCCGAGCGCTGAGCGAGAACATCAACCTGGGAGCCTTCCTGGGGAGCCTGACGGGGACGAGCCGCGGGCCTAAGAGCATTTCAGGGACTTACCAAAAAGGCGGGGCGCGCCTCAGCCTGACTACCTACGTCGGCCGCATACTGCTTCATAAGAAATAAAGCAACCCGCTCCGCAGCCTGAAACTTCCGCATAGAATTGGAACATTTCGATGCCCCCGTCGTAATTCTTCGGTGGCGAAGGCGAATCGTAGTATTTTTCTCCCATGCGTGTTATAAAAGCTAGCTGAAATCGGTACAGCGCACCCGAAGGTGTGCTTGTCCACTCTATGCAAGCCTCGGGGCTGAGGCATCATTATTGGCACAGGCGGAATCAAATATTAGGATGGGTAAGAACGGATTTAATGCCAACCTCAGCGATGTTCGAAAGAGCGTTTGCGTTAACCCTATTGAGGGCGAAAAAACCGCTCAATTAGAAGCTTTAGCATTGGACAAGCCCAAGGACTCCGACCTCGGCAGCGTCCTGCCCTTCCTCGAAGAACGGATAGCCTTCCGAATGCCCAGCGATGTTAAGTACCTGGACGGTGTTCTAGATTACCTGAGCGAGCGGATGGTGAAGATGGGCATCGTCGGCGCGGAGGACTCAGAAGTGTTGATCGCGCTCGACGAGGCGATAGTCAACGCCATCAAGCACGGTAATAAATGTGACCCTCGCAAGGCCGTTCAAATAATCGCGGAATTGAGCGCCTGGGGCGCGCGCTTTACGATTAAAGACCAGGGGCCGGGGTTTGCCAGGGATCAAGTCCCTGACCCTACGGACCCATCGCGGCTGCTTGAGCCGAGCGGGCGCGGCCTCTTGCTCATCAATCACATTATGGACGAGGTTTGCTACAACAAATGCGGCAACCAGATTCAGATGTTCAAGCGGTCAAACTGCGCTCCCGAACCCGCCCCGGCGTCCGTCAAGAAGCTGAAACCGACCCCGAAAAAGCAGAAGTAGTACCGCCCCGCTCTTCCCGTCATTCATTCCTGGAGAGCGCGTCAGCATCACCCGCGCCTCCGCGCGCCGCGCGAGCCGTCATCGAATTCGTGTCCTTTACTAGATCGTCCGTGTCCGCGCTCACGGATTGCGGTCTGAGCAAGCTCAACAAGGTCGATGCCCGAACGCGCTCTGAAATGGCGTCTTTCATCAACCGGCGCGCGCACATCTCATCATAGCCGTGCTTTATGAGCATGGATCGCAGACGGTGCTGGTCTTCGCGCGGCCATTTTGTGAGCGCGTCGATGAGCGCAACCTCTATGAAAGCCCTCTCTTCGTGCGAAAGCCTCCTGATAAATGATTCGCTCATCTCGCCCCCTTTTCGGAAGCGATCTATCTCGTCGAGAACCCACGCCGGCCCGTTTTGATTGACGACCTCTACGGAAGTCAGGGACGCAGTTTCCTTCCCGGCCTTACGCTTTATTCTAGTTTTGTAGAAGCGATAAGAGAGGGCCAGCACACCCAGCGCCAAGACGCTGCACATAAACCAGAGGTAGAATTCAGAACTGGGGAGTTCCATTAATTTCTGTACCCTGTTTCGGTAAGAGCCAATTCAATCGACATGATAAGCCGAGCAAGGATTGTTCCTGTGAGATGCAACCTGGCAGAAGCGAGGCAGGGTCATCACATAGCTACAGGTCGCAGGAAAGAGCAGTTGCAGGGATGAAGCGGATTGCGTTACTGAAAGCCCCGGTATATGTAAAACGAGCCCTCTCGGGAAAACTGGAGTTCACCGCAGAGGACGCAGAGACTGCGCAGTCTCTGCGTCCTCTGCGGTGAAATGTTATGCTCCTCACGGGCGCGATTTATATTTCTCGAACAACTCCGTGTGGCGGCTCGTGAGCGGTATCTGGCGACCGTTGATGAACAGGTGTTTGACCTGCGTGCGTATCTCAAGCGGGTCGCCCGTGGTCACGATTATGTTGGCAATCTTCCCCTGCTCGATCGAGCCTATTCGGTCCGCCACTCCGAAGATCTCGGCGGGGTTGATCGTCACGGCCTTGAGCGCCTCTTCCTTCGGCAAGCCATAGGCCGCCGCCATCCCCGCGTGATAAGGCAGGTCGCGAACGTGCGCGGAGTCCAGAGTCTGAAATGCTATCTTCACTCCGGCCTTGTGCAGAATCCCCGCGTTCGTGAAAGCCGCGTCGTACGGGTCGTCTTCTCTGACAGGCATTCGCAGTACTGGCCCGACGAGGACTGGAATATTCTTGGCGCGAAGCTGGTCGGCCAGCTTGTATGCTTCAATCCCGCCTGAAAGTATCATCTTGATCTTCATCTCGTCGGCGAAAGCGATCGCGTTCTTTATGTCGCGCTCGGTCTGCGCAGCAATCACTACGGGCATCGCGCCGCGCACGACAGGTATCAACGCTTCGAGCTTGAGGTCCGTCTCCATTCGAGGCAGGCTCGCGTCCTTCGTGCGAGCATCTTTAGCATCCGCGTAAGCCTTGGCGTTGCGCAGTATCTTCCTGACGTTTTCAACCTGTCTCTCCTGCTCGCGCCTCAGCTCCGTAATGGAGCGTTGCTGTTGGGCGAATGCGAATTCGAAACCGCCTCCCTGCCCGCCCGGCCAGCTCATGTGCATGGCGACGGGCGATTTCAAAACCATCTCTTTCGGCACCCAGCCGTCCAGGTTTATCAGCGCGCTCTGGCCCGCTATCCCGCCGCCGCGCGGCTCCGTCAGTACAGTGGTGATGCCGTTAACGCGCGTGACCGGTATGTGCGAGCTGTCCGGCAGTATCGCCACGTCGACGCGGATGTTGGCGTTGTTATCGCCTATCTCAGAGGTGTCGACGGTGCCCGATACCGAGCTGATCTCTGTCAAGCCCAGCACCGTGCCTGAATCGATCATGCCCGGATAAACCGACAGGTTCGTCCCGTCAATCGTTTTTGCCCCCGACGGCACGGAGACGTTCGCGCCTACGGCTGTGATCTTCCCGCCCGAGATCACGACGGTTCCGTTTTCGATGACGGGCCCGGTCACCGTAACTATGCGAGCATTGCGAATCGCATAAGTCTCCGAAGTGTTCTGAGCCGACGTGCCGCCTGTGGCCGCATAGAGCGCCGCAGCAAGGATGAGGGCGGTGACGATAAATGGCCTTCTGATTCTTTTCATGTTTTGCGCCTCCCTTTCTATCGCGGCTCCTGATTGGTATCGTTCGGGCGAGGCTGTGGCTGCGGCTCGTCGGGGCGGTCCTCTCTGCGCTGCCCCGGGCCGCGGCGCTGGTCGCGCTCGCGTTTCTTCAGCTCCTCTTTTTTCCGCTTGACCTCTTCGCGCATCTTCAAATCTTCCTGCCGGTCAAAGTAGATCTCGCCTTCGATCATAGTCGTCTCGACCATCGTGTAGACCGAAAACGGATGCTGGCTGAAGATCACCAGGTCCGCGTCCTTGCCGACATCGATCGACCCGGTCCGCTTATCTATCCCGAGCTGCATCGCCGGGTTGAGCGTGATCGTCCTCAGCGCCTCTTCTTCGCTCATCCCGCCGTACTTGATGGCTTTGGCCGCGTCGAGGTAGAGGCGGCGTGCGCGCTCGTCCGAATCAGAATTAATTGAGACATTCACTCCGCGCATTGCCATCAGCGCGGCGTTATGCGGTATGGCGTCATAGGCTTCCATCTTGTATGACCAGAAGTCGGCGAAAGTAGAACCGGCCGCCTTGTGAGCCGCGATCTCTTTGCCGACCTTATAGCCTTCAAGCACGTGCTGGAGCGTCTTAACTTTGAACCCAAGCTCGTCGCCGAGGTTCAGGAGCATCACTATCTCGTCGGCGCGATAGCAGTGCGCGTGGATGAATCGCTTGCCTTCCAATATCTCGACCAGCGCGTCGAGCATCAGATCGCGGCGGGGCGCGATAGCATTTTTGTCTTTCCCTTTCTTCGCTTCGTAATCCTGCCACTCGCGCTGGTACTCTTTAGCGCGGATGAAAGCCCCGCGAATAACCTCTTCGACGCCCATGCGTGTTGCCGGGTAGCGTCGCTGCTGACCGGGCTGCGGCTGGAAATTTGACCGCTTGGGGTTCTCGCCGAGCGCGAACTTTATCCCCGGCGGCGCGTCGGCAATGAGCCACTCGTCTACGGGCTTGCCCTTCTTGAGCTTGAAGACGGCGTTCTGGCCCCCGATCGCATTGGCCGACCCGTGCAGCACGTTCACGGTCGTCAACCCGCCCGCGAGCTGTCGATATACATCGAGGTCATACGGGTTTATGACATCCTGTATTCGCACCATAGCAGTGACGGACATCGTTCCTTCGTTTACGTTCCCGTCTACGGCCGTGTGAGAGTGGCAATCGATTATGCCCGGCGTCACGTATTTTCCGGTCGCATCAATTATGCGAGCATTGGCGTCGCGCGCCCTCACGTTGGGACCGATTTCGGCTATCTTGCCGTCGCGAACCAGGATCGACCCCGTGATAGTCCCGCGCGAAGCCGTCATAATGGTGGCATTCTGAATCAGCGTTTCGCGCGGCGCACCTGATTGCGGATTGCGATTCTGGCGAGTCTGCGCCATCGCACAAACGACCATTACCAGAATCAATATCGGAGAGATCAACGCGTTAATCTTTTTCATAATACCCTCACACCGGATTTTAGATTTTGGATTTTGGATTTTGGATTAAAGAACGACCGTCGATTTTCAAAGCAAATGGTCCGCAATCCAAAATCTAAAATCCAAAATCCAAAATCGATCTATCTCGGCCTCGTGCCGGTGAATTCGAATGACCCTAACGCGGCGAGCGAGATGACGCCGCGTATGTTGTCGCCTTCGACGGTCGCGGTCACTGTCGCTTCCATCGTGTCGGCCCCGATCTGCAAGCTAGTCGTGAAACGGAGCTGATTGCCCGTCATCGTAGCGTTCTGAACGGGCGTCGCGCCTGTCGGGCCAGTGAGAGTGCCCGTCAACCGCTCGCCTTCACGCCGCAAGCTCAATCGAGTGTTCATGTCGCCCTGAGGCGTGCGAACCGTAAGCTCCCATTCACCCGACGGGTCAACGGTCGCGCCGGGCCTGCCGCCGGCCGCGCCGCCCGGAGCACCGGGTCTGCCGGCGGGCGTCTCAGGTCTCTTTAATTCTATCTCCGCGCCGTCGATGAAGACGTGGCGAACCCGCGTCTCACGCGCAAGCAAATCTCCGCTCGTGACGACGAGGTTTGCGATCTTGCCTACTTCAATGCTGCCGAGTTGGTCCGCCACGCCAAAGATCTCCGCCGGGTTCAAGGTCAGCGCGCGCAGCGCGTCATTTTTTGAAAGCCCGTTTTCAACTGCCCTTTGAACGTTGGCTATAAAATCCTGCGGCCTGAGCGTGCCGGACATGAAGGCAAACTTTACGCCCGCCTGCGCCAGGCGTGCAGCGCCCCTCGGAGTCTCGGCGCGTTCTTCGAGCGCGCGAAGCGGTTCGTCCTCTTCATCGGGAAGCTCTGCGGGCCGTCGCGGGAAATCTACAGAGAGGATAACGGGGACGTTCTTAGCCTTGATCAGATCGGCCACGCGGTAGCCGTAGAGCGCGCCCGCGAGTATAGGCTTCAGCTTGAACTCGTCCGCGATCCTCAGCGCGCGCCTCACGTCGTTGTCTGTATTGACGACAAACAAGACCGGCATATCGCCTTTGAGCGCAGGCTGAAGGGCGGCGAGCTTCCGGTCGTGTTCGGGCCGGTTCACGCCCCGCTTGTTGCGGTTGTAGCGGTCTATCTCAGCGCGATAGCGCTCGGCGTCATAAAACGACTGGCGGATGAAAGCCACTGTGCCCATCAGCGAATTAGGAAAGACGCCAAAAAAGCCTGCGCTTGTTGTGAACTGAACGGTCAGAGCAACGGGCGCGCGCAGCACGAGCTTTGAAGTCTCATCGCCCGCCAGATTTATGATCGCGCTCTGGCCGGGGAATATGCCTTGGCGCGGGCTTGTGAGCGCGGCTGTGATGCCGACCGAGCGCGCGTCTTCGACAGGAGTCCCGCCCGGCTTCACCTGGTCTGCAGCCGAGACGGAAGGGTCGCCGAGCGCCTGTTCGGGTTGCGGCTGCTGGCCCGACGCGGCGGCTTGAGCGGCGGCGGCTCCGCCCCCTCCCCTTTGAGGCTGCGCCGGCGCTGCGAAGCCGAGGTTAGTGTAGCCATCGATCAAGCCAGGATAAACGGTCATCCCCGCGCCGTTGATTACGCGAGCGTCTGCTGGGATCTTCACGTTCTCGCCGACTTCGGTTATCAGCCCATCGCGAAAAACTACCGTGCCTTTCGCGATCGTCTTGCCCGTACCCGTTACGATCTGCGCGTCCTTGATCGCATAAACGTGAGGCGCGTCGAGGTGGACGACGGGCGCGCGCGCAAGCATCAAAAGCGTCGCGGCAAGCGCAAGCAAAAGAGAAAAAGAGATGCGCGATGCCCGCTTCGCACGCCTTGGGAATGTAGAAGTGCGCAAATGTCTTACATCTGCCATCCTGGTGGCCTCCTCTTGACTTACTGGCGATTGATTTAAGGAAAGACGTTTCGTATCCACGCCGACTGCGCCTGCTCGTCAGCGTCCACTGTTGCGCTCGTTAATCTATTACAAAGCGACAGAGAGTTCAAGCTGCCTGACGAACGGATGAACCTCCGGCTGGATTCGCCTATCATTAAAGACGGAGGCGGTCGGCAAAGAATAAATGATTGCAAATTGCTAGTCATTGCGTATAATTACAGTCTTCTTGTTCCCTTGGGTAGTTCTTCTCATCTCAGCTCAAGATCGGACCAGGTTGTTTTTTGTTTACATTAGAATTGGGAGTGAAATCCATCATGACAAGTCGAAGCTTGTTTTCCGTCTTTCTGTTTGCCCTGGGTCTATTCATCGCGACCGCGTCCGTCCGCGCGGGCGGCGACGACTGGAGGCCCGTCGATCCAGCTCACCTGGCGATGAAAACGTCTGTCGTCGAGCGCGATGCCGACGCCGAGGCGATCTTCTGGGAGGTGCGTGTGTTGGATGAGCTAGACGGCAACGGTCCTCGAACAGTTCTCCGCCATTACGTCCGCATCAAGGTTTTCACGGAGCGCGGGAAGGAATCGCAAAGCAAGATAGACATTCCCTACCTGGGCGACAACAGGATCACGGACATTGCGGGCCGCACTATTAAACCCGACGGCACGATAGTAGAGCTGAAGAAAGATGCGGTCTTCGATCGCACCATAGTCAAGGTGAGCGGCCTGAAGGTCAAGGCTAAGACTTTTGCGATGCCCGGCGTCGAGCCCGGGGCAATAGTCGAGTACCGCTGGCGCGAGGTGCGCAACGACCACATCTCAAACTACCTGCGCCTGAACTTCCAGCGGGATATTCCTGTGCAGTCTGTCAAGTACTACATCAAGCCGTTGAAGATTGACCTGTCATATAAAACCGTCGGTATGACTGCGCGGACTTTTCACGGCGAGCCAACGCCTTTTGTGAAAGAGAAAGATGGGTTCCACAGCACGACGATGACCAACGTCCCGGCCTTTCGCGAAGAGCCGCGCATGCCGCCTGAGTTTGAGTCGCGAACCTGGATGCTGATCTTCTATTCATTAGATGAGGTGCTGCCCCCGGATAAATTCTGGCCGAAGCACGGCAAGAGAGTTTACGAGGCGAACAAAGAGAGCATGAAAGTGAATGATGAGGTGAAGAAAGCCGCCGCATCGATTATCGGAGACGCTTCGACGCCTGAGCAGAAGCTCGAAAGGCTCTTTGAGTTCTGTCGCTTGAAGATCAAGAACGTCAACGACGACGCTTCGGGGCTCTCGGCTGAAGACCGGAAAAAGGTCAAAGAGAACAAGGTCCCGTCCGACACCCTCAAGCGCGGGATGGGGACGGGGACCGATATCGATATGCTCTTTGCGGCCCTCGCTACGGCGGCGGGGTTCGAGGCGCGAGTCGCAACGCTCGCCGACCGTGGTGATACATTCTTTGACCCCACCTTCCCGGACTCTTATTTCATGAGCACGTTCGACATAGCCGTGCGCGTCGGCGACGAGTGGCGTTTCTATGACCCGGCCAGCCGCTATGTTCCGTTCGGGATGCTCCGCTGGCAGGAAGAGGGGCAGTACGCTCTTATTTCAGACCCGAAGGAGCCGGCCTTTGTAAAGACGCCTCTCTCGCCTCCCAACAAATCGGTTAAGAAGCGCTCGGCCACCCTCCGTTTGAGCGAAGACGGCTCGCTCGAAGGCGATGTGCGCATCGAATACACGGGCCACTTCGGCGTCGAGCAGAAAGAGTATAACGACGACGACACTGCCGAAGAGCGCGAGCAGACGTTGCGCGATTTAATAAAGGAGCAGATGAGCACGGCAGAGGTATCAAACATTCGCATCGAAAACGTGGATGACCCGCAGAAGCCTTTCGTTCATTCGTTTCACATACGCGTGCAGGGCTACGCGCAGCGCACCGGCAAGCGCCTCTTCTTGCAGCCAGCCTTTTTTCACAAAGGCATAGGACCAATATTTACCACGAGCGAGCGCAAGCACCCGATCTATTTTCACTTCCCCTGGATGGAGGAGGATCACGTGACCATAGAGCTGCCGGAAGGATATGCGCTTGACAACGCCGATTCGCCCGATTCATTCGCCGTCCAGACGATGAGCAAATACGATGTCCGTATAGCCGTTACAAAGGATGGCAGGACGCTGGACTACAAGCGCAACTTCTTTTTCGGCGGCTCGACCGTTGTGCTGTTCCCGAACACGTCTTACTCATCACTGAAGCGCGTGTTCGATGAGATTCATCAGCGAGATAATCACACGATCACGCTCAAGCAGTCGGCTGCGGCAGCTTCGCAGGACTGAGGAGAATGAGATGCGAATAAGAGTTTTTATATGGTTGCCTGGTTGTTTGTTTGCGCTCACGCTCCTAGCCATGCCCGCGCGGGCGGGCGATGACGTCCCTCAGTGGCTGCGGACATGTGCATCGACAAGCGCGCCTGCTTACGCGAAGAAAGTCCCTGCCGTCGTTCTATTCACAGAGCAGCAGGACAAAGTAGATGACGATGGCCGCGTTACTACCACCGAGCGATACGCCGTGCGAATACTGACTGGTGAAGGGCGCGATTATGCTATGGCCACTGCCTCTTACAGGACCGACGGCGGTCGTGTGCGCGAGATTCGCGCCTGGATGATAAGCCCTTCCGGGAGGGTCAAGAAATACGAAAAAAACGAAGTTGCCGATCTGGCGATGGTCGACAACGATATTTATAACGAAGCCCGCATAAAGGCGATCTCGGGGCGCGCAGAGGCTGAGGTCGGCTCGGTCTTCGGCTACGAAATCACGAGCGAAGACCGGTCGGTCTTTACGCAGTTCACCTGGCAATTTCAAGACCGCCTTCCCACGCTCGCCTCTCGCTACACACTCTCGCTCCCGCAAGGATGGCGCGCCGAAGGCGTCACTTTCAATCACACCAGGATAGAGCCGACAGTCAGCGGCTCGAATTACGTATGGGAGTTGCGCGGCCTGGCCCACATCGAAGAGGAACCGTTAAGCCCTCCCGTGACAAACATCGCTCCGCTGCTTGCGGTCAGTTATTTTCCGGCTCCGGGCGCAAAGAGCGGCATCGGGCGAACCTTCAGCGGCTGGAGCGACGTGTCGCGCTGGCTTTCGGAGCTGAGCGACCCGCAGATGACGCTCGACGACGCCCTTGCGGGCAAAGCGCGCCAGCTTGTCGCCCCTGCCAAGACTGAGCTTGAGCGGATACGCGCCATAGGCAGCTACGTCCAGGGCATCAACTATATCTCGATTCAAACAGGCGTGGGGCGCGGCGGCGGCTATCGCCCGCACTCGTCCGTAGATGTTTTCGCCAAGTCTTATGGCGATTGCAAAGACAAAGCGAACCTGATGCGGGCGATGCTGAAAGCGGTAAACATCCAGTCGCACCTGGTATGCATCTACTCGGGGGACCCGACCTATGTTAGAGAAGAGTGGCCCTCGCCGCAGCAGTTCAACCATTGCATCATCGCCATCAGGGTGAGCGACGAAACGGAAGCCGCAACCATCGTCAAGCACCCGACTCTGGGCCGCCTGCTCATCTTTGACCCTACGGACGATAACACTACGGTCGGAGACCTGCCCGAACACGAGCAGGGCAGCCTCGCGTTGATTATCGCCGGAGACGCGGGCGCGCTGGTGAAAATGCCTGTCACGCCCGCCGAGACAAATCACCTTGACCGGCAGGCCGAAGTCGTCCTCGGCCTAGATGGCTCGATCACGGCCAAGGTGCGCGAGCAGTCGGTCGGGCGCGCTGCCGCGGTCGAGCGACGCCTTTATCGCGAGCTTTCGCGGCCAGAATATGTGAAGATGATTGAGAAGTGGATAACTCGCAGTGTGACGGGAGCCACGGTTTCAAAAGTCGAGCCCGTCGATGATAGCGCCGCAGGGCGCTTCACGCTCAATGTCGAATTCAAGGCGCCCAGTTACGGCCAGATCTTGCAGAACCGGCTGCTTATCTTCAAGCCTGCCATTGTCGCTCGCCAGGAATCGCTCACACTGACCGAGCCTACCCGCGCGCATCCGGTCGTTTTAAACCAGCGCGCCTTCACAGAGGCTGTCAAAGTGAAGCTGCCCAGCGGCTTCGATGTAGATGAGCTGCCCGACGAGGTAAAACTCGACACATTGTTCGGCGCTTACTCCACAGCTTACGAAGTTAAAGAAGGCTATCTACACTTCACACGAAAGCTGATCGTTAAGAGAGCGACGATTCCCGTAGGCGAATACATAAAAGTCAGAGGATTCTTTGAGAAGATTAGCGCAGCCGAGCAGGCGCCGGTCGTGCTGGCTAAGAAGTGAGTGATCTCAAACGCTGAATATCGTTCAAGCGCCAAAGATAGCGGCGGCCTCTTCCAGGCTTTTCGTCACATGACAGGGCGGCAAGCTTTGGAGAAAAAACTTGCCGTACGCTTTTGTCCTCAATCGCGGGTCGAGGATCGAAAGCACTCCGCGATCGGTCGCGGAGCGGATCAGGCGGCCTAGCCCCTGCTTCAATGTGATGGCCGCCTGCGGGACAGAATATTCGTAGAAAGAGTTCCCTCCCTGGTCATCGATATACTTCTGCCGCGCCGCGACCACAGGGTCTGTCGGGACGGCAAACGGCAGTTTCGATATGATGACGCAAGAGAGCGCTTCGCCCTGAACATCCACGCCCTGCCAGAAAGACGAGGTCGCGAAAAGGACAGCGCCTTCGGTCCTGCGGAATCGGTCGAGCAGACCGGCCTTCGACCCTTGCCCCTGAATGAATATCGGATAATCGATCAAGCCGCGAACGCGCTCGTAGGTCTGGCGCATCGAGGCGACGCTCGTAAACAACACAAATGCCCTTCCCTGCGTCGCCTCCAGTATCTGCACTATCTCTTCCACAGAAGCGTCGAGAAAGTCGCGGCTGCGAGGGTCGGGCATCTGCTGCGGCAGGTAAAGCACCGCCTGGTTCTCGAAATCAAAATGCGATTGGATGATTAACTCGCGCGAGCCCGTTATTCCCAATCGCCCCTTGATGAAATCGAAGCTCTCGCCCGCCGTCATCGTCGCCGACGTAAGCACGGCGCTGTGAACGCTCGCGAACAGCTTCTCCTCTAAAATGCCGGACACGTCAATCGGCGTCGCGTGCAGAAAGATGCCGCGCCCGCGTTTCTCGTACCAGTAGACGAAGCCCGGCTCGTCGCCCGTCACGATAAACTCAAGCTCGAATTTCAAAGTCTCCGCGCGGCGTAGGATGTTATCGATTTCGGGCGGCGGGTCTTTGATGACCGCGAGCGCTCCTGCGAGCCGGTCGATCGCCGTCGACAGCGCTATGTATGCCTCCCCGGCAGCCGTGGGTTTGTAGCCGCCGTCCGTCTCTTTGCGGACAAAGTGCGTGCTGGAGAGCGTGAATCTTCCGTCGGTCGCCGCGCCCGCGCGCTGGTAGCGGCTCGGTGAATTCGTTTCGTGATCGTCACCCCGGAACGCGAGAAAGAACTGGTCCGCGCGTTGAGTCAGCCGTGCGAGCGCTTTTATCAAGTCGCCGGCCTGGTCAGGCTCCGTGACTACGAGCTTGTTGGCATCCTGTACAAGGTCCACTATGCGAAAGTTAGAGACGCTGGTCCCGAAGTAAGAGGCCGCCACGTCTTCAAGCTCGTGCGCTTCGTCAAAGATGACGGTCGCGTAATCGGGCAGCACCGCCCCGTAATCCCCGCCGCGCATCGCAAGGTCGGCAAAGAAGAGGTGATGGTTGACTATGACGACATCGGATTCCATCGCCTCGCGCCTCATGCGAGTGATAAAGCAAGAGTCGAACTCAGGACATTTTTGGCCGAGACAGGTCTCTGCGCGTGCGTCGATCTGGGGCCAGAACGAAAGGTTTTCAGGCAAATCCGTCAGCTCCGCGCGGTCGCCCGTTTCCGTCTCGGCGGCCCAGCGGCGAACTTCGTCGAAGTAATCGACCTCTTCCAGCCCTTCCAGTATCGGCATCTCGTCGGATTTCTTGAGCCGGTGAAGGCAGACGTAATTCGACCGCCCCTTCATGCAGATCGCTTTGAACTGACGCGGTATGATCTCTTGAAGAAATGGGATGTCTTTCTTATGGAGTTGCTCTTGAAGATTTTTTGTAGCGGTCGAAACGATGACGCGGCGGCCTGCGGCAAGCGCCGGTATCAAGTAAGCGAGCGTCTTTCCGGTCCCCGTCCCCGCTTCGATCAAGGCGACGCCGCCGCCCATTAGACAATCGTCCACGGCTTCGGCCATCTCGACCTGGCCGGGCCTGTACTCATAGTTCGGATGGTGGCGGGCGATCAGTCCGCCGGGACCAAATACTTCTTCCATCTTTTATAGAGGCCGCGTTACTGAACCTGCGCGCGGCTGCGCACCAGCCGCTTCTCGTAGATCGGGAATCTCGCACAAAGCTCTTCTACACGAGAGCGTACGCTCTTTTGGACCGACTCGTTGTCGGGCTCGGCAAGCACTTCGCTGATCCAGAGGGCGATCTGCCGCATCTCGTCCTCTTTCATCCCGCGAGTTGTGAGCGCGGGAGTGCCCACGCGAATGCCTGAGGCTTTCATCGGCGGCTGCGTGTCGAAAGGTATGGCGTTTTTGTTTACGGTGATTGCTGCGCGCTCTAACACCTTTTCAGCCTGCGCCCCGGTGATGCCTCGCACGAAGACGTTGACCAGCATCAGGTGATTGTCAGTCCCACCCGAAACTATGCGGAAGCCCGCCTCCGCGAGCGCGCCGGCAAGCACCCGCGCGTTGGCGATGACCTGCCGCTGGTAATCCTTGAAATTGGCTTCCAGAGCCTCTTTGAAGCAGACGGCTTTCGCGGCGACGATGTGCATCAGAGGTCCACCTTGAATGGTCGGGAAGACTGCGCGGTCGATCTCTTTTTGAAACTTCTCGCGGCACATTACCATCCCCGCGCGAGGCCCGCGCAATGTTTTATGCGTCGTCGTAGTGACGAAATCCATGTGCGGGATGGGGCTCGGATGTTCTCCGGCGGCTACCAACCCCGCGATATGCGCGATGTCCGCCATTGAGTAAGCGCCCACGTCGCGGGCTATCTTCCCTATGCGCTCGAAATCGATTATGCGCGAATAGGCCGACGCGCCGCACAGTATCAACTTGGGCTTGTGCTCGTTCGCCAATCGCTGAAGCTCGTCGTAGTCGATCAGCTCGGTTTCCGAATCGACTCCGTACGGAATTATCTTGTAGCTGCGGCCGGAAAAGTTGAGCGGGTGGCCGTGCGTCAGATGGCCGCCGTGCGCGAGGTTCATGCCGAGTATGGTGTCGCCGTATTCGAGCGCGGCCAGATAGACGGCCATGTTGGCCTGCGAGCCGGAATGCGGCTGGACGTTGACGTGCTCGCAGCCGAAGATTTGCCGCGCGCGCTCCCTGGCCAGGTTTTCGGCCACGTCTACATGCTCGCAGCCGCCGTAGTAACGCTTGCCGGGATAGCCTTCGGCGTACTTATTCGTCAAGACCGACCCGATTGCTTCGAGCACTGCTTCCGACACGAAATTCTCTGAAGCGATCATCTCGAGGTTGAAGGCCAGCCGGCGCTCTTCGCTGGCAATCGTGGCGGCAATCTCAGGGTCTACCTCTGCGAGCGGCCTATCCATCATTGTAGTCATTCTCTATTTCCTCATCCGGCGGTTATTGGCTGTAGAGTTCGATACTACATCACCGGTTTGCGGGGCGCAATTGAGCTAAAGTAAGTGGCATGCCTGCGAGAGTAATTTCATGGGAAAAATGTCTGCAAGTTATCGCGTGATATTATTATGTGGCCGTCTCTTTCCGGCGTGTCGGGAGGAAAAACCGCCTGCTGGTTGTTGATAGACATCTTTAGCGTCAGCCTGTTTCCATAACTTATCTTGACTTGATTCTGGGCGACCGGCAAATCCAGGCTTTGGCCCGTTTTTATTATCATCGAAGCCGATTTGCCGTCATCAACTTTGTACTGAACCCAACTCCCACTGATGGCTTCGAGCTTAATGGCTATAGAGTCACCGGGCGGAGGCGCGGGCGGAGGCTGCTCGCCTTCGGCAGGTTGCTGGGCCGTTGCGGGCTGCGCAGGCTGTTCGGGCGGCTTTGTCTGCTCGACTGGCGGCGCGGGCGTCGAAGAAGCGGCCTGCTCGGTCGGTCCGGCGCTCCCAAACTTCTGCACAAGCGCCCACACGATCAACCCCACGAAGACCACTATCCCTGCTCCTATGATAACCGTTGACCAGTTTGTGCGCGTAGCGGGTGGGCGATAGGTTATTGGCTCAGGCTTGCGAGGGCGCTTTTCCGGCGGCGGGATCTGTCGAACGACATTCTCCGCTGCTTGAGGCTGCGCCGACGCGGCTTCTGCCGCCTGGCCCGTGACCTGAAGTTGATATTGAGCGACTGCTTCATCCTCGTTCAGCCCGACCTGCTTGGCGTAAGCGCGTATGAACGAGCGTGTGAATATGCCTCCGGGCAGAATCGAGTAGTTGTCCGATTCGATGGCTTTCAAAAAGCGCGTGCCGATCCTTGTCGCTTCCGAGATGTCGGCAAGCGAGATGTTTCGCTCTTCTCGCCTTCGCTTCAATTCTTCGCCGAGTGTCGGCATATGCCGGGGACGCCTCTCTTATCAAGCGTTGTGCAAGGGGGTAACCAACAGAAGGTCATCTTAAGAAATGCACAGACGGGTGTCAAGCATACCTATCCCCAGGCGCCAGGAATTTCTCGCGACGATCAATCGGCTTTCGCCGCGTCGCGCCGGGTGGCCGTTATCGATTCGGCCTCGATGAAGATGCGCTTGATCTCGGGGTGGCGTTTGCGTATCTCGGCTTCCATGCGGTCTACGGCCGCTTCGATCTCTTCAGCCGAAAGCCTCGGGCGAAACTTTATGTCGAGGTTTAGCAACACCTCTTGCGGGCCGAAGTGCATCGTGAGCGGCGGCATAACGCGCTCGACCGCCGGATCATTTTGAGCCAATACACAGATGCTCTCTATCGTCTCTCGGCTCGCGCCTTCGCCCACGAGCAGCCCTTTGCTCTCGTAAGCCAGCAGCACGGCAACGACCGCAAGTATCACTCCGATTATGATCGCGGCCACGCCGTCCAGGTAAGGGTTGTTCAGCCGGTGGCCTAAGAAGATTCCCAAGAACGCGACCAGAAGCCCCAGCATCGCCGCCGAGTCTTCAAACAACACTGTGAACGTAGTCGGGTCTTTGCTGGCTCGCACGGCCTTCAGCAGACTCATCTTTCCTTGAGTCTTGCGAAACTCCTTGAAGGCTACGGCCCACGCGAATCCCTCGAAGACCAGCGCGAAGCCGAGCACCATGTAGTTCCAGAACGGGTCGCGCAGCGTGCCCGGGTGTTGAAGGTGACTGATGCCCTCGTAAAGCGACATGCCGCCGCCGACGGCAAAGATCAATATGGCGACGATCAGCGTCCAGAAGTATAGCTCTTTGCCGTAGCCGAACGGGTGCGAAGGGTCAGCGGGTCTGCGGCTCATTCGTATGCCAAACAGCAACAGCGCGCCGTTGCCCGTGTCGACTACCGAATGAATCCCCTCACTCAACATGGCCGAGCTGCCCGTGATGAATGCGGCGACGAATTTGGTTATTGCTATTGCAAGGTTGCCCGCGATGGCTGCGTAGACAGCTTTCTTGGAAGACGCTGACGCCATTCAATCTCCTCGGTGGCGAGTTCCTCTCACAAGCTTAGTCTATCGTGTCGCTAATCAGACTATATAACATGAGCGCGCTTTCATTCCACTTTGTCGAGAGCGGCACCGGTATTGCCTTTAACTCTAGCGTCCGTCTAATTGCAGAGACGCGGGAGCCGACGTGCAAACTCTGCATTGTCATAATGCAAAACCGTCTCAAGTGATTATCAAAATTAAATCTCATATGAAAGGATGGTAGGAAGATGGTTGAAATAGGTTACGCAATATCAAGCGAAGAGCACGCGCCTTCGGACCTGGTCAAAAACGCCCGCCTGGCCGAAGAGACGGGTTTTAGCTTTGCCCTGATCTCGGATCACTTTCATCCCTGGATAGACCGCCAGGGACACAGCGCCTTTGTGTGGGGCGTGATCGGCGGCATCAGTCAGGCTACAGATCGGCTCAGGCTCGGCACGGGCGTCACCTGTCCGATGATTCGCATTCATCCGGCTATCATCGCGCAGGCGGCGGCGACGGCGGCGGCGATGATGCCCGGCCGGTTCTTCCTCGGCGTCGGCACGGGCGAAAACCTCAACGAGCATATCTTCGGCGATCACTGGCCGATGCACGAGGTGAGAATGGAAATGCTCGAAGAAGCCATAGAGGTGATAAGGCTTTTGTGGCAGGGCGAGACTCAGAGCCATCGCGGCGATTATTACACCGTAGAAAACGCGCGCATCTACACCCTGCCAGACGAGGCGCCGCCCATCTACGTCGCCGCGAGCGGCCCTAAAGCGGCTGAAGCTGCGGGCCGCATCGGGGACGGCTTGATCGGCGTCGCGCCGGAACGTGAGATCGTCGAAAAGTTCCAAGAGGCGGGCGGTGCAAAAAAACCGCGCTACGGCCAGCTTACGGTCTGCTACGCGCTGAAAGAAGAGGACGCAAAGCAAACGGCTTATGAATGGTGGCCCAATGCTGCGTTGAAAGGCGAGCTGTCGCAAGAGCTAAAGACGCCGGCTCATTTCGAGCAGGCGGCAGAGATGGTGAAAGAAGACGACGTGGCCGAGACGGTGCTTTGCAAACCCGACGCGGGCGAGCACATCAAGAAGATCAACGAGTTCATAGACGCGGGCTACGACCATGTTTACATACACCAGGTCGGGCCGGACCAGGAGAGCTTCTTCAAGTTTTATAAAGAAGAAGTATTGCCCGAATTCGCAAAGGCTTCACGCAAACAGTCGGCGAAGTAAGAAGGCTCGTGTTCAATGCATTGTAGGGCCAGCCCTTGTGGCTGCCCGGATTGCGCGAAAGCGCGATGATGTCATCGTCGTTCGGACGATCCGTGCAGGGACAAGCCCTGGCCCTACAGATAATTTGCAACTGCCCGGGCCCCGCATTTGGCCCTGCTTGACGGTTAGCTGTCGTTTTGTTAGTTTTGATTCTCTTCTGGAGCAGATGAATTCTTGCCAAAACTCGCGATCAGAGCTTCAGTTAAATTGCATAAGATTACGGAGGGACGTTTGATATGTCTATGGAAGCGCTCGGCATGATAGAGACGAAGGGATTCGTGGGGGCGGTCGAAGCCGCCGACGCGATGGTGAAGGCTGCGAATGTTGTGCTCGTCGGTCGCGAGTATATCGGGGCGGGTTACGTGACGGTGCTGGTGCGCGGCGACGTAGGAGCGGTCAAGGCGGCGACAGACGCAGGCGCGGCGGCGGCCCGTCGCGTCGGAGAGCTTGTGAGCGTCCACGTCATACCGCGCCCCCACAGAGAGCTTGAGCAGGTTCTGGAAGCAAACGGGTTGATGAACGGCGGCCACCAGCTTTCGGGCGGCGAGACGCGAGGCCAGTTGACAGCAGGCTCTCAAGAAGACGGCAAGCGATCTATAAGCTCGCCGAATAAAGACCGCGCCAAATAGATAGTTGCCATTCGTCCCTTGCAACTAACAAGGGACGAATGGCAAATGACGAATGACAAATGAGCAGCGATAAAGACCAACAATCCGTGGAGCAGGCTCGCGAGCTGGTCGAGCGCGCGTGGCAGGCGCAGAAGGCTCTCGCCACTTTTTCGCAGGAGAAGATCGACGAGATAGTCGGCGCGATGGCGCGCGCCGCCCTCGAAGAGAGTTACCGCCTGGGCGAGATGGCGCACCTGGAGACGGGTTACGGCGTGGCGGCGGACAAGGCCACTAAGAACAGGTTCTCGGCCGAGCAGGTTTACAATTTCATCCGACCGCTGCGAACTGTCGGGGTCGTCAAACAGACAGATAGCATCATCGAGGTCGCTTCGCCGCGCGGCGTGGTCGCGGCCATCATCCCGTCAACAAACCCTACATCGACAGCGATATTCAAAATTCTCATCGCGATAAAAGCGCGCGACGCGGTCGTCTTAAGCCCACACCCTTCGGCCACGAGCTGTATAAACGAAACCGCCCGCGTGATGCGCGCGGCCGGCGAGGCCGCCAGACTACCGCAGGGGTCGATCGGATGCATGTCGATTGCTACTATCGAAGGCACGCAGGAGTTGATGAAGCACAAGCGCACGGCCCTGATACTGGCTACCGGTGGGATAGGGCTTGTGCGCGCGGCCTACTCTTCGGGCAAGCCCGCCTTCGGCGTGGGACCCGGAAACGTGCCCGCGATGGTCGAGCGGTCGGCAAACGTCACAAAGGCCGTCAAAGATATTCTGACCGGGAAATGTTTTGACAACGGCACTATCTGCTCTTCGGAGCAGGCAGTCGTAGTCGACCGCGCAATCGATTCAAATGTGCGCGAGCGATTCGAGGCTGAGGGCGCGTACTTTCTCGACAAAGAGAAGCAGGACGCCCTCGCGCGCGTCGTGGCGACGAGCACAAACACGCTCAACCCGAAGATCGTCGGCAAAAGCCCGAAGGTGATCGCGGAGATGGCAGGCATCTCTATTCCCGAAAACACGCGCGCCATAATGTGTGAGCTTCAAGGCGTGGGCCGAGATTTTCCACTCTCTATGGAGAAGCTTTCGCCGATACTTGCGTATTACGTCGTCGAAAGCCTGGAGGAAGGCTGCGAGCGGTGCGCGCAAGTTTTAAGGTACGGCGGCATGGGGCACACGGCTTCCGTACACACCGAGAGCCGCGACGCCGCGCGCGAGTACGGCGTAAGAATGCCCGTATCGCGCGTCGTGGTAAACAGCCCTTCGACACACGGCGCGATAGGATTCACCACAGACCTTGAGCCTTCGATGACGCTCGGGTGCGGCTCGTGGGGCGGCAACGTCACTTCGGACAACATCTCGCCGCGCCACCTCGTAGACATAAAGCGCATAGCGTTCGAGACGAAACCTATCAACCGCGCCGCCCAAGAGACGACCGCGCGCGCGGCGGCCCCGCCGCCTGCAATCGATCGGGCAGCTATCGCCGCGATGGTAGACCGATTCCTGGCCGAGCGCCAGGTCAACGTCGCGCAACCGCCGCCGCCTCAAGCGCAGCCCACAGGCCAGTGGGCGGCGACCAGTCAGGCGAGTTCGCCTGCTCCGAGTTCGGCTGCTCCGACTCCGCCTCCCGCACCGCCACCCGCCGCTCAGACGAATGGGCACGTCTACGACTTCGTCTGCGAAGACGACGTCAAGCGGGCCATCGCCGCGCGCGAGAAGATTTACATCAACGGCAAGACCATCATCACGCCCGCCGCCCGCGAACTCGGCGAAGAGCGCGAAGTATTCGCAAAACTCTAGCAGAGCGAAAAGCTAAAAATATCAATGTGACTTATCGAAGCGCGGCTCCTCCATCTCTTCATTAGCTGCGTATTCTAAATCACGGTCGCCGGTAACCTCATCCCAGTCGTAACCCAGATAGTAGGCGAACCGGGATAACTGCCGCTCCCACTCTCCGCGCTTGGCCTGATATATCTTCCAGCCTTTTGTTCTATCGGGCTCAGTCTTAATCCCCGCCTCGTCCAGCCGGGCGAGCGTCTGCTCGAAGCGTGTCCTCCAGCGGGCCGTCTCTTCGGGCTCCGTATGAGAAGAACTATCCCCGCGCTTTACCAGGTCGAGGTGCGCTGAAAGCTCGTTTAATACGTGGAGCGCGCTCGATTCCATAGTCAGCACAGCCGGGTGGTTCTGAAGGTCCGCATACTCCTGCTGATTCAAACAGGACTTGATCACCGCGCATATCTCCAAACAGAGGAACAGCACGCGCGGCATGCCCTTGTAGACCTGCACGGGATGAAAATAATGTATGATCGGGTGCTCGACGTGTGACTCAAGAGTCTCTTGCAGGTCGCGCGCGGCAGTCCTGAGCGTGGTCGAAAGCCCGGAGAGGCGGCCTCCTACGAAATGGTGTTTAATGAATTCCACAACGTCCGCACCGCCTTCGGCGCTGTGATAAAGCGAAAGCGCGATGGCGCGCTTTCGCTCCAGCGCGCTGTAGACGACTATCAAGTAGGTGACGGCGAGCGATATAAGACCGAAGCCCGACACGGCCTCTATTATGGCGACTATCTTCATCTCCGGCGCGCGAGGCGATATATCGCCAAAACCGACAGTGGTGAGTGTAGTGCCGCTGAAATAGATTGAGTCTACGAAACGCGAGCCCGCCCCTTCGCTTCCGAAATTAAACTTCTCAGGCATGCCAGGAAAATAGATCAGCGCATACCCGATGATGACTAGCATTATAGAGACTCCGACGAGCAGCGGCATCAGAACGGGGCCGATTGAATTGAGCATCTTGTGACGGCGCGAGCGGGATAGCTTGAAGGCTATCCGGCGGGCTATGCGCCATATGCTGCGATAGACCAGCTCGCTGACGGGCCCGGATTTGCCTCGCGCCTGAAGTATGGTGACATAGATATCATCGATGACGAAGAAAAGGAGTACCGCCCCAAGGATCGTAAAGAACGCCGTTTCCATCGAGAGAAGATTAAGCCATAGACTGACCGGCTAACAAACTAAAAAATCGGCGGCCCACGGGAGATGGTTTCTTGTTGACCTGCGGGTTAAAGCGTGAGAAGCTGTCGCTTGTTTTTTCCTTACCGATCATTCTTTGGCGAGACATTCACCAAGAAGTAAATCATACAACCGAGGTAAACGATGATAAGGACTATCGTGCTCAACCGCGAGTCCAGGACTTTTACAACCATTGCAAACACTGACGAGATCAGTCAGCTATGCACCGAAGCGCCTAACATCATATGGGTAGATGTCGCGGACCCAACGAGCGAGGACTTCGAGGAGCTTGCTAAGGAGTTCGGCTTCCACCCGCTGTCGATCGAAGACTGCCGCAACGAGCACCAGCGGCCAAAAGTAGAGGAGTTCCAGGGCTACTATTTCATAGTGCTCTACGAAGCAGAGCTGATAATGGGTCGCCACCTGGAGCTTAGGGAACTGAACATATTTCTCGGCAAGAACTATCTGGTCACGGTCCACAGCCAGCCGATACGCGCGATAGAGACGGCCGAGCGGCTCTGGCGCGAGTGGAAAGACCTGGCCGAGCGCGGGACGGGCTTGCTCGCCTACCTGATGATAGACGTGATAGTCGATGATTACATGCCGCTGCTCGACGCGCTGTCGGACAGGATGGACGACCTCGAAGACCAGATATTCGTCGATTTCCAGGCTGCGGCGATCGAAGAGATATTCCGCATCAAAAAGGAGCTGCTTTTCTTGCGGCGGTCTGTCACCCCGTTGCGCGATGTCTTTAACACGCTGCTCCGCCGCGAGCAGCCGATCTTTTCGCGCGAGACGCATGTCTATTTCCAGGACGTGTTCGACCACCTGATCCGCGTGGCCGACACGATCGACACGCTCCGCGACATGTTAAGCTCGACGATGGATGCATACCTGTCGATTTCGGGGAACCGCATGAACACGATTATGAAGCGGCTGACATCTATCTCGACGATACTGATGTCTGTAACATTAATCGCGGGGATATACGGCATGAACTTCGATTTTATGCCTGAGTTGAAATGGAAATACGGCTACGTCGGTACGTTATTGTCGATGGTGGTCGTCGGGCTGGCTATATACTATTACTTCCGAAAGATTAAATGGCTATGAAACGATCGAGGATTGATAAGAGCCTGCGTCGGCTCAGGCGGCGGCGCGATGATCCGGAGAAGACTCGGGCCTACACGCCGGGCGAGATACACCGCCTGGCGCACGAATCGACCAACAACGCGGGGATCATACGCCCCAACACGGAGGACATGAACCTGCCGTCCGGCCTCGACAATCTAGGCGAAGGTCAACAGACGGACCACCCGTCGCGAGTTGTTTTAGTTATCGTCATGCTGGCGTTGATATTCATCGCTATTATTGCCTATTTCGTCTCACAGATGCCCGACACGAAAGAAACGGGCGGGCAGAACAGAACAGAACAGAACTTGATCGAGGGGCGCGATTAGAGTGAGGCGAACAGGTGAACGACGGGCGCGAGGCTATTGACGAAAGGACCGATTAATTCTGCGCGTGTTTGATAAAGCTCGACTTTGGATGATCTTTTCTTTGATCGCCCTGATGTGCGCTGTAGAGTCGGAGTCCCCGGCTCAACAACCCTTCTTCACCGACGACGCGGACACGACCGAGCGGCGCAAGCTTCATTTCGAGTTCACGAACGAATTTGACATCCTCCAGCGCTCCGATTTCCCCAACCTCCGGCAAAACACGAGCAGCTTCACGCTCAACTACGGGCTCACGGACCGGGTCGAGGTAGGGTTTAACATGCCCGTGATCGCAATCTTCAACGATCGCAGCAATCGCCCGCGCAATGCGTTCGGCTTTGGCGATACGAACCTTTCGGTTAAGTACAACTTTCGCAAAGAGCGGCAAGCTTCTTCAGTGCCTGCGCTGACTTTGAGTTTTAATCTTGAGGTCCCGACCGGCGACAAGGACCGGCAGCTAGGCTCCGCGCTCTTAGATTATGCTTTCAACGGCGTCGCGCAGAAGACGCTCACCAAGCGCGTGGTCTTGCGGCTCAACGCGGGCGTCTTGTTTTCCGGCAACACGTTGCCGGGCGACGTGGAGATCAGAACGCGAGGCACGGTCTTCACAGGTGGAGCTTCACTGGTTAGACAGTTCACGCCGAAGCTCGACCTGGGCGTAGAAGTGACAGGGGCCGCGTCGAGCAATACCGATCTGGGTGCGGGACTGTTAAAGTTTCAAATAGGCGGGAATTACGCTTTGAAGGAAGGAATGACTCTTGATTTCGGGCTGATCGGCGGGCGCTTTTCAAAAAGCCCGCGAGCAGGCGCGCAGCTAGGTATCTCAGTCGATTTTTGATAACCCGATTGAAGTGGCGCCTGCCGGAAAACCTCGATCACTCGTTGCGAGTCTCGCCCTCGCGCGGCGCCGTGTATCCGTTACGAGTGCGCGCGACCAGCCGACGGTTGCCGCCGTTTACGTTCACTTTCACGGCCCGGAACGTGCCGTCCTTCTTAGAGTTCGTAGGGTAATAGCCTATCGAATACTGCGTGCGCAGATCAGTAGAAATCTGCTGCGCGATTGTGTGTACCTCCGCGAGCTCTTTCGGGAAGAAAGCCTTGCCGCCCGTCTCTTCCGCAAGCTGCTTCAAAAGATTCTCAGCCTTCTCCTTATCGCTCTTGCCGAATACCCAGGCCCCGTCTTTCGACAGATCGTTCGTAAAGCCTATCAGGTAAATCTGGACATCGGTTTCGCGCAGGTGGCTGACCACCTCGTTGAACTTGTAATAACTGTCCTTGTCTATTCCGTCCGTCACGATCACGACGGCTTTGCGGCGGTTACGCCCCTCTTTGCTCGCGTAATCGGCGCCCAGGTATAGCGCGTCGAGCATGGCCGTCTGTTTCGATGCGATCAAGCCTTGTAGCGTGTCGGCTACATCACCGATATTGGTGGTGAACTCTTCGAGAAGCTCCGGCTGGTCTTTGAATTCCAGCACGGCGACTTCGTCCCCCTTGCGGCTCTCTTTCACAAGACTCGTAGAAGCCTTAATGACCGTGTCGAGCTTGGTGCGCATCGAGCCTGAAGTGTCTATGGCGAGCACCATAGAGATCTCAACCTGTTCGCGTGTGAAAAACTCAATCTTCTGCGGGACCTTGTCCTCAAGCACCTGAAACTGGTCTTGCTTAAGATCCATAGCTGGACGATTCGACGGGTCGACTACCATGACATCCAGTATGACCAGGCTGGTGTCGAGCTTTATAGGGTCTTCTCTATCCTGGGGTGCAGGCTCCGGCCTGCTGGGCTTTGGCAACTGAGGTTTCGCCGGCGTCTGGGTCTGCGCGAGGCTGAAAGACGCGCCGCCGATAAACAATGAAATGGCTAAGACCGGAACAAGGACTGCGTTGATTCTACCCGTCACAGATTTCATACTGAAATTTTACTCCGCGCCGATTGATTTGAAAACTGTCAAGGAGTGGGAAGAGCCGTCCGCCCATCCACACCATAAACTGGGATGCGCCACTGGCGGCCCCTAGTTGCCGAGAGAATGGGCAAGCGGGCGGGTGTTGCGAATTTTTTCTGCCGGGCTGGAGGGCCAGACGTCTGGCCTTAGTTTTCTGATAATACTTTCTTGAACGACTGGTAGCCCTCTTTGTACGAGAGCGACAACCGGCCGAGCCCTTTGGGCGGATTGACCTTGACCTGAACCTTGTGCCATTTGGCCTGGCTCGTCACGTCGGACGGATAGAACCCGATCGAGTACTGGTGCCGAAGCTCAAGGGCTATGCGCGTGCAGATCTCGACTAGCTCGGGCTCGTTATAGGCGTTAGGGAAGAATGCTCGCCCGCCAGTCATGCGAGTTATCTCTTCGAGCACAGAGCGGCCAAAGCCTGCCATCGAGTCGGTCGCCGGGTCGGTTATGCCTATCGCGTAGACCTGCACATCGGCCTCTTTGACGCGGTTGCGAAGCTCCTTGTACGTGTACCGGCTGTTGTTGTCCTGGCCGTCGGAGATCAGCAACAGGGCTTTTTTGTTGTGGCGGCCCTGCTGTACCTTCTCCACCGCCAGGTAGGCGGCGTCATAAAGCGCCGTGGACCCTTTCGGCTGGACGAACATCAGGTGGCTGGTGATCTGATCGCCCGAGGGCGTGAAGTCTTGTACAAGCTTCGCGCGGTCGTTAAAGCCTATCAGGAAAAAGTCGTCGTCGTCGTGAGACGTTTCGATGAACCGCTTGAGCGCGCGGATCGAGCGGCCGATGCGCTCTTTCATAGAGCCCGACACGTCGTAGACGATGCCGAGCGAGACGGGCGCGTCCTCATCCGAAAAATGGGCGATCTGCTGCTTAACCTTGTCGTCAAAAACCTCAAAATGGTCCTTGCTGAGTCCAGTCACAAACCTGTTGTAAGGGTCAGTCACAGAGATGACGACGTTTACAATCGCGGTGCTCAACTGGACGCGGTCAGTGGCCTGGTTTGTTTTGAGAGGTTTGACGTCGGCGGGTTTTGCTACGGCCTTTTCATCGGCGGTCGTAGGCGCCGGGGCCGGCTCGCCGCTCTTCGCTTTTAAGGGCTCAGGGTTCTGAGCCGGTTTATTGTTATCTTGGGACGTGGCGCGAATCGGCGAGAAAGTCACGGCTGTCAGCAGAGCCAGGAAGGCGAAAGCTAATCTCTTCTTCATGTCAATAACTCCCGGAGATCGCGTAGCCTTTAAGAAAGCGACCACTATAAGGCGACTTTGAATTGACTAAGAACCTGCGCCCGGAGCGCCGCTCTGATTATCATGAAGAAACAACTGCGAAGCTTGATCGATACCTGTGATGATCGGACGCAATCTATGAACGTCCTCGCGTCCTACGAATTCATTCTAACACAATTCCCCTCGCTGGCAAGCGCGAGCAGCGCGTCGGCGCGATCAAGGATTTCTTAGCTCGTGGAGGTTCGCCACGGTCATCCAAAACTCCGGCCCCTGCTGGCTGTCCAACAGGCGAAGCTTGTTAGCCTTGGCGTCGTATTCCCATTCCGCCACCAGGTATAGGGCCGGCCACCTGTGATAATGAAAATTCAGCCGCCACTTGCCATCCTTCATCTCGGACGCGTCCCACCCGAGCGGCTCGATCCTCCGTAGTCCGTCGGCCATTGCGGCCTCTTCAATCATCGCTTCAAGTGTCCTGGTCGCACGCCTGCGGTCAAATTCCGGCGTGGCGAGGCGCGCTTTCTCTATGACCACTTTCCCTTCGGGGGAAGTGCGCCGCGCGGCCTCGTCAATCAGAGATAGTCTCGGGTCTATGCGAGGCAGAGACGCCGCGCGGTAAGAGGTCTTACTTAACGTGTCTGATTTGCCGGACGGGAGGCTCGGGAGTTTGAGAAGGTCAGGAAACAGTGTCGCCAATATCGCAGCGCCGAGTATCAAAGCGAGGAAGCCAGCTATTCTTAGGATTGAGATGATTCCCATGAGCCTTATTTCCCTGGCGCGCAGTCAGACCAACCGCGATTATTATAGCCCGAACAGGCGAGACCCGTTAGCATTAAATGCGTCATGCGAGATTTGCTTTCGGCAGCCCTACACTGACCCGTGATTTATGGTATAGTCATCTCTCGCGGCGCGTCCGCATCGAACTTATGTCTGGGCTCCTATCAATAATCATTCCCGCCTACAATGAAGGGAAACGTATTGGGCGTTCGCTCGAAGAGATTCTCCGCTTTATTTCCGACCGGGGCCAACCTTCAGAAGTGATAGTGATCGACGACGGCTCGACCGACCGGACGGGCGAGATAGTCGAAGGCTTCATCGAGCGCTATGCTTCGGGCGGCCACGAGTTGAGGCTATTGACCAACAACCCGAATCGCGGCAAAGGCGCAAGCGTTCGCCGAGGCGTGGCCGCTGCGCGCGGAGAAGTCATACTCTTCACCGACGCCGACCTTTCGTCTCCCATAACCGAAGCGCCCAAGTTAATCGATCCTATTGTCGAAGGCCGCGCCGACGTCACGTTTGGCTCGCGCGCGTTGAACCGCAAGCTCATAGGCGTGCGCCAATCCCTGGTCCGTGATTTCGGGGGGCGCGTATTTAACCTCTTTATGAGGACTATAACGGGGCTCAAGTTCAAAGACACGCAATGCGGTTTCAAAGCATTTCGCCGCGAAGGGGCCTTGCCCGTCTTCGTGGCCCAGCGCATAGAGCGGTTCGGGTTCGACCCCGAAGTGCTTTACATCGCAAACAAGCGCGGGCTGCGCTTGCTCGAAGTGCCTGTTGCCTGGAACCACTGCGAAGACAGTAAGGTCAGTTATTTCCGTGACTCTATAAAGATGTTTACAGACCTGATCTACATACGACTGAACGACCTGGGGGGCCGCTACAACACTGCGCCGCACGGTCCGTCATCAGAAGGGCAGCACGCAGAGGGCGCGACGAAACAATCCTAGAAAAAAAATGGGCGGAACATTATCGCCCCGCCCAAACCGCTCAAGCGCGAAATCAGAAAACTCAAAGACACGACACGACTAGCCTCGTCACTGCTGGCTTAGATTCTGGTTCGTCGCGCCCGGGGTAGTGTTGCCGGCGAACACGTTGTTCTGGAACGTGGCGACCGTCGTTCCCCCCGTGACGTTGATCCCTATGTTGTTGTTTAATATGGCCGAGTTTGATAGCCGAATCAAGGCAGTGCCGCTGAACCCTGACACGCCCGTGCCGTTGTTGGTGATCACCGTCCTCTCAACGTTTATCACCCCAGTCGACTCCGCCACAACCCCTATACCTGTGTTGTGAGACACGACAGAGTCGCTGATCGTCGCGTTGCCCGAAAACACATCCAGCCCGAACTGACATGACTGCAACCTCACGTTATAGATCGATGCCGTCGCCGTTCCGGTCGAGGTCTGCATCCTTATCCCGGCTATCCCGCAGTTAGTGATGCTACTGTCTTTCACGGTGAGGTTGCCATTGTTCGCCCCAAGGCTCACGTCAATCCCGTTACTGGTGAACCCCTGAATAGTCACGTTCTCCACGTGAAGCGTCTTGCCGGCAAGATAGCGAATGCCATTTATGCCATTGCCTACGCCGTTGATCGAAATGTTGCGGATCCTTACGACATCGTTCACACCCGCGTTGATGATAATGCCGTTTACTATTGAAGCCGTTATCGAGCCTTTGATGCCGCCGCCCTCGATCGTAATAGACTTTGTGATAGTAACTGCGCCGAACCCTCCCGGGTCGAGCACGGAGATCTCACCGCCCGCGGCCGTCTTAGAGATAGCGCCCGCAAAGGTCTTGCAGGGGGCCGTGCGGCTGCAAGGGTTGGCATCGTCACCCACGCCCGACACCCATGTTCTGGTCGCCTGAGCCTGCGCCATCGAGCTAAAGAGAAAACATACGGCTAAAACTGCGAGCGCATTTAACATCAATCTAATCTTCTTCATGGTTTTTCTCCTTTAAATCTTTATGTCGAGCGTAGAGAATCTGTTTTCTCTCTGACCTCGTCTCTCAATTAATTGCCATTGCAATTACCATTGCCTCACCTGTGAATGACTATGTTCCCGCCTCCGAGCACGGTCGTCGGGTTAGCCGTGTCGGGGGCGTTCATCTGGTTGTCATAAACGACCGCGTTGTTGTTGTTCTTGTCCCATATCTTGAGGCGGAACTTGTCCGTGCCGCCGCCCCCGCTTTCATTCCCATCGATTGCGGTCAGCAAGAACCCGTAGTCGCCGCTGTTGTTTACCTTGCCTGATCCCTTGAACTGAAGCTTAGGCCCTTCTATGACCAGCCACTCGTAGCTGGTGCTGTGGAAGTTGAAATTGCCGAACCTGAACTGGGTCTCTCCCCTTGGGATAGTTTCTCCGTTGTGATACTTGGCGTTGAACCCGAAGTTGCCCTTCCCCGTCCGGTTAGGATCAGCGACTAATGAGCCTTGTGGAGGAGTTATCCAGCCGCCTCCTGTCACAAACTGGCCTTCGGGGTCGAATACGACGACGAGGGCAGGCTGGGCATTGACCGTGTCGGCAATAGTCACATTGCCGCAGTCATCGATGACGTTGAGTTGGATCAGGTAGACGCCAGGGACCGTAAAGGCGAAGTTCAAATTGGCGGTTCCGGTCGTTGTAGCCGTGGGCTCGACGACCGTGGCCGGTGCGTTGATGGCATCAAACGTCCATTGGGCCGTGTGCGTGTCTCCCAGGTTGTCCGTGAATGTAGACCTGAAAGGAACCTGGGCATTAATCTGGAAGAGCGACCCGCTCGCAGGGCCTGTTATGGTCACGGCGGGGTTCGGGTTTGTGACCGTGACGGTCTGTTCACAAGTCGAGAAGTTCCCCGAGAAATCTGTCGCCCTCCATGTGATGACGGTCGTGCCTACGGGGTAGAGCGCATTTAACGCCGCGTTGTCGCTGCGCGTGCCGACGATTGACGCGACGCCGCAATTGTCTGTAGCCGAGGCCGTGCCGGGATTGAGTATTGCCCCGCACGCGCCGGGCGCATTATCGACCGTCGTTATGTTTGCAGGGCAGCTAATAACCGGCGGCGTCGACTCTGTCACGCGCACAGTGGCGGTGCAGATGGTCTCATTACCGGAATCGTCTATCACGCGTATGGTCACGACAGTATCGCCGACCCCGATCAACTCTTCTGCGGGCGGTGTTTGAAAGACCGTGACGGTCGAGCAGTTGTCGCTAGCCACTACCTCTCCCGTAAGGTCCGGCATAACGGCCATGCATTCCGAGTCCGCCGCAATAATCTTGTTCGTAGCGCAGGCCGTTATTGTCGGCGGCACCGTCTCGACGACTGTCACCGAGAAGCTGCAAGTGGCCCCTTCGGCCGCCGTGCAAGTGACTATAGTTTGACCCACTGGGAACGCAGCGCCCGAGGCCGGGGTGCAGACAACCGTCCCGCACGAGGAGCCTGTCGTTTGAGGCTGAGCGTATGAGACGACGGCGCTGCAACTGTTGGGATCGACTGACTTGGTGATATCGGGGCTGCAACTCAGCGCGCAATTGACCATGCTCTCATTCACTATAACGTTGAAGGTGCAGTTCGCAGAGTTGTTCGACGCATCGGTTGCCGTGCAAGTTACTGCCGTAGTCCCGATGGGGAAACTCGAACCAGATGCGGGCGAGCAGTTGACAGTGACGGCAGAGCAGTTGTCTATCGTCTCCGGTTCAGGATAATCGACACTGGTCGTGCTGGAAGGCGGAGCCTCGGTAGTAACGTCTGCCGGGCAAATGATCGTAGGCGCCTGCTCGTCGTTCCCGGTTACTGTTATCGTGAAGTTGCACGGGTCGCCGGTCGCGGCTGCGCAAGTTACTGTAGTAGTGCCCGAAGGGAAGGTTGACCCGGCGGGCGGGCTGCATTCGATAGGATTGCAGTTTCCGCCCGTGCCCGAGGCGGGCGAGTAATCTACTACAGCCGTGCATTGACCGCCATCGGCGGCTTGATTGATGTCGCCAGGGCAGGTGATGGTGCAGCTCTCCGCAGCGGCTGTGACCAGGGTAGTTGCGGTCACTGTGTTGTCGGGCGCGTGCAGCTCGCCGGTGGAGCTTGTAACTGTCGCCGTGTTGGTGATCTCAGTCTCTTCCGCCGTCCCCGAGTTTATGCTGTAGGTGATTGAAAAAACTGCCGAAGCGCCTGCGGCCAGAGTCCCTATCGTGCAGACCGTCGCGCCCGTGGCGCTGCCTGCGGACGGGTTTGTGCAACTCGCTGTCGGACCTGAAATCTGTGTTTCGGATACGAAGGTAGTGTTTGCCGGCATGCCGTCGGTCATCACCACGTTTTGCGCGTCATCCGGTCCCCGGTTGATCACAGAGACTGTGTAAGTGATGTTTGTTCCTGCCGAGGCTTGATGCGGCCCGCTCTTTGTTACCGAAACGTCCGTGGTGACGGTTGCGGGGTTGCGAACAATGAATTGCGCAGTCGCGCGCCCTGCCCCGCGGTTGTCTACCGTCTTAACAGTCCAGGTCCCTACCTGGGCGAATGGCCCTGATGTAGGTATCGCGAAGCTATTGCTCTGCGGGTTCGAGGTAATATCGACCTGCTGCACTACGACACCGTCGGGTGTGACCCACTGGATTCGGCGCTGCCGACGCCCGGATATCGGCAACACGGCGTCGGTCGCAACCGCGCAAACAGTCTCGCCGAAATTGAAATTCGCATCGGGCGTTGTGCAGCCGGGCGCGAAAGTGTTTATCGCTTCCGACGCCGCGCTCACCTGAGCGCCGGGCGACAAGCGACTGTCCGGCAGAAGGGAAAGGCTGGAGAGCATGAGCGCAGTTATCACGCTAAACAGAATCAATCGCAACCCGACCCGATTAGATAATTTGATAAGCCTCTTATTACGGCGGGAGGAATTCCTGTTTTGAAATACCATCTTTCTAAAATCATCGGCAAGCCGGGGTACAGAGAATCTGAGAAGGTCCATTTCCATTTCTCCTTCGGAACATTTGCTTTTTTATAACCTGAGGGAATGGCCAGAATGCTGGTTGGGCCAATGCGCCTTCATTAGATTACAGCGGAATGTCTTCCTCTTAGTAATCTACTTAACGCGCGTATCCTATGATGGTTGCGAGTTAGAGTCAAGCAAAATATCATTTTTTTTCGAACTGCCGCGCGCGGGCATTGAATTTGATTTCGACCGCGAGCGTGTGCTAATAGGTGTCAGGAGCTTTCCAAATGCAAGCGACGAATGGCTGCAGGCTGAATGTAAACATAGATCACATCGCGACGATCAGGCAGGCGCGCAGGACTTTCGAACCGAGCGTCGTGGCCGCAGCGGTGCTTGCCGACCTTGCGGGCGCAAGCGGGATAACCGTCCACCTGCGGGGCGACCGCCGCCACATACAGGACGAGGATGTTTACACGCTTCGCGCCGTGGTCAAGACGCATCTCAACATCGAGATGGCCGTGACCGACGAGATGATAGCCGTCGCGCGCAGCGTGAGGCCCGAAGCGGCTACGCTTGTGCCCGAACGCGACGATGAAGTTACGACCGAAGGCGGGCTCGATGTCATAAGCCACGAACAAGAGGTGCGTCGCGCCGTCTCGGAAATAAAATCAGCAGGCGTGCTCGTGAGCATCTTCCTCGACCCCGTTACGGCGCAGATCGAAGCCGCTCACCGCGTCGGCGCGGACCAGATAGAGATATGCACGGCCACATATGCCGATCTGACCGACCCTACAAAGAAACCGGAAGCCGCCGGCGTAGAACTGGAGATTCAGCGCATCGCCGATTCGGCGCAACTGGCCGAAGGGCTGAACCTGCAAGTCGCCGCAGGTCACGGGCTGAGCTATAGAAATGTCAGAGCTATCGCCGCGATCCCGCAGATCGAAGAGCTGAACATCGGGCATAACATTGTCGCGCGGGCGGCGCTGGTCGGGATGGAGCGCGCCGTGCGCGAGATGATTGCGGCGATCGACGGCCAGCATTATTAAGTGCTGAGTGCTGAGTAAAAACCTGATAGGCGAACCATCCTTATTTCTTTCACTCAGCACTCAGCACTCAGGACTTTTATTTCTCTCTCGGTTGGTAGCTCGTCAAATTGCGCGACCTATCGGAGTGGCGCTCGATAGCAAGCGCGATCAAGCGGTCGATCAATTCGCCGTAGGATATGCCGCTGGCTTCCCACATCTTGGCGTACATGCTGATCGAGGTGAAGCCGGGCATCGTGTTTATCTCGTTTGTGATGATGCGATTCGTGCCACGCTCGACGAAAAAATCGACTCGCGCAAGCCCCGCCCCGTCTATCGCCTGGAATGCGGTTATCGCGCTCCGCTGAATTCGCTCGGCAATCCGCGCGGGCAGTCTTGCAGGGACGACGGTTCTCGACACGTTATCGATGTATTTATCTTCGTAATCATAAAACTCGTGGCCCGTCAGTATCTCGCCCGGCAGGCTGGCAACAGGGTGATCGTTGCCCAGGACGCTGACCTCTATCTCGCGCCCGACGACCGCTCGCTCAACGATTATCCGTCGATCATAGCGCGCGGCATCTTTGACGGCGTCGCGCAGCTCGTCTTTGTCATGAGCCTTCGAGATGCCGACCGATGAGCCGAGATTGGCAGGCTTGACGAACGAAGGATAGCCGAGCGCGCGGCTGACGCGCTTGATTATGCCGTCAGGGTTCTGCTCCCACGTCGAGCGCAGGAACCATTCGTACGGCGTGACCGTAAGCCCTGCCCGCTCGAACAACTGCTTCATCACTATCTTGTCCATCCCCGTGGACGAAGCTAGGACGCCGCACCCGACGTAAGGCACGCCCGCCATCTCAAGCAGCCCCTGGATGGTCCCGTCTTCGCCGTACGTGCCGTGAAGGACCGGAATGACTACGTCGAGCGGGGTGCTTGACTCGCCCTTCCCTTCCGCGCCCAGGCGCATGAGCCCCTGCCGCGTCGGGTCGCCGAGAATCGCTACCTGCTGGTGATTGTTCGACTCCATCACTGCCTGCGGCAACAATGCCGCCGCGTTGCCGGACATGAGCCAGCGCCCTTCTTTTGTTATGCCTATCGGGACGACTTCGTACCTGGATTTGTCTATCGCGTTGATGACAGATTCAGCCGACCGCAGCGAAACCTCGTGCTCGCCCGACCGGCCTCCGAAGATGATTCCCACCCTCAATTTCTTCTTCAATGATGTCCTCAGTTGATTACATGATTTTTTTGCCGAGCGCCGAGAGTATGAACTCGACGGCGAGCTGCGCCGTCTGGTTTGCCGTGTCATACATAGGGTTCACCTCCGTAAGCTCGACCGACAGCACGTGGCCGGAATCCGACATCTTCTCCATAGCGAGATGGCCTTCGCGGTATGTAGCGCCGCCGCGCTCGGGCGTGCCGACGCCGGGCGCGTAGAACGGATCGATGAAATCCATGTCCATAGTCACGTGGAACCCCGCCGTGTTTCGCGAGCCTATCTCAATCGCCTCTTCGATGACGTTGGCCATACCGCGCTCGTCAACTTCGCTCATAGTGAAGACGCGGACTCCGAGCGTTTTTATAAGCTCGCGCTCGCCCGGGTCGACGCTGCGCGCACCGATGACGACGGCATTTTCCGGCAGTAGTTTCGGCGCGAACCCCGCTACGTGTGTCAACTCCTTCGGCCCGCGACCTAAGAGCGCGGCCAGAGGCATGCCATGAATGTTGCCCGAAGGCGTAGTCTCGGGCGTGTTGATGTCCGTGTGAGCGTCGAGCCAGACGATGCCGACTCTCTCCCCTCGTTTCCGATAGAACGATGCCAGGCCCGCTGCGCTGCCTATGGCTATCGAATGATCACCGCCGAGGATGACGGGCACAGTATCTTCATCGAGCGAGGCTTCGACCATCAAAGCTAGCTCCTCGCTCGCGGCGGCGATCTCAGGCAAGAATCGAGCGCGAGCCGTCGATTGAGTCAACGCTTCGGGAGGGTTCACATGCACGTTGCCCACGTCCGTGACTTCGTGCCCGAGCAGGGCTATTGCTTGATTGAGCCCCGCGATTCTTATAGCGGATGGCCCCATATCGACGCCGCGCCGCCCGGCTCCCAGGTCCATCGGGACTCCAATTATCTTAACCTTTTTCATAAAACTCCTTCCGGCAACTCTATTATTCTCCCATTCAGATTAACAGGCCGCAAGACAAGCCAATCTAAGGCAAAAAAAAGAGGCTGCCCGTAAGCAGCCTCGAGGACCTCATTCAGGAGGTGACAGGTTACAAGGAGGATCGAAGTTTATAAACCGGCTACGTTCTCACCGGCAGATGAACCGGGCATCACGCTGTAGGTTTTGGCCTCGCGCGCCACGGTTATCGCAGCCAGGATTTTCGGCACGTAGTTGAGCGTCTCTTTGGGGAGAAGGTTCTTCTCGTGAAGCTCCCAGAAATTCGCGCGGCCATTCTTGACGACCGCCTCCATAACTCGCGGCTCGCCGCAGTTGTAAGCGGCCATCGCCAGCGCCCAGTCGCCAAAGATCGTGTAAAGATCGCGCAGGTAAGTGGCGGCGACTTTCGTCTGCTTGCGCGCGTCAAATCTCTCGTCGTTCCCGGCCTCTACCGTCAGGCCGTAGTCGGTAGCCGTGCGGGGTATGAACTGCCAGATGCCTGCGGCCGCTGCGGGCGAGCGGGCTTCGGCATGCCAGACGCTTTCGACGTGGGCAAGCCACACGAGGTCTTCGGGCAAACCCTCCGCGCGGAACTCTGCGCGGGCCATCTCTATGTATTGGCTGCTGCGGTCTATGCCTATCGTCATCGTCCTACGGCCGCCCTGAGTCGCCGTGTACCAGTTAATCCACTTGTCAATGGCCGCGTTCCTCTCAAAGGCCATGTCGTTGACGGTCAAGCGAGCATCGCCTTTCTTGCTCGCCCGTGTAGTCTCTACAACAGCCTCCGGCATGCGAGGGTCGGCGTGTACAACAGCCTGTGCAGTCTCAGTCTCTTTCGCGGGGCTGCTCACATAGTCTTTCAATCGCGCCCACACGCTGCCGGGCTTTTGCTCCTGCGTGCCGCTCGGTTCGGTCGCAGACAAAGGCTCGGCCTTGACCGTCGCCGCGCCTCGGCGCGCAGACTTTACAACGCGCAGGCCCGAGCCGTGCTCAGGCAGGAAGGCTTCGCCCGCCACGCGCTTCTGCACTCGCTTATGATATTCAGACAATTTCTGATTCGAAGCCGCCGCGTCGGCTAGCAGGTTGAGCGCCTTATCGAAATCCTTTCGCTGGCGGCTAAGGCTGCGCGGAGCCAGAGGCGCTACTTGCTCTACGCTCGCAACCGTTTCAATGACCGACGCCGCAGATTGGTCGAGCAGCGACTTGTCGCCCGCGCCCGTGAACAGAAAGAAGCCCAGGCCCAGCGCGAGGGTCGCGCTGCCGGTTGAGATAGCTTTCCGCTTGCGCGAGGCTTTGAAGAAACCCGGATTGATTTTTGACAGGACGGATCGATATAGCTTCATTGATACTCCCACTTGATCTATACCGGCCTGGCCGGTGAGTCCTTTTTAACTGTTAACGTGATTTTGGATTATGGGACGCAAATCGCGCTTTTCTGAGGGTGGCCCTTTTGAACAAGCTATTGATTCTCACCCATACCCTTTGCTCGCCGTTATGCCTGAATCATCGCGACCAATAAAATAGTAACAGAGTCGCCTTCGGCAGTCGATATATGAACCCTTATTGTAATGGATTCGCAAGAAAGGCGAGACGCCCGCTAAGTGACGTGTTGGTAAGCTTTATAAGCCTCGCAGAGATGTGATGATTTCTTGAGCGCGGCGAATTCCGTCGCCGCACTCAAAAGACTGCGTCGCGCTATTTTTTCGGCTTTATCGCAGGTTGGCCCCTGTGCGTCCCGAGGTATTTGCCCAGCAATGATTTCTTATAAGCCTGGCGGATATCGGACGAGGCCGGGGCAGTAGCCGCTGACCTTGACTGCGATTTCGCTTGCACAGTAGTCTGCGACTCTTTTGATGGTTTAGAACTGGCCGTCTTCTTCGTAGCCGCGGAAGCCTTGGCTGCCGCCTGGCCCCGGCTGGTATCTATCTTGGTTTTGTTCTTAGCCATATTCCTCGTTCCTTTAATTCATCCTTTCTTGTCCACTGTATTCAGCAAAAAGACAAGTGTGCCATATCCGTGGCGTAAATGACCAGAAGCCGACACATCATTCGCACTTTTTTATCTCGCCGCTGTTGTCATCAAAGTTCTCGACGCCGTCCAGACAGATGACTACGCGCTTAACGGTCGGGAACTGTTTCAGCGTTCTTTCCACAGCCACCCCAAAACGCCAGGGGGCTAAATCGCCGGGCCAGCGGCCGCACTCGGCGCACTTGGAGATCAGACTGATGCGCGCCGTCCCCTCGTTGATCTCCAGACTCTTTATCAAAAGGTCTTCCGCGTAAGGCGAGCGCAATCCCTGCGCCTTCTCTTCGTCGGTCGGCCCCGCTATCAACGCCTCAATGGCTCCGCGCGCGGGCGTAGTCGCGCTCACCATTCTGCGGACCGGCACGAGGGCCAGCAGGTTCTCGACCGCAGCCTGCCGCGAGCGGGCGGGCTGCTTCGCTTCGAGGTCTTCAATCGTAAGAAAATATACTCGGACTTGCCTCTTACCCGCGCGCGCGCGCTGGCCGTAAGCAGAGGGCAACCCTGCGAGAATGGCAAGAGAGGCTATGATCGTCAGAATGACCCGGGTGGTCTTCATCTGTTTCAAGGCTTCAGGCGGTAGAGCATGCGCGGGAAAGGGATCGTCTCGCGAATGTGCTCAATGCCGCAAATCCATGTCGTGCAGCGCTCGATCCCCATCCCGAACCCCCCGTGCGGAAACGTGCCGTACTTGCGAAGATCGAGATACCAGTCGAACGCCTCTTCCGGCAGGTTGTGCGCGTGAATCTGCTTCAGCAAGAAATCAAGGTCCTCGGCGCGCTGGCCCCCGCCTATCACCTCGCCGTAGCCCTCGGGCGCTAGCACGTCCACGCTTAGGGAGAGTTCGGGCCGCGCGGGGTCGGGCTTCATATAAAACGCTTTTATGGCCGCAGGGTAGCGATGGACCATGACGGGACGGTCGAACTGGCTCGAAAGGTACGTCTCGTCGGGCGATCCGAAATCGCCGCCCCACTCGAACCTCGTCTCCATCTCTCCGCGCTCGTGCGCCTCCTGGAGCATGCGAACCGCGTCGTCATACTGGAGCCGTGGGAAGGGCTTTTTTATAAGCTCAAGCTTTGACCTGTCGCGCTCAAGCTCCTTAAGCTCCTGCTGCCGATTTTCGAGCACGCGCCGGGCGATGAATGTCAGGAAGTCTTCAGCCAGGTCCATTATGTCGTCAAGCTCCGCGTAAGCGACTTCGGGCTCTACCATCCAGAACTCCGTCAGGTGACGGCGCGTCTTAGATTTTTCTGCGCGGAAGGTCGGGCCGAAAGTGTAGACCTTGCCGAAGGCTGCGGCCGTCGCTTCGTTGTAGAGCTGGCCCGACTGTGTCAGGTACGCTTTCGCGTCTTCAAAATAATCGACTTCGAAAAGCGTCGTCGTCCCCTCGCAGGCTGCGGGCGTGAAGATCGGCGTGTCCATCAGCAGAAAGCCGTTTGAATCGAAATAGTCTCTCACCGCTCGAATGATCTCCGCGCGGACGCTCAGTATCGCGTGCTGGCGGCGGGAGCGCAGCCACAGGTGGCGCTTGTCCATCAGGAACTCTACGCCGTGCTCTTTGGGAGTTATCGGGTAGGCTTCGGAGACCTGGACGATTTCCACGTCCGTCACGTCAAGCTCGTAGCCGCCGGGCGCGCGCTCGTCTGCGCGCACTGATCCTTTGACTATGATCGAGGACTCTTGTGTCAGATGCTCAAAGTCGTTCCATACCCGCTCCGGAACGTTCTTCTTAAAGACCACACCTTGAATGATGCCTGACCCGTCTCGAATCTGCGGAAAGATCAACTTGCCGCTCGATCGTAAGTTGTAAAGCCATCCTTTGATGGTTACCTCTTCGCCAACGTGCTTTGAGACGTCCCTGATGTATGTTTGATCCATAAAAGCTCCCGTTTCTGCTTATCGAATATCGAGATGAGCGCAAGGATTTATCCTACTACAGAAGCGGTGACAGGTTGCAAGTGACAAGAAAAAAACTCTGTCGCTTCGGTGACTTCGGCGGCTGGTTTGGACTATAATGACGCCCAGCCCCATTTTCTTAAAACGCCAGCGGAAAAGGTAAAGAGTCAAGCAGCGAGACGGTTTTTGCGTTTTAATTATGAGGTCGGGTCATGAAGATTTGTCCGCATTGCCGCGAGCAGTTCGAAGACGAATTGAAGTTCTGCACCTTTGACGGGACCGTGCTCCGCCCGCAAGCCGCGAGCCGGACGACCGGCTCTAGCCCCGCCAGGTACAAGACGCAGACTGGTGCCAGAATCCCTACATACAATGTCGCGGAAGGCGATTACGCAATTGCACCTCAAAGGAACGGGTGGAAGACCGCCTTTTTTTTCCTCCTCGCAATAAACCTGATAGCAGGCGGCGCGCTGGCTACCTACCTTTTGATGAGGCCTCAGCCGAAGCAAGCAACTCCCGCAGCGGCTACGACCCTTCAACCGACCGCTACCGAAACTGTCACTCCCGCCGAAGAGGTCGAAGCGCCGCGCCTTCCGTCGGAGATGGCGCGCGAAGAGTTGATGAAGATACTGCCTCGAAACCTCCTGCGCAGGTTTCACGCGGGAGAGCAATCGCAAGGGACTCCTGACGACCTCAGAGTTATCAAAGACGAAACGGGCGAACACGTAGTCTTGCTCGGCACGGGGCGACTCGACGGCCCGTCTCGCACGCCCGCGGAAAGAATCCTGATCTTGAAATACGAAGCGAACGACTTCAAGGACGTGACGCGCCAGGCGCTCCCGGGCGCTTACGCATCGGGCGCGGTAGCGGGCGAGCAGGCGGACGTGAAGTTTGATGAGACGGGTGTGAATCTGTTGATACACGAGCCCGCCTCTTTAAAGACTATCGTCGCTGAATGCGCGCAGTGCGAGCACGCATACCAGCAGGTGAAGCTGGAATGGAAAGGCACGCGCTACAGCGAATCGTCTCGCGCGTGGGAGAACGACCGTTACACGGCTTTTTACGTTGTGGCCGACGCGCTTGAGAAGCGGCGAGTCGAGGCTCGCGCGCGACCTTTCATAGATAAATCGCTCGACCCGATCATCACCGGAGGCTTCGCCCGCAACGGCAAGGACGGCTGGACCGTTGAAGCGCAAAGCGAAACGCAAGCTGATAACGCCGCATACGAGTTGAACAACGGAGACGAGCGCCTTTTGATTCGCGTAAGCCGCATCAACGGCCAGTGGAAAGCCGTCCAGATCGACGACGGTTTTTAGAGTCCTAACCCCTGTAGCGCAGTCATACACACACACCCTGATAAGTGTATGCGATAAGTTTCCCCTTCAACCTGTTTTCAACATTTAACAAATGGCATTGAGGTTGCACTTCGAGTGGTCGCAGGCAATTTTGCTTGATCACTTATAGGAGGAAACGACAATGGCCGATAGGATTATAGAAGAGCATGTGCACACGGATGGCGGCGGAAGCGGGATGACCGCATTGGCGATTGTGCTGTTCGTTCTCGTATTGCTCGCGGTGCTCTATTTCACAGGAGCTTTCGGTAAGATGTTCGGCACCAAGAAGACGGAAGTCGATATCAACATCAACAAACCCGGCATCGTTCTTCAGTTGCGTTAAGAGTTTTTAAAGCCGTGACGAGATATTAATTTGAGATTTGAGATTTGAGATTTCGAATCTCCCGTCTTGTCACGGCTTTAATTTGCTTAGGAACTCTTCGTTGTCGCGCGTATCGCCGAGCCCTTTTAGCAGCAGCTCCATCGCCTCTACAGATTTTTTTCCCGCAAGCGCGCGCCGCAGCAAGTGAATCTGCGGAACGTCTTCGGCGTCGAACAGTTTCTCTTCTTTGCGTGTGCCCGACTTCGATATGTCGATCGCGGGAAATATGCGCCGCTCGGCCAGCTTTCTGTCGAGCACTATCTCAAGGTTCCCAGTCCCTTTGAACTCCTGAAATATCACTTCATCCATCTGGCTGCCAGTGTCTATCAACGCGGTCCCGATGATGGTGAGCGAGCCGCCTTGCTCGGCTTTTCTCGCCGCGCCGAAAAACTTTCGAGGGAACTCCATCGCCCGCGTGTCGACTCCACCCGTCATGGTGCGCCCCCGCCGGCTCGTCTCGCGGTTGGAAGCGCGCGCGAGCCGTGTGATCGAATCCAACAGCATCACCACGTCCTGGCGGCATTCGACCATGCGCTTGACGCGCTCCAGCACCAGCCGCGCAACTTGCAGATGAAGGTCCGACCCTTGATCGGCTGACGAAGCGATCACCTCGCCGCGCACTCTGCGCTTCATGTGCGTGACCTCTTCCGGGCGCTCGTCAACGAGGAGGACTACCAGATGCGTCTCAGGGTGATTATCCGCGACCGACTCGGCGATGTTTTCGATCAGCGTAGTCTTGCCCGTCTTCGGCGGCGCGACGACGATGCCGCGCTGCCCCTTACCGATGGGCGAGATCAGGTCGAGCACTCGCATAGACATGTTGTCGTTGCCTTCGGAAAGCTCCAGCCGCTCGGTCGGGTCTATGCTCGTCAACGAGGTGAATTCCGGCACGCCTCTATACTGGTCAGGCTCAAGCCCGTTCACTTTGTCCAAGGTCGAAAGCTGATCGGCCTGGCTGCGGCCACGCCCGTTAGGCGAGGGAGCCGCGCTCCCTTCGACGTGCACGCCCTCGCGCAGAGAGAATCTTTGAATCAGGTTGCGCGGGACGAAAACATCCCTGGGGCCGGGCAAGTAATTGTTGTCCGCCTGCCTTAAAAACCCAAAACCTTTTTCGTTTATCTGAAGAACACCAGAAGCCGTTTGTTGAGAATCCATTAATTTCTCCGCAAAACCTTTTTAGGGGTCAATAGGGCAGCTCAAGCCTTGCTTCGGCGCGGCCCATCATCACTTCAATGCCAAAGTCCGTCAGGCTGACGGTCGGGTACGCGCCTTTATCAACCTTGATGCAGTCCGCCTGGATCAAAGCTTTGATGAAGTGCACGATCTCGTCCTGCGTCATATCTTTTAGCTCGCCGTATGTTTTGATCTTATTAAGCTCGTGCTCAAGCACCTGCTTTGAGGTCGAGCCGCGAAGGACTGCTGCGACCGTACCCTTCCCGAATCTGTTCTTTAATCTCGCCACGCAGCTCAGAGTCTTTCTGACGACCAGCGTCTCTTCCGCGTTCAGCGCGCGCGCGCCGGAAGAATGCGCGACCTCTTTTTCTATGGTCTTAGCCGTGGCGCGAGCGGCTTCAGCTTTTTTCCTGAGATCGCTTCGGAGCTCCCTGCCCGCAGGCGCCTGCTCGATGATGAACCTGTCGATCTGTGTGGCTTCGGCCATCTTTGAAGCCGACGCGGCGCGACCGATGGTCAGAGTGCCGGGAGCAACTTTCGCATCCGTCTTTCCGCCCGCGATCTCGGAGTCTGCTTCGGGGGCGCAGTAAGAGCAGGTTCCGCAGTTAGCCAGATGTTTTCGGTCGCCGAAGTAGTTCAAGATGAAACGGCGCAGGCAACCTCTCTCCTTGTGATAACAGTAATCGATCATCCGGCGCAGCTTCCACTGCTCCGCCGCCGCGCGAGCGGCCAGCTCTTTCGTATCTATTCTCAGAGCGCGGACGGGCTCTTCATCAAGCAGGCGGATGCCTCGGCCTTGAAAAGCAGTTCGGCAATCGAGCAATCCACGGTCGGCGAGCGAGGCTACCCCTCGGCGAACCTGCCCTTCGTTTATTCCGAGCCCCGCAGCTATCACGCTGACATCAAGCTCTGAAGGCTCGCGCTCGGTGACGTTCCGGTTAAAGACCAGGTCGCGCACAATAGCGCCTTCGATCGAATCATCTGAAACGGCTCCCAGCAGGCTATCGATGTTTGTTTTCAGCGTGGCGAGCAGCACAGTGTCTGTCGAGCGGCCCCGCTCGATATGGCCCGCTTTCTCGAGCAACACGAGCGCGGAATAGATCGACATCTCGTTTTTGATCTTCAGCCGCTCGGCTATGTCGCGCGCAGTTCTTTCCGCGCGGCCTTCGCCCGACCGCGCGACCTCCATGTAGACGCGGCTGATCAAATCCGGCGGCGGGTGCGACCCCTCGATGAAGAACTGTTGGGTGCGCGTGTCCGCGTAGTTGAATAACATCACGCAATCGGCGTCCAAACTGTCGCGGCCCGCGCGGCCCACTTCCTGGTAATAGGCTTCAATAGAACCGGGCAGGTGAAAGTGTGCTACGAACCTGATGTCGGATTTGTCTATTCCCATGCCGAAAGCGTTCGTAGCAACTATGGCCTTCGTATCGCCGCGCATGAAGCTCTCTTGCGCACGCGTTCGCTCGCCCTCCTCCATCCCGCCGTGGTAGGCCTCAGCCGAAAGGCCCGCGAGCTTCAGCTTTGCCGTCACCTGCTCGACGCTCTTTCGCGTGGCCGCGTAGATAATGCCCGAGCCCGTCGACCGCAGCGTCAGATTCTTGATCGTAGCGATCTTCTCCTTCTCCGTCCCGACGTGAAGGACGCGCAGCGCAAGGTTCGGGCGGTCAAACCCGGCCACGAAGACGCGCGGGTCGACAAGGCCGAGTTGCTCGCTTATGTCGGCCCTGACTTGAGGCGTGGCGGTCGCGGTGAGCGCGATTATTTGAGGTGAGCCCAATCGCTGGGCCGCCTCTTTGAGCCTCAGATAATCGGGCCTGAAATCGTGCCCCCAGTGAGATATGCAATGCGCTTCATCGATTGCCAACAATTGCACATGTACTTCCGCGATCGCGTCTGTGAAGGCTTCGCTGCGGAAGCGTTCGGGCGCGATGTAGACGAGCTTATGCAAACCGCGCCGGATCTCGCTCAACCGGCGGTTGACTTCCGAGTAGCTCAATGAGCTGTTGATAAACGTGGTGGGAATGCCGCGCGCCGCAAGCTGGTCGACCTGATCTTTCATCAGGGCTATCAGCGGCGAGACGACCAGCGTAACGCCGTCGATCATCAGAGCGGGGAGTTGAAAGCAGAGCGATTTGCCTCCGCCCGTAGGCATCACGACGACAGAGTTTTCGCCGTTGAGGACAGCGTCAATTACTTCGGCCTGCCCCTCACGAAAATCTGTGAAGCCGAAATGTTTAAGAAGGGCTTCGCGCGCCCTGCTGATGTCGCTCACACGGAATTCCTCACGTCTGTCAGAGATTGGGCGTGTGCTGAATCTTAGACCGTTAGCAATGACAAGAATAACACGGCGGTCCGAGCTTTCTCAAATTTACCGATCTGCGCGAGTGGAGATATGGATCAAGGTGAAATAATTCGAAAGGTAAAGAGCAGAGACACAGAGAACGCAGAGATTACGCAGAGCAGAATTATGTTCTCTCTGTGTTACCTCTGTGCTCTCTGTGTCTCTGCGGTGAAAAGGCCCTTGCTCTCCATTGTCTTCCGTTGTCACTTAGTTCTCAAAAACCTTGTCTACGGGCACGATTTCGACCTCTTTCGAATTGAAGACGAGTTTGTAACTTTCGATAATCTTGTCCTCATCCAGTATCTCTTTCGGCGGCGGCGCGGTGTAGCTTATCGGCGAGGGCGAACCGGCGAGCGCCGCGCGGCGAAACGCCTCCGCGTCTTTTGTGATGACGACGATCTGGACGTTATCGGCTTGCAGGTATTTCTTGATCGCGCGATTAACGTCTTCGACCGTGAGCTTCGCCAGCCGCTCTCGCACGTAATCGGTAAATGCAGGTATGCCGTAAAAGCGGCTGTCGAGCGCGTAGCCCAACTGCGCGTCCTGAGTCTTTGTCAGCACGTTGACGTACTTGGTCAGAAACTGCCGCGTCGCCTCGAAATCCTCTTTCGATATTCCCTGCTCGACCAGTTTTCTGAGTTCGTAAAGAGCCGTCCTCAGCGAGAACAGACCGTTCTTCGGCTCTACGGGGCGTATCCAGACCTGGAAGATTTGCTGCTGCCGGGCGAGATTCGGGTCGGGCGCGAACTGAAACATCCCGCGCGGGAAGTATTCGATGTAAGCGTAATCACCATAATTGAGTCCGCGAATCTGGCGCAGCCGTTTGTAGAGATAGCTGTTTGAGTTGCGGTGCTGCCCGAAATAGGATTCGACAACAAGCAGGGCGGGCCAGTCCGCGTGCGAGCGCGTGACAGGGATCGGGAAGCCGAACGAGATGGCCGTGCCGGGCGTGTTCTTTTCGATGATAGTCATCTCAAGCCCGCTTATCTTCCCCGGCTCGGGCAGGCTGATCGTGCTTGCTTTCCCAGCGGGCAGCCGGGACGCGAAATCGGCTTTCACTTTTGCCTCGAACTCTTTCGAGTAACCGCCCGCAAGCCCGAGCACGAAGTTCTCCTGCGTGTAGTTATCGCGGTAAAACTTTTTCACGTCGTCCAGGGTCAGCTTCTCAAGCGAGGCTATCGTCCCGACGTTATGATGGCCGTAAGGGTGGTTTTCATAGATCAGGTTGTAGAGCACCTCTTTGCCAAGCTCTTCATCATTGCTGCCTCGCAGGCTCACTTTCAAGAAGTTGATCGAATCCTCTTTCAACCTCGCGAAATCGTCTTCGCGCCAGCCCGGATCGAGCAGCATGTCGGACACGATCTTGTAATAGCTCTCCAGGTTGTCTGTGTGCGTCGTCCCGGCGAACACCGTCATGTGCTTATCGACTTGCGAGCCGAATTGCGTAGCCATCGGGTACATGGTCTGTAGGATCTGCTCGTAGCTGCGGCTGCGGCTGCCGCCGCTGGAAAGCATAGCGGCCGTGAGCGCGGCCACGCCTTCCTTGCCCTTGGGGTCAAGGGCTGAGCCTGTGTTGAACAGAAATCGAAAACTCACCAGGGGCGAACTGTTAGGCATAAGTACCATCGGCAGCTTCGGCGATCCCTTTCCGGCCTGCCCCATCGCAAGCCCAGGCGTAATCAATGCCAGAATCAGAAATACGTTAACCCACTTGATACCCATTTCACAGCTTCTCCTTGTTCGATAGCGTAACGACCGTCCGCTGTTTTTCCACAAAGTACTTCCCGGCCATCTGCTGAATGTCTTCCGGAGTGATCGAAGCGTATATGTCAAAGAGCTTGTTTATCGTCTCGGGCGTGCGGCGCAGCGAGACGTAAGGAGCGAGCGTCGAGGCGATCGCCTGAGAGTTGTCCATAGCCAGCGCAAACGTGTATTTGAGATTCGATTTGACGGCTTCGAGCTTCTCTTTCGACACCTTTGTAGTCTTAAAGGAATCGAAAGTCTTTATGATCTCCTGGCGGACGTAATTGATGTCCTTCGGGTCTTTGACGCGCGCCATCACGGTCAACAGGTACGGGTCGACGTGGTCTTCAAACGAGGCGAACAGCACGTCGACCTTCTGCTCTTTGATGACGAGGCGCTGATACAACTCGGAGTTTTGCGAAAAGCCGAGGTTGCTTATCAAATCCATCGAAGGCATGTCTTTCTGCTCGTCCGAGTAGGCAGGCCCCTTGTAGGCGACCGCGACCCACGGCAGAGTCGGCGAGGGCCAATCGACGTGCGCAGTCAGCTCTTTCGCCTGCTCGGCCTCTTTCGGTATCTGAGGCTTGTACTCGCCCCGCGTCCAACCGCTCCAGTACTTCTTCGTCATGGCGAGCGCGTCATCGCGCTTCACGTCGCCCGTGATGATGATCGTCGTGTACTCGGGCCGGTAATAGCGCCTGAAGAATTCCAGGCTGTAATCATACTGGTTAGGCATGTTCTCTACGTCGCGCAAGAACCCCATAGTCGTGTGTTTATAGGTGTGCGACTGATAGGCCGTGTCGCGCAGGACCTCGAACAGCTTATTGACAGGGTTCGTTGCGTTCTTGTTGTACTCGCCAAGCACGGCGCGGGTTTCGGTCTTGAACAGCTCTTCGGGGACTTTCAGGTTTTGAAAGCGATCGGCTTCGACCATCATAATCCGGTCGAGGTCTTCTTTCGAGAAAGTCGCGTGATAGACCGTCCGGTCATCGCTCGTGTAAGCGTTCGTGTCGGCCCCCGCGTTTTTGAATATTTCGTTGTAAGCTTCAGCCGAATACTTATCGGTCCCGCGGAACATCAGGTGCTCGAACAGGTGCGCGAAGCCCGATTTCCCTGCTTCCACTTCGTTGCGCGAGCCCGTCTGAACGACTATGTAGAGCGACACGAGGTTCGGGTAATCCGTAGGCACTGTGATTAACCGGAGCCCATTCGGCAGGTCATCGATGCTGTATTTGTATGGAAAAATCTTGTTGCCTCCCTGCGCCATCACCGGCAAAGTCAAAGCTAAAAGTACAAAGATCGAAATTAAGCTTCTCATGACAATTCCCCTCTATTGTTCTTTATAAAATTATTAATTACTGGATCGAGTGTTGGCAAGCTATTGAGGGAATAAGCCACAGAGGCACGGAGGCACAGAGAAAAGAAAAATAAAAAACTCTGTGTCTCCGTGCCTCTGTGGCAAATAATTGATTTACCTTACGAGCTTAAAATCAGGATTATTCTTGCGACGCCAGATAAAGCCGTCCAGGACATAATGTGTGATCTGTGGCAGCGCGAGCAGCGGCACAATAATCATCTTGAGTGACGCGATCGCCCAGCCGTCTCCGAACATGTAACCGCGCTCGTGCCACACGGTCCGATCCCAGAACATCTCTTCGGCGTAAGCCAGCGCCCAGAGGATCAGAAGAAAGAGCACAGGCCCGCGCGCGAACAGGCGGAACGGGCCGCGCCCGCCCGCTCTTTCGAGCCGCGCCCGCCCGTACCAGTAGATCAGTGCCAGGTAAGGCACGCCGTGAATGATGACGTTCGTTACAGTGAACGCGTAATCGGAATTGAAAGCGACTATGCCGACGTACCAGCACAATGCTGTTGTAGCGACTACGATGTCTTTGCCCGGATTGAGCAACCCTCTGGCTCGCCATCGGTAGATCGCGTTTATCGCGTAAGCCGCAAGCGCAGCCCAGTAAAGCGGCTCGGCCACGTCTGCAATGACGACGGGCAGCGAAGTGAAATCTTTTGCGAGAAACCACCAGAACTGGCGCGGCAAATGGGCGTGCCAATAGATGAGCGGATAAATCGTGGCCGCATAAACCGCAATGGTATCTATCCACTTACTCAACCGGTCGCGCTCGCCTGCTCGGGCTCGATAAAGCGCGACCCACCCGTACTGCTGGCGTATGAAATGAAAGACAGCAAGGTATGCGAGCGCCCGCCAGAAGACCAGCTCGCCTTCCGAGTAAAGCGCTACGCCAAGCGCATAACCGATCAACGGCACAAGCGCGTAAAGCCACGGCTTGCGTTTCAGTTCTTCCGAATCGAGATAGACGCGAAACCCCGTCGCGTAGACGTGAGCAACGTCGATGAGCAGGACAGCGGGAACCCACGCCCAATCGGGCGTGTCGTCGTAAAGCACTCCCGTTTGCGCGCCCACCCACAATGCGACGAGCGATACGAGCGCGCTTCCCAAAAATACGGACAGGTCGACGCGGCGGGAGAAGAGCCACTTCGAGCAGGGATCAGTGGTCGGGGTTCGGGGGTCAGGGAGCGAAGAGGCGGGTTCTTCGCTCGGTCTTCTTTCTAGCTCGACAGCTCTCTGAATACTGCTCATTCTCTCTCCCAATTTTAAATCCTGACCCCTGCCGTCACTTCGTCCGCTGCTCTTATGCCTTGATAAAACGCCTCTTCAAAAAGCGCGACGCCGCTCAGATCGGAATGCGCGAAATGGATTCCTCGATACGATTGTGACGCGCGCTTTCGAGCTTCGCTCCATATGAATCCGGGGCGCGGCCTTATCATCGCGTGGCCCCAGCGCATGACATCGAGCCGCTCGACCTGTGCGCGTATGTCAGGGTGAGCGCGCGTCAAATCCGTGAGCGCCACTTCGGCCCAATCGCCCCACGTCGTTTCGAGCAGGCGAGAGCGGGCGGCGCGCGGGTCGGGGTCGCACAACGGGTAATAGTAAGTGAAGATGGTTGGCCCGCGATCAAGCCCGCGCTGGTGCGTGGCGGCAACGTAGCCGAGAGATTGGCTCTCGTAAATCACGTTGTCCCACGCGAGCGGAAAGCCCCGGCTCTGCGGCCTGTCTTTCAAAAAAAGATTCGCCACCATCCACGCTCCGTACTCAAACTCTCGAACGTGCGGCGGGGTGTTTTCGCGATACGGGCGAATCAAAAAACGAGTCAGAAAATGCGGCGCTGCAAAGATCACACGGTCTGCATGAAAGCCGACGGCCGTTTGGCCTCCGTGGTCCAGGGCTATCACATCGACGCCGTTGCGGCCTTCTCGCTCGACCGGAATAATCTCTGACGCGGCGAGGCCGAGCCGCACTCGCACTCGCGCCTTATCATAAAGATGAGCGACCAGCCGCCCGTTGCCTTCGGGCCAGGTGATGAGCGGGCGCGCTTCATCGCCCGAGCGCGCAATGCGCGATGCGGAATAAAAGAGCCCTGCCCACGCGCTCGTCTGTTCGAGAGTCAACCCGTAATCGTCGCGGCACCCGTAATCGATCAGCCACCTGAGTCGAGGCGAATTCCAGCCCTTGTGATCGAGGTAATCGGCCATCGAAACACGGTCGAGCGCCGTCACTTCAGCATCCGTAGAGCCTGCTGCAATCGGAATCGTGAACGCGCGACGGCCCCGCGCGTCGCGCCACGCGACCCAGCGGGCGACCTCCCGATTGAAGGCTTCGAGCTGAGCCAGATCGTCATCGCTTGCCCCGGCCCGAAGGTATAAACCCTCATACCAACGGCCTCGGTAAAAAATTCGCTCTTCAGGATCGCGGCAGAGGTATTGCTCGGCTACGATGGGTTGGCCGTCGGCGTCGCTGCCTTCCAGTATGCCCATCTCGTCGAGCAGAGAGACTAGATCGCGATTCTCTTTCATAGGGGCTGGAAGATAATGCGCGCCCCAGGGATAAGCTGCTACAGCGGACGTGCCGCTGCGCGCGGTCCCTCCCGGCTCGCGCTCAAGCTCAAGAAGTGTGAAATCATTAAAGCCTGATTGTAACAAGCGCCATGCTGCGGCAAGCCCCGCGACTCCGCCTCCGACTATAACGACACCGGTCCGCTCCCAACGGTCGTTGCCGGGCGTGATGGCAGGGCTGTTTCTCAACCGATGACCGATGGCGTCTGACGCGCCGACTATCTCTCCGGGGGGCAAAGGCGGTTTGGCGCGAGTGCCGCACGCGGCGAGCGCGACCGGCGCGCCGAGCATCGCCGCGAGCACCTCGCGTCTTGTGAGATTGTTTCCGCTCACCAGTGAATCAAGAACCCTCGTCCGATTTCATTCAGAGGTTTTTCCAAAGGTCGCCGCGTAGCGGCCGTGTGATTTTAGCCGTGTGCTTTAGCGCACGGACCGGGCGTTGGAAAACGATCACGTCGCGTCAGCGACGGCTGAATTCCATCGTCGCTGACGCGACTAGGGATAATGTCGACATCGGTCCCCGGCGTTGAAACGCCGAGCTAAAATCATCTCGCCGCTACGCGGCGATTTATGCCTGGCTATTGCTGTCGATTTGCTGGCCTGCGCGTGATGACGACGACCTCCTTGCCGCCGAATGCTGTCTCGGCGACGGTTACGCCGACAAACTCAAAGCCGCTTTTGCCGGCTTCGGTCAGCTCTTTCTGCATCGTCCCCGTTTTTTGAGTCGCAAGCAGCTTGTATTCGTAACGAGGCGGCTTCGCATTCTTATCCCGCTCCAGGATCACAACTACCTCTTTGCCGCCAAATGTAGTGCTGAAAACAGTCTGGCCTCTGTACTCGAACCCTTGATCGCCTGCCTGCTGCAACTCCTTTTGCATCGTCGATGTCTTGTTCGTAGCCAGCAGCTTGTACTCGTAGACTGAGCGGCTTTCCGCCGTAAGCTTTGACATGATTACGACGACCTCCGAGCCTCCGAAAGCAGTGTCGCCGCCCATCACTCCCGCGAAGCGAAAGTCCTCTTCGGCGGCCTGGTTCATCTCCTTCTGCATCGTCGAGGTCTTGTTCGTAGCCAGCAGTCGATACGCAAACTCTCTGCCCGCGCTCTGCTGCGACGGGGCTTGCCCGTATGCGTTGATCACAAGACACAGCAACATAATCGAAACTCGTAGAAACATGCTCTTCTCCTCGAAACGGATTATTCCCATCGCTTCCATTCTGATTCGTAATAACGCACCAGCGTTTGATTATCCAGTCGATTTATCTCGACCGGCACGGGGGCAAGGTCGGCGGGCAAAACGAAGAGCGCGGCCATTGCGTCGTTATCGAGAAAGCGGAGGGCGGCGGGCGCGCGACCGGGCGGCTCGAACGGCTCGCGCCGCGCGAGCGCGAACCCCCAGACGCCGAACGAAGGGACGGGCGTGTGGTACGGGCGGACCGCAAACCCTGCGGCTTCCATCGTCCGCACGATGCACCAGTAAGAGGCCCTCGCGAAAAGCGGCGACGTGCATTGAACGCCTACGGTTGCGTCGGGCGCGAGCCTCTCTTTGAGCAATCGATAGAACCTCGTGGTGTAGAGCTTACCGAGCGCGAAAGTGTTCGGGTCGGGAAAGTCTATGATCGCCGCGTCAAAGCTCTCCGCGTTCTCTTCAAGCCAGATCATCGCGTCGCGGTTAACCACTCGGACGCGCGGATCGGAGTACGCGTGATTATTTAGCTCGGCGAGAATAGGCAGCGCGTTTGAGAGATTCGTCATATCGGGGTCGAGATCGACGAGCGTCGCATGTTCGACCGACGGGTACTTTAAGACTTCGCGCAAAGCCAGCCCGTCGCCGCCTCCCAGGATCATCACTCGGCGCGGCGCGCCCGCGAGCGTCATCGCCGGGTGCACCAGCGATTCATGATAACGGTATTCGTCAGCCGAGCTGAATTGAAGGTTGCCGTTTAGAAAGAGCTGGAACCCCGAGCGGTTTTTGGTGACAACGATGCGCTGGTAAGGAGTCGTGCGCGAATAAACTATCTCGTCTACGAACAGATCGTCCTCGGCAAGCGTCGTGAGCGAATCTGCTTTGATGACTCCGATGACGAGCAGCGCGATCACTATCGCGGCGCGCGCGCGCAGGCCCGTCACTTCGCCTTTTATCAAAGGGCGCATCAGCCACGTGCCCCACAACCCGACAGCGGCGTTCAGCAACCCAATCAAGAGCGACGTTCGGACAAGCCCCATCCTCGGCACTAGAAAGAGCGGGAACAGGAGCGAAGCCAGCAGCGCGCCTATGTAATCGAACGCAAGCACGCGCGAGACGATCTCTTTGAAATCGAGCTGGTCCTTGAGTATTCGCATCAACAGTGGAATCTCAAGACCTACGAGGGTGCCTATGACGAAGACGAGCGAATAGAGGACCAGTTGAAAACCGGTGAGCCGCGCGAATGATAAAAAGAGCAGCGGGGCCGACGCCCCCCCGACCAGCGCGACGGCAAGCTCCACCTCTACAAATCTCTTGGCGAGGTTAGATTCTAGAAAGCGTGAAAGCCACGCGCCGACGCCCATCGCGAACAGATAGATTCCGATGATGAGCGAGAATTGTGTTACGGAGTCGCCCAGGACATAGCTCGCCAGCGTGCCCGCCAACAGCTCATAAACCAGCCCGCACGTGGCTATGATGAGCACGTTCAGAAAGAGTATGGGCGTGCGATTCATCCGTTAGCCGTGAACTGCCGCCGATACGATCAACGAGATGCCGATTATGATCGCGGCGATGACAATCGCGATGGCGGTGTTCTGGTCTTCTTCAAGCTCTTTGCGGATCGAAAACGGCGTCACCTTGCCTATGATCCAGAAGGCGAGCGCAAACAACAGCAGCCCGAGAATGGTGAAGGCGAGAGTCGCGATCAATTGTCTTCCGAACCCCGTGAACATTCCTCTGCCAAACGTGTCGGCGTCGCTCGCCGTCGCTTGCAAGAGAGCGAGCGGCGTAGTCACGGGCCTCGCGAGCATTTCTGTGAGCATCACTTTCCTCCTCTGTATCCTGACCAGTAGTGAAACGAGCGGTAGCCGCCAGCCGATTTGCGCGCTTCTTCGGGCACCACCTGTCGCTGGGGATCGCCGAACTCTTTACCAGTGAACGCCACAACTCCGTAAAAGACGATTAGCAGAATTCCTGCCGCAAGATAGATTTTGCTTAACATTTCCCCTCCGCAAAAATAGATCGTCAACTCGAACCGTAAGGGCTGTGGTCGCTGTCGGCCCAGCGCCGCTTCTCAAAGTTGAAATGGTAAATCCCGATCAGAATAGGAATGATCGAGACGGCGAGGAGCGCCAGAACTAGATGGATCAGTCGCGGGACGCCCTGCTCCACGCGGATAGTGACGGCGGCGGGCTGTTGCCATTTCTCCCAGTGGACCTCGAAGGCGAGCGTGTAGGTCCCGGCTGGCAACGCGGAAATATGCACGTCCGATGATCTGCTGCCCTCGCTCCAGGATTCGCCGCTTTCGCTGCCGTAGTAGTATTCGACCGGCACAGAGAACGCCTGGCCCAACCCCGTCGCCTGATCGATTATGTCCCCGTCTACTGCAAGCCACGAGTTGTCGACGTTGGCTTCGGCAGTGATCTTGATGTTCTGCCCGCCTTTCAGCTCGAACGGCTCGCTGAATCGCACCTCGGAATCTTCAGGCCCCGTGCGAGGCTTGAGGTCATTGTAGGTCGCGCGGAAGACTTCGCGCCGCGAGCCGGTCGCCATCACTACGATGCCGAATACGAATGTCAAGGCGAGCAGCAGCATCCAGTACTTGTAAATCTTTTTGTGAAGGAACGGCTGGTTGGGCGCGATGTTCGACGGGCGAGGCAGGCCGCTAATGCCAAAAGCCTTTTCGACATCACTGCGTTTTACATAAGTCCCGAGCGACCAGTTGACTTCGCCGGTCGGAGCAACGTAAGCCGTTTTGCGACGCTGCCGATTTGTCGCGCCAGGTTGTGCTTGAGGCTCCTGGGCGGGCGCGCCGACAGAGATTTCCATCGACAACATCTCCGGCGCGCGAATGAAATCTGCCGCGCGCACGGTTTCGCCTTCGGTGACTTTCCAGTAGAACTCGCCCGCGACGTACTCGACGCGCGCAGCCGTGTCTTGAAACAGCCTGAACTGTTTGCCGCGAAAGACTGCTCTTTTGCCTGAGACGGCGACTTCGCCGGGCGAAACCGATTGGACAAAGCTCCAGTGATCGTCGCTGCGAACGAGCCATCGAAAACCAATTTGCGGGTTGTAGAGCAGGTACTCTTCCCAGTAATAAACGCGGTCGAATGTGACGCTGCGCTGCATGAACCCTATGACAGTCATCCGCCCGCCTTCGAACTCGCCCGTCTTGCCTAGCGGGATGATGGGAACGACCCGGGGGCGCTGGAGCGCCTTTAAGAATTTAAGCTGCCCCTGGTTGACATCCAACAGCGAGCCGCAGTTCGGGCAAGTAACGCGCTCGGTCACGTCGGGGGCGAGCAGCGCGAGCGGGCCGCCGCAGTTCGGGCAAGAGAGCTGATGCGCTTGAACGCGGCGCGCTTCGCGCTCGGGCGCGCGGGCCGCCGCAACCCCTATCTCCGCGAGCGTCACTTCGCGGCCTAAGAAGATGAGCGGCTGCGGCTGGCTGTAATCTAAAGTTCCGAACTCGCCGCGCGGTCCGGCCAGGTCGGCGTAGCGGTGTTGCTCACCTGGAACCAGTCTGTAAGGTATCTCGCCTTCAGCGCCGAGCGCGCGCGCCTCTCCTTTTTCCGCGACAGTCAAAGTCAGCGACCCGGGTATCGCGGCGACCGCCTGCCCCACTTGAAGGTATTCAAACGGCGGGAAGAGGTGCTGCCCCCCGACAGCCTGTTGGAATGTGAAATAGAATCTCCCCTGCGCTTCTGCCAGCCATCCCCACGCGCCGTTTGCGAACGCCGCGTACCACTCGTCCCACAGACCGCCCGCCTCGTGGCCTAGCTGAGCGCGCCCCGTAAGCTCGAACGCAACTCCGTTGTAGACGCCGCGCAAGCCAACCTGTAAGGGCGAGCCCGTCTCTACGATCTCCGCCACCTTGCCAAGGTCTTCGAGGCGGCGGTCGCCGCGCGCCACAGCCGAGTGGCAGAACTCGCATACGACCACGATAGACGAGCCTGTCTTAAAAGTTACAGTGGCTCCGCACGCTGGGCAGCTTGCCTGAAGAGGGCTCAAAGCCTTTTCTCCTCCTCGACCAGAGTTGTCTCGAAAGCATGAACGCTCTCTTGTTCGCCGGTGCCGCGACGGACGAAGCGCACAGTGACGCGGGTCGCGCCGACCAGCTCTTTGAGCCGCTCGACCCAGGGCCACCGAGGCCGCTCGCGACAGCAGTAGAGATTAAAAGTGGCAATGCCCGACTCCGGGTATGTGTGGCAGGCCAGGTGAGATTCGGTGAGCAGGAAAATTCCGGTCACTCCGCCGGGCGGCGGGAACTGGTGCCAGGTGCCCTCGCCTATGACTCTGAGGTCGAGGTCCGCGATTATCTGTTCGCACACGCGGCGCATCACTGCCGCGTCGGAAAGCGATTCCGGCAAGCATCCATCTGCGTCAACTATCCACTCAGCGCCGACTTTCATGATTCTCCAGGGGTCAGGTTACAATTTGCAGGTTCAAGGTGACAAGCCCGCCGAGAGTTTTCCGCTTGCCAGGAGAATCGCGCGCGGAGACAATAGCGCAAGATGAGTGGCACAGAATACGACGTAACGATAGTGCTGCCCGGCGACGTAGAGAGCCTGCGCCCGCGTCTGGTCTCCGCGCTTGAGCGACTGGGCTATCGCATCTTCGGCGAACAACCTTTGCTGGCAAAGCGGAGGGCGAACGGGTGGGAGATCTTCACTATGAGTGTGCTCGATTACGCAATCGACCTCACGATACAACTGAAGACCACCAGCGAGGGGGCGACGCTCGCGACATTTGATTACCTGATCCACGACCCGATAGTGCCGCCCGGCTGGAGGCAAATAATCGAGAGCGAGGCAAAGGCGATAGCCGCTTTCGCTTCGCAAAGCTCCTGGTCAACGACGTGTCCCGTCTGCAACACGGACAGCGGCTCGGAGTCGCGCTTCTGCCGCCGCTGCGGGGCGCCGCTCGCGCCGCCGGAGCCCGCCGAGTTAGAGGTCTTGCGTTTTACAGCCGAGTCGCGCGCCGCCTTCAACAACGTCACGCTTAGCGCTTTGCTGATAATTATTACGGGGCTGACAATGTTCGCGCTAACGATCGGCGGCTACACGCCGATGAAGCTGATGGTCTTTCTTTTTATTGTCAACGCACTGGGCTGGATACCACTGTCGAGGGGTCTGGTGCGGTTGCGCCGAGCCTTGAAGCCTGCGGCTGAAACCTACCCCCGCGCCCAGGACAACGCGCCTTCGCGAATCCCGGCCTTGCCTCCGAAACCCGTAGCGATCTCTGTAACAGAAAACACAACCGAGTTACTGGAGCATACCGAAGAGCCCGCGCCCGCCAGGCTCCACCCGCAGAGCCGCGACACAGCATAGCGCGGTAGTTGCATTAGTATGCTTGAGACAAGGCCGGACTGCCGCTTCGACAAATCCTCAAGGTAGGAATCTGTTATACCTCAAGAAGATATCATAGCGGCTATCTTCGCCGCGGCTACTATACTGGCGTTGCTCGCGATAGATGCGATTGGGGCCTCCGCCTGGTAATGTCGTCAACACTTTCTCTATCGGAATAATGCCAACCACGATGTCCTCATCGGTCTCGAACGTAGACCCTCCTGGCAATTGCACAAGCTCATCCGTAAGACCGGCGAATATGTTTGTGCTCAGCGCAATTGCGTCTTCAATTATCAGGTCTGCCGGAGCCCATATGGCTACGCCTACAACTATAGCAACCAGGATCGCCGCGGCTATAGCCGCAGTCCAAGGACCAATCAATCCTAGCTTGAGTGCTCCTGCGCCAAGACTGATGATTGCTGATAGCAAGCGGGAATTGTCCTTGATCGTGTCAATGAACGCATCAGTGAAGCTATTTATCTGTTCTCTGAAGGCGCTTTCGCCATCAATTTCGTAACCCACAATGCAGAGGGCGACGCCGCCAAGATTGCTCCCATTGAATACCGCCCGATTCAGGTCTATCGGCTCTACGCACAGGCCTGCATCATTCTCTCTACAAGAATCTACGTCGCCGAACCGCAGATCAGTTATGGTAACTGCGCCCGGTGTTGCATCTAATTCGATCCTCTGGGCAATAAACCTCAGACCGACCTCATCAGAAGCAGCGGAGGGGCAATTGATACCGAACAAACTGCAAGCCGTCTCTTCAATCGGATGTAGTGTCTCGGCAGTTATCTGATAGACGCTTCGCGGATCTGGTAAGACTTCGATGAATTGAGGTGCTGACGTAAGCTCTGACGTACCTAACTCGGGGACAGGAGGAACCACAAGCTGGATGCTGTAAACTCCCCTGTCAAAGCCTTCAGGGATCTTGAATGTGATAATGTCATTGACACTGCCATCTGCGATGAAAGTCTCAACTCCGCCCACAGTTGTCTTCTGCGGTGTTTTCAAGTCCCCAAAGACATGAGTAATAAGCTCTGTCGTGGGCCGGACAGGGTTTACTCCTGTAATCCTCACTGTGATATCTGGGCTGATGAAGTTAAACCCTTGCAATGTGACAGCATTGCCGGGCACGACCGCCGTCACTCGCAAACATTGATTCATACCACCTCCGACCTGAACGGAATTGCCGGGGCAAAGGTTTGGGTTGAACACAGTCAGAGTATCGCATGATTGAATTCCACCAGCGCCAGGTCTACACACTTGTTGTAACTCGTCGCCGGTAAAGTCTTCGCTTCGGAGGCTAGGCCGAAAGTCATTTGTGCGAATACTGTTCACCCGGCTGATAACAGGCCTCACGTTTGAGAGTACACCCCCGCTGACCTGCCTCTGTATCTCGCGTGGCAGGCCGGGTTGCTCAACGAAGATAGCGCCGGGATCCCCAAATGCGGCGAGGCTCAACCTCCGGTTTAGCTCATTCGATACTGATGATGCAAATTCTTCGGGGGTTATAGGCTCTGTACCTTTATTAGTTAGTTCGGGCGCAAACAGGCGGACACGATCCGCGTCCGGCAGGTTATCAAAGCTCTCGACAGCGCAGCTCATCAAATTGCGGACTTCGGGTGAAAGCTGCCGGAACGTGTTGAAAGCGCTGACTTCGAATTGATTTGCCGGCGCTAATCCAAGTAGAAAGCGACGCGCCATCTGATAGAACGCCGCGCCAAACGCGCTGGGAACTTCGTTGTTCCTCAACACATCTAGCTTATTCGACAGGCTTTGTTTTGGTTTGTGATCAGACGAAACCGGCAGGCATGTGCCCAACCCGCAATTGGGGCCTAATGACTTTAGCTGCACAACTGTTTCGGCAAAGCCTGAGAATTGTCGAGCTGAGAGGTTCACAACATTCTCACGAATCAAGACCGGTCCGCTGCAAGCACTCGGCGGCGTTTGAATAACTACGCGCCTTGATCCGCTCTCGCCCGGAGAAAGCGTAATGCGAACGCACACGGGAATGTGGAGAAAGCCACTATCAGCAAAGCTCGCCATAGCCTCGAATGTCGAAGCAGGGCAACCGACGGAATCATTGTTTGTTATCGTCACTTCATAAGTGAGTTGTTGACCCGTAGCTGCGGTCCTTAAAACCGGCGTGATGCTGACTGTTGGATTCGCTCGCCCGCAATTTTGGGCTTGCGAAGTAATCAGACTTGAATTGACCAGAAAAACCGTCATCAATAAGACTACACCTGCTCGCATGAGCCATGCAGTCCTGGCGAGGTTGCTGGAAATCTTTTCAGAAGCGATGTTCGCGTGGTAGGATTCCTTCGACATTGGAAGATGTCCTTTCTGCCCATTCGCAGTGGGCGGAAGATGGGGCCGGATGCAGCAACATCCGGCCCTTATAATTAGTGGTTAGCCCTCAATGTTGCGCTCAGTCTTGAGTTCGTGCCAAAAAGAAGTATGTGTTAGACGAGTCTGAGAGCGTTGTTTCGCCGCAGCAATTCTCCTTGTAGCGATTATTACTCAGGCAAATTGCGCTATTGATAACGCACATTTTATGCCTTGGGAAACTCGATAGTTTCTATTCAAGTGTAATCTGCTCAAATCACAAAAGATATGAGTAAATTGGTCGTCTGACAGAGGATTGAATCAGTCTAATCGTGGGAACTAAGTTTACAGGTATTATCAAAGTAAGTACCACTGGAAACTAAGTAATCATATCAGATAACCCCCTCTGGAATGATCCAACAGTTGTTAGACCATTTTTACCCAGCGGTGGTCAGTGTCATAGATAACAGACGGATTACACATATAGATTTTTGCACAGGACTTTTTATCGTATGCGGCGCGAAGGATGGCCTATGTGAATGTGCGCCCCCGTGGCGGAGCCTGAGACGGCGTGGCGAAAGGCTATGAAAGGAATGCCTGAGCTGCGCAGGTAAGCCATAACTGCACGCCCTTCGGCGCTATCGGGATGAACCGCAATATCGATTGCGTTGCGATGGTCGAAGCCGAGCCGGTCATGCACCTGCGTCTGGCCGTAGGCGCTTATGGGGAGCGAGCGGCCGAATTGATTCACAAAAAAGCTCTGCACTTGAACGGCATTTGCTATAGACCAGCCCGCGGGTCCGTTGTAGCGTATTAGAGCGGATGTAGTCGCGTATCCGCCTACGCGGAGCGGGCGCATCTTCGCCAGTTGCTCTTCGGCCCGCACCTCCGCAATCAAAGTGTCCGCGCCGCCCATCTTGCTTTTAGTCTCTTCGACCTTGGCTTGCTTCTCGGCAAGCACCTGCTCGCTTTGCTCAACCTCTCTTTTTGAGATTATCTCGGAAGCGAGCAGGCTCTTTCTTTTTTCGACCTCTTCCGAGGCTCGCTTCACCTCGTCTTGTTGAAGCGCGAGCAGCCTCTCAAGGCTCTCTTTGTACTCTGTGGCCGCGCGGATCACGTCGGCCCTGGCTTTTGAGGATTCTTTGTTAAGCTCGGAAAGAGATTTAGTCTGTGGCCTGGCAGGTTTTTTCTTGCCTTGCGCGTGAGCCGCCGCGCCCCCGGCCAGGGCCAGTATTAGCGCGACGTTGATTATCAATTTTCTGCTCACTCGGTTACGGCTTCGCCTCAATAATCACTTCTCATTTTTAGCGACAAGCTTTTTATGATCGTAACGCTCGCTTATACGCCAGCGCTGGACCATGACGACTCGCCCGTCGGGCTTGAGCTTGACGCTGATCTCGTCGCGCCGCGTTGGCCTGCCGCCTTCTCCTCGTGCGACCAGGTCTACCACCTCACCATAACGAACTACGCCCGAAAAAGTTCTGAACCCTACGATGTCGCCAACGCGCACGCTCTTTATCATCAGGCAGGTAGTTTACAATCAAACCCTGACCGTTGTCACTCACCGCCCGCCCGACGCGCGTCAGACGACCGCTATGCAGTCTACTTCTATCAGGTAATTGGCAGACAACTGCACGCCGACCGTAGTGCGCGCCGGGAAGTCCTCCGTAAAATACCGGCGATAGATTTCATTCATCTTTGAGAAATTCGTAAGGTCTGTCAGGTAGACATTAACCCTGACCACGTTTGCCGTCGACGACCCCGCGCCTTCGAGTATTGCTTTCACGTTCTCAAAAACCTGGACCGCCTGCTCTTCAAAGCCGCCTTCGACCACCTGCCCAGTGCTAGGGCTGAAGGCGACCTGACCGGCGACGTAAACAGTGTTGCCCGCGACTATCGCCTGGCTGTAAGGGCCTGCGGGTCTGGGCGCGCGGTCGGTTATGATCTTCCGTTTAGCCGATTTCGTCTTCGCTTTCTTTTTACCCGTCTGGGCCGCGCCGGTGCCCGCCGCCACCGTCGCTCCGATTGCCGTAGCTGATGCGCCTTCGATGAATTTTCTGCGATTCATATCCTCTCCCCATTTTCAGAATTGAGCGGAGAAACTTTATCAATCCTCCGAACCGCGCGCAAAGCCATAACTTGATGCGGCGGTCGCTTCACCAGTATAGTTTTATGATGGAGGTGGACGCTTTAAGATGAAGTCCGAAACCGGTAATAAGGTTAAAGCTGAAGATACTCTTCAATCCGCAGTAACCCTCGACTCAAACACAACAGACTCGCCCAACCTCGAAGGCACCACGGCGTTGCTGGCCGACGCGCCGACGCTCGGGCTTTCCGAAGAGGAGCAGGCCGAGCTGATGCACGAGCCTGACATCGGCCCGTACAGAATAATACGCCGGATTGGGCAGGGCGGCATGGGCGCTGTCTACCTGGCTGCGCGCGCCGACGACCAGTATCAAAAACAGGTCGCGATAAAACTTGTGCGCACAGGGATGGGCTCGGATTTCGTAGTGCGCCGTTTCCGCAACGAGCGACAGATACTGGCCTCGCTCGACCACCCTAACATCGCGCGGCTGTTAGACGGGGGCACGACAGCGGACGGGTCGCCCTACTTTGTGATGGAATACATCGAGGGCAAGCAGATAAATCAGTATTGTGACGATCACGGATTATCTACAACCGAGCGGTTGAAGCTGTTTCAGAAAGTCTGCTCTGCGGTCCACTACGCGCACCAGAACCTGGTCATACACCGCGACATCAAACCGAACAACATACTGGTGACCGCCGACGGCACACCCAAGCTTCTGGATTTCGGAATCGCCAAGCTGCTGAACCCCGGTGGAGGCGATCAGATTGGGGAGCAGACGGCGACGGCGGCGGGGATGATGACGCCCGTTTACGCAAGCCCTGAGCAGATACGCGGCCACTCGGTCACCACGGCGAGCGATGTCTATTCGTTGGGCGTGCTGCTCTACCAGTTGCTTACGGGTCACCGGCCGTATCGCATAACGAGCCCGCTCGCGCACGAAATAATAAACGCCATCCTGGAGCAAGAGCCGGAAAAGCCGAGCACCGTTTCGCGAGACGAGGCGAACGATACGGCTACTGGAGAAAGACTCTCCGCCTCGACGCGGCGGCTGGTCCCAGCGTCTCACCTGAAGGGCGACATCGATAACATTGTCTTAAAGGCGATGCGCAAAGAGCCTGAGCGGCGCTACTCATCCGTAGATCAATTCTCGAACGACATCAGCCGCCACCTCGAAGGGCGTCCCGTCATCGCGCGCAAAGACACGCTGCTCTACAGGAGCGCGAAGTTCATCAAGCGAAACAAGGCCGCGATGCTCGCAGCAGTTTTAATTTTGATCACGCTGGTCGGCGGCATCGTCGCTACGAACATCGAGCGCGCCAGGGCCGAGCGACGTTTCAACGATGTACGCAAGCTGGCGAACTCTTTCATGTTCGAATTTCATGACGCGATCGAGAACCTTCAAGGCTCCACGCCCGCGCGCGAGCTTCTGGTCACGCGCGCGCTCGAATACCTGGACGGCTTAGCTCAGGAGGGCGGCGACGACATCTCATTACAGCGCGAGCTGGCGACGGCTTACCAGAAGGTTGGCGACGTTCAAGGCAATCCCCTTGACAGCAATCTCGGCGACTCTTCGGGCGCGCTTGAGAGTTACGGCAAGAGCATAGCGATCCGCGAGGCAGTCGTAGCATCGAGCGATTCGACTGCGGAAGACCGCCGCGCCCTTGCTGCCGTGTACGCCCTTCGCGGCACTGTGCTGTGGGGGAGGGGCGATTCCGAAGGCGCGCTTGAAAACCATCGTAAAGCGCAAGCGATAGGCGAAGCCCTGCTGGCTGAGAACCCTGACGACACAGAGACGGCGCGCACTCTGTGGAGCGGCTATCTGCGCATTGGGTACGCTCAGGCGCAGTCGGGCGACATCCAGGCGGGTGTGGAGAGCTTTAACAAAGGGCGGGCGATCATAGAAAGGTTGGTAGCGGCTGATCCTACGAACGCCACGGCGCGGCGAGACATGGCCGTTAACTACTCCGCGATTGGCGAGGCGCTTGTAGAGACGGGAGAGGACTTGCGAGGCGGGATTGAATACTTTCATAAGGCGCTTGTGATCGACCAGGAGCTGTTGAAAGCCTCGCCCCTGGATGCCAACGCAATGAACAACGTTGCAGTCGACTACAGCAATCTTGGCGACGCGATGGCGCGTGATAAAAGCACCCTGGCCGATGCGCTTGAAGCATATCGCAAAGGCTTACCGATCGCCGAAGCCCTGGCCGCAGCCGACCCGGCAGATGCAAAAGTTCAACGCAACATTGCCATATTCAACATGAGAATCGCGGGCTTGCTGGCAGAGCTAGGCAACAAGAAAGAGGCGCTCCCTAGCGCATTGAAAGCTATTGCGGTCCTTGAACGCATTGCCGGTCAGGATGCTACAAACATTTACGCTCAGGGCGCGCTCGTTTTAAGTTACAACGAAGTCGGGTTATTGCTCGCCAAATCGGGTGACGCGGCGGGCGCGCTTGAAAACAGCCGCAAGGGCCGCACGATCGCAGAGGCGCTCTCGACGACTAACCCTGCGAACGCCGAGCTGCGCGCGCTGTTGGCTTCGGCCTACGCTTCTTTTGGACGGGCGCACGCGGCGCTGGCAAGCGGGCAGAGAATCTCTGAGGCAAAGCAATTGGAACACTGGCGCGAAGCTCGCAACTGGACTCAAAAGGGAAAGGACATTTTCACCGACCTCAGAGACAAAGGCGCGTGGGCAAGTCCTTCTTACGGCAGTCCCGAAGCACTGGCCGCTGAGATCGCCGGTTACGACGCGGCAATCGCAAAGCTTGAAAGCGCTGCGAAAAGATAGCCCTTCCTAAGTCCTGAGTCCTGAGTGCTGAGTCCTGAGTGAAAGAATAAGATGGAGCGCTGATATATGTTTATACTCAGCACTCAGGACTTCAGTCATCACTAAGAGCATCAGCGTCGTGTGAATGGAAAGCCCGGCGTTAGCGCCCCTCCAGGGTTCCGCACCTGTAGCGTCACGCTCTGGCCTCGCGGGAGTTTCTTGCCGCCTTTCTTGGCTATCAAAATCGTTGTCGGCTCCGCCGCGTCGTTGCTGATCTTAGGCTGTTCAACTCCGTTTACTAACAACGCCGCGCCGTTCTGGAACTCCTGGCCGAAGACGTGAAGGTTTTTCCCACGCACCACAACCTGAGTGATCCTAAAGACCGCCGGGCCTATCGGCACTCGCCAGACGCTGCGACCGTGTGTGAAGGCGAACAGGTATGTTAATCCTCCGCTCGTGGCTATCGAGAGAGATTCCGTAACGACGTTGGCAAAGCCATTGTTCTCTCTGGCCCAGCTTCCGCCGCCGTCTAAAGAGACAAAGACTCCAAGGTCCGTCCCGATAAAGAGCCTGGAGGAGTTGGTTGGGTCGACGACGATCGAGTGTACGGGGATATCCGGGACCCTTGTTTGGCCCGCCCCCTCGCTGGGCGCCCAGTTCGCGCCGCCGTCAGTACTCTTCCATACATGCGCCCCGCCGAAGGTTGAATATGTCGCGTAGACGATTGCCGGGTTGTTAGGGTCAAACGCGACCCACGACACGAACCCAGTTCTCGGGATAGCAAAAGGCCAGTCGGTATTCGCACCCGATCTAGTTCCCCTGTTTGTTCTGTGTATGAAGCCGATGCTGGTCCCTGCAATCACAAGATCAGAATCACTACCCGCGACTGCCAGCGCGCTGACAGCCCCGCCGCCTGTCTCGTCACTCGCTTGCGTCCAACTCACGCCGCCGCTGGTCGTTCGCCACAGATTGCGCCCGCCCGTCCAGAGCCTTTGAGAATTGCTCGGGTCCAGGATGAACGGATTGATGAACAGGAAGTTCGTATTCGGCTCGCCGATGCCGTTTATCACGGTCAAGTAAGTGCGCCCGCCATCGACCGTCTTTCGTATCGAGAGGCGAGTGTTCTCGATGTAGATGGTGTTGGTGTCCGTAGGGTCTATGGCCACGTAGCCGCCGTCACCTCCGAAGGCCTCGACCCAACCGCCCGCGCCCGCGGAGTCCGACCCCCTGAGCGTGCCGTTGTCTTGCGTCCCGCCGATGTATGACTTCCCGTTCGGGAAAGGCAAGCCATGATAAAACTGCGTCACGCCATAATTATTATTAAGCGCGGTCCAGCGGACTCCCCCGTTCCCGACCTCGCAAGCTGCGGCCCGCCCTCTCGCAGTCCGTGCGCGCGCATCGTCTGTTCGAAAGACGCCGCCGTCATTGCCGACGAACATAATTCTGTTTGTTTCGCCGTCGTATTGCGGGTGGAACAGGATCGCGTGCTGGTCTGCATGGACGTACTGAGGCTCATTCGATTCGCCCCACCAGTATGACGCGATTCCCCAGCTCGCTCCCCCGTCGTCGCTGCGAAACAGATCGACTCCGCCCGCCCAGACGCGGTCAGGGTCTACGGGGTCGACGGCGATTGTGTTGTCATACCAGCCCTGGTTGAGAAAGAGATTGCCTGAGCCGGAATCGCATTCGCTCATCAGCGCAAAGACTGTGTTAGACAGCAGAGCCGTGTTGAGCTTTGTCGCGCTGTTATTTCTCACACGAGCCGACCAGCTTCCTTCAACGCCCCCTGTAGTCGAGCGGAAGACCGCGTGCAACCCGCGATCGTAAGTTCCCTGCTCGATGCTCGACGCAAGCGCGTAGATGATGTTTTGATTTGAAGGCGCGATTGCAAGCGTGGTGCGGCCGATCCCTGGCTCTCTGAGGACGGCCGTCCACGCGCCGGTACCGCTTTCAACATCACCCGCGCTTGCGTTGAGATAGACCGTAGCCTGGGTAAAACTGCCGCACGAAGCGAAGACGTAATCGGTCCCGACATCGGTGCGGATCGCGAGATCGAGACAGCCCCCCTGGACTATGTTGCCCGATGCGTTTTCGGGCAGAAGAACTCTCGCCCAGCTCGCGCCCGCGTCAAGGCTTCGCCAGACTCCCGTCCGCGTGGCCGCATAAACGCGGCGAGGGTCGTTCGAGCTTACGACAATATCATTGACATAAAAAAAGTCCGAACCGCTTGTGCCTTCTAAAAAAGCCCACGACCCGCCCGCGTCCGTCGACTTGAATATGCCCGCGCCCCTGACCATGTCTCCGTTAAAGAACCCCTCGCCCGTACCCGCGTAAATCACGTTTGAATTGCCCGGCTCGAACGCCAGCGAGCAGACCGCAAGGTTCGGGAGCAGGTCGCCGACGGCCTGCCACGCCGCACCCGCGTTGGTCGACTTCCAGACGCCGCCCGCGACTCCGGCCGCATACATTACGGCGGCGTTCGCCGGATCGATGAGCAGCGCGCGAGTGCGGCCGCCGACGTTGGCAGGCCCGAGTTGCGTCCAGCCGTCGAGCGCGTCAAGCTCGATGCCTGAAAGTTTAGCGTCCGCCTTCGACGGCAGACGCGAGTCCGAGGCTATCGAATAGCCGGGCATCCTTTCGGCCTGTTCTACGGCCTTCAAGTACGATTCGGCGTCCAGCGGGCTCTTTTGGTCGGGCGAGCGCTTGAAGCGAAAGAACTCTTCGGCTTCGGCGGGCTCGTCGAATCGCTGGAGCTTGTTCTCAAAACTTTTGGCTGAAGCTTTCAGCCGTGCGAGCTTATCGGCGTTGCGCCTCTTTGAAGCGTTATCGCCGGTGCTGATCTTGAACGAGACAACTGCAAGAAGGATTACCAGTAACAAAAGCGTGATGAGGCGGAATCGGCGGATTAACATCTTTGTACACCTTTACTGCATAATTGTTCAGATCTGCCACAGAGGCACAGTGACACAGAGAAAAGAATATTAAGATCCTCTGTGTCACTGTGCCTCTGTGGCAAAATAATTTGCATATTTGAGCCGTTATTGATTCGCACCGAGCTTCCCTTTTGTGACCGTGATAGAGTGATCGAGCCAGCCGCGCTCGTTCGTATTGCGACACCGCTCGCGCAACGTCTCAAGCGCGCGCAATCGAGCTTCAAGGGCCTTGCGGTTTCCGTCGTCAGCCGCCAGCGCAATGTCGGACAGGTGAAGCGCCTCGACCGCGCGCCCGGCCTCGGCGCGCTCCATCGCCAGCCGCGCCACCGCCTCGGGCCCGCCCGCCAGCTTCACTACGTCCGCATAGACCGCCGACGCCGGAAGCTCGTACATAGTCGCAGGATTCAGGTCAAACCACCCGACGTACCCTTCATAAATTCCCCGGATCGACCAGATCAACCTGCCGTAGCTTTCCCCCACGTCCAGATTTGCCGGGAGCTTTATCTCTTTCATCAACGTGTAGACATCTTTGCCCGCGTTCATGCCCTTGACGACTTCATCGTGAACGTATTGTATCGCGTCGCGCGACCTGGTGAGCCGCCGCGTGGCCTCGTTGCTGCCGACTATTGGCCTGCCGTGACTCGGCAAAACGATGTCGGGTTTTAATGCTAACACCTTGTTGAGCGAGTTAACATAGTCGAGCGCCCAGCGCGGCTGCGTGCCCCGCAGCGTGTAGATGTTAGGGAACGATTCGTAATAGTTATCACCCGTAAACGCGGCTTTGTATTTCGGTATCCATACCGTCAGGTGATCGTAGGTCTCGCCCGGAGTGCTGAAGACTTCGAACTTCACCCCCCCGAGAGTGAATTCGTATTTGTCTTCGAAAAGTATAGTGGGCTCGATCTTAGCGCCGTAATTGCCCGCCCACTCTCTTTGAGCGGGGACGGGCACCTTGAATTGCGCAGCATTGCGCCGCCCATAAAACCCGGCCAGCCGCGTCTGGTAATGCATGAAATCCGCAAAGTTCTTCTGCGCGATGATCTCTGTTCCCTTCTCTTTCCACAGCGGTATCCCGCCCGTGTGGTCGCCGTGCGCGTGCGTGAGGATTATGTACTTGATCGGGCCTTTCACTTCTGCGCCGAGCAGCTCTCTATGCTTCCGCGCGTGCAATACGATTGACGTATCTATGATTACGTTGCCTTCAGCGGTCTTGACCAGATAGGTGTTGCCGAACCCTTCGACCAGGCTGATGGCTTCGTTGATGTTAATAACTTTATCGCCGATCCTGAGAAGGTCGGTCGGGTTGTCTGCCATCGGCTGTTGGCAACCAAAGAGATCGCCCGCCTGTGCAAGGATGAGAATCGAGATTGAAATCAACGCTCGCAAAGATGATCGCATAGACTGGCCCCCTTCTGCGATTGAGCGGAAATCGGCGGGTTATTTTTTGAACGTCCTGTGGAGCCACCCTGAGAGCCATCTCAGGGCTGTTCGAAAAAAGCCATGCTTCGGCGGCGGCTCGTTCGCTTCGGTCTTCGCCTCCGCTTCAATCGCGGTGAAGAATTGCGAAGCCATCATTTTGGCCGCGCCCTGTATCATCCGCTGGCCGACCCCGGCAATCGTGCCGCCCACCTGCACGTCGCCTTTGTAATTGACTATGGTTGCGCCGTCGCGCTCTTCGAGATCAAGCTCGCCCGATCCCTTTAAGAATCCTGGCTGCCCTTTGCCATCGATCCCCATCCGAAAGTGCGACGGCGGCTGCACATCTTCAAGCCCGACGTTGCCGGTAAAGGTCCCTTTGATCGATCCTACGCCCGCGCGCAGCGTCACCGAATAGCTGTTCTCTGCTGTCTGCTCCAGCCGCTCGCATCCGGGTATCGAGCGTTGCAAGACCGCCGGGTCGGTCAACGCTTTGAACACGCGGTCGCGTGAAGCGCGCAGTTCGTGTGTGCCCTCAATCTTCATTTAGCTCTGCTTGCTGCGGCCTGGATCGCACGGCGGGCATAGACTTCGGCCAGGTGTTTGCGGAACTCAGCAGAAGCGAAGAGGTCCCCGTTCAGCGACACGCCGTCGGATATGGTCGCAGCGGCGGCGTTAATGGCTTGCTCGTCGAGCGAGCTTCCCACCAGGGCAGCTTCCGCGCCCGTCGCGCGATAAGCTTTAGACGCGACTCCGGTCACGCCGACTCCCGCCGATTGGCACGCGCCGCCCTGGTCGCGCGTAAGGGTGACTGCAACGCCGACCACGGCAAAGCCGGAAGCCGGTTGCGGCATCTTCAAGTAAGCCTGCCCGCTTCCCTGCTTTGGGGCAGTGATGCGAATCTCGCGCAGTATCTCTCCCGCGTCGAGGGCGGTCGTCATCAGGTCCACAAAAAAGTCATCGGCCTTTATGACGCGCTCGCCGTTTGCGCCGACGGCAACCATCTCTGCGCCGAGCGCGATTATTGCGGCGGGCAGGTCTGCGGCCGGGTCCGAGTGCGCCAGGCTCCCGCCGATAGTCCCTTTGTTGCGGACCTGAACGTCTCCGATCTGCGCGGCGGTTTCAGGCAGGAGCGGGCAGATTTCGCGCAGGCGCTCGGACGATTCGATCTCGTAATAAGTGGTCATCGCGCCAATGCGGATTTGATCGCCTTCTTCGCGGATGTAAGAAAGGTCTCTGATGCGACCGAGGTCGATCAATATCTGCGGCATCGCAAGCCTCAGCTTCATAGCCGGTATGAGGCTGTGGCCGCCCGCCAGTATCTTCGCTTCGTCCGTGTGCTCGCCCAGAAGCCGCACGGCCTCGTCGAGAGTTTGAGGAGAGAGATAATCAAATTGCGCTGGGATCATAGCTGATTCTCCAAGAAAGTCCTGAGTCCTGAGTGCTGAGTGCTGAGTGAAGGCCGATTACTCAGCACTCAGGACTGTGTATTAACAATTCGCCAGATCGACTCCGGCCTCAAAGGCATGTCCATGTGGCGTATGCCGAACGGCGCGAGCGCGTCGACGACCGCGTTGACTATCGCGGGCGTCGCCCCGATGGTCCCCGCCTCGCCCACGCCTTTTACGCCGAGCGGGTTGACCGGCGAAGGCGTCTCGGTGCGCTCAAGCTCTAACCATGGGATCATCGCAGCTCTCGGCACCGCATAATCCATCAGCGTTCCCGTGACAAGCTGTCCCTGCTCGTCGTAGACGACCTCTTCATACAAAGCCTGGCCTAGCGCTTGCACTATGCCGCCATGCACCTGCCCGTCGACCATCATAGGGTTGATGACCTTGCCGCAATCGTCTACGGCGACGTAGCGGAGGAACTTCACATCTCCTGTGTCGCGGTCTATCTCGACGACGGCGATGTGCGTGCCGAACGGGAAAGTGAAATTTGTAGGCTCGAAAAAGTGCGTGGCCGAAAGTCCCGGCTCCATCCCCGGCGGGATGTCGCGCGCTATGTGAGCCGCGAGTGCGATATCTTGAATAGAGACATGCTTGTCGTCAATGTCAGGCTCAGGCAGCGCTCCGGCAGGCGCTTGCCCCGCCGGCACCACAGGCTCAGGCACGCCGTCGGCAGCAGCGGCACGGGCCGCCGCTTTCGAGTAACGGCCCTCTTTGAAGGTGACGGCTGACTGCTCGGCCTTGAGCAGGTGCGCGGCTATCTGCGATGCCTTCTCCTTCAGCTTTTCGATAGCCATAAAGACGGCCGTTCCGCCCACGGCGGTCGCGCGGCTGCCGAACGTGCCTATGCCGTACTGAACGATTGACGTGTCGCCGTGAATGACCGTCACGTCGTTTAAGTCTACGCCAAGCTCGTCGGCTGCGATCTGCGCGAACGAAGTCTCCTGGCCCTGCCCGTGCGGAGACGCGCCTGTGAGAATCGTTACCTTGCCCGTAGGCTCTATCCTGACCGTAGCGGACTCCCACCCGCCTGCGGGCATCGCCTGTGATGGGCCGAGCGCGCATATCTCCACGTAAGTCGACACGCCTATGCCGATCAATCTCCCCTGATCGCGGGCTTTTCTCTGCTCTTCGCGCAGGGTGTGATAGTCACTCATTTCCAGCGCCTTATCGAGCGCCGCGTTGTAATTCCCGCTGTCATAAAAAAGCCCTGTAGCGGTCTTGAATGGAAACTCTTCGGGCGAAGGGAAATTCTTGCGCCGCACATCGACGACATCCATTGCAAGTTCCGCCGCGACAAGGTCGAGCGCGCGCTCAACGACGTAGGTCGCTTCGGGCCGGCCCGCGCCGCGATAAGCGTCGGTCGCCATCTTTGTAGTAAAGACTCCCGTGACGTTTATCTGTATCGCGGGGATCTTGTAGCTGCCCGACAGCATCAGTCCCGTGAGCGTGGGTATCGCGGGCGTGAGCAATTGATGATAAGCGCCGAGGTCAGCAAATACGTTGTACCGCAGCCCCATCAGCGTGCCGTCGTTCTTGCACCCGATCTCTATGTAGCCAACTTGCCCGCGCCCGTGAATAGTCGCCTGAATATTCTCGCGCCGCGTCTCTATCCATTTGACGGGCTTCGCCAGTTGCATCGAGATCCAGCCCAGCAACGCTTCTTCGGCATAGACGTTGAGCTTCGACCCGAATCCGCCGCCGACCTCCGGCGTAATCACGCGAAGCTTGTTTTCAGCAATCCCGATCATTATGGCTAGCTGCGTGCGCAACAGGTGAGGTATCTGCGTCGATGACCAGATCGTCAACTCCTGCTCGCCGGGAAAGTAACGGGCTAACACGCCGCGCGGCTCCATCGCGATGGGAGCGAGCCGCTGGTGCACCATTCGCTGTTTGATGACTTTATCAGCCGAAGCCAGCGCCGCTTCGATGTCGCCTTCGCCCGCAGTCAATTTGTACGCGATGTTGTCGCCGTACTCTTCATAGACGAGCGGCCCGCCCTGGGCTGCCTGCTCGACATCGACTACGGCGGGAAGCTCATCGTAATCGACCATAATCAGATCGACGGCATCGCGCGCAGCGTAACGGTCCGTGGCAACCACGACGGCCACAGGCTGGCCTACGAATACGACGTGATCTGAAGCAAGGACTCGATAATCGGGCACCTTCAAATCCGGCAGCGCGCTCGCGCAAGGCACGGGGCCGATCTTCTGCGCCACGTCCTTGCCCGTGTAGACGGCGACGACGCCCGGCGCGGCTGCCGCTTCGCTCACATCGATGCTCGTTATCCGAGCGTGGGCATACATAGAGCGCAGGAACGCGACGTAAAGCGTGTCCGGCAGCTTGATATCATCGACGTAATGGCCTAGCCCCTGAATCAATCGCGGGTCTTCGGTCCGTTTGACTCTCTGTCCGACGTACTTGTTTGCCATAAAGCCCCTCTGAGTGCTGAGTGCTGAGTGCTGAGTGCTGAGTATTTTAGATTTCACTCAGGACTCAGCACTCAGCACTCAGGACTTTTTTTAATCTCCCGTGGCCGCCTGGCCCTTCATCTGGCGGGCGGCGAACTGCACGGCTTCGACTATGTGCTGGTAGCCCGTGCAGCGGCACAGGTTCCCTTCAAGGCCGTGACGAATCTCTTCTTCGGTCGGGTCCGGGTTGCGGTCGAGCACCTGCGTCGCGGCTATTATCATGCCGGGAGTGCAGTACCCGCACTGCAAGCCGTGCTTTTCCCAGAACCCTTGCTGAACGGGGTGAAGCTCGCCGTTCGCGGCAAGCCCCTCGATCGTCTTCACCTCTGCGCCGTCGACCTGCACGGCGAACATCGTGCAGGATTTCACGGACTGCCCGTCGACCATCACCGTGCAGGCCCCACAGATCGATGTCTCGCAGCCGATGTGAGTGCCCGTAAGCCCCAACACGTCTCTCAGGTAATGGACTAACAACAGCCGAGGCTCTATCTCGTGCTGGTGTGCAGTGCCGTTGACTGTAATGTTGATAGCCTTCTTCATCGAAGCCACCTCGCTTGTTTGAATGAACGTTTAGGTAAATGAGCGTGAGAATTCTGCGGGCCGCATAGTAGCACTTGGCAAACCAAGATTCAAGTTAAGCCAGCCGCGCCCGTCGTAGCAGCCTCCGGGACGAGCGACGCCCGCCGCTCGCCGCGCAGCTTGAACAACGCCGTCACCGCCAGGTAGAGCGCGAGCCCGATCAGCGCAGCCGCCGTCATCGCGTTTATCATCTTAAGGTCAAACCCGCTCGCCGCGCGAAGATTGCCTATGACCAGAAGCAATAAAGACCACAGGGTTATAACCAAAACAAAGGCCATAGGGATGAGCGTGAACCAGATGCGGCGGCGGGCTTTATACAACCACACGGTGATCGCCAGCAGCGTGAGCGCCGCCAGCAATTGATTCGAAGAGCCGAACAGCGTCCAGAACTGTTTCCACGCCTCTTGCGGCGCGACCGAGACGACGTAAATCGGCAGCCCTATCGTCAGCAGCGTGCACGCGACTGCGCCCAGACGCGACCGCCAACCGAAAAGCTCCTGCACGATGTAGCGGCCGAGCCGCGTGCATACGTCGAGCGTGTCAAAGACGAATGTCGAAAACGCCATCGCCCCGAACGTGATGGCAAAGTCTCTGTGCTGGCTGCCGATGATCAGCGTCATGAAATCGCCTATGCCGTTGCCGTAGATTGTTCCGGCCTCCAGGCCCGCGACCTGATCTTGCGTGACGATCATAATTGTCACGAGCGCAATCAATGCTACGAACCCTTCGGCCAGCATCGCGCCGTAGCCAACCGGCTGCATGTGCGATTCGCGATCTACCTGCTTTGATGTAGTCCCCGAGCAGACCAGCCCGTGGAAGCCCGAGCAAGCGCCGCAAGCGATCGTCACGAACAGGAATGGGAAGAGCGCGCCCGTCATGCCGCCCAGGTCCCAACTCCTGAACGCCTCTTGCTTGATCTCATACCCGCCGAAAAAGACTCCTATCACACCAAGCGCGAGCGCAAAGTAAAGGACGAAGCCGCCCAGGTAGCCGCGCGGTTGCAACAAGGCCCAGACAGGGACTATGGAAGCCACGGCGCAGTACAAGAGGATGAGCAGCGCCCAGGCTTTGAAGTCCATGATGAACAGAGTCGAGAGCTTTGTCCCCGCCCACGCCACGCCCAGAGTCGCGGGAACAAAGATTACGGTCACAAGCCACAGCGGGGGTTTCAGGTAACGCTGGACGACGCCCATGACTACGGCCAGAAGCAGGTACATCACTGCGGCGGCGGCGACGGCCCCGCCGGGGTTGAAATCGTTGACCGACCGCAGCTCATCGGTCCCGACGACAAAGCTCGATGCCGTGAGCTGCGCGAAAGCTATGATGACGTAGATGAGCGCTATCCAGATGAATGCCATCATCGCCGCGCCGGCGCGAGGGCCGAGGTAATCGCGAGTGATGTCTGCGACCGAGCGCGCGCCGTGGCGCACGCTTGCGGCGAGGCTGCTGAAATCATGCACTGCGCCGATGAGCACTACGCCAAGCGAAATCCAGAGCAGGCTGGGGAGCCAGCCCCAGGTCTTACAGGCCAGTATAGGGCCTGCGATGGGGCCTGCTGCGGCGATGGCCGAAAAGTGCTGCGCGAAGAGGTAGAAGGGGCGCGTGGGAACGAAATCGACGCCGTCGTTGACCTTGTTGGCGGGTGTCGCGTGCGCATCATCGATTACAAACTGGCGCGCTACCCAGCGGCCGTACAGGCGATATGCGACGACAAGCAAGACCAGAAAGGCCAGGGCTAACAATGGTAGGCTCACTCGCAAACCCTCCGGGTTTGGAAGGATGAGGGATGAAAAGGATTTGAGATTTCAAATCTCAAATTTCAAATGAAAAGCAAGCACCGGCTTGCGATCCTTTTCATCCCTCATCCTTTATCCCTTAGTTATCGTCCGGCTTTTGGTCGCTTAGGGTTGTTCTTCCTTTGAGAAGGGTTCTCGCGCTGCGACATCTCATCGTCGGGGGTTCCGAGATTCTGTCTCGCGTTGCTTGCCTGAGTGACCATCGAGCGCTTCTCGATCTTTAGGCCTTGACCTTTAACCGGACTCTGTTTTTTTCCTTGCCCCGTGGGAGGCTGGTTCTTTCTCTTGTCTGCCATACGTTTTAGACCTGGCCCGGACGTATGTCGGAATGCATCAGGTCTTTCTCCTTCTGTTTGGCTTCGTCCCACAGAGCGTCCATCTCTTTGTGATCTGAATCCGAAGGCTTGCGGCCCTGCTCGCGCAGGCGCTCTTCGATGTGGCGGAATCGCCTTCGGAATTTTCTGTTCGAAGCTTTGAGCGCGCTTTCGGGGTCTACGCCCAGAAGCCGCGCCACGTTGACCGCGACGAAGAGCAGGTCGCCGACTTCGCCCGCGATCTCTTGATGATTGGGCGACGGGCTGGCGACTGCGCTTTTAAGCTCGTCGACCTCTTCGTCGAGTTTCTCAAGCACCGAGGCTACGTCGGGCCAGTCGAAATCTACGCGCGAAACTTTAGTCGTCATTTGAAACGCTTCCATCACTGCCGGAAGCTTTGTCGACACGCTGTCGAGCATTGACGTTTGCCCGCCGTCGAGCTTCCCCTTCTCGCGAAGCTCTGCCTCCTTGAGCGCCTCCCAGTTGCGCAGCACTTCGCCTGAAGTCTCGGCCTTATCCTCGCCGAAGACGTGCGGGTGGCGGCGGATCATCTTTGACGAGACGCGGTCGATGACATCGGCCACTGTGAAACGGTCCTGCTCAGTCGCAATCTGGCTGTGAAAGACAACCTGCAACAGCAAATCGCCGAGCTCGCCTACGAACTCTTCGTCGTTTCCTTCGTCAATGGCTTCGACCACTTCGTAAGCCTCTTCGAGCATCATCGGCTTGAGGCTTTCGTGCGTCTGCTCCCGGTCCCAGGGGCATCCGCCCGGAGCGCGCAATCGCGATATTAATTCGACTAGCTCGCTAAAGCGCGTTCCATCCAACTTGTGCGATGAATCAACCATGCTTCGAATTTACAAGATCGGCTTTCGAAAGGCAAAAGGCGGAGAGGTCCTTTTGCCTTTTCCCTTTTTCTTTTGTTAGCATTGCTTACTTAACCGCAGAACAAATTTCAAGTAACGTAGATAAAACCATATGACTGAAGAAAACGACACTAATTTCAAGATCACTGACCGGCGGAAATTCAACGCCGACGGCACGCCGCGCGATTACGCCGACGAGCCTCCCAAAGAGCAGGCCGCCAAGCCCGACGAGCCGCAAGAAGTTGAGCCGGCCGTGGCCGAACAACCAAAAGACGAGCCGGCCAACGTCGTCTCGTTTCCAGGCGAGGCCGAGAGGAATCGAGAGAATCCGAAGGTCATACGCGAGCGGGAGGCGTCGGGGACGCGCGCCTCTCATACGACGCGGCCCGTCGGCGCAGCCGAGCAGGCTTATTCGCAGACGACCACAGGTCAGCCGAGGGGATTGCCGGAAGCAACCTTCTTAAGCTTAATCAACATGCTCGCAGTCGAAGCGGCCATGCACCTGGGATTGATCGAGACGCCGGGCGAGGCTGCGCCCGGCGTCGACCTGGAAGCCGCCCGACACATGATAGACATGCTCGGCGTGCTGGAACAGAAGACGCGCGGCAACCTCAGCGCGGACGAAGACAAGCTGCTTGAGAACATTCTCGCCGACCTGCGCATGCAGTACGTAGCGCTTTCGAGACGTCGATGAGAATCACATTCCTCGGCACCGGCACGTCCGTGGGCGTCCCGGCCCTAGGCTGCGAGTGCGAGACTTGCCTCTCGGATGACCCGCGCGACAAGCGTCTGCGCACGTCCGTCCTGGTCACTCACCTCGGGCGGAACATCTTGATCGATGCCTCGACCGATTTCCGCCAGCAAGCCCTGAGAATCGGCCTCAAGCAATTAGACGCCATCCTTTTCACCCACTCGCACGCGGACCACTGCTTCGGGCTCGATGACACGCGGCCAATAATGTTCCGCGAAGGAGCTATGGCCTGCTTCGCATCCGAGCTGACGTGGCGAGGGCTGCGGCGCATCTACGCTTACGCGTTCGAGCCCGCTCCCTATCCGGGCGTTCCCAAAATAATTCCCCATTGCATCGATGGAGAATTCAACCTCTTGGGACTTGATGTCGAGCCGCTCACGGTCATCCACGGGCGGCTTGAGGTCACTGCGTTTCGCATAAATGATTTCGCATACGTGACGGATTGCAATCTTATACCCGACGAGACCTGCGCGCGTCTCAAGAGGCTCGATCTGCTTGTGATCGACGCGCTGCGCTTCAAATCGCACCCGACTCACATGACTTTAGACCAGGCGGTCGGTTACATTGAGAGGCTCAGGCCCCGGCGCGCGTTGCTCACGCACATCTCGCACGATATAAAACACGACGAGACGAGCCAGCATCTGCCCGAAGGGGTCGAGATTGCTTATGACGGATTGACTGTGGAGGTTGGCTGAGTAGTAATGAGAATCTTTCGCGATCTCGAAGACGGCGGCTTCCGCACGCCCACGGTCCTGACGCTCGGAGTCTTTGACGGCCTGCACCTCGCGCACCAGTTGATAATGAGCCGCGTAATCGAGCGCGCAAACGCGACAGGACTTGTGCCCACAGTCGTCACATTCGACCCGCACCCGCGCGAGGTGCTTAGACCTGAGACTGCCCCGCCCTTGCTTCAGACTTTCGAGCAGAAGATGGAAGGCATCTCTCGGCTAGGCATCCAACAGGTCATCGTGCTCAATTTCACCCCGGAGCTTGCCCGCGTCAGCGCCGAAGAGTTCCTGCTCGACATAATCTTTGGCCGCCTCGACGCGCGCGAAGTTTATCTCGGCCACGGCTTCGCGTTCGGGCATAATCGCGAGGGGCGATTCGAGCTGCTCAAGGAGGTGGCCGACAGGCTTGGCCGCGTTGCCGGAGAAGTGCCCGAAGTGATTCTCGGCGGCCACCGCGTAAGCTCGACTATGATCCGCCGGCTGTTGGGCGCGGGCCGCGTCAACCTGGCTCGCCGTATGCTCGGCCGCCCTTACGGGATTGAAAGCCGCGTGATCGAAGGGCGCAGCATAGCGAAGGCCCAATTGGAATACCCGACGGCAAACCTCAAACCGCAAAACCGCGTCATCCCCGCCAACGGCGTTTACGTAACGCTGACGCTCGCCGAAGGTCAGTGGCGGCGCTCGATTACAAACGTGGGCCACAAGCCTACGTTCGGCGGCGATGCGGAAGTCACGGTCGAGACTCACCTGATCGATTATGACGGCGAGTTGTATGGCGAGACGATCCGCGTCAGGTTCCTGCACCGCCTTCGCGGCGAAGTGAAGTTTGAAAGCGTCGCGGCGCTGCGCGCACAGATAGGTCGCGATTACCGCCGGGCCGTCAGGTATTTCGAGATGGCGGGCGTGCGAAGGAACTTCACCTTCTTATGAACTGCTATTGTTTTTCGACGACCAGCTTGCCCGTCTTAAACCGCATCTCATCATCAATCGCGTTCTTGATCTGATCGATCTCGACAAGTGTCGGATAGCCCAATTCCGGGTCATACGTCACCTTTACAAGGTGGGCCTTCTTATCGATCGCGGCCTGGATGTAATCGAACAACTGATCGACAGTGAAATAAAGCTCGTATTGTGCTCTATCGACCGCGTCTCCCGAATCGGCGCGCTGGATGTTTTCGGCGACGCCTTCGCGGACCGTTATCTTCACACGTCTTGTGGAGGCGGGCAGGCAGAAGCAAATTCGCTGAAACTCGTATTGATAGTTCTTGGTCGCTTTCGATTCCCACTTCGATTCCCACTTGCGGCGGTTCTTGGTCAGGCGATTTTGCGGATCATCCGGCAGCGCGAGGACCGCGCTTGTTGTTGCAATCAAACAGACAGCCGCGACGAGTGCATGAAGAAGTTGCTTTCGCAGGTTCATCCCTTTTACCCCCTTTGCTCTGGCCTTACTTGACAATAGTACAGCCTGCGGTAACTTAGCAATATGGCAATTAGAACTATCGCGCTCGCGTTTCTCGCAGCCGTTTTGCTTATCCAACCTGCGGCGGCAACGCGACAGCCCGACAAAGATTATCTGGTTTACGTAGTCTGTGAATCGGCTGACAAGATCGCGCGAGTACGCTTTGGCCCGAGTGGCGCGCGAGTAGAACGCGAGATCGCGACCGGCCCTCACCCGACCGACATCGACGGCCCACACGGAATCGTCTTTTCGCCAGACAAGCAATTTTACTATGTCTCGCTCGGCCACGGCAGGCCGTTCGGCTCCGTGTGGAAATACTCCGCGAAAGATGACACGGTAGTCGGGCGCGTCACGCTCGGGATGTTTCCCGCGACCCTGGACGTGACGCCGGACGGCAACTTTCTCTATGTAGTCAATTTCAACCTGCACGGTGATATGAAGCCATCAAGCGTGTCAATAGTTGCCACAGACGAGATGCAAGAGATCGCCCGCGTCGCAACCTGTACGATGCCTCACGGGTCGCGTATCAACTCCGAGGGCACAAGGCAGTACTCCGCCTGCATGATGGACGACATGCTCGTCGAAATAGACGCCAGCACGCTTAGGGCTTCGCGCCATTTTTTGTTGACGAAAGGGAAAGAGCTTGGAATGAAGGGAACGCCCGCGTCGCACAATCGGGAGCGAGCAACACCCCACGACGCGAGCGGGCACGGGATGGAGCCGCCGAAGCCCGGCGACACGGGCTGCTCGCCGACGTGGGCGCAGCCGTCGGTTGACGGGAGCTTTGTTTACGTCGCGTGTAACAAATCTGACGAGATAGTCGAGATCGATTCGCGCGCGTGGAAGGTGACGCGGCGGTTGACGGCGCGTCCGGGCGTTTACAACCTGGCCGTGACAAAGAATGGGCGGTTGATCGCTACGAACAAACGCGACGGGTCCGTATCGATCATCGATCTGAAGTTGGGTCGCGAGATGGCGAGAATACCTGCGAAGCGAAAGGTGATTCACGGCGCGGTCGTTTCGCCTGACGACCGTTACGCTTTTATCTCGGTCGAAGGGATCGGCTCCGAGCCTGGCACGGTCGAGGTTATAGATTTAGACACCATGAAGACAGTCGCCACCGTAGACGTGCCGAGACAAGCCGCAGGAATCGATTTCTACAAGACGGAGCCAGCGCGCTGAAGAGAAGCCTCGCTTACATCCAGGCTCGTCATAGAAAAAGCGTGTGTTCAGTTGATGCTAACCCGCTTGCGTCAAATACCTGCACACTGTTTTCCCCCGATTTCAGATTCAGCTTCTTCTTCTTTGCTTTCAACTCAATTAATGTGTCGGAAGCGCTGATTATGAACTTGGAGATGTCTTTACCGTTTATTACGACGCGAGGTGACGCTGTGAATCCTCTTCCGGTGATCTTCAGTGACTTGGGAGGAATGAAGTTGGCGATGAAGATATCAGGCAGCGTCCCGATTTCGACTTTAAAGACTCCTCCCGTGATTCCGGCATAGACGGTCCTGGGATTGGAAGGGTCTATCGCAAGCGAGAATGCGAGCGGCATTACCAGCCCTGGGTTGAACCGTGTCCATGACGCCCCGGAGTTCACGCTTCTGAATACCCCGTTGAAGGTCGGGGGACCGTTTATTGCCACGAGAGTTGTGAAGCTGGACGTTGCGGCATAGATTATCCTGGGATTGTCCGGGTCTATGGCTAAAGCGAATGGACCCTCGTTAAAAAGCCCCGTACCCGCTGCTGCCCAACTTGCCCCGCCATTTGTACTCCTGAATACACCGAAGCCCCGCACCCCCATATAGACTATTCTGTTGTTCGTCGGGTCAATGGCAAAGCTGCGGATCAGACCGCTACCCGCGGCCGCTAACTCACTCCAGTTTCTGCCTCCGTCCGTGCTCTTGAATGCAAGGGGGCTAGTATCAATTGCCGCGTAAAGTATGTTCGACTCGACCGGGTCTGCTACCAGAACACGGGGGAAGAGACTATTAACTAAAAACCAGCTAACCCCCTTGTCCGTGCTTTTGTATAGCCCAAAGCCTGTCACATCGGCACCGGCTCCAGCATAGATTACGTTAGTGTTGACTGGATCGACGGCCATAGAGTAGACGCTGTTAATCTTTGCAAAACCGGGATCAGGCTGCGCCCAACTTAGCCCGCCGTCCGTGCTCCTGAACAATCCGTTGAACTCCGTGCCTGCATAAAGCGTGTTTGAGTCCGCAGGGTCTACGACGAGCGCCCGAAGGATCGGAGCCTTCACCCCGAAATCGAGTTGCGCCCAGCTCGCGCCTGCGTCTGTGCTTTTTGAAACGCCCGCAAGGTTGCTTGCGGCATAGACAATATTCGGATTCGAGCGAGCTACTACGACAGAACGAACGTCTGCGGCAATCAGCCCGGCATTACATTGCTTCCAGCTTGAGCCCTGGTCTGTTGACTTCAATATCCCAAGTCCTCTGCCGCCCGCATAGATTGTGCCGCCGTCAGCCGGGCTGGCGGCTAAGGCCAAGACCTCTATAAGGCCGAAGCCTGTATCGACCCCAGCCCAGGTCTGGCCTTTATTGCTGCTCTTGAAAAGCCCCACCTCGTCAGTTCTGCCTGCTCCCCTTACAGCGGCCCCTGCGTAGATCGTGTTCGAGTTTGATGGGTCAATGGCGAGGGAGGTGAACTCTCCATCCCGAAACTCAAAAGAATCCGGGCTCCAGTGCGTGCCCGAGTTAGAGCTTTGGTATACGTCCCCGCCCACAGTTCCGACGAAGATCATATTCGAGTCGGTTGGGTCCAGAATGATCGAGCTGATATCCGTGGTGCCTACTCGTATTTCAACCTGCTTCCATGACAGTCCTCTGTCGGTGCTCCTGTGCAGGCCGCCGGCAAGAGTTCCAGCATAGATTCTGTTTGTGTTGTTTGGATCGATAGCGATTGCCTTTACATGTACGCCTACAACTGCGGGGAGCAGATTGCTGCTGTTAACCCAGCTTTGCCCGCCATCAAAAGTAATCTGAATACGGCTCCCGTTCGTCCCCACATAAGCGATATTCGGATTGTTCGGGTCTACTGCGATAGTCCAGATATAGACTTGATTGGCGTCGGAACGGACCTGATTCCAGCTCAAGCCTCCGTTTATGCTTTTATAGATAGTCCCATACTTGGTGCCCGCGTAAAGCATCTGGCTGTTGGATCGCGCGATTGCCAGCGCCGATATGTTGGCGTCTGCTAATCCCGTATTAATCCGACTCCAGTTGGCGGCGCCGTCTGTGCTCTTAAATACACCGCCGCCCATCGTTGCTGTGTATAGAGTGTTAGGGCTCGCCGGATCGACCACTATGGCGGTCACGATTCCGCCTTCCGGCCCGGCGCTCTTAAAGACTGTGGGTTGAGCTTGCGCGCTTATGCTAAGAGCAAGGCAGAATACGCCTGCGAGTAATAGTGCTACTCTGGTCATTACTACAACTCCATTATCAATATTTATTCTGAGAGGACAGAGAATATTTACGAGTAGAAATTGTACCCGTCTCAGTATTGAACCCGCAAGCAAAGAGTCTTTGCAAACAAAAGAATAACCCGGCCACGCGCGCCGGGTTATCCGATTGCCAGGTCCGGTAATCTATGCGATCAATTCCCCGGAGCGGTTGTCGAGCCTTTATCCAGGGGCTTTCCGAGCTTGACGATCCACAAGCCCGTGTTTATGTCGTTGAAGTAGATCAAATCGCCGACAGGTTGCGCGCCCCAGGTCATCGGCTGGTTGGCGCGAAAACCTTGCGGGTCGCCTGTCCATATGCGAGCTATCTCGCGACCCTGGCGGTAAAGGTCGCCGCGCAATTCGCCCGACACGTCGACGACGCGCCCGCCACCGCTGTAGTAGCCCATGTACATCACGTCATCTTTGACCCAGATATTGTGCGCGCCCGCTTCCGGAACTACGTACTCGGCCACCTTGCGAGGCTGGGTGATGTCTGAAACGTCTATTACATGAGCTATGCCGCGAACGGGAAACCTATCGCGCGCGTAAATGTCAAACTCTGCCGGGAATACTTCGTCGCCTACGAAGACATAATTCTTGTAGCGGAAGACGGCGTGCGTCCCGGCGAGCCAGCCTTCGCCGTAAAGCTCGTGATGGTTGAAACGAAACTGGCTGACAAACTGCGGACGCTCGGGGCTCCCCCCCTTGATGCCGTTGCCCACGTCTAAGATCACGAGCCCGTGCCGCCAGTAAGCCAGATAAGCCAGCCCGTCTTTTACCTGAGCGTCGTGCAGGTAGCGCGCGGCCATAGAGTCGCCGAACGGCGCTCGCGTAGCTCCGACGAGCGGGCTTTCGACCTGCCATCGAGCCACTTCCTTCGGAGCTTTCACGTCCTTGAAATCGATCACGCGCATCGACCCCGTAGCGTCGTCAGTGAGGTAAACGTAATGGCCGTCGACAAACGCGCTGTGCACGCCTCCGGTCACAGTGTCCGTATACTCTGAAATCTTTTTCGGATGAGCGGGGTCCGAGTTGTCAAAAAACATTATGCCGTTCTTGCGGTTCGACGCCCCTTCGCGAGAGATCACCATTATCCGACCGTCGGCGGTCGTGCTTACGTCATTAACGATGCGGGCGTCTACGACTATCGTATCGGTGAGCCTGGGCTTCGCGGGGTCCGAGATGTCGTAGACCAGGACCTTATCGTCGATGGTAGAGAGGTAAGCGTGCTTACCAATGATCCATTGCTCCGCGGCTTGAAAATCTTTCATCGGAACGCGCCCGACGATTTCGATCTCGCGCTCGATGTTGCGCGGCGTAGCGACTACCGATGCGGTCGCCGCCTGCTCCCCGCTCGAAGCCGTGATGATATAAGTCCCCGGCCGCTCGGCCACAAAGCCGCCGTCAGGCTCAATCACCGCGCCGTCGCCGCTGACGGCCCAGCGCACCGAAGGGTTCTTGACCATAGCCCCGTCACCCGACTTTGCCATGACCTTGAAACGCACGACCTCGCCCGTGCGCGGGCTGATCGATTTCGGCTCGATTGACAGGCTGCGGACAGGGTTCGCGACGACCTCGATAGTCGTGGTCCCGCTTGCGCCGTCGGACCCCGCGCGAATGGTGGCGCGCCCGGGCTTGACGCCCATCACAAGGCCCGCCGCGTCGACGGTCGCGACCGCAGGGTCATCCGAAGACCAGTTGATCGCCGCGATGCTGCGCGGGTCGTTGGTCGCGGTCAAAGCAGTCGCGTTCAGCTTTATTGCGCCGCCTACGACGAGCGGCGCGGGGAGCGCGTCGATTGCGATTCGGGTGACTCGCGCAGGCTTTACGACGACTCGCGCGAAGGCGACCTTCTGGCCCACCAGCGCGCCGACGCGCAAGACTCCCGGTTGAAACAGGGTGATCGTGCCCGACTCGTCGGCTGCGCCCACGTCAGGCGGGGTAGCAAACCACGCCGTAGCGGTTTGAGCGACCGCTTTGCCCGTCTCATCTTTTCCGACGACGGTGAATTTCACTTGCTGCCCGACCTCGGCTTCGATCGTTGCCGGATTGATCTCGATAGTCTTCACGGCAGGGGTCTGCTGCGCGAAAGCGAGCGAACTGAAAGCGAGCGAACAGAAAGTGAGCGCCGCTGCCGCCAGCGACAGAATTAGAAAGAACTTTACCTTGAGCATCGAACCACCTCCGAAGTTTCCGGCCTGCTTAAATGCGCTTGCCGGAATTGTATTCACCCGAGCGCCTCACTGCAAATCGTGATTCGCGACCAGCTTGAAACCGCAAAGAATTAGTAGTACGCTTCCGCCCCGTGATTGATAACCGGGAAGGAGATTATTCGAAGTGCCGACGTTAAATGATCTGTTCGATCTATCGGGAAAAGTCGCGCTCGTGACGGGCGGCTCGCGCGGGTTGGGCAAAGAGATGGCCGAAGGGCTGGCCGAGGCTGGCGCAACCCTTATGATCCTGGCGCGGCGAGAACAATGGCTCGCGCCCACGGTTGAAGAGTTTCGCTCGCGCGGCTTCAAGTGCCAATCGGCGCTGTGCGACGTTTCGGACCCGGAGAGCGTCCAGTCGGCGGTCGATAAGACGATCGATACTTTCGGCCAGATAGATATTCTCGTCAACAACGCGGGCGTCACGTGGGGCTCGCCCGCCGAAGATATGCCGCTCGACAAATGGAAAATGGTGCTCGACATAAACCTGACGGGCGCGTTTTTGTTCTCGCAGAGAGCGGGCCGCGAGATGCTCAAGCGAAAGCGGGGCAACATCATCAACGTCGCTTCGATCGCGGGGCTGACGGGGACAATGGAGCACGGGCAGCACATTCTCGGGTACGTGGCGGCCAAGGGAGGGCTGATCGCGATGACGCGCGAGCTGGCGGCGAAGTGGGCGCGGCGCGGCATTCGCGTCAACGCCATAGCGCCGGGCTTCTTCCCTTCGCGCATGACTGAAAAAGTGCTCGAAGCCTCCCAGCCTCAGATCGAAGAGGCCGTGCCGATGGGTCGCGTCGGCGGCGAAGGCGAGCTGAAAGGCGTCGCGGTATTCCTGGCCTCGGCAGCTTCGGGCTATATCACAGGCCAGGCCATCGTAGTCGACGGCGGCAGCACCATCGTGTAGAAGGCAAGCATGAGAAAGAAAAAAATAGGTCTATCGATTGCAAGGTTGCCTGGCGCAAGCATGTTCGCCATCTGCCTACTCTTTGTCTTACCGCTTGTGGCAAACGCGCAAGGAAAGTTAGTGGCGGGCGTAGGCAAGGCTGACATCACTCCGCCCCTTGGAACACCGCTCGCGGGTTACGGCGCGCGCGCGGGCAAGCCTTCAACTGGTCTTCACGACCCGACCGAAGCGCGCGCCCTCATCATCGATAACGGAGTCGAAAAAATAGCTTTCGTAAGCGTGGACCATCTCGGCTACGATCACGCGATGGTCGAGCGCGTCCGCTCGATTGCCTCCGCCGCAACGAAGATCAATCCGGATAGAATCTTTGTCATGTCGTCACACACGCACGCAGGCGGCGGCGCTTACCTCGAAATATTCCCGATACTGGCGGGGCGGTACGATCCGAAGATCCGAGCTTTTTATGAAGAGCGCGCGGCGGAAGCCATCGTTCGCGCTAACCGCGATCTGAAGCCCGCTCGCATTGCGATAGGCGCGGGCGAGGCGCGAGGCATCTCGCGCTTTCGCTCGAAGTGGCCGCCCGACGGACCCGTGGACCCCGAGGTCGGCGTGATTCGCGTCGATTCCTCTGCGACGGGTAAGCCGATTGCCGTGCTGATGAACTTCGCCGCGCACCCGACGGTGCTCGGCGCAAAGAACTTTGAGTTCTCAGCCGACTTCGTAGGCTACGCGCGCAGCGCCCTTGAAAAGATGCTTGGCGGCGAAGCGATGGCTATCTTCGCAAACGGAGCGCAGGGCACGATCGCGCCTCACGCGCTCCAAGGCGCAACCGAGTGGGAGCGGGCCGAGAATGTGGGGACCATTCTCGCCGCCGAAGTATTTAAAGTTACGCTTATGATAAAGCCGCAGGAGGCGGTCGAGATCAAGCTGGCGCGCGCGACCTTTGATATCAAGCCGCAGCCGCCGGCAGGTTTTCCGGCGGGCGTCGCGTTCCCGCCCAGCTACACAACAGAAGTCAGCGCCATCTCGTTCGATAACCGCGTGGCGTTCGTGACGATACCCGGCGAGCTGTCAAGCATCTTGAACCTGCAGATCAAAGAGCGGGGCCGGCTGCTCGGGTTTGATAAGACTTTTCTGCTCGGGCTGACGAACGACGCGCTCGGCTACATCATTACCGAAGATGAATACCGTCATAAAACTTACGAATCTACGATCTCGCTGTTCGGTCCTAACTTCGGGAGCTTTATTACAAACGAAGCTTTCACGGCGCTCGAAAAGCTGAAGCCCGTCGAGCGCAAGCCTTGACGATCAAGCAGGGAGCAAGGTGGAAATAAATAATTGCGTGGTTGTGATAAAAGAGACGGCCCTGAGCCAGAGCAGCCGCGCGGCCAGTTTCGCCAGGCGCGGCGACCGAACCGCGCGCCGTTTGATTCACGCACACGACGAGCATCACCGCACTGCGGAAACCGTGCGCAAATCGCTGGCGCGGCGCGGGGTGAAGTTTGAAGAGATTTCTACGACCAGGCTTGCGAACTCACGCGCGAAGAGGCAGCTTGCAGTAGCGGACTTCATCATTACGATCGGGGGCGATGGCACCGCGCTCAACTCATCACACTACATCCGCGAAGGGCGGCTGCTGGCGGTCAATTCTGCTCCGCGCGACAGCATAGGCCACTTCTGTTTTGCCAATAGATCAAACTTCAACGAAAAGCTCGACCGGATTCTAAGCTCTCGATTGCGGCCCATAAAGCTTGCGCGGCTCGAAGTCGCGCTTGACGATAAGCCCCTCCCGGAGCTTGCGCTCAACGACGTGTTGATAGCGCACGACTGCCCTGCGGCGACTACGCGTTACATCATCGAGATCGGCGAGCGGGCCGAGGAGCATCGCAGCTCGGGGCTGTGGGTCTCTACGGCTGCGGGGTCTACGGCGGGGATAAAGTCTGCCGGCGGGCGCGTGCTGCGGTTGGGCTCGCGACGTATGCAGTATCTTATCCGTGAGCTTTACCGCGAGCGCGACCGAAGCTATGCGCTCAGGCGCGGGTTGTTGGAAGAAGGCGAAGAGATTCTCGTCGCATCCAAGATGCCCGAAGGGATGCTCTACATCGACGGCTGGCGCACGAGCTATCGCTTCCCGTTCGGCATGAGGGCGAGCATAAGAATAGCAGAGATGAGCTTGAATATTTATCTCAAGGCGGTGAGAGGCAGTTGATCTGTCACGGTCGGAGCGAGACGGGCGCGCTCCGCCTTTCCGTGCTCGGCGTGAATACGGTAATAGAGACTTCAGAGCCTGGGGGCAGCAATGCGCTCACGTTTCCCTTGCTCATAACGCGCGAGGTCTTGCCACCGGGCAGGAAGAAAGCAGAAGGGTATTTGTGGCGCGGGATGGCCGTGCCGTCGATCTCTATAACCGTATCGTTGGGCAAGAAATTCTCGCCGTCCACGATAAGTTTTCCAGCCCCTTTCTTATACTTCACAGCTGTGATCTTCGGATCGTTATCCTGGGGCACAGAATCGAGCGACTCCAGCGCCGCGCGCAGGTTTGGCCTCGGACCTATGGACTGGCTCGCGTCTCCCGCCTGAGGCGTGCCTGTCGTAGTGAGCAGCCGTCTGAGTTGAGCGGGAGGAATCGGCGTCTGCCCGCGCGCTTTGACTATGCTCTGGATGAGAGCGGCTGCGCCCGCTACCATTGCAGCTGCTCCCGACGTGAAGCCAAAGTTGATCGTGTACCAGTTATTGACGCCCTGCTCGCGCCTGAGATCGCCGTACCCGGTCGTAGTGATAAAGCGGCCCCAGCCTTGCAAATCTACTCGCGAGCCGTAGTTGGACTCTTCCGTCCGAACGCGATCGGGGCCCGCTCCGTAGACTCCCTGGGGCGGCAGCCCTGCGCCGACTATTATCGCGCCCGAATCGCGCCGGTTTCTATCAAACGCGCCGTTATAAATAGGGTCGTCGAGGTTTTCAAAACCATTTGCGGAAGCTTCTACGACTACGATGCCTCGCCCAGTGGCGTCCTTTATCGCCTGGAAGACATCCGGCTCGTACTCGACGGGCACGAGCCCTGCGCCGGTCTGAGTATTGAATCGCGGCCCCGCGATCGATTGTAACTCTATTAACATCACGTCGCCCGCTTCCATCCGCCGCGACGCAAATGTGATGGCCTCGGCAAGCCGTGGCGTGGTCCCTTCGGTAAGCGGGTTTACAAGACCCACCTTCGCACCGTGCGCGATGCCGGTGATGCCTATGCCGTCGGGTGCGGCTACGAGCAGGCCCAAGACGGCTGTGCCGTGATCCAGGTTGAATTCCGGCACGGGGTCAATGCCTCGGACCAGTACGAATGGATCAGCAGTCGCATGGACGAGGTCGTTGTGAGCGAGATTCCAGTTGAATTCAATATCGATGATCTTTACATTCTCGCCGCGCCCGCCCTCCTGCGCCCAGGCGTACCGGACATCCATCCCTTCGGGGGCAGCTTCAAGGTAGCCCTGAAAAGCTTCAAGCTCGCGCGGCGCTTGAGCCTGCACGTTATTAGATGGTAAAGAGAAGACGTCTAAGGTCGGTAAGCCGAGCGAGAGTATGCAGAGTAAAACGAGCAAGAATCTCAAAACATGAACCTCGAATGGGAGCTGTAGAGATTAGCGCAGGCCATGAAAGCTGCCCACCGGTTTCGATTGTAGTTTGCGCAGGTTTGAAGTGTCAAGAATCCGCGCCCTTGTAATACGTCATGAGGCAAGCACCATCTCACCGCAGAGACACAGAGGCACACAGAGGTCACGCAGAGCAGAATTATGTTCTCTGCGCCTCTGCGGTGAATTCGGTTTTCTCATCCACAAAGTTGTAATCTGATTTGTATGGTTGAACTTTCCTTACCGAGTTGTCGTAAACTTTAACGCAACAGCAACAATTGCAAAAGGAGAACGGTCAACATGCTAAGTATGCTCATCACGTTGATAGTGATCATCTTCGACATATTCGCCATCGCGGACATATTGAAATCCAGCCGCGATACGGCGACAAAAGTTATCTTGATCGTGCTGATTTTGATGTTCCCTATCATCGGCGCGGGCGTCTACTGGCTGGTCTTCCGCGACAAGGGCTGGAGGTAGTTCGTACCGGACTTTCCGGTCGAAGATTGTCATCTACCCGCCCCCTCAGAAGCCTAGCGCCCGTTTCACATTAGATAAACAGGTCGAGCCCCCAGACGCAAAGAGCCATCGCGCGCAGCGCGCGATGGCTCTTTGCGCATATATATTTCCGCAGATAATATTCTCACGTTTGCAAGCTCAAGTCTCAGTCGCAGCAAACCTTCACACACGAGTTATACGCGAGGCACGAATATGAGATACGTTATCGGTGTAATGGCAGCAGTACTGTTGATCTTTGACGCGGCCGCCGCGCAACAGACGGCCGTCGAGGAGATCAGCGCAGGGCGATACGCCAACCTTCAGGCGGCGGTAACAGATATGGGAGCAGCCCCGCGCTCGCTTATCATCTCTAACGCACAAACGATCTCGTCTCCGCTCACAGTACCCGCCAACGTGGCCTTGAGAGTAACGGGCGGAGGGCAGATAGCCATTCCTCCCGGAATGAGTCTCACGATCAATGGGGCTTTCGAAGCTCCCCTCCGGCAGGTCTTCACAGGAGGCGGCGCTGTGCGCTGGGGCAGCCATGTAGCCACCGTCTACCCGCAGTGGTGGGGGGCAAAGATGGACGGAGTGGCTGACGACACCGCCGCGATCCAGAGAGCCATTGACTCGTTCGCGGGTTCGGGCGCTGGCGTATTCCGGGCTGGTGTGGTCGAACTCGTTGGGGGAGCCGTCATCACCAGCTCGCTGAAGATAACCCTGAGCGCCGTCATCCTCCGAGGCACAGGGTGGGGAATACAGGCCGACGCTTTGAAGCGAGGCTTCATCAAGTGGGAAGGCGCGGCAGGCACGCCGATGATACTGATTCAGGACGCGCTCCAGAGCGGGGTCGAGAAGATAAGACTCGTCGGCAACTCTAAGTCAAAACCGTCAGCGGCCATTGAGATTAAACAGAGCGCCAGCGGGCCGACACAGGACCAGGCGATTCTGCGCGACCTCTACATCGGCGCGTACTTCTCAACAGACACGGATAAGGGGGTGCAGTTTTCAAACGGCATCCTCTTAACGGGTGCGGTCAACAGCGATTTCAACGTGTGCGAGAATATCACGATTCAAAAATGTGACGTGGGTGTTTTCAATAATAACCCCAACGCCTCGATAACCAACTGGAGAAATCTGGCCGTAGGGGAGTGCGGATCAGGGTTCAAGACAGTGACGCAGAACTCGGGCAGCAACTGGCTGTTTGCTCTTAATAAGGTCGACCTGGACTTTGCCGGGCCGAGCGCAGAGCTTTACATAACGCACTTCGTTTCGGAAGGCAGCGGCAGGCTCGCCGTCATGCCATACAGCTTTAATGAGCTTGTCATCAAAGATGGCAGCTTTCAGTTATACAGACTGCACTTCACGCCGGCTGACTCAGACAACAACAGGTACTTGATAGACGGCCAGAACCAATTCGGCGGCAATTTAATACACCTGGAGAGCTTCGACGTGACTGCCGAAGTCGGAGTCACTGTAAACCATGTCATCAGGCAGAAGACATCCTCGCCCGGAGCCGGATACGTTTCAACACTCCGCCTCATAGATGTCGGCGGGTTGACGGCGAATAACATAGATGTGGGCGGCGCCGCAGGCATCCAGGACAACACGAGGGTCATCGAGTTTAGGAGAAAGCCCAGGAACGGCACGCTCGCACCGGCTTCCGCGCTTGTGCACCTGAATGGCGCTGTGTCAGAAGACAACGCCTTTAACGACACGCGTACTGACATCATAGGCAAGCTGAACCTATACGGCGGGCCGCTGAAAGTAAGGCGGATTCCGGCCCCGGCATTCCCTAACGTTACCCCGACCGGAAGCGGGACGACGCCCTATAGCTATAGGGTCACCGCCCTGACGTTAGACGGAGAGACAGCGCCTGGCCCCGCCGTCACCTGCCTCAACGCTTCAAGATTAACGAGCCGCGTCTATAACACAATCACATGGGCTTCGGTCCTGGGGGCCTACGCATACAGGATTTATGGCAGAACGACCGGGTCGGAACGGCTACTCAAGACCGTGACCATAGCCGATCTAGGAGACACTGCGCCTTCGCAGTGGGTGGATGACGGAAGTCTGACTCCTTCCGGCCCGCCGCCTGCGGCCAATACAACTGGGAATGCAGAGATCGAAGGCGCGTTGACAATCGGCGGGGGGGCCGCCCTCGCGCAACTCTTATCCGCGGCGGCAACTCTGGATTTCCCCGCCACCGCAGCGCATACGAGCAGCGACCTGACGATCACAGTTGCAGGCGCTGCTGTGGGAGATGTCGTGGCGCTGGGCATCCCCCACGATTCGGTATCAGCCAACTCCCTTTTTACCGCCTGGGTATCAGCCGCGAGCCAGGTCACAGTCCGTTTCAATAACTACTCCGGCAGCAATCTCGACCCCCCCGCCGGAAGCTTCCGAGTCCAGGTGACGAAGTTCTAACCGGCAGCAAATAGTTTGACACGCGGCGAACCATTGCGCATAATTATGCATCAATTGAATGATTATGCAGGATATATGCAGCGGTTTTGCATAATAATGGATTCGGCATGAAGAGGAAACGACAAGAGAGCATTCTTTCGATCATCTCGGCGAAGCGAGTTGCGACGCAGCAAGAGCTTGCCAAAGAGCTTTCGCGGCGCGGGATCGAGGCGACTCAATCGAGCGTTTCGCGCGACATATTCGAGCTTGGGCTGACGAAGCTCAACGGGCATTACGTCGCGCCGCGCGCCGCGAGTTCAGACGCCGCGCCGCTGGTTGCCGTCAACACGGCAGGGGACAACCTGATCGTTGTGAAGACCGACACGGGTCAGGCGCAGCCTGCGGCGCTTGCGATAGACCGCGCGAACATCGAAGAGATAGTCGGCACTGTTGCGGGTGACGACACGATACTGGTCGCCGTCAAGAATGGCGCGGCCCAACGCGCGGCTGTCAAAAAGCTCATGAAGCTGTTTGCGCGCGGCGCTCGCGTAATCGAGACGCCCCGCTCAAAACTGCGCGCCAACAAGTCGCGCGCCGGTTACGAAATTACCTGGCGCTGGTAATCAACGGAAAGTGATGCGAATGAAACCCGGCAACGAAAAGATAGACAAGGTCGTGCTCGCCTATTCGGGCGGGCTGGACACGTCAGTGATACTCCGGTGGCTGATCGAGCAGTACGGCTGCGAGGTTGTCTGCTATGCGGCGGACGTGGGGCAGGCCGAAGAGCTTGGCGGGCTTGAAGAGAAAGCCCTCGCTACGGGCGCGTCGAAACTCTACGTCGAAGACCTGCGCGAAGAGTTCGTGCGAGATTTCGTTTTCACGGCCTTGAAAGCCAATGCTGTTTACGAAGGCGTTTACCTGATGGGGACTTCGCTCGCGCGCCCTCTGATTGCCAAAAAGCAGATAGAGATTGCGCGCAAGGAAGGCGCTACGGCCGTAGCTCACGGGGCCACGGGGAAAGGCAACGACCAGGTGCGGTTCGAGCTTACCTACTACGCGCTCGAACCCTCAATAAAAGTGATTGCCCCCTGGCGCAAGTGGTCATTCAAATCGAGGTCGGACCTTATCGCGTACGCTGAAGAGCACCGGATACCGATCACCGCTACGAAGCAGAAGCCTTACTCGATTGACCGTAACCTTATGCACATAAGCTACGAGGGCGGCATACTCGAAGACCCGTGGAAGGAAGCGCCGCCGGAGATATTCATTCTGACGCGCTCGCCCGAAGAGGCGCCCGACAAAGCGGAGTATGTCGAGATAGATTTCGAGTCGGGCGTGCCCGTCGCCGTAAACGGCGAGGCGATGTCGCCTGCCGCGCTGCTCGATGCTCTCAATCAGATTGGCGGGCGTCACGGCGTGGGCCGTATCGATCTGGTCGAGAATCGTTTCGTGGGCATGAAGTCGCGAGGCGTGTACGAAACGCCCGGGGTAACTATTCTGCACGCGGCGCACCGCGCGATCGAGTCGCTCACCTTAGACCGCGAGGTCGCTCACCTTAAAGACTCGCTCGCGCCTCGCCTGAGCGAGATAATCTATTACGGCTTCTGGTACTCGCCCGAGTTCGAGGCGATTCGCGCGCTGCTCGACGAGACGCAGAAGAACGTCACAGGCCGTGCGCGGCTGAAGCTTTACAAGGGCAACTGCACGGTGGCCGGTCGCCGGTCGCCTCGCTCGCTCTACTCTGAAGAGTTCGCCACGTTCGAGCGGGACGAGGTCTATAACCAGCGCGACGCGGAAGGCTTTATCAAGCTGAATGCCCTCCGCTTGAGACTTAGAAAGATGGCCGAGCGCCCGAAGGATAATGATTGAGGAGGTAGACGAAGGTGGTCCAATCAACGGTCGAGGTCATAGAAAGCAAAGCTCATGCGGAACGCCCTGCGATTCGCCTGGCGCGCGTCGATAAGATCGCTTCGTCCACGCTGAACCTCGGGCTTGAGCACGAGCTTGAGATCACACAGCAATGCGAGGCACGCGCCGGCAACGTCGTCGTCGTGCGCACGCTCACCGACAACGCCACGTACAACACGCTTGAGCTTGTGACGGGCCGCATGGCGAAGATCAACCCCGGCGACATAATCGCGGGCGTGCTCGGGTACCGCCGCGCGCTGAAGGGGTTCATTGGTGACGTGCCCGAGACCGTAGCGGCGGGCGACCGTCTTCACCTGCTCAACCTGGGCGGTTTGATCGGGAGGTGTCTGGGCCATCATCACTCTTTGAGCAACGCCATCGAAGTCGAGGTCATAGGCATGCCCGTTCGCGATGGCCGTATAATGAATATAGCCGAGCGGGCCATAGAGCCTTCGGACGCGCTTCGATTTAACGCGCCGCTAGTCCTTGTCGCCGGCACCTGCATGAACTCAGGGAAGACTTACGCGGCGACCGAAGTCATCAAGCACCTGACGCGCGCCGGTCTTCGCGTCGCGGCTGCGAAGCTAGCGGGCGTCGCCTGCTTGCGCGACACGCTCAACATGCAAGACCACGGAGCGGTAAAGACTTTGAGCTTTCTCGATTGCGGGCTGCCTTCGACCGTGGGCGTAGCTGATCTGGCGCCCATAGCGAAGGGGATCATCAACGAGCTAGGCCGCGTCGAACCCGACTGCATAGTGATCGAGCTTGGCGACGGATTACTGGGGGGCTATGGGGTGGAGACAGTCTTTCGAGACAAAGAGCTTCTAGATCAGACCGCCGCGCTCGTCTTTTGCGCAGGCGATTTCGTAGGAGCGTGGGGCGGGCGAGAGTTGCTTGCGGCGCTCGGCGTAAAGATCGATGTCGTGTCGGGCCCCGTCACCGATTCGCAGATGGGAATCGATTACGTAAAGGCTGAGCTTGGGCTTGACGCCGCCAACGCAGTCAACGGGAGCGAGTGCCTTGCGAATATAGTTAAAGATAAAGTCAATTCGTGGACCGCGCACGCGAGCAGGTGATGAGATGATCAAGGCAGGGATAGTCGGAGGCTCAGGATACGGCGGGAGCGAGTTGCTCCGCATACTGCTCTTTCACCCTTCGGTGGAGCTGAAGCTTGTCACGGCTCGCGAGCACGCGGGCAAGCGCGTCGACCGCGTGCACCCGAACCTGGCGAAGCTTACGGAATTAACTTTCACATCAATGGCTGACGCGAGCGAGCTTCAAGACCTCGATTGCGTTTTTCTGGCTCTGCCCCACGGCGAAGCGATGGAGATCGCGCCAAAGCTGCCCGAGCGGGTGAAGGTCATTGACCTTTCGGGCGATTTTCGATTGAGCGATGCCGAACAGTTTAGGAAATACTATGGGCGCGATCACGCGGGCATGGCGGCGCAGCGACAATTTGTTTACGGCTTGACAGAGGTCAATCGCAGCAAGATAAGAGAGGCCGCAAGGATCGCGAACCCCGGCTGTTTCGCGACCGCGCTTGAGCTTGGGCTCTACCCGTTCGTCGCATCGGGCGCGATAACGGGCAAGGTGATCGCCGATATGAAGACCGGCTCTTCGGGATCGGGCGCAAAGCCCGCCGCAGGGACTCATCATCCGAAACGGGCTAACAGCTTTTACGCTTATAAAATCTTTGAGCACCAGCACCAGCCCGAAGTCGAGCAGTTATTATCCGCGGTCAATCCCGAATGGGGCACTGACGCGAACCTGATCCTCCAGACTCATTCGATCCCCGTCGTGCGCGGCATATTCGCTTCGATCTACGCGACGACGCGGAAACGCATGACGCGTGACGAGGCCGGCATCTTGTTGCGCGAGTTTTACGGGGACGAGTTCTTCATACGCCTGGTCGACGGCTCGCCCGACATCAACTGGGTGAAGAACACTAACTTCGTCGACATCGGCTGGGCCGTAAGCGGAGACACGCTGGTCGTATTTGTAGCAATAGACAATCTGGTGAAAGGCGCAGCCGGACAGGCCGTCCAGAACATGAATCTGATGTTCGGCATCGAGGAGAGAACCGGCTTGATGCTCGCAGGCAGCAACCCGTAACAGAAGTGCTGAGTCCTGAGTCCTGAGTAAGAAACCAGAGCAAATGTTCTTATGTTCTTTACTCAGCACTCAGCACTCAGGACTTGGAGGCAGATTTGAGCACGAAGCAGAGTCCGGAAGAGATAATCGGGATCGAAGAGCAGTTTCAGGTCGCGACCTATAAGAAGTTCCCTTTGGCAATCACACGCGGCGAGGATGTGTGGGTCTATACGAGCGAGGGCGAGCGATACCTGGACCTCTACGGCGGGCACGCCGTTGTCTCTACGGGCCATTCACACCCTCGAATTGTCCGGGCCATAAACGAGCAGGCCGGGCGGCTCCTGTTTTATTCAAACCTGGTTTACAACGACGCGCGCGCGCGGGCTGCGAGGAAGCTGATCGAAGTTGCGCCGTCGGAATTGACAAAGGTCTTCTTCGTGAACTCGGGCACCGAAGCAAACGAGAATGCGATGAAGATTGCTCGCAAGCTAACTGCCCGCGCGCAAATCATCTCTTTCGAAGGCGGGTTCCACGGTCGCACGGCGGGTTCGCTGTCGGCCACAGGATTGGTGAAATACCGCGAGGGCGTTTCGCCGCTAGTCGAAGGGCACGTCTATGCTCCTTTCGGAGAGATCGCCGCCGTCGAGCGGCTTGTCGGACGAGATACAGCGGCGGTCATGCTTGAGCCTATCCAGTCTATGGGTGGCGTGCGGATGGCTGAGCCAAGTTTTTATCGCTCGCTGCGAGAGTTGTGCGATAGGGCGGGCGCGATGCTCATCTACGACGAGGTGCAGACAGGCATGGGCCGCACCGGAGATTTCTTTTTCGCAGGCCGCGACGGAGTGACACCCGACCTTGTGACGCTCGCTAAGGGGATAGCCAGCGGAGTGCCAATGGGCGCTGTGCTTATGAGCGAAGAGATTGCCTCTCAGATAAAGGTCGGCGATTTGGGTACAACCTTCGGCGGCGGGCCGCTCGCATCGGCGGCTCTCGAAGCGACAATCGATCTCATCCGCGACGAGCAGCTGCTTGAAAATGTCCGCGTGAACTCAGAATACCTTTTCGCAAGTCTTGGCCGTGTGGCGTCGGTTGAAGAGACTCGCGGCCTCGGCTACCTGATAGGCATAAAGTTCAAGGCCGAGAGCGCAAAGCCTTACCAGCAAGCGCTGCTCGAAAGAAAGATCATCACGGGGCTTGCAGACGACGTGAGCATCTTAAGACTTCTGCCGCCGCTCACCTTAAAGCGAACAGAGATCGATTTATTCCTCGACACATTGGCAAGCATCAGCTAGAAGAGCTATTTTTTCTTCTTGCCATTCCGCATTGCGCTGATGATGCTATTGCTTACGCCCGCTTGAATCAATTGCACCTGCCCGTTCGGCGACAGGTCAAAGCTGACGGCTGGCGCTTCGCTGATGGTCGCAACAATGTTCTCTTCGGAAAGTCCCGCCTTCACCAATTTGATTATGGTTTCGTTGGTCAACGCATCGGTAGTTTGGCTCGCCGGTTTATTCTCAGAAGGCTTCGGCTCAATTTGCCGCGCAGGCATTGTTTGACGATGCACAGGCGTATTCGCGTCGGGCGCAGGATTGACCGAAGGTGCGGGCTCCGTGTTTGTGCGGGGCGAGTTGAGAGCCTCCGTCTGGCTCGCATCCTTTCGCGTTCTTACGAGAGCGTACTGATTGTCAGCCAATTTTTTGTACATCGCGGTAGAGACTCGCAGACGCTCTTGCGCTTCTGTGAAGTACTTTTCGTTCGGTTTAATGCTGACGGCTTTAGCATAGTTCTCGGCGGCTTGCTCCAGGTAGCGGTTCAGCAATTCGGTTCGATCATTCACATACGCCATCGCTTCATAACACGCGCCGAGCAAATAGAACTTGTACGCGTCGTCTCCCTGCTTTTTCAGAGGCGGCATAGCCTCAAGCTCTCGCCCCGCCTCTGCGAGCTTGCGCTCCTCGATTCTGTCGCTGACACTGTCGAGCTTTCCTTTGGGCAAAAGAATCCTGACTCGTTCTCTGGCCGGTACGATGTAGGACGCGATCTTTATCGCCTGCTGGTCCGCCCAACCAGCGATGCCGGGCGGCGACTGCGGAACGAGTTTTCCCTCTTTGTATTCGCCGCTGTGGGTATAGGTAAACTGATCCGTAGCAAGAGTCTTTGCGGTCTTTGCCGATTCGATGCGGAAGGCGATTGACGCATTCCAGTTGACACGAAGGTAAGGGACTTCGACCTTTACATCTTCATAGACATCTTTCTTCTCCATCTTCTTTTTTGTCTCGTTCCAAACCTCTTCTACTCTGACTTTCTGTCTTTGGTACTCGCTCTTCTTGTTCCAGGTTTCGGTTCGCGAAACATCGCTGATCTGGCAATCGATTCGGATTGCCGGTTCCGTAGAATTCAGGTTGATGCGCGGGTCGCTCGCTTTCAGGCCGCGTTCAAGATCGCTTTGGAACGAGGAAGCACTTGTCGCGCGCGAAGCGCCAAGCGCGTCAACCCGCACGGCGACATCGTAGCTATCGAGAAGGAGCTTTGGCGGACGCAGTCGAAAGAAGTGGGCGTCCTTCTTAATCATGCCGAAGCCTTGCGAGTAGGTGGAAAGCACAAGGCCCGACAGAATGAGCGTTGCGGCGATTGTAACTTTGCCAGGGGTAAGCCATTCTCTATTTTTCATCTCGAATGTCTCCTTTCGTCAGGTGAGTGAGCTTTCAAAACTATCCTTCCCCTGGCTAGAAACTCGATGAACCCTCGCGTTATACTGCTAAATCCATTATGGAGATCAAGGGCAAAGACTTTTTAAGCACGGGCGACTTCGCTGCCTCTGAGATCACTTCGCTCATCGACCTGGCTGCGAAGATCAAAACCCGCGAGTATAACGAACGCCCGCTCGCGGGCCGCAGCCTAGCGCTTGTCTTCTTCAACCCGTCGTTGCGCACGCGCGCCTCGATGGAAGTAGCTATCTACGAGCTTGGCGGCAATGCGGTCACGCTCGACGTAGGCAAAGGGACCTGGAGCCTTGAGTACCGCGAATCGGTCGTGATGGACGGCGACAAGACTGAGCACATCAAAGAGGCCGCGCGCGTCCTCTCGCGTTACGTGGCGGGCATAGGCGTCCGCGCGTTCCCCGAGATGAAGAATTATAAAGAAGAGATCGCTGACCCGGTGGTCCGCGCCTTCGCAGAGCATAGCGACGCGCCGGTATTTAATCTCGAATCTTCGCGCTATCATCCTTTCCAGGCGCTCGCCGACGGGATGACTATGCGCGAAAAGCTCGGCACGCTCACCGGCCAGCGAGTCGTGCTCTCGTGGGCGTACCACCCGAAGCCGCTTCCGATGGCCGTGCCCAACTCGTTCGCGCTCATAGCGGCGCAGCTCGGATGCGATCTGACGATCGCGTGCCCGCCCGAATACGATCTGGGCGACGAAGCGATGTCTGACATAACGACGGCTGCGGGCGCGAGCGGGGGCCGCGTGGATGTCGCGCGCGATTTTCGAGAAGCCTGCCAGGGCGCTCGCATAGTCTACGCGAAAAGCTGGGGCGGGAAAGATTTTTACGGGCGCCCGGAAGCCGACATCGAAACGCGGCAACAGTATCGCGATTGGCGCATCGACGAAGACGTGATGCGGACAACCGACGAAGGCTGGTTCATGCACTGCTTGCCGGTGCGCCGGAACGTAGTCGTGACGGACGCGGTTCTGGACGGGCCGCAAAACGCGGCGATCGATGAAGCAGAAAACCGTTTGCACGTCCAGAAAGCGGTCCTGGCTTCGGTCTTACAAGGCTAAGGCATTATGATAAACGAAAGACTGGACTTGCTGCGCGAGGCGCTGCCATACATTCAGCGGTTTAAGAATAAGGTTTTCGTGGTCAAGCTGTCGGGCAAGATCACTGAAGATCAAGAGCAGCTCGGCTCGCTTGCCGAAGAGATAACGCTTTGCCAGCAGGTAGGCATACACGTAGCAGTCATTCACGGCGGCGGGAAACAGCTGACGGAGACCGCCGAGCGGCTCGGCATCAGCCAGCGAATGGTCAACGGTCGCAGGATCACCGACGCGGAGACGCTTGAAGTCGCTAAGATGATCTTCGCCGGCCAGATCAACATGGACATACTCTCCGCGCTCAGAGGCAAGGGTGCGGAATGCGTAGGGCTTTCAGGTGTTGACGGGAATATCATTCACGCGCGTCGCCGCGAGATTCAAGAAGTGCTCAACCGCGAAACCGGCGAGGTTGAGACAATAGACTTCGGCCATGTCGGCGACATAGTGAACATAAATCTGCGATTGTTGCGCTTGCTGTTAGATAACAGTTACATTCCCGTGATCTCTTCGCTCGGCGCGGACGAGCAAGGCCACATTTACAACATCAACGCGGACACGATCGCCGCAGAGATTGCCGTCCACCTTAAGGCGGAAAAGCTGATTCTGCTGACGGACGTTGACGGCATTCTTCGTGACAAAGATGATCCGACTTCGAGGATTTCACGACTGACGGTCGAACAGGCCGAAGCTCTCGTCCGAGATCGCGTAGTCTCTTCAGGCATGTTGCCAAAGATCGCGGCCATCGCGCGGCTGATGCGTCGCGGAGTGCGCAGCGCGCATATAATAAATGGCGCGCGACGCAACGCCTTGCTGCACGAGGTCTTCACAGACGAAGGCGCAGGGACGATGATCGAAGCGTGAGGATTTGAGATTTGAGATTTGAGATCTCAAATCACTGCTGTTTTATCGAAAAGGACTTGCTGGCTATCTTGATCGTTCCCTTTCGAGCAGATGTGCCGGGGTTGGGCGCGACGCTGTAATTCAACGTCGTGTTGCCGACTCCGGCGCTTGCACTTGTTATGGTTATCCAGTTTGCGCTGGTCGCGGCCAGCCAAGCGCAACCCGCTGTCGCCGTCACGTTGATACTGCTCGCGCCGCCTGCCGCTGAGAAATTTTCAAAACCAGGAGAGATGCTGTAAGCGCAATTCGTCTGCCCGCCGTCTTGCACTACGGTTAAGAAACGGCCTCCGATTATTAACGTCGCTATGCGGGCGCTGCCTGTCGTGTTTTCTCTCACCTCGAAGCTGACTTCGCCGTCTCCTGCGGCATCTTCGGGCGAAGTCAAAACTATCCAATCTGTCGCTCCATTAAGAACACTCCACGCGCATCCGGAAGCAGCCGAGACATCTACGAAGCCGCTCCCGCCTCGCGCGCTGAATAACTGTGTGGAAGATGAAAGCGCGACGCAGGCTATCGGCATCTCCTTGCTGGTCGTGTATATCTGGTCATCCGCGTTCGTAAATCCGCCATCGGCCTGATTGCCAGCGGCGTAAAAAGTCAGCGTGCCTTCATCAGCAACCGGAGCCGTCCAATTAAACGTCCAGCTCGCGCCGAAAAATTGGCCCTCAAACGTGCTGCCTGCGGTGTGCTCAATGTACTGGCGATCGAAGAACTCTTTGTCGCCCATCACCACAAGCGTCGATTCGTTCTCAATCAGGTTCCCCGCTCGCATATTACTGCCCGTCAGGCAAGTAAGCTCGAAGCCCCATTTCATACGGCTCTTGTCTTCCGTTGAATGAGTGACCGTGATCGGGTAAGTTTGACCGGGCACGTAACCGCTCGGCGCTGTGATCGTAAACAAGCCTGTAGGGTCGGGACCGGAATGGCAAGAATGACAAGTCCTCTCGCCCGGCGCTCCTGTGCGTTCGGGCGGAGGGCCGCTTGAAAAACCTCTCACAGATTGAGCCAGCAGATCGCTCAACAGGAACGCGCTAATAATCGCGGCGAAAAAGATCAAGCTGACCAGCTTGACCTGTCTTTGTCTCGGCATAAACCCTCCAGCAATGAGGACAATATCCCACGCTAAATTATGAGGCAAGGGATTCAAAGCAGGGCGCATCAATTAAATCACGTATGGGCGCGGGCGAGAAGTCCTGAGTGCTGATATATGTTTTTACTCAGCACTCAGGACTCAGCACTCAGGACTTCTTGAGCTGTGCGGCCTTGTCGGGGCGGCCCCAGGATTTGTAGAGATTGTTCAGACGCAAGATCGCTTGTCGCGTTCGCCAGTTCTGTTCGCCGGGAGTCTTCTTGAGCGAAGCATAGCTTTCCGTGAGCAGCCGCTCGGCCTCTTCAAACTGACCGAGCGCGATCAGACAGTTACCCATAGCGCTCTCGGCTTCGGCAAGTTGCCAGTTGCCCGCAGGAATTTTCGACCTTCTGTATTCAAGCGCCTCGCGCAAAAGCGGCTCGCCCTTTTTGGCGTCGCCGCGCGCCACCATCAAATTGCCAAGCCCCAACAATGTATTGCTGAGATCAGAATTGCCTTGCGGGAACTGCCTCCTCTGTATCAGCAGAGCCTGGTTAAAAAGAGGCTCGGCTGCCGCATAGTCGCCCTTTTCGCTGAGCAACAAAGCAAGGCTCGTCTTGCAGCGGGCCGTTCGGACGTGTTCATTGCCTACCAGATTGAGAAAAGACGCGAGCGCTTTTTGAAAAAGAGGCTCGGCCCCGGCGTATTCGCCCCTGTCATAAAGCAGCCGCGCCAGGTTATGCGTGAAGATAGTGTCAAGCATGTTCTCGCCGGTGGCGTGCTTGCTGTTTATAGTCATGGCTTCGCGATAAAGCGGCTCGGCGGCTTCGAATTCACTCTTCGCGCGCAAGGTCTCGGCGAGGTTGTTGAGCTTAAAGGTGAGGTCCGGGTGCTGGCTGCCTACCAGCCTGCGGCTCATCTCGATCGCCTCGCGGAACAGAGGCTCGGCCCCCGAGTAATCGTTCTTGTTCAGTTTTAGCAGCGCGAGGTTATTCAAGTGCGTGGCAACCGTCGGGTGATCGCCGTAGATCAACTTGCGGTCTATAGCAATGGCTTCCTCAAACAGCGGCTCGGCCCCGTCATAATCACCCTTGTCGTGCAAAGTCAAGCCGAGGTTATTCAAGCTCTGCGCTACATCCATGTGCTCGCCCAAAAGACGGCGGCGCATCGCGAGCGATTCGCGAAATAGTGTTTCGGCCGTATCATCATCTCCTTTATCAAACAGCGCGAAGCCGAGGAAGTTCATGCTCTGAGCCACGTCCGGGTGATCGCCCAGAAGCCTACGACGCATCGCGAGCGATTCGCGCAGCAGCGGCTCGGCCTCGGCGGGCTTCTGTTTTTCTATGTAAATCCAGCCGAGGTCGTTGAGGCTTTTCGCCACTTCGACGTGCTCGTCGCCATAAAGCTCTCGCCGGATGATTAGAGACTTCTCAATCAACTTGCCCGCGCTCTCGTAAAGCCCCAGGCTGCGGTAGACCAGCCCCACAGTGTTCATCAGCGTAGCCTGCACTTCGGGCTGGTCTTTCAATTCCACTTCAATCCTTGAAGCGCCTTTGTCTAATATCTCACGCGCGGTGACGGTCTTGCCGCGCGCCTCGTCCGGGTCCGCGACCTCAAAGATTTCGACTAAGAATGCGGAGACGCGCTCCGCCTTGTCGCGCTCGCGGGCCGCGCGCCGAGACTCGCCGAGCACTATCACTATGGCCCCGACTACGAGCGCCAGCATCAGCGCCGCCACGCCCAGGCCTACCTTGTGGCGGCGGACAAACTTCTCCGCGCGGTAAGAGAGCGTGTCTTTGCGCGCGCGAACGGGCAAACCTTCGAGGTGTCGGCGCAGGTCTTCGGAGAATTGCTCGACAGATGCGTAACGCCGCTCGGGCTCTTTACGCATCGCCATCAAGACTATGTTGTCGAGGTCGCCCTTCAAGCGGCGGCGCGTCTTTTCGTTTTGAGCCTGGCGGCGATCTACGGCGGCGCTCGGCTTTTCCGGCTCCTGCTCGCAGATGACCTGTTCAATCTCTTGCGGGGTAAAAGTCTTGACGCGATAAGGTCGGCGGCCCGTCAATAACTCATACAGAAGCACGCCGAGCGAGTAGATGTCTGCGGCCGTAGTGATCGCGCGCCCGCGCACTTGCTCGGGGCTCGCGTAATCGGGAGTCATAGGCCGCATCATCGTGACGGTCGCCGCCTGTGTCTGCCCGACCGCATCGGGCGCGAGCAGCTTGGCAATGCCGAAATCCAATAGCTTCGCAATGCCGTCCGGCGTGACGATGATGTTGCTCGGCTTTATGTCGCGGTGGACGACCAGATTTTGGTGCGCGTATTGGACCGCCGCGCAGACCGTGCGAAAGAGCTTGACGCGCTCGGCAGTCGACAGCCTGCGCTCGTCGCAGAATTGATTAATGGGCGAGCCTTCGATGTATTCCATCACAAAGTATGGCAAGCCGTCTTCGGTCGCGCCGCCGTCGAGAAGTCTCGCGATATTCGTGTGATCGAGCGAAGCCAGTATCTGCCGCTCGTGGCGAAAGCGGTCTACGATAAAGTCCGTGTCCATGCCTCGGCGGACGAGCTTGATTGCAACCCGCTTTTCGTACTGATCGTCGTCGCGCACGGCCAGGTAGACGGTCCCCATTCCGCCCCGGCCTATCTCGCGAATGATCCGGTACGGCCCGACCAGACTGCCGACGATTGATGGTGACGAGTCGCCTGCGAGGAATTTTGATGCAGTCACGAGCGCGGGAGCTTCGAGAAAATCTCCCGCCTGCTCACACGAAGCGATTAACGACTCGACCTCGGCCATCAGCTCGGCGTCGTCTTTACACATCTCACCGAGCAGGAGGCTGCGCTCAGCCGGCTCTCGATCGAGCGCGACCTCCGCCAGTTGCCTGATCTGTTTCCAACGCTCAGGAGTCATAAGCAGGGGTCGGGGGTCAGGGGTTGGGGATCAGAGATTAAAATATGCTCGTGACTTAACCAGCATACTCTCATCCCTGACCCCCGACCCCCGACCCCTGACCCCTCATTTCTGCATTTGTTGATAGAGCCAGCCTTTTGCGATTTGCCAGTGGCGCTTGACCGTCGCGGGAGAGATTCTGAGAACCTCTGCCGTCTCTTCTATCGAAAGGCCGCCGAAATATCTCATCTCTACAATGCGGCATTGCTGCTCGTCGAGCGCGGCTAGCTCTGTCAGCGCCTCGTCGAGCGCTATCAAGTCGAGGTCCGTCTTTTCGGCCAGCTCGGCCACCTGGTCTATAGGGACTTTGTATTCGCCGCCGCCGCGCTTGGCCGCCTTGTGCGCGCGGGCGTGGTCGACGAGGATGCGGCGCATCAAGCGTGCTGCCGCGCCGAAAAAATGGGCGCGGTTTTGCCAGCCCACTCGGCTCTGGTCTACGAGTTGTAAATACGCTTCGTGGACGAGAGCAGTCGGTTGCAGCGTGTGGTCCATGCGCTCGCGCGCGATGTAGCGCGCCGCCAGGCGGTGAAGCTCGTCGTAGACGACCGGCATCAACCGGTCGAGCGCCTCGCGGTCTCCATTGCTCCAGTCGAGCAGAAGCTGTGTCACTTCGGGGGGTGAAGCCATATTCGTGCTGCCTACAGCTATAAAGTGCGGGAGTGATCTTACGCGACGGCAGCATATATATTTGGTTCATCTTAGTCAACCGCCTCTTTTGCCACAGAGGCACAGAGGAAAGAAGAATAAGACTCTGTGTCACCGTGCCTCTGTGGCATGACACTTTTTAAGGGCGAGGTTGCTTCACGTTTATCTTCTTGCCCGCTATGGTGATCGTCCCGTTCCGCCCCGAGGGGCCCGTGTTGGCCGCGACAGAGTACGTAACGCTGCCGTTGCCCGTGCCCGCGCTGGCAGACGTGATCGTAATCCAGCTCACGTCTGCCTTTGCATTCCACGCGCACCCCGCAGCCGTCGTCACTGAGGCAGTCGCGGTCCCTCCCGCAGCCGCGACCGTTTGTGAAAGCGGCGAGACCGTGTAAGCACACGCGGTCGTGCCGGGCTTGTCCTGCATGACCGTGAAGGTCTGCCCCGCGATGGTCAGCGTCCCGGTTCGCGCGGAGGCAGTAAAATTCTCTCTCACTTCAAAGGTGATCGATTCGTTGCCGGTCCCGCTCGTCGCCGACGTTATGACTATCCATGCGACGTTGCTCACAGCCGTCCAGCCGCACACGCCTTGAGTCGTTATGCCGACTTTCCCATTTCCGCCTCTCGAAGAAAAGAATTGAGACTCGGGCGCGGAAGAGAGCGCGTACCCGCACACCACAGCCGCTCTTGAGAACTCCGACGTGTTCAGATCGTTCGTAGAAGTGGCCGTGATGAAATGGCCTGCCGCGACGTTCACCGCAAGCGTTACGGAGAACGTCGCGTCACCGCTCGCGTTCGTCGTGACCACGGTCGAGCCTATGTAAGTCTTCCCTTCTCCGTGACTGTTATCGCCACCCACGGCTGCGTCTATCGCATCGTTGTCAAAGAGCTCTATCAAAAACGGCGTCGAGGGAAGGCTGTCGAGCGTACCGTTTATTACTATGCTTGAGCCGGACGTGATTGCCGAAGTGAGCACGGGGAAGTTGCGCCCGCGATTCGGTCGCGCCAGCTCGGACGCCGCCGTGTCGTCGTTGTTGGCGGTCACGCCGGACGGTGAGAGGTCTATGCCGAGGCTCTCGTTCGAGTGAATAGAGTTTGAGGAGATCAGTATTCGGTTGCCGCTCACAAGGTGGATGCCGTCGCCGCCGTTGTGAGCTATGACGTTGCCCGCGCCCGATTCGGTACCGCCAATGAAGTTGTTAAAAAGGCGGCTGACCGTGTTCTCGGAGATGAAGACGCCGTGTAGGCTGTTGCCGAGCGCGGCCCCGCTCGCGCTAATCCCTATGTGATTGCCTATCACCTTATTGTTTCGCACGACTTCATTAGAGATGGCGTTAAACAACCTCACCCCGCTTTGAAAGTTGCCCGAAATGATGTTTCGCTCTGCGGCCGTCAGCCCGCCAATGATGTTGTCGATCGGGCCCGATTCGATGAAGACGCCGTTGTTGCTGTTCGGCACGGCAAGCTCGCCCGTGATATCCGTGCCGATGTAATTTCCGAAAACCCTGTTGTTCTCTGTGTCGCGTTCGAAGAACCTGACCCCGGCTCCTCGGTTTCCGGAAATGATGTTGCGTAGCTGGCTGGTGATGCCGCCTATCTCGTTTTCTTGAGCGAAAGGCTCAATATATATCCCGTTCCCGGCATTGAACAGCTCCGCGTCGCCGTCAGCGTTTGTTCCGATCTGGCAGCCCTGTATCCTGTTTCCAGTCCCGTTTCTCAGGAAGATGCCGTTGCGCGTGTTTCCCGAAATCAGGTTGATCGCCGTAGCCGCAGGCCCCCCGATTGTATTGTCTGTTCCAAAGCACGCGATGCCGTCTTCGAAGTTAGGCACTCGCTGGTCGCCGACCAGGTTCGTGCCGATCAGGTTGAACTGGATGAGGTTCGAAGGCGAGCCGGTGCTCAAAACAATTCCTGACCCCAGGTTTCCTGAGATCACGTTGAAGCCGCCCGGCGACACCCCCACAGTGTTGGCGTTGGCCGAGCGTTCGAGATGGATTCCGCCTTCGCCATTCGCTATCGCGGCGTCGCCCGTGATGTTTAGGCCGACAAAGGTCCTGCTAATTATGTTCCCCGTCGTGGCCGTAGTGCTAAAGCTGCCGACGCTAATACCCCACTCTTCGTTGCCCGAGATGACGGTCTTATCGGCGGGTGTCGTGCCGCCTATACGATTGTTGCTCGCGCCGGTCTCGATATCGACGCCGTGAAAGGCGTTCCCCATGTCGAGCGTGCCGCCGGAGTCAGTTCCGATCAGGCAGTTGGCGACTGTGTTGTTGTTGCCGCCGATGCTTATGCCATGATGCGGGAACCGGTTTATGACGAGCCCACGGATTACGGCGTTCGAGGCCTGTACGTTAAGCCCGCTGCTGCTTGCCGCAGTTCCGTTCAGCTCCACGCGTGTCGCACCGCCCGTGTTTCCGTTGATCGTGACGGCGTCGGTGATGACGGGCAGGCTGCCGAGTCCCGAGCCGCCTACGTTGATAGTCGGGTTCCCTGCTCCGATCGCAAACTGAATCGCGTCGGCCCCCGGAGTGGCGTTCGCGGCATTGATCGCTTCCCTCAAAGTGCAGTCTGCGTTACATGCCCCGTCGTCCGTGTCAGCCGCCGAGTTGACGAAGAAAGTCGCAGTGGGCGCGGTCACAAGCAGCGACGGCGAGAGGCTGTTGCTGTTGAGCATCACGAGATCGTTGAGCGCGTCCTGGTTCAGCCGCATCGGCAAGACTGCTATAACTTCGCTCGCAACATCATGTGAGGCGAGTCTGTTTGCTGCTTGCGGGTCTTGAATGAGCATGTGCAACTTTCGGTCTTGCGGGTCGGCTATCAACAAATCTGTCTTCGCAAGCGAGGAGACTTTTGCCGCAATAAGCGTTCTTGCAGTTGGAGGGAGCGAGAGGGTTGAAATGCTAAGGTTCCAGCTTGCATCTTCGTTGTCCTGATTCTCTCGTCGTGTGTCGGTCCTCTTAAGAAAGCGAACTGCTCCCTGATCTGTAACCATCGCGATCTCGTCTCTGATATCGCCTGTGAAATCTCCAGTGACGAGCGACCGGATCGAAGCGCCCGCGTCGAGCCTATCCATGCGAGCCGGCTTCACGGAAGTCCTTGCATATTCGGCGAGAGTCAGCTTGCGATCCCGCCCGTGAATGATTACAACCCCGGACCCTGCCGAAAGGGCGATATCAGCGTTATGATCATTGTCCAGGTGCGCGAGCGCAATCGAACCGGCTTCGGCGGGGAGCGAGAGGATTTCAGGATTGTCTCTCAAAGCCCCTGAAGGGGATTCATAGACGAGAGCCTTCGCGCCATCTGGCGAAGTGATGGTGACGATCAGGTCTTTAAGCCCGTCGCGGCGATTCACCTCGCCGGCAGCCATCGCTCGCAGGCTTCCAGGCAGATCGATTGATTCAGGGCTCGCGAAGCCGCCTTTGCCATTACCGAGAAAGAGATGAAGCGCGTTTGTAGCTCGCGCCGCAGCCACGAGATCAACATTACCGTCGGCGTCAAAATCGCCGGTGGCGATGAAATCGGGCGGCTGGATCAAATTGAGGCTAAGGGTTTCCGCTTGGAAAGGCCACAGGGCAGCGGCTTGCCAGTCTTTACTGATCGCCTCCTGATCGCCGCGATATATGATGATCTCGCCGCCTTGAGCGGTCGAGTACCCTGCTGCGAGATCATCCGTACCGTCTTCGTCGAAGTCGCCCGAAGCGAGAGCGAGTGGAGCCGACGCGCTTGAGCCTTGGACTCTGAGCGAGCTTGTCAGGTTTATCTCGTCGTGAAACTTTATCCAGGGACTGGGTTGAGCGTTGACATTAGGCTTATCAGAATTTGCGCCGGTTAAGGTGGCTCCGGCTATCATCGCGATGAGTAGGGCAAGTAAGAGCGTTTGTATTATTCTCGATTTCATATCACCTCCACAGGAGCGGCTTTATCGTCTGCTGCTCAAATAGACATGCGGAATCAAGGTCCGAGGAAGCTCACAGGTAGGGTAAAAAGAGATTATCTTTTGTGAGATAGGGTACTGAGGCGTTTGGCCTGTTAATTCCCTTTGCCACTTAACGAAATTCAATTAGTATGGTTGAAATTACTTTAAAGGCTTACGATGAGAAAGCCCGGCGCTAAACCCAAAGCGAATTGCGATGTGTTACTTGTCACAGTGACAGACATAGAGACCGAAGCTTTGCTTGAGCGGGCCAAAGCTCTGACCAATCGCGATTACGAGTTGTGGAAGGGAAAGCATAAAACGTATTTCGACTTAGGAGAGATCGGCGGCGGGCGTGTTTTCGCCGTCAGGTCTGAAATGGGATCAGACACAATAGGCGGCTCATTGCTGACGGTCAAGGATGCCATCCTAGAAGTAAAACCGTCCGCAGTAATCATGGTTGGAATTGCTTTTGGTGTTGACTCCAAAAAGCAGCAGATTGGCGATGTTCTCGTCTCATTGCAGCTTCAGCCTTATGACCTTCAGCGCGTAGGAACGACAGAAGCAGGCTCAACCAGAATCATTCTGCGGGGAGACAAACCTCACTGTTCCGAGAGATTGCTTGATCGTTTTCGTACAACTCGCCTGCGCTGGAAAAAGGCAGAAGTAAATTTCGGGGTGGTGCTTTCGGGGCAGAAACTTATCGACAATCTTGATTTCCGGGAACAACTGATTGCTTTATCCGAAGAAGCAATTGGCGGAGAAATGGAAGGAGGCGGATTATATGTCGCCTGCCAGCAGAGTAAAGTTGACTGGATATTGGTTAAAGCAATCTGCGATTGGGCTGATGGAAAAAAAGGCGTCCGCAAAAAACAGAGACAGAAGCTCGCTTCTGAAAATGCTGCTGATTTCGTAATTGAAATGCTTACATCCGGGTTGTTGTCAAACACCCAATCAAAGTTATCTGCTCGGGCTGTTATCAATCCTCAGCCGCAAAAATCTTCCCCACTAGCGCCGGATAAAATCGCGCTGGCCCGTTTACCCATCAGCGGCCTAGACCTCTTTGGTCGCGACTCGAAATTGCAAATCCTAGACGACGCTTGGGCCAATCCAGATACGAACATCATCACCTTCATCGCGTGGGGCGGCGTAGGCAAAACGGCGCTGGTAAATCACTGGCTCAAGCGACACATGGCTCGCGACAATTATCGAGGTGCAAAGCGCGTCTACGCCTGGTCGTTTTACTCTCAGGGTACGAGCGAAAGCGCCGGCTCCGCCGATCTATTCATTGACCAGGCGTTGCGCTGGTTCGGAGACGCAGACCCGACGGCAGGCTCGCCGTGGGACAAAGGCGAGAGGTTAGCAGAATTGATTCGGCAAACGCGCACGCTGCTGATTCTCGATGGCCTGGAACCGCTACAACACCCGCCGGGGCCGCAGGAAGGGCGATTGAAGGACCCGGCTTTGCAGGCAATGTTAGTTGAGCTTGCGGCAGGTCAAGATGGGCTGTGCGTGATCTCGACTCGCGAGCGGGTCGGCGATCTGGTCGAGTTTGAGAAGGGCACCGTCGAACAGTACGAACTCGAACACCTATCGCCTCAAGCAGGCGCTCAGCTTTTACGGGCATTGGAGGTCAAAGGCGACGAAGATGAACTTGAACATGCAGTAACGGAGTACGGAGGTCACGCGCTCGCACTGACTTTGCTTGGCAGTTACGTCGCTGACGTTTACGACGGCGACATTAGACGACGCGATGAAATCGAGAGCCTCGAAGATGACGTTCGGCATGGTCGCCACGCCGAGCGCGTGATGCGAGCGTATGAAAAGTGGCTCAGCGAAGGCGTAGAGTTAGCAGTGCTGCGTTTGATGGGGCTGTTTGATCGTCCCGCCGATATTGACTCGATCCTCGCCTTGCGCGCCGCGCCCGCTATTCCAGGGCTGACCGAGCCGCTGTTTAATTTCGAGAAGCACTCACGGTGGTTCGGCCTGTCAAACGAAGCAACCGCGACGCCTATCGGCAAAGCCGAATGGCAACAGGCATTAGCAAAGCTGTACCGGATTAAGCTGCTGGGCGCGGCATCGAACAATGAGCCTGACTCTCTTGATGCACATCCTCTCGTACGCGAGCATTTCAAACAACAACTCAAACGAGAGCGCCCCGAAGCCTGGCGTGAAGCAAACAACCGGCTATACGAACACCTCAAACGCTCCACTAAAGAATTCCCTGATACGATTGAAGAAATGTCACCGCTGTTCGCTGCCGTGTCGCATGGTTGCGCAGCGGGCAGGCATCAGGAAGCATTTAATGAGGTCTTCCTGCGACGGATAAGGAGAGGGCCTGAGCGTTTCAGTTCGAGCAAGCTTGGCGCATATGGCGCTGATCTGGCATCACTGCTTGGGTTCTTCGAAATTCCCTGGGAACAACCGGTAGCAGGGCTCACAGATGCTGATAAAGCGTTTGTGTTGAATTCGTCTGGCTTTTGCCTCCGTGCTTTGGGGCGATTGCAGGAAGCCGCGCAGCTCACGCAGAGGGCCATGGAGGCAGCAATTGCAAGCGAGGACTGGGAACCTGCTGCTGTCGGCACCAATAACCTCAGTGAACTCTATCTGACTAATGGCGATCTGGCGCGGGCGCTAAAGCTTGCCCATCGGGGCATAGAACTGGCGAATCGTGGCAGTGGGGTGTTTCAACGGATAGTCTGTAAAGAATCCCTGGCCAATGTCCTGCACCAGTTGGGACATATAAGAGAAGCCGCCGCTGCCTTCCGCGATGCGGAGAAAATACAAACGCAGTGGCAACCCATATACCCGTTCCTCTTTTCATTAGGGGGGGTTTGGTACTGCGATCTACTACTTGGTCAGGGACAAACGCATGAAGTTAAAGAACGCGCTGCCTGGGCACTTGAGATTGCTCAAAGAAACAAATGGCTGCTCATCATCGCGTTAGACAACCTCTCTCTGGGACGTGCATGGCTGCTCGAAGCGAAACAGTCAGGCACTTGCGTTCCAACTCAGGCTGCGGAATTCTTTCAACGCGCCGTGAACGGGCTGCGACAAGCGGGGACAATGGATTACTTACCGATTGGACTGCTGGCGCGCGCGGAGTTATACGGATTCAAGGCTGACTACGGGCGGGCCGAGCGCGATCTGGGAGAAGTGCTGCGCATTGCTACGCGCGCGGGGATGGGTTTATATCTCGCGGATTATCATCTCGAATCGGCGCGGCTGCATCTGGCGCAAAGTAATCTCGACAAAGCCCGCGATCATTGGATGGCAGCTAAAGAGATGATCAAGCGCATGGGCTATCACCGGCGCGACAAGGATGTAAACGAAATTGCTGAGCAGCTTCGTTAAGTGGATCGAATGCGGCGGGCCGATGTGAAAATTGCTTTTCAC
>DASUNP010000022.1:0-63299 GCA_036277095.1 Blastocatellia bacterium
CCCTGATAAACTCGGCGTTGCGCTTCAGCAATCAATTCTGCTCAGGGGGACAGGCATGGGAATAGCGAAACAATCTCTTGAGTCCGGTTCGGCCTATCAAGCAAAGCCCTGGCTCAAGCATTACGACTTCTGGGTTCCGGCTTCGACCACTTATCCGCGTCAGCCGGTCTTTCGCGCGCTAGACATCGGCGCGGGCAATTACCCCGACCGCCCTTACACGATATTCTTCGGCGCGGAAATGACATTCCGCGAGACCCGCGCGAGCGCGCTCAGATTGGCGAACGCGCTCGCGCGGATGGGCATAGTCAAAGGCGACCGCGTAGGCATAATGCTTCCCAATTGCCCGCAGTTCCCCATAGCCTTTTTCGCCATCATGCGATCGGGCGCCACCTGCGTCAGCATTAACCCTACTTACACGCCCCGCGAGTTCGAGCGGTTGGCTAAAGACTCGGGCATCCGCGCGCTCGTTGTGATGGATCAGCTTGCGCCCGCCATGCTACCCGCGATCCCTGCGACCGACATCACTCAGGTCATAGTCACGGGTGTTCAGGATTACATGCCCGAGCCGGTTGCCGCGCACTACGCGAAGGAAAACGCCGAGCGAATCCCTAAACTCAACGAGCTTCAGCAAGCGGCTCCTGACGGCGTTACCGTGAGTGATTTCTCGAAGGTGATAGAGGAAAGCCCGGCCCGCCATTTCCGAGTCGATATAGACGCGGAAAATGATTTGGCCGCCTTGCAGTACACGGGCGGAACGACGGGGGTGCCTAAAGGGGCGATGCTCACGCACTACAACCTGTTTTCCAACACCATTCAAAGCGTATTGTGGCGCAGCCACTTCTCGACGGCGGAAGGCGAGCGGATGCTTTTGATCATCCCGATGTTTCATGTTTACGGGATGACCGTGGGGATGCTGTTGAGCGCGATTCAAGGCGGGACGATGATACTGATCCCGAAGTTCGACATAAACCTTATGCTCGACGCTATCAATCGCCACAAGCCGACTTTCTTCCCCGGCGTCCCGACCCTCTACGTCTCGATGCTCAACCACCCGAAGGCGGCGGAGACCGATTTTTCTTCGATCAAGTATTTCAACAGCGGCTCGGCGCCCTTGCCGCTCGACGTGACACAGAGGTTTGAAGAGCTGACGGGGTGCGTGCTCCGCCAGGGCTACGGGCTCAGCGAAACGTCGCCCACGACGCATTCGACATCGCAGCTCGGCAAGCGCAAGCCGGAAAGCTGCGGCATACCTTTCCCCGACACTGAATGCAAGATCGTAGACATCGAGACGGGCGAGACGGAAGTCGCGGTGGGCGAGATGGGCGAGCTGTGCGTGCGCGGCCCGCAGGTCATGAAGGGGTACTGGAATCAGGAGGAAGAGACTCAGCGCGCGCTCAGGGAAGATGCGGACGGGCGCGGCCCGTGGTTTTACACGGGCGACATAGCGACGATGGACGAGGACGGCTATTTCTATATCGTCCAGCGGAAGAAGGATATGATCCTCGTCTCAGGTTTCAACGTCTATCCGAGCGAGGTCGAAGAAGTTCTCTACTCGCACCCGGCCGTGCTTGAAGCGGGCGTCATCGGCCTATCGGACGACTATCGCGGCGAGCGGGTGAAGGCGTTTGTCGCCTTGCGCGCGGGCGCGACCGCAACACCTGAAGAGCTGATCGAGCATTGCCGCGAGGGGCTTGCGAAATACAAGGTGCCGTCGGAGATCGAAATACTCCCGTCATTGCCAAAGACCGTTGTAGGCAAGATACTTCATCGCTCGCTGCGCGAGATGGAGACGAACAAGTAAAACGAGACGGAAAAGAGGGTCGCAAGGTGGACAGGCTTCTCGAAGCAAAGACCGCGATAATAACGGGCGCGGGCCGAGGGATCGGGCGCGCGGCGGCGGAGCTTTTCGCGCATCACGGCGCGCGGGTTGTTCTGAGCGACATCGACGCCGCTCCCGCACAAGAGGCTGTGGGAGCCATTCTTGAGGCGAATGGTGAGGCCGTCGCGCTCGCGGGCGATGTGACGGACCGCGCCTTTCCGGGCTTGCTTGTTAACGCCGCGATAGAGAATTTCGGCGGCATAGACATCATAGTCAACAACGCCGGTTACACCTGGGACGCGGTGATTCACAAGATGACAGACGAGCAGTGGGAGGCGATCCTCGCGGTCCATTTGACCGCGCCTTTCCGCATCATACGAGCCGCGTCCGAGTATCTGCGCGAGACGGCGAAGCGGGAGAAGGCCGCCACAGGCGCGGCCCGCGCGCGCAAGATAGTAAACATTAGCTCGACTTCGGGCACGCGCGGGAATGCAGGACAATCGAATTACTCTTCGGGTAAAGCTGGCGTGATCGGGCTTACACGGACGCTTGCGAAAGAGTGGGGGCAGTTCAACATTCAGGTGAACGCCGTAGCCTTCGGGCGCATAGAGACGCGATTGACTCAGGCGAAAGAGCGCGGTGAGACGATCACTCGCGAAGGCGTAGAGATCGCCATCGGGATTCCGGGCGAGCGGTTAGAGCGCACGACGCCGATGATTCCGATGGGGCGCGCGGGGACGGCCACTGAAGCAGCGGGGGCGATATTCTTTTTCGCCTCGCCGTTTTCCGATTACGTTTCGGGCCAGGTGCTCGAAGTCGCCGGAGGTCTATAAAGAGATTTCAAATCGCGGCGGCGACCGCTTCTTTCGCAAGCTGATCCCTTCGGCAAGCCGGGAGCCGGAGATTACGATCCGCGAGGCGGGCCATTTTCTCCAGGAAGAGAAGGGGGAAGAGATCGCCCGCCACGTTCAAAACTTTGTTGAGCGCACGCCCGTTCTTTGAGATGATTATTAATCATCAGTGGAAACACAACACACATTCACAATTTGAGAGGTAAGAATAATGATTAAGACAGCTTTTTCCTTTGTCCTTCTGGTTTCGAGTGTCCTGTTTGCGGCTCCCATGCCTGCCCCGCACATCGTCGATCAGGCACACAGCCAGATCAACTTCGTCGCGGACGCCCGGTTTATTTCCGCCCACGGGTCTTTCGATAAATGGGAAGCAGACGTGAGCCTCGACCGCGACAAGATAGAAAACTCTACTGTGAAGATTACGATTGACGCTTCGAGCATCAACACGCGCGTCGAGCGGCGCGACAATCACCTTCGGAGCAAAGACTTCTTTGACGTAGCGCAATACCCGACCATCACTTTCACCTCAAAGAGAGTGACGAAGGCCGGAGATAAGAATTACAACATAGTCGGGGACCTTGCGCTGCACGGCGTGACGAAAGAGATATCAGTTCCGGTCGAGATGATCTTTTACGAAAACAACCGCGGGCGCTTCCGCTCGACGTTTCAACTCAACCGCAAAGAATACGGCATCACCTACGATTCGAAGATGAACTCAATCGCAGACATGGTGCAGGTTCAGTTCGACATAAACGTGCTCGATAAAGCGGCCGTAGAGAAGGCGCAAAAAGAGCGCGAGGCGGCAAAGCCTAAGACTAATAATTAAAAGCATGAGCGACGCAATAAAACAGTGGGATGCTTCCGCCTACGACAACCAGCACTCGTTCGTCTGGCAGATGGGGGCGGGCGTTTTAGAGCTTCTGTCGCCGCGGCCCGGAGAGCGCATACTCGACCTGGGCTGCGGCACGGGGCATCTCACCGGCAAGATCGCCGAGGCCGGGGCCGAAGTCGTAGGCATAGACAATTCCGGGGCGATGATCGAGCAAGCGCGAAAGAATTTTCCCGAACTGAGATTCGAGATCGCGGACGGGACAGACTTTCGCTTTGACGAGCCGTTTGACGCGGTCTTTTCAAACGCGGCGATTCACTGGATGCGCGACCCTGCGGCGGTCGCCCGGTGTACTTATAATGCGCTAAAGGGCGGGGGCCGTTTCGTGGCGGAGTTCGGCGGGAAAGGCAATCTCAAAGCTACCAAGAAGGCGCTTCACAGCGCCGCCCGCGACGCCGGCTACACAGTGAGCGAAGAAGTCGCTTATCGCTACTACCCTTCGATCGGAGAGTACGCGACGCTTTTGGAAAGCGAAGGGTTTCGCGTCACTTATGCGGCGCATTTTGATCGCCCGACCCGGCTTTCGGGCGGCGAAGACGGGCTAAGGAACTGGCTCGCGACGTTTGCCGATAACGTCCTTGAACTATTGCCTGCGGATAAACGCGCCGAAGTTATTGCCGAGACAGAGAACAGGCTTCGCGCAGAGGCGTACCGCGAGGGGACGTGGTTTGCGGATTACCGAAGAATCCGCGTCGTCGCCGTTAAAGAATAAACCCCTGCCAATTGTCTGCCATTCATTTGAAATTGCTTATCAACACTACGTCGGAGGTGTGGATGCCGCGCGAGCAGACCAGGTCGCCATTGGCCGACCAGTCGAACCAGTACCAGCCGCCGCAGCCTTAGTCAGCAATTGCCCTTAATGCGTCATGGCGTAGATGACGACGTTGATCCCTACCTTGTAGGCCGCGAGCCCGTACTTGAGCGGATAGCGCGGGTCGTCTATCCATTCCCACGCGTCGCCCAGGTCGCAGTTGCGGGCGATGAAGACCAGCACCCTGCCGCTCTTATCCTGTATGCCCATGTAATGTGGGGTGATGCCGCCTTTTTCGTGCGTCACTCCTCGGCGGAGCCACGAGCCTATGCCGGGGACCTGTACGACTTGATCTATGTCAAAATAGCAGTGGAAGATCGAGTGATCGCGCGGTAGGTCTTTGATCTCGTATTCCGGCAGCACACGTTTCATCTGCTCCTGCACGTTTTGCCATTCGTATTCGCCCCAGAAATCGTCTAAGAAGAGAAACCCGCCGCGCATCAAGTATTCGCGCAGCCGCGCGGCCTCCTCCTCGGAGAGCTCAAGGTAGCCCGGCTCCACGAAATAGATCAGAGGGTAGTTAAATAGATTGTCGTCGAGTATCGGAATCTGTTCGGGCCGGGCCGAGATGTTCAAGTTCGTCCCGGACCAATCGCGCACGCCTATGATGAAATGATCGTCGGCTTCGGGAAAGTCTACGGCCCACGAGCCGTTGCGCCAGCCGTCGTATGACGAGTTATAGATCGTTCGAACGAAGGTGAACTCGCCGGGGCCTGTGCGAGAGTCCGGCGTGTGGCGCGGGACTGAGCCGAGCCGAGACTGCCCTGACACGGATGTGAGAAGCAGGAAGACCAGAATCAGGCAGGCAAACTTCTTCATAACTACCTGCTCAATTTATGCTAACGGGAGGCTGACTTCAAGCCGTTTGCTTCTGGCGAGGCATTACTTCTTGCCTGCCTCGCTTATCGAAGCATAAGAAGGGCGCGCGCCCGCGTCCTGAAGACGTTTCGCCGCGCGCTCGACTTCCGCCATCGTCCGCAGAAAGTTTTCGCCCAGGATCTTTTTCACGTCCGACTCGGAAAAGCCTCGCTTGAGCAATTCATAGGTGATCGCCGGGAGCTTGGATATGTCCTCCATCCCTTCGGGCAGATTTCCACCCACGCCGTCAAAGTCCGATCCGAGCCCGACGTTATCTATCCCTGCGACTTTCGCCACGTGAGCTATGTGATCGATGAGCATGTCGAGCGTCACGCGCGGGCGCGGCCCCGTGAGCTTTGCGATCTCCTGGCGCATACGGTCAAGGTCGCCGGCATAGGTCCGGCGGGCTTCATCTATCTTAGCCTGTAGCTCGGGGCTGGGCTTGACGTACTTTGTGTTGACGAAGCTCGACCCGAAATTAATCATCACGACCCCGCCTTTTTTGCCTACCGCCCGGAGCATGTCGTCAGTCATATTCCGAGGGATGTCCGTGAGCTGGCGCGCCGAAGAGTGTGAAGCGATGACGGGAGCCTGGCTCACTTCAATCACGTCCCAGAATGTCTTATCCGCGACGTGAGAAATGTCTACCATCATGCCAATGCGGTTCATCTCTTTGACCACCTCGCGCCCGAAATCCGTCAGCCCGTTGTGGTGCTTAACCTCTTTGTTATTGATGTCGCCCGAGGAGTCCGCCCAGTTGTTAGTGTTCGAGTGCGTAAGGGTCATATACCTTACGCCGAGCCTGTAGAACATGCGCAGGGCCGCGAGGCTGTCTTCGATGGCGTGCCCGCCCTCTATGCCCATCAGCGCGGCTATCTTCCCTTTTTTCGAGATGCGGCGAATGTCGTCTGAGGTGAAAGCCATCTCAAGCTCGCCGGGGTGGCGGCGCGCTTGCTCGTAGACATCGTCTATCATATCGAGCGCGCGCCGGGCCGAGCCGCCTTCGCGCGCGTACCGGCCCGAGACGTAGATGGCGAAAAACTCCGCGTCAACGCCGCCCTCTTTCATCCGAGGGATGTCGGTCTGGGTCTGCCCGCTCGTGTCGCGAGCGCCCAGGTCGTAACCCTTGTCGGTCATAGGCGAGGTTATATCGTTATGCGTATCGATGACGATAGCCTCGCGATGAAGACGTGCCGCGCGCTCGCGCAGCTTAGCGTCATCGCCAGACTGTCGCGACGCGGCGGGAAGCGCAACTAAAACGCTGATTATCGACAGGCAAACAAACTTGTGGATGTATCTACCCATAATTCACCATTGAGGTTGAGACGATTCAGTCCTATTCAATTTCAATCCTTCTTAGCCTGCTGAGGCCGCTGGTTGAGCTCCTTCAACAATTCGGTCGCTGTCAAAATATTGATGCCCTCATGCTTCCTCAGGCTTAACAAGTGTCTATCCCCTGAGACAATCGCTTCTGCTTGAGCAGCAAGAGCGCAAGCTAAAACCGCATCGTCATCAGCATCCGCAAGGATCACAGGACCTATTGCCATAGGGGAGACGAGTGTGGCTAACGCGGCATAGCCCAGAACCAGGTCACTTGATGTGACGGCTGCCTGCTCCAGCCGCCTCGCAAATTTATCACGCTTTAGAACATCCTCTAGCTCAACAATCAGAACAAAGCTAGTGAATAAGGCGATTTGCCCTAATCGCGCCGAATCCAGTACTCGGCGCGGCGGGCCTTGCCACAACAGGCCGGATACGACCGTATTCGTATCAGCCACCACTCTCATCAGCAGCGCGCCTCGTGTCGCGAACGGCCTGAATCTCGGCTTCTAATTCCGATTCGGTGAGTGGCGGCAACGCTAACGCCGCCAAGCGGTCAGCCGCATCGAACAACTTGTTGATGCGGCGGCGGCGAATCTCCTCTCGAAGCAGATGTTCGATAGACTCCGATGTGAGCAACCCGCCAGCTTCTGCTTCGCGAGCCAGGCTATCGGACAGGCTTAATTTGATTTCGACCTGGGCCATTCTCGATCACCTCCTTACTATATTTCTATCACAATTCGGCCCCGGTCGCTCATCGTTTATCATCAATCCTTCTTTGCCTGCTGAGGCCGCTGGTTGAGCTCCTTCAACAGTTCTTGCACCGCCACTTCGAGCTGGCGGTCGCGCCCCGCGAGGTTGTCTTCGGGCGTGTTCTCTACAAGCATGTCCGGCTGCACGCCGTAGTTCTCCATGTTCGTCCGCTTCTGGTCCGCGAGATAAACGCCCACGCCCGGCGTCCGCACGGTCGAGCCGTCTATCAACGAATAGCTGCCCGTCCCTATCACCGCGCCTGCCGTAGGAGTGCCTATCACTTTGCCTAATCCCAGCGCGCGGAATCCAGCCGGGAACATCTCCGCGTTCGACCCGGAGCGGAAGTTCTGCAACACGACCTTCGGCCCGAAAAATCCTGCGAACGGGCGCAACGCAGATTCGGTCCCGCGCGGCTGCCATACCTGATAGGCGCGCTGCACAAGTATAGCCAGCAACTCTTGCTCGATGTTGCCGCCGCCGTTCCATCGCTGGTCGATGACCAGGGCTTCTTTGTTACGATTCTCGCGAAGCTCTTTTTCGAACCGGCGGAGCGAAGGCTGATTCATCGCCTGTATGTGAACGTAGCCGACGCGCCCGTTCGACAGCTTCTCGACCGCCTCGCGCCGCGTGCGGACCCACCGCTCGTACCTGAGCTGATTGTACGCGCCCATAGTGACGGGCTCTATGCGCGAGCGCCACGCGCCTTCCTCCGATGGCTTGTCGTTGAAGGTGACTTCGATCTTGCGGTTGAGGCGATTGTTCAGCAGGTCCCAATAATTATCGCCCGCGCGCACGGGCTTGCCGTTGATCGCGATCAGGTAATTGCCGGTAGCGACCTTCACCCAATCTTTATCCGCTGGCCCCTCTTCGTAAACATGCGTCACGCGGTAACGACCGGCCTTCTCGTCCGCTTCAAGCTCGACGCCTAAGTGTGCGGTCGCCGTGCCTCCCGCGCGGCCCTGGGGCGGAGGCGCGGCGCCAGTGTGCGAAGCGTTAAGCTCGCCTATCATCTCGTTGATTATGTTGAGAAGCTCCTGGCGGTCGCCAACGTAATCGACGAGCGGGCGATACTTGGCGCGCATCGCGTCCCAGTCCTTGCCGTGCATCTGCGGGTCGTAAAATCGATACTTCATCGTCCGCCACGCATCGTCAAACATCTCCGCCCACTCCGCCGGGCGGTCTATCTTTACCTTGGCAGTGAAGTTGATGCGGCGGCGCGCTCCTTCGCGAGCCGCGCCCGCGCCCGCGCCCATAGCCGCAGCCGCGCCCGTCGGCATTGGAACTGAATAGATCGAATTGCCTTCCCTAAAGTAAAGCGTGCGGCCATCGCGAGTGATGCTCAAATTTGATATGCCTGCGCCGAACCCCCCTCCTCCGCCCGGCCCTCCCGCGTCGCCCTCAGGCCCGCCGCCCGACGTGATGCGCGCGAGCCTGCGGCCATCCTCCTGAATCGAATAGATCACAGGAATCGAGCGCGTCGCCGAAGGCTCTGTCGTCACGAAAACGATTGTGCGACTGTCGGGCGCGACGAGGAAGTTAAAGGTCGCAAAGGGCATTCTCGTGATCTGGCGAGTGCGCCGCTTGATCCCCCCCCAGTCGATGTTGACATCCTTAGGCGGCTGGTTACGCTGGGCGCCCATTCGGCGCGGGGCGCCGTCGCCTGTCTGGTCTTGCGCTTCTGTTTGCTCCGGGCGCTCTTCGGGGTCCGCCGGGTCTCGCTCTTCGCGCTCAAGCGTTATCGCGTAAATCTGAGACTGAGGCGGCCCGCTGCCAAACCCGCCTTCGCTTCGGATGAAGTAGAGCTTGCGGCCATCGGGCGAAAACCTCGGGCCAGAGTCGCTGTATGAATCGAACGTAACTTTTCTCTCTTCGCCCCCGGCGGCGGAGATGAGATAGGCATCGCTGGTGCGCGTGTGGTCGGGCTTCGAGTAAGCCAGCCACTTGCCGTCGGGCGACCAGGCAGGCGCGCTGATGTTGCCGTAACGCGAAGAGGCAAGCTCTGTGGTCTGCTTTGTGTCGATTACATACTTGCGCAGCTTGTTGTCGGAAGCGACGAATGCAAGCTCTTTCGAGTTGGGCGACCAGGAAAAGCCGAACTTGAGCGCGTCCAGGTCAGTGATCTTTTGCGCCTCGCCCGCGCCGTCGGAAGAGGCTATGTAAATCTCTTCGCGCCCGCTGCGGTCGCTTATAAAAGCGATCCACCGGCCATCGGGCGAATACTCGGGCGACTGGTCGCGCGCGGGGCCTTCGGTTATCTGGCGCAGGTCGCCTTCCTCGACGGGCGCAGTGAATATTTCGCCGTGGATAGAAAAGACCACGCGGCGGCCCGTCGGTGCCAGATCATAATCGTCCGCCTGAGAGTTGAACTCGCGAACCTCGGATAAGCTCTCTTGCGTCTCGGCTGATATGTCGAGCTTGACCGGCGCAGCCTTGCGGCCTGCCACGTCGAGCTTCCAGATTTGAAAATCGTGCTCGAACATGATGACGCGCCCGTCCGCGCTCATAGCGGGCCAGCGCACGTCGCCCGCCTTAAACGAAGTGACGCGCTCGGCCTTGCCGCCTTTTTCCGAAACGCGCCAGATGTTCGTAAGCCCGCCCTCTTCGCGGTCGCTCACGAAATATATGTGGCCGTCCGTGCTCCACATCGGCCACGAATCCATGCCTTCGAAATCTGTCACGTCCGTAAACTTGCCCGCCGCCACGTCCATAATCGTAACGTCGCTCTGGTTAGAGCCTCTGTAATATTTGCGCCAGTAAGCCTGCGACTTGCGATTGATGGCGAGCCTGCGGCCGTCGGGCGAATAGGCGGCAAAGACGCCCATGTCCGCGCCCGCATTCCGCTCCATCCCGCCGTCCGTGCTTACTGTGTAGAGCCTGCCCGCAAAGTCTTCGTTGCGGTTGCTGGCAAAAAGCACCGCGCGCGAATCGGGCGTCCAGCCCTGCACTGCGTCGTCGGCAGAATGAAAGGTGAGTTGCTTCGCCTGGCCGCCCTCGGCCGGAATGACGTACACGTCGAGGTTGCCGTTGCGATCGCTTGAAAAGGCTATCCATCGCCCGTCGGGAGAAAAGCGCGGGTAGACATCGCGCGCTTTGTGGACGGTGATGCGGCGCAGGTTCTGGCCGTTTTCATCCGCCGTCCATATATCTGCCAGGTAAGTGAACGCTATGCGCCCCTGGTGGTAATGCGGGTAACGGACCAGCCGGGCTTCGCGCGCCGTAGCCGGTATCGCTGCGACTCCGATCAAGAGGAAGGCGAGCAGATAAACTCTTTTCATGGCTTCTCCTTTTTGCGGGCGTTGGAATTTCAGTACGAGTGCTCGTTGCCTTAGACGCTCTCGACCCCTGTGCGGTTACATTCCCGGGGTTTGATTTGCGCCGCCAGCCGGGCTATGATACCCCAGCCCGTATCGGATGAACAAAGGGAATACCTTTTAATCGCCTTGAATCAAGCACCATCCAGGAGAGGAAGAGGTTATGAAACTTTCGAACGGGTCCAGGCTCTCATTCGCGCTCGCATTATCGTTCGCCTGCGCTTTCAGCTCATCCGCGCAGTTGGACAAGAAACCTAATGCCGAATGGTTCGAATATTGAAACCGACGAGGAGGAGCGATTATGAAAAACTTCAATCGTTTTTTTTCGGCTGCGACGTTCGCCCTGCTTCTCGCCATCTTGCAGGGCACGGCGGCTCAAATAGATAAGAAGCCTTACACGGAGTGGAGCGAAAAAGAGGCGGAGAAGCTGCTTGATAAATCCGGGTGGGCACAGACTCAGGTATTCACGGACACCTCCGGCACGTTTTCGACAGGCCCCGGCAGGACTGTCAATTCAAGCCAGTCGCGCTCGGGAGGCATCAACCAGGTCAACATCCATATCAGATTCCTGTCGGCGAAACCCGTCCGCCAGGCCATAAGCCGAATAATGGAGATAAGGCAGAAGAACGAGGTGAGCGACCAGATGGCCGCACAGCTCAAGTCATTCGCCACTTCGGAGTTCCCCGATTATGTGGTAGTGACCCTGACCGTAGATGGCTCGGAAGCCGGGGGCATGCTGCAAGAGGCTACTGCGCTGCTCAACAAACTGTCGACCGTCGATCTGAAAAACAACACCTACCTCCTGATTAAAGATCAGCGCATCTTTTTGCAGGAGTATCAAGCGCCGCGCAGGGACGGCCTTGGCGCGCGGTTGATCTTCCCGCGCATAGTCGATGGCAAACCAATAATCGCAGCCGAGAGCGACGAGGTAAGATTTGTCTCCGAGCTTGCCGCCAACTACAAGCTCAACATGCGGTACAAGGTCAAGGAGATGATCTACCAGGGGAAGCTCGAATACTGATCCGGAATAACCGTTACAATCGAGCGCGGCTACTCAGGCAATTCAGAAATTATGATTAAAGCCCTGGAGGGGCGATATATCTTTATCGCGCCCTTTCAGGGCTTGTATTACTTGCGACGATGACCTGGGGCTGCGCATCAAGCTATTAGATAGCGCCTCTTCAATGCATATCTTGCCACTTTGTTGCCGGTCGGATGCCTAAAGCCTTATACTGGATTCTGATAAGTCTCGAACGCTCGGTGGGCAAGAGGAAGCAGATGACGAAGAAGCTTCTTTTAACTCTCTTAATCGGCACGTCTCTTTTGAGTTTAGACCTCGCGCAGATCGAAGCGACCGGCTCTCTCAGTAAAAAGCTTCTCAATCAGGATTCACCTGAGCTGGTTGAGGCGAGCCGGCTCTCGCAGCAGGTCGTGAAACTCTACAACGAAAAAAAGCATGACGAGGCGATGCCGCTGGCTAAGCGCGCCCTGGAACTCAGGGAGAAAGCGCTCGGCAAGGAGCATCCTCTCGTCGTCGCGGCGCTCAACAACCTTGCGCAGGTTTACACGGCTAAGGGGAAATACGCCGACGCAGAATCTCTTTACGAAAGGGCGCTGGCCGCGCAAGAGAAAGCGCACGGCGCTGACAGCCCACGGGTGGCCGAGGCGCTTGAGAACCTCGCCTGGGTGCGCTACGGGCGCGGCAAAGTCGAGGAGGCGACTGAAATGTTCGAGCGCGCGCTTTCCATCAGGGAGAAGGCGCTCGGGCCGCTGCACGCCGACACTTCGCATTCGCTGTTCAACCTCGCGCGGCTTCATGAAAAAATGGGCAGCCCCGAGAAATCGCTTCCCTTCTACCGCCGCGCTTTAGAGATCAGAGAAAAGGCGCTCGGGCCGAATCATAAACAGGTCGGCGAGTTGTTGGACAAGTACGCCTGCGCGCTGAGGCAAGCCCGCCGTGACAGTGAGGCCGACGAGATCGAAAAACGCGCGTATGCGATCCTGCGCGGCGATGAGCCTGGTACCGGAAAGATATCTACCGTTACGGGCGGCGTCTTGAAGGGGAGCGCCATTGAAAGGGTCAGGCCGCAATACCCACAAGCAGCGCGGCAGGCGAGAATGACCGGCACGATAGTCATAGAAGTTATCGTAGACGAAAGCGGCAACGTCATCGATGCGCGGGCCAAATGCGGGCCTGATATTTTTGCCCACGCTTCGATCGAGGCCGCGCGCAAATGGCGATTCACCCCAACGACTCTCCACGGACAATCGGTCAAGGTGATGGGCACAATCACTTTTAATTTTGTCCCATGACACAGAAAAGAGGTTTAACAATTGATTATGAAGAGACTCGCTCGTTCAACCTTCAAACTCTCAGCAGTTCTCTTTGTCCTATTGGCAGGCGCGACGGCCGCGCTTGCGCAAAAGCATGAGATCGCCATTACATCGGGCGCGCTCAGGACCGGCGATCACGACATAATCCTGCCGAACCCGGGGTTCCTGCGCACGGGCACAGGGTTCACTTATCAGGTGAGCTACGCGCAAAGGTTTTTCGACGCCCGCGTGGCCGCCCTCTACTTTGAAATCCCGTTGACGGTCACGCCTCGCACAGAGATAGATTCTTCAAATGCGCTTTCGCCGCGCAGCTACTCGACGGTCTTCATCACGCCGGGCATAAAGCTGAAGCTGCTGCCCGGCTCGAAGTACTCGCCTTACGGGGTCGCGGGCGTGGGATACGCGCGGTTCAACGAAAGCGAGACGAGCGTAGACAACGAGCCGAACCTCGGGGACCGTGGGACTAATCGGGCGGCCGTTCACATAGGGGGCGGGTTGGACGTGCGCGTCTTTCCGTTCGTGAGCCTTCGCGGCGAGGTGCGAGATTATTATTCGGGCAAGCCCGAGTTTAACGCGGAGCTGCTGGGAGATCGCCAGCACAATTTCCTGGTCTCTGCCGGGATCGTCTTCAGGTTCTAGGAAGCATCATGAAGAGAGTAAAACGCATCATCACATCAGCCGCCGTCTTGTCGCTTTTGATGTCGCCCCTTTCTGTAAGCGGCCAATTGGACAAGAAGCCCCCTTCAAAATGGACAGAGAGCGAAGCACGACTGGTCTTGAGCGATTCACCCTGGGGCAAGTCACAAAGATTCATAACCGGCTCTGGAGAGGAGCCGACGACAGGTCGGGGCCTAGACTTCGACCGGCCGGGGGGTAATCCCGGTCCGAATACCCCCAGCCCGGATAGCCTCATCTTCAGGATGTGTCTCCTTTCAGCGAAGCCTGTCCGCGAGGCCATAAGCCGCCGCTTGTTGCGGGATAAAAGAGATGAGAGGCTTGATGACATAATTCACGGACTGTTGGATGATTTCACCCCCGAAGCGGAGAGCGAGAATATCGTCATCTTAGTCTCTTGCGCCTCGAAGCCCGGCCCCAGGCTTGAGCAGGCGCAGTCGGCGCTCGACAATAACAAGACTGATGATCTCAAGCCGGAGACGTTCCTGGAGATAAAGGGCGGGAAGCGCGTCTACCTGAGCGAGTACAAATCGTATGGGCGTGTAGGGGGCGTCTTTATTTTCCCGCGCCTCGTGGATGGCGAGCCTTTGATTACTGACAAAAGCGGCGAGTTACACTTTCACACGAAGCTCTCGAAATTATTTAAACTCGATGCCCGTTATAAACCGAAAGAGATGATCTATCAGGGAAAGCTTGAGTATTGATCGATCAAAACTTGTTGAACTCCGGGTGGTACTTTACCAGGCCTTGCCGCCCTTTTAACGCGCCCGGCTCAAGCTCCGCGACCATGAAGTGATCTTCGGGGACATCGTACTCGCAACTGATCCCTTTCAATTTAGCCGTCGTAAATCCGAAGCGCGGGTAGTACCCGGGATGTCCCAGCACGACGACGACCTTGTGGCCGATCATCAAGCATTCTTTTAGCCCCTCCCAGACCAGCAGCGACCCCACGCCCCGGTTCTGGTATTCGGGCAGCACCGCAAGCGGCGCGAGCCCCATTGCTGTGAAGACAGACCTGTCCGACTCTACGGTCACGGGGCTGAAGAAGATGTGACCCACTACCTGATCGTCCGCCGCTGCGACGAGCGAAATGTAAGGGTCGGCTAATGGTCGAAGCGCGTCGACGAGCCGGGCCTCCTCCGGTTGGCCGAAAGCAAGCTCGACCACGCGGCGAACCTGCGGATAATCTTCTTCCTCTTCAGCGCGAATGGTTGTCATAGTGTTATATTAAGAAGTCTAAATCGAATGAACAAGTTTTTATGGGTTTTGGGTATCGCAATCGTCGGCACGGCCGCCGCCATCGCCTGCGTCTATTTCGCATGGTGGATAATCTCGCTTTATAAGATCAAGCGCGCGGGTCCTCGCCCGCTCGAAGCGCACCGCAAAACCTTGTGGCGCGATCCGGGCGAAGTCGAGCGACTCGATTTTCGAGCGGGGCCGGGCGGGAGCGACCTGATACCAGCGCCTCCTTTTCATTTCATAAAAGAGCACGAGTCGGGCTCAAATCCCTGCCTTTCGGTCAAAGACGCGCGCGGGCGCACCTGGAGGGTGAAGTGGGGGGACGAAGTCCGCTCCGAATCCTTCGCGGTCCGCCTGATCTGGGCCGCCGGTTATCACGCCGAGACTACTCATTTCATCGCCGAAGGGCGCATAGAAGGCGTTAAAGAACTGAGCCGCGCTCGAAGCTGCGTCGGCGATGACTGCACGTTTAAAGATGCGCGGTTCGAGCTTGATGAGAAGGGCGTCCAGAAGATGTTCGACGAGCACGGCTGGTCGTGGGACGACAACCCCTTCGTGGGAACGCGTGAGCTTAACGGGTTGAAGATCATGCTGATGCTCTTGTCGAACTGGGACAACAAAGACGTTCGCGACGTGGCGCGCGGGTCGAACATGGCGATATTTCAATACCCTCTGGCGGACGGGACTCGCGAAGCGCGTTACTTAATCATCGACTGGGGCGCGACTATGGGCCGGTGGGCCGCCGTAGGCTTTCGCCAAAAGTGGGACTGCAATGCTTATGAATCCCAGAACCTTGAATTCATCAAGTCTGTGGAAGGAGACGGGACAATCAAGTGGGGGTACATAGGCCAGAGGACCGAAGACGCGACGGAAGGAATCACGGTCGAAGATGTCAGATGGCTCTATCGATACATCGGGCGGATAACGGACGAACAATTGCGCGACGGCCTCGCGGCGAGCGGGGCCACGAGCGACGAAGTCGAATGTTTCACAAAGGCTGTAAGAGATCGCATCAACCGGCTCAAGCGAGTAATCGATGAGAGTTCTTAGAGCAGAATTAATATCACCGCAGAGACGCAGAGAGCGCAGAGTTTACGCAGAGCAGAATTATGTTTCCTCTGCGCCCGCTCTGTGTTCTCTGCGTCTCTGCGGTGAATCGTAGGAGATTACTGGCGAGCGAACTCCGCCGGGTCAAACTCGTTGAAGAACCAGTTTAAAAGCGGCTCGTGGCCCCAGGCGGTGTACCAGCCATACTTCATCATCTCGTCGAACGCCTGCTGCTTTGTCCAACCCTGGTCGGTCACGCGGTAGACCGCGACTAAAGTCCCTGTCCGGTGCCTCCCCCCGCGACAATGCACGAATATCGCGCCCCGCTCGTCGGACGTGCGGACGTAGTCGAGCCATTCTTTGACGCGGGCCGCTTGCGGAGTGTCCTTATCGGAAAACGGTATGTGTCGCCACTCGGTGATCCCTGCCGAAAGCGCGCGCTGGCGGTCTGCGCGTCTTTCAGTCTCGATCATGCTGCAAACCCTGCGCACGCCCAGCACGTCGGAAAGCGCCTGGTAGCCCTCCCTGTCGGGCAGCGCGCCTCTGTAAATTGTATCCGTGACCTTTCCGAGGTTGCGGATCGGGATATTACGTTCGTTCGACTTGGTTAGCGATTTAGCCCACTGTATCAACCACACTGGTTCGACCTCAAATCTTTTTCACAAGCTATATCTCGAACAACAGACCTTGAGCGCCCGCTTCTTCGGGCGAGTCTTGACGGCGCTCGGTTTCGCTTCGGCGCACGGTGTCGAGGACGCTGAAGGTTATCTTCGCGCTCTTGATGTGCTTGCCCCTGACGTGCGGGCGGCGGCTGATCTCTTCGCAGGCAATTTTTATGGCCGCAGGCCAGTTTGAGCTTTCGACCTTCGCCTCCTGCTCGGCGTGAGCCGCCGCGAGATCCGGCATGGTTACCGTCACGTTAAAGATTTTATTCGCCATTCAGTTCACCCGCTTGGCTTCGCCTTTCCAGAACCGCTCGCGGAGGATGTTCTTTTGAATCTTGCCCGTGGCGGTTCGCGGGAGCGCGTCAATGAAATCGACGCGCTTGGGGCATTTGAAATGGGCCAGGCGCTCGCGGCAGAACTCTATCAATTCGGCCTCGGTCGCCTGAGCGCCCGCCTTCAGCACGACGACCGCGTAAGGCACTTCACCCCAGCGCTGGTCGGGCGCGGCGATCACGGCCGCTTCGAGCACCGAAGGGTGTTTATACAAAAGCCCCTCGACTTCGATTGAAGAGATGTTTTCGCCGCCCGATATTATCAGGTCTTTTTTGCGGTCTACGACTTCGATGTAGCCTTCGCTATCGATGACACCCATGTCGCCCGTGTGAAACCACCCGTCGACTATAACGGCGTCGGTCGCTTCGGGCTGTCGCCAGTAACCGGCCATCACGACGTTGGCGCGTGTTATCACCTCTCCCACTTCGCCGCTGTCCGGCGCCACGTCCCGGCCATCGTCGGCGACGACTCGAATGTCGACGCCGATCATCGGGTAGCCGGTCTTCGCCTGCACGCGGTACTGCTGGTCGGCGGGCCAGTCCGCCATGTGAGGCTTGATTTTTGAGACCGTCAGGAAGGGCGCAGTCTCTGTCAGGCCATAGATTTGAATCACGCGCCAGCCGAATCTCTCCTGCGCCCCTTGAATAGTCGCGAGCGGGGGAGCGCTCCCCGCAGTCGCCACGCGCATTCCGCTCGGAAGCGCCGCAATCCGGCCAGGCTCAAGCGCGTGATTCAAAGCCATGTTTATCATGGTCGGCGGCATGGCCGCGAAGGTGACTCGCTCGCGCGTGACCAGGTCGAAGAAAGCCGCAGGCTCGAACTTCTTGATTATGACGTGAGTCGCGCCCATCCCAGTGGCGGCGTAAGGTATGCCCCACCCGTTACAATGAAACTGAGCGAGCGTGTGCAGGTAAACATCGCGCTCGTTTATCTCAAACTCGCAGATAGAGTTCATGGCGTTGAGATAAAGATTGCGGTGCGTCAGCATCACGCCTTTTGGGCGGCCCGTAGTGCCCGACGTGTAGAGCAACGCTGAAGGCTCGTTCTCTTCTATCTCAGCGGGCGCGGGCTGTTCGGCGGAAGTCCCTTCGAGCAGCGTTTCGTAGTCCATCCATTCATCTGTAGACTCTTTCGCTTCGTCGCGGGCGACGATGAATCGTTCGACCGTTTCGAGCTGGCCGCGTATGGGGTCGACGAGATGCTCCAGACCCTCTTCGACGATGACGACTTTGGCCCCGCCGTGGTTGAGGATGTAGAGGAAATCGTCAGGCACCAGGCGGAAGTTTAGCGGCATCAGTACGGAGCCGTTGAGCGGCGTGCCGAAGAAGGCTTCGAGCACGCGATGGCAATTCTGCGATAGCATCGCCACCCGTTCGCCTTTCTTGACCCCGAGCGAGCGGCAGAGGTTCGCCCACCGGTAAACGCGCTCGGCGAACTGGCCGTAAGTCAGCCGGGTCTTGCCACAGACGACCCCTTCTTTGGTGGAGTGCGCGACCACCGCGCGCTTTAGAAAGTCGTATTCATTCAACGGAACTATCACTACTCGACCTCCCGGCTCGATGTATTTGATTGAAATCCGGCGTGCGCGTGTGAGCATAACACAAATGCCAAACGGGCCAAAACCGCCCGTCGCGTTGATTAGTCTCTTCGTTTCAGGCATGATAGCGGCCCGTGAAGAGTGACTTTAATTTCAATCACAAGCTGAGAATAAGGTTCGGCGAAACGGACCTGCAGGGGATCGTTTTTAACGGCAACTACCTGACCTACTACGACGTCGCCTGGACCGAGTATTTTCGCGCGCTGGGGCTGGATTACAAAACGATGATCGAGACAGGCTTAGACACAGTGCTCGCGCGGACGACCCTGGAGTTCAAAGCGCCCGCGCATTTCGACGAGATACTCGAAGTCCACGTGCGCGTGTCGGCCATAGGGAACACCAGCCTGACCTTTGAGTTCGAGATATACCGCGAAGGCGAAGAGGTGCTGATCGGTTCTGCCTCGTCGCTTTATGTCTGCATCGACCCGAAGACGCTCAGGCCCCTGCGCGCGCCTGACCGCCTGCGAGAGATGATAAGCCGGTTTGAAGGAAAAGAGTTTTAAGAATAGATAATCGAGAATGTAGAATGGGTCTTCAGACACGCAGTAACGGAGGCAGTTATGACGAGTAAAGCCGAACGGTCGCAGCCCATCAAAGGCGGCGGGTTTCTGATCGAAGACGCCGCGCCCGAAGAGGTATTCACGCCCGAAGACATAAATGAAGAGCAGCGCATGTTTGCCCGTACAGCCGAAGAGTTCCTGCGCAAAGAGGTCATCCCGCGCGAAGACGAGATCTACGCTAAGAACTGGGAGACGCACCGCGAGCTGATGCGCAAGGCGGGCGAGCTAGGACTTCTTAGCATAGACATACCTGAAAAGTACGGCGGGCTGGGGCTGAATAAGGTGAGCTCGGCTATCGTAGGCGAGCAGTTCGCCCTTCAAGCGTCGTTCGCCGGGACGCAAAGCGCACACGTCAACATCGGCACGCTCCCCATAGTCTTTTTCGGCACCGAAGAGCAGAAGAAAAAATACCTGCCCCGGCTGGCCACAGGCGAGATGATCGGCGCGTACGCCTTGACCGAGCCGCACTCGGGCTCGGACGCGCTCGCCGCGAAGACGAAGGCCGTTCTTTCAGATGACGGGACGCATTACGTTTTAAACGGCCAGAAGATGTGGATAACCAACGGCAGCTTCGCAGACCTGTTCACGGTCTTTGCCAAGGTAGACGGCGAGAAGTTCACGGCCTTTCTGGTAGAGCGCGGGCCGGGCCTGGTGAGCGGGCACGAAGAGAAAAAGCTCGGCATCGATGGGTCGTCGACGACGGCGCTGATGCTTGAAGACTGCCGCGTGCCCGTTGAGAACGTCCTGGGCGAGATAGGGCGCGGTCACAAGATCGCTTTCAACGTCTTGAACATAGGCCGTCTCAAGCTCGGCGCCCGCTCCGCAGGCACGATAAAGCTCTCGCTCTCGCAATCGATTCAATACGCGAAAGAGCGCCACCAGTTCGGACAGCCCATCGCAAATTTCGGGTTGATAAAACAGAAGATCGCCGAGATGACGACGTGCGCTTACGTGGGCGAAGCCATACTCTACCGCACGCTCGGGACGATAGACCGCGCGCTGGAACAGGCGGACAAGGACAACCCCGCAGAGGTCTTGCGCGTGCTCGAACAGTACGCCATAGAGTGCTCGATCATAAAGGTGTGGGAGAGCGAAGCCCTGGGCTACGTCGTGGACGAACAGGTCCAGATCTATGGCGGGTACGGGTATTCAAAAGACTACCCGGCGGAGCGTGCTTATCGTGACGCGCGCATCGCGCGAATCTATGAGGGCACGAACGAGATAAACCGCATTGTGATCGCGAGCCAGTTGCTGCGCCGCGCAAAGGCGGGCGAGCTTGACTTGCTCGAAGCTGCTCGCGCCGCCCTGACGGATGGGCCTGAGACGGGCGACACGATGGAGATGAGCGTAGCCAATGCCGCGTTCTCTCACGAGCTGCGCATGCTTGCGGGCGCAAAAAAGATCACGCTCGCGGCCATCAGTAATGTCGTGACGGCGCACGGCGACCGCGCGCGCGACGAGCAGGAGCTGCTGGGGCTGATAGCCGAGATGGTGATGGACGTTTACGCGCTGGAAAGCGCCTTGCTTCGCACTCAGCGTCTCATCATCGAGCGCGGCCTTGAGCGCTCGTCGACTCAAAGAGAGATCACCCGGGTCTTCGCCCGCGATTCGGCGGCGCGCGTGGAGCGCGCTGGGCGAACGATCGCCACGGAAACCGACGCCGAAGACGACAAAGGGGCGGATATGATCGATCGGCTGACGCATCACGCGCCGATAAAGACGGTTCAAGCGCGCCGCCGAATCGCCGATTCGATGATAGCGGCTGGTAAATACAATCTGTGATTTGTCCTTTGTCCCTGGTCCGTTGTCAGTCGTTCGTCGGATAACTGCGAGGATAATTATGAGAATAATCGCGCTGATACTGATGATTGCTGCGCTCTCGCTTGCGCCCGTTCACAGCCAGACCGAAGCCGCAGATTTAGTATTCAAGAACGGCATTGTCTACACCGTAAACGATCGCCAGCCACGAGCAGAAGCCATAGCCATCAAGGGTAATAAGATTATTTTCGTCGGATCAAACAGTGCGGCGAAAGCTTACGAAGGCAAAGCGACTCGCGTAATCGATCTCCAAGGCAAGACGGTCCTGCCCGGCTTGACCGACGCGCATTATCACCTGGCAGGCGTCGGCGCGCGCGAGATGAACCTCAACCTTGAGGAGACCGCAAGCAAAGAAGAGTTTCTCGCCAGGGTAAAGGCGCGCGTCGACCGCGCGAAGGCGGGCGAGTGGGTCACGGGTCGCGGCTGGATAGAGACTTTCTGGAAGCCTCCCACGTTTCCGACGCGCTGGGACCTCGACAAGATCGCGCCGGAAAATCCTGTTTACCTAACTCGCGCCGACGGGCATGCGGCGGTGGTGAACAGCGCCGCGCTGAAAGTGGCGGGCGTGACGAAAGCGACGGCGGACCCGCAGGGCGGGGAGATAATGAAGGACAAACAGACGGGCGAGCCTTCGGGCATGCTCGTCGACCGCGCGCAGAATCTGGTGGGCCGCCACGTGCCCTCGCCCACGGAAGCCGAAATGGAAGAGGCTTTGATCGTAGGCGTCCGCCGGAGCATAGAGCTTGGGTGGACACAGATTCAAAACGCGGGGAGCCCTTTTTCCGAAGTCGAGCGGCTGAAGAAGCTCTACGTTGATGGCAAAATCAAGCTTCGCATCTATGAGGCCATTCGCGGCCCGAGCCCCGACGCCTCGCGGCTGTTGCGCGAAGGCTCGCAAACGGGTCTGCATGACAATCGCTTTACAGTGCGCACGATCAAAGTCAGCATAGACGGCGCGCTGGGATCGAAGGGCGCGGCGCTGCTTGAGCCTTACGCGGACCACGACACCAGGGGGCTTCTGATGTACAAAGAAGAAGACCTGATGCCGATGTTTACCGAAGCGCTCCGTAATGGGATACAGGTCGAGACCCACGCGATAGGCGACCGCGCGAATCGAGTTATACTCGATCTGTACGAGAAGGCTTTCAAAGCGGTCCCGCCCGCCGAGCGCAAAGTCCGCGACCCGCGCTGGAGAGTCGAGCACGCGCAGATAATGCACCCGTCCGACATCCCGCGATTCAAACAGCTCGGCGTCATTCCCTCGATGCAGCCTTCGCACGCCATAGGCGACCTGCATTTCGCTCCGAGCCGCGTAGGCGTAAAGCGGCTCGAAGGCGCGTACGCGTGGCAGACTTTTATAAAGAACGGCTCGATCATCGCGGGCGGGTCCGACGCTCCCGTGGAGCGCGGCGAGCCGATGATAGAGTTTTACGCAGCGGTCGCGCGGCGCGATCAAAAAGGGTTCACGGGCGAAGGCTGGCACCCCGAGCAAAAAGTTACGCGCGAGCAGGCGCTGAAGATGTTCACGATCTGGGCGGCCTACGCCGCATTTGAAGAGGGTGTGAGAGGCTCGATTGAAGTAGGCAAGCTCGCGGACCTGACAATTCTATCAGCCGACATAATGAAGATAGCCGAGCCGGAGATTCTCAAGACTCGCTGCGTGATGACTGTCATAGGCGGCGAAGTAGTCTATCAACAATAGCGGGCAGTTGGCGGTGGGCAGTGCGCAGTAAAAACTGCCCGCTGCCCACTGCCTGCTGCACACTGTTTTTCACTTCTTCTTGGCTTCCCATTTGCCCTGCGCCTGGCCTGCGAAATCGAAGTCGCCCGTCAGCTTGCCTTCCTTAATAATGCCCGTCAGGACGACAGCGCCGTTGGGCGTATCAATCGTGATAGAGAGCTTGTCGCCCACGAAGCTGCCTTTGGTTATCGGAACGCTGCCCTGCGCCGATTCGGTCGAGCCGGTGACTTTATCGCCTTCAAGCTTGAGCTTCATCGTGAAAGGCAGGCTCTGGCCTCCGATGTCTGCCGTGGCGTCCCACTCACCCGTGACCGGATCGCCCGGGGCAGGCGTGGGCGTAGCGGCGGGTGGAGTCGCGGCGGCGGGAGGCGTTGCGGGTGCGGCGGCGGCGGCCATCTTCTTCAGCTCAAACGTGCCGGTCTGACCTTCAAGCGCCCAGTCGCCCGTGATCTTGTCATCCTTGAATGTGCCGTTGATGGTAAGCTCTGAGCCTGCGGCATCGACTTTCATCGAGAGCTTCCCGTCGACAAAAGTACCGCTCGTGATTGTAGCCGTCCCTTGAGGGATGTCGAGTTTGCCCGAGATTTTGCCGTTATCATTCTTGATCTCGGCCGTCAGGGGAACTTCACCGATTCCCGCACCCTTGGCTATGCCTTCATATTTGCCCGCTATGTCTGGCTTGGCTTGCGCGCCGAGGGTTGCGGCCACGGCGGAGGCGCTCATAAGCAAGGCGACGACCAACAGAGACGTAATCTTTCTTAACTGCATATTCTTCCTTCTCCTAATGTGTGTATTGAATCTAGGAACTCAAGCCAGTCTACGATCTGAGAATGACGAAAGTTCTAAGGCCAATAATTTATACAGCAAAGCCGCTCCGCGCGCTACCTGCCGACAGAAATATTTTTCAGCCTCTTCTAACAACTTCAAACAAGCCTGCTTCGCGCCTTCCAATCAGATCGCCGAGCTGCCGGGAATTGTCTCAAATGAGCTAGGCCCGGGAACTCGCTCGGTATTCGGCAGGCGTCATGCCGGTAACTCGCTTGAACATTCGGGAGAAGTGCGCCTGATCGCAGTAGCCTGCCGCTAACGCAATCTGGGAGAGCGGCGCGTCGGTCCTGGCGATTTCGCCGCAGGCGAATTCAACCTGCAACTGCCGCTTGTATTCTCCTACGCTGCAACGATAATAGCGGCGGAAAACACTCGCGAGATAAACCGGATGTACTCCGACCGTTTCCGCGATCCCGGACAGCGTCAGAGGCTCTAAGAAGCACTCGTGCAGCATCTCTTTTGTCTGTTCGAGCCATCGCGGGGGCTTGGCCCGTGAGTGTTTGATCCGTTTGCGGCAGGCTTCTGCGATGATTTCCAGCATCAACCCTTCGATGGCCAGGGGGGTCATGCCGTCCGGGTGTAGCGATTCGCGGCGGAGCCTCATCGCAAGGTAGGCCAACGAGCTGCTTTGAAATATCGCAGGGCGGTTCAACGTTGTCGCGTACTCGCGGACGGGGTCTAACCACAGGTTCTCAGCCTCGATTATAAAGCAACGCGCGATTGTATTGCCCACTTGATCCGAATGCGTCTCACCCGCAGGCCGAAAAACCAGAGAGAGAGGTTTAGATTCAAGGGCTGTTCTCCCAAAACTCTCCGTGCATCCGCCTTGTAGAACTGTGTAAAAGCAAGCGTGCGTGTGAAAGTGGTTCGCAATTTCGAGCCGGGGCGCATAAACAGTCTCAGTGAGAATGAAGCTGGTTATCTCACAACGATTGGCGATCGAACCGTGGATGCAAGAGGGGCGAAGACTCATTGGGGAATGGCCTCTCCTCATCAGCTAAGTTTAAGTAGCGGTTCGACGCGGCTGTAATGATAACTTTTTTGTGCTCTCTTGGATGTAGAGCTTTACCAGTGCGAAAGTCCCACACTTATGCCGGTATTAGAATGCTATGATTAGGATCGCTACCGATTCGTAATCGGCCAAATCCAGTGTGGTCTCGTTTGCCTTGATTTTGAAGAACAGCAAAATGACGGACCCGAATATAGAGAGCCAGGCGGCTATAGGTGAATTAATGAGCGCGGCATTCCAGCTCGCCTACTTCATTCACGACGACAGGGCAAGCGCCATGCATATCGCCATATCGGCATTGCGGAAGCTGAAGGTGGCATCTACAGCCCAAAACAGGAGGGCCTACTACACACCGACGGGGCAGTCCGGTTATCGCGCCGCAAGAACCAAAGTGAGTTTGAGTGAGTTGCATATGTTACAGCGACTCGTTTACATCGAATCGGAGGTTTATGAAAGGATTGAGGAAGAGAGAAAAAAGGAGTCGCTTGGCCAGATGGACATGATCATACGCTTCATCAAGCACCTGGTGAAAAACACGATAAAGCGTAACTCCTTTTACGTTTCGCTCGGCCTGAGCCGCGTGCTCTATAATTACGCCACCGCCGAAGCCATAGAGATTTATAGCTCAGTGGTTCAAGATCCCGAGCGGGCTAGGGAGGACTATTATTACCGCTCTCAAAAGGCGAGCTTGATACGAGAGCTTAAAGAACGGTTTGGCGATAAGCTGAGAATCCGCAAGGCAAAGTACGGGGAAGAAAGATTCGAAGCTCAAGAAGACCCGGAACATTATTTGGAGCTCATCAGAACTTGCTTGCTCCAGTTTATGCCGTGGCAGTCGAAGTGCGTCCTTCCTGCGGACTTCAACCCGATCATGAGCGTCGTGGCGCAACTTCTATTCAAAGGAAACCACCCTGACGAGGAACATTCGATCGAGATGAATCGCATACACACCCTGATCCACCCGAATTGCTTCAGGCGTCTGGTCTTGGCATTGGGATTTGATTCTCCCGACCAAAGATTAGAGGTCCCTTATTTTTTCTTGTCTACTGATGGTCCCGGAACATTGGGGCGTCGCCTCAATCCGCCTTCGTTGGGCGAAGAAGAAATAAATGTGATAAGCGACAGGATCACCAGTGAAGCCGCGCGCAGGAGGAAGGACTCCGGACGACTCTTATCAATTCTGGTCGACGGGATTGAACGTGATCGCCTGGACCTCTATCGAACGAACAGTCTGCGATTGGAGGTCGGGTCCGGCACGGAGCTGATAGAGGTGCGAAGTCGCGATTCATCGGAAGAAATCTTACTCGCTGCGCATTTAATGGCTCACGACGAGTCCGGCATTGTGCCTTCCATATCGGAAGTATTGCTGGAAGGCGGGCAGGCGCTCTCTTTTGAGATTTTAAGCGCCGATAAGCTGTCGTCAGAACCATCGAGCGCGCTGGTTACTATCAGGTATCGGGAGACACGCCCGATGAGGGCAATGTCTCTGCTCTTGCGACGGCTGCCATTCTACTTCTCTGCCGGATTCAAGACGCAAAAGCGGAGCGGGGTCCTTACTTCTAAGCCTGCGCAGGTATTTCTTTTTCTCCTGATAGGTATCGCAACAGCGCTGGTTTATTTCCAAGCAACAGACAAGCCTGAACAACCGATAGAGGCTGTTGAAAAAGAACCTGCCGCGCTTGATGAAGGTAATGCTTCTCCTCCGAGCGCGGCGAAACAGGAGGCTGAAACACAGAACGCGGAATCAGAATCTGCGCCGCCGAAGGCTCAACAACAGGAGCCGTCTCCCGGCGCGCTCACACCTCCCGCTGAAAGAACGCGAGCGCCAAAGCTCAGGTCGAAGTCTGTAATGTTGCTAGCAGTCAAACGTATCTATGTCAGCATGTCAAACGATGAGCCACTGAGCCGGCAAATTCGAGAGATGATTACTAAAGGCTTAGAATCGATCGGCCGATTCGAGATCGTAGCGAGGCTTGAAGAAGCCGACGCTATGCTTGACATCTCTGCGACACAGGGGCTCAGCGGAGGGAAAGTGGCCCTGGCATTACAAATCGTGAATGCCGAGGGGCAAACGCTTTGGCCCGTGGGAATCAAAACCGCCGTAGACAAGTATTCAGGGTATCCGGCAGATGTGATAGACCGGGCGCTGAAAGATCTACTCAACGATATTCAAAGGATGGAAAAAAGACGCTAGCCTTTAAGCATCATTTATATTCGCCCTGAAGCACAAAGCCTGACCAGTAATATGGCGCCTGCCAGCGCCCGGACCTCCACACGGATAGCTGGGCCGCCCTGAGCGCCGCCGCCGGACGCAACCGCTGCTTGCCAAGCAGGCCCCTGTAGAGGCGGCTCATTAACTCTGCTGTGGACTCGTCGTTGATGTCCCACAGGCTGACCACCACCCTTGCTGCCCCCGCATACATAAACCCCCTGGCGAGCCCTATCAAGCCTTCCCCTTTAATCTCCTTGCCCAGCCCGGTTTTACAACTGCTGAGCACAACCATCTCGGCTGGAAGCTTCAGGTTGTATATCTCGTGTAGCAATAGAAATCCATCCTGATCTGCCCCCTTCTCATCGACGAGCGATAACACGATTCCAGACAACTCAGGATGCGTGCTGTTTATCAAAGCGTGAGTTGCAAAGTGTATGTACTTGTACTGCCCGAGCGCCGCGTCTGTGGCGCCGGATTTACTGGCAGCAAAGTCAACAGCTTTCCTGAAAAATGCCGGCGGCGACCCGGCGACGATTGCTTCCGCCTCGCGTCTGGTCGACGGCAATCGAGGAAAGTAAAGCTCATCTTCTGTAAACCCAAAGTCTCTGACCGATCTTTTCAATTCACTTTCTGAAACCTTAGTGTCTATTCGTCCCTCGAATGGACGCGCAGTCTCTTTAACCATGCTTGTTTTCGATCTGCCTATCTTCACCCGTTCATCATCTTTATCAAAGACCGGATCGGCCAGCACAGCGGCTATCTTGGGAGCCTGCTGGTGACTGACAAGCTCTTTGCGCAGCACGCCGAGCGTCGATGCTGAGGGTAGGCTGACCACCTCGTGGCTTGCAATCAGCGGGGTTAATTTAGAGGGCGTTGCTTGTCTTTGATCTTCCGGAGACGGAAGCGCGGCAAACGGAATGTACTGTAAAACACCATCAGCTACTATGAGAAGCCGTTTGTTCTTCATCTGCGCTTTGACCGGCCCGAGGAGCATTTTGCTAAGCTCACCTGCGGCCTGGGGATACTCCGCATCCGCCTTCGCAATACGATTGCGGCGCTTTTCAGGCGTCTCAAACTTTATCTGCTGATTGCGAGCCGTGAGCAATTCGTAGACCCGGCGAGCGAGCGACTCAACGTCTGCCCGCTTCGGTAACTCGAACGCACTGATGTCGCTCGCGCTCACCGCCCACAGATAGCTTCTCTCTTCCCCGAGTGAGTATTCCAACAGCAACGTTTCCTCATCCAATATTTCCTGTTGAATCTCTTTCAGAGAGAGCGGCTGTGGCTGTGTCAGCGCGGCGTAGCGCGGACTCTTAGTCCGGATCTTTGTTTGTACTTCTTTATACTCTCCGAGAAGAATCTCTAACTCTTTTCTAGCCGCCCTCTCCTGCTCTTCGGTGTGTTTGCCGCCCAGCAGCTTTGTGAGACGTTCCGACTTGATACTCAGTTGCTGCTGCAATGAGCGCTCGCGGTCCAGCAACACAGGGTCTGCCCCTTGCCTGATGTCGGCGCGAGCCTCTGTCAGCATGTCGAGGAGACTGCGCGCGCGGGCGCGTTCGCTGGCTTGCAGCGCGAGCGATTGATGTCCGGCTGAGGGGTGGTCTTTATGCATTTGCATCAGCAGATCGATGGAGAATTCGTAAGAGCTTCGCTTTGTAGTCATGTATGAGGCCCGAAGCTCCTGGCTCGTAATGGATTGACGAGTTGACTCGACGATAGCAAGCGATGCCTCGATCTGAGCAAGGGCCTCACTCAGACGCTTTTGGTCGCGTTCGACCCGCGCAATATCGCTCAATATGACGGCCTCACGACTTCGATCACCTATCGCCCTACAGATCTTCAGCGCGGGAGATAAATACTCCATCGCTTTTTCAAACTCCTTCAGTTTTACATAGGCTGAGCCAAGATTACGAAGTGTGGCGGCTTCCAAAACCCGATCGCCGACGGCCTGATTCACCCGGAGCGCCTGATCGAAGTAGTCCTTTGCATTTTCGAACTTGCCGGAGTTGGAGTAGGCCGTACCGATATTAGAGAGCATATGAGCCTCTCCATACTTGTCCCCAACCGCTCGCATGAGCGGGAGCGCCTGGTTGTAATGGTCAAGAGCCTTTTGGCTGTCGCCAAGCCGGAGGTAAACTGAGCCAATGCCGCTGAGTGTGAATGCCTCACCTCTCTTGTCTCCAAAGGTACGTCTCAATTGAAGAGATTGATTGTAGTATTCCAGTGCTGTTTGCAGCTCGCCCAATTGCGAGTAGACTGTGCCAATGCCGTAAAGCATGAGGGATTCAGTTCGGCGATCTCCCAGCACCCGGACAATAGCTAGCGCCTGGCTGTAATACTCCGATGCCTTCTGCCAGTCCCCCATCTGGTAGTAAATCCCGCCGATACTATTAAGCGTTAGCGATTCCCCACGGCGCTCCCCCGTAACTCGCGTCAGCGGCAAAGCCCTATCGTAATACTCCAGCGCCTTTTGTAACTCTCCTAACCGGGAATATGCGCCGGCGATGTGGTATAGCGTGTTGGCTTCACTCTTTCGGTCTCCTATGGTTTGTTTCAGTATCAGAGCCTGGCCATAATACTCCAGCGCCTTCTGTGACTCGCCCATCGATAAATAGCATGTGCCGATGTTGTTAAGAGTTATCGATTCCCCTCTGATGTCTCGCATTGCGCGACGGAGAGGCAGCGCCTGGTTGTGATACTGCAAAGCCAGTTGTGTATCACCCAATACAGAATAATAATGCCCGATCTGATTGAGCGTGGACGCCTCTTCTAAACGGTCTTCTACAGCACGCCACAGCAAAAGCGCCTGCTGAAACTTTTCGATCCCCTTCCGTAAAGATTCAGCGGTCCCCTGCCCCTGGTTTCCGATTGCATTACCTTCCGAAAACGCCAATTGTGCGGTAAACCTATCCCGATCCTGTTGCGTAGCTGATCGCCATTCTTCAATTCTGATCTCGTAGCGCCCGGTCGTCGCCTCACTGTCTTGCCGCCGGACTTCCAGGGTGTATTCCCCGGATGCTTCTCCAACCACGTAGATAGACTCCTTTTCGTTTACTGAAGTGCTATCTACTTCGACGATCTTCTTCCCGTCGGTCCCGATCAGCGTGACCGCAACATCGATCCCCTTCTGCTCTACCACCACCTTGATGTATTCACCGGCTTTGAGCGTCGCCCGGTATGAATGCGACTTACTTACGGCCAACTCGTCTTCTATCGGTTGGCCTGGTTTCAGATCGCGAATACCCGACTGTTGCTGACTTTGGGTAGCGGCTCTCACATAGCTCGGGTCGGAATAAGCCGGCGCGGCTGTCCACGAAAGAAGGAAAGCAAGTAAGGTTATTGAGATTGGTATCATGGTGCTACTCTGGCGATTTTGATCTCGAAGCTTTCAAAATCTTCGGCGAGTTAATGATACGGCTTCTAGCGAATCTAGTCAAAATCCAGGCGGGAGGCGATAATGTTCACTTAATTGAATGTTCGAACTGATCGCTTTTGCGGTTCGGCAAGTCTAAGTGTTGTGAGTGAGGTATCGGGGCAGAGCCTCTTAACCAGCAGTAAGATATGAATGCAACTGAAAACATAAACAACGAAATAAACTGCGACGTCGATAGGCTCATAATTTGACCGCGCGGGTCATCTCGCCAAAACTCCACCACGAAGCGCTCTATCGAATAGAGCATCATGTACGCGTAGATTATCTGGCCCCTAAAAGACCGCCTCTTCCATAGATAGATGAGCAAAGCGAAGATGGCAACGTTTGCGCACGCCTCGATGAGTTGTGTGGGCAGCAGCGCTATGTTTACGGGGACCCCATTCATCTCATGAGCCTTTTCAGTAAATCTCACACCAATCCAAGACTCGGTGGGCTTACCCCAGCAACAGCCCGCTGCAAAGCATCCTATTCGGCCTAATACATTGCTTAACGCAAGACCGGGTGCAAACGCATCAGCAGTTGCGTGCCAGGGCAGATGCCATACCCGCATAAGGATCACGCTCGCTGCCACCGCAGTAAGGAAGCCTCCTAAGTAAAAGCCCACGGCGTGGACAGAATCGAACCCAAACATCCGGTGCGAACCCGCGAAGACGGTTCGCCAATTAATCAGCATCATTAACAACCTGCTGCCCACCAGCCCTGACAGCAACAGGCAGATTGCAAGCTCGCAAATCCTGCTCTTTGCTATACCATCGACTACGGCGAGTCGCCCCGCCAATAATAGCGCCGAGATAAAACCTATTGTAAGCAGCAGCGCGTATGTCGAGACAGGTATATCTAGACCGGGTATTTTGAAAAGCTCTGGCAACATATTTATTTCCATGCTTGCGTGGGTGAGCAGGCTCCCGTTTATTAGAGCCTGCCCACCCGTGGTTAGAAGCTTTCAGCTTCGCTTCAAACCAAGATTTGGCTTCGCCCCTGGTGGCTCATCGCGGCGAAGCGGATCGGCCCGGACATCGCTAGTACAACTCGCACTCTCTGAACTCGCCGCAACCAGGGTCATTACAATCCCATCGGCTTGGGTCATACGGGTGGCAATCTTGATCATCATACCATCCATCGCCATCGCTGTCGGGCCTGTCCCTGCCATACCCGGTCATGGTCGCAGTACCGACAACCTCCACGTAAAACCCCGACGAGGTCTTGTTAGTAACTCTCACCACGTAAGTGCCCGAATAGACGAAGGAGAGGTCGGGCGCAGGGACATTTATCACAGTGCCGTTGGAAGATACGGACGTGGCGAGCGCAGTGCCGATTAAGTAGCCATAGTCGTCGAAGTACTCGACCATAGGCATCGCGTAGGTGGCATTAAAGAGCTGACCGGTGATCGTAACCGACGAGGGCGGCGACGGCAGATACACGCTCGAAGGATCAGCCGAGAGAGAGAGGTTGTGATTTATCCTCTCATGGAGGACATAGTTGCAACCTCCGTTACAGTCGAGAGCGACTCTGAGGGTCCCGTTTATACAGACGGTAATAGTACCGCCGGTCGTGCATCCCACCGGGACGACTGAGTACGACACCAGATGCTGGCAGCTAAGTAAGCAAGTGGGAGGCGGGCTGCCGCAACCCCAGCCAATAAAAAGCATCACGGCCGACATGACAACCAGGATTCTGTTCCTCATTTTATTCCCCCTCCTTCCGCAATACTCAAAAGGTTGTCTACCGCCTCTTTGTTCAAGAGATGGTGCGCGGGAGATGAATAAAGGACGCCTTTGACGCCGTAAGGCCTACCAGAATCGGGATTCTGCGCCTGCTTTTCAGCCCTGGTCTGTCTCGCGTCCATCCTCTTCTCAACCATCATGGCTGCTATGTCGCTCTTTGAGCCGGTCAGGCGATCATCGGCTGCCACTGAATAAGTGATAAGCACAGCCTGAAGCGGGGTAACTCCGTCGGATTCGATATTTCCGAATTGCTCCGGGAGTGCGTGGCTCAGATAAGAGGCTCGTTCATTAACCTCCTCTTGCACGAACGGTCGCAGGGCAGCGCGCACGGCGGAATTGCCGCGTCTGCTCCAGTCGCGAGCCGTCTTCACTTGTTCAACGAATTCACCCTTGGATAAGACTCCCCACTTCCCGCAGGCGCGCGTGAAAATGCTTCCCATCTGTGTAGTAAAGGTTTCAGCCGCTCGCTCGATCTCTTCATCAGTGAGGGTCGCCACTCGGGCCAGAACGGCTTGTGTGAGGCTGTCAGTCATTTCTTCGATGCTGATTCTGCGGGCTGTGCCTCTGGCTACCCCCAGTTCTGCGGCTATCAGTCTCTTTTTCGTCGCTTCGCTCATTCCCAGATTGGACCGCTCATAAATAAAACCAGCAATGGATTCGACCGACGCGGCTACCTGGGCATCGGAGACTTTGGAATTGGAAGACGCGAAGTGAACCTCACTCCCAACCCCTCGACGCACCTGTTCATTTAGATTTGCATCGGCCCCGCATGGGCCCGAATGGTTTGTTCCTTTCTTAGTTGGGACCGCCGCCGCGCTAAAGATGGCCACGCTCATAAACGCAGCCGAAGCAAGGGCAAGCACAACAAGTGTTAAACGGCCTTGTCCTAGCGACTTCATCAACTTCATAGCGATTTCCTCCTTTCAGTCGAGTTACAAAATTTGGTCTACGCTCGCGCCAGGCATGTCCTCCGCGAATTCATGGCGGCACGATAAAACCTACATTTCCAGGAGAGGTAGCGGAGTCTTTTGTGGCCTTCAACACCTCGCTCATTGGCAAGGTAGCATGCGAACCCGGCGGTGTATTGAACAACAGCAATCTATTTGTCTTAGATGAAGTGGATTTTTATTCGAATCGTTGGCGAGGCAGCCTGCCGGTTGATTCAGCCGAACCGGCGGCTACTGAGATAGAGAGTACAGCTTCAGCGAGCGTGTCTTGTCCTTTGATCCTCGCTTTGTAAAGAGTTCCTACTCGACCCATGAAATCTCACAAGCTCGAATTCACTGCGCTTTACGCGCATAGCTGACCGTCGGGCTCATCTCCAACTTCTTCCCGGCTTGTTTCTTTGGACTCTACTGTTGCTTGAATAGGCATGGGATTGTGCATAGAATCAGCATCGCTCGCGGCCCCGCCGATGCTTACACGTCAGGCGGCTTTGATCGGAGGCAACGGGACAAAGACTCATAACTCTGGAAAGGATTCGAGAAGTTGAAAATGAACTCAAGAACTTTATCAAGGGCGGCTATAGTTGTGGCTCTTACGCTGTACTTCAATGCGAATGCCGGTGCCCAATCCGCCGACCGCATCGGCGAAACCTGGAAGGGTCCAGACCCATCATTGATTACGAGCATCCTGAAGAACAGAGAGAAAAGCAGGTCTCCGAGCGGCGCAGCAAGGCCGAGTTCCGGAGTCGTCAAATTCACCCCCGTCGGCGATTCGGGTGTGGCGAACTCCTTAGCCGACGCATTCGGACGCAACGAGGGTGAAAAAGCGGCGGTGGCCGAAGCTTTTAAGCAGATCAAACAGGGTTACGAAGCAGAAGTCGCCAAGGAAGGAAGGTCGAACAATCTCGCCGCCGCGATGACTTTTTTCATTGCCGCAAACGTGGCGGCTTATCATCAGACCGACATGCCTTCGGACAAAGCAGGCGAACAGCTCTTTCAATCTTTACAGATAGCGATGGCGAGCACTGCGGCGTTCGCCCGCCTGTCGAATTCCGAAAAGCAGCAGATGCACGATTGGCTGGTTTGCATGGCCGGTTTTGTGATGACCGGCTACGCGGACGCCAGGCAGACCGGCGACAAAGAAGGTTTGAGGAATTTCAGACAACTGGCCGACTATTCGATACGCCTGGTTTTGGGAGTCGATATCGGCAAACTGAGTTTTACAGGCGACAAGCTCGCGATCGCGGGCGACGCCACTGAGTCTCAGACCGGCAATGCGACCACAAACAGTGTAGTCGGCGTGTGGAGTAAAAGCTCAAGCAGCCCGGTGGGTATGGCCGGCACACTCGACGCCACACAAAAAAGCGCTACCTATGCCGGTTATTACAAAGGGCAGTACGACTTCAAACCTGACGGAACTTACACCTTCAAAGCTGAACGCCGAGCCGGCTCTTCCGGTCAAGGGTTCTGGACGACGGAAGAAAGCGGCACGTATGCCGTCAGCGGGGATTCGCTCACTATCTCACCAAGAGTGAGTAAAGCGACTTTGAGAAATCTTGAAGGTGTGATCCAACAATCGCAAAACAACCAGCTCGAAACAGTGACTTACAAATGGCGCTTGCACTATTTTGAGGGACTAAATGAAACGCAGCTAGTTCTGCAAACGGCACGGCAAACGACGCGCGACGGCGGCTTCGCGGGGAACAGCAATTTCCCGAATTCATATCTCTACAGCCCTGGCTCAAGACTGGAATTCAGATATTAGCGGGCGCGAGCCATTTAGAGATTCTTCAGGATGAAGTCCGCCATCAGCGTCCGCATGTGTTTTAACAGCAGCGGGTTCGTCACCCCGTGCCGCGACTTCGGGTACAACATCAGCTCGAATTGCTTGCCCGCATTTTGAAGCTCGTAGGCGAACTGTATAGTGTTCTGCATGTGAACGTTGTCGTCTATCATGCCGTGAATGAGCAGTATCTTCCCGTGAAGGTCTTTTGCGGCATGAAGCGGCGAGCCTTTCCTGTAGCCTTCGGGGTTGTTCTGCGGCGTAGCCATGTAGCGTTCGGTGTAGATCGTATCGTACAGCCGCCAGTCGGTTACGCTGCCGCCCGCGATGCCTATCTTGAAGCTCTTGCTGTGAGTCAAAGCGTAAGTGGTCATATAGCCGCCGAAGCTCCAGCCCCACAAGCCTATGCGCGACCCGTCTACGTAAGGCTGGCTCTTGAGCCACGCCAGCCCGTCTTCGAGGTCGCGAAGCTCAAGCTCGCCGAAGTTGCGGTAAGCGGGCCAGGCCGACTCCACACCTTTTCCGCTGGCCGTGCGGTTGTCGCACACCCACACGATATACCCCTTCTGCGCGAGCATCTGGTGCCACAGGTAGCTCGCCCCGCCCCACGAGTTTTTCACCTGCGGCGCTTGCGGGCCGCCGTAGGTGAAGCTCATTACAGGATACTTCTTCGTCGGGTCAAACTCCGGCGGCTTTATCATCATGGCTTCCATCACAAACCCGTCGCGCGTCTTCACCTGTAGCAGCTCTGTCTTTCCGAGCTTGTACTGCTTGAGCGCCTCGGCCTTGTTCTCATCGATGACGCGAACGAGCTTGCCCGATGAGTCAAAGACGCGCACCTGTGTCGGAGTGTTCACGTCGCTCCAGGTGTCTATGAAATGTGTGAAGGTCGGGTTGAAGTTGACCGAGTGATTGCCCTCGGCCTGAGTGAGCCGGGTGAGCCCCGTGCCATCGAGCTTGATTCGATAAGCATGGTTCGCGACGTAACTGTGTTCGGTGCCGGTGAAATAGATAAAGCCTTTCGCTTCGTCCACTCCTGCCAGCGAGCGAACGTCCCACTTGCCGTCCGTCACCTGGCGAATCAATTTGCCGTCGCGCGAATAATGGTAAAGGTGCTGCCAGCCGTTTCGGTTGCTGAACCACAGAAAACTTCCGTCTTTAAGCCAGTGAGGCTCATCCAAAACTTCTACCCAGGTCTTTGATCTCTCTTTGAGCACGTTGCTGGTTTTGCCGCTGTCGGGGTCTGCGTAGTTCAGATCGAGCCACGTCTGCTCGCGGTTTTGGAGCTGGTAGACCACGCGCTTGCTGTCGGGCGTCCAGCCCACGCGAACTATCAGAAAATCCCCGCCCTCATAGTTGAAGGTGTCGACCCATTTCGTAGCCCCGCCGGCGACGTTGACCACGCCTAGCTTGACGCCCGGATTCGGATGGCCCGCCTTCGGATAGGGAGTCGTCTCGACCTCTTGCAGGAGCGGGATGTGATCGACGACGACGAAATCGCGCACTGGCGCTTCGTCGATCCTGAGATAAACGATCTTCGTAGAGTCCGGGCTCCACCAGTAACCCTTGAAATTGCCGCGACCGTACAGCTCCTCCTGGTAGACCCAATCCAATCGCCCGTTGAGGATCTTTCCGCCGCCGTCGTTCGTAAGCGACCGCTCTCGCTGAGTGGCTATGTCGACCAGAAAGATGTTGCCGTTGCGCGCGAAGCTCACCATGCGCCCGTCGGGGCTGAACTCTTCGCCGACCTCTTCGTCCGCGTTGCTGGTCAGCCGCACGGCCTTGTTGGAGTTGAACTCGTAATAGAAAAGGTCGTTGGCATGATTGATTAACGCAGCCGTCTGACCCTTGTTCATCTGGTAAGAGTCACGCCGCGCGAGCGACTCGGCGGCTTCGCGGCTCATGCCCGGCAGCCCTACGAAGGCCGCCTCCATCTTTGCCGCGTCGTGAAAAGGCTTTGCTTCGCCCGTCGCGTAATCCACTTTGAGCAGTTGCGCGATGCGCGTCTTGGAGACGGCCTTGCTTTGCAGGTAATGTGTGCCGCCCGAAAGCCAGAGCAGCCCCGAAGGCGGCGACCCGCTGAAATCGACCTTCTTCTCGGGGTCGTAGATGTCATCAATAGTGAGCAGCTTGTCCTGCGCCCGAGCGGCGGCGGATAAAGAGACGGATAAGAGCATCGCGGTGAGACAAACAAGATAACGTCGCAAGCGGTTTCTCCTTTATGTATGAGCGTCTAAGGCTGGTCCTGTCTGGAAAAGATATTTATACAGAAATTCTCGCGCCCGCAAAAGCTCCATTTATTAGCTTCGATCATAATTTTGCAATATGTATTACTAAGAGACTGCTATGCGGCGCGGCGGAACTGGGATAAAATGTCTGGCTGCTTTGAACGGTCGAATCCCCTCAGGCGAGCAGTAGAGTTTATCTGAAAGGAGTGAGCCGGATTACGCCGCCTCAGAGTCCGCGTTTGCGCGGGGCGGGTTTAGTCCGGCTTTACGTAATTATGAAAAATCGATTAGGCCCCTCGCCGCAAGCCTTCAAATTGCGTCTCAAAATTATAATCGCGTCTCTTCTGTTAGCCGCTTCCATCGCAGTCTATTACGCCTGCTCGCCTCCGGCCGTCCACGGAGGCTCACCCGGCAGCGTTGTCGTCAATAAGTATCAGAATTCAGGCACAACCAACGACATCCTTGAGTTGCTGGTCGTTCAAAACAATCTCGATATGCGAGGGATGATTGTAAAAGATTTTTCCGCCAACATGGTGAACGATGGGGGCGGAAAATATGAATTCACTACTAACGCATTATGGTCCGCCGTTCGCGCGGGGACGCTAATAGTGCTCAGGAATGATAACAGCGCAGCGGACACGACCGTTGGGGGATCAGATTACAACCTGGATATAGGAATGCAGAATACGACTTACTTCACTAGCCTCGGCGGGACATTTGATATCGCGACTACAGAGATGGTGATGGTTAAGGAGGCGGGAAGCGGAGCCGCCGGAGTTACGGGGAGCTTGCACGTGTTGGCCGGGGGAACGGCCGGCGCGCAATTTACAGCGGCGCCGAGCCCTAAGCTTAGGGCGACAGGCACATCTGCCGGTGGTCAATTCGTCTTTGCCAATAACAGCACTCAAAGCATTGCAGATTATGACGGGACGGATGCTACAGGCGCGGCCACCGGGCTCACCTTTGGAATGGGCAATAACGCCAGCAACACTGCATTCATAAACAATCTTCGCGGCGCAGTAGGGCCGCCCGCGCTCAACATTAATAATGTCAGCATCCTTGAAGGCAACAAGGGCGCGACTGTAGCCATGTTCACGGTCAGCCTTTCATCGCCCGCCGGAATGGGCGGTGTGACATTTGACATTGCCACTCAGGACAATTCAGCCACGGTCGCTAACAATGATTACGTCGCGCGCAACGAGTCGGCCCAGACGATCCCGGAGGGCAGCCAGAACTATGGCTTCAGCGTTACTGTTAACGGAGACGCCGACTCAGAGCCTAATGAAACGTTCTTCGTCAATGTGATAAATGTCACGGGAGCTACGATAGCTGACGGCCAGGGAGTGGGTACGATCACGAATGACGACTTCGTTGCTATTCCCATCAGTACAGTTCAGGGCAGCGGAAGCGCTTCACCGTTCGTTGGAACCGTTGTGACGGTCACGGGGATAGTCACGGGGTTAAAGAGCAATGGCTTCTTCATGCAGACGCCGGACGCGCAGGTTGACGGCAATCCCGCGACTTCAGAAGGTATCTTTGTATTCACTTCGAGCCCGCTGCCCGCCGGGGCCGCGATAGGAAACTCCGTCGCCGTCACGGGTACCGTCACAGAGTTCGTGCCCTCGCAGGACCCGAACAGCCCGCCGATAACGGAAATGTCCAACTCGCCGAGCGTGACGCTGCTATCAACAGGAAACCCTTTACCCACAGCGATTACACTCACTGCGGCGCATACAAATCCAACAGGGACTTTCGAGCAGTTAGAAAGATTTGAATGCATGCGCGTTTTCGTCAGTTCGTTGACGGCCACTTCGCCGACCGATGGGTTTACAAACGAGTCAAGCGCTACGGGAACAAGCGACGGCACTTTTTACGCAGTGATCACAGGCATCGCGCGGCCATTCCGCGAGCCGGGCATCGAAGTGCCCTTCCCGCTGCCCGCAGGCTCTCCGTGCTGTGTGCCACGTTTTGACGCCAACCCCGAGAGGCTGCGCGTCGACAGCGATGCCCAGCCCGGCGCTGTTGCGATTAATGTTACAACCGGAGCTATCATCACAAATGTGACCGGGCCGCTCGATTATGGATTCCGCACCTACACGATTCTGCCGGACGCCGCGACTCCTCCCGGGGTATCTGGAATAATAAGCGCGATACCAGTTCCCATCCCTGCCGCGGATGAATTCACTGTCGGCTCGTTTAATATGGAGCGTTTCTATGATACTTCAGACGGCCCTGGAGGAGACGTTGTACTGACCACGAGCGCTTACAACAATCGGCTGAATAAAGCGTCGCTCGCCATCCGAAACGTCATGCGAATGCCTGACATAATCGGCATCGAGGAGATGGAAAACTTAACGGCTCTGCAAGACGTTGCTACCAAGATCAACAACGATGCGGTTGCCGCAGGCGGGCCGAATCCAATGTATACCGCTCACCTTGTAGAAGGTAATGACGTAGGCGGAATCGATGTAGGCTTCCTCGTCAAGACCTCGCGCGTTACTGTCTTGAGCATAGTGCAGGAAGGAAAGGATGCAACGTATACCGAACCGGGGGGAGGGACGGCGCTGCTCAACGACCGCCCTTCTTTAGTGTTGACCGCAAACATTTCAGCGCCTTGCGGCGGCGTTTTCCCCGTCACTGTCATCGTGAATCACTTGCGCTCGCTAAACGGCGTCGATGACCCGGCAGACGGCGCTCGCGTTCGCGCCAAGCGCCGGGCGCAGGCAGAGTTTCTGGCAAACTTGATCCAAGCCAGGATGACGGCCAGCCCTGATGAGAAAATCATCTCTGTCGGCGATTACAATGCGTTTCAGTTTAACGATGGCTACGTCGACATGATCGGAACCATAAAAGGCACGCCGACTCCAGCCAGTCAAGTTGTCCTTGCAAGCAGTGATCTCGTCAATCCTGATTTAATCGATCTAGTCGAGCAAGCTCCGGCAGACCAGCGATACTCATTTACTTTCGATGGCAATGCTCAAACGCTCGATCATGAACTCATCACGCCTAACCTCTTCCCCAACTTCAGCGGAATCCACTATGCGCGCAGCAACGGCGACTTTCCCGAAGTTTATCGATCGGATGCGAACCGCCCAGAGCGATTGTCGGACCATGACATGCCTGTCGCTTACTTCAAGTTCGCGGGCGTCTCTAAGAAAAGCGATTTCTATGGATTTAACGGCGGGTCGGGCAGCGTCGATGTTATGGCGCCTGCGGGATGTAATTGGACTGCTGTAAGCAATGATACATGGATTGAGCTTACATCAAGCAGCACTGGCTCAGGAAACGACACTGTTACCTACCTGGTGAGAGAGAATTTTACCGGCGTTCCTCGCACCGGCACCCTTACTGTCGCCGGGCACACGCTGACTGTGACACAAGATAGTGAAGCATCTCTCAATTGCGCTTACGTGATCTCTCCGAAGTCCGGGGCATTTACTTCGACTGGCGGAACGGGGACTATAAATGTGGCTACTGAGTCGCGCTGCTTGTGGCAAGCGGCAAGCAATAACAGTTGGATTACGATAGAGGCGGGCAGTTTAGGAACCGGCAGCGGAACCGTGACATATCATGTTGCACCAAATGCCGGGCCTGGCGGTCGTAGCGGGACTATTACGGTAGCCGGGAAGACTTTTACCGTGAAACAAAAATAGCTCGTCGTTTAACACGAGAAAAAAGGCTGGCCTGTGGGCCAGCCTTTTTTCATTGCGAAACGAATCCGATCTTATAAGCTCATTGCGTCGCGGGCCGTTGTATCAACAAATCGAACAGCCGTGTCAGGTCTTCCGTAGAAGTGAACCTTATCTCTATGACGCCCCCTGCTTGCAAAAACTTTATTTTAACAGGGGCGGCGAGCCTCTTACTCAGTTTCGATTCGGCCGCGAGGATATTGGCCTTTTCGGTTTCAATCTCTCTTGAAACCTTGCTTCTTTCAAGGTTGGCAGGCTGTTTATCATGGACTTCCCTTGCGAGCCTTTCTGTTTCTCTTACCGACAATCCTTTGTTTATGATATCGGATGCGAGCGATTTTTGGTCATCCGGCGAATCGAGTGACAAAAGCGCTCTGGCGTGTCCCATGGAGAGTCTATCTTCCTCAACCAACTTTTGAATCTCTTGAGGGAGCTTTAATAGTCTTAAAGAGTTTGTGATTGAAGTCCGGTCCTTCCCTACCCTTTTTGCTATCTCCTCCTGAGTGACATTGAGTTGGTCGAGCAGTTTTCTATAAGCATTGGCCTCTTCGATGGGGTTCAGCTCTTCTCTTTGGATGTTCTCAATCAAAGAGAGTTCTAAGATACTGTCTTCGGCGACCTCTTTTATGATGCAGGGTATTTGATGCAAGCCCGCTCTTTGCGCGGCCCGCCATCGCCGCTCCCCCGCTATTATTTGAAAGCGTATCCCGTTTCTCCTTACAACTATCGGCTGAATTATCCCGTTAGTTTTTATTGACTGTGCTAGCTCGCTAAGTTTATTTTCATTAAACATTCTTCGCGGCTGATCTTCCGTAGGGTCTATCTGATCTATGCCCAGCTCGACCAGCTCCGTCTCTGGAGCATTTTGAGTAAATAGAGCGCTAAGCCCCCTGCCCAGTGCCTTTCTTGACATTGTTTATTACCTCCTGTGCCAACCTGAGATAGCTCTCTGCTCCTTTTGACTTTATGTCATAGAGAACAATAGGCTTACCATAGCTTGGGGCTTCTGCCAGCCTGACATTTCTCGGAATGATAGTCGAGAAAACCTGCGAACCCAGAAAATCTCTAAGGTCTGATGCGACCTGATTTGCCAGATTAGTTCTTTCATCAAACATTGTTAAAAGAAATCCCTCTATTGTAAGACTGGGATTCAGAGTTCTTCGTATCTTAACGAGCGTATCCCATAATTCTGAGACGCCCTCTAGCGCAAAGTATTCACACTGAATCGGGATCAGAACCGCATTGGCCGCTGCCAGGGCGTTGAGAGTCAGCAGCCCTAGACTGGGGGGACAATCGATTAGAACATAATCAAACTGGTGAGCAAATGGTTCAAGCAATCTCTTAAGTTTGTATTCCCGGTCTTCTAGGTCTACTAGCTCAATTTCTGCGGCGACAAGTATCTTCTCCGCGGGGATGATTCTTAGATTAGGAATATCGTTGACGGTTAGGACTATGTTCTCCAGCGGCTCGTTTAATACCAGCGAATGATAAAAGCTCCGATGAAACTTCCCTCTTAATCCAAGACCACTTGTGCTGTTACCTTGAGGGTCCGCATCAATAATTAGGACTCTCATCTCTGCGACTGCGAGGCTGGCTCCGAGGTTGATCGTGGTAGTTGTTTTACCTACTCCTCCTTTTTGGTTTGTGATTGCTATTATCCTTGCCATCAGGTGGTACAATATCACAAAAATCTGATCCCGCAACCAAAAATTGGCCCCGCCGGACCTTATGTGGCACGTGAAACCCGATTTTACCATTTAAGAACATGTGGCACGTGAAACAGCTTAATAGAAAGGGGAAGGGCCACACCGGAAGTAGCAGGTTATTTGCCCGGTGTGGCCGAACATGCATCTGTCGTTACTGGTAAGTCTCAAAGCAACAGATATACCAAATCCTCTAAGAACGGGTAACTATAAACAAGATAATAACTTATAAAAACGATTATCAAATCAGTTAGCTCGAAATAACTCAACGTTCGCCCAAATTGACCGGACTCAATCTCAAAATGACCGATTTCAACCAAGACAACAAAAAACTGGCAAAGACTTTGAGGATGTGGTATTTTGATCTGCTTCAAGAGACAGCTACTATCTTCATATGAGAACGACGCGTTCTGAACGATTATAGCGAAACCTAAGGAGAGAGATTTCAATGGCTAGCGAGGGAAGAGTCATACAAGTCATAGGACCCGTGGTCGACGTAGAGTTTGACGAAACGTCGCTTCCGCCGATTTATGAGGCGATAAGAGTGGTGAGCGATGGGTTTGAAGTTCCTGAACCGATAAATGTGACGGTCGAAGTTCAACAGCACCTCGGGGAAGGCCGTTGCCGCTGCGTAGCGATGGAGCCGACGGAAGGCATCGTCCGAGGAATGAAAGCCATAGACACGGGCCAGCCCATTACAGTCCCTGTCGGTCCCTCAACGCTTGGCCGAGTCTTGAATGTAATCGGAGAACCTGTGGACAAGCTCGGGCCTGTTGAATCAGAAAAGCGCTATCCGATACATCGCCATGCGCCGGATTTTCAGGACCAATCGACAGAGCTAGAGATGTTTGTTACCGGAATAAAGGTCATCGATTTAATAGAACCGTTCCTTCGAGGCGGAAAAATTGGTCTATTCGGCGGGGCGGGCGTTGGAAAAACAGTCTTAATCCAAGAGCTTATAAATAACGTTGCAATGAAGCACGGTGGTTTTTCAGTATTCGGCGGTGTGGGCGAACGCACGAGGGAAGGGAATGATCTTATAAGGGAATTCGTAGAATCGAAGGTAGTAAACTTCGGTGAGTCCTTTTATAAGAATTGGGAAGAGACAGGAAATTTTGACCTGAATTATGTCGACAAGAATGCGGTATCTAAGTCTAAAGCTGCCTTAGTTTACGGGCAAATGACAGAACCGCCAGGCGCACGGTTAAGAGTGGCTCTTTCTGCATTGACGGTTGCGGAGTATTTCAGGGATGAGGCCCAAACAGACGTGTTGTTGTTCATCGATAATATATTTCGATTTACGCAGGCAGGCTCCGAAGTCTCTGCGCTCCTTGGCCGTATGCCCTCGGCAGTCGGTTACCAGCCGACTCTAGCAACAGAAATGGGTGAACTTCAAGAAAGAATCACTTCGACGAAGAAGGGGTCTATCACATCTGTTCAGGCTATTTATGTGCCGGCAGATGATTATACGGATCCGGCGCCGGCAACTACGTTTGCGCACCTGGATGCGGTCACTGCATTATCCCGCCAGATTTCAGAGTTAGGAATATATCCGGCAGTTGATCCATTGGCGTCAAGCTCTCGCATTCTCGATCCTAGGATTTTGGGAGAGGAGCACTACAACACGGCGCAAGAAGTGAAACGTATCTTACAGAGATATAAAGACTTACAAGACATTATCGCGATCCTTGGTATTGATGAGCTTTCAGAGGAAGATAAATTGACTGTGGCGCGGGCCAGGAAGATTCAGCGATTCTTGTCTCAGCCGTTCTTCGTTGCTCAACAGTTTACAGGAATTGAAGGTAAGTTCGTAACCCTGGAAGAAACCATTCGAGGCTTCAAAGAGCTGATCTCGGGCAAGTACGATGATCTGCCAGAGCAAGCCTTCTATATGGTTGGGGGAATTGAAGAGGCTGTTGAGAAAGCCAAGAACATATAGCCGAGAAAGCGACGGTCTTAATCTATTGGAAATGAGTTTGCCCGTCCGATTGGTGAAATAGCAGATGCCTGATAAAATCCACTTAGAGGTCGTAACTCCGGAACGAAAAGTCTTTGAGGCTGAAGTAGATAGGGTGGATGTTCCCGGCCTCGACGGGGAGTTGGGTATTCTACCCGGCCACACAGAGCTCATTTCCCAGCTTAAGCCAGCCGGGCTCTTGACTTATTACGTGAATGATCAGAAGGGCGAAATGGCTATAAGCGATGGGTTTGTCGAAGTCAGCCCTGATCGTGTCGTAGTCCTCGCGGATAAAGCGGAACGCCCGGAGGATATAGACCTTCGCCGCGCGCTAGAATATAAAGAACACGCGGAGCGCCAATTGCAACGCGCATTGTCAGACCCCGATATAGATATTGTTCGCGCGACCATAGAACTTGAAAGAGCGTCTATAGAATTGCAGTTGGCAGAGAAGGCCAATCGCTAACCACTCTAAGAAACCAGGGTGGTCAGGCGTCATTTCGTAATCTACTGTAAATACGGTAATAAAAAGAGATACATAATAAAACGGTTCCACAGCACTATGGGATTGAAACCCTCTCGTGTTTGTGATAATGTTCCGAGGCTTCATTGAAGATTTCAAAATTCCAAGAGCTAACTTTCGGTTCGGACTCTCTTCTGAAATGTTAGTTTTTTGTGTTTTGACACTTCGAAGCACTTTTATCTGGTATTGCCATGACTGCTTCAAGTACTCAAATCGACTTACTCTCATCTATACTGACAGCCATCTCAAAAAGGGTGAATCATCAAAGCTTCAACACGTGGTTTAAGCCCATCTCTTTTGCTACCAAAGATGATTCGACCCTCTATCTGAAAGTTCCAAATGAGATCTTTCGTGATTGGATCAGCAGTAATTATTTCGATGTTCTTGAGGAATCCCTTCAAGAGCTAGATATGGAAGGCTATCAAGTCAGCTTCTTGATAGAAGATAAGCAACAACCTAAAGGCTCGAACGGAGCTAAGAATCAGGAAGCCCCTCCCAGGCCTTCAAAACTCGCATCGTTAAATAATCAGGATATAAGCAATTTCGGTATTGCCAAGCTCATAGAGATCGAACCGCTTGAGCTGCCGCTTAATCCCAAATATACATTCGATACCTTCGTAGTCGGTTCCTGTAATCAATTTGCTCATGCGGCAGCGCTTGCCGTAGTCGACATGCCTTCAAAAACCTATAATCCGTTGTACGTCTACGGCGGAGTGGGGTTGGGGAAGACGCATCTAATGCACGCGATCGGGCAAGCCATAAAATCGAGAAATATTAATTTACGCTTAACCTATATATCATCAGAAAAATTTATGAATGAGTTAATAAACGCTATACGATACGATAAAACTATTACTTTCAGAGAAAAATACAGGAATATTGATGTTCTCCTGATGGACGATATACAGTTTCTAGCGGGGAAGGAGAGGACTCAGGAAGAGTTTTTCCACACCTTTAACGCTCTTTATGATGCACAGAAACAGATTGTCATATCGAGCGATTGTCCTCCTAGAGAGATACCTACACTTGAGGAGAGGCTGCATTCCAGGTTTGAATGGGGGTTGATTGCGGATATTCAGCCTCCGGACCTGGAGACAAAGGTAGCGATACTGAAAAGAAAAGCTGAGATTGAAAAGATAGACCTGCCCGATAATGTAGCTCTATTTATTGCAAGTAAAATAAAGTCAAACATTAGAGAGCTTGAGGGGTCGCTGGTCAGGCTCGTGGCTTACGCATCATTAAAAGGGTTGCCGATAGGTCTGGAGCTGGCCCAGGAGGTTCTTAAGAACATAATTGATGAAGAGACGGACGGAGTTTCGATCGAGTTAATACAAAAGACTGTGGCAACCCATTATGGTCTTAAAGTAGCCGATCTCAAATCGAAGAACAACTCTAGAAACATAGCAGGCCCAAGACAGGTTGCTATGTATCTATGCAAAACCCTTACGAAAGCCAGCCTTCCCGAGATAGGACGCGAGTTCGGAGGCAAGCACCATACGACGGTCCTTCATAGCATTAACAAAGTATCGCAGTTATATGACTCGGATGGGGTTTTCCACAGACTTATCAACAGTCTAATTACTAATATTAAATGACTTGCTTATTTTTTCCACATGTACCCTCTGTGGACCCCTTGTGGAACCTGTTGAAAACTGATGGAATTAGGAAAAGGGTCCACAGGGGACAGCTGTTTTGCACAGGTTTTACACAGGGTTTTTCACAGGTCAAAAACTACTTTATCATTTATTTTTCAAGAGTTTAGGTACATGGTTCCACTTTTCCACAGGCACTACTACTACTACTATATATATATAGACTGTAAATAAGTATTATAGATAGTAGAAAGGCTTGTATTCACTAGAGAGGTGTAAAATGCAATTTAGTCTAAGCAGGCAGGTTCTCCTAAAAGAGTTAAACCTTCTTCAGGGGGTTGTTGAAAAAAAGAATACCATCCCGATACTCTCTAATGTCTTCATTGAAACGGCTGGCGAGTCGCTAATCAAGCTGGTGGCTACGGACCTCGATGTCTCGCTTCAAACAGAGTGCACAGCCGACGTTACGCGCCCGGGATCGATTGTGCTGCAAGCGCGCAAGCTTTTCGACATAGTCCGAAATCTGCCCGACTCCGATATTAACTTCATAAAAGAAGATAATGATTGGGTGAGGATTATATGCGGGGCCTCTGAGTTTAAGATCGTTGGCCAGGCCAAAGAGCATTTCCCGTCGACTCCTCGCTCAGACGAGGTCGGGTTAGCAATACCGGCTTCGATCTTACACAGTCTGATCAGTCGCACCATATACGCGATCACACAGGAAGAGTCTCGCTATGCCCTTAACGGGTCGCTGCTGCTACTTGCGGAAGGGAAACTACAGATGGTCGCGACTGATGGGCATAGGTTATCTCTGGCCGGCGCCGCGTTGGAACAAACTTCGCCCGATGCGCAGGCAGAACCTCTGAGGGTAATAATCCCGAGGAAGGCCCTCAGCGAATTATCGAAGCTGACCTCCAGCTCTGACGAGACGGTCGAGTTTGCTCGTGACGAGAATCACCTCTACTTTAAAGTGGGACACCGCCAGCTCACCTCGCGAATGCTCGCAGGCCAGTTCCCTAATTATGACCTCGTGCTCCCGAAGAATAATGATAAGGTAGTTCCGCTCAACTCGGATAAGATAACGCAGGCCATTAGAAGGGCCGCTTTGATGGCCGACGAGAGAAGTCACGGCGTGAAATTTGAATTGAGCAAAGGGAAGCTGAATATCACATCGCAAAGCGCCGACGTGGGCGAGGCAAGGGAAATGATCCCGATAGATTACACGGGTGAAAAGCTCAGCATAGGCTTTAACGCGCAATACCTTTTAGACTTCTTGAACGTAGTCGGCACAGAAGAGATTGCCTTTGAATTCAAAGACGAGCAAAGCCCCGCGTTGATGCGCCCTCAGGCGGACGGCGGCAACGATTTTCGTTACGTCATCATGCCTATGCGGTTGCTTTAACATAGTAGAGCTGTTGTCGGTTTCATGAATTGCATACCGTAGTGTTATTCTAAAGAAGATGTCTAACGCGCACGGTAAAAGAGTTCTTATAGTTGACGACAACAAATCCATCCGTGGAACAGTCTCGGACTATCTCAAAGGCAAGGGCTACGAAGTCATCGAAGCGGCCGACGGAATACAGGGGCTGGATAAAGGGCTCTCTTCATCGTCAAACGTCATAATACTCGACGTAGTCATGCCCGGCATAGACGGGTTCAAGCTCTGCCAGTTGCTCAGGGAAAAAGGGGTCAAGACGCCGATAATAATGCTCACCGAAAAACAGAGCATTGAGGATAAAATCACGGGCTTTTCATTCGGAGCCGACGATTACCTGGGGAAGCCGTTCAGTCCTTTAGAGCTTGAGCTGAGAATTCAGGCCCTGTTGCGACGCACGCCCTCCGAGGCCGAGCAGCCGCAACAAAAAGTGATACAGCACGGAGAGCTTGAGATCGATTTAGACCGCCACGTCGTCTCTATTAACGGGAAAGCCGTTTCTCTTACGCCAATCGAGTTCAACATACTGAAGCTGCTTGCCTCCAGCCCCGGTTACGTTTATTCACGACAGGACCTGCTCAGCGTAATTTGGGATACAGCTTACGAAGGGTATAAGCGGAATATAGACCCGCACGTGAATCGGCTCAGGACAAAGATAGAAGAGAACCCTAAGAAGCCGAAGTACGTTCTCACGGTCTGGGGCGTTGGGTATAAGTTTAACGAAGCCCTTGTCGAATAAGCCCCGCACGAGCGTTCCACCCGCGATCCTTCTTCACATAACTACTTTTTAGCGGCTGCGCTGCCGTTGCTGGCAATAGGCGGTTGTTGTATTCTTAACGTTAGCAGTTTTGGCAGGCGAGCAAACTATGTACGACCTGATAATCGTAGGCAGCGGCCCGGCGGGCCTCGTCGCGGCGCTATCGGCAAAGCGGAACGGGCTTGATTACCTCGTCCTCGAACGCGGGGTGATAGCCAACACAATCTATAACTACCCGATTGCCAAGCCTCTGTTCTCAACATCAGAAGAGGTCGAGCTTGAACGAGGGGCGCTCGGTCGCGACTCAAAGCCTACGCGCGAAGAGGTGCTCGCGCATTATAACGATCTCATTATGCGCGAGGCCGTTGAGATTCGCACAGGTGAAGACGTGCGCAGCATTGCGCCGACGGGCGAGGGCTTGATGATGGAAACGGACCTGAACCGGTACCAATCGCGCACTGTGCTCGTAGCTACGGGCGGATTCGGCCGCCAGCGAAAGCTGAACGTTCCGGGAGAAGTGGCCGAGCGCGTCTCATACAGATTCGCGGAGGCGTTCCCTTATGCGATGAAGCATGTCCTCGTCGTAGGCGGCGGAAACTCTGCGGCGGAGGCGTCGTTGTTTCTCGCGGACGAGGGCGCGCGCGTGACGCTCTCTGTTCGTCGCGAGTCGCTCGATCTGCCAGACGATATTGACGACACGAGCGAAGCCGCTGGCCGCCCGCGTGCAAAGATCAAATCCTGGGTACAGGAACCGCTTGAGCAGGCGGCGAGAGATGGCCGAGTCAGAATAATCACGTCATCAGAGATTGTGGAGATCCGCCCGCGCTCGGCTCTCCTGCGCATTGCGCGTGACGGCCGAGGTGATATAGTAGAGATTGAGTGCGATCATGTATTCGCGTTGATCGGCGCTGACCCCGACACGAAGCTCCTGGAAGAAGCTGGAGTAGAGATCGCTCCAGACGGGCGCCCGGTTTATGACCCGCAGACGTTCGAGACTTCCGTCAGCGGGCTCTATGTTGCGGGACACATCACGCGCGAGTTGCACATGAAAAATGCCGTCGAGGTGACCCGGCGTGTCACGGATCATATCGTAGCTCAGGTTTTTGAAAGAAGCTCAAGGTAATTCATAATCATTAAAGCGGTCGAAGGCCGTAAGGGTTGGTTGTAGACTGATGGGGACTGAAGCAAACGTTACGACAAGCGCAGATTATCAACGCCGCGCGAAGCGACATCCAGGGGCGCGTTGGTGGCCGTTTGCCGCCGCCGCCGCCGTGCTCATAACCATGTTGACGGTGGCCGGCATTTATTTGATAACGAAGAAGCCCTCGACTGTGGACTACCTCGTAATCTCTACGGTGCCTTCAGGGGCCGAGATCAAACTTGACGCGCAGGATTACGGCCAGGCCCCCGTGAAGCTTGAACAGGTCAAGATCGGCACTTACACGCTGACTATAACGAAAGAGGGTTACGAGCCCGTCATTGAGCAGATAACGGTTTCCGAAGCGACGCGGGAGCTTGATTTCAAGCTCAAGCTCTTGCCGCCGTCCGACGCCTTTGGCCTGACGCCTGAGGAAGCGATTCGACACTACCAGGATCAGGCCGCAGACGCCTTTGCAGACGGTCGATACGGTTTCCCTCTCGATGAGAGCGCGCTTTATTACTCAGAGCAAATACTGACCCAGGACCCCAGCAACCAGTTCGCACTCGACATGAAAGAACGGGTTCGCAAAGCGCTGCTCCAATCGGCGCAATCGGCCATCTCGCGCAAGGATATGGGGCATGCTCAAGAGATTTATAATGTGTTGCTCGATTATTTTCCGAAAGACCCGGAGACTCAAGCGGCAGCGACGAAGCTTGAGAGCCAGTTGTCGTCGCGCCAAGGCGAAGTGCTTGACCTGGTTCGCAAAGCCGAGGAAGCTTTGCGCGCGGGCCATCTGATCGATCCTGGTACGTCAAGCGCATACTACTATTCGAAGCAAGCGCTGGCTATCGATCCACAGAATGTGCAGGCGCGCGCCGTCAGGAATCGCGTTAAAGAGAATCTGGAGTCTGCGGCAGAGCAAGCATATGCCAGGGGCGACATAGACTCTGCGATACGCCAGTTCGAACAGGCCACGGATTTATTCAGCCAAGATAAACAGCTTCGCGCCAGGCTGAAGGATATCGAGGCAACTCGCGCGACTGAATCTGCGAAAGCCAATGACCCGAAGAGGCGTCGCATACGTGGACTCGATAACTACCGGGCGGGTAAGTTCGATGATGCGATTCCCGATCTGCAATTCGCGCTCAGCAACGGCGAGGGAACTCCCGATGTGATGTTCGCGCTGGCCCGGTCGCACATGAAGCTCGGCCAATACGACGAGGCCGTAGATTACTTCAATCGCGTCCCGGCGAATGTAGGCGACGCTTACCGCTCTTCGATCGCCGCGCTCGGCGAGATAGCGATGGAGCGGGGGGATACGTCCAGAGCGCTGGAGCGTTATAAGGAGGCGCGCCGGCTCGGAGGCAGCCCGCTCTATTCGGTGGCGACGCTTGATGACAGGATCGAAAGGATCGAAAAGCGACAGCGCGACAAGGCCGCAGAGCCTAAGCCGGCTGCAGTGCAGGTGAAGCATCTGCATGGCAGCCTGCGCGGCAGTTGCAGCGGCACGCTGACGGTCGATCGGACGGGGCTGCGCTTTGACGGGAGCGAGCATGTCTATTCGGCCAACTTGATAGGCGTGGGCGTGCGCGTAGCGAAGGACGAGATGACGGTCTCGTTTCAAAACAAGTCGCAAAAGTTTAAGGCCGACGGGGCCGAGGCCGAACGCTTCCGCGAGGCTTTAGCCAGATATCAGCAGGCATACTCTTCGACTAATAGATGATTTCGCGAGGCTACCCGAGTGGGGAATTGACTCTGCTTTTTTTTAGTGTATAGTCACCTTCGTCACTGCTTTGAGGTGACAAATGACCGAACCGAATTAGGTGCTCAAGCTTCCATTATCATTAAGGCACTAATTCAAAACGACGGCCTGCACGCAAGCGCGGGCCGTTTTACTCTTCAGCCCATCAGCCGGCGCTGTGGGCCTCTGCGTCTATCGCGCATTCTGCGATGATGGATGATATTTCGTCGGCCACCTCGACGGGGAAGCATACGCGGTCAATGCGGTAGCCGCGCATTCCTCGAACGACTTCCGAGACTTCGCTTATCTCTCTGATCGAAGAGCGAGGCCCGCCGGTTTCTATGTAAATCAGATTCTCAGGCCCGATTCCTACGGGCGAGTAGTATCCGTAATAGGGTATGTCGGCGGCGCGGTCGGTAATCAGATAATACTGCGGGTCGAAGCCCGCCCGCGCGATTGCTTCGCGCGCCCTATCCCAAAATCTCTCTCTCGCATCCGCCGGCAATTCCAGGTCGACGGCCTTGAAGAGGTTGCGATTGATGAACCGCATTGCAAGGTCCGCCAACAGCGGGTCACGGTCGCGCGCCCATTGCTTCAAATGAAACGTAACATCCGTGTCGTCTAATTGCAGGTACTCGCCCGTCGTCACTTGCTCGCCCGCGAGCATCTTTTCAAAGACCGACCCGCGCATGCGAAAGCCGAGCGCGTCCCGCTCCATCAGCTCGCGCGCACGCTTGAGAGTAGAGACCAGCACCGCTTCCGCCGAGCGCAAAGTGCGATGAAAGTAGACCTGGCGAAACATGTAATAACGAGCTTGAAGATACTCTTCCACCGCGTAAAGGCCCTTCGACTCTACGTAAACGCGGTCCGAATCCTGCTCGATCTTGAGCGCGTGCAGGACCCATTCCAGGTCGTAGATGCCGTACTTCGCGCCGGTCATCAGGCTGTCGCGAAGCAGGTAGTCCATGCGATCACAATCGAGCTGAGACGATACCAGCTGTGAGACGAACGCGGGCTTGTATTGATGATCGTACATGGACGCGAGCTTTTCCGGGAGCTGGCCGTCTAAACGGCGTAGCACGCGATTAATCTCCGTGTCGGGATCGAGGACTATGCGGCGGGTCCACGCTTCGTGATGAAAGTGAAAGACCTTCTCCATTACGTGCGAGAAAGGCCCGTGGCCAAGGTCGTGCAGCAGCGCGCCCGCGCGCCCGACGACGCGCGCTTCATCGCTGACAGGGTGATGCGCGCCCAAAAGATTGAGCGCGCGCGTCATCAGGTGCATCACGCCTATTGAATGAGTGAAGCGGCTGTGCTCGGCTCCCTGGTATGTGAACATCGCAAGGCCGAGCTGTTTGATCCGGCGCAGGCGTTGAAACTCGGCTGAGTCTATCAGCTCGACTATCAGGCGATCATCCGTGATCGCTTCGTCGAGCGATATCATGTTATGTAGCGGATCGCGATAATTCCTTTGAGACAATTCCGGCCCCCGCTCGTGCGTGAAATCCGTGAGCAAGCTTTCAAGCTTACACTCGCAGATATTATCACAGGACGGGCGAGGACCGGCCAACAGATGAAGGCCATTTTCTTAACTCTCTATTTTTTGACTCTCTATTTTTTAGTTATCACCTCCGTGTTTGTCTCTTCAACCTTCGCAAGCACAGTCGGGCCGGGGGTGATGCCGTGGTCAGTTATCTCTTCGCTGAGCCGGCGCGACAGATGGCTGTGACGGCGGCCGTAGGCGAAATAGATTACGAACCCTAACAGCAGCCAGACGCCTAATCGCAGCCAGTTCTCTGAAGGCAGCGAGAACATCAGCAGCAAACAGATCGCTATGCCGAGTATCGGAACGACCGGAACGAATGGAGTGCGAAACGGGCGCTCGGCGTTCGGGTGCGTGCGACGCATTATCAAGACGGCCGCGCACACGATCACAAACGCCAGCAGCGTCCCGATGCTTACGAGGTCGGCCAGTATTCTCAAGGGCAGGAACGCCGCGCCCAGGCTGACGAAGATTCCCGTGAGAATCGTCGATTTCCAGGGCGTGTGAAAACGCTCGTGCACGGCGCCGAAAAAGCTCTGAGGCAAAAGCCCGTCGCGCGCCATCGCCAGGAGTATTCGCGCCTGACTCAGTATCGACACCAGCACTACCGAAGTGATTCCGGCCAGCGCGCCGAAGGCGATCAGGAACTGCGCCCACGCCAGGCCCTTCTGTCTGAACGCGTCCGACACGGGGGCTTTGATGTTCAACTGGTCATACGAAACCATGCCGGTAAGCACCGCCACCACGCCTATGTAAAGCACAGTACAGATGAGCAATGACAAGATGATGCTTATGGGCACGTCACGCCTAGGGTTGCGCGCTTCTTCCGAGTGCGTCGAGATCGAATCGAACCCGATGTAGGAGAAGAAGATTATCGCTGCGCCCGCGAGCATCCCCAGCGGTTGGCCGCCCGCGTCCGCGCCGCCCATTATCGATTTACCGAAGAAGCTGACTCCAGTAAAGCCGTAAGGGGCGAACGGCTCCCAGTTGCTCGCGTCGATGTAGAAAGCGCCGACCACGATCACAAGCAAAACGATGGCAACTTTGATTACAACCATAGCCGCGTTAAAGCTCGCACTCTCTTTGATGCCGCGGACGAGTATTATCGTGACCAGCGCGGTGATGATGACCGCTGGGAGGTCGAGTACCCCGCCGGACCCTACCAACTCACCTATCTTCGGGTCGTAATCGAATGGCGCTTTAGTCAGCGCTTCGGGTAAGTGTAATCCGAATATGCCGATGAGATCTTGGAAGTAGTGCGAAGCGCCGACCGCGACGGTCGAGGCGCTCACGGCGTATTCGAGCACGAGATCCCATCCTATGATCCAGGCGAACAGCTCGCCGAGCGTCGCGTAGGCGTAAGTGTAGGCAGACCCCGCGACCGGCACCATCGAAGCGAACTCCGCGTAACAGAGCGCGGCGAATACGCACGCGATACCTGCGACGACGAACGAGAGCATCAGGGCGGGCCCCGCCTTGTCGTGCGCGGCCTCGCCCGTCAGCACGAATATGCCTGTGCCGATGATCGCACCCACGCCCAGGCTCGTTAATTGGACGGGGCCTAGCACGCGCTCGAGACGGTGTTCGCCCGCCATCTCTTCGAGCAGCAGCTTGAGCGACTTTCTTGCGAAAAGCGGATTTGCCAATAGACGACCTCCAAGACCATGCGGAAGTTTAATAAAGGCACGGGCACGATTAGCAGGTTCAATATAGGCTCATTCTTAGAATGGGAAAATGAAATTGACACGAACGCGCAAGTATAGGGCGCGAGTTGGACGAGGGGGGAATGAATTGCCGAACGATTAGAGGTGACCGCCGAGCATCTCGCCGAGCTTTTTGCGACAACTGCGCGAAAGCATCAGCTCCGTGCCGTCGCGCAGTATGACGCGGTACTCGTTATGAAACCAGGGTTGAAGCTCGCGAATGCGGTCTATGTTGACGATGGTGGAGCGGTGAATGCGGAGAAACTTTTCGGGGTCAAGTTGCGCTTCGAGGCTTCCGATCGCCTCCCTGAGCAGATGCGACTCGCGGCCCACGTGGAGCCGCACGTATTTGCCTTCGGCCTCTATCCAATCGATCTCTTCGGTCTTGATAAAAAAGACCCGCCCGCCCGCTTTGATCACCAGGCGGCCCAGGTGGTGCGACCGCGCCTTTATCTCTTCGAGCAGGGCGATAGTCCGCTCCTTCAGCTCGTCACCCTTTTCTTTAAGGATGCGTTCCCTGGCCCGCTGCATCGCTTTTTCGAACCGCCGCCGGTCGAAAGGCTTGAGCAGATAATCGAGCGCGTAGAACTCGAAAGCCCTGAGCGCGTACTGGTCGTATGCCGTCACAAAGATTACAAACGGCATCCGCTCAGGCGCTACCGACTTGAGGACAGAGAAGCCGTCCATCTCGGGCATCTGAATGTCGAGGAAGATCAGGTCGGGCTCGCGGTCGCGTATCACCGCCACGGCTTCGCGGCCTGTGGCGCAGTCGCCGACGATCTCGACATCCGCATCAGTCGCAAGCATCCGCTTTATTCTTTTGCGCGCCAGCGGCTCGTCATCGACTATCAACACGCGAATGCTTCGACTTTCAGTCATGTGAGCGCAGCTTTCTGTTCAGGAACGGTCGCCTCCATCTGAAACGGAATCTCGATGGTCAACAACAATCCGCCGCCCACAGCGTCTGAAAGCTCGAACCGGTGACGAGGTCCGTAAAGCTGCTTCAGCCGAGCGCGCGTGTTGCTTAGCCCCACGCCCTCTCTACTGGCCACGGCGATGTCGGACTTCGTCTGAATGCCGGGGCCGTTGTCTTTGACCTGCAATTGAAGCGCGTCTCCCGAGCGGGCCGCGCGAATCTCTATGCGGCCCGGGGCTATGCGCGAAGCTATGCCGTGGCGTATGGCGTTTTCTACGATCGGCTGCAATATCAGGTTGGGCACCAGCGCGTCGAGCGACTGCGGATCAATGTCCATCTGAACTGTCAGGCGGTCCTGGAAACGGACCCGCTCGATTTCCAGATAGCATCTCAAGAATTCCAGCTCTTCCTGCAGCGTCACCTCCTGCGCGCCGGAGTTGGCCAGCGTCATTCGAAGCAAATCGCCCAGCCGCGCAAGCATCTCGTCGGCGGCTTCGACATCTTCGTCCAGAAGCGCCGAGACAGAGTTGAGCGTGTTGAATAAGAAATGCGGGTGCAGTTGCATCTTGAGCGCCTGCAACTGCGCCTGTGTGATTTGCAACTGCGCCTCGGCCAGCTCCGCTTTCAACCGCGAGGCCTTCAGCTCCTCCTCCTGATACTGCTGGTAGTAAACCAGCGCGTGGCTCACTAACAATATGGTGGCGTAACTCATCAACGCCGTGGGCATGTTGAAGAAGAAGAGGAAATCGAAGAGCTCTGCGATCGAGGGGATCGGTCGGTATGCGACCACGTTGAGCATCCAGCCTATCAGCAGGTAGGCGGCCCGGTGTGCGCAAGACAACAGCACGCACGCGCAGGCGTGAACCGCCAGGCTCGCCAGCCAACGCTCGCGCTCTATGCGGTGCCGGCGCGTGATATTGAATATGAGCGGAGAAAGTCCCGCCCATATAAGCCAGTAAGGCAATTCCCAAACCAGCATCTCTATGAACGTGGGCTGCTTCTTAAAGATGAAGACGTAGTGGTCTGCGAACAGATAGTAATTGAGCGTGAATGTCAGCCCTATGAGGACCCACCCCGTCAGGACTATGGCCCACAGCATCTTTCCGGGCTTTAGCATTCGTCTCTCCTACGCGAAAAACTATCCGCTCGCGGCCCGTTTATAATAATGCTAAACGACGGGCGCGGCCATAGTGGTGCTGAGTGCTGAGTGCTGGGTGAGCCGTATTACGATTTATAATTGACAAAAGGTAAGCTCCGCGATAGCATCGCGCACGTCTTCGCCGCACTGTGCTGATTGGCCCGCTCACCCGTTTGAACGAATTAAAATGGCCCGGCTTTGCGTCTATGAATAACAGGCGGCCATTCACCGCGCGGCCCGAAAGCCCGAGAATTAAAGGAGGCTACAAAAGCAATGTCAACCGAGCACCAACAACCGACTTCACTCCAATTCACCGAAGAGATGAAAGGGTTCGTCACTTTCGGCGAGACCGATTACCAGCGCGGCCACGACGAGGGGAAACAGGGCGGCACCGCGTTTATGTTTCACCTGACGATCAAGATAGACGACATAGATCGCTTCGTCGCCGAGCCTCAGCACGAGGGGCGCGCCGACGGCTTCATACGCTGCGACCCGCTGGGCGGGCAGCGGCCCGTCGAGGGCGGGATATTCAACCTCTTCGTCGATACGAATGAGGCGAAGCGAAAGCTGATGCTCTACCGACTCTTCTTCTCCGACGGCGACGGCAATCCCTACACGATGAGCGGCTTCAAAGACGTTAAGGACGATCCGGGATTCGACCCGACGGAGATATGGAAAGACACTTCGACGCTCTACACGCGCATACTCCGAGGGCGCGTCTCAGCCGACGAGGAGGCCAATGCAGAGATCGTGGCCGCCGGCATCATCATCATCCTGAAAGCCGATTTTGCGAAACAGATGACGACCTTCAGGGCCGAAGGGCCTAACAAGATCGCGGCTATGGCGAAATTCAACAAGCTGTTTTTGGGAAGTCTGCGGGAAGTTTACGGCCTCTAATCAAAGCATAGTCGGGGCCGATTTAAGAGGTGAATTATGGAACGCGAGATAGCGCTTTACACTTTAGAAGGCGTCCGAGACGCCGACATCACTTTCCACCCTTTCACGACCGAAGACAAACTGGGACTGAGCATGATTCGGTTCCTTCGAGCGCCTGCCGATGACGTGGTCGTGATACTCCACGGCCTGACCACTTCGTCCGACATGTTCATAATGCCGGAGCATTACAACCTTGTGAGCTACCTTTTGGACAACGGCTATACGGACGTGTGGACCCTCGATTTCAGAATGAGCAACCGCCATTCATACAACCTGTTTCCGCACCGCATGAACATGGACGACATAGCGATGTACGACTACCCGGCGGCGCTCGCGGAATTGCGCAAGCACATAGGCGACCGTCGCGTGCATGTGATCTGTCACTGCCTGGGCTCGGTCTCATTTATGATGAGCCTTTTCGGCAAGGCGATAGACAACATTGCGAGCGTCATCTCTAATAGCGTCTCGCTCACGCCGCGTGTGCCCAAGTGGTCGAAGATAAAACTGAGCTCCGCACCTTTCTGGGTGGAGAAGGTATTGGGCTTTCCCTACATAAGCCCGCGCTGGAGCCAGGAGCCTGGCAAGACTCGCGGGAAGAGTTTCGCGAAGGTCATATCGTGGTTTCACAAGGAGTGCGACGTGTCGGCCTGTCACATGCTCAGCATGATGTGGGGCACGGGCTGGCCCGCGCTCTACAGCCACGAGAATCTCCACGACGTGACGCACCGCCGTGGGGGCGATCTGTACGGCGGGACGAGCATGCATTATTACCGGCACGTGTTGAAGATGATAAAGGCCGATAACACCGCCGTGAAATTTGATCCCGAAGATCCGAAGTATGACAAGTTACCGAATAATTACTTCGAGCATGCGAAAGAGATCACCACGCCCGTGCTCTTTATGACGGGCCAGGACAACCACGTCTTCGCGGATTCCAACATCGAGTGTCACCGCCGCCTTGAGCAGATAGTTCCGGGGCGGCACGAGCTACACGTCTTTCAAGGCTACGGCCACCAGGACCCGTTCATGGGTAAGAACAACCACGTCGATATTTTCCCGCGCCTCGTAGAGTTTCTAAACAAGCATCGACACGACCGCGCAATCGCGGCCGCGCCGGCAAGTTAAGGAGAGAGATTGATGAGCTTCGACGTCATAGTGATCGGAAGCGGGTTCGGCGGCGCAATAACGGGCTGCCGCCTCGCGGAGAAGGGCTACAAAGTGCTCATACTTGAGCGCGGGCGGAGGTGGACGAAAGAGACCTATCCGTCGACTACGAAGCGAAACTGGATCTATGACTCAAACCGGCCCGAGCGTGAGAGCGGCTGGCTCGACCTGCGCGTCTACCCGAACATGAGCATCGCGCAGTGCGCGGGCGTGGGAGGCGGGTCGCTGATCTACGCCAGCATATCTGTCGAAGCCCGGCCGGATATATTCAAGATGAAGGGCTGGCCCGCGGAGATTACTTATGACGAGCTGAAGCCTCACTACGACACGGTCGCGAAGTTCATGAATGTTCAAAAGATGCCCGACAACCAGTTGAACCCCCGGACGCGCATAATGAAAGAGGGGGCAGAGAAGTTAGGTCACGGCGACCGGTTTCACATGCTTGACATGGCCGTCACTTTTGACCCGGACTTGAAATTCGACGTGAACAATCCTCCTAAGATCGAAGAGTCTAAAGAGTTCACCAACGCGCAGGGTGTGAAACAGGGGACGTGCGTTCACACGGGCTTTTGCGACATAGGCTGTCCGGTCCTTGCAAAGAACACTCTCGATCTGAACTACATCCCGTGGGCCGAAAAAAATCATGCGGAGGTGCGCGAGCTACATCTGGTCACAAACATCGAGCCACAGGCGGACAGTTACCGCGTATCATTTGACCGCATAGATACGAAAGATCGCCGCCGCGTTGCCGGAAGCGAGACGGCGCGAATAGTCATCATAGCGGCCGGGTCGCTCGGGTCTACAGAGCTGTTGCTGCGCTGTCGCAATGAGAACAAGAGCCTCCCGAACATCAGCCAGTTCCTGGGGCGCAACTGGAGCAGCAACGGCGACTTTCTTACTCCCGCCCTCTACTCGAATCAGAAGATCTATCCTGATCGGGGGCCGACGATTTCGAGCATGATAGATTTTCGGGACCGGGCCTATAAAGGGGAGAGCTTCTGGATTGAAGACGGCGGAATGCCTAACCTGCTGGGCGACCGGATGACTATGGGCGCTGCAAGGATGGCGAAAGGGCTGGATGCTGAGTCCTTTATTTTAGGGATACAGAAAGTCCTGCGCGACTCAAGCATTACTAACAACGTTATGCCGTGGTTTGCTCAGGGCGTAGATGCTGCCGACGGCGTGCTTTCGTTGAAGCGCCCCTGGTGGCAGTTCGGCTTCGGCTCGAAGAAGTTACACCTGGATTGGAACATAACGAAATCGCTCCCGTTGATGAACGCGATAGTCGATATGCATAAGGAGCTTTCAAAGGCGACCGGAGGCACGGCAATCATCCCTCCCGGATGGACTTTGTCACACGACCTGATAACGCCGCACCCGCTCGGCGGCTGCAACCTTGGCAGTACGGCAAGCGATGGCGTCGTGAATCACAAGGGCGAAGTCTTCGGCTACAAAAACCTTTACGTCGCTGACGGCGCAATCGTGCCCACGGCACTCGGCGTCAACCCTTCGCGAACGATCGGCGCGCTTGCCGAAAGAATCGCGAAGCACATCGCGGAAGAAGGAAGATAGAGCGTAGCTACTTCCACTCTCTCGTAAACTTTGTCCGCGCATAAGCGATTTGAAATCCCTGGCGCTGCACGTTGCGCTGCGACGTGGTGCCCGGCAACGTCGTCACCATAGCCAGGTCGCACCCCTTAGAGACACCAAAGCTCAGCCGTTTTCTAAGCAAGGCGTTTTGAATCCCAAGGTTTCTGTGTGCGGGCATGGTGCTGGCCCCGCCTAACTCGGCAACGCCGTCTTGAATGAATGCCGCGCCGCCGCCAGCCGGCTCTCCGTTGTTGATAGCCGCGAAACAGGTGCAGTTGGCTTGACGGAAGAAGACTTTGAATACATCTATCAACGCATCTTGCGCTAATCCACTCTCCACGAAACCTTCGGCCACTACTCTGGAAAACGTATCGATCTCGTCTTCCCCCACTTCGCGGATAATGTAGTCGCCCTTCACCTCGAAAGCGTCATCAGGCGAGATCGGTCTTACCAGGACATGAGTGAACTCGCTGATCGTGTATCTGCGCTCAATCAATTTTTGGATCAAACTCATATCCACCATGTTGCAGATTTCGACGTTAACGGCCGCGCCCCGATCCTTAAAAAACGCTTCCAGCTCATCTATCTCATCATCCGCGACCTCGCCCTCCAATCCCATCCCGAAAGACTGCGAGAGCGGCGAGTCGATACCGGCAAAGACTGCATACCCGCTCCCAATCTTTTTGTACGCGGCCTCCGGCTCAAGCCCCACACGGTTGTAAGTCTTCGCGTACTCGACCTGATTCAAAGCTTCAGCGGTCTCCAATCGAACGGCCAGCGTTTTGTCGGAAAGCATTATCATCTGCGAGATCCTTTCTTTAGGGTTTCACCGCTAGGCTTCGGTCGTTGCCGTGGCTGGCGGCGGGTAATCTCTAAACTGAATGTCGTAGAGCTGTTTGTAAAGGCCGCCCACGCCGACCAGTTCTTTATGAGTCCCTTCTTCAACCACCTCGCCACGGTCCATCACGATGATGCGGTCCGCGCGGCGCACGGTCGAAAGTCGGTGTGCGATGACAAACGTCGTGCGGCCCTGCATCAAAGTTTCAAGCGCGTCTTGGACCAACCGCTCCGATTCATAATCAAGCGAGCTGGTCGCTTCATCAAGTATGAGTATCGCGGGATTCTTGAGCAGCGCGCGGGCTATTGCGATCCGCTGCCGCTGCCCGCCCGAAAGCTTCACCCCCCGCTCGCCGACGATCGTATTATAGCCGTCGGGGAACTCTGATATGAATTCGTGAGCGTGAGCGGCGCGCGCTGCCGCCTCTATCTCCGCGTCCGTGGCGTCGAGCTTCCCGTAAGCGATGTTCTCGCGGATGGTCCCGCCGAAAAGCGTCGTCTCCTGCGGCACCATGCCTATGGCTTCTCTGAGGTCTTTGAGCCGCACCCGCCTGACGTCGTGCCCGTCGACGAGAATCGCACCCGACGAGACATCATAAAAGCGCGGTATTAGGGCTACGAGAGTCGATTTACCCGCCCCGCTCGGCCCTACGAGGGCAATTATCTCGCCGGGTAGCGCACGGATTGAGACGCCTTTTAAAACTGGCAGGTGCCGCTCGTCGGGGTAAGTGAAATGCACGTCTTTCAGCTCGACCGCGCCCGACACGCTGGTGAGCGGCTCGGCAGGCTCTGGCTCTTTAATCTCGGGCTTCGTGTCGAGCAATTCAAAGAGCCGTTTAGTTGCGCCTATGGCTTGATTGAACTGGCCGTAAAGCTCGGTCATGCCTCCGATGGCGCCGCCCACGAAAAACGTGTAAAGCACGAAAGCGACCAGCTCTCCGCTCGATAGCTGCCCTGAGAGGACCATGCGGCTGCCGATCCAGAGGACCACCGCGATGCCGCTGTAGACGACCAGTATGATGAAAGCGATAAAGCCGCCGCCGGCTAGCGAGCGGCGAATCGCGAGCTTGAATGAATCTCGAATCTTCCCGCCGTAACGCGCTCGCTCATACTCTTCGCGCACGAACGACTGGACGATGCGAATGGCCGATAGGCTCTCTTCGAGCACGGAGTTCGCCTCGGCCAACTGGTCCTGCACACGCGTGCTCAAACGGCGGACGTAACGGCCGTAAAAGGTTGCCGAAAGAATCACGACCGGGACGATAGCCATCATTATCAGCGTCAGCCGCGTATTGGTTATAGTAATAATCGCTACGCCTCCGATCAGAATTATCGAAAGGCGCAGAAGCTCGGCGACGGTGCCCGTGGTGACCGTCTGCACGATGCTCACGTCAGAGGCCAGCCGCGACGTGAGCTCTCCGACGCGGCGGCTGGCGAAAAAAGAGATGGGCAGTCGGGTAAGGTGCGCGTAAACCTGTACGCGCACGTCCGCTACTATTCGCTCGCCCGTGTAAGAGAGCAAGTAGGAGCGCAGAAAACTGAACAACGCTTGAGCGGCGAATACGGCTATGAGCAGGACCGCAAACCTGTTGAGGCGAACAGGGTCCTTGTTAGTGATTGCCGCGTCTATGATCAACCGCACTAGCTGGGGGAATGCCAGGCCGAGCAGGCCCGCGACCAGCAGGCTCGCGAGCGCGATGGCGAGCCTCAAGCGGTACGGCTTTGTGTAAGCGAGCAGCCGCAGAAGCTCGCGGGGCGACCCGCGTTTTTCCTTCTCTACTATCGGCGGCAAGCAATCTCCTTTCTCGTCTGCGCCGATCTTGTTTCGGCCAGAGACAGTTGCTAGATTTAACCGTGGTGAAAGCAATGGTCAAGGACTTTTCGCCTGCGGAAAGACGGGAACGGGTAAAAGCGATCGACACGCCTGACGGGCACCAGACGCTGATACGTGCGCAGTGGCGCGATTTCGCCTCTTTCGCCTGGAAGCACTACCTGAGCGAAGGGCGCGGCGCGATAGTCATCGATATGAGCCGCGCCGGCGACGAAGGCTCGGGCTTTCAAGTGCCGAGTTATTACGTGGCCGACCAAAGCGAGAAGCTTGCGCGGCGAGGCGGCTGGCCGAACAGGGAAGTGGCCGAAGTCGTCGCGGAGT
>DASUNP010000023.1:0-61532 GCA_036277095.1 Blastocatellia bacterium
CGTTCGACGCCGCGGAGGAGCGCACCGATGTTGTCCCCCGCCTGCCCTTGGTCGAGGAGCTTCCGGAACATCTCGACGCCGGTGACGGTGGTCTTCGACGTCGGGCGGATGCCGACGATCTCGACTTCCTCGCCGACCTTCACGCGGCCGCGCTCGACGCGACCGGTCACGACAGTGCCGCGTCCGGAGATCGAGAAGACGTCTTCGATCGGCATCAGGAAGGGCTTGTCGACCTCGCGCTCCGGCAGCGGGATGTAGCTGTCGAGCGCCTCCATCAGCTTGAGCACGGTCTCGACACCGTCTGCTTCGCCGTTGAGCGCCTTGAGCGCCGACACGCGAACCACGGGGATGTCGTTGCCGGGGAAGCCGTACGAGCTCAGGAGCTCGCGCACCTCGAGTTCGACCAGGTCGACCAATTCGGGATCATCGACCGCGTCGACCTTGTTGAGTGCGACCACCATGTACGGCACGTTGACCTGCTTGGCGAGCAGCACGTGCTCACGGGTCTGCGGCATCGGGCCGTCGACGGCCGAGACCACGAGGATCGCGCCGTCCATCTGCGCCGCGCCGGTGATCATGTTCTTGATGTAGTCGGCATGGCCCGGGCAGTCAACGTGGGCATAGTGACGGTTCGGCGTCGCATACTCGACGTGGCTCGTCGCGATGGTCAGAATCTTGGTCGCGTCGCGCCGCCCCTGCGATTCCGAGGCCTTGGCCACCTCGTCATACGGCACGAACTTCGCCCACCCCTTGTCCGCGGCGACCTTGGTGAGCGCGGCGGTCAGCGTGGTCTTGCCGTGGTCGATATGACCGATGGTGCCGACGTTGACGTGGGGTTTGGAACGATCGAATTTCTCTTTAGCCATTGTCGTTGTACCGTCCTCGCGTTTTGCGTCTCTCTATCCGAACTCGTGATGCCCGTCCGCCTTCGCGCTTCGCGCTTCGGCGGGACAGTTTTTTCGTTCTCTTCGCCGCGAAAAAACTGGAGCCGATGACCAGAATCGAACTGGTGACCTCGTCCTTACCAAGGACGCGCTCTGCCGACTGAGCTACGTGGGCCGATAAAGCAGTGACAAGTGAAGAGTGACGAGTGACAAGATTTATCATTTTTCTTGTCACTCGTCACTCTTCAACCGGTCACTGTTTTTATGAATGACGCAGAGCTGATAAGAATAGTTTCGGAGAACAGGGTCTTCGCAGCCGTGCGGGCGCAGTCGGCCGAGGTTGCCTTGCGCGCGGCGGAGGCGGCTATCATGGGCGGCGTACGGTTGATAGAAGTCCCGCTCGCCACGCCCGGCAGCTTTCGCGTCATCTCTGAGCTGAGGCACCGTTTCGGCGACCGCGTCTGCGTGGGCGCGGGCTCTGTGATGGGCTACGACCAGGTCGACAGGGCGTCAAAAAGTGGCGCGCAATACATCTCCATGCCTCATACGAGCGCGCCCTTAGTCGAAGTCAGCCGCCGCCAGCGCATACCGGCGATAATCGGCGCCCTCACGCCGACGGAAGTCTCCGCCGGCCAGATTCTCGGCGTGCCGCTGATCACGGTCTTCCCTGCGGCTTCGCTTGGCGGCCCCGATTACGTCGCGCTGCTGACGTCGAGGATGCCCGACGCCAGGCTTTCGGTCGCGGGCGGCGTAGGGCTTGAGAATATATCCGATTACTTTGCGGCCGGGGCGTTCGCAGTCACTGTCGGCGACCGCCTGTTTCTGACGGGCGATCTGCAGAATGAGAATTACGCAGCCATAGCCGAGCGCGCGCGCGCGATTCTCCACCTCGCGGGCATCACCTGAAACCCCTTTCGCTCCCCTTCGCTTACGGATAGGTGTAGGGCGCTTGCAGCCCCAGCGGTACGCCCAGCAACCAGAAGGCCAACAGGAAAAGCGTCCAGCTTATCAAAAAGAGGATCGAATAAGGCAGCATCAAAGAGGTTAGAGTGCCTATCCCCGTCTGCTTCACGTACCGCTGGCAATAGACTACGACTAGTGGGAAGTAAGGCATAAGCGGGGTGATTATATTCGTCGTCGAATCGCCCACGCGGTACGCGCCCTGAGTCAGCTCCGGCGACAGCCCAAGCTGCATTAACATCGGGACCAGTATCGGCGCGAGCAACGCCCACTTGGCCGAGGCCGAGCCGATCAACAGGTTTACCGTCGCCGTCAGCAGTATGATTCCCACGATAGTCACTTCGCCCGGCAGCGACATGGCCTTGAGGAAATTCGCGCCCTTGAGCGCCAGCAGCGCGCCTATGTTCGATTGGCCGAACGCGGCTATGAACAGCGAGGCGAAGAAGGCCATCACGATGTAATAGCCCATAGTGCTCATGGCCTTGCTCATACCTTTGATTATGTCTCGGTGGCTCGTCACTGTGCCGGCCACGTATCCGTAAACGATCGCCGGGATGAGGAACAGAAGAAAGATCAGCGGCACGATCGATTGCATCAACGGGGCCGAGGCGGCGGTCAACTCTCTGTCGCCGGCCCGCGTCTGTTCTAGTATCTGTTGGCCGTAAGCGGCGGTCGCCTCATCGCCTACCTTAGCCCGAATGGCGTCGAGCAGGTTTTTCTCTCCCGCCAGTTCTCTCGGCCCGATGCTCCTTAAGCTGTTGACGACCTCTTCGGGGACGCCTTGACCTTGCAAGGCGGCCAGAGCCGTTTCGTTTACTCTATAAGTCGCAGGCGAGCGCATGGGCGAGGTTTCGGGAATCGAGACGAGGACTAGGACAACGATGCCCGCAGCGAGTGTCAGCATCCCTGCGATAAGCCCGCGCCGCTCTTTGCCGCCCAGCGTCTCCATCTGCGGGATGTCGGACATATCCGCGTCGACGGGGTTCTTGCTAAGACGCGGCTCGATCACCCTGTCCGTGATATACCACCCGACGAGCGCTATCAAAAGCGATGATGCTCCAGTAAAAAACCAGTTGCAGAGCGGGTTGACCATGCGCGCTGGGTCTACGATCTGCGCCGCCGACTGCGTAAGACCCGATAGCAGCGGGTCGAGGCTCGACGGGATGAAGTTGGCGCTGAACCCGCCCGAGACCCCCGCGAAGGCCGCGGAGATTCCCGCCAGCGGGTGGCGCCCGGCTGCGTAAAAGATTACTCCCCCGAGCGGGATTACGAGCACGTAACCGGCGTCAGCCGCCGTGTGGCTGATGATGGCGACAAGTATCAGCATCGGCGTCAGCAGCTTTGCGGAGGTGAAGCTCAACAGCCCTTTCAGCCCGGCGTTTATAAAACCAGTGTGCTCGGCTACGCCCACTCCCAAGAGCGCGACCAGCACCACGCCGAGCGGGTGAAAGCCCGTAAAGGTCGTCACGAGGTTCGACAGGAACGTTGCGATTGAATCGCCCGTCAACTGGTTGTTGACGCGGATCGGCTGTTTGGTCCGGGGGTCTATCTCTGAAAACTCGACGGGCGCCAGCAGCGCCGACAGTATCCAGACTATGATCAACAGGATCAAAAACAGGGCGGCCGGGTCAGGGAGCTTGTTGCCTATGCGCTCGATTGCGTTGAGAACCCTGTCGACCCAGCGCGGCGGTTTTTCTATCTCGGCTGAGGGGGGCCGGTTTTCGTCTTTAGCCATGAAGTCTTCCCGTCTATTATTTCGACTTGCGGAGCGTTAACAAAAAGTACATTGAATCAGATTTGTAGACAAGTCGAACGGGAGGGTGTGCGGGCGGCGCGGTATCAAATTCTGCGCCGCCCCATCTATCAGTAGCGCGGCCACTGCGGGAATTGAGAGAGGTATTCTCGGTCGACCCCTTTGATCCAGGCGAACTGCTCGTCTATCTTTGACGCATAGACCATGCGACACGTGAGGATGCCGAATATCCCCGACCCTATAACCACCAGAAACCCGAAGAATCCGGCCATTACGCTCCTGCTCGCAAAGGCCAGGACTATAGTCCCGATTCCCGCCAGAAAGAGAAACCATGCCGAGAAGAGCGCGATGTGGCGGCTCTTAATGTGGTCTTCGCATAAGCCAATGTGGACTCTTGCAGTCTTACGGACGATTAGAACGACAATCAGATAGATCAACCAGCTTGCGATTAAGAGCAGGTAAAGGAGCGGGTTGTGCCACGATAGACTTCGCTTGAGCCTGTAACCGTTCGCCGGAGCATTGCACTTAACACAGCGGTCGGGCAGGACGATATTTCTGGTCGTGATCAGCGTCGCACCGTCTTGCCAGACGCCGGGCGCTTGAACGAACGGCCCGCCATAAAACGGTCTCGGCGGCGGAGCGAACGCCTGCTGAAAGGGGGGCGCGCCGTAGGAAGGCGCATTCGGCGCAGCGCCGTAAGCGGGCGCATTCATCGGTGGCGGTGGCGGCGGCAAAGCATTGTAATTTGGCGGCGGCGGCGGGTAGTTCATATAACCACCCGGCGCAGGAGGCATCGTAGGCGGATAACCTCCGAATCCCGCAGGCGGCGGAGGCGGCGGATAGTTCGCGAAGCCTTGAGGCGGAGGAAAACCCTGTGGCGGAGGCGGCGGCATGGAGTTCATCATCGGCGGGCCGGGAGGAGGCACATGGTTTAGCAGTGATGTCTCGCACCTGCGGCAAGTCACGCTGCCTGCGAAATTCACCAGCCCACAATTCATGCATTTCAGTGAAGCCATAGTCGTCTCCAAAATCAGTTTTAATCTACTACGGGCGTCGCGCTTTCAAATCTTCGTCCGTCAGCGTGGGCGTTCTGCGTCCTGCGGGTCGCGCGCCAGTCTGCGAGTTAATGCCGTAGGCGTTCGGCTTCTCTGCCACCATCGCAGCCAACGCCAGGACGGCAAGCTCGGCAGGCACTCGCACATCTAACATCAAGCCGTCCGCGTCGGGCGTCATCGTCACCCCGATTGCCGAGCGCGACATTGACGCGGGTACGGGCACTGCACTGCTTGTCTTCATCTTGGCCGCCTGGGTAGAGATCGTTTTGAAAAAGCCGTTCGCCGCGCCGGATGAAACGTAAACTTGCAACATCACGGGCCGGGGCGCGCCCATCGCCTGGTTAAACTCCGGCGACGCGGCCAGCGTTGTGCCCGCGGCTTTGCCGTCGAGCGCGCGGCGTATTTGAGCGAAGCTCCCGCCTGCTACTAAAAAGCCTCCGCTTATGGCGTACGCCATGCTCTTGTTATAGTTGATTGTGGTCCCGCGATAAGGCGCGCGAGCGAACGGCTGAGACGTTTGTCCGCCCATGCGGCTAAAGAGTCGGTTGAAATACTTCTCAAATTTCACGGGGTCTTTCAAAGCCAGGATCAATGTAAAGCTCGGCCCGGCGGCGCGTCTCTTCCCCTGCTTTGGTTGCGGGCTTAAGATTTCATCAAAGCCTGAAATGGCAATCGCCACTTCGCCGCCGAGCGTGGGGAGTAGATCGTTTTTTATGCTGAACCCGAGCTGGCTTTCCATCATCTGAAGCAGGTCGCCGCCTGAAATCCCTCCGTTGGGAATCCCGCCCGACTGAGCCGGGCCGCTAGCCTGCGCGCCCGCGACCATCGCAAAGATCGATTCGAGGCCTTCGTATAATTTCTCCCAATCGACCATCAAGTCAACGAAAAAATCTGTGTTCGAAGCCGCAAAGCCGGGTGCTTGAGGCTCGGCTAGCCGTGTCGCCGATACTAAAGACGAAAAGAGCCCGCCGTTTTGTTTCGGGGTGTACATCAGAAGGGCGCGCATCCTGGCCGTGCCTGCTTCAAACGACCCTCCCATCGCCATCGCGTAAGGCAGATTGTTGAAAGCGGCCATCATCCCGGCTGTGTAAGCGGCGTTCTGACCCGAATCGCCGCCCGCCGGCCAGGGTATAGGCATCGCGCCCATCTCCAGGTATGCGAAGAATGGCTCCGTCGAAAAATGCGCCTGCGCTTTATTGAACTCCCGGTCCTCAACGAGCGTGAACGCGGCGTCTGACGCGGCAACTTTATTGACCGCCGCCTTAGCGCCCGCCATCACTACCCTGTCTCGCATCGCGACGCTCAAATCAGATTTCGCAGCGTCTTGCGCCGCGAGCATCCGGTCTAAGTCGGCCTTTAGCTTTTCGCCGTCTTGAGGGTTCGCCGATTCGATCAACAGCGCCTGGCCGCTCGCGCCGTAGCTTACAAAAGCTATCCGCGCGCTGGAAAGCGCCGCCAGGTTCCTCATAGCAAAGCCCGCAAGCTCGCTGGCCGCCGGGCCTGTTCGCCCGGTCGATAAAAGCCTGGTCATTGGAGCAAGCGCCGTGGGCATTGCGGCCAGTTGAGCAAGCCCGCCGTTTCTCACCTCAAAATAGAGCTGCAGCCCGTCGCGCGGGACTAGGGACTCAAGCGCCGCCCGGGCAGGGCTTTCGCGTAAAGAGACAAGCGCGGCGTTTGGATCGGCCATTGCGACCGTTCGCGGGCGATTGCTTGCGGCTTGTGGCAGCGCGCTTTGAGCGAGCACGAGGATCAGGCAAAGCGCGAGTACGGCAGACGTAGTTTTGGATTTCATAGGAGTTCTCCTGAGAGCGTCGAGCGCGATAATAATGCTGACAGGCATCAATCGCTTTTTATCGTTTCGGTTTTTGTGGGTTTAAACAAAGGGGCAAAAGCCGGTAACGCCGAGATGATAGCATAGCCCCGAGGCGCGAAGAATAGTAATCTCTAAGAAGATAAACCCGGTTAATCGACTGACTTTATCGGCTGTCGGTAACACCAAATCGTTTGAAAACTACCGGGCAACCTTTAAGCCGCGAGACGTAACATCCAAATATAACTGCATTTGCAAAACCGGCTGCCCGCGTTGCGGGTCGGCACGGGCCTTGCAGTTTCACAAGGTGCGGCCCGGTGCCGCCGAGTTCATTAACGGAGGATGGGAAATGATAAAGATTAATAGAAAACTTTGCGCGGGTGCTCTGAGCCTTGCATTGCTGCTTGCTATTGCTATGCCGGCCAGCGCGCAGTCGCGTTTCGGCGGCAGCATGTCTACTAAGAAAAAGGTGGGCATCATTGCCGGCGGCGCCGCGGCGGGCGCGATATTAGGTGGGATGATCAACGGCAAGAAGGGCGCGGTCTTAGGCGGGGTGATCGGCGGTGGCGCCGGCGCGGGCTACGTCTACATCGAAGGCAAGCGCGAAGAGGATCGCTACGGCGAATATGATTATTACCGCTATCGCGATTATCGCCGCGATTATCGCGATGACAACTATCGCCGGTTCAGCAAGCGTCGCTTCCGCCGGTAGTCGAAGAGTTGCTAACCTTGAGTTTGATCGCCTGGCCGTCTCTGCTAGAATTAGTTTGAGATAAGGCGATGTCACAAAAACGGCTTCTTATCTTTGTGCCGCCACTCGCCATCGTTTTGGCGCTGGCGGCATTGAGCTTTGGAAAAGCCGCGCGCGGATTTCAAACGAGCGCGCTTCAAAAGAAGCGCGTGGCCGCGCGCGGCCACCTAACCGGCACGAAAGAGATTCTTCAAATTACCACCTGGCAAACGCCTGACTCGCGCGGCGCGCGGGCGCATCTAGCAATCGAAACAACAGGGCCATCCGCACGCATGTTATGGGAGGCGGACGGAGGCGATCTATATTCTCAGGTCTCTTCGGTCCAGGCGGTCGATCTGGATTCGGACGGCGTGATGGAGATAACAAGCCTCTGGCGGGTGAGGCCCGGAGCGGCGGCTTCGCTCCGCGTGTTCCATTGGGATAAAGAGAAAAGTTCTTTCACAGAGCTTTCTGCCGGCGAGGATTTGACAGGCATCCATAGCTACCGCGTGATGGGCGTCACACGAGCGCGGTCCAGTCTGAAGCTGGTTACATACGTGCGCCCCAATGTCTGGGGCGGTGAGTATATCGTGCGCGGCTCGGAGATCGTGCCCGCAAGCAAGGGCGAGAGTGGAGGGCGTATGGGTGAAACAAGCCGAGCTGAATCGGGCATCGAGGGCCGAGCCGTGATAACTCCGACAAGCCCCGTGCTTCGCACTAATATGCCCCGGCCTGATCCCGCGCCCTTCGAGACGGGGCTGGTCGTGGTAACGGCTGCTGAAGGCCGCGAGGTCGCCCGCCTTAAAACAGGCTCTGATGGCCGGTTCCGTGTCACGCTCCCGCCGGGCAACTATATCGTCAAGCCCCTGATGGAGAACCGACGCTGGCCTCGCGGAGGAGAGCAAGAAGTAACAGTCACGGCGGGCAAGTTCGCTCAGATCACCGTGACGTTCGACAGCGGAATGAGATGAAGAAAGCGATTTGAAATCTCAAATTTCAAATCTCAGATTGATCCCTACTTCTTAACCACAGTCCTTAACAGCAGGCTCTTGAGCCTCACCTCGTCGTCGCTCTCTATCTCGATTTCGGCAACATAGATCGGCACTTCAGGCAGGGCTAGCCCTTCGAGGCGTACGGCGTCCTTTTCTGTCGTGATTATGGCGTCAGCCCCGGCCTCGCGGGCCGCTCGCGTCACTTCGTTAAGGTCTTGCTGCGTGAAAGAGTGATGGTCGTTGTAGAAATGCTCGGCGACGATGTTTATTCCGATCTGGAGAATGTCGTCGGCGAATGCGTGCGGGTTGCCGATGCCGCACATCAGAGATGCGTTCCATCCCGTGAATTGATTGGCTTCGTAAGCTTCGCCTTCGCCCATGTGCCGCAATCTTTTTATAGATGAGTAGACGTACATAACAGGCACTTTTTCGCCGCAGTAGTATTTTATGATTGCCGCGACCTGCCCTTGATCGAACGGGCGGTCCGCGCGGGTGATTATAATCGCGTCCGCGCGCTTGATCCCGTAAAGCGGCTCTCGCAAACGACCGAAAGGCACCATCTCGAATCCGGCAAATGGGTCTGTAGCGTCCAGCAGCAGAATATTCAGATCCCTCGCGACTGAAAGGTGCTGATAGGCGTCATCGAGTATCAACACGTCTCGGCCAAGCTCGCGCGTCGCGTATGTTCCACTTTCGTATCGGTCTTTGTTTATGATTACCGGTACGTCACCGAGCTTGCGGGCCAGCATCACAGGCTCGTCTCCGTATTCCAGATATGACTTCGCGCCGGCGACGCCGCGCCCTTCCGGGTCATTGAGCGTGCGTCCGCCCCTCGATTTGCGCCCGTAGCCCCGCGTCAGTATAGCGACTGAATGGCCTTCTTCCTTTAGGTATCGCGCGACGTAATGGACCAGGGGCGTCTTGCCCGTCCCGCCCACGGCGATGTTTCCGATGCTGATCGTCGTAGCGTCAAGCCGTTTCGACTTGAAGTACTGCGTCTCGTAAGCCGCCACGCGCAAGCGCACGCCAAGCTCGTAGAGCTTGGCCGGGAGCCACACTAGCATTCGCTTCAGCTTTTGGTTCTTCTCAATCAATTTTCTAAGTGCTGAACTTCCTCAATGGCCGCGACCGTGCACTGGGTCGCGCCTCGGCTCTTCATTAAGAGGTCAAGCGCGCGCGCGCCAACTGTTCGAGCTGTCTCGCGGTCCGATAGCAGGCGAATGACTTCGCGAGCAAAGCCGTCTTCTGCCTGCGCGACTGTCGAGCTTACCTGCACGAGAGCGTCCGCGCGAGAAAAATCCGTGACTATCTGGCGGAAGTTTTCCGTGTGCGGGCCGACTATGATGGGCTTTGCGTACAGGGCCGGCTCGATGATGTTATGCCCGCCGCGCGGGACAAGGCTCCCGCCGACAAAAACTACTGCGGCGAACCTGTAAACGGCGGCAAGCTCTCCTATCGTGTCCAGCAATATCACCTCCGGCTGATCGCCCTTGATCGATGCCTGGGAGCGGCGCGCCAGCCTGAAACCTGACTGCGAAATGAGGCCGGCTACTTCGTTGAACCTTTCGGGGTGGCGCGGCGCAATCAGGAGCCGCGCGTCTTCTAACCCCGTTTGAGCGCGCACCTGCTTGAGCGTGTCGAGAAGAATCTTCTCTTCTCCGGGCGCGGTGCTGCCCGCGACGATCAAGCGCGGCGATGAGGAGAGCGCAAACTGATTATCAAGCTCGTCGTGAAGACTATTATTCCTGACCCCTGACCCCTGATCCCCGACCCCTGCTATGTCGTATTTCAGATTGCCGCACACTCTCACTCTTGACGGGTCCGCGCCGAGTTCAAGCGCGCGCGCGCGGTCGGCTTCCGATTGCATGACGAGCAGCGACGCGTCGTTTATCACTTGTTTGATAAACGAGCGCACTCGCCTATACCTGGCAAAGGAGCGCGGCGAAATCCGGCCGTTCGCGATCACTGTCGCTACGCTCAGTTTTCGACACTGGCGCAAGAAGTTGGGCCAAAGCTCTGTTTCAAGGATTATCACAACATCAGGCGAAACGTGTTTAATCACGCGCCGCGCGATGAAGGCCCAGTCGAACGGGAAATAAAAGACCGCGTCGAGAAGGGCAGGGAAGTCGGCGCGTGCGAGCTGCTGGCCCGTGAGCGTCGTCGTCGATACTACAACGCGACGGCCGGGCATCTTCTGTTTGAGCGAAGCGATCAACGGTCGCGCCGCGTTAAACTCGCCGACAGAGACGGCGTGAACCCATATCGTCGAGCGACCGGCTCCGCGCGCAGATTCGGGCGGCGCGCCGAGCCTATCTTTGAGACTGCCGACGTATTTGCCGTGGCGCAGGGCTTGATAAATAAAGTAGGGCAGCAGGGCCAGTGAAACCGCTAGAAGGGCGAGGCTGTAGAGAAGGTGCATATTTGCCAGCCGTAGAGGCGTCCGACACCGACGCCTCTACGACAGTCCGACCGCTGGTTCACTTTGCGCGCTCCAGGTAAGTGCCTTTCGAAGGATCGACGCGGATGCGGTCGCCTTCTTTGATGAAAGGCGGGACCTGGACCGTGACGCCTGTCTCAAGCTTCGCGGGCTTCGGGCTGTTTGAAGCCGTCGCGCCTTTCAGCTCCGGCGGAGTTTCGACCACCGTCAGCTCGACCGCTGGCGGCAGCTCTACGCCTATCGGGGCGCCGTCAAAGAACTCGACCTGAATCTTTGTGCCTCCGACCAGATAATTCGTAGCGTCGCCTAACGTCTCGCTGTCGAGCCCTATCTGGTCATACGTCTCAGTGTTCATGAAGTGGTGCATGTCGCCGTCGCTGTAGAGGTATTCCATCTCGTGCTCTTCGAGCATGGCGCGCTCGATGTTTTCGGTCGAGCTGAACCGGACTTCCGTAGAGGAGCCGTTCTTGATGTTGCGCAGCTTGGCTTGCACGAAGGCGCGCAGGTTGCCGGGCGTGCGGTGCTGAAAGTCGAGCACACGGTGCGGCGCGTTGTTATACATTATTATCATTCCTCGGCGAATATCATTGGCTTGCATTGTAACTATCGTCCCTTCTTAAAGTGTGAATAAATATGTCACGATCTCGGCCCTCGGGCCAACTTTGTAAAATACAATATCGAGAATAAAAGACGCAAGACTATCGACGGAGCGCACGAAGCCCACGAAAGATTAGGGAGCTTCGTGTGCTTCGTGGTTGGGGAGTTTGCGGATGCGCTCAGATTGCGAATTCCGATTCGAGCGCGAGCTGTACTTTGCGCAGCTCGAATCTGGCGCGGCCGACGTTGCCGCCCGGATTGAGTGCGAGCAAGAGGAAGTAGTCTTCGGTGATGGGGCGGAGAAGGAAGGTCTGCCGATCTGTGTTAAACATCATCTCGCGCAACCAGCCAAGCTCTGCGTCTGACGCTACGCGCATGCTGTGGCGCAGCAATGTTGTAAGCTCGGTCGCCACCAGATCGAGGTCTAACTCGGGGTCGAGGTCCGGCATATAGCGCTCAATTGGTATCCCGTCGATCCCCAGAATGACGGCCCCCGCGCAACCTTCTATGCGGTCAACTATGTCTGTGAGCGATTGTATGAAGGTCAAGTGCTTACCTCCGCGACTGGAATGAAAACTTAAGAATTTAGAATTGAGAATGAAGAGTTCGAGAGTAATCCCGCTTCTTCATTCTCAATTCCTTACTCTTACTTCTCAACTCAACTATCGTGCGCCCTTGTTGCCGGCGGCGTTTGCCTGGGCTGGCTGCGCGGGCTTCTGAGCTGGCGTTGTGGAACCGGCGGCGCGCTGCACCCCCGCAGGGTTCTGCACGCCTTCGGTCGAGCTACGCTGAGGCGCAGTCCTCGGACCCACCGTCCCATCCTGCCTGACTATGCGAGGCGTGATGAAGAAGAGTATCTCCGAGAAGTCGCGCCGCGTCGACCTGCGCTTGAAGAGTTCGCCGACCAGGGGAACCTTTGACAGGCCGGGTGTGCGCGTCAACGTGTGGCCCTCGTCGTCAATGTTGATTCCGCCCATCACAGTCGTGCCGCCGTCGGTTATGCGCACGGTCGATTGAGCCGATTGAGTGTTGATGCCGGGCGTGCCGTTGTTGAACTGGTTGGCGAGCGAGAAGTTCACGGTGTTGTTTTCCGCGACCACGTGCATCAGCACTTCGCCCGTCTCTTCGACTATCTGAGGCGTGATCTCAAGCCTGAGCGCCGCAGTGACGAACGTGGTGGTGATCGTGTTGTTTGATACCGTCTGAACAGGTATCTGAACGCCGTTGACTATCTCGGCCGTCTGGTTGTCCTGCGCGGTGATGCGCGGGCTGGCGATGGTCCGTATCTGGCCCTTTGTCTCCGAAGCCGAGAGCGCCACCGAGAGGATGCCCGTCCCGAGCGCGCCCGTCGTCAAGCTCAACACGGTGTTGGCAAGGCCATTGGTGAGCGCGTCGTTGGCAAACGGGCCTACCAGGTTCGGTCCGAGTCCCTTCTGTTGACTGCTGCCGGAATCGCCGTCGCCCGATCCGCCGCCTGATCCGCCGCCCGATCCGCCGCCGCCGCTGCCGCCGCTGCCGCTCTGGCCGCCGGGCGCGAGCTTGCCGCCTGTCAACTGCAAAGGCGTGGTTTGGAGGAAGGCCGTCTTCCCGTCACGCGGGTCTACGACAGCGCCGCCTAACGACGTGCCGAGGTCGCGCAGGAAGTTGCGGCTGGCTATGACTATGCGGGCTTCGATCTCGACCATAGGCTCGGGCTTGTCGAGTTGCGCGATTATCTCGTCTACGGCCTGGACGTACTCGGGCAGGTCAGTGACGATCAGCGTGTTGGTGCGCATGTCCATCTCTATGCGACCGCGCTGGCTGAGCCTTTTTTCGGCTATCGACAACAGCGTCCCGCGGCTGAGGCCGCCGCCGCTGCTGGCACCCGAAGAGCCGCCGCCGCTGTTGCCGCGACCCGCCGCTCCCGAACCTGTGTCTCCGAGCGAGCCCGCCGCACGCGCGTACTTGAGGCGAATGATCTTGGTGACGAGCGGGACCTTCAGGGTCTGCGATTCGGCGATTGCGCGCTGCGCGTCTTCTTCCTCTTTGATGGCCGAGAGCGTCGCTATTCTTATCATGCGCCCGTTGCTCTCGCAGACCGCGCCGAGGCGGTTTGCGCGCAGAACAGAATCGATCACCTGATTCCACGGTATGTCGGTCACGCGGATGTCTACGGGAACTGCCGTTACCGATTTGTCTACTATGAAGTTGATGCCGTACTGCTGCGACACGAAGCGCAGCATGTCGCGCAGGTCGACGCCCGCGCGAAGGTCGAAGCTGATGAGGCCTCCCACATAACCAGCATCGCAAAACGCCATCTCGGATCTATTCTTCGCGGGCTGGCTCTGCGCCGGGACGCTGAGAGTCGTGTTGGGCTGCGCCGGGCGCTGCACGTCGGAAACGCTCCGCGTGTAAGAAGGCTGTCCCTGTTGGACTATCGTCTCTTTTACCGGAGCCGGGTTTGACGAGGCAGGCTGCGTGGGCATCGGCAGGCGCGTGTTCGGCTGCGCGGTGACGCGCTGATTCGACCCGCTCTGGCTCGACGCCGACGAAGCGGGCTTGCCCGCCTGAGCGATGAGGTTAGAAGGGATATTCGGGCTGGCTGTTTCTTTTTGACTTTCGGCTTTCTGATTCTCAGCCTTTTGATTCTCGACGCGCTGGCCAGCCACTTTGATCTCGCGATTGGTAACCGGCGTCGGCTCGGGCTGCGAAGCGGGTTTGACCGACTGCATCGCGCTCAGGTTCCCGACCGCGATGACGAGGCGCGACCCTTCGCGCGTTACGCGATAGGAGACCTTCGATCTGGCGTCGACGACTACGCGGACGACGTTCGCCGAAGGCTGTCCGACGCGCACGCGGTCTACGGAGGCAGCGCCGACCGAAAAGGTCTTGTTGCCGAAAGCGCTCGAAACATTCGTGATGTCTACTACGACGCGCCAGGGATCAGGCAGCATGAAATCTTTAAATTGCGCCGCGCCATTCGTGTCGACGAGGATGCGAACCCCGCCTTCGACGGCCTCTGAGCGCACCGACTGGACCAGGCTCGCGGGCTTGAGCGCCGATTGAGGAGCCTGGGCGCGGTCGGTCGCAGGGACCTTTGCCCCCGCGCGGACCGGAACCGGATTGACCTGCACGCTCGGTCCGGAATGATCCGCTGCGTTTGATTCTTTGCGCCGCTCTTTCGCTTCCACAAGGCCGGGCTGATCGACGGCAGCCGCTTTCGCCTGATTGTTCTGCGGCGCGGAAGAGAGCTCGAGCACGAGCATGTTGCCGTCTATAAGTGACCGGTCGCGGACTTCACCTTTAACGACGATCTCTAGTCTGGTGACTGCGCGCTCGGAAGTCGTGCCGCCCACGCGAGACTGGCGCACTGCTATTGAATCGACGTGCGCGCTCTTGATGGCGTAATTGGGCGAAAGCCTTGCCGCGTCGCCGCCCGGCAAGTCGACTATGATCAACCGGTCCGATGGCCGGAAGACTGTGTAGAGGGGTGGCGCATTAGACTCGATCAAGATGCGCGTGAACGCGCCCGCACTCTCGTGCTTGAGTGACATCAAAGTGAACGCCTGACCCTCTCCTGAAGCGTTCGGACTTGCGGCCACCATAACATTGCTCACGAGCGCAAACAGCGCCAGCAATACAATAAGCCTCCTAGCTATCATAACTAATATCTCCCCTCGTTTTTTTCAATGCTGATGTGGGCGCGATCCCGAGGGCCTTGATTGATAAAAGGAACGTCAGCTCCACCACTCCAGAGTAAACTTCTGAACCGAGTCACAAACCTTTACTTCGGCGCGGTCGGCTGTTTGGCGACCACGCGTTCTTGTAGGGACTGTTTGCCGTTTATTTCCATGTAAGAGAGTTCACGAAACAGCACCTTCGCGCCTCCCGTCTCGGCTTCGTCCGTCTCTATGCGCACTATCTCGCCGTTGTAGCAGGCGGTCCCCTGCCGCACAAAGAACATAGTGCCCGTGGGCTGCGCGCGCACGAACGCGCCCGCCCCGCGCTCGTCGCGGAATATGCCCGTGATGTCGAGCTCGCTTATCAAGTACTGCTGCACGGGGTCGGGTTCGGACAGTCCGCGCGTCCGCGCCACATCGACCTTCTGCCTGAACTCGGCGCGGCGGGCGTCGAGCGCCGGGAATCCCAAAACGCGCGGCGACTTGCCCGGTTTGCCCGGCTTCGGCTTTATGGCTTTTCTAAACGGGTCGCGGCCCGCCGGGCGGTAAGGCCGAATCGTGTCGGCGTTCGGCCCGAGCGTCTCCCTGGCCGGGCTGCTTGCCGGCGCGTTGTTCGCGTTATTAGCGTTGTTCGCGTTGTTTTGATCCGTTTGCGCCCGCGCCGCGATCGTGACCGCAAGCAAGAGCATCACGCCCAGCGCCAGCCGCAAGAAGAGCGTCTGGTATTCTGCCGGATTTGCTACCGTCGTAGATTTTGCTTTCATAGCACCACTCCGCTATCTGTCTCTCGTCTGTTGATTGACGAACCCTTTATTTGCCTCTTCTATTTTGCCGCCGGCGTCCCGTTTGCCGGAGGCGTTGCCCCGTTTGCCGGAGTCCCGTTTGCAGGCGGCGGCGCATCGGGCTTCTTGTTCAGCCGTTCGAGATTCTCCGGCGAGATGTAATAGGCCGTGACCACGAACGAGCTGTTTATCGAGCGGCCGTATTCTTGCGCGTTGTCTTCGGCCTGTTTCACGTCCACGTCCGTGACGCTGACAATGCGCTTGTAAAAGCCGAGGTCGGAGAAGAAGAGCCCCAGGCTGTCGTACGAGCCGCTGACCTGGACCAGTATCTTCTGCGCGGTGTATATCTCGGAAGACTCGGGCTTATCCTGAGCGAACTGTTTAAGCTCAAGCCTGCGCCCCTTCATCAGGTCTTTGATGTTGTCGTAGACACGCGATATCTCGACCTGGTCGGGCAGCAGGTCCCGAAGCGTGTCCATCTCCTCGCGCTTGAGCGCGAGCGTGCGCTCGGTCTCTTCGAGGTTGGCGCGTATGATGTCGCCCTGCTGGTTCTTGACCTTAAGGTCATCGGCCTTGCTGAGCAGCTCGGCGGTTTGAGTCCTGGTCTCGCTGTAGAGCATCATGTCGGCTGCGAATATCAGCAGGGCCACGATCACCAGGAGCAGACCCATCAGGCCGTACCAGGGCATGCGGTTGAGGAAGCTGCCGCCCTCCTCTGCACCCTTCACAACTGTAGTCATTGTTGCTGACATAAACGAATCTCCTCGTGCCGGCTAAGTAGCCTACTTTTGCTCCGGTTTGCTGTCGCCTTCGGCGCGCGGTTTGTTGTAAGTGCAGTCGATCTTGAACAGATATACCCGCACCATCTCTTCCGAATCATTCTTCTTATCCCCTGTCTCTTCGGGCTTGACCTCTTTGCCTTCGATGTTGAGCGTGAGGTTAGAGAAGAGCCCGTTTGAGAATTCCAACTGCTTTAAGAAGTCGGCCACGATCTGCTGGTTGAGCGAGGTCCCTATGATCTGGAGCTGGTTGCCCTTCTGCGTCACAGACATCAGGCGGAAGTCGGCCTGGCCGCCGGGCATGCGCTCGTTGATCGCACTCATCAGGGCCACGGGCCCTTTCTGTTCGGCGCGCAACTGCTTGATGACCTTGATGCGCTCCTCGACCTGCTTCAGCTCGGCTTCGAGCTGGTCCTTGCGCGCGATGTCGGCCTTGAGCCTTTCGGCGACTTCCTCTTCGGTCTTTAATATCTCTTTGGCCTCCGCGTGCGCGTTGTTGGTCCAGAGGTGGTCCACGCCTATCGCTATGAGGAAGACCATGAGCGCACTTGCGATCATGAATATCTGCTGACCTCGGCGCGCGGCCACCTTGGTCTTCTGCACGGAGACGCGCTGTTCGGCAGTGCCTTCAAGTAGATTTACACGGATCATTTCGCCACCTCCATCACACGGACCGCGAGGCCGACGGCCACGGCCATGTTGGGTGAGAGCTCTCTCAGGTACTCGTCGTCAAACCGCTTCTGGTCGAAGCGTATCGAGCGGAACGCATCGAACCGCTCGACCGGCATCTGGAATTTGTCGGATAGGTATTCGCAAAGCTGCGCGACCTTCGACGACCCCCCGGCTATCAACATCCTGTCGATCTGTGGAGAGTCCACGGCCGTTGCGCGGAAAAAGTCGAGCGTGCGCTGTATCTCAAGCCCGAGCATCTCGGAGACGCTTCTTATCGCAGGCTCGGCCTGCTCCAGAGTCATCTCCATCCCGAGGTCCGCGCCCCGCTTTAACGCCTCGGCCTGCTCGAACGTCAGGTCCAACTCTTTCTGGAGCAGGTCCGTGTACTGGTTGCCCCCTGCCGATATGTCGCGCGTAAAGATCGAGGTCGCGCCGCGCACGATGTTGATCGTCATCACCGATGCGCCTATGTCGAGCAGCGCCACGGTCTGGTTAGGCATCGGCTGGTAATTGACTTCGTAAGCGTTCTGGAGCGCGAAGGCGTCGACGTCTACGATCATAGGCTGCTTGCCCGCCTGCGAGATGACCTGAGTGAACTGCGCGATCTTGTCCCGCTTGCAGGCCACTAGCAGCACGTCCATGTGCTGGCCCGTCTGGTCGTAGTTGATGATCTCGTGGTAGAGGTTCACGTCGTTTATGTCGAAGGGTATGTACTGCTCCGCCTCCCAGTGTATCTGCTCGTCGAGCTCCTCTTCGGGCATGGCCGGTAGTGTTATCTTTTTTACTATTACTGCGTGGCCCGACAGCGAGGTCGCGATCTGGTTGGTCTTTATGTTCTGATCGGTCCAGACGCGGTTGATGCAATCGCTGACGTGATTGAGGTCTATTATGTGTCCGTCTACGATGGTGTCTGATTGTAAATTCTGATGCGCTATATGGAGCAGTTCGAAGCCGCCGCGCACGGGCTTGAGTTCCACGGCCTTGAGCGCGCTTGAACCTATGTCGAGGCCGACGATGCTCTTACTCTTTTTTCCCAGCATATGCCCCCCGGAAGGATTGATGATTTTGGATTTTCATGGCGGATGATGCGCTTACGCATTAGCCAGCGTCTACGCTCTCCGCCGCGATTGCCGATTTTGGATTAAGAGAAAAAGGGTGAGTTCTCAAATCCAAAATCCAAAATCTAAAATCCAAAATTGAATCGCAGGGGCAGGCTTGACTTGAAGGACCTATGTAGCAAGGTTGCGAGTAGTAGAGAGGGGCGCCCCTCAGGGCATTAACGACAGATGCTATCTTCACAACCAATCAAATATCAAAATGATACTTGTGCGACCGGAGCCATTTCTACCATCCGCCCATATCGAAGTCAACACTATTTTTTTTGCGCTTACATTTGCGATTCGAATCACCCGTTCGGGCAGTGTTGAGGGTTGCAATATCTTGCCTGGAAGAAATAGAAATTGATCTTACAGCAAACTTTGATTGCTACCGGTTTTCAATTATGCGTATAATCTCGACGCCCTGAAACAATAGCTGCACATCACAACTGATTAACGGAGGCGCTACAGGTATGAGCATATTACTGTTGTTGGCTTGGGCTGTGGGTCTGGGTGCGTTTATCATTTTTATCATGGTGTTGATAAAGCAGTTTCAAAACGCCGGTCCCGTGCATGGGATAATAGGGATCATCACCTGCGGAATATGGACCTTCATCTGGGGCTGGATGAACGCAAGCAAGCTCGGCATTAAGAATCTCATGCTTACTTGGACCGCCCTCTGGATCTTGTATTTCGTCCTCTTCTTTGCTGCGGGCGGCATGGCTATAATGAGCGGCGGCGATTACGGGCCGGTCACCGTGCCGCGATAGTCATACCGGGCCAGGTTTGTTCCCCTAACGTTGATGGCCCGCACGCGGCGGGCCATATGAAATCACGCCTTTGCGGGCCGGCTGTGCGGCAGGCAGCCGCCGGTGTCTCTTTGTGACTTGCGCGCGCGATTGACGCGACGTTTGACTCACAGTTTCGCATCAAATAGAATCTATCATGGTGTCGCTGAAGGGTTTGAAGGCTGGCTGTGATCATGCCTTTAGTTAAACCTGAGTACTTATCTTAAGCCTGTTGGCGAAGGCCGGCGTTTGATAACAAGCCCGCCCGGTTCCAGCAGGCTGATTGGTTTCTGGTAATAACGAGACGGGAGCCGAAAGCTAGAGAGACTTATGACCGCAATAGTGAACAAAGTTGCAACGAAGATTTTTGGCAGCGCTAACGAGCGATTGCTTAAACGCCTGTGGCCGGTGGTCACCGAGATAAACGCGCTTGAAGCGGAGATGAAAGGTCTGAGCGACGACGACCTGCTCGCGCGCACAGCGAAGTTCCGCGAACAGGTCGATGCCCGAGTCGGCGAAGCCGACCTCGGCGGCGGCACGCTCGACGAGCAGAAGAAAGCCCTCCGCCAGGCGATCGACGAGGCTTTGGAAGAGATACTTGTCGAGGCCTTCGCCGTCGTGCGCGAGGCGTCCAGGCGATCTACAGGCATGCGCCACTTCGACGTGCAGTTGATAGGCGGCATGGTGCTGCATCGCGGCATGATAGCCGAGATGAAGACCGGCGAAGGCAAGACCCTTGTTGCCACGCTCCCAGCCTACCTGAACGCCGTCGCCGGTCGCGGCGTGCATGTCATAACGGTCAACGATTACCTGGCCAAGCGCGACACCGAGTGGATGGGCAAGATCTACCGCTTCCTCGGGCTCACGGTCGGCTGCATACAGCACGACATGGATGACATGGAGCGCAAGGAAGCTTACAACGCCGACATCACCTACGGCACGAACAACGAGTTCGGCTTCGACTACCTGCGCGACAACATGAAGTTCGACCCCGCGGCGATGGTGCAGCGCGGCCACTACTACGCGATCGTCGACGAAGTCGATTCCATCCTTATAGACGAAGCGCGAACGCCGCTCATCATCTCAGGCGCGTCGGAAGAGTCGACCGAGAAGTACTACGTCGCTAACGACTGCATAGTGCGGCTCAAGGCCGAGCAGCAGAAGCGCGTGGCCGAGATCAAAAAGACGGACGGCGACGTCGATTTGAAACAAGACTCCCGGCTGCTTTATCACGTGGATGAAAAACAGCACTCCGCCTCGCTCACCGAAGAGGGTGTCGAGGTGGCCGAGCGATTCACGGGCGTTGCGAACCTCTACGACCCGACGAACATGGAGCTGCTGCACTGCATAGAGCAGGGCTTGAAGGCGCACACGCTCTATCACCTCGACAAGCAGTACATAGTGAAAGACGGCGAGGTGATTATCGTCGACGAGTTCACGGGTCGTGTCATGCCCGGCCGCCGCTGGTCGGACGGGCTCCACCAGGCCGTCGAGTCGAAAGAGGGCGTGAAGATCGAGGCCGAGAACCAGACTTTGGCGACGATCACGCTTCAGAACTATTTTCGAATGTACGCAAAGCTCGCTGGCATGACCGGTACTGCCGAGACCGAAGCTTCAGAGTTTGCCAACATCTACAAGCTCGACGTTGCTGTCATACCTACGAACAAGGATATGGTCCGCAAAGATTACTCCGACGTGATCTACCGCACGGCGCGCGAGAAGTATGACGCGGTTGTGCAGGAGATCAAAGAGCTTCACCAGAAGGGCCAGCCCGTGCTGGTCGGAACGGTGTCGGTCGAGAACTCTGAAATGATTTCGGCCCAGCTCAAGCGGATGCGCGTGCCGCATAACGTGCTCAACGCCAAGCCCGAGCACGCGGGCCGCGAAGCCGACATCGTCGCTCAGGCAGGGCGCAAAGGACAGGTGACGATAGCGACGAACATGGCCGGGCGCGGTACAGACATCTTGCTGGGCGGCAACCCCGAGTTTCTGGCGCGCCAGTACCTGAAAGAGAAAGAGATCAACCCCGAAGAGGCGACAGAGCAGCAGTGGGAGCAGGCCATAGCGCGCGCGCGCAAGATCACAGATGCCGAGCACGCTGAGGTTGTATCTTTGGGCGGCCTTCACATACTGGGGACCGAGCGGCACGAATCCCGCCGCATAGACAACCAGCTTCGCGGACGCTCGGGCCGCCAGGGCGACCCCGGCTCGTCGCGTTTTTATCTTTCGCTCGAAGACGACCTGATGCGCATATTCGGGGGCGAGCGAATAAAAGGGCTTATGCTCCGGCTCGGCATGGACGAGGGCGTGCCGATCGAGTCGCGGCTGGTGTCGAAGCGAATCGAAGGGGCGCAGAAGTCGGTCGAGGGGCACAACTTTTCCATACGCAAACACCTGCTTGAATACGACGACGTGATGAACAAGCAGCGCGAAGCCATCTACGGCATCCGCCGCCAGTTGTTGATGGGGTTTGAAGGCGACACTGTCGAAGAGCAGAACCAGAACCAGCGCGAATACATCCTTAACACGGTGGCCGAAGACCTGTTCAACGATCTCATCGAAAGATACATGCCCAAAGAGCTCGACCCGAGCGGATGGGATCTTGCGGCGCTCAAAGACGATCTCCGGATGATCTTCGCATTCGATGTCGACCGCGAGGGTGTGAGACTCGAAGAGATCGGCCCGCAAGAGGCGCGCGAGCAAATCTGGTCGAAGCTCGAAGAGAAGTACAGCGAAAAAGAGGTGCAGATGGGCGTCGAGGCTTTGAGAAACCTCGAACGCTACATCATGCTGAACATAGTCGACGCGCAGTGGAAGGACCATCTGCTCGCGCTCGACCATCTGAAGGAAGGCATAGGCTTGCGCGGCTATGCGCAGAAAGACCCGCTGGTCGAATACAAGAAAGAATCGTTCGGGCTATTCCAGGCGATGCTCGACCGCATAGACACGGAGACTGTCCGTTACCTGTTTAACCTCCAGGTGCAGGTCACTGCTCCCATCGAGCAGGAGCTTTTAGAGCGCCGCCGCCGCCAGCGTCGTGGCCGCGTGGCTTTCACTAAAGCTAACGAGACGGCTTTCGCGGGGGGCGAAGAAGAGACGGCCAAGCCGATTCGCAACAAGGGGCCGCGCGTAGGCCGCAATGACCCTTGCACATGCGGGTCCGGCAAGAAGTACAAGAAGTGCTGCGGAGCCTAGAGCAGGGGTCAGGGGTCAGGGATCAGGGCATCTGAGATTTCAAATCCCTGGCCCCTGGCCCACGACCCCTGACAACTAAAAGAATTGAACCGCCTGCCGATCTGTAGTAATCTTCCTTTCGCTAAAGGCCCTCACGTTCAGACCCCGCTAAACCTGAGTTCGGAGTGAAGCCATCGCAAGCAGCATCTTAGAATCCGTCAGAACAGGCTCTGTTCCGCGCGCGGTAAAGATTGCCGCCGCCCGTGGGATGTTCCCGCTTACGAACGAAGAGATGCTCGAAACCCTCGTCGTGCTCTCGGCTGATGAGAGCGCGGAGATTCGCTCTGCCGCCACCGAGACCATAGAGACGCTCAAGCCGGAATCGTTCACCACGCTCGCTGCCGACACGAAGGCCCATGCCGACGTGCTCGGTTTCCTGTGCGTCTGGCCGCGCTCGCCGCGCGAGACAGTCGAGGCCGCGATCTTCAATCGGGCGACCCCGGACGCGGCGCTCGCCCGCCTGGCGGCCTTGAGCCGCGACCCGCATATCATCGAGGCCATATCGCTCAAGCAGCAGAGCTTGATCCGCTCGCCCGCTATAATCGAGGCGATACTGGCTAACCCCGATCGCACGCCGGAGGCCGAGCGGCGCGCGCGCGAAGTGCGCGAGGAGTTCTTTGAGAAGCGTTTCGGCGCGCGGCTCGTCGCACAAGAGCAACGCGCTCAGGCGGTGGCTGAAGAGACGGCGCGAGCGGCCGAGGAGGCTCGGCGGTCGACTGTCGCTATCGAAGGCATAGAGGACCTCGTCAGGCTGGGCCTGGTCGACGAGGCGATAGATGATTCGTTCATCGCAGAGTATGAAGCCGAGTATGGGCCTTTCGATTCATCAATGCCGCCCGCAGAGTTGCAGTACAACATAGAGGAGGCCATCAGCGAGATTCAATCGATAGAGGGGGGCGTCGCGCCCGAGCGCCTGCCGGTCTTTCAGCAGATCGCGTTGATGAGCATCAAGGATCGTGTGATGCTGGCTATCAAGGGCACGCGCGAGGCGCGGCTGATCTTGATACGCGACCCGAACCGGATTGTGGCCGGGGCCGTCTTGCGCAACCCGCGACTGACCGACACGGAGGTCGAAAACATCGCTTCGATCAAGACCGTGCCCGAAGATGTGCTTCGCCAGATAGGACAGAACCGCGCGTGGACGCGCTCCTACATCGTCATACACAACCTGGTTCGCAACCCGCGCACTCCCATCGCGCAGAGCCTGGGATTCCTCAACCGCATACAGACGCGCGATCTCCGAGCGTTGTCTACGAACAAAAACATCCCCGACGTCATACGCACTACGTCGGCCCGCCTTTACATCAAACGCAACGCTTGATCAAACCTCGACCCGCGCGACGTTGACACTCGACGACCGCGCTCGTAATATCGAGCAAAGTTATTGACTCTAGTCGTGGACGACAACCCGGGAGGTAGACCATATATGTGGTGGCTCATCTCGACCTTGATAGTAGGACTGATCGCGGGCGCGCTGGCGCGATTGCTTGTGCCAGGCCGCGACCCGATGGGTTGCTTTATGACGGCGATACTCGGCATCGTCGGCTCTTTCGTGGGCGGAGGCGTTGCCTACCTGCTCGGTATGCAGCCGAAAGGCGCAGGCGACGACCGGTACTTTCATCCAGGGGGATTGGTGCTTTCGGTGGTCGGCGCGATCATAGTGCTGCTGATCTGGCGAATGATGCGAAAGCGCACTTAATAAAGCCCGACCTGTCCCAGTACGAACAGAGGTTTCAGATCGTGCTTGCGATCAACTTGATCGCAAGCACGATTGATTTTGGTCAACTCGATCAAACCAATCTATTTCCCGCCAATCGTAAATAAATACCGGGTCTGAAAGAATTTGGTACATGTTTGTACTATAAGCTTGCAATTCTTTCCCATTCATATCGCGAATCTGGTTACCGAATCTGATGGACGGCTCCAAAGCGTTGAATCGCGAGCGCAGATGACATTTCTGCGACTTTCAATACGAGGTGGCATAAACATTGCTTAAGAATCACCGGCGACGCAATCCTTTGCTTCGCTTTCGTTCGTATTTAAGGATGGCGCGGCGAGCAGGTTGGCCGCATCAGGTTTTTGGCTGGTAAATGATTTAGCTGATAAACAATAGAGGAGATAATTATGTTGATTATCATCGCGGCGACAATGATCGTTATCGCTTTGACCACTCTTATCTTGCTGAAGAGCCACAAGACCGACCCGGCGCAACTAAGCGAGCCACGTACATCTATGGTCATCATGGGCGTGCAGATAATCTGCGGAGACTGTTCGGGTGATGAATCGCGCCCGCTCAAGACCTATCTCGACCGTCACGGCAACTGCTCGCAGTGCGGCGGCCACAGCTACATCCTGGCCGCGAGCCGCGCTCTATACGCGCAGCAGATCATGGCCGAGCGCCGCATGGAGAGCGAAGCGGCGGCAACCAGCGGTCGCGTCATTCCCTTCGAAGTTCCTTTCGGATCACGCGGCGCACGAACTGATAAGATCGCCGTCTGAAGAGTCCGTCAAAAGAGAAGTCCTCGCGTAAAAGAGGCTGGAGCGCGCTCCAGCCTCTTTCGCTTTTTAGATGAATAAACTGTATTCATGGCCCCGTACTTTCACCTCTACCCCGAAGAGGTAAGGGCTTAACCGAGGTCATGATAGTTAGTAATCAGACGTGGGTAATCAGTAATCAGCGATGAGTAAAAAGTACCGCCGTCACTTGTTTAAGAGGCGGCGGTAGTCTTCCGGCAGATCGCAGTCGATCAGAACCGCTTCGCTGGCCGCTTCCGTGTAGGCGACGCTCTCTTTATGAGCCTCGACGACCTGGCGCAATCCCCTATTCGGGTCCATAGCCTTTATCTCTTCTTTCAAGCTCAAGTCGATTGCTATGGGATGTCCGTTGCGCCCGTCGTATGTAGGGACGACGATGAGCGGGCGCTCTCTTTCATACGCCTCGATGACTTGATTAATAACGGCGGGCCCGATCTGCGGCTGGTCTACGAGCGCGACGATCAAGACGCGCGCGGAGGGTGACAACGATTGCAGGCCGCGCTTGATCGACGAGCTCATGCCTGAGCGAAACTCTTCGTTGTGCGCGAACGTGACTGCGCGCGCGCCTACAGCGTTGCGAACATCCGCTTGGCGGTGGCCCGTAACCACTATGACTTCGCTCACCCGCGAAGCCAGCAGGTTGTCGACGCAGCAGGCGACAAATGTCTTGCCGCCGAAAGGCAAGAGCTGTTTGAACTCCCCCATGCGTCGCGACTCGCCGGCTGCAAGAAGCACTGCCGAGAACATATAAAAACCTTAATTCGTGATATAAGATTTGTCATGGACGAATCTCAAAGTCGGAGGAATAGGGATGCCCTTTCAAAAGGCTGGCCGGGCGGCTGGTATTCTGTTTCTAGCACTCTATTGCGCCGCGGCCCAGGCGCAGGACACGCGTTACGTAGAGTACGGTTTCTCTTTTCAACCCCCGCCGGGGTGGCAGGAAGACAGGGCCGCGTCGGGCGATGTTCGCGTACAGTATCTCGGCCCGAAGCGCAATGACCGCTCGCAGGCGAAGCTCAATTTGACGACCCAGAACTACGCGGTCAGCCTGAGCGACCAGCAGATCAATGCGATAGCCGACGAGATGGTCGCCAATTCTAGGAGCCTCGGGTGGAGGGACCCTCAAGTCACCGACCGCCGCAAGATCAACATCGGCGGCATCGAGGCTTTACAGATGGATATGACATTCAATCAGGAAAGAACTCCTACGCGCCTGCGCCATGTCTTTATCCCCGTGGCAGAGCACAAGCGCACATACCTGTTCACCTTCGTCGACACTGCCGCAAATTTCGACGAGAGTTCGCAGGCTGCCGCAGCCGCCATCAATACGTTCTCCCCGGCTATTTCTCGCGCGACTGGCGCGAGCCCGGATGCTACAGCCGTGACTGATTCGGGACTGCCTCGGTGGGCGCTCATAACGATAGGGGCCGCAGGTTTATTGATTGTAATCACGGCCGTCTATCTTTTGCTGCGCAAGAGCTGAAAAGCCGCAATTGCCGCCCCGGGCTGAGTGCTGTTAAGATAGTAGTGGATTTAATTGCAGCAGATTGCGAATCGAACCTTAACGGCCCGCGCTGCATCTAAGCCTTGTGAAGCGACAGGAAACAAAAAACGGAGAAACGATGTCAACTAAATTAAAAGCATTCGTGTTGATGGCAATTATGATCGCCTTTATGGGCGCGCCGGCCCACGCGCAGCAAGACCTCTCTTTTGTGACGCCCGATGGTCAGACGGTCAGTCTTTCGGGGATGCGCGGCAAGGTCGTGGTCCTGCTTTTCGGCGGCGTTCATGACCCTCAATGCAAAGATGAGTTCAAGGCGCTCCAATCGCTCGCCGAGCGTTACCTGAATAAGGGCGTCAGCATCTACTGGGTCAGCGTCAATTCGCCCGCCGACGCCAATCTGAAGAACCCTTGCGGCCCCACCGGATCGGTAGTCGTCTTGCGCGATCAGAACCAGGCAGGGTTCAAGCGCTACCAGGGCCGCCAACTGCCGACGATCGTCGTGTTGGATCAGCAGGGTCAGGTCCACGGCCAGCCGCGCGGCGGCTTTAACCCGAACTCCGATTTCGTGAACGACCTGGCGGCAGTCATCGATAACCTGCTCAACCGGAAATGAGGCAGGGCCGAATTTGGTGAACAGGCTGTCTAGTCTGTGAGCGGCGCAAGAGATCATCTTGCGCCGCTTTGCTTTTAAGGCTAGCGCGCGCGTTTGACTCTCTGATAAAAATTGATCTGATGAAACCTCCTGATGATGCCACACGGCTTTTGACCGCCTTTGAAGAGAGCAGCGAAGAGATACTCCAGTTTATACGGTGGCTGGTCGAGCAGGAATCGATGTCTCGCGACGCAGAGGCCGCCAGGCGCATAGCCGGGAACCTCGCCGACCGTCTCGCGTCGGACGGCGCTGCGGTCGATCTCGTGGGCGACCCGCGTCACGGCGCGAGCCTCCGCGCCCGCTACACGTTGGGCGGCGGCGAGTCGACTGCTGACGACAAGCAGTTGCTCGTCGTGGGCCACCTCGACACTGTATGGCCCTCGGGCACGCTCGCCCGAAGACCTTTTCACACGAGCGACGGGCGGGCTTACGGCCCTGGAATATTCGATATGAAATCGGGCGTAGCACTTGCCCGGTTCGCGCTCCGAGCGATCAAAGAGACGGGCCGCGCCACAAAGCGCAATATCACGGTGTTGATGACATGCGACGAAGAGACCGGAAGCCATTTCTCTCGCGAGATAATCGAGCAAGAGGCGCGGGCGGCTCACACAGCTCTGGTGCTTGAGCCCCCGATCCCTGGCGGCACGGTTAAGACCGCGCGCAAAGGCGTGGGCGAGTTTGAATTGATCGCGCACGGCCGCTCGTCTCATGCGGGCAATGACCCGCGCGCGGGCGTGAGCGCGGTCACGGAGATGGCGCACCAGATACTGGCGATAAACGCCCTGTGTGATTACGAGCGCGGCACGACGCTAAACGTCGGCGTAGTGCGGGGCGGCGTTCTCTCGAACGTCGTGGCGGCCGAATCGCGCGCCTCCATCGATATGCGGTTTAAGACTGTCGAAGAGGGCAGGCGGATTACCGAGGCGATGGAAAGCCTCCAGCCTGTGCTTGATGGCGCGCGGCTCGAAGTGCGCGGGGGAATAAACCGTCCGCCGCTTGTGCGCACCCCTGAGATCGGAGCGTTGTTCGAGCACGCCCGAGGGCTCGCCTCAGAGATAGGCTACGAGCTTCGCGAGGGCGCGGTGGGCGGCGGGTCGGACGGAAACTTTATAGCTGCGCTCGGAGTCCCCGTGCTCGACGGACTGGGAGTAGACGGCGCGGGCGCGCACGCCGAACACGAACACATCATCATCGACGACATACCTCGCCGCGCCGCTTTGCTGGCGCGATTGATAGAGACGGTATGAAGCTCAGGGATTCATGCGAGGTCCGATTTAGAACTCAGTAGCAAATCTTTATAGACTTCCGTCACGCGCGCGCGCGTCTGGTCGAAGGCGCCGGAAGTGTCTATCTCATAATCGGCGTAGCGGCGCTTTTCTGAGGAAGACATCTGAGCGGCTATTCTCATCTCGGCCTCCTGGCGCGTGATCTGGTTGCGCCGCATCAATCGCTGGATCTGCATCTCAGGGTCGCAGAAGACTACTATCAGCTTATCAAATCTTTTGTGCCCGCCTGACTCTATCATCAACGCGGCGTCGACTACGGCGATCTGATCGGGGTCAGACTCTTCGGCTTCCCGGAGCAGTCGATTCTGCTCCTCGATCACTCGTGGGTGAACGATCTCGTTCAGGCGCTTGCGGCGACTGGCGTCGGCAAAGACAATGGCGCCGAGCTTCACGCGGTCGATCAAGCCGTCTTCTCGAACAACCTCGCGCCCGAATTCGCTTATGATGTCGTTGTAAGCGGCGCTCCCCGGCTCCATCACAAAGTGGGCTATCTTATCGGCGTCAAACGTCACGCACCCCAGCTCGCGCAATACCGAAAGCACGAAGCTTTTGCCTACGGCAATACTTCCTGTTAAACCGACCTTTAGCATAAGGCGCTATTGAATCGTTTCCGAGGTGACGACCTCCTGCTGGCTCAGAGCGTTGGTGACCGTCAGCACCTGCTCGGCGAAGAGGTTTGAGTTTATCAGCGTTTGGACCACGTAATTGCCTGCGGCGGGAAAGCTGACGTTGGCAAAGATGGTCACGTTGTCGGCGAATCCATTTGTAGGGACCTCGAAGGGCGAGGGCGGCGACACGGCGATAGGCTGCGAGCGGTCCGGCGTCAGTATGCGGACTTCCGCCAGGTATTGCCCCGCGCCCGACCAGTGATTGACGATAGCCATCTTCAGCAGCGTGACCGGCAGTTGCGGAACCTGTATGGAGTAAAACAGCCCCATCAAGCTCAGCTTGTGGTTGACCTCAAGGCGAACGTCTTCGCAAATGATCGTGTAATGAAGCCGAAGGTCGGGCGTCTTCTTCTCTCCGCTCATCGCTCGTGCTCGCTTTCTGATCGCCGCTTAAATATCTCATGCCGGCAGACATAAGACAAACAGCCATTCGCGCGAGGGGTGAAGAGAATCGATTTCTGTGTCTGAAAAGCAGAACCGGCGGGACTTGCCCGCCGGTTTTCATGTGGCCTTTAGTCTTGCAAACTCGGTCTTAGTTTCGGGACGGGAATATTCCCTCAAGCGCTATGCAGAAGTTGAGCGCGAGGTATGGCTGTATGATCGAGAACGGCTGGCTGCCTCCTGTAGGCTTAATCATCGCCGGATTCATAAGCGTGCCATCGCTTGCCCCAGTGTATTGGTTACCCTGGGCCAGGAAGCCGTTTCCGGGCTTGCCCGAAGTGCCATCCTGCTCAGATGCCTCGACCATATGGTTATGCGCGGGCAGGTTATTGATCGTCAGGGTTTCGGTCTCACTGCCTGCCGCCTGACCGAGGTCGTAGGACGATAGACCCGGCCCCTGGCCGAAGTGAAGCGGCCATCGGCTTTGCAAATTAGGGAGCGCGAAGGTCGTCTGACCATTGCCGCCATACGTTGTGCCGAGAAGCGAGAACAGCGCCGTGTTCTGAGCTATCGGCAATATCTGCCCGTTGCACATCGCCCACCCACGAGGTGCGAAGTTAAATCCGTAAATCGCGATCATACCGAGAAACGGTTCCGACATGTTTGTCTCTCCTTATCAGATAGTACGCCGGCTCGACCGACCGCCGGCGCGAAGATTCATATTAACCTGCGCAAGACTTCAATCCTTGAGCAAGAGCTTCTATCTCCCGAATCGCATTGTTAAATCACCAGCAACTCGGAAAGCCACTGTACTGCTGCTTACAGGAGCCAGGTCCGGCGATTTTATGCAAGGTGACGAATCAAAGTCAAGCAAAGTAGTCAATCTTCTCCGCTTTGCTCGAAAAGTTTTCAGAGAATTAATCCTGTTGTGAGGGAATTGACGGCGCAGGGGCCGGCTCAAGAGCGCCGTTTGATAAGAACTTTGGCCGTGTAGCTGACGACGACTTCTTCTCGCTGGTTCACGACCTCATTGAGTATCGTGACGATGCCGCTTTTGTCGTCGCGTTCGCTTTTGCTTTCTATCTTCTGGCGCACGCGGATCGTGTCGCCGATAAAGGTCGGTTTTACGAAGCGGAGCCGGTCGAGCCCATAAAACGCGATCACAGTGTCTGCCGTCTGCCCAAGGCGGACCGATAGCCCCGTGGCTACGGAAAAGACCAGCGCGCCATGAGCGATGCGCTGCTTGAACATGCTTTGCTCGGCCAGCTCTTTATTCGTGTGAATCTCGTTCCAATCGCCCGTCAACCCTGCGAAGTTTACTATGTCCGTCTCGGTTATAGTCCGGCCGGCCGTCACGGCCTCCTCGCCTATCTCAAAATCCTCGAAATGTTTTCCCATTAGCTCTCTCCTCAATCGGGCGTTGCCGATTCCTCTTTTTTCTCGCTTCTCGCCAGTTGAAACAGCTCGTCGCTCGCGTCGCTAAAGACAAAGCATGAGTTGCGCAGTTGAGGCATCCACCCAAGCACCATATCGCGGCGTCGTGCGGGGTCGTCCGAGGTCTGGCGAATAGCTTCCGCGGCCTCGGGCCTCCGCTTCGCCGCCATGTAATTCATCTGAAACGCGCACGCCGCCATATCGTTGACGAGCGTGTGCAGGTGATTGCAGCTTTCGGCCCCGCCTAAAACCTCCCCGGCGCGCTTGCGAAACCCGCGCCCGATACGTTCGCCCACGAGCTTCGCGAGCGCTCCGTACCCGCCCTGGCAAAACCCCGTGTAAGGCATGCGAGTGATCTCGCCCGAGGCTTCGCGTATGAAGTAATCGGGGAAGCTTACCAGCAGCCGCGCCGCGACCGAGTGAACGTTGTCGTTGAGCGCGCCGCGAATCTCAAAGCTCTTGTCGTCTACCCAGTCTATATCGATCTTGATCGTTCTTGAAAACTCAGGCATCGGTCTCCTGTTTTGCTCAATCGGCTGCGGATTCGGTCGCTTGCGTGCGGCCTACGATCTCTGCGCGTTGTGATTCGATAGACGCGATCAGTTTTTCAAACGGCTCGATGAATAGCCTGACGCCGTCGGAGAGCACCTGATCGGTGACTTCGTCGAGGCTGATCCCTGCGGCTTCCAGCCCGTCAAGCCGCGCGCGCTCGCCTTCGAGGTCGTCTTCGATCGTAAGGCGCGCCTCGCCGTGGTCGCGGAATGCCGCAAGCGTCTGGGGCGGGAGCGTGTTGACGGTCTCGCGCGCGACGAGCGCCTCGACGTAGTAAACGTCACGGTAAGCGGGATTCTTCGTCGAGGTCGAAGCCCACAACGGTCGCTGCACTTGCGCGTGCTGCTGGCGAAGCTCTCGAAACGGCTCGCCGTGAAATACCTGTTTGAACTTCTGATAAGCCATCTTGGCATTGGCTATGGCCGCGCGCCCTAAGAGCGCGCTGAGCCGCGCGCGCTCCTCATCCGAGTTGCTCTCGCCGATCTTCTGTTCGAGCCGGCGGTCGGCGGCCGTATCTATGCGGCTCACAAAGAAACTTGCCACCGAAGAGACAGCGGCGACCGGCTTGCCTTCGGCGGCCCGGCGCGCGAGACCGCGAATGTATGCCTGCATAGTCTGTTCGTAGCTTTCGAGCGAAAACAAAAGCGTGATGTTTATGTTTATCCCTTCGTAGATGCACTCTTCGATCGCGGGCATGCCTTCGGGCGTGCCCGGGATTTTTATCATTACGTTCGGTCGGTCCACCGCGCGCCACAACCTGCGCGCTTCATCGATCGTGCCTGCCGTGTCGTGCGCGAGCAGCGGCGAGCATTCCAGGCTGACGAAACCGTCCGTGCCGCCCGTCTTTTCATAGACCGCTCGGAGCACATCAGCCGCCGACTGAATGTCGCTGATGGCTAGAGCTTCGTATATCTCGACTGCGGTTTTACCCTGCCGGGCCAGATCTTCGAGTTGATCCTTGTAAAGGTCCGAGCCGCTTATAGCCTTCTCAAAAATCGCGGGGTTCGAAGTTACGCCGCGCAGCTCGTCTTCTTCTATCAGGCGGCGCAGCTCGCCCGACTGTATGAGCTTCCTTTCGATGTTGTCATACCAGACGGACTGGCCCAGTTGCGTAAGCTCAAAGAGTGGATTAGTGCTCATGTATTCTCCTTCCGATCAACTTTTCGTATAGCAGGTTGTGCCGCTCGCGCGCGTCGCGATACAGCGCGTGGCGACTGGCGTCGGGCAAATAGACCGCGCCTGTCGGGGCTTCTGCGTCTTCTAGCAGGTGAAGCGCGCCCAGTTGTTCGAGCGCGGCGAGCGCCGCCCCACGGCTCGCGGATTCATCCAGGGATGAAACGAGAATTGGCCTGCCGATCACGTCCGTTATTATCTGCACCCAGGCCGGTGAGCGCAACATCGCCCGGCCCGATCCGATAATTTCTTGCGGCTCCGACAACTCCTCGACCAGCAGATCATAAATAGCCGCGAATCGGAAAGCTACCGATTCCATAGCTGCTCGAAGAATCTCCATCGGCGTTGTGTCGAGCCCCATCCCCGCAATCGCAGCCCGCGCGTCCGCCCTCCAGTTGGTCGAGCGCTCGCCGGACAAAAACGGCAAGACCGTAAGGCCGTGCGCGTCTGGCTCTATCGCTCGAAGAGCGGCTTCGGTCTTTTCGGCGGACGGGAGGCGCAACCGCTTCATCATCCATTCATACAGATCGCCGCCGTTTGATAACGCCCCACCCATCAAAAAGCGCTCGCGGTCTGCGCGATAACACCATAACCCTTGCGGTATGCGGACGCTTTCGGCTTTCCACAGACTGCGGAGCGCGCCCGATGTCCCTACCATCAGAGCGGCGCGGTCGCGCGTGACCGCACCCGCGCCGATGTTGTCGGAAGCGCCGTCGCCTAAAGCAGGGAACCAGCGCGCGCCGGCCATCGCCGGCCATCGCCGCGCGTACGCGCTTTCAAGCCCATTGATGCTCTCTCCCGGTTCGGCCAGCGGAGACAATTGATCCGAATCGATTCCCAGGTGAGAGATTATCTCGCCGTCCCAAAAGCAGAGATTCTGGTTGAACAGGCCCGTAGCCGATGCCATCGAAACGCTCACAACCGGGCGGCGAAAGAGTTTCAAATATAAGTATTCTCCGATCGACATCCATCGCTTCGATTGTTTGAAAGCTTCACCGGCGTGCGCGCGCAGCCAGGCGAGCTTCGCCGGCCAGTAGCTCGGATGCAAACGGCACCCTGTCCGCCCGTGTAGCTCGTCTTCATCGATCTGTGTGCGCAGGCGGTCGGCCTCTGCCGTAGCGCGCGTGTCGTTCCAGCTATAAAGCGGAGTCACGGCCTGGCCCGCGCCGTTTACGCCAACGAGGCCATGCCAGAAAGTAGAGACGGCTACCGCGTCGATCTCGATTGCGCGGTTGTGGCGCGCAAGAGCGTCGATCTGTGACTTGGCAAGATCAAAGCTGCGGCAGATGATTCTTAACAAGCGATCGGCTTCTATCTCGACCGCGCCTGCTTCGACCTTCATTTTATAACGAACGCGCGCCTCGACCGGCGGGACGCTTCGGCCACGCGCGTCAAACAGAGTTACGCGCACGGAAGATGTCCCTACGTCGAGGGCGGCCACGAGCGGGCGGATCGCCTGATCTATCGATATATGAGCCATAATCTATCCGGCTTGACAATAAATATGCCATTTCGTATTCTTTTTGTTCGTCTTCTTTACGCAAAAAATGGAGATTCGTATCATGCAGACATATATTCCCAGTGGGAAGAACCTGGAGCAAGACCGCAAGTGGTATGTTATTGACGCCGACGGCAAGACCGTTGGCCGCCTTGCGACAGAGGCCGCGCGCGTCTTGATGGGAAAGAACAAGCCGAGCTATACGCCGTTCATAGATGTAGGCGATCATGTAGTCGTCATAAACGCGGAGAAGGTAGTCTTTACCGGAAACAAGTGGCAAGACAAGGTCTACCGCCACCACACGGGTTATCCTGGCGGGCTGCGTGAGGTCACGGCCCAGAAGCAGTTGCAGAAACATCCCGAACGCATACTGGAATCGGCTATCCGAGGGATGCTCCCGAAGACAAAGATGGGGCGCAAGATGGGCAAAAAGCTCAAGGTCTATGCGGGAACGGATCATCCGCACAAGGCACAGCAGCCCCAATCACTTGAGATTTAAGATCGAAATTAAAGTAAGCCCGCCGCCAGCAGCGCCGGGCCGTTTGATTTGTAAGGAGAGCGATAGTGGCAGAGACGATTCAGAACTACGGCACGGGCCGTCGCAAGAGCGCGACAGCGAGGGTCTTCCTCAAGCCCGGTACCGGAGAGATCACGGTTAACAAGCGCAAATTCGAAGACTATTTTCAGAATGAGACGCACCGCATGGTCATACGCCAGCCGCTTCATCTGACCGATTCGGTCGGCAAACTCGACATACTGGTGAACGTCGACGGCGGCGGGCCTGCCGGTCAGGCCGGGGCCGTGCGGCACGGCATTACGCGTGCGCTCATAGATTTGAATCCCGAATTTCGCCCTCGATTGAAGAAGGCCGGTTTCGTCACTCGCGACCCGCGAGCAAAAGAGCGGAAGAAGTACGGCCAGAAGGGCGCGCGCAAGCGCTTCCAGTTCTCGAAACGCTAGAGCAGGGGCCGGGTGTCAGGGGCCAGGGATCAGGGATTTGCGATTTCAAATCCCTGACCCCCGACCCCCGATCCCTGACCCCCAATTCCATTGCCGTCCTCGCGATTGGTTGTTCCAGCAAGCAGGATCAATTGGGACGCCGGGCGGTGAGTACATAAACCAATTCAACGTTAGGAGGATCGATTGGCTACGGTAACGATGAAAGAACTGCTTGAAGCCGGCGTCCATTTCGGGCACCAGGTCAGGCGGTGGAATCCGAAGATGAAAGAGTACATCTTCGGCGAGCGCAACGGAATCTACATCATTGACCTTCAGAAGACTCAGCGGCTTTTCAAAGAGGCCGTCAAGTTTGTGACCCAGCAGGCCATTGAAAACAAGAGCTTCCTGTTCGTGGGCACGAAGCGCCAGGCGCAGGACGCCGTCGAAGAGGAAGCCAAGCGGTGCAACCAGTATTACATCAACCAGCGCTGGCTGGGCGGGCTGCTGACGAACTTTCAGACGGTTCAAAAATCTATCCAGCGGATGAAAGACATCGAGGCGATGCGCACAGATGGCCGCTTCGAGGCGCTGACTAAGAAAGAGCGGCTCAAGCTCGACCGCGAGCACGCCGCGCTTGAGAAGAACCTCGCAGGCATACGCGACATGCGCGTGCTGCCCGACGTGATCTTCATCATCGACTCGAACAAAGAGGAGATCGCCGTCCACGAGGCTAACAAGCTCGGCATCCCGATAGTCGCCATCGTCGACACTAACTGCAACCCCGACGGCATCGATTACATCGTGCCGGGCAATGACGACGCGCTGCGCGCCGTCCGCCTTTTCGCCGCGAAGATGGCTGACGCCATCATCGAGGGCCAGCAGATGCTCAAAGAGGGCTCAGCCGACCTGGGCGAGGGAGTCGAGGCAGCGGAGGCCGCCGCGTCAGCCTCGCCGGGTGAAGCGCCGCGCGGTGAGCGAGGTGATCGAGGTGATCGCGGCGACCGACGTGACCGAGGCGGTCGCAACCGCTCTGGTCGTGGCGGGCGCGGAGCCAGAACGACTTATGTGCCGCCCGGCGCTCCGCCCATACCGGAGCCTCTGGCCGTCACCGTGCCTGAGACAGGGGCTGCCGCTCCTTCGGGCGCGGAAGCGGCCGCACAGATAACGCAGAACGACGTTCAGATGTCTCAGCCGGGCCATCGCGGGCACCACGAGACTATCGACGCCGAACAGGAATCTGTTCCCGCCGAGACGGTCCCGAGCGAGCGCCATGTTGCGGGCGCGTTCGCCCGCGAGACGGGCGAAGAGACGCCGGACCGCGAGCCGGGCGCAGTCGGGCATCCGGGCGATAAGGCCGCAGACAAAGTAGAAGCTTGAGAGTTAAATCGAATTTGCATGGCGGATGATGCGCTAACGCGCGCCGCGATTTCAAATTTGAAATCTCAAATTCTTTTAAGGAGCGAAGCGAGTATCAATGGGAAACCCAGTAACACCAGCAGCGATCAAGGCGCTTAGGGAGAAGACGGGCGCGGGCATGATGGAATGCAAGTCTGCGCTCGCAGAGGCCGAAGGCCACGAGGAGAAAGCGATAGAGATATTGCGCAAGCGCGGGCTTGCGACCGCCACCAAAAAAGCCGGGCGCGTGGCGGCCGAGGGCCTGGTCGATTCTTACATCCACGCGGGCGGCAAGATAGGCGTTCTCTTGGAGATCAACTGCGAATCGGATTTCGTCGCGCGCTCGGAAGAGTTCCGCGCGTTCGTGCACGACCTGGCAATGCACATCACAGCGGCTGAGCCTCGCTTTATCAGCAAAGAGGAGGTTTCTTCTGATGTGCTTGATAAGGAGCGCGAGATAGCCTTAGAGCAGGCGCGCTCGGACCCTAAGAATGCAAACAAGCCTCAGCAGGTGCTTGATAAGATCATCGAAGGGCGTCTGTCGAAGTTTTATCAGGAAGCCTGCTTGATGGAGCAGCCGTTTGTCAAAGACCAGAACATCACGATCGCCGACCTGGTGCGCCAGATGATTCAAAAGACCGGCGAGAACATTCGCGTCCGCCGTTTCACCCGTTTTAAGATGGGCGAGGGGCTTGAGAAACGCTCCGACGATCTCGGGGGCGAAGTCCAGAAACTGCTCGGCGGCGATCAGTAGATCGAAGAAAGCCTCTCGCGAGAGAGGCTTTTTTTTTGGGATAATATTTTTATGTCGGCCAAACCTAAAGCAATTTACAAGCGGATACTGCTGAAGCTGTCGGGCGAAGCCTTGATGGGCGATCAGGGCTACGGGATAGACCCCGCCACGATCACGCGCGTAGCCGAGGAGATCAAGGACGTTTCCGCCCTCGGCGTCGAGGTGGCGATAGTCGTCGGCGGCGGCAACATATTTCGCGGCGTGGCGCTGTCGGCGCGCGGGATGGACCGCGCGTCTGCGGATTCTATGGGGATGCTCGCGACCACGATCAACGCGCTCGCGCTGCAAGACGCGCTGGAAAAACAGGGCAAGTTCACCCGCGTCATGAGCGCCATCGAGATGCGCCGCATAGCCGAGCCTTTCATACTCCGCCGCGCGATACGTCACCTCGAAAAAGGGCGCATCGTAATATTTGCCGCGGGCACGGGCAACCCCTATTTTACGACAGACTCGGCGGCGGCCTTGCGCGCGCTTGAGATCAAGGCCGACGCGATACTGAAAGGCACTAAAGTCGAAGGGGTCTACACCGCAGACCCCGCGACCGACGCGTCGGCTACGATGTTTGATTACATAAGCTACCTCGACGTGATCCAGATGGACCTGAAGGTTATGGACACTTCGGCCATAAGCCTCTGCCGTGAGCGCGGGGTGCCGATTCACGTCTTCAACCTCTACCGGCACGGGAACATCGTGCGCGTAGTTTGCGGCGAAAAGGTCGGGACCGTTGTGCGCCCGGATCAGCCGGGAGAACAGTCTAAGAGCCAGCCAGTCTGATTTTGGATTTTGGATTTTGGATTGCGGACTCCGGATTTGAAATCGAGAAATCGCTTGCAGTATTTGAATCCAAAATCTAAAATCGCGGTGCGCGTAAGCGCATCATCCGCCATGAAAATCCAAAATCTATAAGGGGTCGATGAATGGAGATCAAAGACATTATCAATGACGCGCGCAGGCGTATGGACAGCGCCGTCGAGGATTCGCGCAAAAAGCTGGCGTCCGTAAGAACGGGCCGCGCCACGGTCAGCCTGCTCGACAGCGTCCTGGTGGAGTATTACGGCACGCCGATGCCTTTAAACCAGGTCGCCACGATCCACGCGCCCGAACCGACTATGCTCACAGTCCAGCCGTTTGATCCCACTCAGCTCGGCTCGATGGAGAAAGCCATACGCGCGAGCGAGCTTGGGCTTAACCCGTCGAATGACGGCAAGCTCATCAGAGTCCCGATCCCCCCGCTGACCGAAGAGCGCCGCCGCCAGATGGTGAAAGTGGTTCACGAAATCGCCGAAGAGCACCGCACGGCCGTGCGCAACATACGCCGCGACGCTAACGACCACCTCAAGAAGATGCTTAAAGAGAAGGCCATCTCGGAAGACAACGAGAAAGACGCGCTCGATCAGGTCCAGAAGCTCACAGACCAGCACATCGCAAGAATCAATGAAGTCTCCGAGAACAAAGAGAAAGAAGTAATGACTGTTTGAATGTGGCGCAAGTTGTGAGCTTGCGCCGCTTCGCTTCCGGCGAACGTGGGCCTACCACCAGGTAATCAAACACCTGTATTCCCCTTCTCGTTCGTCAAGCGACTGCCCACAAGCCGGCCCGTCTCGCATAGACTTTAGGACAATACCTCATAAGCTAGGCACCGCGCACAAGCCTGGCTACCGCCTCGGCGAGCACGCTCAAGCGGACCGGCTTGGCTATGTGCATCTGGTAGCCTTCCGACAATGCGCGCGCGTGGTCCTCTTCGCCAGCGTAGGCAGTCAAGGCGATTGCCGGAATTCTGCTCCCTCGATTGGCTTCCATCCCTCTTACGCCGCGAATGAGGTCGAACCCGTCGCCGCCCGGCATGGCTATGTCGGCTATCAGCACATCCGGCCTTGCGCCGAAACGCGCCTCGACTTCGCCCGCAAGCAGCGCGAGCGTCTCGGCGCAGCTCGCGGCCGTGACGACCTCCGCGCCCGCCTGCGTAAGCAACACGCTCAGCATCTCTCGCGCGTCCTGTTCGTCATCGACTACGAGTATCCGCAAGCCTTTTAGGGAGTGATAAGGCTCATCTGCGAAAGCGCTATGTTTCGCATTTTCTTGCTCGTGGATAACGGTGGCAAGATATTTTTCGGTAGTTACTGGCAGACTTACTACGAAGCTTGCTCCCTGTCCCTTTCCCGCGCTTGCCGCCTGGACCGTGCCGCCGTGCATCTCAACTATGTGACGCACGATCGCAAGCCCGAGCCCGAGCCCGCCGTGACGGCGCGTGGAGGCGCTTTCGGCCTGGCGGAAGCGATCAAAGATGAAGGGCAAAAACTCGGCGTCTATCCCCTGGCCCGTGTCGCTCACAGTGAGTTGGGCGCGCTCGCCCGCGCGCGTAAGCTCAACGCTTATCTTGCCCCCTTCGGGCGTGAACTTCACTGCGTTCGACAGGAGGTTTGCAACGACCTGCTGCAACCGGGTTGCGTCGCCCAGTATCTGGCAATCGTCGGTGCAGAGCGATACCTCAAGCTGAATCGCCTTAGAGTCGATGGCAGGGCGAGCCCCCTCGATGGCCGCCTCGATAATCGGACCGATTTCCATCGGCAGCAGGTTGAGCGTGAGCTTGCCCGTGATGATCCGCGAGACTTCCAGTATTTCATTTATGAGCCGGGCCTGCGTGGCGGCGTTTCGCTCTATGACTTCGATGGCCTGCGCCGCTGTGTCGCGGTTGTCGAGGTGCGTCGCGAGTATATGAGTCCACCCCAGTATGGCGTTTAAGGGCGTGCGAAGCTCGTGCGAAAGCGTAGCCAGAAAATCGTCTTTAGCGCGGTTGGCCGCTTCGGCCTCTGCTTTTGCGGCTTCAAGCTCGGCCGTGCGCTCGGCCACGCGCCGCTCAAGCTCTATGTTCCAGGATTTAATCTCGTCTTCGGCCTGCTTGCGCTCCGTGACGTTGCGCACGAGCCAGCGCAGGCCCGTAAGCTCGCCTTTCGAGTTGCGTACGGGAGCGAGTCTTATTGCCGAGTCCAGATGCTCCCCCGTGCGCAACTGCATTCTCGCATCGATCTCGATAACACGGTCTGAGGTTAGAATGCTGTTTAACTTCGCGCGAAACGATTTCCGCTCTTCGTCCGAGACATAATTCGCCAGCGGCTTGCCTATCAAAAAGCGATCTTGTATTCCGAGCAGACGAGCGGCGGCTTCGTTGGCTGCCCGTATAACCCCCTCGGGGTCTGTGACGAGGTAGGCATCGGGCGCAAGCTCGAACATCTCGCGGTAGCGCGCGCGCTCCTCCTCAAGCGCGTCGCGGGTGACGATCAATTCGGCGTTCTGTGTCCGCAACTCTTCTTCGGCTACCCGCAACTCTTCGAGCGCCGTCTGGAGCTGCTCGATAGATTCTGTGACCAGCTCGTTCTCGTCGGTCCCTAGCTCGTCGTTACGCCGGCAAAGCTCGTCAACGAGCGGACGAGCTTCGCCGATCTCGCTCGCCAAATCGTCAGCTTTCATGTTCACCCCGTCTGTGCATCACATTCTATAACCGGCTAAGCCCCGGCCCCATCCGGTTTGACATACGCTTGTTTAGGATCGATCTCTTGCTCCTCCATCAATAGGATTGCGCCGTGTATTCCGGTCATCTTGTTCTTTAGCGGCGTACAGATGACCGTGCACTCTACCCGGCGGCCCCGGCGGTTAACCGCCCCGAGCTTCACCTACTGGTAATCCTGCTTCCCCCCGATGCAGTTCTTTACGTTTTGTTTCAACTCGCTCACCGGCAGCCCTATGTCTATGCTCATCAGGTGCCGCCCGGCGACTTCGTCCTCTCTCAGCCCCCACAAATCCTCCGCCCTGTGATTCCAAGCCTGTATGTGCATGCCTGTATCGACGACCATAACCCCCACGCGCAGGCTTGCCAGTATCGACTCCAAAAAATCGTTCACCTGGTTTAGCTCGGCCGTGCGGTGGCGCAACTCTTCGTTTATCGTCTCAAGCTCTTCGTTCGTAGCCTGAAGCTCCTCGTTGAGCGTCTCAAGCTCCTCGTTCGTGGACTGAAGCTCCTCGTTGGTCGTCGTTTGCTCTTCGATCGTCGATTGCAGCTCTTCGTAGGCGGTCTCCAGCTTTTGCCTGGCGAATTGCAGTTCGTCCTGTAGCTGCTTGTTGCTCGTCACATCGTTAAAGGTGACGCTGATGCCCAGTATAGTTCCCAGGTCAGAGATCAAAGGCATGATCAGGATATCCAGGTAACGAGTCTCAGTCGGGGTCAGATGCCATTCGACCTCTTCCATAATGACGAGCCGGCGCGTGGCATAAGCTTTCTCGATGCGCGAGCGCAGCTCCGCTGGATGGTAGGATACTTCCAGATCTCTGAAGGGGCGGCCTATGTCTTTAGGGATGACCCCGAATTGAGCGCGGGCCTCCTGATTGGCGAGCACCAGCAGGCCGTTCTGGTCCATCATGATCTGCGCCACACGGTTTGTCTCGAATGCCGCCTCGCTTATACGGACATGGTTGGCGATGTTGTTCGCCTCGCGTTCGCTGTTATTGTGGGCCATTATCAAGAGGCGGTCGCGCAGGTTGAGCCTCGGCACCTTGACGAACATCCGCTGCTTGAGGTCGAGCGAGGTAAAGACGTTCGTGTGCGTCAGCAGCATCTCGGATTTTCCGAGAAACAGTATGCCCTGGTCGTTAAGCGCGAAGTGGAAATGGACGAGAATCTTCGACTGGGCGTCGGCGTTAAAGTACATCAGCGTGTTGCGGCACGTAAGCAGATCGACCCTGGATATGGGCGCGTCCTGAACAAGGTCGTGGCGGCCAAAGATCACCGCGCGGCGCAGGTCCTTGCGAAATATGAAACGGCTGTCGCTTTGCTCGAAGTACTTGTTAATAAGATCGGCCGGGACCGCCTCTATCTGCTTCGCGTTGTAACTGCCCATCCGGGCCTGGGTCAACGCGTCCTCGTCGATGTCTGTGGCGTAAATCTTGACCCGCTCGCTGAACTGCTCCTGGCCCAGGTGCTCTGAAAGGAGTATGGCTATGGAATAGGCTTCTTCGCCCGAAGCCACGCCCGCGCACCAGACGCGTATCTGGTCTGTAGGTTTCTTGTTCTCGATGATGCGCGGGAGAACTTCCGCTTTCAGGTATTCCCATGACTCCTCGTCGCGAAAGAACTTCGTTACGTTAATCAGTATCGTGTCAAAGAGGTGTGCGAACTCTTCGGGGTGGACTTGAAGGTAGTCCTGGTAGTCGGCAAAGTTGTCAACCGCCACTCCCTGCATGCGCTTGATGACGCGGCGAATGAGGCTAGGCCGCTTGTAGGCTGTGAAATCGAACCCCCGGCTCCGTTTGAGGTATTCGAGCAAAGCCTCAAAATCGCGTTCTTGATTCGGATCTATCCCCTGGTTCTTACTCATTCAGGTTCTCCCGCCATCACAAGCATGACGAGCGCCGGGGCGATCTCTACGAGCGGCAGTATGAAATCGACGTTCCCCGTCTGTATGGCTGCGCCCGGCATGCCGAAAAACTCCGAAGAAGATTTGTCCTGGGCGATGACGGTCCCGCCCATCTTCTTTATTGCCTTCACGCCGAGGCTGCCGTCCGAGCCTGACCCCGTCAGCACCACCGCGATTGCTCGGTCTTTATAGCTTGCCGCCACGGATTCAAAAAGCAGGTCCGCCGATGGGCGCACAAAATGAACAAGCTCGGAATGTGTCAAAGAGACGCTGCCGTCAGGGTTGATCAGCAGGTGATTGTTAGGGGGAGCTATATAAATGGTCCCTGTTTCGAGCCTCTCTTCGTCTTCGGCCTCTTTGACTCTCAAGGCCGTGCGCGTGCTCAGTATTTTGGCCATCAAGCTGCGGCGCTTGAGGTCGAGGTGCTGCACGACTGCGATAGGCGTAGGGAACTCGCGCGGCAGCGAAGAGAGAAGCTCAGTCAGCGCCGCCAGTCCGCCCGCAGACGACGCTACGGCAACTAACTCGAACGGAACCGAGGCCAAATCCGATCCGTCGGTTGATTGTTCCTGCTGCTTGTTCAAGGGTCTTTCTATCCATCGCGAATTGTGCGCTGATAATAATTGACCGCAACAACTATTTCAAGCAGCGTCTATTAATGGCGCCAGTCACAACCGCCCCATGCTGTTTGTTCTAATGTGTATCTTTACTCTACTCCTGTTCAAAAGGAATAGCCGGTGGCACCCCAATTGCTTTTGTATTAAGTCTAAACAGAACGAACCTTAAGGAGGGTAGTTTATGCCAAGAGGTGATAAAGGAGCATACACTGACAAGCAGAAACGCCAGGCCGAGCACATAGAAGAAAGCTACGAGAAGCGCGGAGTGTCGGAAGATGAAGCCGAACGCCGCGCATGGGCTACGGTGAACAAGGAGAGCGGCGGCGGCAAGAAATCCGGCAGCGGTCGCGGAAAGACCGAGAGCCGCGAGTCGAGCCGCAAGGGCGGGGAGAAGGGCGGAAAACGCTGAAGCCCGCGACGGCGCGAGGTGAGACAGTCCTGTCACCGCCTGTCTGAATAGTGCGCTCCCCATTAACCTGGAGTATGGCTAGAATTGTCTCTGGCCACACTTCATCGAGAGGTAAGGAAAAGCTATGAGTACAAGCACGCGTCGAAAAAAGGAGACTGCGCCCGACAAGACGGGGCCGCGCCGCGTATCGAAGAAAGATCAGATCATCGCGCTTTACACGTCCGGGATTAGCGACGTCGAAGACCTGGCAATGATTACGGGCGCGCGGCCCAGCTACGTTGCCAACGTGCTGCAAGAGTCGAACCTGATGACAGGCTACTTTGACCTTTATACGACTTCTGCTAGCCCGATGAACGTCTACTCGAAGTTCTTTGCCCGAAAGCTCGGCTTTAAGGACGAAGAGACGGCGCGCTCAAGCATAGAGTTGATCGACCGCCTCTACAGCCAGTTCGAGTTTGCGGGCGACCGCGCGGGCCAGCACCACGCGCTAGTGATGGCGCTTACGATGTATGATCGCGCGCGGTGGACCGGCAAGGGGGAGGAAGCAGACCAGTTTCGCCACTGGCTGCTGGCGCGCCTCAGCGAATCTGCCGTGGCAAGGGATGAAGAGATAAGCGACCAGGAGGGAGACGAAGAAGAATAACAGTAATGGATTGATGCTGCGTTTGATGAACGCGTCATGCTGTTGCTGCTACGCGGCAGGCACCGTCTCCCGTTCAAGCCCTTCGAGACTGCTGATCGACCACACACCGTGCTCGCGTGACATTGGAAGAGTCAGGCGCACATAACCCGCCGACTCTGTCTGGAGAGTCGCGGCGGCTTCGGCGCTGTCTTGCGCCATCCAGCCCGGTTCGCCCTGGACGTTCAGGACCACTCCCGTCCGACTCTTGAGCTGCCCGGCCAATGCCCGCAGACCGTCAGCCCCAACCTCAGCGGCCAGGTCTTCGCTGAGGTAAGGCAGCGCCCGATCGTAACGGCCCGCGACCAGCGCGCGCGCGAAGCCTTCCGCCACGGATTCCGGCGGCGGGACCAGCACGGTCGAATCGTTGAGCCCGAAGACTGCGCCCGCGATTAACAACATCGCGACCGAGAAGACCGCGAGCGCTCCAAAGATGGACTTCACTCTTTCACCTCTTTCAATTTATCCAGGTCGCGCTTCTCGACGGTCTTCGCCCAATCATGCTTTATGACCGAAGTCCTGCCGCTGGTTTCAACCCGCGCGCTTTTCACCTCGGCCCATCGCTCGCGCTCCAGTTCTTTTACCCTCATCATCTCCGCCGCCTCTTTTTCGTTTATTCTTTCCCTGCGCAAAGCCGGGCGGAGCAGCTTGCCGTCGCGCATGATGATTCGCGGCTCACCCTCCAGGAGCCAGGCCACGGTTTTGCTGGCATAACCGGCCATCGAGGCCGCTATGTTAATTACGATCAGAGTGGACGTGGCGACGATGAACTGGCTGAAAGGGACCTCTGCCCACAGCGCGTCATCGATCATGTCGCCCAGGATCAGGGCGAGGACGAAATCGAAGCTCGTGCCCTCCGCGACCGTGCGCTTGCCCGATAGGCGCAACAGGATCAGCAAGAATATGTAGGCCAACAGCCCCCTCAAGATGATCTTGTGTAGCTCCATCTCAGCCCTCCTGGTTAAGCGCCTTCTTCGATGTTGTTTGCTTATCGGCGGGCGGCTCATCTTTGCCTTCGGTCGCCGCTCTCTTCTGTTTAGCCATCTCGCCGCCCAGGTCGCCTTTCTGCGCGGGCTCGGCCCAATCGTGCTTGATGACGCTAACTTCCCCGTCATTCTCTACGACGGCGAGCTTCACTTCTCGCAGATCATCTATGCCGTTGAGGCGCAACTCCGCCATCACTTCATTCTTGTTTATGCGCTCCTTGCGCATCCCGCGACGCACGAGCTTGCCGTCTTCGACGATGACGGTCGGCTTGCCTTCGAGCAGCGCGTCAAAGCCGTGATCCCAATATGTCAACCACGAGTTGCCGTATTCGGCGAGCGCGATGACGATGATCGCAACAGCGCCCTGAGCGATTGTCACGTCCCCGTATATGATCTCGTCGACGACTTCCCCGAGCATCAGCGCGACCAGAAGGTCGAACGCCGTGAATTGACCTATTGACCGCTTGCCCGATATACGAATGACCACAAGCACCAGCACGTAGACGCCCAGCGCGCGAAGCGCAGTCATAATCAACTCTTGAGTCTCCATGCCGAGCCTCCCGTTCGCATAGCCGTTTGAAGAAACTGTTACGCCGGAGGGTAGAAGAGTGGGAAAGATTTTCTGGTTGGCATAACGCGCTTCCTCGCCTCGGCGTATCAGCGCGCCCACTGGTTTTATTATAAACGGGTTTAACGAGAATCGGCAAAGAAGGACACAATTACAGTGCTGAGTGCTGAGTAAAAACATCGGCGCACTGTTTCTGTTTTCTCACTCAGCACTCTAGTGTGATTCTTCGCTCTGAATCATCGAGGTGTTCGAGCACCACTTCGGTTGCGCCTTCGGGGGTGAAGCCCAATCGCTCGGCCCATTCGATTACTACAATCGCATTTTCGTCTTCCAACATCTCTTCGAGGCCGAGGTCGCGGCACGCGCCCGAGTCGAGCCTGTAAAGATCGATGTGGTACATCCGCAATCGACCTTCGTATGAATTCACGAGCGTGAATGACGGGCTTGTCACATCCGCCGGATCGATCTCTAACCCTGCGGCAAGACCTTTCGCAAAGATTGTCTTGCCCGCCCCCAGATCGCCGCTCAACAAAAAGAGCTTGCGCCCCGTTACCGCGCGCCCGACTTTAAGGCCAAGCTCGAAAGTCTCTTCAGCCGAGCGCGTTATGATCTCTAGTCTCTGTGTCAGGTCTTCATCCGTCACAGTCGTTTCCTTGTTAAACGCTCGACTCTGCCGCCCACTTCGATAAACGCCTGTCCGAGCATGGCCGTTATGTCGGACGCTAACATGCTTCGCGTGCCTCGCCACTCCGCCGCTATGTCGCCCGCATGCCCGTGGAGGTAGACTGCGGCAATCACCGCTTGAATCGGGTCATCCGGCTTTTGCGCGATCAGCCCGGCGATCATGCCGGTCAGCACGTCGCCCGTGCCGCCCGACGCCATCCCTGGATTTCCCGTCGGGTTGACGTAGACTTCGCCGTCGGGCGCGGCGATCAAAGTGCGGCTCCCTTTCAAAACGAGTATTGCCTTGCTCTTTGTTGCAAAATCGCGAGCTATCGCGACACGGTTTCGCACCACTTCATCGACTGGTTTATCGATGAGCCGGCTCATCTCGCCCGGATGCGGCGTGAGGATCAAACGAGATTCCGCGATTGCGCCGAACCGTTCGGTCCAGGGCGCAAGCGCGTTCAACCCGTCGGCGTCTATGACCGTTGGCCGCTCGGTGCGGCTGACGACCACGCGAACGAAATCGCGCGACGACTCGTCCGCCGAACCCAGGCCCGGACCAATTGCTACGACATCTCTCGCGGCTGCAAGCTCAATCGCGCGGTCCGAGGCTTCGCGCGCGACCGCGCCCGATTCTGTCTCTGAGAGCGGCTCTGTCATGCACTCTGCGACAGCGCGCGCGGCCACGATGGGCTGTGAAGACGCGGGAGTCGCAATCGTCACAAGCCCGCACCCGGAGCGAAGCGCCGCTTCGCCCGCGAGGCAAGCCGCGCCGGTCTTGCCTCGCGAGCCCGCGATGATCAACACCTTTCCCACGTCGCCCTTGTTGGCCGTAGGCTGCCTGCGCGAAGCCGCAAGCCATGCGGCAACCATATCCGGCTCGACCAGGTTGAGCATCGACCCCGCCTCCTGGACCAGCTCGCGGGGCGAGCCTATGTCGGCTACGAGAACTTCTCCGTTGTAAACAGACGCCGGGGGCAAGACGTTAGCCGGTTTTGGCGCGGTGAATGTCACAGTGAGATGAGCTTTGACGGCCAGGCCGATCAAATCTTGAGAGTCGGAAGCGAGGCCTGACGGCACGTCTACCGCGATGAGCGGAGAGCGGCGTGCGTAATCGTTGAGTAATTCGATGGCTTCTTGAAACAGTCCCGCAGCCGGGCGCGCGAGCCCCGTGCCGAGCATCGCGTCGAACATCACGTCGTGCGCACGCGAGGCGGCTTCGCGTTTTAACTGCTCTGAAGTCTCTACCTCGATCAGTCGAAACGTATCGCTGTTTGAAGAGGCTATCCGACGGGCGGTCTCAAAATTCTCTCTCGCGTCGCCTCGCGCGTCCTCGACGCGGCCAAGCAGCAGCAGGAGGACCGAAGCGCCTTTCGCATGAATGAGTCGCGCGATGGCCGCGCCGTCTCCGCCGTTGTTGCCGCGCCCGCATATTACCAATGCGCTTTTGCCGTCGAATGAGCCAAATCTTGCCTCCGCGATTTCGACGGTGCGCGAAGCGGCATTCTCCATAAGCGAGATGCCGGGCACGCCGTACTGCTCGATGGTCGCGCGATCAACCTCGCGCATCTGGTCCGCCGTCAGCACCTTCATAACCGCGATGATAAAACCGACGATGATGGACTGTCAAAAAGGTAGGTTGTGATAAGTCAGATTCACCGCAGAGACACAGAGGACGCAGAGTTTACGCGGAGAAGAATAAAACTCTGCGCCCACTCTGTGCTCTCTGTGTCTCTGCGGTGAGGTGGCTATTGCATTTCATCGTTTAACAATTCAACCGGCAGCTTTGATAATCAGGCTCAGCCACGGGTCGACCTCTGCGATTCGGTTTGCCGGGATCAGTGTTGACGAGCTGTATTCGGTGATGACGGCAGGCCCTTTGAGCTTCATTCCCGCGCTCAAATCATCCCTCGAATAGACAGGCGCTCGCGTCGCGCGCAAGCCGAAGTAGACGCTCGCCGTGTAGGAAGGCTCAGGTGATCGGTGCTTCGTTTTAGTGAAGCGCTTGAGAGGAGGCTTGTCGGTTATTCCCACCCCGCGAACGCGCAAAGAGACTATCTCAACCGGCCGTTTCTCGTCAGCGTAGCCATAGCGCTCGCGGTGGGACTCGTGAAAAGCCCTCTTGAATGAGCGGCCCCACGCGACATCTATGTCGAATGACTGGCCGACGTAACGCATTGCGACGGACCTTTCGAGCCTGACTTTCGCGCCGCGAAATCCTTCGGCGCGGAGGTCGCTTCGCGCTTCACGCTCAATGGCGACAAATCCGCGCTCTATCTGTTTCAGGTCCGCGCCTTCGACTTTCGTCATCACGGTTCGCGAATAGTCTTTCACCACGTCGCCCAGCAACACGCCTAAAGCCGAGAGCGTGCCGGGCGAGCGAGGTATGACGACGCGCGGGATTCTGAGCGCCGAGGCGAGCTCGCACACGTGCAGGCCGCCCGCCCCGCCGAAGCTCACCAGCGTAAAGAGTCGCGGGTCCTGGCCGCGCTCGACTGAAACGACGCGCAACGCCCGCTCCATATTCGCGTTCGCAACTCTGATTACACCTGCCGCTGCGGCTTCGGCAGAGACTCGGCGACCGCTTGAGCGAGACATCTGTTCGGCGAGCCGCGATAAAAAGAGGTGAGCGCGCTCGCGGTCAAGCTCCATCTCGCCGCCTAACAATTGCGCGCCCCCGAACCGGCCTAAGACTAAATTGGCGTCCGTCACAGTGACCTCTTCGCCACGCCCGTAGCAGGCTGGACCCGGGTCGGCGCCCGCCGACTCTGGCCCGACTCTGAGCGCCCCGGCGTGGTCTAGCCGAGCGATCGAGCCGCCGCCCGCGCCTACTGTGTGGATATCGATGATAGGCACTGCTACCGGGAGTCCTGCCACCAGAGCCTCATTCGTGGTTTTAGCATTGCCGCGACACAGCGCAACGTCGGTCGAGGTGCCGCCCATATCGAACGTGATGATGTCGCTTATCCCCGCAAGCCGGCAGATGCCGAGCGCGCCCACAACGCCGCCGGCCGGGCCGGACAATATCGCGCGCACCGGCTCTGCCGCCGCCGTAGAGGCCGAAACCGACCCGCCGTTTGATTGCATCACTCGGAGTTTGAAATTTGAGATTTGAGATTTGAGATTCTCGGAGAGCGAGTTGAGGTATCGAGACATCAGAGGCGCGAGATAAGCGTTTATGACTACGGTCGATGTGCGTTCATACTCGCGGTACTCAGGCAATATCTGGTGCGACAGCGACACGGGAACGCCGAGCGGGTAAAGCGCGCGAGCCAGGCGGCGCTCGTGCTCGGGGTTTGCGAATGAAAAGAGCAGGCAGACTGCGATCGATTCAACTTGACGGTCGCCAATGCGTGCGACGATCTTTTCGAGGTCGGCTTCATTGAGCGGCTCGATTATCTCCCCTGCCGGGCCTGTGCGCTCCGCGACGCCGAACCTCAACTCGCGGGCGACGAGCGGGGCCGCGCGCGTCACCATAAGGTTATAAATCTCAGGCCGGGCCTGGCGGCCTATCTCGATCACGTCTTCAAAGCCTTTGGTGGTGATGAGGGCCGTTTGCGCCCCTTTTCGCTCAAGCAGGGCGTTGGTCGCCACGGTCGTGCCGTGGACTATGTCGGAAGGCGCAAGCGCGGTTTCGGCCAGTATGCGCGCCACGCCCGAGAGAATCGCTTCGGCGGGGTTGTGCGGAGTTGAGGGGACTTTGAATGAGTCGAGCGACTGGCCGCGCGCCACCACGAAGTCTGTAAATGTCCCGCCCGTATCTATGCCGATTCTTATCGGTTCCGCCAATCTGCCTCCCTCGCGCCGACGCGCCAAATGTTAACGGACCGCCGGATTTTATGGAAGGAATATTAGCGGAAGTTTAACCTGCCGCTCTTAGAGTTTTTAGCCTCGTTTGTCGCGTTAATTAATATAGGCTCGACACCGTCTGTTCGGAGCAGCCTATGAAAATGATGTCAACGAAAGGAGCTTATTCATGCAGATAAACTTTATACGAAACTCGCGAATCAATCGGCTAGCAGCAGGCGTGCTGCTCGCTTGCTGTTTTTTTCAACTACAGGCTGCCGCCCAATCAGAGCCAGCCAATGAACGCACGAAGATCGGCTCGCCGGCGTTGATAGGATTCGCTCGCGGAGAGATGTTGCGCTTTACGGCGTTCAATCCGGAATCTACGGGTGAGCGTGGCGGGCCGATCCGCATGCAGATGAAGCTCTTCGATGCTCAGGGCACCGTCATAGCCACGAGCGCCGAGGTGATGATACCGCCGGGTCAGTTTCGCTTTGTTGACTTCAATCGCGACGATCTGCCTATCACGGGAGATCCTGACACAGGGCTCCTGCAAGTGCGCACACAACCACTGTGGGGTGTGAGAGCAGGGGTCCGAGTCGCCGTTACAACTTCACTGGAGGTTTCGAACCACACCACGGGCGGGAGTTTTAAATTCTTTCTTATTGTAGAAGCACTGCCTTGAGATGGTCCGCGATACGTAACTCCCCACAGGCCGGGCACCAAAAGTGGCGCGGGGCCAGTACAACCCCGCGCCACGAACGCCCGTGACATCGAAAAGGCCGCGTCCCGCCCGTTAGTCTTTCCGATTTTTTTGAATCAATTCTAAGCATTGTTACGTTTACTCACATTGAAGCTGAATTCCTCAGCATCATTTTCAATTGGCCCATTCAAATATTGAGCTGAAAAGGAGAGTAAATATGTTCAGGCGCGTGATTACCAATCGCCGTATTCGTGTCGCCACTGCGACCTTAATGTTTCTACTAATGATTTTGATGAACTCAGGGCTCTCGCTGGCATTTTCCGGGAATCCGCAGGCTGCTCAGCAGGGCGCTCCGCCTCAAGGTGCTTCACCTCAAGGCGGGCCCGGCGGCGCGCCTGGCGGGCCGCCCGCAGCCGACAAGCCCTTCGCCGATGTAATAAAAGATGCGGAGGTTATCAAGGGGCTTTTCACACTCTACCGGAAAGACGAAAAGACTTATCTTGAGATTCTCCCCGAACAGTTTGGCAAGACCTACTTGATCTCGCCGACTATGGAGTCGGCGCTCGGCGAGCGCGGCTTTTTCGGCGCGCAGGTGCTCGAAGAGTTTCCATTCGCTTTTGTGAAGGCAGGCAAGAACGTCCAGTTCATACGAAAGAACGTTCGCTACATGGCCGCCGATAAGACCCCGATGAATCGAGCCGTCGCGCGCTCGTTCGCAGACTCCATCCTCGGGGCGACAAAGATCGAAAGCCTGCCGCACCCCGAGCGCAAGAGCGTTCTGATAGACCTCAGCAACATCATGCTGGCAGACATCCCGCTCATAGGCTTTTCGCTCGAATGGGCTTACCGCATGCCTTACCGCCTGGACAGGGTGAACAGCCAGATAGGTATGGTCAAGGGCTTTCCTGAGAATGTAGAGATCGACGCGGCGCTGAACTTCGCCGTCGACCGCCCGCCCGTTCCGCCGCCCATGCCTACGCCTTTCCCTCAAGCATCGCCGCCCGTGGCGCCGCCCGATGTGCGCAGCCTCCAGTTCCGCGTCCGCTACAGCCTGTCGACCATGCCGCAGACGGCTTACCGCCCGCGACTGGCCGACGACCGCGTGGGCCACTTCATGGCGATGTATCAGGACTTCACCGACGATACGAAAGAGACGCCTTATGTACGCTACATCACGCGATGGAATCTTGAGAAGGCGGATCCCTCGGCGCAGCTATCGGCGCCCAAACAGCCGATAGTTTTCTGGCTTGAGAACACAATACCGGAAAAGCACCGCGCGGCAGTGGCCGAAGGCGTGCTTGTGTGGAACAAGGCTTTTGAGCGCCTTGGGTTCAAAGACGCCCTCGTCGTCAAACAGCAGCCCGACGACGCGGACTGGGACCCGGCGGACGTTCGCTACAACACTATCAGGTGGTTCGTAGCGACAGATGCGGGCTTTGCCATCGGCCCGTCGAGAGTCAATCCGCTAACAGGGCAGATCTACGACGCCGACATAGGCTTCACAGAGAACGTTGCTCGCGGCGGCTATCAAGAGTTCGACGAATTTGTAAATCCTATTGGGAACAATCTCGAATCCGAGCCGGGCGCGCAGAATCCGCTCTTTGCCAAGAACCCACGCTACCTGTGCAGCTACGCCGAGGGAGGCTCGCGCCAGATGGCCTTCGGCCACAACCTGCTTGAAGCCTCGGGCGCGTTCGCCAACGGCGCGGCACGCGAGCAGTACGTCCGCGAGTTTCTCATACACATCACGGCCCACGAAGTCGGCCACACGCTCGGACTCCGCCACAACTTCCGCGCGAGCACCCTGCACGGGGTTGAGAATCTTCAAGACTCAGCCGCCACGACCGAGAAAGGGCTGACGGGCTCTGTAATGGATTATACGCCCGTTAACATCGCGCCGGACGGACAGAAGCAGGGCCAGTACTGGCAGACCACGCTCGGCCCGTACGACCACTGGGCGATTGAATACGCCTACAAGCCAATCAACGCGAGCAACCCGGAGGCCGAGATGGCGGAGCTACGCAAGATTGCTTCGCGCGTCGCGGACCCCGCGCTCGCATACGGCACGGACGAAGACTCATTCTTCCCTGCGGCCACAGACCCGCGCACCAACCAGTGGGACTTCGGGACGGACCCGCTCAAGTATTACCCCGAGCGCATAAAGCTCGTTCATAAGCTCTGGAAGGGGCTTGAGACTAAGGCCGCAAAACAGGGCGAGGGGTATCAACCCTTGAGGCGCGGATTCAATATGGGGATGGGCGAGCTTCGCATGGCGCTCATCAACACGACGAAGTATATAGGCGCGACCTATCACAACCGCGATCACGTAGGCGACCCGAACGGGCGCTCGCCTTACGTGCCCGTGCCGGCCGCCGAACAGCGCAGGGCGCTTGAGATCTTGAACACTTATGCTTTCGGAAGCGATGCGTTCAACTTCTCGCCAAGCCTGTTAAACAAGCTTGCGATAGATCGCTTCTGGACGTTTGAGGGGAATTTCTTTGGCACCCCGCGACTGGATTACCCGATACACCAGCAGGTAGTCGTGATTCACCGGATGCTTCTCGACCGCTTGCATCACCCGACGATGCTCGCGCGTTTGCAAGACCTTGAAGTGAAGTATCCCAACCCGCGCGACACCTTCACGATGGCCGACCTGTTCCAGGGTTTGCAATCCTCTATATGGTCGGAGCTGAAGTCTCCGAGAGGCACAGAGATCAACAGCTTCCGTCGCGCCTTGCAGCGCGAGCACCTGAAGCGATTGTCGAACCTGGTGCTCAAGCCCGCGCCGAACGTGCCCGAAGACGCCTCTACGCTTGCGCGCTACACGCTGACTCAACTGCGCTCTCAGATGCAGCAGTCGCTTGCGGGTGCAGGCGGATTTAATGTAGCCACGCGGGCGCACTTGCAAGAATCGCTCGCTCGCATAGACGAGACGCTCAAGGCGCAGCAGCAGCGCGTAATAAACTAGAGTTGGTCTAACCTGTAGGGGCGAGGGCGCATGATGCGCTTCGCGCGGCGCGGGCTTGTCCCTGCCCGGATCGCGCGTTAGCGCGATGATGTCCGGCGCTTTCGCGCCGCCGGGCAGCCACAAGGGCTGCCCCTACAGCTTAATCACATTTGAATTTTTATGGCGAGTGTTTGACGTTTACTCTGCGTCTTTGGCCGCCGCGCCGTCTATGCTCAGGAGGCGAATCTTAAAATTGAGCGTCTCGCCGGCCAGCAAGTGATTTGCATCCAGAGTAACTTCATTGTCTTCGATATCGATGATTCTTACGGGCAATGACTGACCCGAAGGCAGCTCAAGCTCGAAACCCATTCCGATGGCGGGCGTGACGTTGGGCGGGAATGCCTCGCGCGGGACCACTCTAACCAGCTCTTCGTAGTATTCGCCGTAGGCCTGATCGGGCGCGATGCTTATGTCGCGCGTCTCGCCGACCTCCATGCCCCGGATGCCTTCTTCAAAACCCTGAATGACTTCGCCCGAGCCTATGGTGAAGCTGAGCGGCTGTCCCGATTCCGACGAGTCGAATACCGTGCCGTCGTTGAGCGTCCCCGTGTAATGAAGTGATACCGTATCTCCGTCTTGCACTTTTGCCATCGCTGCCTCCCAGGTCTGAAACAAAATTATCTGTATTCAACTACAGCATCATAAAAAACGATAGCACCCGTAGAAGCGAAAGGCAAAATGCAACTTGGGCCCGCCTGCTGCGTTTAGTCTTTACGCTTGGCCTTTGACGCGCCCGAAAGTTAAAATGCGTATAGTGATAAGAAAAACCACACGGCTATTAATCGTATTATTGATTGCCATGAATTGCGGCGCGCAATCACAGCAGCAGCGCGAGCAGGACGACACGATTCGGCTCCAGACCGATCTGGTCACGATAACGGCCGCCGTGACTGACCGCAGCGGTCGCGCAATCAGATCGTTGAAAGCCTCGGACTTCGAGATATTCGAAGACGGCGCGAAGCAGAAGATCACGCATTTCGCCGCGACCGAAGAGCCTTTCACCGTGATGCTGTTGCTCGATATTTCCGGCTCGACGCGCGACGAGATTGCGCTTATGAAGCGCGCGGCCAAAACTTTCCTTGACGAACTGCGCGACGAAGACCGGGTCGGCGTCATAGTCTTCAGCCGCGAGATACAGCTCATCTCGCGGCTCGACGACAGCCGCGCGCTGGCCGTCACTGCAATCGATCGCCTGGGCCTGCCCGGGGCGGAGAACGGTTATCAATTCAGCAGCAAGACGGGCACCTCTTTTTACGACGCGCTCGAACGCGCGGTCGAAGACCGAGATTTCAAGCAGACCGAAGGGCGCAAGGCCATAGTCTGCATGTCAGACGGCGTAGATTCGACCAGCCGCGGCCGTTACAGCAACGCCGCTTTGATGGTCGAGAAGGCCGAAGCCGCAGGTTACTTTCTTGAGCTGAACACGCTGGAGCCGATGATCGAAGGGCTGGTAAAGGAGCGCACGGACCCCGGCTATATCAACTTTTCGCAAAGCCAGATCGATCGTTACTACGACGAGCGCGACCCCGGCTCGCCGGACCGCAACACGCCTCGGCATGAAATAACGCCGTTCGTTCGCCGCGAGATGGCGACCGCGCTTTACGAGATCGCGCGGCGCGACCTACGGCAACTGGCGTCGCGAACTGGCGGCCGCGTCTATCCCGTGAGCGCTCTTACAGACTTGTCGGCGATCTATAAACAGGTGGCCGACGATTTACGCTCGCAGTATTCAATAAGCTATTACCCGACGAACGAAGCTCACGACGGCCGCTGGCGGGCGATTCGCGTGGAGGTCCAGCGCCCCGCCGTGAGCGTGCGCGCGCGCTCAGGCTACTGGGCGCCGAAATAGAAGTGCTGAGTAATAGTTTTCACTCAGCACTCAGCACTCAGGACTTAGGAGCGAGATGGCTCTGCTACTCACCGAACATCACGTGACCCAACTGCTCGACATGAAGACGGCGCTCGACGCGGTCGAAGAGGTGTTGCGCCATCAAGCCGAAGGCGCGGCTACGAACCGCCCGCGTTACCGGGTGGCTACGGGTGCTTCTCAACTCCACGTCATGGCTGCGGGCGACCGGAAGCTGGGCGTCTACGGGTTGAAGGCTTACACCGTCTCGCGAAAGGGCGCGCGGTTTCTCGTCATGCTTTATGACGCGGAGACGGGCGATCTGCTTGCAATCATCGAAGCCGACAGGTTGGGTCAGATGCGAACAGGCGCGGCGTCGGGCGTCGCGACGAAATATATGGCCCGCGAGTCAGCCGATACTGTCGGCGTCTTTGGGACGGGGTGGCAGGCCGAGAGCCAGTTGATGGCCGTCTGCGCGGTGAGGAAGATTAAATCGATTAAAGCCTACAGTCGAAAACCGGACCACCGCGAAGCGTTCGCCCGCAAAATGGAATCGATGCTCCGGATCGAAGTCACGCCCGCCGAGACCGCAGAAGAGGCCGCTCGCGGTCAGGCGATCATAATCACCGCGACCAGCGCGCGCGAGCCTGTGTTGAAAGGCGAATGGATAGACGCAGGCGCTCACCTGAACGTCGTCGGGTCGAATTTTTTATCAAAGGCCGAGATCGATGTCGAAGCCATACGGCGGGCGTCTCGCGTAGCCGTCGATTCACTTGAGCAGTCGAAATTGGAAGCGGGCGATTTGCTTCCAGCCATCGAGCGCGGCGTCATAAGCTGGGAATCGGTCACGGAGCTTGGCCGCATAGTCGCGGGTCGCGAGCGCGGGCGCACAAGCGAGGACGAGATCACAATTTTCAAATCAAACGGCATCGCGCTCGAAGACGTGTCGACGGCGTTGCGCGTCTATAACCTCGCCCGCGAGCGCGGTCATGGTGAGACAATCGAGCTTTGGAATTCAAACGAGTGATGCCGCGCAGGCCCAGGTCGTGAGTCTCGCAAGGCTCATGCGCTCCAGGGGATATCTGGTATAATTCACGCTCACGATTACACCGTTCGGGGGAAATGGCTTGTTTAAAAAAACAATCTGCATCTTGATTGCTCTCGCGCTCACGTCCGTCTCCGTTTTTTCGCAGGCCGCCGGTCCTGAGAACGCGCCGCCCGCAAGTTTCGAAGAACGGCTGGGCGCAGACGACGGGGCCGCGATGGCCATACTGTTCGGCGCGAACATGCGAGGCTTGCTCGATCTGTGCGACTGCAATTATCCGCGAGGCGGGCTGGGCCGGCGCATCGGCTACGTCGAAGGCTTCAAAAAGAAGTTCAAGCAGACGCCCGTGCTTCACGTCGAAGCGGGATTCTTTCTTGCCGACAGCGCGACCTACACGCCCGCCGTTATGCTGCAAAACGAGCAGATCGCGCGCGCTCTGGGCCGGTGGAATGTAGACGTAGTCAACTTCGGCAGGTTTGATCTGCTCTACGCCCAGAAACTCCTCGTGCGCGAGGGGCTCGACGAGCGCGCCGCCGAGCTGCCCGTGATCAAGAATCTGATCACGGCTAACGGCGTCTTTGGCCCGGAGGTCGCGGCCCCGGCGCCTTACATAATCAAAGAGGTTCGCGGGCCGCGAATAAAGAACAAGAGTAAGAAGCTGCGCGTCGGATTCATCGGCCTCGCCGAGCCGATCAAGCCTGCCGAAGGGCGCGACGCTACGGTAACGGATCTTTTTGAAGCCGCGCGCCGGTTCGTTCCTGAGCTGCGCAAGAAGTGTGACATGCTGGTGATAGTCGCGCACTCCGGGCACAAGGCCGCGTTGAGGCTAGCCGAAGAGAACCCTCAAGCTGACATCGTGATCGCGGGCAATGCGGAAGCGATGTACAAGCCCCGCCAGATCGGCAACACTATGGTCGTTTGCGCCGCGCCCGGCAACACTCAGCAAGGCGACCTCCGCGTCTACATCGACGAGCAGGGTCGAAAGAGCTACAAATTCATGTCGATGAATTTGGACTCGACGGTCCCGACAGACCCTGCCGCCGGGGCTTACGCCGAGGCGGCGCGATTGGAGCGAGAGCTTAAAGGCTCGAACCGCTGAAGTGATAAATAGACGAACTGTTGCCTCGCCCGCACAGGTGGGCTATCATTAACTTTTTAATGCAACTCTTAACAATCGCTACATGGAGGAATCAATGAGCAAACCGTCTGCGAAGCCTGCGAGCCTGCCGGTCGAGCCTAAAGCAATTATCTGGAACCCTACGCCCGTAAGGCTCAGAGCGCTTACCGAAGAGATGCCCAACACGCGCGTCACACGTCATAACAACACCAACACACAGACGCGCGTCGACGCCCGCTCGAAGCTGTCGACTTATGTGGTCACAGACACGCCTGAGCATCACGACTCCCAAACGATCACGCGCGCCGAGTATGAGCGCGTCTCAAAGATTCAAGACGAATATATACGCGGTTGCGAGATGATAGTCGTCGAAGGCTTCATCGGCAACGACCCTGAATTCCGCGTGCCCGCGCGGCTCGTCATCGAGCGGTCGAACGCAAACGTCGCAGGCATGCAGCAGCATCTCTACTACCCCGCGACCGAAGCGGAGCTTAACAATTTTGAGCCGCGACTCCAGATCATCTACACGCCGAACCTCGTGATGGAGGACTACCCGGCTAACCGGTTGATCGCGGTAGACATGGAGACGGGCATTACGCGCGTGTTCAATTCGGACTACTTCGGCGAGTCGAAAAAAGGCGGCCTGCGCATGTGGAACCAGATAGTCTACAATCGCGGCGGCCTCGCGCTTCACGCCGGGTGCAAGGTGATACCGGTGGGCGACCGCAATCGCGTGGGCCTCATCATAGGGCTTTCGGGGACGGGCAAAACGACGACCACTTTTACCAAGCAGAACAACTCCTCTCCGGTCCAGGACGATTTTCTGGCGCTGATGCCGGGCGGCAAGATTTACGCCACGGAGAACGGCTGCTTTGCGAAGACGTTCGGGCTGAATGAGAACGATGAGCCTACGATCTATAACGCAGTGACGAGCACTCATGCTTACCTTGAGAACGTGTCGCAGAACGACGAAGGCGAGCTCGATTTTTACGACACAAGCTACACTCAAAACGGCCGCGCCGTCGTCCGCATGCAGGACATAGCCGGGGCGATGGACGCGCGCGAGATCAAGTCGGCGGATTTCTTGTTGATACTCAACCGCAACGACAACATCATACCGGGCGTGGCTCGGCTTGACCGCCACCAGGCGGCGGCTTACTTCATGCTGGGCGAGACGCGCGGCACCAGCGCGGGCGGCGCAGCCGAGGCGGGCAAGTTTCTCCGCGTTCCCGGCACCAACCCTTTCTTCCCGCTCAAGCACGGCCATCAGGGCAACCGCTTCTGCGAGCTGCTTGAGTCATCGCCTATGGAAGTCTATTTGATGAACACGGGCCGAGTGGGCGGAGGCGACTCGGATGAGCGATCAAAGAAGGTCCGCATACAGCATTCATCGGCAATGGTGAAGGGGATTGCCGAGGGGACTATTGAGTGGGAGCAGGACCCGGATTTCGGCTATCAGGTGGCGCGAAGCGTTCCGGACATTGACAGCGCGGACGAAGACATTTTGCAGCCGCGCAAGCTCTATGAAAGCCAGGGCCGCACGGAAGAGTACCGGCAGATAGTCGAGCGGTTGAAGACCGAGCGGCGCGAGTACATGAAGAAGTGGGAAGGGCTCAACCCCGAAATCGCCGAAGCCGTAGGATAGTTATCGAGACATCTCACCGCAGAGGCACAGAGGACGCAGAGGGGGCGCAGAGATTAGCATGTTTTCTCTGCGCCCCCGCCGCGTGCGAAGCACATCATCGGCCATCCTGCGCTCTTTGCGTCTCTGCGGTGAATCTTCTTGCATCCCTTAAAACCCCAACTTACTCGCGCGGAGCAGCGTTGCCGCGTCGACGAGCGTCTTGAGCGGCACTTCGCCGGAAAAGCTCTTATCGAAACGCTTCTCGATTACAAACAGCGGCAGCGTGAAGGCCGTGTCGAGGTCAAAGCTTATGCGACCCCGGTTCTTGAATGCCGACCAGATGACTTGAGGTATCGAGCGAAGATTGACAGTTAAGGGCAGGTTTATTCGCGAGCCGCGCTTCGAGCCTATCTTCATCAACCCGTCGTAACTGCCTTCGATCGCCTCAAGCCCGTAAAGCCGCAAGCGGTACTCAAAATCCTTCAGGCTAATGGGGATAAGCGCGTTTGTTATCTCGAGGCCGACGTTCATCTGCGCCGTTTGATCGCGAAAGTTTATCGCCTCTAAAACGATCTCGCTGACGTCGATGCTTATGAGCTTATCGCTGTAGCGGTCTGTTGACCTGCGGTTTTGCGCGGGCGTCGTCGTAGCGAAAACAATCAAGCCGAGCGCAACCGCTACGGCAGCCTGATAGCTTCTAAATATCTTTCTCTGTTTCATTAGCGATCCTCCTCCCCCACTGCTCCCGGGCCTGTGAGGTTAGATCGCCCGCCTGCGCTTAAAAGTTGCTCTGTCACGGCAGAAAAGCTTACAGCAGAGTTAAGAATCGCATACAAGATATCTGAGTCATGCCGAGTGAAAAAACAAACCTCCTTTGTGATAGAAATTTGGGTGCTTAAAACCAATTTCCGCAAAGGAGGTCTGTTATGCGTTTGAGACGCATTGTGAAGTTTACCCGATCTGTGACTAAAGGACTACTTTCAACCCAACAAGCCACTGTCAGCCATGTAGTCTGCTCTATGATTGTCTGCCGTTGCCTATGCCTGGCTGAGATTGCTCGCTGTTTTCAGTCCTCTACTGATTTCCGTCACAACCTAAAACGCGTATGGAGATTTGTCTCCAATCAACGAATCAATGACCGTACGAGCAAAGAGGTTGTTGCTCGTCGTCTGCTTCGCCAACTCCATCACAGGCTCGCTATCAAACCCAAGCAGCACCTTGAGATCATCATTGATTGGACAACTGTTTGGCCTTACGTGGTGCTTGAAGCACTCATACCAGTGGATGGACGAGCCGTGCCTGTACTTAGCTGGGCCGTAAGAAGGGGGTCCCTCTCGTGCCGTCAAAACACCTTTGAAATGGAGTTTTTAGCTTCACTTCGCAGATGTCTGCCCCGGTCCTGGCCAGTAGTGATAGTGGCTGATCGAGGATTTCAGCGCACAGAACTGCTGCGCTATATCAAAGCGATTGGCTTTAGCTTCGTAATCCGCGTGAAAGGTGACGCTTGGATAAAGAGTGGCAAGTATGAAGGCAAACTTCGAGACTACCCACTCAGCACGGGGCAATGCTTTAAGCTTCGAGAAGTGATTTACCACAAGACCAAGCGCGTAGAGATGAAGGTAGTACTCAACTGCGAGAAGATAAAAGGCAAAAACTGTAGCTGGTTAATGGCGACAGATCTGGGGCTATCAGCAGGTCAGGTAGTAAAGATATACGAGCGGAGGTTCTGGTGTGAAGAGAGCTTCCGAGATCAGAAGCAAGAGTTTGAGCTAGAGGCTGTGCGGGTAAAGCGAGCTTCTAGATTGGAGAACTTGTTATTGGCATTGGCAATAGTGCTAATGGTCTTAGTAGTGATAGCGCAGCGAGGGAAAAAGCTCGGCTACGAGGAGAGATTTAGCATAGTGAAAAAGAAGAGGTCGGAAATCTCCTGGGTACAGGTAGGACTGAATTTGCTAAGGGAATCTACCAAATACTTAAACCTGCTGTTTGATAGCAGCGGCACTGGCTTTTATTTTCGCTGGGCATGACTCAG
>DASUNP010000024.1:0-1118 GCA_036277095.1 Blastocatellia bacterium
GGAGGGCTGCGGCGCGAGCTACGAGGTGATAGTCGTAGACAACAACTCGACCGACTCGACGAGGGAGGTCGTGGAGTCTTTGATAAACAAGGGGCACTCGAACCTCCATTACGTCTTCGAGCCCAAGCAGGGCGTATCGTATGGCAGGAACACGGGCATAGCTTTTTCGAGCGCCGAGATAATCGCCTTTACTGATGACGACGTGCGCGTCAGCCAGGACTGGATCAGTAACCTGAAGCGCGCCTTCGACGAACACCCTGAAGTCGATTTCGTCGGCGGCCCTATACTTCCTGAGTGGAAGAGCGAGCCGCCCGAGTGGCTTACTCGCGATCACTGGTGGCCGCTCGCACTTCTAGATTTTGGAGACAAACCGTTCCACGTAAATATCGACTTTCCCGTATGCCTGCCCACTGCAAATACCTCTTTCCGACGCCGCACCTTCGATAGCATCGGCCTCTTCTCGCCCGAGTTTTCGGGAAGGGAAGACCACGAGCTGCTCGTGCGGTTGTGGCGAACCGACCGGCAGGGCATTTACATTCCCGACATCGTTGTCACGGCGGAGGTGCAGCCTGAAAGGCTAAAGAAGGATTACCACCGCAGGTGGAACCTTAAGACCGGCAAGTTCAATTCGCTCATGCGGCTTAACGAGAGCGTCAGCCCAGATGGCCGGTTCGTGGGAGAGTTGCCCGACCTGGCGACACTCTTTGGCGTGCCGGGGTTCGTCTATCGCAAGCTGCTTACCGAGAGCCTCCGCTGGATTGCGGCCGCCGCGCAAGGGCGAAGCGGTAAATCGCAGCAGCACAAGAATCACATATGGTATTTGATCGGCTACATCAGCAAACGCATCGAAAAGGACGCCGCCGAGCGCAAGCACTCTAGCCTGACTGAAATCGGAGCCTTCACGAAGACCCTGTTGCGAAAGAAGCTCTACCGGAACTAAAGGACGAGAGATGAGTGAACGACCCGATGTTTCAGCAGTAATCAGCACGTACAACCGGAGCGAGATGCTGCGCGTCGCGCTGGAGCGGTTGCTGGCGCAGGAGGGCTGCGGCGCGAGCTACGAGGTGATAGTCGTAGACAACAACTCGACCGACTCGACGAGGGAGGTCGTGGAGTCT
>DASUNP010000025.1:0-13171 GCA_036277095.1 Blastocatellia bacterium
GTGGGGCTCCCTGAAGGACAACGGCTGCGTCAAGGACTTGAAGACGCCCGACGCGAACGCCGGGGGCATTTCACCCGAGGGTTATCGGAGCTACTCGGCCGTCCTCTGGAACGCCGGCGGCGATTGGCTCGAAGCCTGCCGCTTCACGCCGATCCGCAAGAAGGCAGCGGGCGGAAAGCTCGTGGCCATGCCCTTTCCGACCGCCTGCGTGGTTGCCGACGCCGACGATGGGCTGAGCTGGGCGACCACCGCCATCATCGGTGCCGGAACCGCCGTCATCGCCTCGCCCACCGGCCCTTATGCGATCGCGGCCAGCGGCGCCGCGATCGCCGTGGCATCGAAAGCCGTGGAGACCGGCTTGTTCGAAGTGGGGGACACGAGCCTCAGCGTCTGGGGCGTCTTCTGGGTGGCAGACGCGACGTGTGGGTCGCGGAGGTGATCGCGGCCTGTCCGACGAGGGCTCGCCGAGGAGGGGTTGGCTCCTCAGGTAGGATTCGAACCTACAACCCTCCGGTTAACAGCCGGATGCTCTGCCATTGAGCTACTCAGGAATAAAATCCTTCGTCTGAAGGAATGAATAAACTAGCAGAAGGTTTGCGCGAGTGTCAACCGCAGCAAAAAAACCGGTCGGCAAGGTCCTAGTCGTCTGACCGCTTAGTTACTGCTTGACGAGATTCTCTTTGAAAAAGCGCGTCAGACGTTCGCTGTATTCGTTGCGGGACCGGTGATGGCGGATCATGCGCGCGTGGCGGACGCCTTCGACAAACCATAGCTCTTTCTTGCCGCCCAGCGCGTCGTAAATGCTCTGCGAATGCGCCGTGGCGATCACCTGATCTGCGGTCCCATGAACGAGCGACACGGGGCATTTGATCTCCGCCGCCAGCGCCAGCGGCTCGACCGTTTTGATGTCGAACTTGCCTCTGTAGTTCGCAACGTGCAGCGTAGTCCACAACACAGGGTGTAGGACCGCGCCAGGAAGTTTTGTAACGCGCTGCGCGAATTCGCCCGCAACTCGTCGGAGCGAAGCAAACGGGCTGTCGGCCCACACAGCGCGAACCCAGGGGTTGTGCGCGGCGACCTGGAGCGCGATTGCGGCGCCCATTGACTCGCCCGCAAGCCCGACAACCTCTCGATCAATTCTCTTCTCGGTCACCAGCCATTCGAGCGCCGTTTCAACGTCGCGCCGCTCATAGAACCCGTAAGTGACAAAGCGGCCTTCGCTGTTGCCGTGCGCCCGACCGTCAAAGACCAGCACGTTGAACCCCGCCCGCCTGAGCACGAGCGAAGCGCGCAAAACGTCCGTGCGGTTCTTCTTTACCCCGTGCAGGACTACGACCGTGGGCGCATCCTTCGCGGCTTCGAGCCACCACCCGTAGAGCCGCGTGCCGTCGAAAGACGAAAACGTTACGTCCTCGAACTCTATTCCCAAACGGCGTATGAGATTTCTCAGGCGGGGACTCTTGAGCTGAGAGAGCCGCTTAAGCCTTGGGCGGATCAGCAATCCCGAAAGCGGGTAGCTGGCAGCGCCTATCAGCACCGTGAGCGAACCGGCCATCCCTAAAGTAACCAGCCCGGCCATTCTCAGCCAATTGTTTCTGCGATCTTCTGTCAGACCGACGAGCGGTTCGGGCAAGCGCTTCAGTGCGGCGTCGTTATCAAATTCACCTTTGCTCATTCAAATGACCCCTTCCCTTACTGGGGCTAATAACATTATAAAGCAATACGCAATAGGGCGACGAGATGTTTGCTTTGGGCGAGGCATCTTATCCCCGAAGCGGCTCGTATGATAAAATTATATCTGGCCACGGCGTCGCTTGCGGGCGGCGAAGCGGGTAGATAAAGAGATAGGGAATCGATATGTTTTGTAACCGATGCGGCGAGGCGCTCCCCGATGGGAGCCGCTTTTGTAACTACTGCGGCACGCCTGCCCCGGCCCAAACGGCGGGCGAGCGCGACCTGCGGCCGGAGGCTGATCGGGTCGGCCTCCCCGGGCGCGCGGCGGCGGCGCGGGCCGCCGAGATGGAAGAAGAAGCGCCGGTCTTCACGCTCAGGCCGACGATGTTTTATGTCATCGCCTCGTACATAGTCGCCGCAATAATCTGGATCGCGGCGGCGGCCGGGACGGGCATAGCCACTTCGCAAGGTCTGATCGATGGCGGCATCGCGGCCTGGATTATGGCCGGGGCGGGGCTGCTGATATTTGCGATCCCGATCTATAAACACATTCTCCGACGGCGCGAAGTCTACACGCTGACCAATCATAAGCTGGAGATGCGCTACGGGATCATCTCAAAGACTGTAAGAAATATACCGCTGCGCAACATTCAGGACGTGACCGTTACGGCATCGGTCTGGCAGCGTTTTCTCAAGCTCGGAGATATCGTAATCGACAGCGCCTCGGATCTGGGGCGCATACATTTGAACGAGATACATCACCCCGAACGTTACGCAAACATTATTCTGGGCCAGTTGCGTCGCAGGGTCTGAAATCGTCGGAACTCGAAAGCGTGTTGCGGGGTCTAATAAGCATGCTTGTCAAAATCAGAACAGGAATTCAAGGAATGCAACGACTAAGATTATCTCTCGCGCCGGCCGCGCTAGCCTTATTGCTCGCCGGCAGTTTTGCTTTCGGAGCCGATCAGAATGAAGCTGGCAAACAGGCGACCGTGATCGCGACCGCGCGCACGATTGCGCAACTGCTGCCCGATAAGCTGGCCGGCGTCAAAGCCACAGGCGAGATACAACAGTTCGGCCCCGATAACCTCGCCGCGATGGTCGGGGAAAAAGCGACCGTCTATCAAGAGTATCTAGTAATCGAAGCCTACTGGCGGCAGTACGGCCCGGCGCGCGTCGAAATCTTTCAGACCGAAAACGCGTTCGCAGCCTTTGGGCTTTACACCTACGCCACGGGGAAAGCAATAGGGTCAAGCAAGGCCACAGAAATCAGCGAGGGCAGTGACTATGTCTTGTGGAGGGACAATTATTTCGCACACATCATGGCTCCCGGCGTGTCGCTCTTAACGCCAACCCTGGGGCGGGCGGTCTCGGACACTCTTGCAAAGGGCAGTAAGGCAGTTAAGATGCCGCTCTTGATGGAGAGCCTGCCCCGCCAGGGCATGATTGATTCGAGCCAGCGGTACTTCCTGGGCCCCGAATCGCTTAACGATTATGTAGAGCGCGGTCGAGACATGTTCGGGTTCGCCGGAGACGCCGAAGCGGCCTTGGCCGAATACGCCCCGAAAGCCAGGCTTCTGATAGTCGAATACCACACACCGGAGTTCGCCGCAGACGCTCACAGGCGTATCAATTCATACATTGCGTCGCTTTCGGAAGAAGAACGAGACCGAATCATCGTAAAGCGCCAGGGCAATTACATAGTCAACGCGACAAACTTTGACGACCGCGAATTCGCCCGAGGCCTGATCGATTCGGTCGAGTACCCATACACGGTGAAACTGCTCAACCCGGATGCGCCGATGAACGATCCTTTCGCCGCGCAGAAGGCCGCGCGCATGTTGATGTCTACCTTCAGCATAATCGGGCTGACCGTCTTCACCGTCTTGTTTGTGGGCTCGACTTTTGGCGCGATGATCTTTCTGAAACGGCGCAAGCGACAGCGAGAGATTTTCTCTGACGCGGGCGGCATGCTCAGGCTCGATCTCGACCCGTTCGAGACCGTCATGCTCGGCCTTCCACCCAAAAAGAATGAGTCCTGAGTGCTGAGTGATGAGTGATGAGTAAAGAATAATACTCAGGACTCAGCACTCAGCACTCAGCACTACGCGTTATGTCTAATTCTGTTCTCGTAGTCGATGACGAAGAGGGGATACGCCAGACGCTTGCGGGCGTGCTGGAGGACGAAGGTCTTTCGGTCGAAACCGCCGCCTCGGGTGAAGACTGCCTCTCGGCTTTCGAGCGCCGGTTGTTTAGCTGCGTCCTGCTCGACGTGTGGCTCCCCGGGATAGACGGGATCGAGACGCTTGAGCGGTTGAAGGCCACGTACCCGGACACGGCCGTCATTATGATCAGCGGGCACGCCAACATAGAGACCGCAGTGCGCGCGACCCGTCTGGGCGCGCTCGACTTTATCGAAAAGCCGCTACAGATCGAGCGCACGGTTCTTGCTATTCGCAACGCCCTGCGTCAGCGGCAGCTTGAAGCCGACAACCGCCGGCTGCGCGAGCAGATCGACGATGATTACGTGATGGTGGGCGAGAGCGTTTCCATGCGTGCGCTGCGCCAGCAGATAGCCATCGCCGCGCCCACGAACGGGCGCATACTCATCTACGGCGAGTCGGGGACGGGCAAAGAGCTTGTGGCCCGCGCCATACATAACGAATCGGCCCGCGCCTCTATGCCTTTCGTCGAGTTGAACTGCGCCGCAATACCCGAAGAGTTGATAGAGTCCGAGCTGTTCGGCCATGCCAAGGGCGCGTTCACCGGAGCTACACAACCGAAGCGCGGGAAGTTCGAGCAGGCCGACGGCGGGACGCTGCTTTTGGATGAGGTCGGCGACATGAGCTTGAAGGTGCAGGCGAAAGTGCTTCGAGTGCTGGAAGAGCAGCGGTTTGAGCCTGTCGGGTCAAACAGCCCCGTCAAAGTCGACGTCAGGATTATCGCCGCCACCAACAAGCGGCTCGACGAGCAGATAGAGATCGGAGCATTTCGCGCAGACCTTTTCTACCGCCTCAACGTCATCCCGTTTGAAGTCCCGCCGCTGCGCGAGCGATTAGAGGACATACAGCTTTTGGCCGACTACTTTAACCGAAAGTATTCTGCCGCATACAATCGCGAGCCCAAAGCTTTCACCGAAGACGCGCTTGAGCGGTTGCGCTCTTATGATTGGCCCGGCAACGTGCGCGAGCTCAGAAACACAGTCGAGCGCGTAGTCATAATGACCGCAAACGGATTGGTGAGGGCTGATGATCTGCCGCCGCTCGGCTCGACCGACGGGCAGGTCCAATTGCCGACCGCGAACTTCGCCTCGTACCGCGAAGGGCGCGACGCTTATGAGCGCAATTACATACTTAAGAAGCTTTCAGAGCACGACGGCAACGTCACGCGCACTGCCGAGGCTATGGGCATAGACCGCTCTCACCTTTACCGCCGCATGAAAGCTCTCAGCATAAACGAGAAGCGACCTGCGGGCGGGAGCTAAAGATTATTCCAAAAAAAATGGAGTGCGGGGGCTTGTCACTGGAGAAGGAAAAGCTGATGACAAATCTCTGCGCACTCCAAAGGCCGGAACCCTCGTTCCGGTCAAGCCTTCGGCTTCTGATTGCGCCCATCTGTTAAGGGCTTTCGGCAGGCGCGACTTTGGTTACAAAGATGTCAAAGACGCTTCCAGACAAAGCCGCCTGAAGTGGATTGACCCTCGGGAAATCAATTGAGTTATTTCTTCCGGTCACGTAAGCCGCGCCCGCAGAATCGACGGCTATGGCGAACGCTTCGTCTATCCCGTTGCCGCCGAGGTAAGACGAATAGACCAGCGCGCTGCCCGAAGGGTTCAGCTTAGTCACAAAAGCATCGCCGATAAAACTCGTCCCGAGAATACCCGCCACACCCCTGCTGGTTTGAAATGCGTTCACCAGCGGGAAGCGATCCGACACGGTGTGTCCGGCCACGTAAGCCGCGCCCGCAGAGTCCAGGGCTATCGCCGAACCGAGGTCCGCGCCCCTGCCTCCCAGGTATGTCGAGTAGAGGAGCTTCGATCCTTCAGGGTCAAGCTTTGTGATGAAAGCGTCCGAGTTGATGAACGTCCCGGCATAGACGGAAGAGTTTTGCGGGTCGACGGCTATCACGTTTATGGGAACGTCGCTCAGCTCGGTCACGCTCCAGGTTGATCCCCCGTTCGTGCTTTTGAATAGAGCGCCGCTCCGCGGATTGCCAAATGTCGAGATGACCGTTGAGTAACCGCCTACGTAAACAATCGAGCTATTACGAGGGTCGACGGCTACGGCCTGGCCTATCGACGCTGGGAGCCCGTTGCCCGAGATGCTCCAGGTTTTTCCGCGATCCGTGCTTTTGAAGACGCCGCCGCTGGTGGGGGAAAAAGGCCTGACATTTCCTCTGACGGCGTAAATCGTGGAACGGTCATTCGGATCGATTGCTATGCTGTTTATAGCCGTAGTGGGAATAATAGGTTCAGGAGGCTCAATCAGACTCGGCCCCTTCCATTTCTTCCCGCCTTTGAGCCCTCTAAAAAAGCCGCCCGTGGTCCCTGCATAAAGCATCTGCGACTTGCGGGGATCGATAGCCAGCGACATAACGAGTATGCTGCTCGGCTTTTCATTGAAGGCCGTCGGCCCCCAGGTTGCGCCGCCGTTCGTGCTCTTAAAGACGCCGCCTCCCAAGCCACGAAAGTCCGGCGCACCAGCGATGAATCCTGTTCCCGCATAGATCGTCGAAGGCCGCTTAGGATCGATAGCCAGCGCATTGACGATTATTCGCTCGACACCGCTGACTGTCAGCCCTTGACTTTGCCTGGTCCAACTGCCGCCGCCGTCCGTGCTCTTAAACACACCGTCGGTTGTTCCCGCATAAATCGTAGAAGGCGTATCAGGATCGATGGCAATAGCGTTAACCGAAGTTATGCTCAAGCCGTTGCTGGCGTCGCTCCAACTGCCGCCGCCGTCCGTGCTCTTGAACACACCGCCCTGAAACGAGATGAATGGGCTGGTGGGCGCTACGCCTGCATAGATCGTCGAAGGATTCACGGGATCGATAGCTAATGTCTTGACATTCTCTTCGGCCAGCCCGTTTTTGATTGCGCTCCAACTGCTCCCGCCCGTCGCGCTCTTGAAGGCCGGGCTCCCGCCGTTAGAAGGTTGAGCCGATCCAGCCGTCGTCGGGAAGTCGAGTGAGTTGGTGGTCCCTGCGATATAAGCGTTGCCTTCGGAATCGACCGCGATGCCTGATCCTTTCTCATCGCCGCTTCTACCCAGGTACGTTGAGTAGACGAGCGTCGAACCGGAAGGCGATAGCTTTGTGACGAAGGCGTCGCCGCCAAAGCCGCCGCCTGTGCGCGTACCCCCTGATTGATTCTGAAATGCATCCGGCGTGGTGGGAAAATCTGTCGAAGCAGTCTCGCCCGTCACGTAAGCCGCGCCCTCAGAGTCTACGGCTATCCCGTTGCCTGAGTCCGTGGCGCTTCCGCCGAGGTATGTCGAATAGACGAGAGCGGTTCCCTCAGGATTCAGCTTCGACACGAACGCATTCGAGCAAAAGGTAACGACGTCGTCGAAAGGGCGAGCACAAAATCCGTTGCCAGGTAGGGATTGAAAGGGATTTACCAGTGGAAAGTCCCGCGAAGAGGTTTCGCCCGCCACGTAAGCCGCGCCCTCAGAGTCTACGGCGATGGCATTGCCCGTGTCTGTGTCCAATCCCCCGAGATAGGTCGAATAGATCAGAGCGTTTCCCGCAGGGTTCAGCTTCAACACGAAAGCGCTGGCGAAATCTCTCATGAAATCTGGGCCAGGCGCTTGCGGCTTTGTCGGGAAGTTGGACGAACTGGTCTCCCCCGTGACATAAGCTGCGCCCGTCGCATCGAGTGCGAGGCCAAAGCCCCTGTCTTCACGTGAGCCGCCGATGTAGGTGGAATAGTCGAGAGCAGTCCCCGCAGGGTTCAGCTTGACTACAAAAACATCGCTCTGGCCCGCCAGGCTTTTCTGCAAAGCGTCCTGAGTCGTCGGGAAGGTGGTCGAATTCGTCTGCCCGGCGATGTAGGCTGCGCCCGCTGAGTCGACTGCCATTGCCCAGCCTGTATCCACTCCGAATGAGCCGAGGTATGTTGAATAGCTCAAAACGGGATCGATTATGAGAGGCTTGTTTTTATCATGCTCGCCAAGGCTGAAGGAGAGGATCGAGCCTCTTAAAACGTAGCGAGCCGCGATCTGCTTTTTCGCCCCTTCGACCTCCTGGTAAGCGAAAGGCTTCATCTGGTGTATTTGTCCCGCGGCCGTGTCGATTATCAAATCTCCGTCTGCGTCCACGCGCACCGGCGCTCGTCCGATCTTTGTTCCGAATGAAACCTTGATGAGCGCAGGATCGGCTCCCGGAGCCACTTTGAAGTCATACTCAAGGTCGCGCTGGTTGCCGTAATAAATCATGTCCACGCCCGGATAGACATCTCCGTATCTGACGCGCCGGTAAGAGGGGATGCCGGTTCGCCAGTTTCGAGCGCCAATAAAGTAATTGCTGGCGCCGGGCGCAGGGTCTAACCCGTTTAGCGCGGGCGCGGGGTTGGCGCCTACGAGCCTGATCTTGATGTATGCGGATTGCGGATCGGGAGGAGTATAATTCGCAAGTTGCGAATCCGCATTCCGTCTAGTCCCATCCGCAATCCGCAATGTCAGCACTGCTTCGGTCTGAGTCAGGAACAGGTCGTAGCCGGAGGCGCGCGCCAGGAATCTCACATCCGGCGCGGCCTGGCCTTGGTTGGCTTGAAAGCTCAACGCCGTCTTGCCGTATGCTTCGCTAATCCTCGACCGAGTTGCCCGGTCAAGTTTTCGAAGGCCGTGTCTGGCAAGACGGCTTCGAGCTTTCAAGCCCGTATCGTCAATCGAGTTTGCGGGAGTCCGTTCCGGCACGCGGGGTGTTTGATCGCTCCTTGAGGTAGGTGGAATGATCGAGGCCAGGATTAAGAGCGAGGCTGTCAATCCTGCAAGCTTGAGTTTGACACACGGCGGGCATCTGAACGTGGGGGCTGCCATCTGGTACTCCCTTATCAAAGCTCGACGGTATCGTCGAGCTTTGAAATAGCTGGAACGCGCTGTTTATGAAATTGCACATGCTATGCCAGCCGTCGAGTGCGCTCCAGGTTGCGCTTAACTATCAGCTACGCGGCGGGTTTACAGATTAGACCATTGTGGGAGGGCTGGTAACTATTTGCGCCCTTATGGGAATAAAGTAGCGGGATGGAAACTCTTTATACAGAAACTCCGGGGTTCTCGTATTCAACCTGACAGCATAGTTTAGAGCTAGCCGTTAATCGCCCTGATTCAGCTTGTGTGCCGTTTGTGTGCCATCTTAGAAAAGACTAAAGCGAGTCTCGATTTTCTATTCATACGATTCTCCTAATCTACATTAGTGGGACTATACGAGACTCGCGCACGCGGCCTCCGCTGCATACGGTTGTTTGGCGCAGATTTCAGAAGTCATCTACTGTGTTTCGCTCCACCTGTTAAGCGACAGCCCGATAGGCTTATTGAATGCGGCAGCACCAACACCTCGTCTGAGATATACCCTACCAATACTAGGGCTTGAGATTTATTTCAGTTTCGTATCAATTTGCTGCCGCTCCCGTAGCCTTCAGCGCCTCAATGCGCCAGGAGAATTCTTCTACCAATTTCTGAGTCCAGCCGTCTTTGACAAAGGCGATGCGGCCCTCTTTATCGATAAACCATGTCGTGGGGAAACCTTTGATGTCAGCTTTGGCGTCCACGTAGCCGTCGTCGAACAGGACGTTGAAATTATACTTATTCTTCTCCATCCACTTGGGGACACCGGCGGAGTTCTGATCATTATTGATGGTGAGAATCATAACCTCTTTGTCGTTCTTGTATTTCTCATTCAGCTTCTGGAATTCGGGCATCTCCTCGACGCACCAGCCACACCAGATGCCCCAGTAGTTGATCACCACGACTCTGCCTTTCAAGTCTGCTGAAGATAGCATCTTGCCGTCGAGCGTTTTCAGGTTAAAGGCTTCCATCTGCTTTGGCTCCTTGATGCGGTCGCCGAGGACTTTGGACTTGCGGTTGGCGGCGTCAATCTCGGCGACCTTGGCAAGGTATTTGTCGTAGCCTTCGAGGTTGCCGTTCCGCAGTTCATAGAGCGCTTTGAGCGCGTCTGCATTCTTGTTCTTGCCAGGGGTCGGCACGAGCGAGCCTTTGATGTAATACTCCTCGGCTTTCGCGTAGTCCTTTTTTACCTCGTAGAGCTGCCCGATGTGATACAGGTTGTTAAGGTCTTCGGCGGCCAACGAATGCGCGCGAAGCAGTTCTTTCTCGGCCTCCTCCATACGCCCTTCGTTGAAGAATACCCATCCGAGCGCGTCGTACATCAGGCCGGTCATCCAATTGAGACCGTTCTCATATTCGGCGTCGGTTTTATAGAACTGGCGCTGGCTGTCAACCTTCTTCTTGGCTTCAACGATGCCTTCACGCGCTATAGCCTCAGCTTCGCGGAAGTTGATCTTGCGCTCAGCCAAGGCAATCGCGGCACCTGGGTAGGTGCTGTGTGGGTTTATTTTCTCGTACTGGATCATTCTCTTTGCGATAGTGAGCAATTCATCATCGCTTATGGTGGTGTCGCCTTTGATCGAAAAAAACAGATTGCTATAAGCTTCGCCAAGCAGACTCTTATGAAAATGGCGCGGGCGGCCGATATAATCCCGCAACATCTTTCGATATGCCTCTTGCTTTGCCGGGTCTTTTTGAGACTTCTCCTGGTACATCTCGTCCACCAGTTGCCGGGCGCGCTCGATTAAGACCCATTCAGCCTCCGGGCTTATCGGATCGAGCTGCAAGATTCGTTCTTCAATCTTTTTCCTTTTGTCGTCGAGTTTAAACGATTCATATTGACGAGCTACGCTCAACAGCGCGCCAGGGTAGTTCCCGCGATGTTGCAGCAAGGCTCGGATGTCGGCTTCAATCACTTTTTGTTTTGCTTCGGCGCTCAAGTCAGACCTACGGTTGACGGCCTGCCAGTAGTCTTCGTGAAGCGGAGTCGAGTTGGGCGATAGGGCTAAAGCCTTTTTCAAGAGCGGATGCGCCTCGGCGGCTCGCTTTTGTTCGAGAAGGTAAGAAGCCTGTAGATAGAGCGCGTTGACATTCTTCGGATCGGCTTTTAGCGCGTCACCGAGAGCATCCAGCGAAGCCTTCATCTTCGCCTCATCACGATTCTGCTGGCCGAGGTATTGCGAATAGAGTGCCGACGCCTTGACGACCAGTAATCTCGCCGGATTCTTGACCTTAGTTAGATTCTGTTCGATGAATTGGAGGGCGTCCTCAATCTTGCCTTGCGCTCTTATGACCGACGCCCGCAACCAGATGGCATCATCGTTTCCTGCCAACAGCGCCAGCGCCTTCTCGCTCGCCGCAAGAGCCTCTTTGTTCCGCTCGCTGTGATAGTTCAGCGCTACCGCAAGCGCAAACCAACCCCAGCCATTCTTTTCATCCGCAGCTTTCAATTCTTCGGCTAGCTCCAACGCCTCATCCTCTCTCTCGTTTCGGCTGGCGCATAGGATAAACCATACCTTCACTTCAGTGGCATCAGGGTATTGCTGCATCAGTTTTTTGCCCTCGACATAGCCCCCTTCAAAGTCTCTGGCGAAATACATGGAGCGCAGTTTCACAGCAGCCTCCGATGCGCTGTTACTTTTTGAGCTCTGTGCCGATGCTGGAGCCCCAAACAAGCTGACCAGCAAAAGCGGAAGAATGATTAAGTTAAGTTTCAGGCTGTTCATTTTCTCCTCCTATCGTTGGCGCGTCATGACGTTGGGGCTCTACTTACAAATGAATTATAGTTGCGAGGTAATCTAATGAACCCAACCATGAGATTCCTAGCATCTTTCGCATGGCCCCGCAATCATCTTGCCTCTCCAGCCAATTTATGGCTGCTGTGACAACTCGACCAGCAGTTTTACTGGCAATAAACTACTCTTAATTCAAAGACGTAAATCTCTATCAAAGTCATGCGGGATTGAGTAGAATGCACAACCCTACGCTTGCCTCGCGGCCTCCGCTGAATGCGCTTGTTAGACCGCGCTTTGGCGTTTGCCAGGTTAGTTAGGCTTTCTGTTTCATCTGATATGAAACTCTGATCGCATCGCCTTCCACGTTGTTACAAACATTCCCTCCTTTACACCCGGCAGGAATATAGTCTGGCGGATTACTTTGATAGCTTCCTCATCTAATCCATCTCCAAGCCCTTCCTCGACTTTCACATCTCCGATTGTTCCATCACTCCGAAATTCCACTTGCATGCGGACCGTCCCCTTCAACTTATTTACGCGCGCTTTTTCAGTGTATATCGGGAAGCCCGTGTATAAGACGACAGCAGGTGAGTCTTCAACTGGCGCCCGATATGACTTCACTTGTACTTCCGCTAACAATAGCCTGTATTTCTCTCTTGCTATCGCCAGGTCCGATTCCAGCTTGTCGCGCTCTTTCTTCGGTAAGTTATTATCATCGTCGGGCCAACGCCTGTGAATGCGAACCCAGGCACTTATGGCCTCGTTCTTCTTTCTCATCGCGGTGACGACTTCTTTAGCTGCGGCGCGGACCTCCTGCCACCACCTGGCTACTTCTTCAGTGCTAGGTCGTGTTGCTTGCGGTATCTGCGCTCGAAGCGGATTTGCTGCCGTGGGCGCTCTTTCTACGGCCCCCAGGGGTGATTGTCGGATATAAATGCCATAAACCCTGTACGCTTCATCTCTCTCTCCTTCCGTCGGGTACCGAGCGAAATCAATTTCGATGCGAGCTTTATCACTATTGAAATAGCGGTGACTGCTGTCGGTCTTCAGGCTCTCGCCGAGGATCGTTTTAACGTCAGCAAGGTTCATATCCAGTCGAATGCCGTTAGATAACTGCCATCTAATCTGGTCCAATGGGTTCTGAGGCAGCAGCGCCTGGGACAGCTTCCAATCAAACACAAAGTTAGTGATGCGCACTCCACTCAGTTTGGAAGATGTGAATATGAAAGCATGCTTTTTCCCGTAGAGCATAGCCGTTTGAGCGTCATTGAGCCTGATGTAGCCGTTAGGCCGACCAAATTTGCTGATGAATTCGTCTTCGCTGCTGCCCCATTGCACTCCGTAAATGCTCCTATCCGGATCAATGATATTAATCTCTGAAGTTGGAGCTACTTTCGAGCGAATGTCCTGAGCTACAACATCCAGGGACACGCAAACCGTGAGGACCAAAATGGCAAGAATGGGTTTCATCTACGATTCACCTCCGATAGCTGAAAACTTTTCTTCGCTATGCCTGTGATGGGCCTGACTCTCGACCAACGGACTAAGAGTAGCGGAATTGGAGTGAACCCCTGATTGAGACAGAAAGTTAAGCATCTGTTCTTTGACAAAGCTGCTGCTCGTATTCTGCTGGCGGCACATATCCCAAAGCAGAATGCAGCCGCTTCTGATTATAGACCTCTTCGAGAAAGTGACCTA
>DASUNP010000026.1:0-5755 GCA_036277095.1 Blastocatellia bacterium
AGACTCCACGACCTCCCTCGTCGAGTCGGTCGAGTTGTTGTCTACGACTATCACCTCGTAGCTCGCGCCGCAGCCCTCCTGCGCCAGCAACCGCTCCAGCGCGACGCGCAGCATCTCGCTCCGGTTGTACGTGCTGATTACCACTGAAATGTCGTATTGTTCAGCCATTCAACCTCAACGCATAAAGCTAAAACGTGATGACAACAGCGCCGCTCGCTTGAACGCCTTTCGCATCAATCCTGGCGCGACCCTGTGCGTAAAGGCTTGCGGGTGATGGCGTAGAAGCGTCAGCGACCCAACCAGCGCGTTACGCCATTCGCGCAGCCCAAGGCAGTTTTTCACCTGCCTGATCAAACCTGTGGCGCAGTAGTCTTGCCAGAACTTGATCCCTTCTCCGTATGCGTGTTCAAGCTTTTCATCGCCTCGCACGAACTCCCACTGCGAGCGGAGAACTGATAAAGAGCTTCTCATCATCAGCGCATAATCTCTGCTCATGTTGCCGCCGTGCTGGCGGTACTCCGCCACCAGACGGTGGTGGCAACGGATGGGAAAGCTCCTGGCAATGCGCAGGTACAGGTCATAGTCCTCACACGCCTGCCTCGAAGTATCAAAACCTCCGACGATTTCCAAAGCCGAGCGGCGATACATGACCGTCGCATGCATGCCTATGTAGTTACGGCGCAACAGCGCGCTGTAATAATCGCCCTCCGCGCAAGCCGAAGCCCGATGTGGTATCGTCTGGCCTTCAGCATTGATGAGACTGTAATGACCGGAGACGAAGGCGCAATCGGGGTGAGAATCTAGCGAGTCGGCTCCCACCTCTATCGCTCCCCTCACTAGCCTGTCGTCTGCGTCCAGAAACACCACATACTCACCTCGGCTCGCCTCTACCCCTCGGTTACGCGCCGCCGCTAGCCCTTGATTTTCCTGCCTTATGCATTTGACCTGTGAGTATCTGGCGGCCACCTCTGGCGTCTCGTCAGTCGAGCCGTCATCTACTACTATCACCTCAAGGTTAGAGTAGGCTTGATCGTTCACACTGTTGATGGCCTCGCCCAGGTATCGGGCCTGGTTGTAGCAAGGGATTATGACTGAGATAAGGCGAGCTTCTGATACCGTCATAAGCTTTCTCTCTCAACCTGCTCATGGGCGTCGATCTCAGCGCCGCTCACCCTTCCGAGCCTCGCCACAGCCGAATCGAAATCTGAATCCAGACGCCATTCGTGCGCCATGTAGAAATCGCCGTGAACGGACTTACCCTGGTCTACTCGAAGCGTTGCGCATCGACACTTCCAATCGATCTCCGAAGTAGCTCCACGCTGCTTGATTACCGAATCGATATAGTAAATGCCCGGCTGCAACCCCAGCTCCGGGCAGGAAAACTCGACGCTCCCCGTTCCCTTATCCAGATCGATGCGCGCGCCGTCGGAGTTTGTAGATAACTGCGAATGGTATTTGCCTCCGGCTGAATAAAAGAAGACTTCAAAGACAACATCGCTTATTGCGCGGCGAGCGCTGTAGTGAATGCGCGCGGAAAGCGGCTTACCGGTGCGAAAGTCATTCGTCTGGCGACCCTGTTCATCAAAGAGCGCGAAGCCGGTGAGTTCGACCTCTTTTGCCGGGCCTGCGTCGTCTCTGTTTTCTCGCCATAAGGGCTCACTGTCACAACGCTGCTGGTATAGAGATATCACATCGCGCGGCGGCCCATCAGCCGCAAGCTTTCCCTCGTTCAAAAGCAATACGCGGTTGCACAAAAGCTCAACCGAAGTCAGGTCATGCGAAATGAAAACGATAGTAGTCCCGCTTTTTTTAAGCTCGCTGATACGTTTAATGCATTTGGCCTGGAATGCGGCGTCGCCGACGGCAAGCACTTCGTCGAGCAGCAGTATGTCAGGATGCAAGTGCGCGGCTATAGAAAACCCTAGCCGGACATACATGCCGGAAGAGTATCGCTTTACGGGAGTGTCGATGAATTGACGGACCTCTGCAAAATCGATGATGCTTTCAAGCTTCTCGCTGATCTCGCGGCGGCGCATTCCCAATATCGAGCCGCTGAGGAATACGTTTTCGCGACCTGTAAGCTCGGGGTGAAAGCCCGAGCCCACCTCGATGAGCGCCGACAGGCGTCCACGAATTACTATCTCCCCGGACGTGGGCGTTGTGATGTTTGATAGCAGCTTTAAGATGGTGCTCTTCCCCGCCCCGTTAGGCCCTATTATCCCGAGCGCCTCGCTTCGCTTGACCTCGAAGCTCACATCTCGCAATGCCCAGAACTGCTCCGAGCGCCGCCGAAGACTCTTAAACCTGGATTTGAGCGAGCGCGGCAAATCCCGCCGGTCATGTTCTCGGCGGATTAGATACTTTTTACTGACTCGGTCAAATCTGATGTCGATCATAAATCAAACAATGCGGCTCTAGATCGTGTCGGCCATCGTCGCCTCCACGCGCTTGAACCTCGCGTAGCCGACTATGAGCAGCAGCACTGAGATTGCCGCGGAGATTCCTAATGAGAAAAAATCGGGCGGACTTTCGTAAAGAACCACACGACGAAAGTTTTCAATCAGACCGGCCACTGGGTTCAATGAATAAAGCCCGCGTAAACTCTCCGGGACGGCGCTGAGCGGGTAGACGACAGGGGTCGCGAACATCCAGACCTGTAACAACAGCGGCATCCCAATGCCTATGTCCCGAAACCGCACCTGCATCGCCGAGAGCAGAAAAGAGACGGCCGTCGCCAGCAATGCCAGCAACAAGATGATCGGCAGCGCGTAAAGATAATTCAACGTCAGCGGCACTCTATAATATGTAATTAACGCCACCAAGACAACTGACCCGATCACGAAATCGAAGAGCGCGGCGACGACGTAGGTCAGGGGCAGAATCTCGCGCGGAAACGAGACTTTCGTTATAAGCTGCGAGTTATTGACCAGCGAGTTCGTTCCGTTCAACAGCGCGGTCGAGAAGAACGTCCAGGGCAAAAGCGCCGTGAAGGCGAATACCGGGTAAGCGGCGCCTTCGCTCGGCATCCTCACTATGACGGAAAAGATCAAAGTGAAGATCAGCATTATCGCGAGCGGCTGCACTATCGCCCATAGAATGCCGAGCGCTGTCTGCTTGTAACGCACGCGGATGCGGTGGAGGCTCAGCGTGTAGAAGAGGTCTCTGTATTGCCAGAGCTTAATGAGATTCCCGACAAGGTCCAATCGCGCGAACGAAGGCGCACGTATGACGGTCTCGCTGCGAGCTTCAAAGCTCGGCGGCGAAGCGACGGCCTCAGCGCGTGACGTATAATAGATGCCCATCTCTATGAAACGACTCCGGGTGATTCAAACAGTTTCAGAACGGCTATAGAAATGCTTGCCATAGAAGAAGCCTGCGAGGTCCCATAAAGCAAGCTCGTCAGAAAACCTCTGCGCAGGGTTCGGCCTCGACGCGATTGCGGCGCGAGCTATCCTCAAAGCCCCGCGCGCGGCCTGGCCGTAAAGCCACCTCGGAACGCCTGCCAAATAAGCCGCTTGCGAGGGGCGCTCCCGGTCTATGACCGCGCGAGAGACGCCGCGCCAGAAGCACCATCGTCGAAAGTAATACCGGGTCAAGCGCTCGGGCGGGATGTAGTGATAGATGATCAAGGTGGGTAGATAGAGGCCTCTCGCGTTCGCCGCAAGGAGCCGCTGATACATGTCTTCGTCCTCGCCTGCGAGCAGGCGTTTGCCCGTGCGGCTTATCGAGGTCTTATAAAGGCCGACCTTATCCAGGATCGCGCGAGTAATCACGGCATTGCCGCCCATTAAAATGCCGGGATACTTATCATCATAGGAGAGAACATTCTCGCCGCCATCAATCCAGCCGATCACCCCAAGATAATTCATCGGCAACCAGGCCGGGGGCTTTGCTCCCCATCTGGGCTTGTACGGGCCGCCGATAAAGTCTACGTCGCCAGCGGAGAACGCTTGATGAATGCTCGTGTACCACTGGCTATCGATCTCTTCGTCATCGTCAATCATTCCGACCAACTCGCCCGTCGTCGAGCGTATGCCTCGATTGAGCGCCGACGACCTCCCCTGTTCGGCTTCAAACAGGTACTGAAGGCGACCGTCGAACTTTTCCAGATGCTCTTCAACGACCTTCCGTGTCTGGTCCTTTGAGTTGTTATCTACAACGGTGACTCGGACGTCCAGGCCCGAAGGCACGTCTGCCTCAAGCAGGCTGTTGAGGGTTCTTTTGAGCATGGCGTGGCGATTAAAAGTCGGGATGATGACATCTAATAGCATAATGCCTTTACAAAGCCTTTGGCAGCAGTCGGTTAAACACAAAACTTATCCGCCGACCCCTCCTATTCGGATATGTTTCTTTCATAATAATTCGTCTACAGACAACTCAACATTGACCTACTACTAAGTTTGATACTCTTAATTGGGCGAGGTCTGCAAAATCCGCATATTATTGAAAGATAGCCAGATATTGTTGCGAAAAGATTGCAAGAAAACTATATTCTTGACCCGTTTTATCCTGCGTGATATAAACCGTCTTTCCCAAACAACAAGATCGGCAAGTTGGCAGAGTAAATTGACAAAGTAGACAAGCGGGATGCTCTCGGGTGGAGAGCGTCTTTGCTATTTCGGCGCTTCCTCACAGTAATTACCCGCTGACCCCTAGATGCGCTCGATGGTAAGTGTGCGCCCCGGCACAATACCAAGGCGACTAAAGTTGTAGTTGATAGATTGAGAAATCACTTAGTCCACAGGCGTATCGCCCCCTCAGGCTTGATAGGCAGTATCTAAGATCAAGGTCCTGAATATTTTGATGATGTAGTGCAGGGCAAGCTGTTCGCGCTCGACCTCACCACACGCGGATACTGCTGTTTTCAATAACCATCGCAACATGGATGTGACCCGGGTCTGTCCGTCACTCGATGACGGGTTTGGTCCGGCATTGGAGGATCATGGAGAGGTTTATAAAAAGGATGAATCTGAGAGTGTTGGTTTTAATCGCTCTGCTGACGTTGTCATTTCTAGCGATTACAGCCGCACAAACGGGCGCGACAAACATAGTGCTGTATGCGTCGGAGGCTACGAGGGTAGGCAACTGGCAAGTAGTCAGTGACGCAACTGCCGCTGGCGGCGCGCGCATCAATAACCCGGATCAAGGAGCAGCCAAACGGACTACCGCGCTCGCAAATCCGGCGGACTACTTCGAGATGACCTTCAACGCGCAGGCGAACACCCCGTACCGGTTGTGGATAAGAGGCAAAGCTCAAAACAACTACTGGGGTAATGACTCAGTCTTCATTCAGTTTTCAGGCAGCGTCACAAGCAGCCAGACGCCTACCTACAGGATAGGCACCACATCGGCAGCGGAGATGAACCTCGAAGACTGCTCCGGGTGCGGAGTGCAAGGATGGGGATGGCAGGACAACGGCTGGGGCGTAGGCGTGATGGGGCCTGCGATCTACTTCCAGACGACAGGACAACAGACGATCAGGGTGCAGGTGAGGGAAGACGGATTATCGATAGACCAGATAGTGCTTTCACCCACGACTTACTTAAACAGCTCGCCCGGCGCGTTGAAGAATGACACGACAATTATTCCTAAGAGCAGTCCGCCGCCACCGCCACCGCCGCCGCCGGGCAATCAGCCGCCGCAAGTCACCATCAGCGCCATGCCTCTTTCCGGCACTGCTCCGCTGCTGGTTAATTTTTCGTCGGCGGCCTCTGACCCTGACGGCTTCATCGCCGCCTACGGCTGGACCTTCGGC
>DASUNP010000027.1:0-97862 GCA_036277095.1 Blastocatellia bacterium
CCCGCACTACGAAGATTGGACGTTCGGGCGCGCGGCCGCTTACCACGACGAACATGTCATCGGTGAAGACGGGAGTCGGCGCGGTGATCTTCGAGCTCCGCCCTAACCGCCACAACTCCTTGCCCGTGCGAGGGTCGTAGCCCCGTATGTAATTCGAAGCGTTCGCGACCAGCACAGGGCCCGCCGAGGTCGTCGCGACGGTCGGCGTGCCCCAGCTCGGAATCTCCTCGCGCTCGGTCTTCCACACGGTCTTACCCGTGTCAGCGTCCAGGGCCAGAATGAATGAATCGGCCTGGGTGTCACACTGGAGAATTACAAGATTGTTCCAGATGATTGGCGAGCTGGCCGGCCCCCATTCGTATGTCGGTATGTCGTAAGCGCCCAGGTCGAGCCTGCCCAGGTCGACCTTCCAGAGAAAGCGCCCGTTCACGTCGTAAGCATGCACGCCTTGCGACCCGAACCACGCCACTACTATGCGCCCATCGGTCGCGGGGGTGGAGTTGGCGTAAGTAGATTTGATGTGACGCTTGTCGACGGGAACGCCCTGGTGGGCTATGCGCTCCCATATAATCTTGCCGGTCCGTTTGTCGAGCGCGTAAATGATCCAGCGATGGGGCGACTGATCTTTCGACGCGTCGCCGTCTCCGTACAGACCCGGTCGGAACGTAGCGTTCGGGTCGCTGCTCGAAGCCGTTGTCACAAATACCCGGTTCCCCCAGACTACGGGGCTTGAGTGCGCGAGCCCTGGGATCGGCGTGCGCCATAGTATGTTTTCGCCGGTCTTGCCATTCCACTGATCGGGCAGGTTCTGCCGCTCGGCTACGCCCGAAGCCTGCGGCCCGCGAAACGACGGCCAGCTCCCTTTCTGAGTGACGGGGTCAGGGCGCGCGGGCGGACGATTGCCCGCAGTTCTGACGATGCGCCGGGGTGTAATCTTTTTCACCTCTTCGGCGGGCGACCAGGCGCTGCGGTCGAGAATCATTCGTCGCGGCACGCAATCGTCCGAGATGACGGCGAAGCTGACGCGGCTGCCGTCGCTGCGAACACGGTATCTTGCCGGCCCTTCACAACCCTTGGGGCCGCCCGAAGTGGCAAGCTCAATCTCGTCGCCCTTGATCTTCCAGTTGCCGGCCAGCGTGGGCCAGCGGTCGCCCTCCAGCTTGAATGTGCCCGCAGGATCGAACCGCACGACAAAGACGCCGAACTTCAACGGGGAAGACGGGAGTTGCAAGTCTGTCTGCCCGCTTGCGGTGGTTGCTACTCCGGTCGCAAACAGCAGCGTTAGCACGAGCTTTCTGAAATCGATTCTATTCATATTCATCACACATTTTCTATGCCTGCGGGCGCGCCGCCCCAGTGGCTTTGATCTCTGCCTCATCTTTGATATAGACAGGACCTTCGTGAGCATTGGTTTCAATCACTGTGTAAAAATGCGGATCATCTCCTAAGACATCGTGAAACTCTTTGGAATAGGCAATGAAATGGCTATCGTCGGTTTTGCTATTCGAGCCGGAATTAGTCATCTAGCTTTCCTTCCTGTCAGAGAATAGACAGCCGCAGAGGAGTTTAGTCGAGCCAGCAAGACCAATCAAGCGGCGTAGTATAAAGTGATGACTGAGATTAACTTAAGGTTCTCGATCCCTTTCCTTACTTAAAAAGCGAGCCCGCCGCCGCCGCGTCGAGTGTGCCCCCAAGGATTTGTGCGGCGCGCGCAAGCACGGGGTCCCGCTTGTTAAGCATGTCCGCTCCTGTTGGCAGTATTAATTCATCAGGCGTCATGCCCTTGTGTTCCAGGCTCTTGCCATCCGTCATGATCAAATCAGAAACTGTAATGCTGAGGCCATACACGACAAACTTATCATCGCCAGCTTTATAGGTTAATCGTACACTCCGCATAACTCTGCCAGATGTCCGGTCCCCAAGAACCATCCCGCGTTTCTCAAGCTGTATGACACGCGCGAATACTTCGGCGGCAGATGCAGAATCGCTGTCGACCAGGACCACGAGCTGCCCTGTGAAAACATCCTTCCCCCGAGTCTTTGCCATCACTTCCGTTGTCGCGTCTCTCCACTTGACAGTGGCAATCTTAATATCTTTATCAAAGAAGTGGCCGATCAGGCGTTGCATCGTTACTTCGAGTCCCCCCCCATTATGCCGCAGATCAATTATCATTGATTTGAACTTGCGGGCCTTTTTGACAAACTTATCGATATCTTCCGGCGGGATTGATAAACTCAGGAGCCTGACTATCAACAGGTCTTTGCCAATCTCATGTGTTTGCACGAGAGCGCTGCGGTCGAGGCGCTGTCCCAAGAACCCGGCCCTCGACTCGATCTCCACTTCCTGCCGCTGGCCAGTATTATGCTGCACTACGACGCGTATCCTCTTTTTCGGGCGTAGAATATGATAAAGATACGTGAATTGTGAGATGTTATCGCGCGTAACCAAGACCCCATCGACAGAGTGGATTTCGTCCCCGACCTTCAGCCCTTTCTTTTCGGCATCGCTGCGGGGCTCCACGTAAGTGACCATGCACACTTCACCGATTATTTGCATGTCCCAGCCATAGCTTACGCTTTGCCTCGGAGGGGGGATAAGGAAGGTATGAGAATCATTGAGTTCGAGGACAACCTGCGCGACGATCCCGTAGATTTCGCCAATCGTTATGGCCTTGTCTATACGCCCTTCGGCGATCTTGAATCGCTCCTCGACATCCATTCCATGAAGCGACTTATCATAGTATTTACTCGTAAGCTCTTTCATAGTCGTGGCAAGCATCTTCTTGCCAAACTCGCGATCTTTGTCGCCGACTTCGGGTTTTTGGGCGAACGACTGATTGACGCCAATCAGTAAAGAAAGAATGAGCAAAGGAAAGACAAGAAAGGCACGTCTCATCGGGGTTAATTTAAGCCCTTTTCGCTTGCGCGGGCAAGTGTATAAATCCCCGGATGACCGGAGCGCGCGAAGCTGCTTTCTTAATGTTCCTTGAGTGGCCCGTGCATCCGAATCGTTAGGCAACTGTAATTCGAGTTGTGCAGCCGGGCTGTCGCTGTAAGAATACGCTCGGGTCTGAAATGGATTGACTAGCTGATCACATTAGCCTGACCGGGCAAAGCGCCGATGTGCTGGCTTGCTATCCAATCGCATCAAGGGAGGAACGTATTTGAGCCAGGAGACAGAGCGACACGAGATCACAAAGAGAAGGGTGGTCTACCAAATACCCGGCAAGGACACGGTAACAATTCGCCGCGGCGTTGAGTTACAATCTTGATCTCAGGTTCGCGAACCTCCGCGAGGCCCCGCACTCATTTGACGTGATGGACGACACCGAAACATCTCGCGAGATCATCAGAGAGATCCTGGCTTTTATGCATTTTCATCTTAAGAGCGCCCCGAAATGATCTGGGACGTTAATGCAGAACTATGCCGAACGACAGCCTTAAATTGGCCTGACTGTTCCCGCCGAAGTTAGTACCGAGGTAGTCGGCTTGTATCAAGCGAAGCCCGACGCTGTCGCTCAGCTTCAGGTCCACCCCGCCGCCTATCGCGAAGGCAAAGCTTATGTCGGCGAATTTGGTGTCTAAGATTGTGTTGCCGAACCTGATCGTAGCGTCCGCGCTCAGGCGCGAAGCTCCGAACAGGAGGTGCATGAACGGCATCACTTGATCGTTCCCGAGGAATGTTATCGCGGTCTTTGGGCCGACCAGGAATGTATGCATGTTGGAATCGCTGTCGGCATCAATAATGAAAGGTTCCGGGAAGGGGTCATTTATGAACTCGGTGCGCACGGATTGCGACCCGTAATGCCCGCTGAAATCGCCTACGATCACGACCCACCTCGTCAGCCTCACAGCGACCGAAGCGTTCCAACCGTGCAGACTGCCGCCCCCGTCGGGCCTGACGAATGAATAGCCCGCGAAGACCTCTGTGGGGGGAGGTTCCTGAGCCAGGGCCGGAGTCGACAGCGCGACGAGCAAGAAGACAATTGGTAGTATGAGTCTCATGTGATTCAGTCTCCTTTTCATAACGATTGGTTTAGACAATTGCCCGTGCAACAGACCCGCCGTTTAGACGACGGCGAATCGATCAGCTCCTGAAACTTCTTGCGCGCCTTGTCGTGCAGATTATCCCAGTCGAGCATCCACCACCACGGCGCGCTATCCTGGTTTGCAATGAATAGCCGGACCTCGTCCCAGGTCTTTAGACCGAGGTATTCAACGAAGTAGCGCGGCAGCAGTTGCGGCATGAAGCCTATTTGCAGCCAGTCGAGAAACCCTTCGCCGTCGACGGGCAGGAAGTCCGCCATGCATCCGTAGATGATCGAGTGGCGCCCGTGGCGATAGAGAAAACTGTGGACCGAAGGCAGCACCTTGTCGTAGAGCCAGTCGGCGCTCTCGGTCCTGGATGGCGTCCAGTACTCTCTGGCCGACAGCACCGCTTCGACAGAGACCACCCGGCCACGGCTTACAACGCCCGGCTCTTCAAGCGACCAGTAAGCCCATCCGTACCCGGCGTCGACGTAGACCTTGCAATCAGTGCAGGCGAAATAGAGGTTGTTCATGCCTCCTCACTTGACGATCACGGCCAACTCCTTGCCTTCGTAAAAGAGCTTCGCAGGCAGTCGCACCCTGCCGTCCAGCTCGTAGAGTTCCTTGACATAAGCGCCGGGCGCCACTTCTCTGGGCTGCGCGAGGTCAATCTGACGGTCGTCCGGGTGGACAGGCCCCGTCTGCCTGCGGCCTCGGATGTTGACCTGTTTGCCGTCCTTTCCGACAAACGAGAGGCGTTGCGGGTTGAAGGTCACGGCAGACGAGGATGTGTTCTCCGCCCTGACTTCGATAAACCCGCGCGTCAAAAGCGACCCGGCCCAGAACCTCTTTAAGGTTATCTTCAGCTCACCGGCGACAAACGTGCGATCTTCAATCTCACTCCTGCGGACCTGTTCGGGCTCGTCACCGGCAGCGGGAGAAGCGGCGAGAAGCGTCAGTAGAATTAGAACCGTAAATAGCTTTCCTTTCATGATATCACCCTGGCGCTGTAGATCGGCTTGAAGGCAACTACGGCCTTGTAAGCGGAGATTTTGGGATCATAAGCGATCCGCTTTCTTCTTTATATCTTCCACTGGGTTAGGCTAAAATAATCGGCGCGACGGACTGCCGAGCCTGTTTTACTGCATGAATCTTTGCCAACGATATTCGTAACCCGGTTCGTAAGTCCTTCGTAAACGCTCAAGGATTTCTCAAATATCTTTCTCAAAGCTGTATATGGATGAGCTATCCGAGCACTTTTACGAATTCGGCCGCTTCCGCGTTAACGTGGCGGAGCGCGTCTTGCTGCGAGACAAAGATTTAGTACCGCTCACGCCGAAGGTCTTCGAAATACTTCTCATACTGGTCGAAAACCCCGGCCACGTCATCTCGAAAGACGACTTGATGAAGCGCGTCTGGCCCGACAGCTTTGTCGAGGAGGGCAATCTGACGCAGAACATCTCGCTGCTGCGCAAGGCGCTGGGCGAGGGGCAGAACGGCCACCAGTACATCGAGACTATCGCCAGACGCGGCTACCGCTTTATCGCCCCCGTCAGCCGGAAGAGGGACGAAAACTCACAGGACGAAAACCTAATTGAGGCGGTCGAGGCCAGCCCCGCTCAGGTTGAGACGGCGGCTCTTGCTTCGGCTGGCGAGGTGAAGCGGGAAGCGCCGCAGCCGGCAAAGACGGAGAGCTTGAGGGGCAGGCTCGGCCTCAAGGCCAGGGCTGCGCTCGTGGCCAGGGCCGCGCTCGTGGCCCTGGCGGTCGTCGCCGCCGCCACAGCCGGCGTGCTCTATTTCAGCCGTGGCAGCGAGGCGGTTAATAGCCCTGACAGCGTAATAGAATCGATAGCCGTATTGCCTTTCGCGCATGACGCAGCGGACACCGATGCCGAGTATTTCAACGACAAAATAACTGAGAGCCTTATTAATAACCTGTCGCAATTGCCTAAACTCCGCGTCGTGCCGCGCAGCCTCGTGTTCGGCTATAAAGGGCGCGAGGTCGACCTGCGCAAGATAGGGCGCGAGCTTAACGTCCGCACGGTGCTGACGGGCCGCGTCCACCGTCGCGGCGACACGTTGAGCATACAGGTCGATCTGATCGACGTGGCGAACGTCTCGCAGCTCTGGGGCCAGCACTATGACCGGAAGATTTCAGACATACTGCTCGTCCAGGAAGACATCTCTAACGACATCTTCGCGAACCTGCGGCTGAAGCTGAGCCTTGAGGAAAAGAAGCAGCTTGACGCCTTCGGCCTCTACTTGAAAGGGCGCAACTACTTGAACAAGCGGACGGCCGACGGGCTGCATCTTGGGATAGAGTATTTCCGCCAGGCCATAGACGTAGACCCGGACTACGCTCCCGCATACGCGGGCCTGGCCGATTGCTACAACATGCTGGTCGTCTACGGCATAAGCAAGCCCGAAGAAGCGTTCCCGCGCGCGAAGGAGGCGGCGCTAAAGGCGCTCAAGATCGACGACACGCTGGCCGAAGCCCACACGTCGCTTGCGTTCGTAAAACACCGCTGGGACTGGGACCGTGCAGACGCCGAGCGACAATTCCGGCTGGCGATCAGGTATAAGCCCGGTTACGCGCCCGCGCACCAGTGGTTCAGCTCGTATCTGGTCGCCGTCGAGCGTTTCGACGAGGCGATTGCCGAAGCCCGGCGCGCGCAGGAGCTTGAGCCGCTGTCGTTCATCTCCAACCTGCACCTGGGGTGGATTCTCTATCTGGCGGGCCGCTATGACGAGGCGATAGATCATTGCAAGAAGCTCTTGGATGTCGACCCGAACTTCTTCCCCGCGCACAGGTACCTGGGGCTGGCTTACGAGCAGAAGGGGATGTACCGGGAAGCCATATCGGAGTTCGAGAAGGGCGTGAAACTTTCGGACAGCCCGTTGATGATAGCGCTGCTGGGACACGCCTATGCCGCGTCGGGCAACAAGATTGAAGCCCGTCGCGTGTTGGCGGAGCTTGAGCGGCAAAAACAGAAATACGTTTCGCCCTACACGGTGGCGGCCATCTACGTCGGGCTTGGACAGAAGGATCAGGCCTTCAAATGGCTGGAGAAGGCATATAACGAGCGCGACATCTGGCTGATGAACCTGAGGGTTGACCCGGTCTTTAAGAGCCTGCGGTCCGAGCAAAGGTTCACGGACCTGATCCGTCGCCTCGACCTGGCAAGCTGAGCGGTACAGTATCGTCTCAGACCGTTCATCCGACTGGTGATTTTTGTTGGCTTGGGGAGGGCGCGATGAGCAACTCAACTGGAAAGAAGCTACAGAGAGAAATGATCCGCCTGGCGGCGATGGTGGGCTCGATTGCCGTTCTGGCGCTTTTATCTAACATAGCCTTCGCACAAGAACAGTTGCCCAAGGCCCCGCCCACGCGACAGGACAACTTTCGCGAAGTCATTCACGGCGTCGAGATCATAGACCCCTACCGCTGGCTCGAAGACCAGGAGAGCCCCGAGACGCGGCAGTGGATCGATGCGCAGAACAAATACACTCACTCTCTGCTCTACGGCATCCCTGCGCGCCCGTTCATTCAAAAGCGATTATCGGAATTAATGCGCATAGACACGGTCAGCGCGCCTTTCGAGCGGAGCGGCCGTTACTTTCTCTTTAAGAAGCGCGCCGAGGACAACCTTTCGATCCTCTATCTGCGCAAGGGCATCAACGGCAAGGATGAGGTCCTCATAGACCCTCACACGCTCAGCCCCGATCACACGACGAGCATAGGATTGAATGACGTGTCGGGCGACGGCAGGCTGATGATCTACAGCATCCGCCGGGGAGGCACGGACGAAACAGAGATTCGCGTGATGGATGTCGACACCCGCAAGGACTTGCCCGACCGATTGCCGACGGCCCTGTATCGCGGCGTCTCCGTTAAGAAAGACGGCAGTGGTTTTTATTACAACCTCCAGAAGCGCGACGTGGGCACGCGCATCTTTTATCACGCCATCGGCACAGACCCGTCGAAGGACGTTGAAGTCTTCGGCAAAGGCTACGGGCCGGACAAGTGGGTGGGCGCGTCTGTTTCGGAAGACGGCCGCTACCTGCTGTTCGAGGTGCAGCACGGGTGGGCCAGGAACGAAGTCTACGTGCAAGAGATAAACGGCGGGCCAATCAAGACGATTGTCAACGACATTGACGCGCATTTTTATGCATGGTTTGCGGGCGACCGGCTGGTGATGCAGACCGATTGGCAAGCGCCGAATGGCCGCATCGTAGTCGTAGACCTCAAAGACCCTGCGCGCGATAAGTGGCGAGAGATCATACCCGGCGGACCCGATGCGATCGAGGGTTTCTCGCTCGCAGGGGGCAAGCTGTTCGTTAGTTATCTGCACAACGTCGCGTCGCAGATAAAGATCTTTACTATCGACGGGAAGCCTGCGGGCGAGGTGGGGCTGCCGGGGCTCGGCTCGACGGGCGGGCTTCAGGGCCGTTGGGACAGCAGCGAAGCCTTCTTCGGTTTCAGGTCTTACATCACGCCGCAGAGCATCTATCGCTACGACGTGGCGACGGGCAAGACCGAAGTTTGGGCGCAGCCCAGAGTGCCTTTCAAGTCCGACGACTTTGAGGTCAAGCAGGTCTGGTACGCTTCAAAAGACGGCACAAAGATTCCGATGTTCCTCGTCCACAAGAAGGGCGTAAAGCCGAACGGCAAGCTCCCCACTCTGCTTTATGGCTATGGCGGATTCAACGTGAGCTTGACTCCGGGCTTCAGGCCGCCGACCGCCGTGTGGGTAGAGCAGGGCGGCGTCTTCGCCGTCGCGAATCTGCGCGGCGGCGGCGAGTTCGGCGAGGCGTGGCACAAGGCGGGCATGCTCGACAAGAAGCAGAACGTCTTTGACGATTTCATTGCCGCCGCCGAATGGCTCATAAAGAGCGACTACACCAACCCGTCGAAGCTCGCGATACAGGGCGGCAGCAACGGCGGCCTGCTCGTAGGCGCGGCGCTCACCCAACGCCCGGAGCTTTTTCAGGCCGTGCTCTGCGGGTTCCCCGACCTCGATATGATCGGCTATTACAGGTTTAAGAACAACAACCCGCCGGCGCTTCTCGAATACGGCAATGCCTCGGACCCGGCGCAGTTCAAGTTCCTCTACGCTTACTCGCCTTACCAGAAAGTAAAGCCCGGCACGAAATACCCGGCGGTCCTCTTGACGACGGGCGACGCCGACACGCGCGTGCCTCCGTTGCAGGCGCGAAAGATGACGGCGCGGCTTCAGGCGGCGACTTCGTCGGGCAAACCCGTCTTGCTGCTCTATGACACGAAAGCGGGCCACGCGGGCGGAAGACCCCTCGGCAAACTGATCGAAGACCTCTCGCTAGAGATGGCTTTCTTATACATGCAGCTCGGCCTGGATCAGCCATCGCAGTAGCGGTGTTATAATTCATCACGGTTTCAGCCTATGTGGAGAGGAGGTGAGCCGTGAACGAATTCTTTCGCAAGTTCGCAGCCAAAATCTCGAAGGTAGTCGGTTCAGGATGGGCGTTTATCCTCGCAGTTACTATCATCATAGTATGGGCGATAACCGGCCCGGTCTTCGATTTCTCCGACACCTGGCAGCTTATAATTAATACAGGCACGACGATCATAACCTTCCTGATGGTTTTTCTGATTCAGAATACGCAGAACCGCGATGCCAAGGCGATACATCTCAAGCTCGACGAGTTGATTCATGGTCTTCGAGGCCCTCACACGGGGTTCGTAGACCTTGAGGAGATGACCGATGAGGAGCTTGAAGAACTGGAAGCGGCCTTCAGAGGGATACGAGAAAAGAAGGGCCTCTCGGTAAAAGAGTTCGTCAAAGAGGTCGAGCAAGAAGGCAGAAGCCACAAGCCTAAAGGCAAGCAATGAGCCTCGGTTCAAAAGTTTGCTCCAGGGCATCGGGTTTAAACCGCGATGGTCTTGAGTTCGCGCGTCGTGATTGGCATTATCCACATCTATGAAACCGATATCGATCAATAATGGGCTGCCGCGAGAAGTAGAGAGAGGTTAGATGAATGAGCCTAAAAAGATTCGCTACGGCGCTGCTGTTTTGCTGTCTGTTAGTCACATCTTCTTGTAAGCCATATAAGGCCTATGAGATTGATTACAAATGGACAGTGCTGAAGAAAGCGCCGGACGGGACTTACCAAGATCTTACACGTGAAGCCGCCCACGCGTGGGGAGAAACCTGGGGCGAGAGATCGGGGTTTGAACACCCATCAGGTTGGATATGGGAACATGTCCTGGATATAAAAAAAGATTCGGCAGTGATTGAATTCACTTACCCTGATGGCACGACCGATACGGTAACAATAGGCCCGAGAGAGACTAAGGAACAGCTTCAGACGAATGGTGATTACGGGGTAAGAGTCACACTTGAGGTAATACGAAAGAGATAGCGGGGGACAACTGATGAGCAAGGATAAAGCTGCGGACGTGGTAGAGGCGGGCGAGTTTCGCCTGGTCGACGGCGAGGGTAAGGTCCGAGCCAGGATATTTCTGGAAGAGGACGAGCCCAAGATCGCGCTCTTTAGCAGAGACGGCAAGAAACGCGCCGCCATTGGACTGCTTCCCACGGGAGAAGCGGGCCTGGCCTTATATGACGACAAGGGCAAATACCATTTTCTGATCAATGTGAGCCCAGAGGGCGATCATGATCTCAGCATCACGGATAAATACGGGAGAGAGGTATACCCTCTTGAGGTGGAAGAGAAACCCTCAGTCGAGTCTGAGATTCTGCCTCACGTAAAGAACAAGGGGCTTAGATGGCTGCTGAAGAAATAGAGCGAGGAGGGAGAGAGTTGAGATGAGATATCGACGGTTCGGGCGCGCCGGTTGGTCGGTGAGCGAGATCGGGTATGGCATGTGGGGCATGGGCAGTTGGAGCGGCTCATCCGATGAAGAATCTCTCGCCTCCTTGCAACATGCCGTAGACCTCGGCTGCAACTTTTTTGACACGGCCTGGGCGTATGGCGAGGGCCGGAGCGAAGCGCTGCTCGGCGAACTCATGCGCAACAACCCGCAGCAAAGACTCTATACGGCCAGCAAAATCCCGCCCAAGAATCGCCAGTGGCCGAGCCGCCGCCAGTCCACGCTCGATGATTGTTTCCCGCCCGACCATATCGAGGAGTATGTACACAGCAGCCTCGAAAACGCCGGGTTAGAAAGTTTCGACCTGATGCAATTTCATGTGTGGGAAGACTCCTGGCTCGCCGACGACCGCTGGGCAAAAGCGATGGACGGGCTGAAGCGTCAGGGGCTAATAAGAGCGGCAGGCATCAGCATCAACCGGTGGGAGCCGTGGAACGGAATTCAGGCCGTGCGCAGCGGGCTGATCGATTCGGTGCAGGTGATCTACAACATATTCGATCAGAACCCGGAGGACGAGTTGCTGCCCGCCTGTATCGAGAAGGACGTTGCCGTAATTGCGCGCGTGCCGTTTGATGAGGGGTCGCTGACCGGCACGCTCACAAAGGAGAGCACCTGGCCGGAGGGCGATTGGCGCAACACCTACTTTGTGCCTGAGAACTTAATCCCGAGCGTCGAGCGCGCCGAGGCCGTAAAGCAAATCCTGCCTGAAGGCTTGAGCCTGCCGGAAACGGCGTTGCGATTTATTCTTACCAACCCTGGCGTGAGCACTACGATTCCGGGCATGCGCAAAAATGCTCACGTCGAGTCGAACATCGCCGCAAGCGACCGGGGCTCGCTGCCCGATTCGCTCATGACGGAGCTTCGCCATCACCGCTGGGAGCGCAGGCCCACCGGCTGGTCGCAATGATCGTTGAGAGTACGTGGCGCAGGTTTTCGACCTGCGCCACCAGGTTTCAGAGCGATTTGAGGAAGAGTATTACCGAACGCTTATCGGCTTCGCTCAGGTTTTGAAAGCCCGTCCTGGACGACGCGGCCTCGTTGGCGTGTCGCAGAATTGCCTCCGTGAAGGTGAGCGACTGCGCGTCGTGCATCAAGCGCGTGCGGGTTCTTACTCCCCACAGCGGAGGCGTCCGCAGCTTATTAGCAGTGGTCGGACTGGTTTCAACTATGCCGTCGCCCGTCCCAATGTCGTGCAGCAAGAAATCGCCGAACGGGTGGATGATCTTACTGCCGAGGGCGGGAGGGATGATGAATGTGCCGCCGTTGATGGGAGTCCCTGCGGGCGCTGTGACGATAGTGCGCACGTGACAGATAGCGCAGCCGATCGAGTCGAACAGCGCGGAGCCTCTAACAATGGCCGGGTCGGGGTTGGCGCTCGTCTCTGCCCCGGGCCCGCGCGGGGGCGCCTTCGTGGCCCGCATGAAGCGCGCGAAGGCTTCGACTTTTTGGCCGAAGCCCTGCTGCCCGCCTGTGTCTTCAGGATCGGGCACCGTGTCGAATGCGGAGACGGATCTGCCCAGCGACGAATTCTCCATCGGCTGTAGCGGGCTGGTAATCCCCATCTCAGTTATCGAGGCGGCGGCGGAGAAAGTAAGCAGGCTCGCTATGGAATTCTTCCAACTGAAGCGCGCGACTCGCGTGGCGCCGGGGGCCTCCATCACGGGCACGACGTTGACCTGGCCGCGCATATTCGCCGGCTGGCTGTTCGATATGTTAATGAGCGTCTGGTCGTCTATGGCTTCGACGAACCCATCGCCGAAGACGTTGAGCGAGGCGCGGAAAGTCTGGACAGGCTGATTGCCATCGCCCCTCCAGTCAGCCATCTGATCGGCCCCGGCAGCGGTTGTGAGTCGCGTCTGTAGCGCCCCGTCAAAGTCCATGACAAAGACGTTATTGTTGCCGTCCCGGTCGCTGTGGAAAGCGATCTGGGTGCCATCCACCGAAAAGACCGGCTGCGTGTCGAGGGAAGCGCTGTTGGTCAACCGCGTCTGTCCTGTGCCGTCGGCCTTCATCACATAGATCTCTTCGTTGCCGTCGCGCTGGCTCGCGAATGCAATGGTCTGCCCGCTCGGAGACCACGCGGACAACTGATCGCCAGCCGCGTTGTTGGTCAAACGGGTCTGGCTGGACCCATCGGCGTTCATCACATAAATCTCAAAGTTGCCGTCGCGGGAACTCGAAAAGGATATCTTCTGGCCGTCGGGCGACCAGGCGGGCTGAGAGTTTATCCCGACCGAGGTGAGCTGAGTCACAGTGCCGCCGTTTGTGTCCATAGTGAAGACCTGAAATAAGCCGTTCACTTGCCGCGCGAAAGCGATCTTGTTGTTTAAGGGCGACCATTTCGGCTGCTGGTCGGCAAAGATGATGTTGGTGAGCCTCACGAGGTTCGTGCCGTTCCTCGACATCTTGTAAAGCTCGGGGTTGCCGTCGCGATGGCTGACGAAGACGACCTGGCTGCCGTCGGGCGAAAGCGACGGCTCCGTGTCATGATTCGAGTGATTGGTTATGTTGGCTTGGCCCGTCCCATCGGGGTTCATCACGTAGATCTCACCGTTGCCGTCCCTGGTGCTTGCAAAAGCCATCTTACTCGGCGGTGGGACTGTCTCCTGTATCCTCGCGTTGATAGCGTTGTCTTGAATGACAGAGCCGCCCGGCGCGGCGATAAAGACTCCGAATGGGTCTACGTGCCCGGCCCTTATCTCGCTGACCTGGCTGATCGCCCCCGTGACGGGATTGCGGTGGCACTCGGAACACGACTGCGCATTGAACGTCGGCCCGAGCCCGTCTGATATCTCCTGGCGATCCTCAAACGCCGCACGGTCCTGGTCGTGAGTCGCCTGATCGACGAACCCGTTCGTCTGGTTGTCAAAGCCGGTCGGCGCTTCGCTGCCGGACTGGCCGCTGACGGTCCTGGTCGGATCTATCTGGATCGCGACTGTGGTTAAGAAGATCAACACGGCGACAAGCTTCAAAGATCTCATATCTCATCTCCTTTCCTAGAGGTGGCTGTTGACACACTCCGCCCCGAGCAAGCCATTAAAGCCTGAGCGGAACAGGGTTTTTCGCAGAGGTACCCGCGCCCGATTTGCTCGATGAGTGAGATGGAGCGGATTGCGAGTTCACCCTGACGACTGGTGCGTCACGGGTGAGTCACAATCATTTTTATGTTTGTCTTTTCTACAGAATGGTGATGCTTCGCTAATGCCGACCCTTCAGTTATAACGATTGCAATACCCACTCGAACGTAATTGAAATTGCGTGCGGCGTAGCACGGCTTGTGCAATATTCATTCCAAAACGACAGATCTCAATTTGTAGGATTTATAACTAGCACTACATTATTGAAGCCGCCATATTGACTCACGCGTGAGAAAGGAATGCCGGGCGCAAAAGGTGCCGGGCGCGCCTTGATTCCCGGCCCCGGCAATGAGAAAGTGACTACTCCTGCTGCACAGACCAGCCGGGACTGCCTATAAAAAATCGGGAGGGAGTCTATGGCTACCCCAGTTTCCAATCGCAGTCCGAAGTGGTACGGCCCGCAATCGCGCACGCTGAGCGCAATCGAATTTATTGTCGGCGCTTTCATAGTGATAGCGCACAACGTTTTTAGGATAATCCCGAATGAGGTTCTGATACTAAGCGTGCTGGGCTTGTTGTCGGTGTGGCTGCGCAACGGGAGTCTGTCGGCTATGGGGTTCAAGCGGCCAGACTCGTGGGCTCGGCTCGTGATGATCGCGCTGGCGGCGGCGGCGTTGAGAATCCTGCTCGGCGAGTTCGTCATCGATCCGCTCACAGCGCGATTCTGGCCCCCGGCAGCCCTCCCGGCCGAAGCCGAAAAGATTACCGGAAACATCTCATTTGCGCTGCTCGCGCTGCTGATCGTATGGGTATTTGCCGCCTTCGGCGAAGAGATCGCGTACAGAGGTTATCTCATCACGCGCGCGGCTGACCTGGGCAGGGGATCGACCGTGGCCTACTGGGTGGCGATGATCCTGGTCGCGGTTCTATTCGGCATCGGGCATTATTACAAGGGCCCCGCAGGCATAGTCGATTCCGGCATTGCGGGTCTGATCCTCGGAACGGCGTACATACTGGCGGGCCGAAACCTCTGGGCCAGCATCCTGGCGCACGGCTTCATCGATACGTTCGGAGTCATAGTGCTCTACTTCGGATGGGATTCTTGATCGATGACTATAATAGGGCATTGCTCTTTGATAGAATCGCTTGCGCGATAAGCGCTAAAACAGGGAGCGAGAGCATGGAGCCTTCCGTCCGCGAGATCATCGACAGCTATGACCCGCACGCACCTCTGGCTGAGGCGCAAACGATTCCTGCCCGCTGGTACGTCGACCCACGAATAATGGAGTTGGAGCGGCAGACGCTCTTCGCGCGCTCGTGGCAGATAGTGGGACGCGCGGATCAGGTTCGCGCGCCGGGTCAGTACATCACCTGGGAGCTAGCCGGAGAGCCGATTCTAGTAGTCAGAGGCAGCGACGGCGTCTTGCGCGGGTTCTTCAACGTCTGCCGCCACCACGCGGCCGCCGTCATGACCGAGCAGGAAGGGAGGGCCAACAACCTTCGCTGTCCTTACCACGGGTGGACCTACTCGCTGGAGGGGGCGCTGAAGGGCACGCCGGATTTCGCGGGCGTATGCGATTTCGACCGCTCGGCCAACGGGCTTGTGCCGATTGAGATTGACCAGTGGGAGAACTGGGTCTTCGTGAAGCTTGAGCGCGGCGGCGCGCGGCTTGTGGATTTTTTGGGCGCAGATCTCATCGAGCAGGTCGGGCAACTGCGCCTTGATAATCTCCACTGGATGGAGCGGCGGCGCTACACGCTGGATTGTAATTGGAAGGTCTTTGTCGACAACTACCTCGACGGCGGCTATCACGTGCCATATCTCCATAAGGGGTTAGACAGTGTTCTCGATTACAGCAATTATGTTATCGAAAACGGGGAGCGATTCTGCCTGCAATCCAGCCCCGTGGTGACGGAGGGGACAGAGGCGCAGACAGGCGCGGTCCGCAAGGGCGAGCGGGCGCTCTACTACTGGATATACCCTAACTTTATGGTGAACTGGTATGAGGGTGTGATGGACACTAACATCGTGTGCCCGCGCGGGGTGGACCGGACCGATGTCATCTTTGACTTTTACTTCGCGGACATTTCAGAGCAGTCTCGCGAGCATAATCTCGCGAGCATCGACGTGGGTCAGCGAATTCAGGATGAGGACGTGGCGATATGCAAGTCTGTCCAGCGCGGCCTGGCTTCGCGCGCGTATCGAGCCGGGCGGCTCTCGGTCAGGCGTGAGGCGGGCGAACACCTTTTCCACAAACTTCTTTACGCAGACTTGAAAGCGGGACTGGAGAGCCGAGACGGTTAATCCGGTATTCGGGTCTGGGCTTTGGAGGACGCAATGAGATTTTCACACATTACGCTCGCTCTTTTTCTCTCGCTTGCAATCGGCATGGCGGCGTGGTCGGTTGCGCAAACGCCCGGTGGTGAGAGCGGCTTTGTAAGAATCAATCCAACCGACATCAAATGGGCAAACGTCCCGACTATGCCCGGCCTCGAAGCCGCTCTGTTGGCGGGGGACCCCAGCAAGCCCGGCCCTTACATAATGCGCGTCAAGTTCGCCCCCGGGGTAATGACTCGCCCGCACAAGCATTCGCACGACAGGTTTGTGACGGTGATCTCCGGCACCTGGTACACGGGAACCGGAGAGAAGTTTGAACCGGAGAAAACCGAAGGGCTGCCGCCGGGAGGTTTTATGAAGCACCCTGCGATGGCGTCTCATTACGACGGAGCGAAAGAAGGTGAAGTGATCGTCCAGATTAGCGGCATGGGTCCCGTCACCACAGAGTACATCGTCCCCGCCAATGGCCCCACTAATAAATCAAACCGCTAAATCGGAGGTCTGCCGGGAACATTGACCTTCTCACAGTGTCTAAAGCAATGAGCTTTCTCGATTCATCAAGCGCCCGCCCGGAGGCAATATGAATTATGAAGAAAGCGATTCCGTAACCGCCCGAAGAGTTGAATTCCACCCCGCACCGAGCATCAACGTGACGCCGCTGATCGATGTCCTGCTCGTGCTCCTTATCATATTCATGGTTATCCAACCGCGCAGGGAGGCGAGGTTTGAATCACAAACACCTCAGAAGCCCGATATAAACAAGAGCGTTACCCCTCCTCTCGACCTGCTTATGGTCGAAGTTAAAATGGGGACCGGGCTAGAACAGATGGTCGAGCTGAATTCCACTCCGATGACTCTGATCGACCTGGGCGTTATGCTGAGAGAACTGCTCGATGAGCGTCCCTCGAAGACCGTATACATAAAAGCTCCGAAAGAGAAGCTCTATGGCGACATCGTCCAGGTCATAGACGTGCTCAAGGGAGCGGGCGCAAAACCCATAGGACTCCAGATAGACTATCTGTAGCTAAGGGTGCGCGAGTGTCGTTGATTCACCTTCCTGTCGAGCAGTTTGAGGATCGGTGGTAGACTACTGCTGATGGCGCCTCAAACACTCTATGTAACCGACCGCGAAGAATGGCGGGCCTGGCTTCAGGCCAATTATGCTCAGGTATCAGAAATCTGGCTCATCTATTACAAGAAGCACACGGGCCAGCCTTCGATCCCTTACGATGTAGCCGTGGAAGAGGCCCTCTGCTTCGGGTGGATCGACAGCACCGCCAAAAGAATAGATGATGCCAGATTCATGCAGAGGTTCACCCCGCGCAAAGACATCAGCAACTGGTCCGAGCCGAACAAGGTGCGGGTGAGGAGACTGATCGCGGAGCGTAGAATGACCGAGGCCGGATTATCAAAGATCGGCGACGAAGTCTTAGCCGAGCTCGCCCGACCGCATGCACCCAAAGCGAAGAAGAGTCTGGTTATTCCAAGCTATTTCAAAAAGGCGCTCGCGACGGATAAAAGCGCATGGGAGAACTTTAATAAGCTGGCGCCGTCGTATAGAAGGAAGTACGTCGAGTGGGTGGCGAGCGCGAAGAGAGAGGAGACGCGGCAGAAGAGGTTGCAAGAGTTGAAAGAGCGTCTATCAATAAATAAGAAGCTCGTGATGAAATAGCCGCATTGCAAGTTCGTCAGACGACCTGCCGGAGAATATCTTATGATTGACGTTATATTGAAACGATTCGAGACCCCTGACGAGGTACGGCTTTTTGAGAAAGGTAAGTTTGAGATAATCAAGGTCGCCGGCATGACCATAGGGCGTGCAACCTACGAGCCGGGGTGGCGGTGGTCCGAACACGTAGGCCCCGCAGCAGGAACAGCCCTGTGTGAAGTTGAGCATATCGGGATGGTCGTCTCCGGCAATGCGACGGCGGCGATGAGTGACGGCAAAGTGTATGAGCTTAGCCCTGGGACGATCTTCCATATTCCGGCAGCGCCGCATGACAGTTGGGTGGTAGGCGATGAGCCATACGTCTCTATTCATTTCCTCGGGGCGGAAACGTATACGAAATGATGAGCGGCCACCGACATAGCGGGTTGGCGTCGCTGACTATGAAACTGGTATCTCGGATAGCTCTCTGCGGACTCCTGTTTATCGGCTCTACGGGCTGTCAAAGGGTGGGATGCCTCAACCTCGCCGCACGGGCTAAGGATTCATCCGACCTTGCCGAAAGGCTCACCGCCATCGAAGTGGCTGTCGAACGAGAGCGTCAGGCCGCAAAAGTTCCAGGTCTCGCGCTGGTGGTCGTGAAAGACGACCGCGTGGTCTTGCTGAAAGGGTTCGGCCTGCGAAACGTCGAAGAGAATCTCCCGGTCACGCCCGAGACGCTATTCCCCATAGGCTCTTGCACCAAGACATTCACGGCGCTTGCGGCGCTCATCAGCCAGGACGAAGGGAAACTATCGCTGGACGATTCACCTAAACGGTTCCTGCCTTATTTCAACCTTCACGACCCTGAAGCCGATGCTCAGGCGACCCTGTGCGACCTGCTCAGCCATCGCACGGGATTAAAGGAGCACGGCGGCGACGACGCATGGGCGGACGGCGCGCGCAGCCGCGAAGAAGTGATCAGAATCGCGATCGAGTCGGAGCCGGGCGCCGGGTTTAGAAAAGAGTTTCAGTACAACAACGTAATGTACATCGCAGCGGGAGAGGCCATCGCCGGCGCGCAGAATTCTACTTACGAAGCGGTCATCACCAGCCGGGTTCTTGAGCCGCTTGGAATGACTGCGAGTAATTTTTCTCTCACAAGCATGCAACAGTCTAAAGATTTCGCCTGCGGTTACAGCGACGACAGTAATCGGGAGAGAATGCCTCTGCATCTGCCGGGCAGCATCGCCGCAGCCGGGGGCGTCATCTCTAACGCGAAAGAGATGGGGCAATGGCTGCGACTGCTGCTGGGCGGGGGAGCCATCGACGGGAAGCGCGTCGTTTCCGAGAGGGGCTTTGAGACGATGCTGGTAAAGCGGGCCGAAATATCTAAGGACACTTCATATTGCATGGGGCTGTATGTTAGAGAATGCGAAGATTGGCCCGGCCACCCGATCTACTATCACAGGGGGAACATAACCGGATTCAACGTTGAGTTCTTTGTCATTCCCGATCAGAAGCTTGGGCTTGCCGTCCTGACCAACATTCGCAACTCCAGATTACCGAGAGAGACCATGAGAGCTGTGATTGCGAATCTCGGAACCCTGCCTTGATACGACGGGTCATTGACAGTAGGTTTACTATATTCGAGTTGATTTATGGCGTAGAGCCGCGAATAGATTTTTGTGCGTAGCGATGGGAGATAACTTTACAAATCCGACCGCGACAGACGAAAGGGTCGCCCTCGTTCTTGGCTCTGCGTCTGTAAGCACCATTGACGACGTGATAGCCGTGATGCGCGAGCTTGACGGCCTGCTCCCGGATGATGACGGGCTGAAATGGTTTAATCTGCTTTATCTGAAAGTGACCGAGGCGGTCAGGGATAACTCGTCGGCTGGTAATTGGGAAGACCCTCGATGGCTCGACCGACTTGACGTGGTCTTCGCCGGACTCTATTTTAACGCAGTCGCGGACTGGCAACGTAACGCCGAAGAGTCTGCGAGGGCATGGCGCCCGCTGCTCGATTGCAGGCGCCGGAACGATGTCGCAAGAATTCAGTTCGCCCTGGCCGGGATGAACGCGCACATAAATCATGACCTTGCGATAGCAGTTGTTCAGACCGGCGAAGAACAGGGGATCACGCCCAGGCGCGGCAGCCCTCAGCACATAGATTTCGAGCGGGTCAATACGCTTTTGGAAGTCGTAGAAGGTGAAGCAAAACAGTTTCTTGTCACAGGGATTATCGGAGAGCTAGATAATAACCTTGGCCGCGTTGACGACATAATCGCTATGTGGAAAGTCGGGAAAGCGAGAGACACAGCGTGGACGAATGCAGAGATTCTTTGGCAACTTCAACCCCTCCCCTTACTGAAGGACAAATTTCTTCAAAATCTTGGTCGCCTGGTAGGGCTTTCGAGCAAAGGGCTGCTGATTCGCACCAGGTAAACCAGTACATTTCATGGCGGCGCAGACAATTCTACACCAAAAACTCTATAAACTTGTCCCCAACTTTGACATCGATTACCTGCGCCGAGGAAGGCACGGTAATACCATTCGTCCATATCTTATCGTCCAGATGGATCGCGGTGCCGCGCCAGTAGAACTGTAGACTACTCCCTCTTATAACTCGCACGGGCGGCTCGGCCTCTTTTCCCGCCAGCCGCTTTGTCAAATAGCGGGCGAAGTTCTCGCGATTATCCTCGGCCAGGAATACAAAATCGAGATGGCCGTCGCCTGGATCGGCTTCCGGCGCAAGGTGCAGGTTCGGCCCAACGAAGTTCATGTTCATGGCCTCCATAAGCAGGTAAGGCCCTGAGACATCCTCTCCATCGACTGTGACTTTTAGAGTGATGGGCGAGAATTCCGAAACCAGGACTATCAGCGCGCTGAGGTCGCGGTAGAGCTTATCATACGCGCTGCTGAAACTGTCGGGGGCCTTATCATCTATGTAGTCGAGCAGTGTCATCGCCCTGGTAAACAGGCCCATCCCCATCCCCTCAATAAATAACTCTTCCCCCCATGAGCTGGTCGCCTGCCCGACGGTGTGCCTCTTCCGCCGCGCGGCGGACCATCCTTGTATCAGCTCTTCCGGCGAGCCCACGATGCCGAGCGACTTCGAGATGTTATTGGCAGTCCCCATCGGCAGTATGGCCATAGGCACTCCGGTCTGGATCGTATGCATCGCGACCTTTCGCACAGTGCCGTCGCCTCCTGCGACTGCGACCAGATCGCCCGGGTCTTTGAGCGCCGCGTCGAAATCCTCTTTCGATGAGCAATAGACGGCCTCATAACCGGCTGCGCGAATCAGCGTCAGAAGGCGCTCGCGCGAGTGGTCCTCACCGCCCGCCTGCGGATTATGGATTAACGTGACACGCATCTTGCTCGCCATCTCCCGTTGACCCTTGATGTGTTGAAGCACTGAGGGGAAAATCGGATTATAACATTATGGACGCGCCGCAGCATGGGTTTTGGGTCTAAGGAGGTTCACAAGCGATGAGGATACTGATTGCGAATGATGACGGCATATATAGCCCCGGCATTCTTGCGCTGGCCGAAGCGGCTTCGCGCTTCGGAGATGTCCGCGTCGTCGCGCCCGATGTAGAGCAATCCTCGATGGGGCACGCCATCACAGCGACGCGCCCGCTCTCTTACAGGCGCACGCCGCTCAAGCAGTTCGAGGCGTACAGGGTAAACGGCACCCCCGCCGATTGTGTGGCGCTCGGCGCTCATAACTGGGACAAGGTGGACGTTGTGCTTTCAGGCATAAACCTGGGGCTCAACATAGGCAACGCCATATGGCATTCGGGGACGCTTGCTGCGGCAAAGCAAGCCGTGCTGTTAGGGCTGCGGGGCATAGCCTTCAGCACGCCCGTTACAACCGACGAGCCGGACTTTGAGCACCTCGCGCCATACATTGAGGAGGTATTGGGAATCCTGCTCGAAGACTCCTCTTTGAAGCTGGTGAATGTGAATGTGCCCGAAGACCCGAAGGGGATTTGCTGGACACGGCAGTCGGTCAGGCATTACGACGGCAAGATAGTTCCCACGGAGGACCCTTTAGGGAGGCCGCTGTACTGGTTCACCGTCACGCCCATCGAAGAGATAGAGGAAGGCAGCGACCGGTGGGCCATGAACAGGGGATGGGTGTCGATGACGCCGCTCAGGCTCGATCTGACGAACGAGAAAGAGCTGATAGAGGCGCAGGCGCGACACCCCGGCTACTGCTCGGGGGTTGAAACCGGGAGAGAAAATGAGTAAAAGTTTCGGGGTGGAAACTTTTATCAAGCGATCTATTATGACCGCCCTGTGTTTTGGCGTTTGCACTCTTGCGGCCTTCGCTCAGGGCGACCGGCCGCAAGTCAACCGCGACCCGGACAGAGTAAGGTTCATCACGTCCGACATTGATAATTTCTGGAGGGCCTAAGACCTGACTGCGCTCGGAGCGAAGAAGGCCCGCTCGCACAATTCTTTTTATGACCGGCGAAGAGCATAACAAATACCTGGCTTACTCACTGCTTGCTTACGGCGCAATCCATACCCTTCTTATGGCCGGCATGGCTGCGTTCTTTATCGTTCTGTTCACTTCCATCCCACAAAGTTCAGGGCAGGAAGAAGTCCCATTAGCTATCCCCATATTCTTCATCGGGTTTATAGTTATGATTCAACTCTTCTTCGTCGTGCCTTCACTCGTCGCCGGATATGCTTTATTGAAAAGGAAACGGTGGGCGCGCATCGCAGGAATAATTAGCGCAGTGCTGGCCGGGGCTAACTTTCCCCTTGGCACGGCAGTCTGTGTTTACGCATTATGGTTCTTAATTAGCGACAAGGGGAAGGCGATGTATGACAATCAAAACATAACGTCTCAGGGTTATTTCCCTCCGCATAACTGGCAAGGGCAGGCTCCGCCGAATCTTTGGGCGGACCGCTCAGGCGACGCGGCAGAACCGAATGATTGGAGAAAGTAAGAAAGAGGTGGATAAATGGAGAGAGAGAAGCTAGCGCACTTAAATCTAATATCGCGGCGTTCATTCCTGGCGACTTCTTTAATGGCTTTGCCCGCAGTCGCGTTCGCATCAAAATCCGAACAGAACTGGCCGGGGTTTCGCGGCCCCGGCGCGCGAGGGATCGCCGAGGGCTACCCGACGCGCGCAGCCTGGAACGCGGACTCGACGGCGGGCAAGGTCGCGGGCGTGCTATGGCGCGCGGAGATTCCGGGCCTCGGCCATTCCAGCCCGATAATCTGGGGGGACCGCATCTACGTCGCCACCGCCGTACGGCTCTCAGGCAAAGCCCCCCTGCGAATCGGCTATTACGGCGATATCAAAGCCGCGAAGGATAATGAGGAACAGAAATGGATGATCCTTTGCTTTGATAAGAAGACCGGGAAGCGACAGTGGGAACGAATACTTCGCACCAGCAAGCCGGCCACCGAAAGACACGAGAAATCGACTCATGCCAACACGACGCTCATAACTGATGGGCAGAGGTTAGTGGGGTTCTTCGGCTCGGAAGGGCTCTATTGCTTTGACCTCAAGGGCAAGCTGCTTTGGACCAAAGACCTGGGGGTCATCGACAACAGTTGGCGCGGCATCGGGTGGGGTTACAGCAGCTCTCCTGCGCTGCACAAGGACCGCATCGTCGTGCAATGCGACGATCCGAAGAACCCGTTCGTGGCGTCGTTTCGTCTGTCGGATGGGAAGGAGTTGTGGCGAGTATCGCGCAAGGGAGATTGCGAAGGCAGTTGGGGAACGCCCTTGATCCACGCCGATGGCCGCAGGACGCAGGTCGTCACAAACGGGTGGCCCTTCATCATTTCATACGATCTTGAGACGGGCAAAGAACTGTGGCGCTTGCGCGGGGGCGGCGATATTCCGATCCCGACCCCGTTCGTAGCGGACGGATTGATCGTCGTATCAAACGCGCACGGCGGTAAATCCCCCCTGTTCGCCATACGCCCGACGGCAGAAGGCGACATCTCGCTTGCGGCGGGCGCTACGAGCAACGACTCTGTGGCCTGGAGCGTCCCGAACGGCGGCTCCTACATTTCGACGCCCGTCGTTTACGGCGGCAATATTTACCTGGCTAATTACAACGGCGTGATGCGCTGCTTCGATTTCAAGACCGGCCAGAAGGTCTACGAGGAGCGGCTGGGGAAAGATGCCGTCTGCTCTGCGTCGCTGGTCGCGGCGGACGGTAAGATTTATTGCCCGACCGAAGACGGCATAGTACACGTCATCAAAGCCGGGCCGCAGCTTGAGGTGCTGGCGAAGAATGAGCTGGGCGAGCCTTGTCTTGCGACGCCAGCCATCTCACAAGGCGTCCTCTACTTTCGCACATCCGGCAGCCTGATCGCAGTAGGGTGACATCATAGGTCTGATTTGCAATAACCTGTAGGGGCAGCCCTTGTGGCTGCCCGGATCGCGCGTTAGCGCGATGACGTACGGCGCTTGCGCACCGCCGGGCAGAGCTTGTCCCTACAGGTTATTCAATGTGCTTTGTGCTCTAAAACACAAGCAAGGCGTAAGGCCAGATGAGGGCGGCGAGACTTATTATGGATAGTGCCCGCCCTCTATTACTCCGCTGTACTTGCGAGCGCTGCATCGCCTTGATCACGCGGTCGTTGACTCCCGCTTGCGCAAGGTCCGCCCGCCCCGACGCCGACAGGTCAAACTGCTTTGCTCTTGTATGCTTGATCGAGGCAAGCAGGTACTCTTCCTCGGTGGCTTGTCTTACAAGCTTGATTACCGCTTCATTGTTTAGAACAGGTAAGGGCGTTGCTTCTTTTCTGACTTCCTCAGCCAGTGACAAGCAGTCAGCCGCTTTCCCCGTGACGCTTTGAGCGGCCAGCTTGTTTCCGCACTCTTCAAACTTGCGCGCCTGGATGATCCTCAGCCCATAGACGTATGAACCCAGCTCCGCGCGATTCCTGGGCTCCCAGAAATTCTCTTCGCCCGGGTTCAATCTGGTCGCAGTCCGGTAAAGCTCGACCGCGCGCTCAAGACGCTTTCTTATCATCACAGGATCATGAGTCGTAAACGCCGTGGCCTCGTACGCCAACGCAAGGCCGTAGAGACGGTAAGCATCATCCTTCGGTTTTTTCAGCGCGGGCATCGCTTCAAGCAGGGCGAGAGATTGATCCCACAACCCTTTCTTGAAGAGATTGCTTGCCTGTGCGAGCTTGCCTTTTGGCAGGACGACTTTGATATCTTCGCTTCGGGGTGTCAAGCGTTGCGCAATCTCCCAGACTGCCTGCTGCGTCATGGTCGAGACGATCCAGTCAATACCAGGCGCGCCCAGCCCATCTTTAAACTCCTGGCGGTAGGCCGGGGTTAGCTTGTCCTGGTCGAGCAGAAGACCGCTTCTCGCATCTTTGATCCAGTATTCGACGCTCATCCGGCCTGTGATGACCTGTACCTGGTAGTTTACGTTCACGTAACCGTAATCGGTCACGGTCTCTATCGCGCCTGTTTCCGGGTTTGTAACCGTGTGTGTCCCCGTAGCCTGATACTCGCTCGTCGTTCGATACTCCCAGCCGGATGAAGTCTCCGCGTCGAGGATCGTACAATTGATAAAAGTCTCCGGCGCGTCGGAGACAGGTTTAAGGCCCGGATTTATGCTGCGAACCTGGCTCTCCAAGAACTCTCCCATCTGCTCGACGGCGTGCGAGGCTACTAGCTTTGCTTGCGAAGATACCTTGACGGCAAAAGTCGCATTAGTAAGATAGACTCTAGCAGGCCATTTATAAGTGAGGGTAGCTTTTGTTCTCTTGAATCCAAAGCCCTGAGCGTGAGCGTGAGTCGCCACGGCAGCAGGCAGAATGACCGACATAACAGTCGCAGCGATTAAATGCGAAGGTCTGAAGCGAGATTCTTTTTTTCCGAGTGGGGTCGGGAGGAGTATTCGCATGATGCCTCCTTACAGGCAGACTGGCGAGAGTTGGTTCGTCTATTAATAGATAACCACAAAATCAATCTGTAAGCAATTATTTCGTCTCCTATCGTTCACCAAAAAGAGGCTTGTGGCCTTTGCCGCCGAGTCGATTTGGATGTAGTATGCACTCGGGAGAAAACTCATGAGCAAATACTCTCGCACATGGGCCTTGATTAAAGGCTCCTGGAGTATTCTGAAAGAGGATAAGAAGCTCCTTCTCTTCCCCATTCTATCCGGCGCATGCTGCCTAGTGCTGGTCACCCCGTTCATCTTGCGCATGTCTGAGGACGGCAGTGACGAATTCAGGCCTGCCGACGACTCAAACCTGGATTTCCTGATCCTCTCCCTGGAGGTATTTTTGATCTATTTCAGCCTGCACTTCGTCGTGACGTTCTTCAACTCTGCGATCGTTGCCTACGCATCGCAGCGAATCCAGGGAGAAGACGCCACGTTGAAGGAGGGACTTTTAGCCGCGGTCGACTGCATCTTCTTGATCGCCGGTTGGGCAATGCTTGTGGCGACGCTCGGGCTGATAATGTCGCTGATCGAAGACCGGCTGGGGAGATTCGGAAGAGTGATTGTTGAGATTCTTGGACTCACCTGGGCGGCTGTGAGCTTTCTGGTGATTCCCATTATGGTGATCGAACGCAGGAATGCAATCACGGCCACAAAGGAGTCCGCCGAGTTGGTGAAAGAGGTGTGGGGCGAAGGGCTGCTCAGCAACATCTACTTCTTCAGAGTCTTTTTATACCTCTGCGTGCCGGGCGCTATTATATTCGTGCTCGGATTTATGATCGCAACGAACGCCTCTGTGGTCATCTGTCTCGCTCTGTCCGGAATCTACTTCGTGGTCTTAATTATCGCGCACTCCTCGCTCAAGACTATTTTCCAAACGGTCCTATACTACTATGCTCGTGAGAATATTGTTGCCGATGGATTCCGCCGCGACGATTTGAGAAGAGCATTCTCCAAATGAAGACTCTTTGAAAGAGCAACAATCCAACTCCCGCGTTTATACATATCTGAATTATGCTAGAGATTAAGGGATTGAAGAAGACATACGCGAGCGGGGTCCAGGCGCTGAAAGGGATTGATCTCGAAGTCCCCGCCGGGGTCTTCGGGCTTCTCGGTCCGAATGGCGCGGGCAAGACAACGCTGATGAAGATACTTGCCACCTTGCTCGAACCCGATTCGGGCGAAGTTGCAGTCACCGGCGTCGACTTTATAAACCAGAAGATGGCTGCCCGCAGAATGCTCGGCTACTTACCGCAGGAGTTCGGGCTTTACCCGACGCTGACAGCCGAACAGACGCTGGCCTATTTCGCCCGGCTCAAAGGCGTGATGGACGGGAAAGAACGCGCGCGGCTGATCGAGGCGCTCCTAGAGAGGGTCAATCTCTCTGACGTGCGAAGGCAGGCGGTGGGAGGTTTTTCCGGCGGCATGCGACAGCGGCTGGGCATCGCGCAGGCGCTGATCGGGCAGCCCAGGATAATCATTGTTGACGAGCCTACCGCAGGGCTCGACCCCGAAGAGCGAAACCGCTTTCACAATCTGCTTTCGGAAATCGCAGGCGAAGCGACGGTCGTGCTCCTGTCTACTCACATCGTCTCGGACGTCTCGACAGTTTGCGGCCAGATGTCGATCATTCGGCGCGGCGAAATTCTTGCATTCTCGACGCCGCAAGCGGCCCTTGCGCAAATCGCGAACTTCGTGTGGGAAACCACTGTGCCGCGCGAAGATGTCCCGGCCCTAAAAACCCGTTTCAGGGTGATCTCCACGCGGATGTTTGATTGCCGAGTCCGCGTGCGTGTCTTTTCCCGCGACGGGCGGCCTGCGGAAGCGTTCAGCCCCGCAACCCCGACCCTCGAAGATTACTATCTCAGTCTTGTCAGCCAGCCGGAGAGTGTCAATTGAAGAACACGCTTTCGCCGCCGCTCATCGCAGTCTTCCAGGCCGAAGTGCTCTTCAACCTCAAGCGCGTCGCCCCTTACGCGCTGATGGTCATCTTCAGCGCGAACGCAGTGCTCTGGTGGGCCAGGGGGCCTGCGATCGTGAGAGGGTGGGCAGTCAACAGCGATTTTTACATCGTCTGGTTATTCGGCGGCTTCTCTTTTATGACGATGCCGCTGTTCATCGCCTTGATGATGGCAGACCCCGTGATCAGGGACTTTCGCATAGGGATCGACCCGCTCATCTTTTCAAAGCCGGTCCGCCGCATCGAATATCTCCTGGGGAAATTCTTCGGCAACTTCTTCGTGCTGGTCTGCTGCCAGGCATGTTTCGCCCTGACGGCGCTTGGGCTCCAGGCCTTCAGCACGCCCGGGATGATAGTCTTGTCGCCGCGACTCTTCCCGTATCTCCAACACTTCTTCTTTTTCGTCGTCGTGTCGAGCCTCGCGCTTGGGGCGATCTGTTTTACAGTCGGCACGCTCACACGCAACGTCAAAATAGTTTACGGCCTGGTGATCTCTTTTTACTTCCTCTTCATCGCGTGGCAGTACACGATTAAAGGGCTGCCGATCCGCTGGCGAATAGTCCTGGACCCGATGCTGTTCAACGTAGGCGCAGAGGTTTGGAAAGGGCGCAGCGGGGATTGGCTGAACCAGACGACCATAGACTACGACGGATACATGATAGCCAACCGCATTCTGATGATTGGCGTTTCGCTCGTCTGTTTCGCGATCCTCTACAATCGGTTTTCGAGCGCCGAACGAGCCAGGACGACTGCGCGCGAGAACACGGCTTCGATCTTCAACCTCGCGCCGAGAATGGAGCGGCTTTATAACGAAAGCGAAGGCTCAGGCACAGCGCCCGCGCGTCAGGCCGTCGAAGCCGCCACCGAAAAACCCGCCGCCATCCCGCAGGTCAAGATAATCACTCAAGGCTTACGTGCAGGCTTTGACCAGTTTATTGCGGCCCTGGGGGTGGAGTTTCGCCTGCTTCGCGCCGAACGCAGCCTGATCGTAGTCGCTCCGCTCGTCATGCTCGTCTGCGCCCTGGAACTTGCGGCGTTTGAAGTCGTTCCGGAACCGTCATACTCTGCCGGATACGCGAGCAGGACTGCGAATTCGCTGCTCTTATTTCTATTCGGGGTCGCAGTCTTCTACGCGGGCGAGGCGATGCACCGCGACCGCGAATCCAGAATCGAGCCCGTGTTGTGGGCCACGCCTGCGCCTAACTTTGTTCTGCTGCTGTCTAAGTTTTCGACCACGCTGCTGCTTTCAACATCGCTGATTGCGCTGGTCGCTTTGACCGCCTTCGGAGTGCAGCTTTACAAAGGGCACGCGCCATTCGAGCCGGGGCCGTATCTCAAGACCTACGGTGTGGTTTTAGCTCCGAGCGTAGTATTCATGACCGCCGCGTCGGCGGCGATGAATGTTTTCTTACGCGAAAAATACCTGGCCTATGCCGTAAGTCTCGCCCTCGGCGGCGGGCTCTATTATTTGACGGGCCAGGGCTACAACCACTGGCTTTATAACCCGGCCCTTCTAAACCTTTGGACCCCTTCTGACCTGGTGAGCGGCGGACCTCATCTGACGCGCATCCTGGTTCATAGAGTCTACTGGCTCGCCATTTCGGCCTTGCTTCTTGCGCTGGCGCTTCTGTTTTTCGAGCGAAAGTCAACCAGGGTGTTAAAGGTCCGGGGCCGTCTGAGCGGCAAAGCATGGACAATCCTCGCTGCCTTAGTATTAGTGCTTACAGCCATCATCACAGGTTTCATTCTTGTGGCTTGATTTACAAATCACCTTTCGGTGGCCCGGCAAATCGAATGAGATTAGAATCAAGGGCGATGAGTGACAAACCAATCGCCCTCGATGCCTACGAGAGACTGGCCGAGGCTTACGCGGCTGTCATCGATACGAAACCGCACAACGCATATTGCGAGCGGCCCGCGACGCTCTCCCTGTTGCCGGAGGTCACGGGCAAGAGAGTTCTCGACGCGGGCTGCGGCCCGGGCGTCTATTCCGAATGGCTGACACGTCATGGCGCGCAGGTCGTAGCCGTCGACGCCAGTCCGAAGATGATTGAATTGGCAAAGCGAAGGCTGGGCAAAGAGGTCGATGTCAGGCAGGCCGATCTTGTAGAACCTCTCGCTTTTCTCGACAGCTCGTCTTTCGACATTGTCCTGAGCCCGCTCGTGTTGGAGTACATCGAGGATTGGCGCAATACGCTCTCGGAGTTCTACAGGGTTCTACGCCCGGCGGGCCACTTCGTATTCTCGGTCACTCACCCTCTCTTCGATTACCTTTACTTCAAGTCGGACAACTATTATAAAACAGAACTGGTCACGAGCGAGTGGCGAGGGTTTGCGCCGGTTCGGGTCAACATGCCCAGCTTCCGACGCCCGCTCGAAGCGATGATCAATCCGCTTATCGCAGCGGGCTTCCGCTTAGAAAAAGTCGTCGAGCCAAAGCCGACGGATCAATTCAAGCAAGCGGACCCGAAACATTATAGAGAGCTATCTCAGCAACCATGTTTTATATGCATCCGCGCAAGAAAGTGAGGCACGCAGATGGGAATGGAAAAGACAGGCACTGTTCGCCTCGAATTCGACCCTGAGCTGAATAAACTCAGCGGCGATAAAGAGCTTCGCGATGGGCTTTCGGTCGTAGTGCAGGTCGGCAATACGCTCTGGGTCACCAATGACGAAACGATCACCCTGGAAAGGCTCTCGCTACAGAAGAGCGAGGATGGCAACAAGCACGTTTACGGCGATCACAAGCAATTCCGCCTGATCGAATACCTGCCGCTCCCTGTCCCGCCTGATGATAAGAAAAAAAAGATTGAAGAGGCTGACCTGGAAGGGTTGGATTACAAAGACGGTTATCTTTGGCTGGTGGGCTCGCACAGCCTGAAGCGCAAGAAAGCGGATGACGAAGATTCGGAGAAAGATAATATCAAGAACCTGGCTAATGTGAGCAGCGACGGGAACCGTTTCCTGCTCGCGCGCATACCCATCGTGGAGGAGGGCGGGACTTACGTTCTGAAGAAAGAGGTAGAGCAGGAGGGCGAAAAGCGCACTGCCGCCCTTTTGGACTGCACTGCCACCGGGAGCCGCCTCACGGAAGTCATCGAGTGTGATAAGCATCTCAAAAAATTCCTTTCGGTCCCCGGCAAGGATAACGGTTTTGACATTGAAGGGCTGGCCCGCGTGGGCGACCGCGTCTTCGTCGGGCTGCGCGGGCCGGTGCTTCGCGGCTGGGCGGTCATCCTTGAACTCGAACCGGAAGTGAGTAAGGAAGATTCCTCGAAGTTAAAACTGAAGGTTATCGACCCGGATGATGGCTCTATTTACCGGAAACACTTCCTAAAGCTGGACGGTCTGGGCATACGCGATATGTTCGCGCAGGGTGATGACTTGCTGATCCTCGCAGGACCGACGATGGAACTCGATGGCCCCGTAACCGTCTACAGGTGGAAGGGCGGCGCAAGGCCGGAAAACGAGAGCGTCGTTTTTCCCGACGAAGTGCCCGAGGTCGGAGCTATCCCATTCGGAGTCGAGGAAGACAAAGGTAAAGACCACGCGGAGGGCATGACGTTGTTTTCAGCGCAGGGTCATCAATCCGCATCAGTCCTCGTCGTGTATGATTCGGCCTCCAAGGGTCGCAGGCCCAAGGGGGAGGCCACTATGGTGGCAGACATATTCTCCCTCCCCGAATGAACCGTCCGTTTTAGGAGTTATGCATGAGAAATAGATTACAATCAGCGGCGCTCTCTTTGATGATGGCGGCGGCCCTTTTGGCGTCGGGCGTCAAGGCTCAACAGGTCGCGGACACCGCGTTCAAGCCGCCCATTCCGAGCCCGGCTTATCAACCAGGCCGAGGCCCTGTGGTAATGCTGGACGAAGCGCACTTCAACTTTCACACGGCCGATGGCCGCTACCTGGCTTTCGCCGAACTGCTCCGCCGGGATGGCTACGTCGTAAAGCCTTCGCGCTCGCGATTCGACAAGGCTTCTTTGAAGGAAGGTCAAATACTCGTCATCGCCAACGCCCTGGCCGAGCGCAACCAGTCGGACTGGAGTCTCCCAACGCCTTCCGCGTTCTCGGACGAAGAGGTGAGCGCCGTGCGCGATTGGGTCAACGAGGGCGGCTCGTTATTACTGATCGCCGATCACATGCCTTTTCCGGGCGCTGCCGAAAAACTGGCGTCGGCCTTCGGCGTCCGCTTCAATAACGGCTACGCCATCGACGAGCAGGCGCAAGGGCCGATTGTATTCAAGCTCTCAGACGGGTCGCTCAAAGAGCACGAGATCACGAGGGGCCGGACGGACGCCGAAAAGATAGACAGGGTGGCGACTTTCACAGGCTCGGCGTTTAAGGTGGACAGCGACGCTCAGCCTCTGCTGGTTCTCGGGCCGACTGTAGTAGCTTTCATGCCATCCGTGGCCGGGCAGATTGACGACGCTACGCCGCGCACGCCTGTGAAGGGGTGGTATCAGGGCGCGGTCATGCGGCGCGGCAAGGGCCGCGTAGCGGTCTTCGGAGAGGCGGCAATGTTCTCGGCTCAGCTCGCAGGGCAGAACCGTAACCCGATGGGAATGAACGCGCCGATCGCGGAAAAGAATCCCCAGTTCCTTTTGAATCTAATGCACTGGCTTTCTGGAGAGTTAAGCAGCAGCAAGAAGTAGCACATTCTTTGGAGGATTATAAGACATATGCCCCGATCAAATTCTCAAGTGAGACTTCTGGCCCTTCTTGCGGTATGGCTTCTCGCATTCTACGCAGAGGCTGAAGCTCAGAAAAATATTCGAGTCGGCGCGGAACAGAAGACTGCGCAGCACTTCACGTCATTAAAGGGGCAGCCTCTGGAACTCTATGCCTTCTTGCGAAAGATGCCGAAGGGCGGCGACCTGCATCTACACCTGTCGGGGTCGGTCTATGCGGAGTCGTACATCGAGTGGGCTGCCAAAGCAAAGCCTGACCTGTGCGTCGACCTGACGACGCTTGTCTTATCGCCATGCGATGGGTCGTCGTCCAGGCCGCCTGCCAGCAGCGCGCTCACGGACGGGGTGCTCTACCGGCGAATGATAGACGCCTGGTCAATGCGAAACTCTGAGCTATCCGGGCTGAGCGGTCACGATCAGTTCTTCGACGCCTTCGGAAAATTCGGGGCGGTCGGAAGCAATCGGTACGGCGATATGGTCGCGGAGCTTGTGTCGCGCGCCGCCTCGGAGGGTGTCAGTTATCTGGAAGTCATGCTGACGCCGGACAACGGGAAGTCAAGAATCGCCGGCGGCGCATTACAATGGCCCGCCGACGATCAACTGGCGGCCATGTCAAAGGATGAATTGAACGCGTTCTTCGCAAAGCAGCGGCAGGCGCTTCTTCAAGGACAGGTGAATGGGTCCGCTCAGGAGAGCCGCGCCCTGCTCGACCAGATAGAGTCGAAGCGCAAACAATTGCTCGCTTGCGACGACCCCAATCGCGCGAGCCCGGGCTGCAAGGTCGTCGTCCGCTACATCTTCCAGCTCGCGCGCATGGCCCCGCACAGCCAGGCATTCGCGCAGATGGTGGGCGCGATGGAGGCGGCTAAAGCCGACTCGCGGCTCGTCGGAATGAACCTCGTTCAGCCGGAAGATAGCCGGGCCTCTATGAACAATTTCCCCTTGCAGATGGCGATGCTCGACTACATAAACGGAGTAAAGCAGAGCGAGAAAGAGTACGAAAAGGCACACATCACGCTGCATGCGGGCGAGCTTGCGCCCGGGCTTGTCCCGCCCGAAGGGCTGCGATTTCACATACGCGATTCGGTGAAGAAGGGCCACGCGAAACGCGTAGGGCATGGTGTGGATATAATGTACGAGGACAATCCGCACGAGTTGCTTGAGGAGATGGCCGATAAGAACGTAATGGTGGAGGTCTGTCTGTCGAGCAACGATAAGATACTTGGCGTCCGGGGCAAGCAGCACCCGCTGCCGATATATTTGAAGTACGGAGTCCCGGTCGCGCTCGCCACCGATGATTTAGGCATCTCGCGCTCTGATATGACGCAAGAGTATTTGAAGGCGGTAGAAGACCATGATGTAGGTTACACTCAGCTCAAGGGCATGGCTCGCGCCAGCCTCGAACATGCGTTTATAGCCGGTAAGAGCTTATGGCGGGACGCGAAGAGAGCTGTGGTTGTAAGGGAGTGCGAGCGCGACGCCGCAGTGTCGAACGACAGGAGCCTCTCGGCTGAGTGTCGCCGATTCTTGGAGAGCAATGAGAAGGCGCGGTTGCAGTGGGAGTTAGAAAAAGCGTACGCGCTGTTTGAAAAGAGCTGCTGTCAGAAGCCCAGGAATCCCACGTCTAATAGGCCGTAAGCCAGCTCATCAAACAGGGCCCTGCGCGTGGCCGGCTCTCGAAGGAGTGACAACTCATGTCTCACCCGATCAAAGCGAAGGAGGCCGCGATGCTGGCTCAGGTCGCGGCGTGTCGAGGCGTACTCGTTCAGCAGTAGCGCCTGATGGACATTCAAAATCTCATCCGTTATCTTGTTTACCATCACTCAAAACTTGGAGGGACAAATGGCGATCGGTAAAAGCATGCTACCGGAATTCGATTACGAAATGGCGAATACTCGTAAGACTCTCGAACGGGTGCCCGATGACAAATTCGATTGGAAGCCGCACACCAGATCGATGTCTATGGGAGGGCTGGCGACGCACCTTGCTAACCTGCCTACGTGGGCGACCCGCGCCATCAACATGGATTCTTTCGACATAGCTCCACAAGGGGGGCCGCCGCTCAGACTGCCTCAAGCCGCCTCGCGATCTGAGGTCCTCGATACGTTCGACAAGAATGTGGCGGAAGCGCGGGCGGCAATAGCCGGGGCGAGCGACGAGGAGCTGATGGGCAAATGGTCGCTGCTGTCTGGCGGCGAGACGGTCATGACATTGCCCAGAGTAGCCGTGCTGCGCAGCTTTATAATGAACCATAGCATTCACCACAGGGGGCAGTTGACCGTCTACTTGCGGCTGAATGATCTGCCTGTGCCGGGGTTGTACGGCCCGTCGGCGGATGAGGGTTGAGCGACGCTGCGGGCGTAAGGAGTAAGAGATGTCACAATGTAATCTCGTCAAGCTTATGGCGCGCTTTGCGTTTCTGTTTCTCTTCTTGTTTCTGCTAACGGTTTTCCAGCCTGCGGCCCTTTACGCACAGGTGGGCGAGAACCTTCAGGCGCTGAGGCAGAGAGCAGAGGAGTTGACCAAGCAGCAAAAATACACGGAGGCGTTGCCCCTGTGGGAAAAGCTCGCGGCAGCCGAGCCTAACAGCCCGGAGCTACATTTTTATCTGGGATTCTCTTTAGTCGCACAGGCGAACATCACTAAAGACGAGGCGGCGCGCAAAGCGTTGCGCCTGCGCGCCCGCAACGCTTTCATAAAGTCGAAAGGGCTGGGCAATAAAGAGCCGGTCATCGATGCCCTGATCGAGAGCCTGCCGCCGGACGGTTCGGACGGCAAAGCGTATTCGCAAAACGCCGAGGCGAACAGGTTAATGCATGAAGCCGAAGCGCTTTTCGGTCAGGGTAAGCTCGACGAAGCGCTCGCGGGTTACCAGAAGGCATTGCAGCTCGACCCGAAACTCTATGCGGCGGCGCTTTTCACCGGAGACATTTACACTCAGCGGGGCGATTTCCCTCAGGCCGAAATCTGGTATCAAAAAGCTATTGTGATCGACCCGAATGTGGAGACGGCATACCGCTACTCCGCGACGCCCTTCATGAAACAAGGGAGGTACGACCAGGCGCTTGACCGCTATGTTGAGGCATACATTACAGAGCCATACAACCGCTACACCTCCGCAGGTTTGACGCAGTGGGCGCAGGCTACGAGCACGAACCTGGCGCACCCAAAAATCGATATACCGACTAACGTCAATTTCGACGAGAAGGGCGACGTGAAGATCGACTTATACCCGAACGCGTTGGTCGCCGGCAAAGAGGATGGCTCATACGCCTGGGTCGTCTATGGTGCTACTCGGTCAAACTGGCGAAAGGGGAAGTTCGCAAAGACATTCCCGAATGAGAAGACATATCGTCACAGCCTTCAGGAGGAAGCAGACGCGCTGCGAAACGTTCTCTCGGTTGTCGCCGCAGACAAGGAAGTAAAGAAGCTCAATGCTTCGCTCGCGAAACTGAAAAAGCTAAACGACGAGGGCTTGCTCGAAGCATACATTTTGATGGCCCGGGCCGACGAGGGGGTCGCGGCGGACCACCCGGCCTACCTGAGACAGAATCGAGACAAGTTACGCCGGTATGTTAACGAATACGTTCTCAAGGGCGGCGGGAAATGATCTCCCTATTGTTCGCAGGTTCACGGACGGCAATAAAGCGACCCTGGGCTTTGTGATCCCCGACGCGGAGGGCAGGGTCGAGGGCAAGGTCAACATGCACCTTGAGAATAAACAGTGGAAAGTCGGGAAGGTGGGGCTGAAGGACGAAAACGGCAAGGTCACTTTTTGAAACTCTTCCGTGGTCGTCTATTCGCGATACAATAGGGAGCATGTTTCACTTGATTGGATGGACGCGCATTTCTATCGTCGTAATGTTTCTCATAGCAGCGGTATGCTTACAAGCTTGTAAGCATCATGACACGCGCGCCGAGGCTGCGCCCGCAAGCCGCGAGTCGAAAACCGATCGGGCCGACCAGCCGAATCCTAACCGGACCCCTTTGAATCTGCCTCTGATCAATCCCAGGATTATCGTCTATAAGGGCGAACGTAGGCTTGAGCTCTACTCGAACGGCGAGATGATTCGCACCTACCGCGCAGGCCTGGGGACCAGCCCCGTCGGCGACAAGGTGAGGCAGGGCGACAGGCGCACCCCGGAAGGAGAGTTCTACGTCTGCATAAAGAATCCGAAGAGCAATTATTACCTTTCGCTGGGGCTGAGCTACCCGAACGAAGAGGACGCGGAGCGGGGCTTGCGCGACGGGCTGATCGACCGCGCCAGGTACAATCAGATAGTCAACGCGATAAGAAGCCGAAGGACCCCTCCCCAGAATACGGCTCTGGGCGGGGAGATATTCATACACGGGCACGGGTCCGCGAGCGACTGGACCTGGGGTTGCGTCGCTTTAGATAACCCTGACATAAAAGAGTTGTTCGACGCAGTCCCCGTTGGGACGACCGTTCTCATAAAGCCATAGTGAATGCGCGCATCTGGTCCGAGGCAGTTATGAGCTCAAAAAAGGAAGCGCTTAACAAGCGAGTTCGTGAAACCATATCCAGACTTTCTGATGAAGCGCTCGACAACCTCATTCGGAACTCCTCGCTTGAATATACCCCTTACGCCTTGCGTGTCGCGCGGGAAGAGCAGAAGAAGAGAAAAAAGATGAAATCCCTAAACGCAGATGATAGGGCTTTGCGGCAGATAAACGAAGAGAAGTCTCAGACAGGTTGTTACGTCGAGGTATGGGGGGAAAAGAACTTCGAAGGCGATCACTTGCTCATTGATGGCCCCGCAGAGTTTGAGACGCTAAGCTCCGGTGATAAAGACTGGGGAGACGACATATGCAGCCTGCGCGTAGGGCCAAATGCTTTCGTGATCGCATTCGAAAACTCAAGCTTCGCCGGGGAGATGATCTGCTTCGGCCCCTGCCAGGAGATAGCGGACCTGAGCGAGTTCGCGTTCGATGACGAGATCGAGTCGCTGAAGTTAATCAACTCGGTGAAGATCTTCGAATACGTCAGGAATGTGAGCAGGCAAGAGAGCTCGAAAAGCGAGTGACGCAAGAATGCGCATTCCTGCTCCCGGTGTTGCAATCGATTGCGAACCCCACCATAATGCTGCCGGTACCACATCAATACGAGGACGAAAGGAGACTACCATGTCGCTCACGCGACGCATGACGGCAGAGTTCCTGGGCACCTTTTGGCTGGTGCTGGGCGGTTGTGGCAGCGCAGTGTTGGCTGCGGCATTTCCAAGCGTTGGGATAGGTCTGCTTGGAGTCTCTCTAGCATTTGGCCTTACGGTTTTAACAATGGCGTATGCTATCGGCCATATCTCAGGCGGCAATCAGGCTTCGATTTATCCACGCGCTTCATTGTAATTACGGGAGAAGGTATGCCCTCGGGACGACTCGCCGCCGTAAGAGGTTGGTTGACTGAAAAGCTCAAAGCTTTTCAACCACGTGATCGAGGGCCGCAGGTTTCGTCTATGTCGCCCAGGGCGCGCCTTCTCATCATCTGCGCCGCAGTCTTTTTCACCTCGCTGGCCGTCCGGCTCCTCTACTTCCAGGATATGCGCGCCGAGGTTCTTTACACGGAATCGCTGGCCACAACCATGATCGACAAGTACGAAGAAGAGAAGCAAAGGATGTTTAATGACGGGGGGCTGCTGTTTCCCAGCAAGACCGTAGACCCGAGCGACGCGCGGATGTTGTTTCACCCGCCGGGTCACTCGATCTTGCTCGCAGCGATGTACGGCAAGAGCACGCCCGACAGGTATTACACATCTCTCAGGCTCCTGCATGTGCTCTGCGGCGCGCTGGCGAGCGTCTTCATAGTCTTGATCGCCGCACAGTTGTTACCTCTCGCGGTTGCGTTTATCGCGGGGCTGATGGCCTCTCTTTCACCCCAGCTTGCGTACCACTCGTTATGGCTAACGCCAGACTCTCTGTGCATCCTGCCGATCCTGGCGGGAGTCTACCTGCTCATCAGGGCAAGAAAGCATCCGCGTTTATTAACGGTGATCGCGGCCGGGGCCATGTTGGGTCTGTCGGTCTGGCTGAGGACGAACGCGCTGCTTCTCGCGCCGTTTCTCGCCCTGGTGATCGTATCGGTTTTTGAGCGCGGCAAGCGGTTGCGCTACGCAGCGGCCTTCGTCGGCGCGGCCGCAGCCGTCATCGCGCCTATAACGATTCGCAACTGGGTCGTCTATCACCGCTTCGTTCCAGTGACGCTCGGCAGCGGGCTGCTGCTCGTTGAAGGCATCGCCGAGTATGACAACGAAGGCAAGTTCGGCATGGCCCTGTATGACATGCAGGTCTGCCTCCTGGATGTCGAATGGCACGGGCGGCGCGATTACAGGCACAACCCCTGGACTCCCGACGGAATCGAGCGCGACCGCGCGCGCTTCGACAGAGGACTTCAAGTCATGCGCTCAAATCCCGCATGGTCGCTAGGCATGATGTCAAAACGCATGGCCTTCATGGTGCGGTACAACGATTTCCGCCCCACGCCTTCGCCGTTTCGCCTGAGCCGCGCGCCTTCCGTCTCCTGGACCCCGCCCTTTGGCCATGACAGCGAGGCCGCAGTCGAAAGCCAGCCTCTCTATTCATTCGCCCCGCAAGAATTGATGAGCGACCAGATCAACTCGCCAAAGGTATCGGCTTCGCTTCAAGAGGGTGGTCAGGAAGTTCAGGTTTCGGGCCGGGGCGTGTCTAAAGAAGACCTGTTCATCTCCACGCCCGTTACGCTTAAAACACATACCGATTACATGCTCAGAGTCTCGGTTCGTCTCGACCAGGGCGAAGCCGTCGTGCAGGCCAGGAGCGCCGACCTGCGTTTATCGTTCGGAGAAAAAGTGCTCGCGAAAAGAGAGAATAACCCCGACGCGACCGATACCATCGATCTCCCTTTTACGAGCGGCGGCCAGATGCTTGCAAGAGTGGTTATCGGCGGCAATGCGAAAGAAGCGACTGAGACCTCTGTCAAGATAGGCCGGATGGAGTTGATTGAGCTTGGGCCTACACCGCACCAGTGGACTCGCCCTCTCCGCGCGGCGACGCGGGCTTTTCAGCAGAACATATTCAAGACCGATTACATGAGGGTGCTGATCGTCGGGGGCATAATTCTTCTTGCGCTGGCCCGCAAACGCCGAGCGTTGTTAATACTGCTTGCCGTTCCGGTCTACTACCTGTTTAGCCATTCTCCATTCGGCATAGATTATCGATATGCTTTGCCGATACATTATTTTCTATTCGTAACCGCCTCTATAACTCTCTACTGCGCAGGCATATTTCTGGCTCAGCTTTTCCGTCGAGCCAAAAAACTCGTAATGGCTTAAGGACTGTGCGAGGTGTATTATCTTGGGCGTGCTAAGAGCTATCACACACAGCGTGTCTCCTCACATTAATGAATGTGAGCTGACTTTTCTTGACAGGTCTCCTATAGACATTGAGCTGGCGGCGCGTCAGCATGACCAGTACTGCGCCGTGCTTGAGAAGCTAGGCGTTACGATCGAGAGGCTTTCCGAGAATGAATCGTACCCGGATGCCTGCTTTGTCGAAGACACGGCGATTGTCGCCGGCGAGATTGCAGTAATCTGCATCCCGGGAGTCTCGTCGCGCCGAGGGGAGACGGGGTTAATCGAGCGAGTGATGTCTAAGCACAAAAAGACTGTCCGCATCTCCCTGCCTGCGACGATCGATGGCGGGGATGTTCTGCAAATGGGCGAGAAGATTTTCGCGGGCCTGTCGAGCCGAACCAACTCACAAGGCATCAGTGAGCTTGCGAGAATATTGGAGCCGCACGGCTACAGCGTCACCCCCGTGAAGACGAAAGGAGGCTTACATTTCAAGTCCGCCTGTACCGCGATAGACGACGAGACGCTGTTCGTGAACCCGGAATGGGTTGACCTTACGCCGTTAAAAGGGTTCAATCTCGTGTGTACTCCGCCCGAGGAGCCCTGGTCGGCTAACGTGCTGCGCGTCGGAGAGACGGTTTGCCTCCAGGCGGGCTTCCCGGCGGCGGCGGAGCTGATCCGACGTTTGGCCCGGAGAGTTGAGATCGTAGACATTTCAGAGTTGCGAAAAGCAGAGGCCGGCCTGACCTGCTCAAGCATTATCTTTGAAAGCTCCTTCTAACTGAGCCCTGAACCTGAGATTGTTCGTATCGTATATCAAAAAGTGTGCGGCAAAACCGCTATGCCCAATCGGGAGGTACATTGTGAAGAGAATATTGCTAATCACATTCTCAGTCGCTTTATTGATCTTCGGGTTTCAGCAAGATTCCGAAACCCAAACAGAGTCTCAGAAAGTTGTTCAACCATCAGAACTGCGCGATGCGTCGGTGAGGGCCATCAAGCTCATGCAGCAATCGCAGGCCGGGTGGTTTCAGAAGCAGGTCTGCACCTCGTGCCATCACCAGCTGATACCCGAGATCGCCGTCAACCTGGCCCGCGAGCGCGGCGCTCCATTCGACGAGAAGATCGCGCGGGAAAGCACAGCGTCGTCGTTCGCCTATTTGAAAGACCTCGACGCGGCGGTCCAGGGCTACGATTATATCGACGTGCTGTTCGACGGCCTGTCGCTGACCGTAGCCGGAACGGATAGAATCAGCCCGAGCCTTTCGACCTCTGCTTACGCGCAGTTCATAGCTTCTCGCCAGCTCCCCGACGGGAGCTGGCCGACGATGGACGCGCGCCCGCCGCAGGCGCATAGCATGTTCACGTCAACAGCCGTCTGCGCACAGGCCATTCGTAATTACCTGCCCGCGCGTCTCAATGCCGAGAAGGAGCGCAGGCTCGCCCGCGCGCGCGACTGGCTGCTCAAAACGCAGCCACGCACGACCGAAGATAGGATTTTTCAACTTCTCGGATTGTATTGGACGGGCGCGGGCGAAAAAGCGCGGGCAGCGGCAGCGCGCGGCCTCCTGGCCGAACAGCGTGAAGATGGCGGGTGGGCTCAGTTGCCTTCGATGTCGAGCGACTCTTACGCGACGGGCGAAGCCCTGTTCGCGCTGCGCGAAGCAGTGAGTCTTGCGACTAATGACGCCGCTTACCAGCGCGGCCTGCGCTTCCTGCTCAAAACGCAGGAGCCGGATGGCTCGTGGCGGATCAAGTCTCGCCTCCACCCTCCCGCGCCCGTCAGCCCGCCTTACTTTGACGCGGGGTTCCCCTACCAGCACGACCAGTTCATCTCCATCATGGGAACGAGCTGGGCCGTCACCGCAATGCTCGAAGCGCTCCCCGAAACCGTTTCAGGAAAGATCAAACCGGCAGCCGTCCTAGACGTAACGCCCGCCGAGCAAGCCGAGTGGGTGCGCGTAGCTTTAGAAGGCAGCGCCGCCGAGTTGAAAAAGCTTCTCGACGCAGGCATGAAGCCGGACTCCAAGACGGCGGGTGGAATGACCGCGTTGATGCTGGCCGCGCGCGATTCGGAGAAAGTAAAACTGTTGATCGCGCGCGGGGCCGACGTTAATGCCCGCGCCGCGACGGGAGTGACCCCGCTGATGATCGCCGCGCGATTTCGCGGTAACGCCGAAGTTGTCCGGCTGCTGCTGGCGAAAGGCGCGAGGCCGAACTCAGACAAAGGAGTCGAGGTTCGCAACGACGGTTCGGCGCTATTCTTCGCCGTTATGGCTGGAGATGCTGAGACGATCGGGGCGCTTCTCGACGCGGGCGCGAGCATCGATCATCGCATGAAGATCCTCGGGATCTTTCCGGTGAGACCGCTGATCTACGTGACTTACACAGGTGATGCGGCGTTGGTCGATTATCTTATCAGCAAAGGCGCGAACCCCAATGACGCGGATGACGACGGGATCACCGCGCTGGGTGTCGCTGCGATAAATAATCATGCCAATGTAGTCCGTGTGTTGCTCGCGCGCGGCGCGAAGGTGAACCACGTAGACAAACTCGGCATGACGCCGCTACTCTACGCCGCCTCGGTCGACTTCGGCGATACAGCGGTGATCGAGAAGCTCATCGCGGGTGGGGCCGACTTGAAGGCGAAGAACAAGCAGGGCATGACTGCGCTCGACCTGGCAAATAATTATAATCACCGGGTGCAGGTGAGCCTGCTTGCTGGCAAGACAGCGAGCCGATAATAGCTTTTTCGAAATAGCGGGCTAACCCCGTGAGGTTAGCCCGCCACACAACTATTCACTTAAATAGAAGGAGGAGGATTATGAGCATACGTCTTTTGCTTCTGCTAATGGTAATACTAGTAACAAGCATTGCCGCATGGGTTGTGAAGCAGCGGATGAAAAAGGAGATGCAGCACGGCCTCGGGAGAGAGGTCACGGACTCGGAGCTAACGTCAATCTCCGCGTGGATGAAAGTGCCGCCGGAAAGGCAAGGCCCGTCGACATACTCAACGCCCACGCCCAACACTAACCTGGTCAATTGTTTCAGATGCGGCGCGCCGAATTATCACGGGGTGCCGGCCTGTCATCACTGCGCCATTCCGTTCGGAAGCGCGCCGCCGCCCGGCAACCCGTATACGGACCCGCGCTAAGTGGGGAGAATGATCCCATGTATTGTTCGTCTTGCGGCGCCGAGTCGGGCGAGGGTTTACAATACTGTAAACGCTGCGGTGTTAATCTGAGCCCGGCAGAACCTGCGAACACGACCGGTAAGCCGCGAGGGCTTGTCTGGATCGTCACGTTCGGCATCGCGATGATAATGGGCCTCCCGATGGGCGGGATTGCAGTCGTCTACGAACGCATACCCGATCTTTTGGCTCAGGGATTCCCGTTATGGTTTCTGACCGTCCTTGCGATTATCAGCCTGTTGATGATGTCCGTCGCTACTGTGCTGCTAAGCCGCCTGCTCGCCCCCCTCTTCAAAGCCTATTTGCAATCGGGCGATGTAACACAGTCGAGAAAACAGAAACCGGGCGTACACACCGCCGCGCAACTTAATGCGCCTCGTGATTCCGTGTCGAATGCTTCAGAGGAGACCACCCGCTCTTTCGAGCCGATAGCTGCGGAGCGAGATACGGGCTCGTGATCTCTGCTCGTCGTCCGGCGTGTGCTCGCCAGAGATACTTACCGGAGCCTTTATGACGAACTTCGAGACTATTCTGTACGAGACTCCAGCCGAGCACATCGCTCGCATAGTGTTGAACAGGCCTGAGACGCGGAACTCTCAGGACACCAGAATGCTCTACGAGCTGAACGACGCTTACGACCGCGCCGCGCAGGACGATAGCGTCAAGGTGATAATACTGGCGGCCAACGGCCCGCATTTCTCATCGGGCCATGACCTGCGCGAAGAGAACCCTTACCAGAAGATGGCCGATTACAAGACCGTCGGCACATGGTGCGGCTTCACCTGCGCCGGGGCCGAGGCACAGATGGCGCGCGAGAAGGAGATATACCTGGGATTTTGCGAACGCTGGCGCAACATCCCCAAGCCCACGATCGCAGCCGTGCAGGGCAAGGTCGTTGCCGGCGGCCTCATGCTGATCTGGCCGTGTGACATCATCATCGCCAGCGATGACGCGCAGTTCTCGGACCCGGTCGTCGGCTTCGGCATCTGCGGCGTCGAGTTCTTCGCGCACCCGTGGGAGATGGGTGCGCGTAAAGCTAAAGAGTTGCTCTTCACATCGGATTGGCTCTCGGCTGAGGAGGCCAGGCAACTCGGCATGGTCAACCGTGTAGTGCCTCGCGACCGACTGCAAGACGCCGCCCTTGAGATGGCCTTGCGAATCGCAACGAAATCGCTGTTTGCCCTCAAGCTGACGAAAGAGGCGGTGAACGTGGCCGAAGACGCGCAGGGTCGCACGCAGGCGATGCAGACTTCGTTCGCGCTTCATCAACTGGCTCACACGCACTGGCTGAAGCTCTACGGCAGGTTGATCGATCCGAGTGCGCTGCCCCCCGAAACGGCGAGGCTGTTGGGCAACAAACCTGAGCAAGGACAGGGATAGCAAAACACTTCATCAAGTATCAGCGCGGCGAAATGGCGTGGCCCTCCGCGTCTATCACCTTCTCGCGCAGATCGACAGGCTTGGCCTTGCGCCGCATCTTAAGATTTAAGAACTCGACGAAGACCGAAAACGCTATGGCAAAGTAGACGTAACCTTTCGGGATGTGTAGCCCGAACCCTTCTCCAATCAGCGTGAAGCCTATCAGGAGCAGAAAACTGAGCGCCAGCATCTTTATGGTCGGGTGACGGTGGACGAACTGGCTGATCGACGACGCCGCAGCCATCATGACCCCAACGGCGATTACCACGGCCAGGATCATCACCCATAGCTGGTTCGACATCCCCACGGCTGTTATCACGGAATCGAGCGAGAAGATTATGTCCAACAGCATGATCTGCGTGATGACAGAGGCGAAAGAGGGCGCCACTTTTTTTGCTGCGCCGCCCTCCTCATCGCCTTCAAGCTTGCCGTGAATCTCGTGCGTGCTCTTGGCGAGCAGGAACAGGCCGCCGCCTATGAGAATCAAGTCCCTGCCCGAAAACGGATGATTGAAGACCGTGAACAACGGTTCTACGAGCCGCATGATCCAGGTGAGCGAGAATAGCAAGGCCACGCGCATAACCATGGCCCCCGCAAGTCCCAGCAGGCGAGCGCGCGGCTGCTGCTCTTTAGGAAGTTTATCCGTGAGGATCGAGATAAAAATTATGTTGTCGATTCCAAGAACTATTTCGAGGGCGGTCAATGTTAAAAGAGCGATAATAGCCTGTGTGTCCATTCTAGATTAATCCCCACTTTATCTACACGGGTTTTAACTACTCACAAGACGGATAGGATAATGGAAAGATCGACATTAGGACAAGGTAGCCCACGAGGTTTACTTGAGTCCGATTGTCGAATTGTGAATAATGACTGTCGCGGCACCTCAACATTCTTATGAACAAAATCAAGGGCTCGCCTTTACTGCGCAACCTGGTCTTTATCCTGCCGGCGCTGGTTGTCGGCTTAGCCCTGTTTTATGCCCACCTGAGTATCGTGCAAAATGGGGAAGATTATAATAATGCGATTACGTTCATCGATCGCTTATTCGACCTGTATCTGGCGCTGGCGATCACCGCAGTGGCCTTCTGTGTAGGCCGTGCGTGTGCGAGACTCTTAAAGGTTACGTTTGAGAACCTGGCCGAAGAGCTTTCATTCTCAGTGATGGCCGGCGTCGGGGTGATCGGGCTTGTGGTGCTTGGCCTGGGGCTTGCGGGGCTTTTGAGCGCGATCCCTATCGCCCTGATGATGCTTTTATTGATCGCGCTCGGCTGGCGAGAAGGCGTGAGGCTCATTACGCTGTTAAAAGAAGGCATCGCGAGCGCAACGGCGACAAAGCCGCGCGTGGCGCTCACAATACTTTTTGCCGCGCTGGTCGTGATCCTCGCGGCGCGCGCGATGACTCCCCCGCACACGCCGGACGAAGCCATCTATCACCTGTCTGTCACAAAGCAATTCGTCCAGCAGGGCCGCGTTTTCCCCGTCACGGACAACTGGGCGGGCAACATGCCTTTTCTAGTTCAGATGATCTACGCGATTTGCTTAATTGCGAAGGCCGACATCGCGGCAAAACTTTTCAGCCTGATCTTAGCAGTGATCTCGTCGCTCGCGCTCTATGGCTTCTGCCGCCGGTTCCTCACGCGGCGCGCGGGCGTGGTCGCGATGTTCGCCTTCTTCGCTGCGGGGATGGTGGTCGAGGTCGCGATAACTGCGCGGGTAGACGTGTCGCTCGCGGGAATGCTCTTTATGGCCGCCTACGCCATGATGGCCTATTTCCAGAGCGGCGAGCGCGGCTGGCTTTATCTTTCGGCAATGCTTGCGGGCTTCAGTCTCGGGATAAAATACTCGGCGGGGATATACATACTTCTACTCGCCGTAATGTATCTGACAGAGGGATTGCTCCGGCGGCAGCCGTTGATCGCCGTAATAAAGCGCGGCTTGATCTACACTGCCATCGTCCTTGCGATCTCCTCGCCGTGGTTCATCAAAAACCTCGTATGGTTCGGCAATCCCGTCTACCCTTTTATAACGGGAGAGGTGGCGGAGCATTCAGCCGGAGAGCGCCGTTACTTTAATGTCGAAGATCAACTCAGGCTGGACGCGCATTTTGAGAAGGCGCGCAAAGAGATGCCGAGCCTGGTCAGGTCACGAGAGATAGAGATGGCGAGGGCGGAAGGAAGGCGCGTCGAGCGGAACCCTCTCCGCGTCTGGGAGTATTTCACAAAACCTGACGCTTACAACATGGCCGAAGATTTTCATTATCCTAATTACCTCTTCTTGTTCGCCCCGCTCATGGTCTTTGCGGCGAGGAATCGGTGGTTGATCTGGCTGGCGGCCTTAAGCATCGCATTCTTCATCGCCACCATACAGACATCCTGGATAGCGCGATTGCTGCTGCCGATCTACCCTGCGCTCACGTTGATGAGCGCCTATGCGATTACGGAGCTTTCGGACCGCGCCGATTGGGGGCGGCTCCGGCCCCGTATCTCCAAGGCGGTGCTGATCCCTGCCATCGCCGTGGCGGCTGCGCTAGTCCCCACGGCGGTCTTGAGCGTCGTTCAGTCCGTGAACACGAACGACTTGAGCTTCATCAAAGGCGATCTCTCGCGGTCAGATTACATGAAGAACTTTTACTACTACCCGCCTTCGTATTTCATAAATCATTCGACCCCTGAAAACGCTCGCGTGATGATGATAGGGGCGCAGACCTGTTACGACCTCGACCGCGATTACGTCGCGGACGTAAATTGGGATTCGACAGAGTGGCGGCGGCGGCTCGTTCGGACCAACTCGGTCGAGGAGCTTAACGAAGACCTCAAGCGTAGCGGCATAACTCACGTATGGGTCGCCTATGGGCTGTTCACCTTCGTGGCGGAGATGGGGCGCGAGAATTACCCGAACTTCTCGGGGCTTCCGCCCCACACGAACCCGGATTACAAGGCGCAGCTAATGAATTGGGCGACGCTTGACCTCTACAGCAGCCGCTTTCTTCAGCCGATCTACAACGATAGATTTGGTAATGTTATCTACAGAATCAAATAACGAAAAGGAGAGAGAGTTAATGTCATCAAACATGGTTTCAGGCATCGACGTGTCTTACTATCAGGGGACTATAGACTGGCAAAGCGTAAAAGACGCGGGCGTCGCGTTCGCCTTTGCAAGGGCAACTTACGGGACTACGAAAGTGGACCCGAAGTTCAGCGTAAACTGGCAGGTGATGAGAAATGCCGGTGTGATGCGCGGGGCTTATCACTTTTTCATCGCCTCCGAAGACGCCCTCGAACAAGCGAACTTCTTCACAAACACGGTTGGGAGCCTGTCGAGCGGCGATCTGCCGCCAGTGCTCGACGTGGAGGCCGGGAGCGGCACGAGCAGTTCTCTTGTAAACGACGTTCAAACATGGCTCAGCGCCGTAGAGCAAAAGCTCGGGCTAACGCCGATGATCTACACTGCGCCCTCGTATTGGAATGAGTATATGAACGCCGATTTCGGGAAATATCCTCTGTGGGTCGCGGAATATGGGGTCACGACGCCAAAGAGCGTAAAAGGGTGGAGCAACTGGACGTTCTGGCAGCACTCGCAGTCGGGCGCTGTCGCAGGCATAGAGGGCACAGTCGACCTCGATTATTTCAACGGGTCGCAGAGCGAATTGCTTGCATTCGCGAATTCGTCGCCCGGCGTGACTGTATCCGGCACTACTGAATCCGAGGCTACCGAACAGCCGCCCGCGCAACCGGATAATCAATCTTACACAGTGCGATCGGGTGATTCGCTCTCCTCCATCGCCGAGCGCTACGGCGTCACGGTAGAGGCAATATGCCAGGCGAACGGCATCGAGAATCCAAACGTGATAAGTGTGGGGCAGGTTTTGACCATTCCTTAAAGGCTCACAGGATTCTGGTATTATCCCTTTTGAAAAAGGAGGGATTGATATGGCTAATCGAATGCCCGCCATTTTTTTCGGACACGGCAACCCGATGAACGCGCTGTCGGATAATGCTTATACGCGCGCATGGGCTTCCATAGGCAACTCGATGCCGCACCCCGAAGCCGTGCTCGCCGTGTCGGCTCACTGGTATCTGCCCGCTACGATGGTGACGGCGAGCCGAGCGCCGCGAACCATACACGATTTTGGCGGCTTCCCGCGGGAGCTTTACCAGGTCGAGTATCCCGCGCCCGGGAGCCCGGAGCTTGCCGAGCGCGTTCAGGATTTACTAGCCCCCACTTCGGTAAGGCTGGATGAAAGCTGGGGGATCGATCACGGGACCTGGTCTGTGCTCAAGCACGTTTTCCCATACGCAGACGTTCCAGTCGTGCAGCTCAGCATCGATGAGACGGCACCGCCGCACCTTCATTATGAGATGGGCCGACGGCTCGCCCCCTTGCGCGATGAAGGCGTATTAATTATCGGCAGCGGCAACATAGTTCATAACCTGCACACATACGCCTGGGGGAGGCAGGGGGTCGACCCTTTCGATTGGGCAGTCAGGTTTGAACAGCAGGCGCGCGAATTCCTGCTCAAGGGTGATGACGCCCCGCTTATCGACTATGAGAGATTAGGGCGCAACGCGATGCTGTCGATTCCGACGCCGGAACATTACCTTCCGCTGCTTTATGTCATCGCCGTTCGCGGCGAGGGCGAGCAGGTCAGCTTTCCTGTCGAAGGAGTAGACGGCGGCTCCGTATCTATGCTCGCGGTCCAGATCGGCTGACGACAGCGGTTCCGCTTCAGGAGGGACCTTTGCTTGTAGGACACGTCGCGGCGGCCTTTGTCGGAAAGCGCTTAGAGCCTGAGCTATCTTTAGGCACACTCGTGCTGGCAACTATGCTCCCTGACATTTTGTGGCCGATATTTTCGGTCGCGGGAATTGAATATGTGGCAGGCTCTCCCGTGGTCCCTGAGAATAACCTGCCAGACATTTCCTTCAGCCACAGCCTGTTGATGGTAGCGGTCTGGGCCGCGCTGTTTACAGCCGGGTATTTCTTGTGGCGGCGCCTGCGCCATCAGCAGTACGACGCGCGAGCTTTATCGATACTCTTTGCAATCGTTCTAAGCCACTGGATGCTGGATGCCGTGGCGCACAAACACGCGCTCGCGCCCGGCTCGCACATCTATGTTGGGCTGATGCTTTGGAGCAGCCTGCCCGCGACTCTCGTCGTTGAAGGCGGATTCTGGTTGTTGGCAATAATCCTTTACCTTCGCGCTACGCATCCTAAAACGCGCGTGGGCGTTTATGCCTTCTGGCCCGTAGTCGCCCTGCTGACCTTCATATGGGTGACCAACATCCGCAGGGGCGCGCCGAAGCCTGAAGAAGTGATAGGGAGCCTGGTTTTCTTCGTAATTCTCATTGCATGGGCTTACTGGATGAACCGCGCTCGCCCCGTCCGAGCTTGATCCGCGCATCGATCCTGAAGTCCCACACTTTAACATCGAAGCAGTTGTGTCGAGCCATTTTACTGTGCTACCCTGTAGCCACTTTTTTACAATTTCAGGCCCCTAAGATTCAGAGAGGACAACGATGCACAAGTTAGCCAAGACGTTGGTGCTCGCATGTTTTGTGGTCGCAGCGGCCTACCTCGCCGTTTCGAGTCTGGCCGGCAAACATCCGGTCTCAGCCGCCGCGATCCAGGAAGAGGATAAGCCTTGTCAATGCCCGGATGCGAAGGAGAGCTCGCTTCCGCTGCCAAGCTCGCTCGACCCGGATGAGTTTCATGACAAGCTGTTGACCTTCCTCGAAAGCGGAGAATACGCAAAGCTGAAGTGGTGTGAAGATAAGAGAGTGCGCGACACAGGCCCCTGGATCGACGGGAAGTACTACGGCGTTCACCCTGCCGTTAAAGTCCATTACTCGCCGGCAGTCATAAGCTGGCTCGTGAGCGGCAGGCTCGGAAGTATCCCTGACGGCGCGATGATCGTAAAAGAGATGTATAACCCTGGCCCGGCGGCCAGGTGGCAGGATCAGCCGTTGAAGCCGAAGAGCTGGACCGTGATGATCAAGGACTCGAAAGGGTCGAAGGATGGCTGGTTCTGGGGAGACTTGTGGACATCGGATCCGCCCATGCCAAAACCGAGTTCCAATTACAAGCCTCCCTTCAATGTCCCGAGTGAAGGCTACGGGCTGGCGTGTATTCATTGTCACGCTTCGGCTGAAAAAGAGTTCACCTTCGCCTCGCTCAAAAACATAAAAGGATTTCCGGGCGACCCGATAACCTACTTCGTAGACAACACGTGGAGGACGCCCCCGAAATCGGCGCCGTCTCCTGAGGATGCTGAAAACGTCTCTCCGACTCATCGCAAACCAGCCGCCGCGCTCAAGGCTCTAACCGCGCCGAGAGCGGCAGCGGCGGGGAACGCAGAGTTCGCAAAGCTCTTCGGATCAATCTCGCCCGACGGCGAGGTGCGCGTCATGCCCGCAGAGACTTACGACCACATAGTTGCCGCGCCAAGAGGCGCTGAGAAGTTCATCACATCGGATAACTGCCAGTGGTGCCACAGCGGTAATGCATGGTACGGAGAGAAGAATTACATGATCCTCCAGCCCACGCCGAACGATCAGGTCAACGTCTCGCCTTACGGGGAGTGGCGCTGGTCGCCGATGGGGCTGGCCGGGCGCGACCCGATCTTTTTCGCGCAGTTGGACAGCGAGATCGCTTACCTCAAGAGGGAGAAGACCGAAAAGGACGTTCAAACGGTAATCAACCTCTGCTTTAGCTGTCACGGCGTAATGGGCAAGCGACAGCTCAATATCGATCATAATTATGATGGGCCGTCGGGCAGCGGGAATTTTGATAAAGAGCCTGACTTCAAGTTGGATTTCGTCTACAACACGGAGCTGAAATCGAAGAATTTCAAGTACGGCGCACTGGCGCGCGACGGGGTTAGCTGCGCCGCGTGCCACCACATCGTCAAAGACAAGACGCCGCCCAGCAAAGACCCGCTACAACATTTCCTTGATAATTCGACGACCGGGCGATTCCAGACGGGCGAGGCCGGTGAGCTCTACGGCCCTTTTAAGGACAAAGAGATCACCCCTTACCCAATGAAAGAATCTCTCGGCATCGATCCGAAGCACGACGAGTACGTCAAGAATTCGCGCCTGTGCGGCAGTTGCCACGTAATCGATCTTCCGGTAATGGATGGCACGCCCGACCAGATGCATATCGAGCAGGCGACCTACCTGGAATGGCTCAACAGTCAATACCAGACGGAGTTCAGTCCCGGGGCGAACGCGAAGTCATGCCAGGATTGCCACATGGCTGCCGGTTACGCGAACAAGAAGAAGAATGTCAACATTCCACAGATCAACTCCGTTATCGCAGACATACAGGACGAGTCCTTCCCGATGTCTGAGAACCGCGCTTCGGAGGAGAAGGTCCGCGTTCGCTACAGGACCGGCGTTGTCGCCAAAGGCGAGGAAGGATTCGTTCGCCACCAACTGCAAGGGCTCAACATCTTCTTGCTTGAGATGTTCAACCAGTTCATGCAGCCTGACCCTAAGCAGAACTATTACAACGAAGTTCTCGGCGTGCGCAAAAGCGATTACATGAGCACGCTCAACAACGATCTTTCCAACGCCATCGACAACATAGTTCAGCAGGCGGAAAACGACACGGCTACGGTCGATCTTTCGCCGCCCAAGATCATCGGCAAAGATATCGTCGTCGACGTAAAGGTGACGAACAAGACCGGGCACCGTTTGCCGAGCGGGGTCGGATTCCGGCGCGCGTTTATCGAATTCAGTCTGATCGACAAGAGCAACGGCAGCGAGAAAGTCGTCTGGGCTTCGGGGCGCACGAATGAGTACGGGTTTATCGTCGATAACGACGGCAACATTCTCGACTCGGAGTATGTCGGGACGAGCCGCGACAAATCTAAGAGCTGGCAGCATCACTACTGGGCGCCGGACCGCCCGATCACCAGCTCGAAACAGGTGCAGATATATGAAGAGCTGGTCAAGGACGCTAAAGGTAATTTCACGACGAGTTTCTTGCGAATAAATGACGACTTCAAGGACAACCGGCTGCTGCCCATAGGCTGGAAGGCTACGGGGCCAAGCCCTTCGTTGACCGGCAGGTATTTAGAAGCCACCTTCCCGCAAGGCGAAGCGGCGTCAGACCCGAACTATAAGAACGGGAGCGGCACAAGCGTCGTGCGCTACAGCGTGCCGATCAGCGAATTGCGCGGAGCAAATCCTTCGAGGCTTGTTGTGAAGGCTACATTGTATTACCAGTCGATTCCGCCTTATTACCTGATGCAGCGATTCGAGCAGGCCCCGACGGGCGACGGCACGCGGAGGTTGTACTACTTGACTTCCAATCTCAAAGTGAAGGGAACGCCGATCGAGAACTGGAAGCTATTCATCGCTTCGAGATCCGCGCCCGTTTCGAGATAGCGGATTCAGAACAGAGGGTACAAGAAAGGCGCGAGGGCCGAGCCTTCTGCGAAGACTATTATTATGCCCAGCAGCACCAATATGAAGAGTATGGGGGCGAGCCACCACTTTTTGCGGTAACGAATGAAATGCCAGAGTTCGACGAGCACAGATATCTTTGCCATAACCAGGCATCAGTCTAACTCAAGCGAACAGAAGGCCGCAAACTATAGCCAAACTATAGCGGTTTGCAATGGGGCTTGAGATACCTTTATCGTGCTTCGTTAAAAGGTGAAGGTGAAAGCGTTAGAGCGCACGCCGTTGCTGATCACATACGCCTGGTTTGAGCCGCTTTGAATGTTCAGCGCGCTTTGAGTCGATTTGATTTGCAGCTTCTTCCCGTTGCTGCTGATCGTTAGCTCAGCAGCCGTAGCGACGACCAGACCGTTAAGCTCCAATTCAACCTGCCCGCTAAAGCCCGTCCCTTTTACCTTCAGCTTCTTTCCGTTGAATGAAATGTTCCTTACCGTCGGCCCGTCGGCTACCCCTCCGTCCGTGACGATAGAAAAACCTACGATCCTCAAGACCGCCAGATCGCTGTCTGTGATGGTCTCCCGCACTCCGTCCGATAGAGTCGGGTCCATAACGCCTATGTGAATTCCTGTCAGGCGATCGTCTTTCCAGTGAGACGCTTGCTGAGAGTCACCTCCCGTGCCGTCAGGTCTTCCGGTCGATAACTGCGCCGTCAGATTGCCCTCGAAAAAAGTCTGGCTGCCTCCCGAAGAGAGTATTCTTTGCGCCGTGTCAAAGGTGTCTGTTGAGACGCCGGGCCGGAAGCGGAACAAACCCCAGACTGAAACGGCTACGGGAGAATTGCGAACCAGCTCGCTGTACCCAGTGTTCGAGTCAAACCCCAGGACGTGCCCGATCTCGTGGACGGCTGGTACCTCAGCTCGCCCGTCGTCAAGCTCCGCAACGCGACGCAACAGCTCGCCGGAGGCGACCTCTCGGCTCGCGTGGGCGCGGCCAACAGCCGCCGGCGCGACGAGCTAGCAGACCTGGGGCGAGATTTCGATGTCATGGCCGAGCGCATCGAAACATTAAATGGCTTCACAACAGCGCCTGCTTCACGACATCTCACACGAGTTGCGCTCGCCGCTCGCGCGGTTGAAGATAGCGCTCGAGCTGGCGCGGCAGAGCGACGGGCAGGAAGCCTTGTGGGCTTTGGATCGTATCGAGCGCGAAGCCGACCGGCTGAATGATCTTATCGGCCAACTGCTCACTCTCGCGCGGCTGGAGAACGACCAGCCGCAAACGGGTAAAGAGTTTGTCGATTTAAGAGAACTGGTCGATGAGATTGTATTCGACGCGGACTTTGAGGCGGGTAATTACAACCGCGCAGTGAAGGTAATCACGAGCCAGGATTGCATGATCGAAGGTGACGAACAGCTGTTGCGCAGCGCCATAGAGAACGTCGTGAGAAACGCCGTCTCTTACACGGCTGAAGGGACTACGGTCGAGCTCTCTTTGCGTCGCCAGGATGATGACGGCGGCGGACGGGTTGTCATCAGCGTGTTAGATAAAGGGGCAGGGGTCCCTCAAGCGGCATTGGCAGAGATCTTCCGCCCTTTTTATAGAGTAGAGGACGCGAGGGACCGTCAATCGGGCGGCATCGGCCTGGGTCTATCGATCAGCCGCCGCGCGGTACAGGCTCACGGCGGAACGGTCACGGCCTCAAACGCGCCCTCCGGCGGGCTTTTGGTTGTGATCTCCTTCCAATAATGCCAGAGCGAGTCCAGGCGCTTTAAGAACCGAACACGCCTCGGAGTCATTCGTAGTCCCTTCCCTTCCGGCTCAGAATTTTCCTCGAATACAGGCGAACAGCGGGGGTTAGATGATATACTTCTGAATCGCCGCCGTCAGCGAAGACGAGTGGCGGTCACGGCAACTGCGCTCGCTTCATCAAACGCGCTTAACCCGATTTAGATTTAGATGCTGAATGCTGCAACCCATATTACAGTTGATTTGTGGAGGAATGAAGGATCATGGCTGTTCGGCTCTTTGTAGGGAATCTTCCTTATAACACAACCGAAGCGGAGTTGAGAGAGCATCTCTCCGCAGTCGGTCCACCTTCGAACGTCTATCTGCCGACAGACCGCGAGACAGGTAAACCGCGCGGCTTTGCTTTCGTCGAATTCACCGACAGCGCGCAGGCCCAGGAGGCCATACGCCGCTTCAATAATCAGATGTTCAAGGGCAGACCCATCACCATCAACGAGGCCCGCGCCAAGGAGGACCGCCCGCGCACGAGCTCGCCGCCGAGGCCCTTTTCGCCCAGGCCCGACACGTCGCCGGGTCCGGGTTTCGGCGAGCCGTCTTCGGGCGGTGAAAAGCCCGGGCGCAATTTCGGGCCTGATGCGCCGCCGCGCCGCAGGGGCAACAAGCCGAAGAGCGGGGCCAAATCAGAGCGCGCTCCCAAGGGGCCTATGCGAGAAGTAACCAGAGGGCAATTTTTTGGCGGAGATGAGGACGACATGTTTGACGACGATTTTAGCGAAGAGAACTTTGCCAGCCGCGTCGAGCAGTCGGAAGATGAAGAGAATGAATGATTCTTCTCCGGCTCTTTTTTCCGATCCCACAAAAACCTGATGATCCTTTAAGAAGATGTAGAAAGAACCGTAAGAGGACTGAGAACATGGCTAAGAAATCCAGACCGACATTTCAAAAACGTGAGAAGGAGAAAGCGCGGCAGCAGAAGCAGAAAGATAAGGAGTCGCGCAGGGCCGAGGCCAAAGAGCGCAGGGCCAATCCATCGCTGAGGATTGAAGGAGAGGACCCGGATATTGCCGGGATACGCCCCGGCCCTCAGCCTTTACCGTCAGAATGGGATTACGACAATAGCCGGGAAGCGCCCGCAGTAGAGCCAACTGAAGAAGGTTGAATTCAATGGTGAAAGATAGCCGGTTGATAAAACCTAAAGATGCTTACCGCTCGTGCAAATAGCTGACGTTTGATATAGACTCACGCCAGAAAGATACAAAGCTGCTGAAGCAACTCTCTACTTCGTGGACCACTCTCTAGTAACAGGAAGGACAGAATGAGAATATTACTTTTCAATCCTGACAATGGTGTTACGCGCAATTTTATGCCGCACCTCTGGATGTTTCTGCTCAAGGCTCTCACCCCGCCCGGGCACGAAGTGCTGCTCATCGACGGCAATGCGCAGCCTATGGACGAAGATTCTATCGCGCAGTTTGTGCGCGACGAGAAGATTGGCCTGGTAGGCATAGGCGCGATGACCAGGATGGTAGCTAAGGCATACCGCATGGCCGACGCTATTCGCGCTGCGGGAGTGCCTGTCGTGATGGGCGGGCCTCATGTGACGGAAGAGCCGGACGAAGCTCTGGGTCGAAACGGCGGCCCGCGCCACGCCGACGCAGTCGCGCTCGGAGAGGCCGATGACACCTGGGCGAAGATAGTCGAGGATGCCGTGCGAGGCGAGCTAAAGGAGATATACGCTCCGGTCGATGCGACCGGCAAAGAGCGCAAGCCGAGTCTCCAGCAGTACCCTTCGATCCCCTGGGACACGATGGACCTGGATCAGTTCAGCGTAGTGCCCAGAGCCTTTGCCCCTTTGCTCAAACGCATAGCTAATGGGTGGGAGAACTTTCGAATATTTCCGGTTGAGTCAGGACGCGGGTGCCCGTATGGCTGCGAGTTCTGCACGGTGACGGGGTTTTTCGGCGACTCAATCAGGTTTCGCACGAATGAGAGCGTAGTCAACGAGCTGTTGCGACTGAAGGCGCGCGCACGGCGCGAGCGCGGTCAGGTAGCGGTCTTTTTTATCGATGATAATTTCGCAATCAACATCAAGCGAACGAAATCATTGCTGCGCGACATCATCGCCGCCGAAGCTCAGGTGAACTGGGTCGCGCAGATCAGCGCCAACCTCTTACGCGACGAAGAACTGATCGACCTCATAGCAGCCTCCGGCGGCAAATGGATATTCATAGGCATGGAGTCCGTAGACCCGACGAACCTCGCCGACGTGAATAAGGGGTTTAATAAGCCTAATGAGTACTCCGCAGTCCTTGAAAGGCTCGCCGATCGCAACATACTCGCAGTCACCTCATTCATCTTCGGCATGGATAACGATACTGCGGGCGTGGCCGAGCGAACGCTTCAGCAGATACGCACCTGGCCTCCTGGCCTGCCCGTTTTCGGCACGCTCACACCGCTGCCGGCCACCCCGCTTTACAAGAGGCTTGAGGCCGCGGGGCGATTGACGCGGCCAAAGCATTGGCTGGACTTCCAACCTTACCGAATGGCTCATACGCCGCTCAAGATGACAATAGACGAGACTCACGCGGAGGTTACGCACGGGTGGGCAAGCTCCTACAGCCCCGAAGCAATTGCGAGAGCAGTAGACTCGATCAGCGACCGCCCGCTTTGGCATCGCATCAGCTTGCTTGTAGGGAGGCTTTTCTTTCGCGGCATCTATTTTCCCCAGATGAACGGCTGGTCGTGGATAAAGCTCTTAGCTCAGAATCGGCGCACGATTATCAAGCTCGCAAAAGAGGCCATAGACATCGCGCGCAACGCCCGACCTACGCGCGAAGGCACGAGTCAGGCCCCAGATTCTGAGTTGCTCATTAAAGAGATACCCATTAAAGAGATACCCATTAAAGAGGCGCCCATTAAAGAGGCGCCCATTAAAGTGGAGACGATTCAATTAACTCGTTCGTAAGGAGATTCACAGCGGAGACACAAAGAGTGACGCGGCGATTGCATAAAGCTCGCCGCGTCTCTGTGCCTCCGCGTCGTTTTCTGTATTCGCGTTAGCTTCGGTGGCGGTACGTTACACGGCCCTTCTTAAGGTCATAAGGCGACAGCTCGACAGTCACCCTGTCGCCTGCAAGAACTTTAATATAATGCTTGCGCATCTTGCCGGACAGGTGCGCGAGCACCTCATGCCCTTCGCCGACCTTTACCTTAAAGGTGGCGTTGCCCATGCATTCGGTTACAGTTCCGTCTACGGGGATCATATCTTCTTTCGAAATGGTATCACCTCTTTCATAGTGCGGCTCGGGCCACACGGGTTTGGTTTTTAAGTTAACAACTCTCAGTAGCGCTGCGCCCGACTAGAGCTGAACGAGCGCGAGGATGAGCGAAGCAAGCCTATCTCGCTCGTCAACCTTATCTGCTCTTCGCTACGCCCATCGGAAAAACCGGCCACCCTCGACCTTTCGAGGCTGACTCCTGTAGCCCGCTCGATCGACGCAAGCAGCGCCTCTTCTTCCGGGCTGACGAGCGTGAGTGCGGCTCCGTTGCGGCCCGCGCGCGCGGTTCGCCCTACGCGATGTATGTAGTCTTCCGCCGTAGCGGGCACTTCGTAATTAACCACGAAAGCGATGTCGTCGACATCTATCCCGCGCGCCGCGACGTCGGTCGCTACAAGCACGCGCGACGCGCCGGAGCGGAAGCTTGCCAGCGCCTTGTTGCGTTGCGATTGGTTGCGGTCCGAGTGCAGGGTGACGACGTCGTATTTGTTGGCCGTCAAGACGTGCGACAGCCTGTCGGCCATCCGCCGTGTTTGTGCAAAGATCAGGAACGACTCTCCTGCGTGTTGTTTGAGCAAGGCCAGCAACAGCGGGAGCTTCGCGTGCGCGAGCACGGGGTAAGCTTTCTGACTGAGCGTGGCGACGGTCGTAGCCACGCGCGCGGCTTCGACTCTCACGCCGCCTGCCATTATGTCGTGTGCCAGACGTTCGACCGCCAGCGACAGCGTCGCGGTAAACAGCATCGTCTGACGCTTCGCGGGAATGTGTCTCATTATCCGCCTGACCTGCGGCAGAAAGCCCATGTCGAGCATTCGATCGGCCTCGTCGAGCACCAGCACCTCTACGTGCCTGAGCGAGACGGCGCCACGCTCTATCAAATCATTCAGTCGGCCGGGCGTAGCAATTAAGATGTCGACGCCGGATTTAATCGCCCGCGTTTGCCCTGATGCGCTCTCGCCGCCTACAACGGAGACCGTGCGGAGCCGGGCCACTTGACCGAGGCTCTTCGCGTTCGCTTCTATTTGAGCAGCAAGCTCACGGGTGGGAGCAAGAACGACCACGCGCATAGCGCCGGGCCCTTTCAACCGCTCAATGATCGGGAGCAGAAAGGCGGCCGTCTTACCGGAGCCCGTCTCGGCCGAGGCTATCACGTTACGCCCGGCGAGTGCATGCGGTATCGCTTTCGCCTGTATTTCAGTTGGCTCTGTTATGCCGAGCTTCGCAAGTCTATTTACAAGCGGCCCACATAGGCCAAGCTTGTTAAAATCGTTTAAAGTCACAAATCTCTCTCTTCACGTTGCTTCACTGAACGGGGTCTGTATCCGCTGAAGCAGCGGTTTGTTGGAATACAATTATTAAGGGATGCAGGTTGAATGGGGCGCAGTCCTGTAATCCGATTGACTGAGTGGAATAAAGGAGAAGACCCCTTTATCCCACCCAGAAGTTCTTGTTTCAAGTTAGTAACGGTTTCCGTATCCGCCACCGCCACGACCGCCGCGACCGCCGCTGTTGCGACCGCCGCCGCCGCCGAAGCCGCGACCGCCGCCCGAACGCTCTTCGCGCGGGCGCGCTTCGTTGACCGTCAGCGCGCGACCGTTGACTTCCGTCCCGTTGAACTGTGCGATGGCTTTGTCAGCGTCCTCAGAGCTCATTTCCACAAAGCCGAAGCCTTTGGAGCGACCCGTGTCGCGATCCGTAATTATGTTAACCGACTCGACCTGACCTGCCTGCTCGAACAGGTTGGTGAGATCATTCTCTGTCGTCTGATACGACAAGTTTCCAACGTAGATTCTCTTACTCATGTTTCTCCTGAGATCAGTTAAGAGGAACTTCCGAAGCTCTGCGGGAAAGGGATTGAGAAAACTAAGATCAAACGCTCTCCTAATAGCGGCGGGAACTCCCAATACAAACTTACCAGCAGCACTCAGTCCGCCAGAACGAACAGAGTCATGCTACCAGATAAAGATTGAAAAGTCTATCACTTCTAGCCCATTTGATCTGCCATTCACGTGCGCCCTTGCGCTAATATGCCTTTCATGCGAACTGCGACCATCGTGCTCAAGGCGACCTTTTACGTATTAATCGCTTCGACCCAGTCGTGGGCGCAGATTCAGATAGGGACGGTCAAGGGCGCTGTAACAGATGCTACATCGGCGGCCCTGCCCGGCACGGTCGTGATGCTGGAGAATCCCGTAACGGGGTATCGCAACCAGGCGACGACAAACGATCAGGGCGAATTCACATTCAACAACGTTCCATTCGATTCCTACGTGTTGCGCGTGCGATCGAGGGGGTTCCGGGAAATCGCCCAGGCGGTTCGCGTGCGGTCTAACTTACCCGTGACGCTCGACGTAAGAATGAGCGTGGCGGGCACCAACGAGGCGGTGACGGTCAAAGTAGAAGAGGAGCTTGTCGAAGCCGACTCTTCAAGCACAGAGACGAACATCGATGAGACATTTATCCAACGCTCTCCGGGAGCGGTCCGCGCAAACCAGTTGCAGAGGCTGATCGCAACCACGCCCGGATGGTTCGCCGAAGACAACGGACTTCTTCACGTCCGAGGCATAGACGACGGCATCGTTTATGTAGTCGACGGGATCCCGATCATCGGCAGACTCGACGCGCTGTCGGCCAGCGCGTTCGATTCTGAGATGGCTCGGTCAATCAACGTGCTTACAGGCAACATACCAGCGGAGTTCGGCGGCCGGTCTGGCGCGGTCATAACGATTCAGCCCAGATCGGGCATCGATGCGCCCTTCGCCGGGAGCATCAGTGCGGGCGGCGGCAGCTTTCGCACAGGCAATATAGCTTACACGCTGGGCGGACGCTTAAGAAAAAGCCTCGGATTGTTCGTCGCAGGCTCTGCCAATCGTTCCGACAGATTCCTAGACCCGCCGGACCCGCGCAATTTCAATAATCGCGGCGGCTCGTTGAAGCTTAATGTAAGGGCAGACTGGCGCCCGACGGCGAATGATCTGTTCCTGTTCAACATCTCTGCCAACGGCGCGGACCTCAGAGTGCCGAACAATCTCGGGCAGGAGGTCGCGGGACAGAGACAGCGACAGGAGCTTAGAGACAACAGCCAGTCCGTTAGCTGGCAGCGCGTATGGACCCCGACTACTGTGAGCAACATTGCTTACTCGCGCCGCTTCTATGAGTCAAAACTCTTTGGGAGCCAGTTCGACACGCCGCTTTTCGCCGAGCAGGAACGGAAGCACGCGCATCAGGTGCTGATCGCAAGCATCACGCGCTTTTACAGAGGCCACACACTCAAAGCCGGAATGGAAGGCTCTCGCGTCACGCCGCGCGAGTTCTTGACCTTTGCCATCACAGATGAAGAGGCAGCCGAAGAGGCGAACATCAGTGAAGCGGCCCTCGCGTTTGACCGAGAGAACCCTTTCGTATTCCGCGACCGCAAAGTCCGTGGGCAGTTCTCCTGGTACATACAAGACGCGTTCTCACCTGTAAGGAATCTCTCTGTCAGCGCAGGGCTGCGCTACGATTATTCCAACCTGCTAGTCTCCGACCGGCAACTCAGCCCCCGACTGGGCGCCGTGTACTACTTCGCCGCGAGTAAGACGGCGGCTCGCGCCTCGTTCAACAGGCTGTATATGCCGCCGCAGGTCGAGAACCTTCTTCTGGCAGACTCGGAGCAGGCCCGGAAGCTATCGCCCTTTGAAGGCGGAGGAGCTGCAATCAAACCGGAGAAAGTTTCGGCCTACGAGGCGGGCTTTGCGCAAGACGTGTTCGGGCTCTTCAAGCTCGATGTGGCTTACTGGCATCGCTCTTTTCACAACTACGACGACCCGAACGTCTTCTTCAGCACTACGATAGTCTTTCCCAACAGCGTGACTAAGGGGTTTGCGCGCGGCGTTGACGCGAGGATCGATCTGCCGGAGCGACGCGGCTGGTCGGGATATGCCAGCTTCGGCAACTCGCGCATACTGCAAGAAGGGCCGATCAACGGCGGGCTTTTCTTGACAGACGAGTTTATCGAAATCGGCCCCGGCATAAGGTTCATACCGGACCACGACCAGAGAAACGCCGCAGCGTTCGGCGTCAGGTACTATCACAAAGCCACAGGCTTATGGGCTTACCTCGCAGGTCATCATCAGAGCGGCACGCCTCTTGAAGTTGTAGAAGAAAGCCTTGAAGAGTTGAAGGACGCGATTGGCGCCGACCTGGTCAACTTCGATAGGGGCAGAGTCAGGCCCTGGACCGTATTCGATATCTCGGCGGGGGCCGATCTGTTTAAGGACGAGAGAATCAGCGTGAGCGCGCAAGTCGACGTGGAGAATATGTTCGATAAGCGTTTCGTCTACAACTTCGGGAACCCGTTTTCGGGCACTCACTTCGGTCATCCGCGGCTCGTCGGCGGACAAATCAAGTTGATCTTTCGCTAGACCCTATCTCGCGTAAGAAGCGTAAAAAAGATTTCGCTTGACTTTTCTATGACAGTTGTAGTAAATACACCCTCAAATGTAGGAGGAAGAGAATTGGCAAACGAGAAGAGCGTAAAGCTGACAAAGTTCGAGTTGGAGGTTATGGACGCGCTGTGGGACGCGGGGAGCGCGTCGGTGAGGGAAATACAGGAGCGATTGCCCGAAAAAAAGCGCGTCGCTTATACGACGGTGCAGACCATAGTTTACCGGCTCGAAGAAAAAGGCGCGGTGCGGCGTTCGAAAAAGATAGGCAACGCACATATCTTCGAGCCGTTAATCACCAAAAAGTCTGTGCATCGCAGGCTCATTGATGATCTGGTCGATCTATTAGGAGGCTCTACCCGGCCTTTGATGGCGCATTTGATCGAATCGGGGCGTCTTACTCTTGACGGTGTGCGCGAATTGGAACAGGCGCTGACGGCTATCGAGCGCGATGCCGCCGCACAGCCTCGCAAACAATCGCGGAAGAATCCACAAAAGAAGGAAGGTGGCAATCAATGAGCTTCCACGAATTGCTCTACGACTGGGCCGCATGGGGATGGCCCAAGCTGTTGAACCACCTTTGGCAGTCCACAATAATCCTGCTCGTCGCCTTGGCGTTCACCTCGTTATTCAAGCGCGGCCCTGCCCGATTGCGCTACGCCGTGCTGCTTGTCGCCTCTGTTAAATTCTTGCTCCCGTCTGCGCTCCTCGTTTTCATAGTCGGCCAGACCGGGGTCGATTTCGAGGCCGTAACCGGACCTGTTCGCGGCGGCTGGCAGAGCGCGGGGATCGTTCAGCGCGTCACCGAGCCCGTTATTGAGATTACAGAGATAGGAATCAACGGCATTGAGGTTACGCAGACAGCTCAAGCGGCAAGACATAGCGAGCTCTATTGCGCGCTCACCTTAATCTGGGTTGTAGGTTGCGCAGCTTTGTTGTGGGCATGGCTGACGCGGCGAGCGCGGCTGGCTCAAAAGATGCGGGTCGGAACAGAAATCTCTCAAGGAAGCCTATACGATACCCTGGAGCGTGCGCGCGCCAAGCTCAAAATCGCGCGGCCCATTAAGCTTTTAGTTTCTCCTCAAGTTATTGTGCCGGGAGTCTGGCGCACCCGGAGGCCCGTCATAGCCCTTCCCCAAAATGTCGCCTCGCATCTGAGCGAGGAAGAGGTTGAAGCAATGTTAATGCATGAGATGGTTCACGTAGCGAGGTGGGACAACCTCGCAAGCAATCTAAATATGCTGCTCTGCTGTCTGTTCTGGTTCAACCCGCTGATATGGTTGATCGACAGGAGGCTGCTCGCCGAGCGCGAGGCTGCCTGCGATGAGAAAGTGATCGAGTTGGGCGCATCGTCGACTGTATATGCCGCAAGTCTTTTAAAAGTCTTTCGCTTTTCGATCGGCTGGAAAATCGCCGGGCTCTCATCGGCAACCGGGTCAGACCTTGAACGCCGCGTTAAAAACATAATGGCCGGCCAGACAAATAAGAGATTGCGCGCGCGCCGCCTGCTGATCGGGTTAGTTACGATGGTGTTACTCGCGCTGTCAACATTGACCGGGATCGTCGGCCTTAATAGCGCCGCAGCCCTGCCTGGAGAAACTCGCCCGACAAATCATGCTTTATTTGAGGGGAGAAACGCCGACCTTCCTTCGCAGACCCCCACCCCGAAAGCTGATACGAGGCTCCCTGCCGAAGCCGTTGCCAGGATGTTTGAAAACTCTGAGCAGGCGCCTCACGTCCCCGCCCGTTACGAGAACCCGATTGATGCGCCACTCATAATCACAGACGCGAGGGTCAAAGTCGTATCGTCTGCGCAAGGCGATGGGCATACAGAAGACGATGAAACTTATGAGCTGATCACCGAGCCGCGCATAACGCTCGCCAACAACACAGACCGGCGCATAATCGGATTGAGGTTAGCCTTTTACATGAAGCCGATCTCGCAAGATATAACGAAGCTTCGAGCTTCCATTCCGCCTAACAGTATTCGAACTGTGAGCATCGACCGGCACAATTGGTCAAACATACTTGTAGCTGGGAGCGCAAAGCGACTCGTGGTGAAGGTCTTCTCAGTTCAATTCGAAGACGGCGGCACATGGGGCACGATAGGAACTGAAAAGGACGTGAAGCTTGATGCGCCGCGCGCACCCGAAGCTCTCATAGAACAACCGCCGGTGACTGAATCAACCGCGCCGACTCCCGAACCAGAGGGCGCGCCTTCTCACGCCGATCCTTTGCCGGACGACGAAAGCGTCGAGTATATCCCCGCGCGTTTCGTCAATCCCCCCGGTGCCCCGATTATGATTACGGAAGCGCGGACGAGGCTCGGCGTGCGTCCAGAGGATAGTCACTCCGCTCTCCGTTTCGCAGGCACAGATGAAATAACTTACCTGCCGGTTTTGACACTTGCAAACACGACGGGCAAGCGGATAACCGGCGTAAAACTCCGATTCAAAGCTGACAGAGAGTCGCACGCAGTGACCTTCATAAGTGGCCCGATAGCCCCCAACAGCATTTACACAGTCCGCAAAAACACTATAATCTCGGGCAGCGCCAGAAACATGCGCGTGCAAGTTCTCGGAGTCAAGTTCGAGGATGGCAGCGTCTGGGGCTCGCTCGACTCCACGATCAACGGGCGAGACGAATTCGTTTCAATACCATTATCGATCAGCAGGCCAGGGCCGGAGCATAATTCTCAACCGACGCCTCGCCCACCCCGTCGCGACGGGCAAAGATAATTACGATCCGACTCACTTTAAGAATCAAACCGTCTAAGAATGATCGCAAGTTCACGCCTCGCGCCCGATCATTCATAAGCATGAAGCGATACATTCTCCTGGCTTTTGCGACTCTGTTTATTGCCAACACATCACACGCTCAGAGCGTCGCCGCCAACTTCGAAGTTCAAAAGATTGGAGAAGGCGTCTACGCCGTCGTGCGCAAAGACTTGCCCGGTTTGATGGTTGATGCAAATAATGTTTTTATCATCAACGATGACGATGTGGTGGTCGTCGACTCGAACGGCGCTCCTTCCATAACGAAAGAAGTACTGGCCGCGCTCCGGCGGCTGACCACAAAGCCTGTGAAGTTCGTGATCAACACTCATTATCACGATGACCACATCAGGGGGAATCAGGTCTACCGCGACGCCTTCCCTGAGGTTGAGTTCATCGGCCACGCGTTCGCGCGCGAGTATCTGCCCGGCCAGGGCGCCGTCAATCGAAAAAACTTTCTTGAGGGGGCGCCGAGGTTCGCTAACGACATCCGAGGCTTGATGGCAAAGAACAAGAGCCTCGGCGGCGGCGACCTGACCGAAGAGGAACGCGCAAGCTACACGAGCGATCTCAGGCTCATAGACCTGGTCGTCAGCGAGGGAGCACAGGCTCAAACAGTTCTTCCGACCGTCACGATTGAAGAAAGGCTGACCTTGCATTGCGGGAGCCGCGTCATCGAGATTCGCAAATTGGGGAGCGGGCACACCGCCGCAGACCTCGTAGTTCACCTGCCGAAGGAGGGAATATTGATTACAGGCGACCTTGTAGTCTGGCCCGTGCCGCTAGTCGGCAACCCTCAATCTCATATCGGAGAGTGGGCCGCGACGCTTGAAAAGATGGCCGCGCTCCGCCCGTCGATCATCGTCCCCGGTCACGGCCCGGTCATGCGTGACGATACTTACTTAAAGCTTCTTGCAGAGATGTTCGCTTACATAAAGACGCAGACCGAAGCGGCGGTAGCGCGGGGCGAAACTCTGGAGCAGGCGCGCAGGAGTGTGAACCTGGATCAGTTTCGGAAGCAGTTTGCGGGCGACTCTCCGGTCAGAATGTTTTCATTCAACATGTATGTCGCGGGTCCGGCTGTGGCAGCGGCATTTCGCGAAGCGTCGGCGAAACGCTGATCGCGCACTCGCGTTCAGCAGATTCTAGGCAACTGTTCGCCGGCGAGCATATCGACTATTCGCGTGCCGCCAAATCCCGTGACCATCGCCACTATCCCCTGAGGCTCAGCCTTCACCTCGCCGATTATGCAGGCATCGCGACCGTAATCATTCTCTCTCATCCGCGCGAGAATCGCTTCCGACACTTCATCAGAGACAATCGCGACCAGCTTCCCTTCGTTCGCGACGTAGAGTGGGTCAAGCCCCAGGATTTCGCAGGCGCCCTTGACCTCTTCCCGAACGGGGATGCGATCTTCGTAAATCTGTATGCACACTTCCGAAGCCAGAGCCATCTCGTTCAGCGTGGTCGCCACGCCGCCGCGCGTCGGGTCGCGCAAAGAGTGTATCGCGTCTACGCTTCGGGCGCGGGCGGCCGCTTCGAGCATAACCTGAACCAGAGAGTTGAGCGGCGCAGTGTCGCTCTCGATCTCAGTCTCAAGCTCCAGCTCTCCGCGAGCGACCATGATCGTAGTGCCGTGATCTCCTATCGTGCCGCTCAGTATCACCTTATCTCCGACCTGCGCCCGCGAGGCAGAAATCTGCGCCGCCGTGTCGATCACTCCTATGCCGGAAGTGTTTATGAAGACGCGGTCGGCGCTTCCCTTCTGCACAACCTTTGTGTCGCCCGTGACAATTTCCACGCCCGCCGCGCGAGCAGCTTCGCGCATGGATTCGAGTATCCGCTTCAAATCTTCGATTGCGAATCCCTCTTCGAGTATGAATGCGCAGGAGAGATAAAGCGGTCGCGCGCCGCTCATCGCGAGGTCGTTGACCGTGCCGTTGACCGCGAGCCGCCCGATGTCGCCTCCCGGAAAGAAGATCGGGTCGACGACGTATGAGTCGGTCGTGAAAGCAAGTCTCACATTGCCGATTTCAAAGACCGCCTGATCTTCAAGCATTTCCAGTAGCGGGTTTCTCAAGTATTCGAGGAACAGCCCCTCGACCAGCTCATGCATAGCCTTGCCGCCGCTGCCGTGCGCGAGCGTGATCTGTGTGTCTTTTATCTTTCGCCTTCTTCGCCGCGCCCGTTCGACCCGCTCAAAAAGCGGCGAAGGAGTAAAATCTCCTGCCATCGGCTCAACCTCTCGCGGCTGCGGAATTCAAGCCGGATCGCTCGGCCACTTTTGACAGGCGACCGAAGTTGTAATAAGCAGCACACGCGCCTTCGCTCGAAACCATGCACGAGCCTATCGGCGTTTCAGGCGTGCAGGCGGTCCCGAAGACTTTGCACTCCCAGGGCTTCTTTACACCTTTCAAAATCTCGCCGCACTGGCACGCCTTCGGGTCCGCGATCCTCAAGCCGGGCACCGCAAATCTCAGCTCCGCATCAAACTGAGCGTACTTGCGGCTAATCTTCATCCCGCTCTGGGCAATCGAGCCCAGTCCCCGCCACTCGAAATAATCGCGCGGCTCGAAAACGTCAAAGATGACTTCCAGGGCTTTCATATTCCCTTCGCGCACGACGACGCGCGCGTATTGATTCTCGACCTCTGCGCGGCCCTCGACCACCTGCTTGACGATCATGTAAACCGACTGCAAAACGTCGAGCGGCTCAAAGCCCGACACCACTATGGGCTTGCCATAATCGGTCGCCACAAAATCGTAGCAACTCGTCCCTATCACCGTGCTGACGTGGCCGGGTCCGACAAACCCGTCCAGCTTCAAGTCGGGCGAATCGAGCATGGCTTTGAGCGCAGGCACGATCATTATGTGATTGCAAAAGACGCTGAAGTTTTCCACGCCGTCTTTCGCCGCTTGCAACACGGTCATTGCGGTCGACGGAGCGGTAGTCTCGAACCCGAGCGCGAGAAAGACTACGTGGCGGTCGAGGTTCTTCTTTGCGATCTTCAAAGCGTCGAGCGGCGAGTAGACCATGCGCACGTCTGCGCCCGCTGCTTTTGCGTCGAGCAGGCTGGTCTTAGAGCCGGGCACGCGCATCATATCGCCAAACGTCGTGAATATAATACCCGGCTCGAGGGCTATCGAGATCGAGTCGTCGACGCGCCCGAGCGGGATGACGCAGACAGGGCAACCCGGCCCGTGGATCATTTCGATATTGGGAGGAAGCAAATCCTCTATGCCATATTTGAAGATCGTATGAGTGTGGCCGCCGCACACTTCCATCAGCTTGAGCGGCTGGTCTGTCAGGCGAGCGATCTGTTCCGCAAGCCGGCTTGCCAGATCGGCCTGACGGTATTCGTCTATGAATCTCATTTCGATTCCCTCATCTCACTCTTCGACGAGCGAGCGGTGTTGTAAAAAGGTGTGTACCATATCCCACATAATGTGGTAGAGAGCCACGTGCGTTTCCTGTATCCGGTGAATGCTGGAACTGGGTGCAGTCAGACAGAAGTCCAAAAGACCACCCTCGGACATTTCAGTCATCCTGCCGCCGTCGTTCCCGGCAAAGCCTATAGTTGCGAGCTTCATGCGGCGCGCGGTCTGGAATGCATGAATCAGGTTCTCAGAGTTTCCGCTTGTAGAAATACCGAGCAGCACGTCGCCTTCGTGACCGAGCGCGATTATCTGCCTGGTGAAGACATCGTCGAAACCCACATCGTTAGCCACCGCCGTGACCATCGCGATGTCGTTGCTCAAACAGATTGCGGGCAGAGCTTTTCTCCCGACAGTGATGGGGTGCATGAACTCGACGGCGATATGCTGGGCGTCGGTCGCCGACCCGCCGTTGCCGCAAACGAGCAGTTTGTTGCCGCGATGAAAAGCCTTCGCCATCGCGAGCGAGGCTTCGAGGATGCGATCCTTGTTCTCTTCAAAGAACCGCATCTTTACGTCCACGCCCTCCCGCGCTTTCTCCATGAGCGAAAATCGCAGCTCATCGATCAACCCCTGCGGGCGGGAGTCTTCTTTATGCAGGAACGGGTAAAAGGCCCGCGAGAAATCTTCGAGCGGCTTTGGCATACGGCCCCCTACTGCAAGGAACTCTTGAACTGGTTCATCTCTTCTTCGTATGAGCCAAGGTCTTGCAAGAGTCGAAGCGTCTCTTCGGCTTCTTTCTCGTCGACTTTGCTCATAGCGAAGCCCACGTGAATCAGAACGTAATCGCCGACAACAACACCGTCTAACATGCCTATGTTGACGTTGCGCCTGACGCCGCCGACATCGACTTTGGCTATCTGATTCTCCTCGTCAACCATCTCAACAATCTTCCCCGGTATTGCCAGGCACATATTAAATCCTCCCCCTCGCGAGACGCGCGTTTGCAATTGCCGCTTGGCCGAGCGAGATGCCGCCGTCATTGGGCGGCACGCGGCTGTGAGTGAACACTTCAAATCCTGAAGCCCTAAGCAACCGGCAGGCGCTCTCAAGCAGAAACATGTTTTGAAACACGCCCCCGGAGAGCGCGACGCGGTTGAGCCTGCGATCGTCCCTGATTCTCTCTGCGACCGACGCGATCAAATTGGCAACGCTCAGATGAAACTTCGCCGATACTGTCGCGGAAGAGATGCCGTCAAGCAGATCTTCCACCACGCGACGGACCACCGCTTCGGCTCTAATTATGCTCCCGTTCTTTGCTAACTCAAACTCATAACATTCCTTACAACTGCGGTCGGCGATCGCCTCAAGCTCGATAGCCGCCTGGCCCTCGTACCGGACCTCGTCCCTCAGACCGACTAGACTCGAAACGGCGTCAAAGAGGCGGCCCATGCTCGAAGTCTCGGGGCTGTTTGTGCCCGTGCGCGCCATCTTGTGAATCACCTTCCAACGGCTACGATCAAGCTCGGTCACGAAAGGAATGGGAAGGCTCAAGAACTCATCGCCCAGCGCTTGATGAAGGTAGACGGCGGCCATACGCCAGGGCTCTCGTATCGCCGTCGCGCCGCCGGGCATTGGAATGTATTCGAGGTGAGCGACGCGCTCGGCCTCCAGGAAGTCGGCCACAAAGAACTCGCCGCCCCAGAACCGGCCATCAGAGCCGAATCCAAGGCCGTCCATCGCAACGCCAATGACTTCGCCTTCGACACGGTTGTCGGCCATGCAGCTCGCGACGTGCGCGTGATGATGCTGGACGCCGACTTTCGTCAACTCCTCGTCGAGCGACAGGGCGTATTTCGTAGAGAGGTATTCAGGATGAAAGTCGTATGCTATGGCTTCGGGGTTCAGGTTGAAGAGCCGTTTGAAATGCTCTATGGCTTCCGTGAAAGAGCGAAGCGTCTCAAGGTTTTCCAGATCGCCAATGTGATGGCTGACAAAAGCAAATCTCTCATGCGTGAGGCAGAAAGTGTTTTTCAGCTCCGCGCCGCAGGCCAGGATCTCACGGTCGAATTTGAACGAAGTCTTTACGGGTGCGGGCGCGTAACCGCGCGAGCGGCGCACCACCATCTCGCGGCCCGCGAACAGGCGAGCGACCGAATCGTCCGTGCGAATGTGAATGCGACGGTCGTGAATTAGGAAGTAATCGGCTATCGCGGCGAGACGCTTCAGCGCATCTTTGTCTTCGTAAGAGATCGGCTCGTCAGAAATGTTGCCGCTCGTCATCACGAGCGGGTGGTCGAGGCCGGCCAACAGCAGGTAGTGATGTGGCGAGTAAGGGAGCATAAAGCCGAGATTGCTTACGCCGGGCGCGACTGCGCGAGGGATGATCGAGCCGGGCTTACGTTCCAGCAACACAATCGGGCGGCGAGGGCTGCGGAGCAGTTCCTCTTCGGCTTCCGACACAAAACAATGTTCGCCGACCGCTTCGACCGTGGCAGCCATCATGGCAAACGGTTTATCTTCTCTATATTTTCTCTCTCTCAGCCGTTCGACCGCTTCATGATTGAGCGCGTCGCAAGCGAGGTGAAATCCGCCGATGCCTTTGATGGCGATTATCTTTCCTTCGCTCAACAACCGGCGCGCCTTTTCAAAAGCATTATCTGTCGCATCCTCGCGCCCGTTCGCATCCGTGAGAAAAAAGCGCGGGCCGCACGCGGGACAGGCCGTGGGCTCCGCGTGAAAGCGGCGGTCCGAGGGGTCTTCGTATTCTCGGCGACACGCGGCGCACATCGCGAAATCGCGCATCGTTGTATTCGCGCGGTCATACGGCACGCCTTCGATTATTGTGAATCGCGGCCCGCAATTTGTGCAGTTGATGAAAGGGTACAGGTGGCGTCGGTCCGAGGGGTCGAGCATCTCTCGGAGGCAATCCACGCAGGTTGCGATATCAGCCGAGATGGGGATGAATCTCTCTCCCGACGGATCGCTTTCAACGATGCGAAAGTCAAGATAGTTTGCCGGGTCCAGACCGCTGCTGCACTCGATGGAATCGATCAGAGAGAGGGGCGGCGGATGCGATTCGATCTCATTGATGAACTGGCGTATGGTGTTTGATTCGCCCTCGACATCTATCAGCACGCCCGTTGTATTATTCAATACCCGGCCCCTGAGCGAACGCCTCTTAGCCAGAGAAAAGACGAAGGGCCGAAACCCTACGCCCTGAACTATTCCTCGGACCAGTATTTGAACACGCGCGTCCATAAAATCAGACCCGGCATTGGGCGATTGGCTCGCCGGTAAAGTCACGGCTCGCAGAGTTGCGGCGTGACTCTAAGAATTGCAAGAACTCTTCAATTCCCTCCCCCGTCTTCGCAGAAGCTTCAAAGACCTGCATCCCCGGCCGGACAGCTTGAATGCTCCGGCTCGCGGCTTGCGAATCGAATTCAACCGCCTCGGCTATGTCGATCTTAGTGATCACGGCAACATCCGACGTGTTGAAGATCGTCGGATACTTGAGCGGCTTGTCCTCGCCTTCGGTCACGGACATAAAGACCACCCGCAGGTCCTCGCCCAGGTCATAGCTTGAAGGGCAGACCATGTTGCCCACATTCTCAATAAACAAAAGATCGAGTTCGCGAAGCTCCCATCCTTCGAGCGCGCGCTCGACCATCTCAGCGTCGAGGTGACAGATCGTGCCTGTGGTGATCTGTCTTACGGGGGCCTGGCTGCGAGCCAGCCGGGCCGCGTCATTCTCCGTAGCCAGGTCTCCGACGAGCGCCGCGACGCGGTAACGTTCGCGAAGGAGCGTGAGCGTTTTTTCAAGAAAGGTAGTCTTGCCCGAACCGGGGCTTGAGACGAGGCTGACGACATAGACCCCGGCTTCGCGGAAACGCTTGCGAAGCGAGCGAGCCAGCAGATCATTCTGCTTCAGAACTTTTTGCCTGACTTCTACGAGGCGAGGCTCCGTGCTCATTGTTGAATCTCCAGGGCAACGACTTCCAGCTCTCTACCTTGCATGACGTGCGGCGTAGGCGTATCGCAAACAGAGCAGCAGAACTGCTGAATTGAATCGAGCTGTCGTTCTGATTCACAGACAGGGCAATAGACCACTGTCGGAACTTCATCAATGACCAGGTGCGAGCCTTCAAGCCGCGTGCCCTCGCAAGCCAGGTCGTAAGAGAACAGCAGCGCTTCTTTGACCACACCCGAAAGAGCGCCCAACCTGAGATGCACGGCGTTGATCTGAACATCTCGGCGGCGGGCCTCCTCTTCGGCCATCTCCACGATGCTCAGGGCTATCGATAATTCATGCATATCGGTCAGGGATCGGGGGTCAGGGGCTGGGGATCAGGGAAAAAAGAATTTGAAATCGCGGCGCGCGCAAGCGCATCATCCGCCATACAAATATGAAATCTCAAATGCCCCGGCCCCTGACCCCCGATCCCTGACTACTGTTTTTGAGCGACGATGTCGAAGGTGAACTTCAGTTCGTCTTTGAGCTTGATCGTGCCTCCGACAGCGGTGACCGGCTTGATGTTGAAGTCAGACTGCTTCAAAGGGAATTCGCCGTGCGCGCGCAGAGCGTCGGGGCCGGCTATGATCTGTGCGGTGATCTCGCAGGTTCGCGTGAGGCCGCGCAGAGTCACGTCGCCTTTGATCTTCGCACGATATTGACCGGCCGCACGGTCCGCCGAAACAGCCGAGCTTTCAAAAACGATCTCCGGGTAGCGCTCGGTTTCAAGCACATCTTCGCGTATCTGGCGCTCCATGTCGCGGCGGTCTTTGTCGCTGACCTCGTCGACGACTTCGAGCGAGCCTGATTGAACCCGAATACTGAGCGAAGAGTGTTCGGGAGCGTCGGGCGAGAACTCTACCTCACCCGTGAAGTCGCGGATCGCGATTGTAGGATTATGCGCAAAGGCCGAGAGCATCCCCGTCGCGAATGCTTTTATCATGAACCGGCTGCGGCCGGGGTCTATGCGGTAGCGCGCAGCGCCGGGTTTACCCTCCGATGTGCTGGTCATCTAAAAACCTTTCCGGCGCGGCTCGACGCTAAAGATGCGTGCAATGCACCTGTGATCGAGCCGCGCAAGTTCGCTCTGATTAAGAATGCCGATTCAGATCGATGCACATCACATCGATTTGAGCTTCAAATACCTTTCGACATCGGGGACAGCCGCCTGCACGAGGTCGCCGATGCCCATCTGCCCCAGGTACTTGCGAACCGACGGGTGCGACGCGATCAAACCCGCGCCTAAAATCACCAGGGCCACCCCTCCGAATAGATACAGCGCGCCTTTTCCGTCATAAGAGTCATGGTTTTCCATGCTGATAGATCTCCTATTCTCACAAGTTTATTCACAACAAGGAGCTATTCGAATGGCTCCGTTTAACGCTGCTCGCGCAGACACCCCTGACGCCCTGTACCCTGCTCGTTTGATTCAACCCCTACAGCCCGACACGCGTTACATAGACGATATCTTTATGTACCGCTTTATGTCCGTGAAGTTATAGAGTAGTCCGGCGGCAATCAGCCCCAGGGCTGCGCCTCCGATTACCTTCAAAACGATGTGATTGGAAGTTTCCTTACGCTTGAGAAAATTCATGATAAGTGATCTCCGCCTCCGAGAGTATCACTCACAGCATCCTATCTTATGATCACACTCCAGGATGTCTGTGACAAGTGATTCGACGACGCGGACGGCTTCGTCCACCGCCGCTTCTACCGTCTGGCTCAACCCCATCTGCCCCTCGTCCGGCCCCAGTGTCTGAGGCTCGCAGCCTACAAGAAGAATGCGCTTGAACTCCCCGCCCATCGCCTTGACCATCGAGAGCACCTTCATAGGGTTCATGCCATGCGTTTCGACCATCATCTGTTGGGCGTCCATCTCGCGAAGCTCGCACAAGTCGGGCTCGATCGTATAAATCGTGCCAGGCTCTCCGCCGCGCGGAGTAGCGTCGATAAAAACAGTCACGTCATAACCATCCAGCAGCGCGTACGCCAGATCAAAACCTCGTATGCCGAAGTCAACGACTCGCACTTCGTCGGGGAGGGGGCGCGCGGCCAGACGGCGCGCGACTTCAGACCCGAACCCATCGTCGCCCAGGAAGATGTTGCCTATGCCCGCAATGAGTATCCGTGGTCGGGTCACAGTTGTTTCCCATTCGCCTCGCCAGGCATTAGCGGCTCGACCTCTTCGGTCGAGAAGAAGAAGCGATGGCCGGGCTGGCGGAGCATCCCCATGTCGCGGCCTGGGTCGTCGTCGACTATGACCGCGAAATAGATTTTGCCTTCGTAATCCTGCTCGATCGATTCGATGAGGGCCGTCTTGCCCGCGAGCGCAAGATCGAGTATGTCGCCGCCCTTGCGCGGCCGCAGCCTGACGCGGTCGCCTTTTTTGATATCAACCCCCAGGACCTGGACAGAGTCGAGCGGGGTCTTCTCTTCCAGCAGTTGCCACTCCCATTCGTTCATCGCTCATCCTCTTCGACAGGGCGGAGGCCGCGCACAGCGCCGTGCATCTTCATGAACTGCTCGAACGGGAGCGATTCGGTGCGTTCGAGTATCTGGCGGGCGCGGTCATCCACGCCGCGCATCGCGCGTTTCTCTTCGTCCGTAAGCGTCATTATGCGCAGGGTGAGAATCTCATCTATCTCCGTCCCGTCAAACAGATCGCCCGCGCTTTCAGGCGCGATCTGCGGGTAATCATAGAGAATGATGGGCGACGAGAGCATCGAATCGCGCTCGCCTTCTTCCCCGACCAGGACGGGCCACGTCCCCACGTTCTTGCATGACCGGGCGGCGTCGCGGAACTCTTCGGGAGGGTCGAGCAGCGAGACGAACTCGCCGTCTTGAAGGCCGAGAATCGTGTGAGTCGAAACACAGGATTTCATCAGGGCATCATCGCGGCCCTTCGACTCCGCGTCACTCATCGCCGTGAGATTTATTACCCGCGCTGACAGTTTGAACAGGTTGTTGACAACACGCTCGGCCGCCAGCTCGATGGCGCCTTCAATGGCTTCTTGCTTTCTGATAACCACACCGGCCGTCTTTCCGCTCGCGTCGCGCAAATGTTCTCTTTCTCGGTTCGAGGAAAAAGTAAATGTAAGACGGCGCTGCTCGGCAAGAAGATCGTTCAATCCGACGTTCTTCACGCTCACGTCGCGCTCGATCGCTTCCTGCCACGTTTGAAAGAGCTGTCCATCGACCTCAAGCGATTCGACGACTTGAAACTCTTCTTCCGTGGAATCTGAAATCGGCCTTGCCACTTCGCGCGAGACGAGGTGAAGGAAGCGTGCGTGCACGTCGAGCGCCGTGCGCGGGGTTGCTAACACCAGGCACTCCGTCTGCATGCTCGACGCGTCCGCGCCGCTCTGCGCGCTGCTGTAGCTTTCAGGATAGAGCGCGCCGAAGTTGAAACGCTGCCGGTTCTTCACAGCCGATGGCCGGTAAGGGTAGAGGATGTACCCTTCATAGAGGACCGCGTTGACTATTCTTTCGATAAGCCTGAGATTCATCAGTGAATGTTCCCCTCCGTGTCAGGCCCTTCTTCGGGAAGCACTCTCTCAAGCGCCTGCTCCCAGGTCGGGATGCCGTGGCGCACCTTGTAACGGTAGAGCCGGTCGAAAACATCACGGCGCAAACAGAGCCAGGCCGAGTTGGGATAATAAATCTCCATCATCTGGTTCCACACCTCGACCGGCAACCTGTAACGCGCTTCTTTCTCCCAGGGGATTTGCGCAACCTGCAAGGCGCCACTTTCGGCCACATAAAAGACGGTCCCACTGAACTGCAGGTTTAGCGGGACCTCGCCGTCCGCTAGCCCTGCGAAATACTTCGTCGCGGCGACGTTGAAATCGAAGGTGCACGGGACGGGTAGCTCGACCGTTGTGCCGCCTGTAAAAGACGGGACTACGACGCTCGTGTGAGTCCAGAGCATAGGGCGCAAGGTCTGACCCCATCGCTCCGGCTCGCCGAACAGATCGCGCAATCGACCCTGGTCCTCGCCCCTGTAGCCGCGGCGCGCCGGGTCGATCATGATCTGGCACCGCAGGGCTATGGTATGAATCGGCTCTTCCGCGTCACTATTGCTTACGCGCAGCTTAAAAGCCAGAAGCGGCGCAGCCGCGAACGGGACTGCTTCTGCCTTTTCCACCTCGAAGCTCAGGTCAGGCATTAGTCCCCTCTCTGGCGGGGGACGCTCGCTCTTTCAGCCTCGCAAAAAACTCCCCGATCTCTTCCCAAACCTTCGTCCCCCCGGAAAGGCCGCGCCAATGGGCGCGAATCAACCCTACGAGCTTGTAGCACTCATCGACCGGCACAACGTAATACTCTGCGTCCGCCAGTCCGCGCGCGCTGCCTACGCGATTCACGAGAAGCGCTTCCGTGTCGGGCTCCATCTGTTTGAGCACGGGATTGGCCTGAACTATCTCGTCCCACGAGTCGAGTCCCAGCAACGATTCCGTAGGGCCTGCGGGGCTTGGGTAAAACGCGACCACGCGACCGGCCGGGGTGCTGTTGAAGAAGAAAGCCATGTTGATAGGGATTGCAAGGCTCTCCCACTGGCCGTCGGTCAGCCGAAAATCATTCAGAAAGCGTATGCGCCGAGGGACGCGCTTGTAACGAGTATCCGCCTGGCTGCTGAATAGAATGGCGCAGGCGTCGCAAGCGCAGAGCAGTTTGCGGTTCAATGGTTCGATCAGGTGTTGATGGTCTGAAGCGAGTTCCTTGCTGCACATCTCGCACACTTCGACCGGCGCCCTCTGCCGGACGAACTGGCGGAGAGTCGCGAACGGATTCTGTCCTGAGCTTTTCGAACTCATCTTTGGATTTTCATCCACGAAGGAGACGAAGAGACACGAAAAAAAACTTAGTGTCGCTTCGTGTCCTTCGTGGATCGCCTTTTATGGCACAGGTAGATTCGGACTTTCCGGGTCTATCGGCTCTTCGGCATCGGGGTTGATCTTCGTAGAGTCCCTGGCCGTCGATCCGCCGGACGGGCGGTCCGCGCCCGACTGGCCTTTATCATAACGGCCCGGCTCTTTACCGTCGGCTTCTCTTACCTCTTCGCCCTTCCTGGCGCCCTTATCGTGCGCCGGAGCATCGCGTGAAGTGTCATGCTCTGACATTAGAATTACCCTCCTTAGTTCATCTCTTGCTCGACAACCCGGCCAACTTCACAAGCCCACTCGAAAACGTTGGCTCCATCCCCCCTTCGACTTCCAGCCCGGCTATGTCGGGCGCCTTGCCGTAGATGGCTTCTTCGACGGCTTGCTTTAGCCCCTGCGCCGACGAGCCACAACCGTTTGAGCTTTTCTCTATCCGCACGCGGACCACGCCATCCCTGACGCCAAGCAGTTCCACAGTGGCCCCGTGCGATCTGAGAGAGGGGCGCACCTGTTCGAGGGCTTCAATCACTCGCTCCTCAAGGTCGAGCGGATGGAGCCCATAAAGCAAAAGCAGGCTCGCCACCAGATCGTCGCGCGCGAACTTGTCGATGAGTTCGCCGCCCGCCTCTGTGCCGTCAAAGACGATCTCCATCATCCGCTCAAGGCCCGCGCCGTGCAGGTCCATTATCGTTTGAAAAAGCTCCAGGGCTGTCGCCCGCGCTTCGGCGTCGGCCAGCGTTTCGACCTTGCGGACCAGCGCGTCGATCCTCTGAATTCGCTGCTGAAACTCTTTCTCTTCCATACCTTCTTAGTCCTGAGTGCTGAGTGCTGAGTGAAAGATAATTACTCAGCACTCAGCACTCACGACTTCCGTGTCATTTGCCAAAGACGCCGAACATAGGCGAATGGTGAGTCTGCAACACCTTGCCTCCTCCAAGGTACATGTGAACGCCGCATGGGAGGCAGGGGTCGAAGCTCCGCACGGCGCGCATGATGTCTATGCCCTTGAATTTGTCCGGCCCGTTCTCCTCAAAGATGGGAGTGTTCATTACAGCATCTTCATACGGACCGGGTGTTCCGTATACGTCGCGCGGGTTGGCGTTCCACGGCGTAGGCGGGTACGGGTGATAGTTGGCTATCTTGCCGTCGCGTATCACGACGTGGTGAGACAGCACGCCTCGCACTGCTTCGTGGAATCCGCAGCCAATCGCCTCATCCGGCACCTTGAACTCAGACCAGGTCTTCGTCCTGCCGGCGTGCAGCTCGGCCATGGCCTTTTCGGCGAAGTGAAGCGCCGCAGCCGCAGCGTAAGCCTGGAAGTAAGTCCGCGCGCGGTCACGCTCGATGGCGTTCGACCACTGCGGGATCTTCCATTCGAATTCCGCTTCGGGAAGCGTCGCCGACTTCGGCAAATAAATCTTCACGCTGCCGCCGGTCGCTTTGATGTAGCCTATGTCGACTTTGCCCGCGAGCGCGGTCGCCCAGAGACGGGCAATCGGGCCGCCGCCCGTGTCGAGCGCGAGGTGATCGCCCGTGCGCTCGTCGTACCAACGCGGCGACATGACCCAGGTGTACTTTTCATCGAAGTCGCGTTTCTGCGGCCTGGGTATCGTCGTCTGGTTCCAGGGGTGGCGCTGGTCTACGGGGTTGCCGAGCGGGTCTTCGCGCACGAACGTCTCGGAGTTCTCCCAATCGTCGTAGTAAGAGCTGCCCAAAAGTATGCGAATGCCGAGATTGATCTTCACAAGATCGGTTGTCACAAGCTCGCCGTCTACGATCACGCCCGGGGTAACAAACATCCCGTTGCCCCATTCGCTCATGTTCTTGTAGGTGTAGTCGCAAACATCCGGGTTGTTGAACGATCCCCAGCAGCCGAGAAGTATCCGGCGACGACCAACTTCTTCGTACCCGGGCAGAGCATCGTAGATAAAGTTGAACAGGTCGTCATGCAGCGGGACTACTTTCTTCATGAACTCTACGTAACGCATCAGCCTCACCATGTAGTCCGTGAAGAGTTGAATCGTAGCCACTGTGCCGACGCCGCCGGGGTAGAGGGTCGAGGGATGGACGTGGCGGCCTTCCATCAAACAGAACATCTCGCGCGTGTACCGGCTCACCTGCAAGGTCTCGCGGTAGAACTCGCCCGTAAATGGGTTGAGCGCGGTCATGATGTCAGAGATCTTCTTGTAGCCGTGTTTGTCGGCGTTCGGGGCAGAGGTGCTTTGCGCCTTGTCCCACACGCCGGGGTTAGTCTCCTTTATCATCTGCTCGCAGAAGTCTACGCCAACCAGGTTGTCCTGAAAGATATTGTGATCGAACATATACTCTGCGGCCTCGCCGAGGTTGACTATCCACTCGGCGAGCGCGGGCGGGCGGACGTCGAACGCCATGTTCTGCGCGTAGGTCGCGCAGGTCGCGTGGTTGTCGCCACAGATGCCGCATATGCGGCTGGTGATGAAGTGAGCATCCCTCGGGTCTTTGCCCTTCATGAAGATGCTGTAGCCGCGAAAGATCGAGCTTGTCGAGTAGCACTCCGCTACGCGCTTGTTCTCAAAATCGATCTTGGTGTAGATGCCGAGGCTGCCGACGATGCGCGTGATCGGGTCCCAATTCATTTCAACCAGGTTCTGGGCCGCGGTCGGAGCCTTTGATCTCGTCTTGGTCGATGTGCTCATAAAAGGTCGCTCCTTTCCTCAATAGGTCTTTGGCCTATAACCTGTGGTTAGCTCAGAACGCGTGTGCCGCCACTTCGGCTCTTTGTTGAGCGTCGTGTTGGTTATGCTGCGCAGCGCCGTGATCGCCTTGCCGTAAAGTCCGACCGCGCCCGATGAGATCCTCGCGCCGGGCGGCTCGTCCATAAACGGCATGAATTTGTCGGGGAATCCCGGCATCGTGCAGCCTATGCAGATGCCCCCCACGTTCGGGCACCCGCCGATGCCCGCCATCCACCCGCGCTTAGGCACGTTGCAGTTGACCACAGGGCCCCAGCACCCGAGCTTCACTATGCATTTGGGCGAGCCGTACTCGGTGGCGAAATCGCCCTGCTCGTAATAGCCCGCGCGGTCGCAGCCTTCGTGGACCGTCTTGCCGAAAAGCCAAGTGGGCCGCAGTTGCTCGTCGAGCGGGATCATCGGCGCGAGCCCCGCCGCTTGATAGAGCAGGTAAAGCACTGTCTCCATGAAGTTGTCAGGCTGCACGGGACAACCGGGGACATTTATGATCGGCAATCCCGCGACCGATCTCCAATCCCATCCCAGGTAGTCGGCAAGCCCCATAGCGCCGGTCGGGTTGCCCGCCATCGCGTGAATGCCGCCGTAAGTCGCGCAGGTCCCGCAGCCCATTACGGCCAGGGCTTTCGGGGCCAGGCGGTCTATCCACTCGCAGGTCGTGATGGGCTGCCCCGTCAAGTCGTCATAGCCCATCGCGGCCCAGTAGCCCTCGGCCTTGATCTTCTCGTTAGGGATAGAGCCTTCCACGACCAGAACGAAAGGATCGAGCTCGCCCCTCTCAGCCTTGAAAAAGTAATCCAGGAACTCGCCGCCGTTCTCGTAGGCAAGCACGGGGTTGTGCAGATGAACGGTCGGCAGCCCCGGTATCGCCCCCAGCACTACGTCTTCGATGCTGGGTTGCGTGGCGGCGGTGATCGAGACTGAATCGCCGTCACAACTTAGCCCCGCCGTCAGCCAGACTATGTGTACGTCTGACACGGCTGGCGCGCGTTGAGTTACCCTCCCGTAGGGAGCCGTTTCTGGTGCCACTGTAGTCCCTCCTTTCTGAAGGTGATTCTGTCGCCGGTTTCAATGATCGCAATTGATAAGAATTATCAGGTGAATGAGGATAGCTTTTTGTGATCGGCCTGGCGTGACTTTATGAGAGGAGCGATTTTATCGCCGGGTGGTCGCCTGAACGCCTGGTTGAGAAAGCCTATCCGCCTTCATTGCTTCAAGCGTCCATCAGCGTCCCCATCATAACGCCACGCAATATACGGGTCAACGCCAATAGCTCATCTCATCGAAATCATGAGAGCTTTATTATAGATAGTCCTCTAGCCGCGCTATCCTTTCGAGAGCCAACAGTGAACAAAGTGGTGCACGAGATGGCTACTCATTATCACGCGCAGCCGCCTGTGGTGTCTATTCGTAGACCTACGTAATTAATCGTCGGGAATCCCGTATTTTTCCGATGAGGTGAAAGATCGAGCAGAGATCAGCGAAGATTCGCTCCGAGCCGTCGTTAATCTTCCATAGGTATGATTCCGCGTCTGAGGGCATAGCGGATGAGGTCTGCCTGCGTGTGGAGCGCGAGTTTGTGCATGAGGTTTGAGCGATGGGCTTCCGCCGTGCGCGAGCTGATGCCGAGCAGCCCGGCGATCTCTGTGCTGGTGTGACCTTCGGCCGCCAGTTGCAGCACTTCGCGCTCGCGAGTAGTGAGCGTGTCGTACCTGTCGAGAGTTGCGGCCTTAGCCTTCTCCTGGTAAGCCTCAATCGCGCGGTCGGAAAGCGGCGGGCTCAGATAGCGTCGGCCTGCCGCGACCTCGCGCACCGCGTGGACGAGGTCAGCCGAGCTGGAATCTTTCAGCACGTAAGCCGACGCGCCGTTGCCCAGAGCTTCCAGCACGTAAGCTTCGTTCGAATACATCGAAAGGACGACTATGCGAGAATGAGTGGCGTGCTTGCTCAATTGACGCGCTACTTCGAGGCCGTTGAGACCGGGCATCATAAGGTCGAGCACCAAGACATTAGGGTTCAATTGATCGACCAGTCTCAGCGCCTCCAGCCCATCGCTCGCCTCGCCGACGACGCTGAAATCGGCCTCGGCTTCGAGCAACGCCCGCAGGCCCTGCCTTACAACTGTGTGATCGTCCGCGAGAACTATCTTGATCATAATTGATTCGATTAGTCGCCTATTTCCAGCTCGGCCGTCAGCCGTGTGCCCGCGCCTGAGTGCGATTCGATGTTCAACTGGCCGCCCAGAAGCGTAGCGCGCTCGCGCATTCCTGAAAGCCCGGACGTGTCGTTTCCCGCCATCGCGGCTTCCGGGTCGAAGCCTCTCCCGCGATCTTCGACTTGTATCGTGAGCGTGCGGCCTTCCGTCCAGACTCGCAACGTCGCTTCGGTTACTCCGGCATGGCGCGCGATGTTGGTCAATGCCTCTTGCGCGATGCGATAGGCAGCCGTCTCGACTTCCGGCGCAAAACGCCGCCCCTCAAGCCCGCTGTTCTTAAACTTCACCTGCACGCGCGTCTGGGCCGTGTAATGCTCGATGTGCCACAACAACGTCGGCAGCAGCCCTAAGTCATCGAGCATGCCAGGCCGCAGGTCTAAAGAGAGCTTCCGCGCTCGCGCCAAGAGCTCGTTGACGAGCATTTGCGCTTGACCCAGGCTCGCGCCGATATTATCGCCGGCCGTCCGCGCGCACATCTCAAGGCTCAGCTTGAGGCCCGTCAGCACCTGGCTGATCTCGTCGTGCAATTCGCGGGCGATATTGCGCCGCTCGACCTCCTGCACTTCCATCAGCCTGCGAGAGAGAATCTTCAGCCGCACGGCGTAATCTCTGAGCGCATCTTCGGCGCGGCGGCGCTCGCCGACCTCGACCCGCAGGACCTCGTTGGCCTGTGCAAGCTCGGCTGTGCGCTCTTCGACGCGTAGCTCCAACCCGTCATGCGCTCTGCGAAGCTCTGCCTCGGCCCGCTCGCGCTCGGCGATCTCCAATTGCAATTCCCTGTTCGCCCTTTCCAGCTCCGCAGTCCGCTCGTGGACCCTCATCTCTAATTCGTCGTGAGCCTGCTTCAAGGCTGCTTCCGCCTGTTTCAGCTCGGTTATGTCGAAACCTACGCCGTGAATAAACCAGGGGCTCCCGTCGTCGCGGCGCACCATCTTTGCTTCGCAGTGAAACCAGATCACACGGCGGTCGCGCGCGATGACTCTATAAACGGACCTGAGCGGCTCGCCCGTCAGAAACATCTGCGCGGCCTCCAGGCTCCAGCGCGCTTTGTCGTCCGGGTGTATCTGGCTGTACCAGCGGACGGGATCGTTGAGCCATTCTTCCTGCGAGAAGCCGAGTATGGCTTCGATCTGCGGGCTGACGTAAGCTTCGCCAATGCCTTTATCGAGAAACGCCATGAAGACGACCGCAGGGATCTGCTCTACCAGCGTCCTGTACTTGGCGACGGCGTTGGGAAGCTCCGCTGCACGAATCGTTCCCCTGTTTCGCTTTTCGAGGAATGCGCTGGCCACTTCTTGAATCGAAGAATCCACAGGGAAAAAGACGCTCGCAAGATCGGAGAGAATCGTTTCCGCTTCCATCACGGCAAGGTCGTCGCCAACCGCATGACTACTCTCGCCCGCGCGAGCATCACTTTGTCGATTGATGGGCTGCGACTTCATTTATTGACTCTTAATGGCCGGCCTGGTTTCGCGTCGCCGCCATTCAGGTTCTTTGTTGAGCGACGCCTGTGTGAACCTTCGCAAAGCATGAATCGCTTTCCCGTAAGTCATGACGGCGGCTGATGAGAGGAGCGAGCCCGGCGGCTGATCCATAAACGGCATGAATTTGTCGGGGAATCCCGGCATCGTGCAGCCTATGCAGATGCCCCCCACGTTCGGGCACCCGCCGACGCCCGCCATCCAGCTTCGCTTTCCGACGTTGCACTGGACGACAGGCCCCCAGCACCCGAGCTTCACTATGCAAGTGCGCGACCCGTACTGTTCGGCAAACTCCGCCTGCTCGTAATAGCCGCCCCGGTCGCAGCCCTCGTGAACGGTCTGCTCAAAAAGCCAGGTCGGGCGCAGCGCGTCATCGAGGGGAATCATCGGCGCGAGCCCCGCCGATTGATAGAGCAGATAAAGCAGCGTCTCCATGAAATTGTCCGGCAGGACAGGGCAGCCCGGCACGCACACGATAGGGATGCCCGCCTTAGATTTCCACTTCCATCCAAGGTAGTCGGCAAGCCCCATAGCGCCGGTCGGGTTGCCTTCCATCGCGTGGATGCCGCCATAAGTCGCGCAGGTCCCCGCCGCGACGACCGCCCACGCGCGCGGGGCGAGACGGTCTATCCAATCGCAGGTCAGTATAGGCTGGCCCGTCTGTTTGTCCGTGCCGAAGGCGGCCCAGTAACCTTCGGCCTTGTTCTCTTCGTTCGGGATGGAGCCTTCGACGACAAGAATGAACGGGTCGATATTGCCTTCCGCCGCCTGATAAAAAATATTCATGAATTCGTCGCCGTTTTCGTAGGCGAGAACGGGATTGTAAAGCTTAACCTTTGGGATGCCCGGTATGGCTCCCATAACTACGTCTTCGATGCTCGGCTGCGTAGCCGCGGTCATAGCAATCGTATCGCCATCGCAGCCGAGTCCCGCCGTGATCCAGAGAACGTTTATCTCTTTCAAGAGTTGATGGCCTCTCGGCCTGCCGTTTGATTTAGCGGCTGCGTCCGGCATTCGTGTGTCTCCCTAATTCATTCGAGGCTTCATTCGAGGTCGCTTCCTTATAACAAATCGCTCATGCAAAAAGCCAGAGAACGGCAGCGCGCGTCAAGATTTCTGCCCGATGTTCGGCGGAATTGCCCCACGGTCGACCGACCAGGTAGACCCGCCGATGCGCCCTTCTTCCGTCTCGCGCTCGCCCCGCTTTCGATAAAGGGATTCCAGTATCGCGCTCGCGCCTGCGGATTCGTTCATAGCGATGCAGGGCGCGACGTAATCGCAAGCCGCGCAGTTCTCTCTCGAAGGGTTAGGGTAAAGCCTGACTTCCGAATTAATCATGTCCAGCGCTTCAAGCGCCAGTTGCTTGCCAATGTTTTTCAGCTCTTTTCGGCCCCTTGGAATCTGCGTGCGGCGGAAGAGATCGTTCCCCTGTTGCTTTATCACCTGGTCCGGCGCGCGACTGGCTTGCGCGTACATTCGACGATGTCCGGCCATCGGCTCTGAGACGGCGACAGGGGAGCTAGAGTACGACGACTCGCCTGGCTTACCTGAAACGTCTTTGCGAATCTCGTTGTAGATGACGCCGGCAATCTTCATCCCGAGAAAAAAATTCTCCCACGCCCAGCAGTAAGAGACGCTCTCGTCATCAAGAAGAAGCTGATCGATATCGGTCCATTCATCTACGACTTTATGCCTGACCAGCCAGTAGGCGTCGTACCCGTCGACGGCGAGCAGGTCGATTCGCCCACGGTAGCGTAAGGGGATGCCTTCGGGCGCTACGAGGTCCTGTCCAGGGTTGAGCGGATCGGGAATGTTTACCTCAAACTCCGATTCGACTCGGATCGGGGAAAACCGGTCGACGGCAGGCGCCCACTGAAAATAGCGGTTCAGCAGTTGGGCGCCGAGCCCAAGGTGATCGGTCCAATCCTGCTCCTGTCCGCTGGAGAGCTGCCCGGCAGAGGCATATCTGTCTCGCTGCTTCTGCATGGATTTTAAGAAGCCGTCGATGGCGAGCGGGAGGACTATCTCGCGGTTCCATTCCCACATGCCCGGGAAGTAATAAACGGCGAGCGCATCGCGGATGGCCCTGTCGAAATCGAATACGCGAGTCGGATTGATCGGCTCCAGGTTCTGCCGCATTCTTGACGAGAGGTCCCAGGCGCGGCGGCAGCGTTTAAACAACTCTCTGTCGGCGGATCTGATTACACACGCCCAAGCCATTTTGATCATTATAACACGGGCGCCTCAAGCTTCAGGACGCGCCCTGGCTGGCCGCGAGCGTCTCTCTTTTCTCTATCACCATTCTGACCCCGTGCCTGGGTCGAAGGGTGAAGACAGGCCAGGGCTCTATCTTGTGGCCCTCGACCAGTCTCAGGCGGAATCTCTGCGCGACCGTCGCAAGCACGAGCACCGCTTCCATCGTCGCAAAAGAGTTGCCTATGCAAGCGCGCGGGCCTCCGCTGAAGGGGAAGTAGGCATACTTGGGCAGTTGCTTTATCTTCTCGCTCATCCATCTTTCGGGGCGAAACTCTTCAGGGTTTTCAAAGTACCTGGCGTCGCGGTGGACTAGCCAGGGGAAGAAAAACAGTTGCCTCCCTTTTCGTATGTGGTAGCCGCCAATCTCGCAATCCTCTATGGCCTGCCGCCCGAAGCCCCACGCGGGCGGATAAAGACGCATCGATTCTTTTATGATCGCGTTTGCGTATTTCAACTCCGGCAAATCTTCCGTCCGAGGCGCCCTCCCGCCCAGGACCGATTCCAGCTCCGCCGCGAGCCGCGCGTCCGCCTCCAGGTTTTGCGAAAGCAGATACCACGTCCACGACAGGGCGAGAGCCGTAGTCTCGTGGCCCGCCATAAACAGAGTCATCACCTCGTCGCGTAGCTGCTTGTCCGTCATGCGGCTGCCGTCGTCCTCATCCTGCGCGTCGAGCAGCATCGAAAGCAGATCGCCGCGGTCTTCGCCCGATTGCCTCCGGTCGCCGATTATGCCGTAGATGTACTCGTCGAGGTCTTTGACCAGTTTGTGGAAGCGGCGGTTGTCGGGCGTAGGAAGAAAGTTATGCGCCAGCCAGGTCGAACGCTCCTGAAGCTCGAACATCTTTATCACCTCGTCGCTGAGGTTGTACATGATCACGGCTTCGCGTTTCGTATCGACGTTGAACAATGCCTTGATCGCGATCTTCAGCGTGACGATCATCATCTCGCGGTGTATGTCGCGCGTTTCCGACTCTCTCCATGACTCAAGCATCTTTTCAGAGTAGCTCACCATGTCCCGACCGTATTCGGCTATGCGATTGCGGTGAAAAGCCGGTTGAGCCAGCCGCCGCTGGCGCAGCCAGAAATCGCCTTCACTTGTCAAAAGCCCGTTGCCGAATATTGCGCGGAAAAACGGGAAGCGAAAATCGACGGGTTTCATAAAAAACCGATTCTTTGTAACGAGCACGTCCTCAATGTGCTCAGGGTTGTTGAAGATGTAGATAGGTATGTGAAAAAAACGGAGGCGCGCCACGTCGCCGTACTGCCGCTGCACGTCCTCCAGGTAGGTGAGCGGGCTGGGAACGTACTCGGGCAAGTTGCCGCGTATCAGGTGTCCTCTCGGGCCTGGAGGGGCCGCTTGCATAGCCATACAGGCATCTCCTTTCAGGTCGCGTTGGCTTGTATTAGTCGATACAGATTGCGGTTCAATTCTACCATTGAGCCGCAACGAGTAAAGCAGTTTCTGAATTGCAAAATGGCTCAAGCCGCATTAAAGTTGGCCTACCTCAACCGACGAAAGGCAGGTGCGATGAAGCTACTCTTTTTGATCCTCAGTCTGTTTGCGGCCCTCTTGATTCCCGGTACAACCGCGTTGGCGGGCTCGGACCTCGACAAGCGCGTGGAGCACGGCTACGCCGACAGCAACGGCGTGAAGATTCACTATGCCAGCCTGGGCAAAGGGCCGCTCGTAGTGATGATTCACGGCTTCCCTGACTTCTGGTACTCGTGGCGCGACCAGATGGAGGCGCTCTCGGCCAGTTACCAGGTGGTCGCGATAGACCAGCGCGGCTACAACCTGAGCGACAAGCCGAAGGGAGTCGAGAATTATGACCTGATGCTGTTGGTCGGCGACGTTGCCGCCGTCATCAAACATTTGGGCCGCGACAAGGCGATAATAGTCGGGCACGACTGGGGCGGCATAGTCGCCTGGACTCTTGCGATGGCAAAGCCCGAACTTGTCGAAAAGCTAATCATACTCAACCTGCCTCACCCGAAGGGGCTCCGCCGCGAGCTTGCCACAAATGCCCAGCAACAGAAGAACAGCCAGTACGCACGCAACTTTCAAAAAGAGGACGCGCACAAGATGCTGACAGCCCAGGGGCTGTCGGGCTGGGTCAAGGACCCGGAAGCCAAAAAGAAATACATAGAGGCGTTCAACCGCTCAGACTTCGAGGCCATGCTGAACTATTACAAGCGCAATTACCCGAGGGAGCCGTACACGGACGACGCTTCGCCCATGCCCAAGGTCAAAGTGCCGGTGCTGATGATTCACGGCCTGAGCGACCAGGCGCTTCTGGCCGGGGCGCTGAACAACACCTGGGAATGGTTGGAGAAAGACCTGACGCTCGTGACGATCCCCGGCGCAGGCCACTTCGTGCAACAGGACGCATCAGACATGGTGACGCGCTCGATCAAGATGTGGCTCTCGCGGTGAGCGGCAAGAGCCTGAATCAGGGCAGAGTCCGAATTAGGCGACCTTTCCCTCTGCAATCTTTGAGGCGATGCGGTGAGAAAGAGCCATGATCGTCCAGGACGGGTTTATCCCTGACGCTGACGGAAAGAGGCTCGAATCCACGACATAAATATTATCTGTGCCAAAGACTCGTCCCCACTGGTCCGCGACTCCGTGGCGAGGGTCCGCACCGTAAGGGTTCCCGCCACAGGTGTGATCCGAATAGAGAACCAGATCATCGTAGCCGAAATCCAGCTTCTCAATCTTTTTCAGGTCCCGCTCTGTCTCAATCTTCGGAGGTCGCAATATAGGCAGAATAACTCGCCTTGCGCCTACGGCTAATAGACCTCGCGCCGCGAGCAGGAAACAGTGGCGTAGATTCTCAACATCGGCTCGGCTTTCGCGGAAGTCAAGACGCGCGCGCCCGTCCTTGACGACGACCCGCGATTTTTCCGGGTCGTCGCGAAGCGTCAATGTAATGCTCATAATGATATGCGCTCGGCCCAGGTCAGAAACCGCAGCACCTTCGCGCGATGCTCGGCGCTGCCCTGTTTGAGCAAATGCTCGATGTTAGCGACTACATCAATGCCGGTTTTTGCCAGGGCTTCGTCAGGTATTAACGTGCGAGCCACGCGCCGGAGGAATTCGCGGTTATTAGAACCTAGCCCCACGGGCGGGATGAGGACTGAGAAGGCGATTAGTTTGAGGAAGCGTCTCCGGCTGACATGCTTTTCAATAGACTCTATCTCCCGGATGAGGGGTTCCAGGGTTTCCATTGTATTGAATCTTCCGGTGAAGAAGTAAAGAGAGGCTCAAATCTAACGCGCTGGGCCAATGATATAAAACGAAATCAAAAGAAGTCAACACGCGCCAGCCAGGACGCAGAGTCTATTCGCTTTCAAAGGCGGCGTTAGGGCATTAATATTATTTCTGTGCTATTTTAAAGATGGACAGCGTATGTATTCTTGAAATAAGGAAGAGCGGTAAGAGCGATGTCAAACGAGGTTAAGCAACCTAACAATTCGGGCGCGAGTATAAGCCTGCCGATGTTACCTCAAACGGCGGACGCGGCCAACACAGGAACAGAGGTCGGCAATTATTTTGTCGCCACCTATCCTCCCTTCTCGCAATGGAAGCCGGAGTACACGACGAGCGCAATAGAAGCGCTCGACCAGCCCTCGCGCACCGAAGACCCGCTCGGGCTTTATCTTCACATCCCGTTCTGCCGCAAGCGGTGCAAGTTTTGTTACTTCAAAGTCTACACGGACAAGAACGCCGCCGAGATCGAGCTTTATCTGAAAGCCCTCATAAAAGAGAACGAAATCTACAGCCGCACGAACGCGCTTCAAGGCCGCAGGCTGAGGTTTGCCTACTTCGGGGGCGGCACGCCTTCCTACATCAGCGAAAGACAGTTGGACCAGCTAGTCGAGGGGCTTAATCGATATGTGAGCTGGGGCGACGCCGAAGAAGTCACGTTCGAGTGCGAGCCGGGCACGCTGCGAAAATCGAAGCTCGAAACGCTCAAGGCAATCGGTGTTACACGACTCAGCCTCGGCATAGAGCATTTCGATGACAGGATACTTGAAGCCAATGGCCGCGCGCACCTGTCGGCTGAGGTCTACAGCGCTTACGAGTGGGCTCGCGAAGTAGATTTCCCGCAGATCAATATAGACCTTATCGCGGGCATGATGGGCGAGTCCGAAGAACTCTGGCGCGAAACCGTCAGGCGCGCGATTGAACTGGAGCCGGATTCAGTGACCATCTACCAGATGGAGCTTCCTTATAACACAGTCATCTCGCAAGAGATGATCAACAAGGGGCTCTCGTCGCCGATAGCCGACTGGCCCACGAAGCGGCGCTGGGTCTCGTACGCCTTCGATGAGTTCCAGCAGCGCGGATACCGCACGGCGAGCGCGTATACGCTCGCGACGACGAAGAAGCCCTGCCGGTTCATTTACACAGACGCGCTCTGGCGCGGGGGCGATATGATAGGGCTGGGCGTCTCTTCATTCTCGCATTTCGGCGGCGTGAATTATCAGAATGCTCACCGCATCGAAGAATACCTCCGCGTGCTCGACGCGGACGAGCTGCAACTCTGGCGCGCGATCCGTTTGACGCCGGAGCAGAGACTGATTCGCGAGATGATCCTGCAGCTCAAGACCGGGCGGCTTGATACGGAGTATTTCAGCCGCAAGTTCGGCGTCGACATCTGGGCGGAGTTCCAGCCCCAGTTCGAGCGGCTCAATGAAGAGGGGATGCTTGAACGGGAGGGCGAAAAGATAGAGCTTACGCGCCAGGGTCTGCTTGAGGTCGATCACTTTCTCTCCGATTTTTTCGAACCGGAGTTGAGGTCCGTCCGGTACGTGTAATCGCGCTCAGACAAAACGCGCGCACCGCATCTGCTCCGATCAGGCGTCGGTCTTAAGCACTACTTTCATGCAATCGTCCTGCTTCTTCAAAAAGATGTCGTACCCCGTCGGCGCATCGTCGAGCCTGAGCCGGTGCGTGATGACGAAGCTCGGATCGATCTCGCCGTTCTTGATTCTTTCCAACAGCGGCTTCAGGTAACGCTGGACGTGGCACTGCCCCGACTTGATAGTCAATGAACGATTCATCACAGAGCCCATAGGGAACTTGTCTATGAACCCGCCGTAGACGCCTATGACAGAGACCGTGCCGCCGTTGCCGCAGGCCATGATCGCCTCGCGCAATGCGTGCGGCCTGTCAGTCTCTAACATCATAGCCTGCTTAGCCCTGTCGTATGCGCCGATGAGTCCAGGCTTGTGCGCCTCCATTCCTACGGCGTCTATGCAGGCGTCCGGCCCGCGACCGCCCGTCATCTCTTTCAGGGCTTCGAGCACGTTGATCTCTTCGTAATTGATCGTTTCGGCCCCGGCCTTCTCGCGCGCCATGCGCAGACGGTATTCGAAGCGGTCAATCGCGATCACGCGCTCCGCGCCTAAGAGAAACGCGCTCTTGATGGCGAACTGGCCGACGGGACCGCAGCCCCAGACGGCTATGACGTCGCCGGGCTTGATGTCGCACATCTCCGCGCCCATGTAGCCGGTCGGAAAGATGTCTGACAAAAAGAGCACCTGTTCGTCGGTCAGCCCGTTTTCGATCTTTATCGGCCCGACATCGGCGAAAGGCACGCGCGCGTATTCGGCCTGGCCTCCGGCGTACCCGCCCGTCAGGTGCGAATAGCCGAATATGCCTGCGGGCGAATAGCCAAAGAGTTTTTCGGCCATCCACGCGTTGGGGTTCGAATTCTCGCAGAGCGAATACATCTCTTTCTTGCAGTGCCAGCAGTCGCCGCAAGCTATGGGGAATGGAACGACCACGCGGTCGCCCACCTTCAAGTTTTTCACCTCGCGCCCGACCTCTACGACTTCGCCCATGAACTCGTGGCCGAGCACGTCGCCAGGCTCCATCGCCGGGATGTAGCCGTTATAAAGGTGCAGGTCCGAGCCGCAGATAGCCGTAGAGGTGATCTTTACGATCGCGTCGCGCTGGTTGAGTATTTTCGGATCGGGCACCTCTTGCACCTCGACCGTCTTCAGGTTCATCCAACAATTCGCCTTCATAAATCCCCCTTTCCGCTGGACTCAACAGGCCTTGCCGGATGCATGCCCCGGTGAATGCTTGAGTCTGAGTGTATGACCTCGCCCGTCTCCATCACCTGTTTGAAGCGGTAGAGGTCGCCCTTGATCTGTGTGCCCGGCTCTTCGCCGAAGAGCTTCGCTATGCCTGCGCCGAGCAGGCCGCCCGGCGGGTCGTAGAACAGCTCGACGCGGACTTCGGTCCCGCGCCCGCCCGGCGCGGGGTCGAAACGCACGACGCCGGAATTCTCAACGTCCGCCCCTTCGACCGAACGCCACGCGATCAACTGGCCGGGTATGTCTTTGGTTATCTCGGCGTCCCACTCGACAGTGGTCCCGGCAGGCGCTTTCGCCACCCAGTGAGAGCGGCGTTCGCCCGTTATCCGCACCGATTCGAGATGACTCATGAAGCGCGGAAGATTCTCGAAGTCGCGCCAGAAGCGGTAGAGCTCGTCGGGCGAGTGGTTGATGGTGACGGTATGAACTCGGATGGCGCTGTCGTTTTTGTCGCGACTGAGTTGTTGAGCATTGTAAACGTCTAGCGCCGTAACGCCGATGACAGCCGCCGTAGCCGCTTTGAGTCTGCCGTGATCGGCGTCGCGCGACGAGAAAGCCGCGCCCAGCAGCGCGAGGTCGATCGCGTCGCCCGCGACCCGCGCCCATACCCAGTGTGCGGGCCTTCGGTTGGTAAGAATGCCTACGCCTGCCGTGATCTCGCGCAGCCCCATGAACCGTATCAATGCAGTGTGACGCCCTTCGGCGCCGATAAACCGCGCAAAGGATTTAGGCGCGATGACCTCCGCGAGCCCCAGCCCGATGCTGAACCAGCCGAGCCCGTTTGCAATCTGTTCGTGTGCCGGGTTTTTCGTTGCGAGTTGCCTTTGTAAGCTTATGTATTGCCGGTCGCGCTGCTCGACGCCAGGCTCGACCTCTGATTGTTCTACGCGCTCAGGCGCCAGCGCTCGCCTTGTCTGTTCAGTCGCCATGCTCACCATCCTTTCTAAGCCGCTAAAAAGCTTACCGAGATGTAATCTTATTTATAGTTATCAAGCTCAGATTTTTTAGAGAGCAAAGAGTATGCCTCCCGCGTCAGTCCTTCAGGAAGTCTCGGATGGTAAAGCGTCGATCAAAGGTGCAGTTTTCGTGGGGCGTTCTGGCTACGGGGTGGGTAAATCGCGCAGCCTCTGAAGCATTTTAAGTGGTAAGGGTTTCGGTTTTCTTCTCCGTTCAGTAATCTACTTTTGCTCTCGCAACTCGCACGTCAAGGAGATGAAAGCTTGGGAGATACCTTGACCGTCCTGGCGACGACGCTGGCTTCGGTGCTTGTATTGATGTTTCTCTTGTGGCTCGTCAGCCTCGCCCTCAAAGATGCCAGCATCGTGGACACGTTCTGGGGCGTGGGCTTCACCTCAATCGCCTGGATCTGTTTTGCGATCACGGACGGCTACGCGCCGCGCAAATTGCTTACCGCAACGCTGGTGACGATCTGGGGGCTCAGGTTAGCGTTTCATATCTTCCGGCGCAACCACGGGAAGGGCGAAGACTTCCGCTATCGCCGCATGCGCGCACGTCACCCGGAGCGTTTCGCCCTTGTAAGCCTGTTTACGGTATTTGGCCTTCAAGGTCTGTTGATGTGGATAATCTCGCTGCCCATACAGGTGGCGCAAGTGTCGCCCGCGCCCGCGCGCTTGACCTGGCTAGATATGCTCGGGATTGTGGTCTGGACCGTAGGGTTTCTGTTTGAAGCGGTGAGCGATTATCAGTTGATGCGATTCAAAGCCGACCCGACAAACGCGGGCAAAGTGATGGAGCGCGGGCTTTGGGCATACACCCGGCACCCAAATTATTTCGGCGATGCGACTCTCTGGTGGGGCTATTTTCTTATCGCGCTCGCCACCCCGGGCGGCATCTGGACGATAATAAGCCCGGCCTTAATGACCTTCCTGCTGATGAAGGTTTCAGGCGTGGCGCTGTTGGAGAAGAGTCTGGTTAAGACCAGGCCCGAGTATCAAGATTACATAAGACGCACCAGCGCCTTCTTCCCCTGGATACCCAGGCCCTGATCTTATTTCTTTTCGCGCCGCTCGATCTTAGACCACGTGTCGCGCAATCCGATCGTACGATTGAATACCAGCCTGTCAGGCGATGAATCCTTGTCCACAGCGAAGTAGCCAAGCCGCTCGAACTGATACCGCGAGCCTGGCTCCGCTCCTCGCAGGCTCGGCTCGACCTTGGCATCGGTCAACACCTCTAACGAGTGCGGGTTCAGATTTGCGGTGAAGGCCTGGCCTTCCTCAACCTCGCTCGGGTTCTCTTTCGCAAAGAGGTTTTCGTAAAGCCGGACCTCCGCGTCTACGGCGTGCGCAGCCGAGACCCAGTGTATAGTCGATTTGACTTTACGACCGTCAGGAGCGTTACCTCCGCGCGTCGCAGGGTCGTATGTGCAACGCAGCTCCACAACTCGCCCCTCGGCGTCTTTCACGACCTCTTTGCAGGTGATGAAATACGCGTAGCGGAGACGGACCTCGCGGCCCGGCGCGAGACGGAAATACTGCTTGGGCGGGTCTTCGCGAAAATCGTCCTGTTCGATGTAGAGAACCTTCGAGAAAGGAACTCGCCGGCTCCCCATGCTCTCGTCTTCGGGATTGTTGATCGCCTCCATCTCTTCGACAATATCTTCGGGATAGTTGTCTATGACGACGCGCAGCGGGCGCAAAACGGCCATGACGCGCGGCGCACGCTTGTTCAAATCTTCACGCACGAAGTGCTCTAGCAGCGAAAGCTGAACGGTGTTGTTCGTCTTAGAGATGCTGACGTTTGCGCAGAGGTTGCGGATGGCCTCCGGCGTGTAGCCGCGCCGCCGCAACCCCGAAAGCGTTGGCATGCGCGGGTCGTCCCAGCCCGAAACGTGGCCTTCCTGCACCAGGGTCAGCAGCTTGCGTTTGCTCAGTAATGTATATGTAAAATTCAGCCGGTCGAATTCGATCTGCCGGGACGGGAATATTCCGAGCTGTTCGATGAACCAGTTGTACAGAGGGCGATGGTCTTCGAATTCGAGCGTGCAGATCGAATGAGTAACCTTCTCTATTGAATCCGACTGGCCGTGCGCGTAGTCGTACATAGGGTAGATGCACCACTCGCCGCCCGTGCGGTGGTGTTCGGTGTGTAGGATGCGGTACATCACCGGGTCGCGCATGTTCAGGTTCGGCGACGCCATGTCGATCTTCGCGCGCAGCACGCGCGCGCCGTCGGGGAATTCTCCCTTCTTCATGCGTTCGAACAGGTCGAGGTTCTCTTCGACCGGGCGATTACGGTAAGGGCTCTCCCTGCCCGGCTCGGTCAGCGTGCCGCGATACTCGCGAATCTCAGCCGCGCTGAGGTCGTCGACGTAAGCCTTTCCCGCCTTGATCAACTGGACGGCCCATTCGTAAAGCTGCCCGAAATAGTCCGACGCGTAAAACAGAGCGTCCCATTCATATCCCAGCCACCGGATGTCTTCCATAATCGAATCGACGTACTCGGTTTCTTCCTTGGAAGGGTTCGTGTCGTCGAAACGCAGGTTACACTTGCCGCCGAACTCCGCTGCTAGCCCGAAGTCGAGATAGATGGCCTTGGCGTGGCCTATGTGCAGGTATCCGTTCGGCTCCGGGGGGAAGCGAGTCTGCACCCGCCCGCTGTGTTTGCCTTCCTTGAGGTCCTGGATAATGATGTCACGAATAAAATTGGACCGGCCTTCTTGTTCGACCGGCGTCGCGCCGGCTTCAGTCTCCAACGATTTCATCTGTTTGTAATGTCTCCTCTGTGAAATAAGTATTATATCTCTAGTCAGAGCGACATCGCGAGCAGAAGCGTGGCTTGTCAGTCAATCGAAGTGTGAAAACCATATTACTGTCGGCTTGAGTTTTTTTGTGATCGGGGGCGCGGTCTTCGGCAACCGGAGTAGCAGCCTAAAGCTCTCTGCCGTTCGCTTTGGCAGAGAGCTGTGAATCGGCTGGTCGTGTGGGGGAGAGCCACGTGAGATTCTTCATCACACGGCTGATCTTTTTAGTGGCCGGGTCATAAACGAACATGCCGCGATTGGTAATAGTGAATACAGGTATCTGGAACCTGTTGCTTACCACTAAGTCATCGCCAAGGGGGCGCGCCTCTCCCATATTCGAATGAGTGTGAACAACCGCGATTATGCTGGGCGTCCATTTGAAGGAGACCTTGCGGCTCTCGTTGGTCGTGTCCTGGACTTTGGCCAGTAACGAGCCATCCGGCAAGCGATAGAGAAGCACCAGACCTTCAACCGCGCTTGTTCCCGCGCCAGATGTGTCCCAGGCTTTCTCAAACTCTTTCCTCACCTGTTCGGTCATATTGGCCAGAATGAAGTCGATCGCTCTTCCGTAACTCGGCTGATGGCCCATCGCCTCCCGCTTGCCATTTGTGAATGAGGAAATGGCGGCGAGTTGACCGCAGTCCTGGGCCTCTACTTGTATGAACGACAGTAAGACAAAGACTATTACCGATGCTATTAGCTTTGACCGCATGATGGTCTCCTTCGCTTGATCAGGTCGGTGATGTCGATCACCACGTAGTTGCCCTGAGCTTCTTTATCGATCTGCGTCGCCGCCTTGCTCACGCAAAACTTGACGATGGCCCTTGCGACATCGTCGCCCTTTGTGCCCGCAGTCAGCGGGCGCGCTTGTCTCGGGGTATTGTGCGGCGATGCGCCTCGTGCCGTCAGCGGCGCAGTTTTGCTTTGTCGCTTTCCCTCGAACCAGTACCAGGCGATGCCTGCCAGATAGATGCCGAAGCCGGCGATAGTCAGGAGGACGACTATCAGCATGAAGACTTCGATCAACTTCAGGCTGAGCTCCAAGCCTTCGTTCGCTGCGTTCAAGGTCTCTATTCTCATAGTTCCTCCAGTACGGAGTTGATTGCTGTATTCATCTCTCTCTTAATGGATATGGTCGGACGTGGCGGCAGCTCGGTGAGTCGGGGAGCCGCCGCCGTTTCCACTCTGTTGCTCAAACGAATTAGTTTTCCGCGCGGTAGAAGTAATACTCCGCCGTGTAAGGCACATCTCTAGACTCGTCGAGCATTGTGCCGGGTGTAGAGGGAGCCAGGCCGCCTGTGGTGTTCACTCTCTGTATGAAGGTAATCGAGCTGAAGATGCCGGGGCCGTTGGTCGAAGTCGTCTGTAGCAGCAACCACGGAATGGCAGTCGGGTCCGGGGCGCAGCGGGGTATCAGCGCGCTTGCCTTCACCATGCTGCCGCTGTTGCTCTCCCAGGTGGGGCCGGCGTAGTGAATGCCGACTTGCCCGTGGAAGCCTGCGTCGGCGAACAACGTCGCATCGGGCGCCACAAAGACCCAGGTCGCGCCGTTCCATCTATACTTCTGCACGCCGCGCGCATAGACATGGGACGCCAGCCGGTTTCCTGCCGGTACTTGAATGCTGTCACAGCCGGGTGAGGGCAAGTCCGGACCATTGTTGTCGCCCGCTTGCGCGGCAGGAATGGAAGCAAGCCCAAAAACGGCTAGCAGAACTGCAAGCCCGATGAATTGTTTCACTATAATAAATCGCATTAACTTTCTCCTTTTATCTCAATCTCTTCTTTCTTCTCATCGAATCGGCATTCAAGATTGATTGCCGAAGTAAGGAAAGTTGCTGAACTTCCGACCATATTACTGCCGGCGCGAAATCTTTTTTGGTGCTTGGCATTCGACACAACGCGCGCGCCGCA
>DASUNP010000028.1:0-185790 GCA_036277095.1 Blastocatellia bacterium
GCAAACGCAGGTAGGTCGTTCCTGATCTTCCTGGTAGGCCCGGGAGGGACGAGCCGGAACCTGACGAGCCTGCCAGCGGGAGCGCCCGCGGGATGTCCGTTAGGAAACGAGCAGGGGATACAAGTTACCTTCACCTGCAACCCGATAACACCACCGGTCTGCCCGCCTGGGACTCCTGGGTGTCCTCCTGGGATTGACGTTGCTGTGTTAAGAGCCTGTGACCTGAACCGCAGTGCATCAGGCGTGTTCACGCTCACAGTCACGGGCGATAACATCAAGGACCAGGCAACGGTGACAATAGATGGTGTGGAACCGAGGAAGGTCAAATTCAAGAATCAGACGGGCACTGACCCTTCCGGAAGAAGGATCTTTTCAAGGATCGTTCTCAAGGGCGGGATTTGTGCAGTCCTTCCTGGATCGATCATTGTAACCAACCCGGGAGCACGCGAATCGCTTCCGCTTTTGTGCAATGATGCGTGTCCGACAAATTAATAATATGGAGATGTGAAGGGTCGTTAACGACTCTTCCTTCCTAAACTTTGACGGAGGGCCGCGATTGTGGCCCTCCTTTTTTGTGTTTAAGAATGCCCAGCCCTTGAGACAGTAATGGAGGCCATTCGCCAGCGGTAAGTCTCAAGAGATGGATGATTGAGACGTATATCTCGCAGAAGAAAAGAGTGATATACTTTTCTGTCTCGCATGCGTGCGGCAATGGGACATCTTTGAGCGTCGACGTTTGGCGAGGAAGGCAAAAAGCCTTATTTTTCATCCGAAAGCCGCGTGAGTGAAAAGGGGTGAGGCTGGAATGCATTTTGCTGCAAATGTGTCATCGGTCTCTATTAATGAAGGTTCAAGAATTGATCAAAAGCCAGGTTCTAGGAAGGAAAAGCTATGCGGTCGGCCCCACGAAAAGTTAAGCCGGGCAACAAGTCACATGCCACAAATGCACAAGGTCATGAGGTGGCGCCCGAGGCTTTATTCAACTTGAAGGAAGTCTTTGACGCGATCCCCGAAGGGATCTCAGTCCACACAACGGAGGGCGTCATACTTTATGCAAATGCGAAGATAGCCGAGATCTGTAACAAGCCGCTTGACGAAATTGTGAGTCGCCGATGCGCCGACCTCTTTCATTTTGAGCCACACGATTGTCCTCACCAAGATGTTATAGAAACCGGCCAGAGGTCTGAGCTAAAGAGCCGTCAGGCGGTCGAAGAGAGAATTTACAGCATCTCTTGCGAGCCGATCAAGAATGAAGCAGGTGCTCTGACCGGCTATGTAAGGCTTATGCGCGACGTCACGGAGAGGCGACGCGCGCAGGAGGAGTTGCTAACTACTGAGCGGTTCGCCACGCTCGGGCAGATGATATTCGGCATCGCGCATGACGTTGGGACGCCGCTTAACATCATCTCCGGGTACTGCGAATATCTTTTGATGAGGTCTACGCCTGGAGAACAGGGGCACAGAGAGCTCTCTACAATCCTTCAGCAGACGCGGCGCATTGCAGATTTCATCAAGCAGATGCTTGACCTCGCACGGCCTGCGCAGGGCCGAGCGGACGCGATCGGGCTGAAGGGGTTTTTGACTGAGTCGCTAGACTTGATCGGGCACCTCCTGAGGCGAGAGAACGTGAAACCCTCGCTCGTCTTCAACGCGGAACCGCCGCTGATCTACAGCGACGCCCCCAGGCTGCGACAGGCGCTGTTCAATATATTCTTGAACGTATCGCAGCGGCTAGGTCAAGGTGCGAATTTGGAGATCACTGTAGACGAGTCGCCTTCGGATAAACGGATGACCAGGATTTCAATCGTGGGGATCGATAAAGAAGGGCGCGGGCTCGATTTTTCGCAGTCCTTCGCCGGATTTCTCGACCCGACGCAAAGCAGCGAAGCCATTGGCATGGGACTGTCGCTCGCCAGGCACATCCTGGACGAGATCGGCGCAAAGGTGGAAACGGTAAATATGCAGGATAAGGGGAACGCCCTCGTCGTGCATATTCCTAAGGACATCCGTGCACACGCACGGCAGCCCTTTTAGGTGAAAGCATGGGAAAGATGAATCAAAGAATACTGATCGTCGAAGACGAAGCTCCGATGTGCGAGTTGTTGATGTCCTTCTTTTCGGATAAGGGCTACAGAGTCGACACTATTCAAAACGGTGAAGGGGCGCTCGGCCGTCTCGAAGAGCAGGATTATGCGCTGGTCATTACCGACATAAAGCTGCCAGGGATGAGCGGGCTTGAGCTGCTGGCGCGGATCAGGGTCGACTGGCCCGAGGTAGCCGTAATTATAATGACCGCCTTCAGCTCTATCTCGTCGGCAGTCGAAGCGATGAAGCTCGGGGCTGAAGATTACATAGGCAAGCCCTTCCAGCTTGACGAGCTTGCGATAACTGTTGAGAAGGCCCTAGAGCGCTTGAGTCTCCGCAGGGAGGTGAAGGAGTTAAGGGCGGAGGTGCGAGAGCGGTATAATTTTTCGAACATAGTGGGCCGCAGCAAGCCTATGCAGCAGTTGTTCGAGGTCATAAAAAGGATCGCTGCGCGAAGAGACGCGTCGGCGCTGATAATCGGTTCGACGGGTACGGGCAAGGAGCTTGTGGCGCGCGCGATTCATTACAACTCCGACCGCAGGGACGCGCCCTTCATGCCTATCAACTGCTCGGCGATCCCCGAGACGCTGCTCGAAAGCGAGCTGTTCGGCCATCAGAAGGGCGCCTTCACGGGCGCGCACGAAACGCGCCGAGGGCTGATTGAAGAGGCGCAAGGCGGCACAGTCTTCCTCGACGAGATCAACACCTTGTCGCCTAACTTACAGGTAAAACTATTGCGCGTCTTGCAAGAGCGAGTTGTGAGGAGAGTAGGTGGGCGCGAGAACATCCCGATTGACATTCGCCTCGTGTCGGCAAGCAACCAGGACCTTGAAGACGCCGTAAAGCGCAACGAGTTCAGGCAAGATCTCTACTACAGACTCAACGTCGTGCCCGTACGGCTGCCGGACTTGAAGGACAGGCGCGAAGACATACCGCTGCTCGTACACCACTTCCTTCAGAAATTTGCCCAGCAGCATGGGGAGCCTGCGCGACGTTTCTCGAACGAGGGCATGAGAATTCTCATGACTCACACCTGGCCGGGCAACGTCCGCGAACTGGAGAACGCAGTAGAGCACGCGCTCACAATGGGGAGCGGCGAGGTACTGATGCCCGAAGACCTCCCGGCCAGCGTCACGACGCCCGAGCGTGATATAGTTGAAGAGGCCACGCTGGATAACGTGACGCTATCGGAAGTAGAGCGGCGCTATATCCTGAGGATCCTGGATAAGATGGACGGGCACCAGATAAAGACAGCGCAGATACTGGGCATCGACAGGCGCACGCTTTATCGCAGGCTGCGTCAGTATGGTTATGGCGGCAGCCTGCAGGAAGAGGAAGAAGATTTCGATCAGGTTGGAAAGAAGAGTGTTGGGGCGCAAGCTTTTACACCCTAGAATGTACGAAAGGCTACAATGAGCAAAGACGAGGTAGAGGAGAAGGCCGATTCACTGAAACCGAGGGAAGAGGACGCAGCATCACGGATCGGGGCAAAGCACGGCGATGATACGGACGAGGATGAGAGAACAGGGTACGCTAGGGATATAGCCCCGGAAGGGACTGTGAGGGAGCGAGGCGATCAAGCCAGGGTCGCCGGTTCGGGTCTTTCTTACACCAGCAAGCAACACCCTTCGAGGCGACTCGAGCTGCGCTCGCGCGGCTATGGGATTGGCGGAGGATACGAGCGACCTTACAGGAAAGAGAAGTCAAAAAAGGGAGACGCCGATGAGGAGTTATACGGGCCGCTCCCGCACTCAGGCTATTACGGCGCGGGCGAAGCCGCGCGTCCGTTCAAAGCCGGGCAGGCAACCTTTCAAGACGAATTGTCGTGGTACAAGAAGCAGTACGGCGAGAGTACCAGCGGTTACGACAAGAGCAAGAAATAGAGTCGCAGGCTCCTCGGTTTCGATGCTGCAGGGCCGATGCGCGAAGAGTTTTAAAGCGATGCTCTTATTGAGACTTCTTACTCTTCCCCAGCAATATCTCTCCCGCTTTTTGAGCATCTTTCGTGTAACTAGTATTCTCTTCGACCATCCACTGGCCGGCTTCGCGCCTGAGAATATACCCCGAATACTCGCGCTGCAGCTCACCCGATCCGGAGCCAAACGTGTAGGTCGTCATGACGCCGGCATAAGCCTTATCAGGGACTTGCTTATCGGTATGAAACAAGTCTATCTTCACCTCTTTGGCATCGGGAGCGCCGTGCGTCTTCAGATACTCAAGGATAACCGCCTGCGCGTCCGAATGACTCTCTGAGCAGGACGAGAGCACGGGAGCCAGAGTGAGACAGAGAGCGAATAAGAGAATGCGGGCAGAAAATGCCGCTCGAAATCGAACTGGAATCATAATGAGATTTCTACATTATGCGAGGATGTTTTTCAAGCTCACCATATTTAAACGTGACGCGCACTTTCTTGTGAGGTAGGTATGGGACTTTATCTGCGACAGCTTTTGGCAGGAAGGGATTATGCAAAGGAGAACATGTTTGCTAACCAGATGGCGAACTTTGTCTACCTGATCGGCGACCTTGAGACGAGAGAGTGCATGGTCGTTGATCCGGCCTGGGATATACAGGGCATAATCGATTTCGTGGAACAAGAAGAGATGAGATTAACGGGCGCGCTGGTCACGCATTATCACCCGGATCACGTCGGCGGAGAGATATTCGGGCACAGTATCGCAGGGTTGAGCGACCTTCTAGCGCTCCGCCCTGTGAAGGTGCACGTGAATGAGGCCGAAAGCGAAGGGGTAAAGATAGTGACGGGTTTGTCAGATAGCGACCTGGAGAAGCACGCGGCGGGTAGTGAAGTTTCGATAGGGGGGATCAAAGTGAACTGCCTTCACACGCCGGGCCACACGCCGGGCAGCCAATGTTTTCTCGTCGATTCGTATCTAGTGTCTGGCGACACTCTGTTCATAGGTGGGTGCGGCCGCGTAGACCTTCCTGGCGGCGATGCCGAGCAGATGTATTATTCGCTCACGCAGGTGCTTGCAAAACTTCCCGATCAGACAGTGCTTTTCCCTGGGCACAATTATGCTCCAAAGCCTCAAAGCACTATTGGAGAGGAGAAGCAGGAGAACCTTTACCTTCGAATAGGTTCGCTTGCCGACTGGACTAGAATAATGGGGCGGGCGCGTTCTTAGAGTTTTGAGTCTGATAACGTTTTATAGATAATGTATGTCGGTAATCATTTTTGAATAGAATGAGGAGGGAAAGAGAGATGGGAGTAGAGGGAAGGGAAGTTGAGTTTCAGGTGAGCGGGAAGACTGTGCGGGGATATCTGGCTGCTGGCGAGGGCGCAGCCTCGCAGCCGGGCTTGATCCTTGTTCACGAATGGTGGGGGTTGAATGAGCATGTGAAGGATCTAACAAGGCGGTTTGCCGGAGAGGGGTACGTGGTCCTCGCGCCCGATCTCTACGATGGGGCAAGTACGAAGGACCCTGATGAGGCGGGTAAGCTGATGCAAGGCTTAGACAAGACTGAGGCGCTCGAAAAGCTCGACGGAGCAGTTGCTTATTTGCAGGGACTGCCTGCCGTCGATAAAGAGAAGATCGGCGTCACAGGATTCTGCATGGGTGGGACCTATGCCTTACTGCTGGCGGCACATAATACGAGTGTGAAGGCGTCGGCTCCTTTTTATGGAGATGTTCCGACAGATGATGAGCTTAAGCATCTGTCTGCGCCGGTGCTCTTCATCGGAGCGGAGAACGATTTTTGGATCACGAAGGAGAAGATGGACAGGCTTGACGAGGGCTTGAAAAAGCATGGCAAGGAAGGCGAAGTGAAGGTCTACGAGGGAGTCGGCCACGCCTTCTTTAACGACACGAGGCCCGAGGCATATGACAAAGATGCCGCCGAGGATGCGTGGAGGCGAGTGACCAGTTTTTTTGCTGAGAACCTAAAATCCGCAGCAAGGTAGTTGGTCAGCCTTCTTCCCTAGAGGATCAGGACTCCTTTCTCGCGAAGGACATTTTGCACTTTTACGTATCCTTCCGAGCTTGTGGCGGCAAAAGCCTCCGGACTGGTCCACGCACGTATGGCAAGCGTTACGGCATTATGCTGGATCGCTGTAATCTCTACAGAAGGGGGCGGAGTTTTGAGAATACGATTGTCTTGGACGAGAGCGGCTTTGACGGTCTGTGCAGCCCGTTCGACATCCTCTTGTCTTAGCTTGATCGTTATCTCAAATCTCCGCCTCTCTGTTAGCGTGAAGTTCAGGATCTTTGCGCCCCAGACCTTCGAATTCGGCATGATGACGCGCACGCCGTCTTCGCCTATCATCTCCATGTTTACTATAGTCAGGTCGAGGACCGTGCCTCGGGAATCTTCGACCTCTATGACGTCGCCGGCGCTGAATGGCCTGTAAATGAGGAGGAGCAGGCCCGCTGCGAAATTTGAAAGAGTGTCTTTAAACGCGAAGCCGAGAATTATTCCCGTTATTCCGAGCCCGGCCACGAAGGTTGTGACATCCCAACCGATCTTGCTCAACGCGGTCAAGGAAGCCAGAATTATTATTGTCAGGTAAAGCGAGCGGATGAAGAAGCTCTTGAGCAGCCGGTCGTCTTTTATACGGCTGCGGTCGAGCAGCGAGGTTAGCCACTTTCGTGCAAGTCTGGCGACGATCAATCCGACTAAAACAATGATCAGCGCCTGGATGATGTTGAGCGTAAGGTCAAGCCCCGTCCTCTTCAATGTCTCGTACAGGTCTACGGCCTGACCCTGAATTGAGGTGTTGTCCAACGAATCGCCTCCGGTCAAGTATATGTAACGTCGAAGGTACAACGAGTAGTTCGCTTGTGCAAGCAATTGCTTCAAGGAATTGTTGTAAATATCTTCTTAAAAAGAATATTGTTGTATGGCGATCCGGCTGCTGATAAGATCAAATCTGAGAATCCTCCATACAAGGAATAAAGGGATGGGAAGAATAGCATTTTGTCTTCTGATTGTCCTCACGGCAACAAGCTTCAAGATCACTGAGAAGAAAAGTTCAGGCGCGAGCGGTGGGCTGCTGGCGAAGATTGAGCAGGCCAGGAAGATGCTTGAGCCCGAGACGGTGGAGTTATTGAAAGGGACCGTGGGTACTAGGCGCGTTCGAGTGGGCCGCCGAAAGTATCAAGATGTTCCCGTGACTGGGATAGTGGGACGCGAGATGGCGCTGGCCGTCATGGATTCCGGGGGCGAGATTCGAGTAGCTCGCGGGATCAAGCGCGACAAAGGGCTTGACGTATTGACCCAGGGGTTCTTGCTCAATGTCAGGCGAGACAACGGGATCAACTCAGATATAGCAGTTTTGCAGCCGGAAGGCGGCAAGGTGCTCGCCGTCAAATATCCCGTCTCGAATGAAGGGAACAGGTTTGGCCCGGGCGATCCTGTCATCGAAGCGGTTTATACACCATACTCGGCGGAGATAAAGACTGAGGAAGTGATCGAGCGTGGCATAAAGATTCAGGCCGATCTTATCAAGAGAGCATACGCTCGTTTATCAGAGCGGGCGGTCTTTTCCAGGGCCTACCCAGGCCGGAAGGTGGTAGACATTGTACCGCAGGATGTCCTGACTGTCCTCTTAATGAATGAGCACATCGACCCGGGATACTTCAAATCAGCCGGTCTTGCAAAGCCGCTTGTTGAACAGGTCTTGACGATCATCGCGACGAACAGAGAGAAGGCCTATGCCTATTCTATCAGCTCTGCGGGGGCGCGCGGGCTAGTCCAGATGATACCTTCCACCTACAGGCTCATAGCCGCCAGGTATCCTTCGGCGAGGCTTGAGCCAAACTTCCATGCTGGCATGTCGGACCCGATCAACGCGATCATCGCTCAAATCCTTCTTTGCGACTCCGATTGGGAATCGATCAGATCGCAAAGCGACATAGGCCCCGACCGCATTGGCCCCTACCTGGCTGCTGCGTATAACGGCGGGGTGGGGAGAGTATTGTCGATCTTAAAACATGATAAGCAGGAATGGATGGAATCGCCTGATTTAAGTCGGAGGCCTACGAAGACCGTCACGGTCAAGGTTCCCGTTCGGACCCGCACGAAGCGAGGTAAGAGCCGAGTGAGGTATGTGCTGAAGAGCTATACGCAGCCCATCTTCATGTCCGAAACAAGCAAGTACGTGAGCCAGTATCACTGGATCAATGATTTCTTTGTCGCAAAGGGCACTGGCGGTTTCAAGCGGATGAATGAAGACTAGGTAACACGGGTCTTAGGAAGTTGCGAGGTAGGGCTGCCGGTTCAGGCGGCCCTTTCTTGTTTGGAGCCGAAAAATAAAGAAGGACCGAACTGATCAACGCAGCCCCCGTTGCCTTGATCATTCCGATCCTTCTGTTTCTTTCGAAGCTCGCTTATAGTATTGGCAAGTCGAGTGCCAGACTTTCAGGCAACTGGTGCGGACCATAAATGTTGATAATTCAGGGCCCGGTTTTTGGCCGTCAGGTGAACGTGGCAATCCGCTTCCATTTTTTGTCAACCGACATCACTGAATTTGTTAATCGGGGGCGGTAATGGGTGCGGGGTTAGCTCTTTGACGGGATTAGATTGTTGGGTATATGATGATTCACGACGGGCCCCTACGATCAAGCCGATATGAAGGATCGCCGAAAGAGAAGATGACGAAAACCTTCCGGAGCTTGGGGAGTCGGCTCAGAGGTATGTTGTGGACCGGATCGCGGCCTTCTATGACTCATAAACGGAAAGGGATGCTCTAGTATGAAAGTGTTGGTTACGGGTGGCGCAGGGTTCCTCGGATCTCACCTGATTGACAAGCTGATAGAGGAAGGACACGAGGTGTTGGCTTTTGACAACCTCTTAACGGGGAGCATTGAGAATATAGAGCATCATTTTGGGAATGAGAGGTTCAAGTTTGTAAAGCAGGACGTGACGGAGTACTTGCACGTCGGGGGGCCGCTTGAGGCTGTTGTCCACTTGGCCTCGCCCGCAAGCCCTATCGATTATCTGAATCTTCCCATCCAGACACTCAAGGTCGGCAGCCTGGGGACGCATAAGGCCCTGGGACTCGCAAAAGAGAAGAAGGCTCGATTTCTGTTAGCCTCGACATCCGAAGTCTATGGCGACCCACAGATCCATCCGCAGCCCGAAGAATACTGGGGGCATGTAAACCCCGTAGGCCCTCGCGGCGTTTATGATGAAGCAAAGCGTTTTGGCGAAGCTATGACAATGGCATACCACCGTTACCATGGATTGGATACGCGGATAGTTCGGATATTCAACACCTACGGGAGCCGTATGCGCCCCAACGATGGGAGAGTGGTCTCTAATTTTATAGTGCAGGCTTTGAAAGGTGAGCCGCTTACTGTGTACGGAGATGGGAAACAGACGCGTTCTTTCTGTTATGTCAGTGATTTGATTTCAGGGATAATAAAACTCCTCGCACATCCGGACACGGGGCCCTCGCGCGAAATATCAAGGGGGCAGAGCTCGGATGCGCCGGGGGATATACACCTGCCGGTTAACGTAGGGAACCCGGGAGAGTTTACAGTGAAGGATCTCGCGGAGAAGGTAATTGAGATAACCCGGAGCGCCAGCAAGCTGAGCTTCAGACCCTTACCTGTTGATGACCCGCAAATCAGACAGCCTGATATAAGCCGTGCGGTCAGGCTGCTAAATTGGCAACCTGTTGTAGAGTTGGAGGAAGGGCTGAAGAGGACCATAGACTACTTTAAGGGAATAATCAGGTGACGATCCGACATATGCGTCTGATAACGTTATTGATTGAATCAGTTTTTAATTGGGGGTAGTACCATGCATCAAAGTATCAGCCGTTTTAGGATTTTTGTTCTCCTGTTTCTCCACGGGATAATGATTGTGACGCTGGGTGTGGCCCCAGTGGCGACTCAGGATGCGAAGCCTTTGGACCAAGATGAGGCTATCAAGCTTGAGACAACATTGGTGCAGATTCCTGCTGTAGTTCGCGACAAGGGAGGGCGATATGTGCTCGACCTCACAAGGCATGATTTTGAGATTTACGAGGATGGTCTAAGGAAACCGGTCGAGTTTTTCGGGACGATCGAAGAGCCTTTTAGTGTAGCCTTGGTCTTGGACACAAGTGGTTCGACTGCTTCACAGTTGGAGTTCATAAAATCAAGCGCGATTGCTTTCATTGATAGCTTGAGGCCGCATGATAGAGTGATGGTTATTGGGTTTAATGATAGTGTTGATGTGAAGTGTGAGATGACAGGGAATCGCGAAGTGCTTTATGGTGCAGTGAGGGCTCTAAGTTCAGGTGAGTTCACGCAAGTCTATGAGGCAGTCTATACAGCCGTATGGGAGAAGTTAGGGGAACTCCCAGGGCGAAAGGCCGTGATACTGTTTTCTGATGGGATCGATACTGCGAGCAGCGAAATCGTAGCTGAGGATACTCTTGATGCGGTAATTGAGAGTGAGGATGTAATTATGTATGCCATCCGTTATAACACGAGGGCTGATGTTGAGAGGAAATTGGAGAAGAAGGTTGTAGGTGGGCAGTTCATTGCAGGTGGAAAGAGCCTTACGTGGGAGGAGAAGCGCCGTGAGTTGGATCGTGCGTACAAGGAAGCGGATGAGTATCTAGATCAGCTTGCTCAATTATCTGGTGGGATAGTTGAGAGGGCTGATGAGTTGGTTGATCTCAAAGCTTCGTTCCGTAGGATTGCGGATGAATTGCGGCAGCAGTACTTGCTGGGATATTACCCTACAAAGAAGGATAAGGCGGATCAAGATAGAAAAGTAGATATACTTGTGACACGTCCTGGCTTAAGAGTTAGGACTCGGCCTGTGTATAGGTTGGCACGCTGAAGACATGAGTCTGATAACAATTTATCTTTAATGTTAACCAACTTGGATGGATTGCGAATGGGGATGGAGGGTGAGTCAGGTTTACTAACCTTGTTGGAAGAGTTCAGTAGTAGGGAAGGGTTGGCGGTATTGCTTCATGTTTTCTCTGAAAATAAGCAAGTAGGAAATGTACTTCTATCGGAGGAGGGCCTGCTACATGGTGATGATCTAAGCCCGGATTTATATTTTAAGCTGGAGAATTATTTAACTAGTAAGGTCAATGAATTTTCTGGTCTGGGTGTCTTTGAATTCTCACTTGAGTATAAGGAGATGACAGTGCGAGTTATTGGGGAGTCACTGGAGACTGCTCATCGATTGCTTATCTTTGGTGCAGGTCATGTAGGACAAGCAGTGGCGATGATGGGGGCAATAGCTGGTTACGATGTAATGGTTGTGGATGATCGGGCTGAGTTTCTTACGGAAGAAAGATTTCCAGATAGAATGATACAGTTGGTCGAAGGGAAGTATGACAGAATTAGGTCTGATATAAAAATAACAAAGAATACTGCTGTTGTTATAGTTACTCGTGGACATCAGTATGATGAAATTTGTCTTGAGCAAGTGCTTGAAACAGGTGTGAGATACATAGGTATGATTGGAAGTCGGCGAAGGGTTCTAAGCATCTTTAATAGGCTAGAGGCACGGGGTATTAGCAGATCAGCACTGGAAAGTGTTCATGCGCCTATAGGAGTAAAGATAGGTGCAGTATCGCCGCAGGAGATAGCAGTCGCGATACTGGCGGAAATCATTAGCGTGATGAATGGTTATACTTTAGATCAGACGTCAGGGAGGAGAGGATGATTGTGAAAGGGACAGATTTTTTGGGTTTGGATGCATTATTGACTGAAGAGGAGAAACTAGCTCGGTCTAGCATAAGAAGGTTTGTTGACGAACAGATTAATCCTATTATTGCGGAGTGTTTTGAGGAAGGTAGGTTCCCTCGCGAGGTAATTCCGGGGCTGGCGGCGCTTGGAGTGCTGGGGGCGAATTTACCAGAAGAGTATGGCTGTGCTGGAATGAATAACGTAGCTTACGGGCTGGTAATGCAAGAGCTAGAAGCAGGCGATTCAGGTATCAGGAGCTTTGCTTCTGTGCAGGGAGCACTTTGTATGTATCCGATCTATCAGTTTGGTAGCGAGGAGCAGAAGAAGCGGTTTTTGCCTGATATGGCGGCTGGAAAAGTAATAGGCTGCTTCGGTCTTACAGAGCCTAATTTTGGATCGAATCCATCGGGTATGTTAACCCGTGCCGAGAGGGTCAGAGATGGATGGCGATTGAATGGATCAAAAGCTTGGATTACAAATGGAAATATTGCCAATATCGCTATTGTTTGGGCTAAGACTGATGGGGATGAGATCAGAGGTTTTGTTGTTGAGGTGGGAACTCCGGGTTTTACTATCAGGGAGACGAAGCATAAGCTCAGCCTTCGAGCTTCGATTACCTCAGAATTGCTCTTTGATGATTGTGTGATTCCTGAGAGTAATATACTTCCAGAAAGTGGAGGGTTGAAGAGTCCTCTGATGTGCCTGACGCAAGCTCGCTATGGGATTGCTTGGGGTGCTATAGGTGCAGCGATGTCTTGTTACGAGACAGCACTTGAGTACTCAAAAGAGAGAATACAATTTGGGAGACCAATTGGGGCCTTCCAACTTACACAAAAGAAGCTTACCGACATGGTCATTGAGATAAGTAAGGCTCAGCTTCTATGCCTTCATCTGGGGCGAATGAAAGATGAAGGAAAGCTCCGACCTGTCCAGGTTTCGATGGGTAAGAAGAATAATGTCGCGATGGCACTGGAGTGTGCAAGGACAGCTAGAGGCATTCTTGGCGCTAATGGGATTACAGGTGAGTATCCAATCATGCGTCATATGAATAATCTAGAGTCTGTCTTTACCTACGAAGGAACTGACGACATCCATACATTAATTATAGGTGAGCACATCACAGGTCTAAAAGCCTTTGAATAAATTTAAATAAAGTGGATAAGGCATACATAATATCTATTATCAGACCCAAATAATACCCTCCCCAAAAGACGTCAAACTAGCGAATGAAACTACATGCCTGTTATCAGACGCTTGCTTCTCTAAGCGTCTCCTCTAACTAAAGGACAGAGCCGTGGTTGGGCGAATTAGCGTTTCCGAGTACCTGGTCTATTGCCATACGGAGGCGGTCGGTTGTCACCGGTTTTGATAAAAAGCACTTCGCTCCCGCCGTTAGAGCCTCGCTTACCTTCTCAGGATAGCTTTGCGAGCTGACCATTATTACGCTTGCTCCAGGGTCATCCTTGCAGATCATTTTTACCGTCTCCACACCTTCTAACCCTGGCATTACTATGTCCATAAAGACTATATCCGGCCGCAAACGCTTATATTCCGACACAGCCTCATTCCCATTTGCCGCCTCGCTCGTCCTTATATTCTCGAATGAGCCTAACAGCCTTTTCATGTGGAACCTCGCGAATGCCGAATCATCCACAATCAGGCACATAAGGTGCGCCCTATCTCCTTGCTCAAAACCTGGCTTCTGCATTTCTTCCCCTCTCTATTTCATTTCGCACGCCAACCTCGACTACAAGATATTCCGCCATCCCTGATAGCGAAACCACGTTGTTAACATACCCTCTTTCTACTGCTAATCGCGGCATCCCATATACCGCGCAACTCTTTTCATCCTGAGCTATGGCCTTACCGCCTGCCTCTTTTATCTCTCCGATTGCGACCGAGCCGTCATTGCCCATCCCTGTCATGATTACGCCGATTGCGTCTGAGCCATATTCTTTCGCGACAGATCTAAAAAGAACATCGACCGAAGGCATGTGTCCATTTACCGGGTTTCCCCGCTCTAGAATCACCTCGGCGCCCGTTATCCTTTTCTTAATACTCATGTGATACCCAGCGGGAGCAATTAAAGCCCCACCGGCTGTCACTTTCTCCCCGTTGGTCGCTTCCTTGACTCTAATCTCACATATCTCGTCGAGCCAGTGCGCAAGCATAGTTGTAAAGCTCTCTGGCATATGCTGAACGACTACAATTCCCGCATCAAAACCGTGGGGTATCTGCGGCAAAAAGCTCCTCAGCGCATAAGGCCCGCCTGATGAAGCGCCTATGGCAACTATCTTGTTCGAGCCCGTATCCTCAAGGGCCTTTTTATGGTCGCCATAGTCCCGCGCGCCTAGCGAGGGCGCAAATCTTCTTATGCCTCTTTTAAGACGCGCAGCCCCCTTAACCTTCAGGATCAACTCTTCCCCAACATTCGTAATGTCTGCAACACTCCTGGGTTTGCAGACGAAATCGACTGCCCCCAACTCCAGCGCCTGCATAGTCATCGCAGCACCAGTCGCAGTCAGCGAGCTGAGCATGACAACAGGGATAGAGCATCTCGCAACGATGTGACGAAGCGCAGTTATGCCGTCCATCCTGGGCATGTCGATGTCCATTGTTATTACGTCGGGCTTTATCTGATCTATCTTGTTCAAGGCGAAATCGCCGTCGATCGCTGTAGCCACCACCTCAATCCCAGCATCCCGGTCCAGTATGCCGGAAATCAGTTTCCGCATCACAGCAGAGTCGTCCACAACAAGCACCTTGACCATCTGGTCATCCGCCATGCTCATCCCCATAATTCCCCTTAGAGCTTTCTTTATTCAGTGCCCGCTCATACAGCGCCCTCGCGTCCTGAATCAGGACCACCTGTCCGTCACCTAGCACAGCGGCCCCGATATATGGCCTGCCCTGAGTCCACCTGCCCTCAATCGGCTTCACGACTAGCTCTACTACCCCGCGGACTTCGCCAGTTGCTATTGCATACTCACGCACGCCCGCATTAACAACAATCACGTGATCAAATTCGTTTTTATCCGATACCTTAACCAGCGACAGCAGCCGCCCGTGAATTCGATAGCACTCGACCCCATTTATTATCACGACTGCCTTCTCATCTGTCTTAGCCACCTCCCTAACAGCGGCCATAGGAAGCGCAAACAGATGGGCTCCGGAAGAGAAAAGCAACGATCTCAGAATCGCTAGTGTTGAAGGAACCCTTAATGTAAAAGTCGTTCCCTTCCCTCGCACTGTCTTTAATGTTACTGTTCCGCGAACTTGATCGACCATGCTCTTCACCGCAGCCCCGCCAATCCCCCTGCCTGACAATACTGTGATCGAGTCAGCCGTTGAAACTCCGTCAGCAAAAACCAGCTTCGCGCTCTCCTCGTCCGACAAGTCTTGTCCATTGCTCTCGGCCAATAAACCGGACGCTTGAGCTCTCCGCTTTAGGCCGGCCAAATCTATTCCTCGGCCATCATCGCTCACCTCGATCACTACTTCCTCGCCTTCGTGAAATGCGCGCATCAGTATAAGCCCCGCAGGGTTCTTCCCTGCTCTCACCCTCTCATTGACAGGCTCGATCCCATGGTCAATCGCATTTCTTAAAAGATGAAGTACCGGTTCATAAAGCATCTCCACCAGGTGCCTGTCCAACTCTGTCTTCTCACCGCTGTACCTCAACTCGACTCTCTTCCCGAGTTCTCCTGCCAGCTCCCTCATCGCCCTGCCGTACCTGCGGAAGAGCGTGTCAACGGGCACCATCCTCATCTTCAGCGCAGATTTTTGAAACTGAGTTATCAGCCCTCCGAGACAGTCGACAGATTCCCCCATCCGTCTCAACATTAAATCGTCCGCCGAATTACCGCCTACGTCACGTCTCGCTTGCTCCAGACTGGAACGGGCTATCATCATCTCGCCGGCAAGATTGAGCAGATCATCCACTTTGGACGCATCGACTCTGATTACTCTTTTCCGTCGCTTCCCCTCCGCCTTCAATCCGGCAGCGCTTTCCTGCTTGAAGGATTTACTACCCGGCTCGCTTTCGAGATCCCAGCGGGATGCTTCGTATCGAGAATCGAGGTGCAAGTCCGTCGGACACTCATTCGACATTGCCCCCCTTATCACATCAACGAGTCCCAACAGCTTCCCGACTATCTGCTTGTCTAGCTTCGAAGCGTCCCCTCCTAAACCATCCAAATAGTCCTCCGCGCCATGTGCGACATTGCTCATCCTCTCAAGCCCAATACAAGCGGCGTCACCCTTTATAGTGTGAGCGCAGCGCCTGAGCCGGGCCACAATCTCGTTATCAACAATTCCCGCTTCGACCGCGAGCAGGTCGTCAGACATCTGGTCGAGCAGCTCGAGCGTCTGATCCCGAAACACCGGGTATAACTGCTCTAAATCCTCTTTTGCTAGCTCATTCATCTTTGCTACCCTACCCGTCAAGCCTGTACGCTATTCCTTTGTTTCGATGGACCATCGTGAATCTGCTTGAGAGCCCTTGCAGGCTCTCAGCGTGCCCTAAAAACAGGTACCCACCTGGCGCAAGGCATCTCGTCAACCGATCAATTACTCGCCTCTGCTCTTCAACACCAAAGTAGATCAGCACGTTGCGGCAAAAGATTGCGTCCAGCCCTCTCATCCCGTTGTCATGTTTGAGATTGTGATAACTGAATATGACTTCGCGCCTAACGAAATCGTTTATTCGATACGAGCCGCCCTCTTCAGTAAAATAGCTCTTAAAATACTCCGGGCTTATCCCTCCCAATTGATCGCGCCTGTAATGACCGGACTGCGCCTTCTCCAGCGCGGTGAACGAAAGGTCGGACGCCAATACCCTTATAGTCCATGCACCTCGCCCTGCTAATGCTTCATTGAGGCATATTGCCAGGCTATACGGTTCTTGCCCCGTAGCGCATCCGGCGCTCCACACCCTGATCAACTGCGACCCGGTTCTTTCCTTCCCCGTAATCAGGTCGGGAAGCACCACCTCTGTGAGAAGCTCGAACTGCGTTATGTTTCGAAAGAATGAAGTTTCACAGATCATCAGCCTATCGAGCAGGGTCGGCAGTTCCCGGTCGCGCTCACGATCGTCCCTCAATAGGCAGTAATAATCATGCGCGGCTTTGAGACCTAACTCATCCATCCTCTTCCTTAACCTTGATTCCAGAAACGTACGCTTCTCTGCCCCAAGGTAGAATCCACACTCTCTCTCGATAAGCCCGCCGAGCGACTGAAACTCGCAATCCGACAGCCCCAGCCCTGCCCCTTCCTTGCAGTCGTGTAAATGACCAGAGTCGTGTCCGGTGATCCAAGCCATACGTCTCGCACCTCTTAGAGGGCCTCCCTTCCATTCGCCGCCCCGTGCGACGACAGGAGCTCTTTAACCCGATTAACATCACACAGTATCTCGCCGTCTAGAATCGCATCTATGTCTACAACCGCTATGTGCCTGCCGCCCTGGTTTATTATCCCCTTCAGGTAGTTCGCTCCCATCTCCTTCAAAATGTCTGGAACCGACTCAATTTCGTTATCAGACACCCTCAACAATTCCGAGGCCCCGTCAACAATGAACCCCGCCGCCATCCCATCAAAATCAACTACAATTATTCGCTCCTCAGTCTCATAATCAGCCCGCGCTGCCCTCAGCCTCTTTCTAAGGTCGAGGACCGGAACCAGGTTTCCACGGAGGTTCAATATCCCTTCAACAGATTCAGCAGCCTCGGGGATCGGCGTTATCTCCCCCCTCATCACAACCTCTTTCGCTCGCAGTATGTCCAGGGCGAAATCTTCACGGCCAATCTTGAACAACACCATCTGTCTTCTTAATGGCATAGACTCACCTCTTTCATCGCAAGGCTTTCAGTCGGCCTGTTGAAACTCGCGCGAGCGATAATCGTTTCTCATCCTTCTTGATGCGGCCCGTTGCAGATCGTATGAAAAGGGGTGCACGAAATCGTCCTTGACCTTGAACTGCGAGATCGCGCTGTTGAGCTGTTCCGATAGCGATACCATTCCCTGTATCGTCTGCGCCGTCTCGTGAGCCCCGGCCGTAGTCTCTAACGTTATGGTCGAGATCGTTTGCATCGCGCCAGCAAGATTGCGCGTCACTTTCGCCTGCTCATCAGAGGCCGCAGATATCTCTTCGATCAGCTCGGAAGATTCCCGCACGGCGAGTGAGATGTCATTTAGCGCGCGGCTCGCCCTCCCTGCAAGCGTGCTCCCGCCCTCTACCTCCTTCATGCCGTTCTCCATCGCGGCCAGAGCTTCAAGCGTCTCTTTCTGAATTGACTTGATAAGGTTTCCAATGTCCTTCGTAGCCCTGCCGCTGCGCTCGGCCAGCTTCCGTATCTCTTCGGCAACAACGCTGAATCCAAGCCCCGCATCACCAGCATGTGCAGCTTCGATGGCGGCGTTGAGAGCTAGCAGGTTCGTTTGCGACGCGATGTCGTTTATCAGGTCCAGAATCTCAGATATCTCTGTGCTTCGCAGCCCCAGCAGCCTCATCTTTTCAGCGGTCTGTTGGACGGCAGAATCTATCCTCCCCATAGCATCAGTTGTATCTCGAACGGCCTGGTCGCCCTGCCCAGCCATCTCCAATGCCCGCCGGGCCGCCTCTGCAGAGGCATCCGCGTTTCTGGAGACTTGTGTCATGGACGCAGCCATCTCCTCTACGGCGCTTGAAGTGTTTGTTATCTCGTCCGCCTGTCTCTGCGACCCGACGGCTATCTGTTCGGCGGCTGCGAGTATCTCGGTTGCACTCGACGAGACCGAGAGCCCTATCTGTTTTACCTCCGTCAGCATCAAGCTGAAATCATCAAGCATCTTATTAACAGACTGTATGGCCCTTCCTAAAGCGTCCTCGCCCTCCGTGCCGCGCCTGGTCAGATCGCCTTCCGACACTTGGGAAGCGACCGCCAGAAAATCGGCGAGACTTCCTTCTAATGCCTCCTCCGCCCTCTTGCGGTCCACAGCCGTAGCGATGTGCTGAGAAACGAACATCAGGACCTCTTCATCCTCCGGACCGAAAGAGACGTCGTCTCTGTAGCTTTGGACTACGAGAGCGCCCACGGTCTTGTCTCTGCTCTTTAACGGAATGCCCAGCCAGCAGGAAGGCGGCTCGCCTATCTGCTCGACTTCGCCGCGCCTGAGCAGGTCCTTAAGGTCCTCCCTCCTGGCCAGCAAGGCATTGCCGGTCCTGATGACATACTCTGTAAATCCCTTCCTCATCTTTCTGGGCTCCGGCGGTGAGTCGAATTCATCGACAAAATATGGGAAGCTCACCTCCTGACTGTTTGCGTCGTAGAGAGCTATGAAGAAGTTCTTCGAATACATGATCTGACCGATGATATTGTGAATCGCCGCGTAAAACCCCTGCAGGTCCTGAGCAGTGTTTCTCCTTTCGACAATGCGATGAAGCGCCGCCTGCGCCGTCTCCTTGCGCTTTCGCTCGGTTACGTCGAGAGCCTGTACGAGCCTGGCCTGCTTGCCCGCGAAGACCAGGTCACAGCCTGTAATCTCGACTTCAATTATTGTCCCATCCTGCTTTACGTGTTTCGTCTCTTCGGAGATCATCTTTGCGTAATTAAGATCGCTCACAACTAAATCATCCAGCTCGACCTTTGTGTACCCGTACTGATCGCAGGCGGCCTTATTTATTGCAAGAAACCTCCCTGTCTCTCGGTCATGTATCCATTGCGGCGCCGGACTATGATCGAACAGAGCTTTCCACTCCGCCTCGCTCACCGCAAGAAGAGATATCTCTTCATCGTGCCGATCGAGACGCCCAGATATTTCAGCGACCATTTCATTAAAGTTCTCTGCCATCCATTCCAGATCATCCCCTGTCGCCAGTGAGACCCTAGTTTCGAGATCACCGGCCTTGACTCTCTCAATAGCACGAGACATCTGCTCAATGTGAATCGCGAGAGCTCTCGCAAAGACGAGCGAGACTATGCCTATCGTCAGAAACACGAGCAACGCAGCGGCAACAATCGCCATTCGCCTCAAAGGCTCATTTGATTCCACTACCCCACTCACGCCGAGGTAGATAGCCCCACAGGCTACTGTGCTTGATATAGCTACAAAGGCTGTGATGCCGATAGACAGCTTCCCTTTTATGCCCTTCAGCCCGAGCTTGCCCAGAAGATGCAACAGGACACTATTCCGCTCTCGATCAGACTTCGGTTTTGAATGCGAATCTTTCTTCTTATCCATAAGGAGGTTAATCAAAAAATTGCCGGAAGGAGAAAATGCTTGAGGGCTCATCGAAAAAGAGTTCCCCCTGGCAAGCAACGAGGCGCGGCCTATCTTGGAGGGGCAAATGGCGGGGAGGCAGGCTTCACCGATGAGAGTCGCAACAGATGAGGACTATTATGTATGGTCTAATCATTGAGTCAATACTATTCTACTCTACACTGCGTAGCCTGCTCACACACCGACGGAAGCTCTTTATGTAGAAGAATGAAGAAAAACAAATAAATACAAAACGTTATCAGACGCAGGACGCTTGCCTCTGCTGAAATCTCAAATGGAAAAGGGCGAGCCGTGTAGCTCGCCCTTTGACCGGAATGCCCAGTGGCTGGATTACTCAGCCAGTTCTATGCATAGGAGTGGAGCCCGGGCAAGAGGTAACTCACGCCCAGCCATGTGAAGATGACGAGCGCGAAACCCAACAACGCAAAATAGGCGCTGCGCCGCCCGCGCCAGCCGTGCGCGATGCGCGTGTGCAGGAAACCCGCATATGCCATCCACGCCACGAGCGCGCCGACCTCTTTGGAATCCCATCCCCAGTAACGCCCCCACGACTCATTCGCCCACACGGCCCCCGTGATCAGAAGCATCGACAGCATCGGAAATGCGACCCCAACCGTGCGGTATAACATGCCATCAATCTTCTCAAGGCCCGGCATCGCATCGACTACGTCTTTCCTCTTCCAAGAAAAAATCGCAACCATCAGAAGCGATACGAATAACCCTACCAGCCCGCCAAACTCGACTGGGTTCGATTGCACGCTCGCCTTCAGACCGGTACCGCGTCTCTGTAACTCTTCCTTGCCGATCTGGACGAGCTCTTCTTGTTTAAATACCTTCCGCTGGTCCATCCGCACGTTGTTTACAGTGTAATACTGATCGACGGACCACTGGCCGAACGGAGCATACTCGCGCTCGCTAATCATTGTCAGAGGGTCGCCGACGGTCCTGATCTTTGAATTGACGCTCTTGATCTGCGCAAACAGCGCGATCAGAACTACTGCCTGCACGACAACCGCGCCCCGGAATAGAATCCAGCCCCACTTCTTCGCCGCTTCACTCTCTTTCACCCAGTAGACGATGAAAAGAACCAGGGAGGCTAGGATTATCAGGAACGCTATCAGCATCAAGGTTCCTACGTAAGGCAGCCGCGCTCGCACCATCAGGTGAGAATCGTTACCAATCCCATCCCCATAAAGCAACGACGCACCATATTCCTGATGAAACGGGATGGCCAGCGTGAGCGCAGAGCCGTAGACCCTCCCGATGAACCCATAGACGACGACGCCAAACAGGCCCACCGCAATCGCCACGGCCTCGGACCGTATCCCATCTTTTAACAGGTACGCGAACGCCAACCCGAAGCTTACGAGGCAAACACCGTAGCCCACTGTCGCAATCGTGACGTGAATGGGCCTCCAGTAACTGTCCAAAACGGCGGGGAGCGTCCTGTATTCGTTGCCCAAAAAGATCGCGAGCACAAGGATCACGGTTATTATTGGCAACGACATCGCGCCGATAAACTGATACTTCGGCCTGCGCATGATGACCAGCGAGGTCAACGCCGCGCCGGCGCAAAAACCGAGCGTTAGAGGATAGAGATTATCTAGCGGAAAATATCTCCAAGCCCCGTTGATCGCCCCAGTCTGCCAGCCTTCTTTCTCACCCGCTTCAATCCACCGGACCATCCAGCCCGACAGGTTGAAGCAGTAACCGGCCTGCACGGCGAACAGACCCAAACGCGCAAGGAGATTCTCTTTGACGAAGAGATTTGTTACCAGCACCACCCCGGCCGTTATGTAACTGATCAACGCGAGCATCGTCAGTGCGCCTTCGTACAGAAATCCCTGCTGCCCGTAGGTCAGCCTCGCGAAGATCAAGACTATTGCCAGGGCGATCGGAGCAACCACCACCCAGAACTTCGCCCTTATCGCCGTAAACATCAAGATGAGGGCCATCCCTTCGGTCAAGACGAGCCACGGCATGTTGAATGGAACCGGGCCGCCGACCGCGAAGCTTCCGGCGGGCGTAACCATGTAGACAACGACTAAATACAAGACCGCTACCGCGAGCTGCAGCCATGTCTTCGCGTCCTGGAAGTCAAGCCATACGGCAGGCCCCATCACCTCTTCGCGTTTGATAGCTCTACTCATCTTTTTTTCCTCCTCCGATCACAGATTCGACAAGGGATTTGTATCTGCCCTCGAATGCCGGCTTATTCCTGTTTGTGTTCCCGCCAAAGTAGACCTTTGATCCTTTTCCATCAGGCTCCACTACGGCCCACACTCTTTCGTGAGAAAAGAAAAAGACACAACCCAGAGCAAGCAACAAAAGCATGCTGCCGATGTAAAAAGGGTTCTGGCCCGGGTCGCGCCGGACCTCCAGGCTATGCGTCCGCGATGCCTTCTCGAACTCCTTGAGCAGCACGACGTAGTTCACGCCGTTGACTCTTACAGTGTTGTCTTCCCCGGTCGCCCCGTCCTCGGACTTCCCCTTGTCCGTCAAAACGCGCTCGGCCAGTTGCAGGTTGAAAGCCATGACTGCCTGCTTCTCGTCGATTACCAGAACGGCGACGGGGTTGTTATAGAAGGGGGTGGCCGATGTCGGCCTTTCAGCGGTCCTTATGTAATCGGGCAAAAACTCTACATAGCTGACGCTCCCGATGCCCTCGATATCGACCGTCCCGCTCCGAGGTATGTCGACCTCAATGGGCGGCGCCGCGTTTACGGGCTTGAAAATCACTTTGACGCTGCGCGCGTTTCCGAAAGGGTCGAACTGCGATTGAAACAGCCTGTACCCCTTGTAGTCGAACGGGTTGTTCATGTGAATCTTCGCCGGAATCTCTTTACCGTTGGCAGGGTCCTTGATCGTAACGTAGCTCAACCAGTCGATCGTGTTCATCGTATCGAGCCCTGCTTCCGGCCTTATCAGCTTCTGCTGCAAGTCAGTGCAGACGACATCAAATGGGGTTCTCGCTTCGCCAATCTCGCGCTCCCACCGGCCGTTTTTATTCACCATATCAAACGTCCTGTAATTCCGCGTCGAGGCTCCTGGCTGAATCTCCATTATCCCGCCCGTGCTGAAACGACTTGTCAGGACGCCCCCGACAAACAACGTCAGCAGCGCAACGTGAACAAGATAAGCGCCCAGCCTGTTCCAGGAATTATTCTCCGCGAAGATCGTCGTGCGCCCCTCTTCTTTTGTGATCTTGTATTTGTACCCGAGACCCCAGACCAGGTAAACGACCACGAAAGCCACCGTTGCCAAACCCGTCACCCATCTCAACAACCCCGGCGGCAGGATGTAGAGCAGCAGGCCCATCAGCATTAAAGTTTGCCCGACCATCAAGACTCTCTGCCAGGTGACGGCCGCGCGTGTGACGGGGTTGTTGCGCCAGGCCGACTCTATCCTTTCGGCCAGCGCCTTCGGCTCCTCTTTCACCTCTGCCCTGTCGTTCAGCATCAGGTGGCCGAGCGCTTTCGGCGACTGTTTGTAATTCGGCTTTGCTAAGAATTTCCAGGCCGAAGGGAATCGGTCTATCGAGGCGAGGATAATGTTGAGCCCTGTTACCGCGAGCAACCCTGTGAAGTACCATGCGTGGTAAATATCATAAAAGCCGAGCGCGCCAAAGATCGTTCTCTCCGCAGGCGTCCGCCGCGCAAAATATTCTTCAAAACCCTGCACGTCCTTCTGCATCACAAGCATCCCTATGACGCAGCAGATCAGCACGATCACAAGCATCGTCACGCCGAACCTGACCGAGCTTAACAGGCGCAGTATCTTGTCCAGTATAGACTCCCTCTTGATGGCCGGTCGCATATTGATGCGAGGACCCGCATCCGTCTCACCCGCCGCGGCAGCCTGTGGACCTCCAGTCAATTCAGTCTTTCTCGTTGCCATATTCTTAACCTGATTCCGGGATGAAAGAGTAATGAGTATTTATATCTCAACAACCAACGATGGATTCTAGCAATCCGGCCTTTTCAATGTCAACGTTTTCGCCTTTCGTAGCTGCGCTTTAGAGCATCTATTTTTCTTCTATTTGTGTTGCCGCTTTGCCGCCCGCGCACTCCCTGGAATACGCACAGCGGCCGTCACTAGTTACAAGATCACTTTTCACTTTCTTGGCTCCGAAGGACGCAGCTCCACTCTCGAAGGCAGGGCGCGCCGGTCCGCCTCAAGAAGGTGAATGACAACCGCCGCGACATCTTCCGGGAGCAGCTTCCAGGTAGTCTCGGGGTTTTGCTGCCCGCCGCGGCCAAACCCTGTATTGACAGACCCAGGCATCACGTAGCTCACCCTTATGTGGTCGTGACGGACCTCTTGCATGAGCGCTTCAGAAAATGCTATCAGCCCCGATTTGGATGCGCAGTATGCCGCCCCGCCCGCGAAAGCATTCTTCCCGGCGAGGCTCCCTATGTTTATGATGTCGCCGCCCCCGCGCCGCTTCATCAGCGGGATCGCTTCGTGTGAGCAATAGAACACGCCTGACAGGTTAGTCTCTATCGTAGCTCGCCACTCTTCCTTCGGCATACTCTCAACACTGCTGTGTGAGCCTACGCCTGCGTTGTTTACTAGAATATCAAGGCCGCCCATCTCTCGGACGGCAAGCTCGAACATTGCCTTCACACGCTCCGCGTCACGCACGTCGCACTCCGCGCCATAGGCCCTTCCGCCATGCTCTGCATTCAACCCCTTTACCGTCCGTTCGACCTCTTCTCTACTTCTTGCACAAATAAAAACAGTTCCCCCACTGTCGAGCAGGGCCCTGGCAATAGCCAGCCCGATCCCTTTTGTCGAGCCTGTGACCAGGGCCGTTTTATCTCGAAGGCTATTCATCCGTCGACCTCCAAAGCGTTGCTACATCCAGAATATAACGGCGCTAGTGGTTTCGCAAAACCCGGTCTGTAACCGGCCAAATGGCTTATGCGTATATATGTGAGCGGGACAAGAAGCGGATTTAGGGTATAAAAGAGTACCCCATTCTTTTTGAAAGACGGTAGAGCAGCGTCAGCGGCAACCCGACGACATTATGATAACTGCCGGCTATCTCTTCAACAAACATCGCGCCACGCTCCTGAATGGCGTAGGAGCCTGCCTTATCCATAGGCTCGCCCGTATTAACGTACCAATCGATCTCTTTATCGCTAAGCTGCGCGAACCTCACGAGCGTCTTGTCGTAATCGGCCACTTCGCGGCGCGTGGCCGCGTCGTAAAGCGCGACCCCCGTCATCACGGCGTGCCAGCGGCCCGAAATCAGCTTGAGCATGCGGATAGCGTCGTCTTCATCGCGGGGCTTTCCCAGTATCCGCCCGTCAAGCACCACGATCGTGTCGGCGCCTATAACGAGCCCCGAATCGCGCTTCCGCGCGGCATCGATAACTTTAGCCCTCGCAAGCCTTATGATATAATCGGCTGGCGCTTCATCCTGGTGCGGGCGCTCGTTAATATTACTTGGAACAAGCTCAAAACTGACCCCGATCGTCTTGAGCAGGTCTGCGCGCCTGGGTGATGATGAGGCGAGTATTATCTTGCTCTCTTGCTCTGGCATTTTTTCTGCCGCCGGGAACTTTAAGGCTAAAGGCTTGTTTGCTACTATCAAACAGGGAGCCGACCCGGTCGAAGGCTTCTAAATTCTGTTACTGGAGGTTATCCTTTGCGCCGAAAAATCTCTCTATTCGTTCTCTTTGCTTTCGTGGTCACGATGACGGTCATAAACCATGGCTGCGCCCGGTCCGGTGATCTCGAAGAGAATGAAAGCTTCGAGCTTGATTTGAACGACCCCAAGCTTCAAGAACGACTCGGCCAGGACGACGGCTACGCGTTCGCTATATTATACGGAGCCGACATTCATGGGAGCCTCGAAACCTGTGGCTGACCGAGCCACCCTATGGGTGGACTGGCACGGCGTGTCAGCTATATAAAAGCTTTCAAACACAGGTCGAACTTAGAGGTCCCTTCTCTCTTTGTCGACGCAGGTAATCTGTTTACCGACGAAAAATTTAGCGCGGGGCAATTACCCACTGACGTTATGACAAAAAACAGATGGGTAGTCAAGAGCTATGGCGAATTTCGTCATGACGCCGCAAACGTGAGCTATAACGACCTGCCTTACCTCTCGCACCTGCTCAACAAAGACGGGTATGACGCACGCTTAGGCGAGCTGCCTTTCATAAACAGGCTCGTGTCGGCAAACGTCCAGCCCGCCGACGATAACCTCAATTCCCTGGCCCCCTATGTCATTCGAGAGATCACCTTGAAGCGCGGCAAACCCGGACAAACCGTGCGAGTAGGCATAGTCGGGTTTACAGAACCTAAACCCGTCGGCCCTAACCAGACTGAAAACACTATCGCGGGATTTCAGATTACGGACCCCTTTGAGGCGGCGAGGCGCGTGCTTCCGGAGCTGAAATCTAAGACCGATTTTATAGTCGCCCTCGCATACATGCCGCAGGATATGTCTCAACGCCTGGCAACCGAGAACCCTGAAATCGATACGATCATCGGCGCACGCCGTGTCCACAATCAGGAAGAGGTCCAGCATTTCAACCGGGCCACTATCGCCTATGCCTACATGGAGACCAAGTATGTAGGCGAGTTGCGCGTCCATGTGAACGAGCATGGTCAGGTCACAAAACAGGACAACCGTTTCGCGGGGCTCGATGCCTTCATACCCGATGACCCGGAGGCGCGTGACACCGTCACCGCCGCGCACGACGAGTTCACGGCGCAGCAGAGCGAGGCGGCCAAGGAGGTCTCTTCCCTTCCCACCTCTTCGACCCCGCCGATGCTCTCGCGCCAGGCTTCGTCCTACGTCGGCGCGGACACCTGTGCAGCCTGTCACGCCGAGGAGTTTCAGATATGGGAGAAGACCCCTCACGCGCACGCTATGGCTACACTCGAGCGCAAGAACCAGCAGTTCGATACAGAGTGCGTTGGGTGCCACGTCGTAGGGTATCAGAAAGGCGGGTTCGATTCGCTTGTCACGACCCCGCAACTGGCTAACGTGCAGTGCGAGTCTTGCCACGGACCCGGGCGCTCGCACGTCGACAGCGCGAATAAGAAAGGTTACGGCTTTATGCCGACTCCTGTCGGCTGCGTCCAATGCCACACGCAACCGAACAGCCCCGATTTTAACTTCGAGACCTATTGGCCTCCGGTGAAGCATTGAGATGATGAGCATGTTAAATCTGCTGCCGCAGCTGTTGCGCCACATCGGCGAAAGCGATGAGGGGCGCGAGCAGGCAGTATTTGCCGGATGGTCGGCGGCCGTCGGCTCTCAAGTACGAAAGGTTACCGCCCCCGTCCGCCTCGATCGAAAGACTCTGATAGTCGCTGTGCTCGACGCGACCTGGCGCGCTCAACTAAAGCGAATGAGCGGTCAGGCGCTTTTCAGGCTCAACTCGTTGCTCGGAGCGCCGACCGTGACCGCGATCGAGTTCGTAATCAATCCCGATTTTGTGCTGCACCAACACGAAGCCCCCCCCGAGATAACATTCAACGCCCCCGACTTGCAGGCGCAGCCGCTCAGAGCAGATGCCGAGCAGATTCGTGACCCGAAGATGCGAGCGACATTTTTGCGCGCGGCTGGAAAATGCCTCGATAGAAGGGCGAGATGACAGCTACTCAAAAAGACGGTTCCGAGAAGAACTCTTCCGAAGTCGTGATCGATATCAAGGGACTCACGAAAGACTACCAGGTCGGCTTTCTCAAGAAGAAAACGGTCCGCGCTCTCGACCACCTGACTATAGACGTGCGGCGCGGTGATATCTTTGGCTTTCTAGGGCCGAACGGGGCCGGTAAGACTACGACGCTGAAGCTTCTTATGAGGCTCATCTTCCCCACGGAAGGGTCCGCGACAATCCTCGGCAACCCCATAGACGATGTCGCCACGAGATCGAGGATCGGGTATCTGCCCGAGAACCCTTACTTCTACGACTACCTGTCAGGGCGCGAGCTGCTGGAATATACGGCCAGATTGTTCGCCATCGAAAAGCCCGTCGCCGAGCGCAGGGCCCAGGAGTTACTCGCCCAGGTCGGGCTGGACAAGGACCGCGCCGACCGCCAGCTTAGAAAATATTCTAAAGGCATGCTTCAGCGAATTGGGATAGCGCAGGCGCTTGTCAACGACCCGGAGATCGTCTTCATGGATGAGCCGATGTCAGGGCTTGACCCTATTGGCCGGCGGGAGGTGCGCGACCTGATGCTCTCATTGCGCGAGCAGAATAAAACTATCTTCTTCTCCTCGCATATTCTCTCAGACGTGGAAGCGCTCTGTGATCGCGCCGCCATTCTGAGCCGCGGTAAGCTGACCCGCTACGGCACTGTCGAAGAGCTGACCGCGCACGAAGGGTCCTCACTTGAAGTTATCGCCGTCGGCGTTGAGACAGAGATCTTGAGCAAGTCCATGCGTGAGATGCCAACCGTCGAGGCGATCAATCGAACCCCGAACGGTGCGCAGATAATCTTGCAGGATGAGACAAATGTCGCGAGCGTAGTCGCTCTAATACATGAAGCGGGAGGAAAACTCGTATCCGTCAACCCCAGGCGCACTTCTCTCGAAGACATCTTTGCGACCGCAAATCAAACCACGTAGTTATGAATCCATTTAAGAAGACAGCCTGCGCCGCCCAGATCATCGTCCTGCTCGTCGGCCTTGCAACCCCACAAGCAGTGGTCTGTGGCGCCGAAGACCTCGGCGCGTTGATCGATGGGATACAGGCAAAGTACTCTCGAATGAAAGGGCTGTCGGCAGACTTTCAGCAAGTCTATACGGGCCGCGACGGCAGAACGATCCGCGAGAGCGGTCGCCTGTTGCTCAAACGGCCCGGCAAAGCCAGGTGGGAATACACCAGCCCCGAACGCAAGCTCTTCGTCTCTGACGGCAAGAATGTTTACTTTTATGTCTTCGGCGAACGGCAGGCCGCAAGGTCTTCAATAAGGGCCTCCGCCGACCCGCAGATACCTTTTCTCTTCTTGCTCGGCCGGGGGAACATTCGCCGCGACTTTTCCAGGATCGAGTTGGTAGGCGATGAAGCTCCGATCATCGCAGGCAATCGCTTGCTCAGGCTCTTCCCTAAGCGAGCGCCGGAAGAGTTCAAACAACTGATCGTAGAGGTCGATCCGAATTCATTTGAGGTCCGCAGGCTCGTGATATTTGAGCGTAGCGGCGCGAGGATGGACTTCCTGCTCTCGAACCTCAGAGAAAACCACGTCGCCCCCGACACCGAATTTCAATTCAACCCGCCGCCGGGCGTGGTTGTAAAACAGCAGTGAACCGCTACCACACCTATTCGGTCTCGATCTTCAGGCCGGCGACTTCAACCTTAAAATCCATTATCGTCGATGGGTCCGGGATGGGCTCCATTGTCAACTCGACCCTTATCATCTCTCCAGGGTCGAGTTCCCTGTGCGGGCCGGGGATGTATGTCGTCACCTTCTCCCTGAGTGTCTCGTTATTGAAGCCGACGGCTATGCCTTTGAGCTGAAGCCCGACCAGCGGCTTATCTCCCATGTTTGTAACATGGCACACGAGCCGAGCGTACCTGACCAGCTTGCCCAGGTCGCGCTCCCCCTCGCGCTTATCGACGAGTTCAACCTTTATGTTGTTCACGTAGGCTTTGAACTCGTCTGATTCCGGACCCGCCATCTCGAATCGCCCGCCCGACTTGCAGAACGAAGAGACAAGCACTATCAGCACGATCACCGCCGCGACGGCGATTCCACTTATCATCACTACAAGCCGCGAGCGGTCCTTCTCGACATTATCTTTTGATTGCTCAAACATACCTGCCTCGCTACGCGCTGACGGTCATCTGGCCGATCAGGAGAGTCGGCGAAAGTATATTTCCCCGATAATCCAGATCGTTGCCTATCATCTCAATCGAGGTCAGCATCTCTTTAAGGTTGCCGGCGATCGTAACGCCCTGGACGGGAAAGCTCGGCTGGCCGTTCTCAATCCAAATGCCGGAAGCCGATCGCGAATAATCTCCCGTCACGATGTTCACCCCAAATCCAATCAATTCTGTCACGAGCAGTCCTTTTGACAGCGAGCCGATTATCTCAGCCGGGCTGTGCTCGCCGGGCTCCACGTACAGGTTGCCGGGCTCGACGCTCGGCACCCCGACCAGCCCGCGCGAAGCATTCCCCGTAGACTTCAGCCCAAGCTTGCGACCCGTGTAGGTATTGAGCAGGTAACTCTCAAGCACGCCGCAGCGGATGACGACAGTCTTGCGCGTCGGCAGCCCCTCGCCGTCGAACGGTCGCGACCCGAGCCGTCCAGGGTCTACGCCGTCGTCGATTATAGTCAGTCGCTCGGAGGCCACAGACTCGCCCATCTGTCCGACCAGGAAGCTCGCCTTGCGGAATACAGACTCGCCTGAGATGGCTGTGAATATGTCTCCCAACAGATCGCGCGCAATGTTAGGCTCGAATACTACTGGGACGTTTTGCGTGGGCACGGGCCTTGCGCCCAGCTTGCGCAGAGTCCTCTTGGCCGCCATCACGCCTATCTTTTCTGGGCTGTCCAGCTCCTTGAACTTGCGGCGAACGTCGTACCAGTAATCACGCTGCATCTTGCCGTTCTCGGCGGCCACGGGCACCGTCGCCAGCGAGCATGACGTGCCGCTGTACTCGCCCGTGAAACCGAACGAGTTCGCAAGGATCATCGACCCGCTTGAGGAATCGAATCCGCCTCCGTCGAAATTGATAATCATGGGAGAGAATTCGCGCGCAGCCTGCTCCGCCCTCAATGCCAGCTCGATTTTATCTTCCGTCGAAAGCGCCGCGATCTCGCCATCGAACAGGTCAAGGTCGGGGATCGTTTTCGCAAACTCTTCTATCTCGGGGAGCCCCGCGCTATCGTCTGGCGACGTGGCGCGAGCAAGCTCGATGGCGTCGGTGATTAACTGGTCGAGAGCCTGAAGGCTGAAATCCGAGCCGGATACGGAAGCCTGCTTACCTTCGATCAGCACGCGCAGCCCCAGCCCGCGGTCAGTGGCCTCTTTGAGGGTTTCGACCTCCCCGAGCCTTACGCTTACGCTGAACTCTGTGCGCTGTCTGATGACGACTTCCGCCGCGCTTGCGCCGCGCTTCACAGCTTTGCTGGCGATATCCATTGCAAAATCTGTAGTGAAGTCGCTCGTCAAATCGCTACCCGTTTCCCCTCTCTTTTTATTGCCGGGTCCCGCCCACAGTCATCTCGCTAATCTTTATCGTCGGCAACCCTACGCCGACAGGGACGCTCTGGCCGTCTTTGCCGCAGACGCCGACGCCCTGGTCAAGCTCGAGGTCGTTGCCGACCGCTGTCACGTGCTTGAGCGATTCAGGCCCGCTACCCCTCAGCGTCGCGCCCTTGACCGGGGCGGTGATCTGCCCATCTTCGATCAAGTAAGCTTCCGAAGCCGAGAACGCGAACTCCCCGCTCGTTATGTCGACCTGGCCGCCGCCGAACTGCACCGCGTAAATCCCGCGCTTCACAGAGCGGATGATTTCCTCTTTCGTGTCGAGGCCAGCGAGCATGAAAGTATTCGTCATGCGCGGCAGCGGAATGTGCTTGTAACTCTGACGCCGTCCGTTGCCTGTCCGCTTCGACTTCATCAGGCCCGCGTTGAGATAATCGCTAAGGTATGCGCGCAGTATCCCGTTTTCGATCAAAACCGTATTCGTCGTAGGCTCGCCCTCGTCATCGATATTGAGCGAGCCGCGCCGGTCAGGGATTGTGCCGTCATCGACGACAGTGCAAAGCTCCGAAGCCACTCGCTGCCCTATCAGGCCCGAGAATGCCGATGTCTGCTTACGATTAAAATCGGCCTCCAGGCCGTGCCCGACCGCCTCGTGCAGAAGTATGCCGGGCCACCCTGGCCCGAGCACGACTTCCATCTTCCCTGCGGGCGCGTCTATCGCTTCGAGCTGGATGATCGCCTGGCGCGCGGCCTCGCCGCCAAAGTACTCGGGCGTCATCTGGCTCTCGAAAAAATCTATCCCCACTCGCCCGCCGCCGCCCGACCGCCCGACCTGGAGGTTGCCGTCGTCGTCTGCTATGCAGGAGATCGCGAACCGCGCTAGCGGCTGCACGTCGCCCGTCAGCCGCCCGTCAGACGACGCGATCATGACGTACTTCATCTCGTCGGAGATCGACGACTGCACCTCGCGAATGCGGCGGTCGTGCTGGCGCGCGATGCGGTCTCCGCGCTGAATCAATTCGATCTTGCGGGCAAGCTCTACGCCGGAGACTGGGACTTCGACGGGGTAGAGGTTCATGCTGTTGGGCGTAGCGTTGACGCCGACGACACCCGACCCAGAGCCCGTGCGCGCGATGTGTGAAGCGGTCTCCGCCGCGCGGCGTATCGAGTCGAAGACTATCTCGTCCGTGTACGCGTAGCCGGTCTTGTCGCCGATGATGACCCGCACGCCCACACCCTGTGATAAAGATTTCGAAGCAGACTTTACAATCTGCTCCTCAATATTAACGCTGTTCGATAGCCTGTATTCTATATAGAGGTCGGCGTAATCGCCCCCGCGCGACAGCGCTGTGGCCAGTAGGTTATCGATGTCACCGAAGGTCAAGCCGAATCGTTCGAAGAAGAATTGAATCGCGTCTGTGCCCATCTCACCCTTTCATGCAAAACGGCGCTAGGTGGTCAATGTTGAGGTCTGCTTCCTGCGCCCGCGCCCGGTTATGGCTTGTCGCCGAGGTGTAAAGCCGCAACGCCGCCAAACAAATTGTAATATCTGACATCTGAAAAACCAAACGATTGCATCATTCTTGCAAGCGTCTTTTGGTCCGGGAATCGCTTTACTGAATCAGGCAGGTATTGATAGGCGAACCGCGAGCCTGATATCGCGTTGCCAATCCGGGGGAGTATCTTGGTGAAGTAGAACTGAAAGACGGAACAGAATATCGGGATCTGCGGGCGGGAAAACTCCAGCACGGCCGCGCGCCCGCCGGGCCTCAATAGCCTGTGCATCTCTTTAAGCCCCGCCTCGACGCTCTCAAGATTGCGAAGGCCGAAAGCAACCGTCACCACGTCTACCGAGCCATCTCGGACAGGGACGTTCAGAGCGTCGCCTTCGACCAGATCGATGGGGAGCCCTGCGGTTTGAACCTTGCCCTGCCCGACTTCGAGCATCGGCCTGCAAAAGTCTATTCCTACGGTCGGCGCGATTGCCCCGAGCTCAAGCGAGAGGTCAGCCGTGCCGCAACACAGGTCCACTGCGACAGCGCCCGGGCGGCAAAGCTGTTGGTGAACTTTCTTGATGACGAACCTGCGCCACCGCTTGTCTACGTTGAACGAGAGCGCGTGGTTGAGAAAGTCGTAGCGCGGGGCTATTTCACAAAACATCGCCCGCACTTCTGCAGCTTTGCTTCGACGGTCGAGAGTTTCTGCTTTTGAATCCATCTAAAGATGACGATTGTCTAATCAGCGCATCACGGTTACAGGCCCGATCTTCTTCAACGCGTCCTCAAGCTGGCTCGCAGACCCGTGCACGACGATGGCGACTGCCTGCGGCTTGAGGTACGTCTTCGCCGCTTGATGAACGTCGGCAGGCGTCACCGCCCTGATGCGGTCGGCAAAATTGATCATGTAATCGCGGCCCAGGCCGTAAAGCTCTATGTCGAGTATCACGTCGGCGGCGCCCTCCGTGGTCCGTAGCCGCTCTGTGAATGACGTGATCAAACGATTCTTTGCAGACTCGACCTGCTCGATCGGCGGCGGTCCTGTCTGCAGCCGCGACATCATCGCGAGCGTCGATTCTATGGCCGGGGCCATCCCCGATTGCGGCGACTTGATGTTAAAGAACAACGGCCCCGCCAGGTAGCGCCCGTCCAGCTCTGCCCGAACGCCCGCGCCCGCTTCGGCGTTTACAAGCGTCGCGCCCGCCTGATTCAGCACATCGCCCAGGATAAGCGCCGCATAGAAATCCGTCGCACGCCTTGAGACGCCGATCTGTCCTATGGTCGCCTGCGACACTTGCGCGTCCTGCGAGTCGAGAATCAAGACCTTTCTGGCGGTCTGCGGCTCGGGAGCGCGGAAAGTGGCCGCGACCTTCTCGCCCTTTTTCCATGACCCCAGCCTCGAGCGAGCAAGCCGAGTTACCTCCTCTGGCATCGCGTCGCCCGTGACTATAAGAACAGAGTTATTAGCGAGGTAATACCGCTTGTGATAAAACGCGAGGTCCGCGCGAATGATCTTGGCGAGCGATTCAGGCGTCCCGCGCGCAGGGCGGCCAAAAGGGTGAGTCCCGAATACCGCTTCGACGGCCTTTCGCTTTAAAGCCCCCTCCGTGTTTGCCGAATCGGTTTTAAGCGCCGCCACGCGCTCTGCCTTCAAAGCGTCAAACTCTTTCTGGTCAAATGTAGGGGTAATGACGAGCCTGCCGAGCAGCTCGAATATAGCGTCGAGCGCTTGGGAAGGGCCGCTCACGGCGAGGTCTGTAGAGTCCCACCCGACCGTGACGTTTACAGTCAGCCCTAATTGCTCGACCGCTGCCACGACGGCCTTCGCGTCGTACCCGCTTCCGCCTTTTAGCAGCATACCCGCCGTCAGGTCCGCGAGCCCGCCTTTCTCCGTCAGGTCAAACATCGCGCCGCTGTTGATTCGCAGACGCACCGACACAGTCCCAGTCCCTCGCTGCTCAAGCACGACGAGTTGCAGCCCGTTCAACAGCGAATCGCGTTTTACGGTCGGCAATACGAGCCCAGCCGATTGACTATTATTATTCGCGCCGCGATATTCCTGCGACGCAAGAACGGGTGAGGTGAGAACTAGAGAGGCGATCAGAATGGACGCAAGCGCCATAAACTTCTTCACTACGAGAAACCCTCCGCAACATTCGGTACAAACCGAGTGTAGCTAGAGGGCGTAGAGGGTGTCAATGTATAGAGTGTAGAGACTCTTTACCTTTCGTGGTATACTCTGCCTGCCCCCAGAGAGAATCAGCAAAGCATGAAGACGAAATAGGGCCGAACCTGTGCTAATGCGCCTACTGATTTCCTCACGTCGAGAATTGGAGATTGTGATTGATGTATTGCCCTAGCTGTTCAACACAGGCTATTGACGGAGCAAAATTCTGCAAGTCATGCGGGATGAACCTTGGCGTTGTCACGCAGGCGCTAAACGGGGGCATCACCGTTACAGACCCGCTGCGTGATCGCGAGTATAAAAGGGCGCGAAAGCAGATTAGCGACGGCATACACGGGTTCGCAGTCGGCGGAGCGTTCCTGGCGGGCGCGGCCTTAACCTATTTCCTCGTTCCGAGAAACTCTTATGTCTATGCGCTGGCCTTAGGGCTTGCGCTCTTCGGCATCATAAAGATATTCCGCAGCGTGGGTAGCATAATCGACGCGCGGGTCGGCCCGAAATTGCTCGACCCGGCATTGCAGCCTCGGGGCACGGGCGGACTATCAGCAGCGCAAGCGGGTCAAACAGCGCCCGCCACGAACGTTCGTCCGAGCCAGCGACTCTCTGTTGACGCGCTCCGCAATCCTGCCGCTCAACCTGCTAACACGCGGCCCGTCGCAGGCGAAAAGGCAGTCGACCAACTTCTTCAGGCTCCTTTGCCGCCGATGGAAAGCACGCCTCGCCCGCTCACTGGCCGCATAAACCGCGAGCATTCGAGCCCGCTAAGAAAGCCCGACAGAGAGGAAGACCTGATATCAAAGCTCCGCAACTGAGCAAGCCTGACCCTACTCCGATTTTATCTCTGTCCATAGATCATCATAGATGCTTATCGCCGGCCCAAGATCGACTATAAGCTCGCACCGCCGCCGGTCTTCAACCGGCGGATAGGCCGCCTCGTTGCTCAACAGCTCCGGCTTTATGTACCCTCGTGCTGCAAGATTAGTAGTCGAAAAACCCGTCCCGTTCGCAATATCGGCGGCCACCCTTGATTCCAGAACAAAATTGATGAACTGGTGAGCTAGTTCGCGATTGCCCGCCCCGCGTGGGATGCAGAGGTTGTCTACAAAGATCGTGCAGCCTTCTTTTGGAATGACATAACCGATCTGAGGGTTCTCGCTCATCGCCTTCGCGATCTGTCCGCTGTATGCCTGCGCTATCCAGACGTCGCCCGATAGCAACAACTGGTCGAACCCGCCGCTGTCGTAGGCCTTCACCAGAGGTTTCTGGTCTGCGAGCAATCGTGCGGCTTGTTGAATCTCCGCAGGGTCCGTGCTGTTAAGAGATTTGCCTGACGATTTGAGCGCAGCGGCGAAGGTTTCCCGAACGTCGTCAAGCATAGCGATGCGGTCTTTGTATCTCACATCCCACATTACCGACCAGCTATCGACAGGGACCTCAACTTTATCCTTTCGGTAAGCGATGCCCGTCGTTCCCCACATGTAAGGGATCGAAAACTGGTTTAGCGGATCGTATGCCCGCTGGACAAATTCCGGGTCAAGGTTTGAAAAGTTCGTTATCGAGTCACGGTCGATCTCTTCCAACAAGCCTTGCTCCTTTAGCACCTTGACCATGTAATCGCTCGGCACGATCACGTCATAGCTCACGCCGCCCGATTGTAGTCTCGCCAGCAAAGCTTCGTTCGAATCATAAAGCTCGACATTGACCTTAGCGTTATATCTGCTCTCAAACTCCGCGACCACGCCTTCGGGGAGGTAGTTCGACCAGATGAAAACATTAAGCTCCCCGCCTGCCGCTTTCTTAGTCTGTCCGCCGAAGGCAAACGCGACAAGAAGCAGTATCCCGCAAGCCCCCGCAGCGACAGACCACTTTCTTATGCGGCCGGATGCAAGCCGCTCTGACACGACGACCAGCAGGATCGTTGCAACAAGCAGGACTGACGAGATTGCATTTATCTCCGGCGTTACTCCCGTCTTGACCATCGAGTAGATCTTTAGCGGCAACGTTGTTGAGCCAGGTCCCGCTACGAAACTCGTTATCACATAATCGTCGAGCGAGATCGTAAAGACCAGAAGAGCGGCCGACACGACTCCAGGCAATATTATCGGGAGCGTGACGCGGTAGAATGTTTGGACACGCGTCGCGCCCAGGTCCATCGCGGCCTCTTCGAGCGTCAGGTCGAGCGTCGCTATGCGGGCGCGCACGATGAAGACAACATACGAGATCGAGAACGCGACGTGCGCCGCCACTATCGTGCTGAGGCCGAAGGCCATGCCAAGCAGTCCGAACAGCGCCGCGCTTGCAAATCCAAGCACGATCTCAGGGATCAATACAGGCAGGAAGACCAGAGCTTCAGCCGCGCCGCGCAGTCGCAAGCGATAGCGCCCCAGCGCCAGGGCCGCGGCCGTGCCGATTGTCGTAGAAATTAACGCGGTCAGAAAAGCAGTAATGAGGCTCACGCGCAGCGACGCGATGAGCGCCGCATCGTTCCAGGCTACCTCGTACCACCGCCACGTGAAGCCCTGCCAGATTGTGCTGAAGCGCGAGTTGTTGAACGAGAGAATTACCAGGATCGCGATTGGCAGGTAGAGGAATAAATAGACGAGCGCAGTTGCCGCGCCCAGACTCGTCGGCCGTTTGATTTTCTGCTTGGCGCCGCTCACAACGACCCACTATCTTTTATCGCAAGCGGCCGGGTCAAGTGCGAAACTGAGTGTTGTTTGACACCTATCAGGGGGCGTTCTAAAATTAATCCCGCAGCCCCCATAGGAGAATGAGCATTGACGATACTAGTGAGCCTTACCCTTGCTTTTTTTCAGACTACAGAAAATGAAAAGTTGTCGCTGATCGATCTATTGATACGGGCAAGTATCACCGCCAAGGTCGTGTTCGTAATCCTGCTTCTATTCTCGATTGCTTCATGGGTAATTATCTTCAGCAAGTGGATGGCGTTGAGCCGCGCCGAACAATCGAGCCGCCAGTTTCTCTCGCGCTTCCGCAGTCGCTTGAAGCTGTCGGACGTGCTGATCGATGCGGAGAACGCAAAGGCGAGCCCCGTCGCGCGCATCTTTCTATCAGGCTATGAAGAGATCACGGGCCAGATGGGGGGCGAAGGCGCGATCCGCAGCATGGAATCGGTCAACCGCGTGCTCCAAGCTGCGACCATCGCGGAAGTGTCGCGTTTGGAGCGGAGTCTTGGGTGGCTGGCGACGACGGCAAATGCGTCGCCGTTCATAGGCCTTTTCGGGACGGTGGTCGGCATCGTCATCGCCTTTCAAGGTTTGAGCGCGGCAACTGCTTCGTCAATTCAATCGGTGGCCCCCGGAATCGCCGAAGCGCTCATAGCTACGGCGGCGGGCATCGCGGCGGCGGTCCCCGCAGCAATCTTTTATAACTATCTTTTGAGCAAGGTGAAATCGCTAACGGCTACTATGGATCGATTTGCGCTGGAGCTGTTAAACCTTATCGAGCGTCATTACATCAAAGCTGATGTTTAGGGAAAGTATTTCGTAAATGGCATTCACAGACCAGCGAGGCCGGACTCAAACTTCGTTGTCCGAAATCAACGTCACCCCGCTCGTTGACGTGATGCTCGTCTTGCTCGTTATTTTTATGGTCACAGCGCCCATACTTCAGACCGGGATTGAAGTGAATCTGCCGAAGACTCGCGAGACTCGCACAGACCAGCCCAAACCTCGCTCGGTCGTCGTGAGCATAGACAAGGACGGCAACATCTTTTTGAGCACTCAATCCGAAGCCCGACAGGTTAATGTGAACGATCTGCCCGCGCTGCTTGCGGAAAAACTCGGGCAGTCGGGCGAGCGGAGAGTCTATGTCCGGGGGGATGGCGATACGCCTTACCGGATAATCGCGTACGTCTTAGACATAGCCAAACAGGCGGGGGCCGACGCAAGCCTCGTTACTGAGCCGACACCGAGAAAGAAGTCATGACAGCAGACCTCACAGGCGATCCAATCGATGAGCGCCGTGCCCCCGGCCTGAGCATCCTGCTCTCGGTCGCGCTCCATGCGATTGTCATCTTCGGTATGATCTTCTTCTATAATTGGGACTCAACTCGCACGATTGTCGCCGCAGGCGAGGGCGAAGGCGGCGAGGGCGGCGGCGCGATTGAAGTCGGGGTAACAGACTCTTCGGCAATACTCGGGTTTGCACGCCCCCAGCCCGTCTCTCACCTCGGCGATCAGGACTCTTCGATCAACAATGCTCGCATCGAAACTTCGAAGCCAAACGCCGAGAGCGCGGACGAAGTTCTCCCCGCGACTGAGCATGAGAGCCCGAACCCTGACGCTGTGAAGACGGACCGCCCCGTGGTCAACCAGCAGGAGCGCATCTTCACTGGCAAAGAGGAGCGTGGGCGCTCCCAGTCACAGACCGCGCAGGTCGGGCGAACTTTCGGAAGCCCCACTCCGGCTATGATAGGCGGCGTTGGAATCGGCTCTGGCGGCGGGTTTGGAGGCGGCACGGGATTGCCGGGCGGGTCCGAGTATGGCCGCAGAATTCAGTCGATACTCAGCAGGAACTTCAACCCGCCTGCCGTCGACACTGAGGGCGTTCAGTACGTCATCATCATCTTGAAGATCGCCAGGGACGGCCGGATTCTTTCTATCTCTGGCGGCCGCGTGTCGCCTGGGTATTTCAAACAACGAAGCCCGATGGCGCAAATTAATTACGCCGCTGAACGCGCGGTATTGGCGGCGAACCCCTTGCCCAGGATGCCCGACGGGTTCTTGATGAGCGCACAGGAGGTTTCGGCGGAGGTCTGGTTCCGGTATCCGAAATAGCTTTAATCGGCAAGCGAATCGCAGTACATATTTATGAAATTAAAAAGAAGATCGATTCTGTTTATCGCTCTGGCCCTCGTCCTTCTTTTTGGAGCGGCGGCCATCGCGCAGCAAGAGCAGCCTCCGGTTCAGGACGATCTGCGCAAGCAGATAGGCACCATCATCGTCACGCCGGGCAGCGGGCCTAACCTCGCCCTTGCTGAATTCGTCGCGCGTTCTCCGGGGCTGGATGCCGCTGTCGCGACATTCAATCAGGTCCTGGCAGCCGACCTTGAGTTCGCGGCCATCTCTGGAATCGTAGGAAAGAGCCTCAACCCGAAGACTCTTGTCGCGGACCCTGCATCGTTGAATTTCGACGAGTGGAGCGCCGACCCTGTCCGCGCCGACTACGTCGCGTTCGGCAACTTGCAAAACGCGGGCGGCCTCGTCGCGGATACATATCTTTTCGACGTGAAGACGAAACAACAGTTGATAGCATCGCGTCACGCGGGGGACGCGCGAAGGATGGCTCACGAGTTTGCAGACGAGATAGTAAAGCTGTTGACCGGGCGAGACGGGATCGCGACTTCAAAGGTCGCATACGTCGGCGGAGACTCAATCAGGGTGTCGGATTACGACGGATTCAATCAACGGACCTTCGCCAGTGATGGCCCGATAGTCCGATTCCCGCAATACTCGCCCGACGGCCGCTACCTTGCTTATGTAAGCTTCAAGTCGGGCGTGCCGAACGTCGTCGTCCGCTCGGCTGAAGGCGGATTGGTCGGGGGCACCAGTTTTAACTCGACCACCTCGTCGCCTTCGATCTCTCCAAGCGGGCAGCTCGCGTTCAGTTCCGCCATCAGCAACGACGGCTCGATGGAGATATATGTGTCGAACCTGGATGGGTCCGGCGCGCGAAGGCTGACGCGCACGCAGAGGGCCGTCAACATCTCGCCGCGATGGAATCCGAGGACGGGGCGCGAGATTGCGTTCATAAGCGACCGTGGCGGCTCGCCGCAGATTTATGTCATGGACGCGAGCGGCGCTAACCAGCGACCCCTGATCGCGCGAGGCGGGCACGCGGATTCCCCGTCCTGGTCGCCCGACGGACGCTACATCGCGTTCACCTATGGCGGCGCGGGTAGCTTTCAAGTATTCGTCGCGGACATAGCGTCAGGCCAATTGCTTCAGCTAACATCGCAGGGCAGGAATGAAAGCCCGACCTGGTCGCCCGACGGCCGCCACCTCGCATTTCAATCGAACAGGTCGGGAAGATGGGAGATATGGCAGATGCATATCGATGGCAGCGGCCAGCGCCAACTTACTCGCGGCGGCGGCCGTCTGCCTACCTGGGGGAAGTAAGTCCTGAGTGCTGAGTAAAACATAAGAGAGCTGTTTTGGTATCTCACTCAGCACTCAGGACTACGCAGGACTTAGAATGAAAGGAGCATTGAAATGACACGTGGGCTTTTGCGGATTCTTGTGATTATATGTGTGGGAGCAGTGATAGTCGGTGCTGTCGGATGCGCGAAACCTAAAGTCCAGCTTCAGGTCTCAAAGGACCGTGTCCAGCAGGGCGAAGAGGTGCGCGTGAGCTGGCAATCAAAAGACGCGAAGACCGTTTCGATAAACGGCGAGCAGATGGATAAGGCAGGGTCGCGAATCTACACGCCTGACAATACTACTACGTACACTGCCGTGGCGCGGCGCGGCAAGAAAGAGGCCCGCGACAGCAAGCTCGTATCGGTCTCGCCACGCCCCGCCCGCCCGACTATCAGCATCTCTGCCGACCCCGACGCCATTCAGCGCGGCCAGTCGACGACGCTTCGCTGGAACTCATCAAACGCAAGTCAGGTGACTATAAACGACCTGGGCACGGTCCCTAACACGGGAACCAGAGTCGTGAGCCCGTCGTCTTCGACTACCTTCACTGCGACGGCAACGGGCGCGGGCGGCTCGGAGGCCGCTTCGACGCGCGTGACCGTTACCGAAGAGGCGACCCCAAGCGACCCCGGCGGGAGGCCCAGGACCACAGCGCCGAATCCGACCATCGCTGCAATGTTCGGTCAGGCGGTCCAGGCGATTTATTTTGATTACAACAAGGCCGAACTCACAGCCGAATCGAGGGAGAGATTGCGCCGCTCCGCGGAGTGGCTTACTCAAGCCCCGAACCGCTCGATCGCTTTTCGCATAGAGGGCAACTGCGACCCGCGCGGGACCGAAGAGTACAACATCGGGCTAGGAGAGCGCAGGGCTCAAGCTGCGCGTGAGTTTCTGATTACGCTCGGAGTCGACGGCAACAGGATTCAGACTGTTAGTTACGGCGAAGAGCGAGCAACAGGCGCGAGCGAAGGGATGCCGGGCGTCAGGCCATCGTGGGCCAATGATAGGCGAGACGATTTCATCTACGTCTCCGGCGGGACTCCGCCGCGCAGCCCTGAGCCAATTATTCTCCAGATCAGTTTCCAGTAATTAGTTTGCAATTAATAATGAGGGCGGCAGCAATGCCGCCCTGTCGGAGGTTGTCATGCGATCAAGATTCGGCAGTCTGCTCGCGCTCGCTCTGCTCTCATTGCTTGCGCTCGCCTCGCCAGGAGCCAGCACGCAGAAAGATAAAGAGGTACAGCTCAAAATCGCCCTCGACGAGCTGAAGAACGAAGTCATAGTCCTCGAACGCCAGGTCCGATCTATGCAGGAGACGCTCGACCGCAACAGCGGACAGATGAACGCGCTCGTCACGCAGATCATAGACAACGTCACGGCGATTCGTCAGGCCCAGAGCCGCGTGGCCGAAGGATCTTCAAACGCTATCAACGAAGTCGGGGGCCTTGGCGAGCGTCTCACTTCGACCAACCAGAGGATAGACCGTTTGTCGGAGCAGATAGCAGAGCTGAAGAAACTCGTAGAGAATCTGCCGAAGCTCCCGACCTTCACACAGATCACACCCGGTAACCCGGACCAGCTTTTCGCTGCGGCTTATGGCGATTACAGCCGTGGTAACTACGACCTCGCGATAAGCGAGTTCCGCCAGTACGTCGAGACGTACCCGACCAGCGAGATGGCGGACAACGCGCAATACTGGATAGGCGAAGCGCTGTTTGCAAAGCGCAGGCACGAAGAAGCGATAGCGGAGTTTGATAAGCTCGTTCAGCTATTCCCGAAAGGCGACAAGGTCGCCGCCGCAAGATTCAAGAAAGGGATGGCCTTGATGGAGATGGGACAGCAAGAGGCCGCGCGCGCCGAGTTTCAAGCCGTTATCAGGCTCTACCCTCGTTCTAATGAAGCCGCCCTCGCGCGGCAACAACTCGGCGAGCGATGAAATATGCGGCCTGCGTGTCGAGGGTTCTAAACGGGCAATTCAATCTTTATGTCTGAATTATAGTCCGAATAAATTATTGTCGTAACGCCCGGGTTCGCAGCGCTCTGCGTCTCTACCTTTCTTGGGAGGCTGTTATCCGCGCTGATCCAGACCTTTGTCTTCCCCCCCTTCGGCGAAGGTGACGTCTCCTTTGGCGTGTACTCATAAACCAGCATCGGTGCGCCTTCGAGCGTATCCTGGCCTACAAACTTGATATCGTAGTTAGTTGTCAACTGATCGATAAGCTTGGGGTCTCGGAAAGTCCTGGCGATCTCGCCCGCGTTGATTGGGGCTTTTTCCCAAGGTCCGCTCCCTCGTCTCGTGTAGGTTACAGAGCCGACGGCTATCAACTCGCTGAGCGGGTTGCTCATGTGTATGCGGTCGGGAGCGACATACTCGACGAGCGTCTCACCCTGCATTGCCGCCGGGTACGAGCTGATTCGCACGCGATAAGACTTCGCGGCGAGCTGCGTCCGCATCGCCTGTGCGAGCGCATCGGGAGGAGATATGCTGCTGCTGAGAGGCTTCGCGGGCTCGGTTGAACTTGTGGCCGTTTCGCCGCTTGAGTTCTTAGCCGTTTCAGTCTCTCCATTCTTCGCGCATCCTGCGAGCGTTGCGGTGAGAATTGCAATGACGCAAAATATGCCGATGATTCTGCCAGTAGACCTTTCCATCAGTTCCTCTTTTCTTTTAGTAGCAAACGGTAGCAACAAGTATCTCAGAGAATCATTCAAAATGACATGCCTATCGGGCCGATGGGGCCGAGGCTTTTTATGTTGACAGTTATGTCAAAATGACTTAAATTCTCGCCATCCTGTTTCAATGTAGTTTCGGCCCCCGGGATTAGGACTCTGCCCCGACCCCCAATGCAGGCACTTCTATGTCTGACCCGAACGGGTCTTCTGACCTTATTCTTGTACTCGGAGACGAAGCAAAATCAGCAAGCGCGTTAGAGCGCTTGCTAGATGTTTCCGGCTATAACGCGACAGCCATTAGCTCGTTCGATGCCGCGCGCGAATATCTCTCCTCACAACCCGCGTCGCTCGTCATCATAGACATATCGGCTTCCCGGCTTACCGGCCCGTTGATTGAAACCGGGTGGGACGATTCGGGCGATAGCCTTCGGCGGCTGAAGTGGGCGACCGAGGCTATGAGGTTCTGCAAAGAGGTCCGGGCGGTCAAAGCGACCTCGGAGCTTCCCATACTTGTGATCTCGAAAAGCCAGCGCGCCCAGGATAAGGTCGCTTGTCTGAACACAGGAGCAAGCGCCTACCTGGTAAAGCCCTACCAACGGGGCGAACTTCTATCATCAGTAAAACTTCATCTGCGGGCATGGCGAACCGAGCGCGAGCGAACGGAAAGGTTTGAGCAGCTACATGTGCTACACGCCGTCTCGTCCGTCTTAAGCAGCTCGCTTGAGCCGGATGTGCTGATCCGCGCGACGGTTTCGGTGCTGGTGAAGAATCTTACAGTCGACGCGGGCGTTGGTTACCTGCGTAACGCCGACAACCAGACGATGACCGTAGTCGCGGCGGAGGGATTCGGCCTGACAGATGAGAGCATAGGCAGCTTGCTCGACCTCTATTCGCGGACGGCCCCGCTGATGGGCGACAAACACCTGTTGCTTGACCCGCTTCCCCCATCGGCCCGCAGGGGGCTTGCGGGAGAGATACTGAAGGACGTTCGCAGCATGGTCTGCGCACCGATCGGGCTCAAAGGGAACGCTATAGGCGCGATCTGCCTGTTTTCGCGCAACCAGGAGTCGCTCCCGAAACAACAGGCCGAATTACTTGCGACGATCTGTAACCAGTTGAGCGTAGCGCTTGAGAATGCCAGGCTATACGTAGAGACCAAAAAGAGCGCCGCACAACTCTCGTTCGTCTATAACCTCGGCAACAACCTGATGACCTCGCTTGAGATGGACGAGTTGCTCGGCTATGCGGTCTTCACCGTAGGCAAGAGTCTCGAATGCGACGTGTGCGCGGTCGTCGTCAGGGCGAACAGCGAGTCCGAGGAGCCGGTCTCTGCGATCTATTCGCGGGTCCATGACGACGGCAACGGCTCTGAGCAGTGGTACAACGCAGAGCGCGTGAGTTCCTACCTCGACCGGGCGGAGTTCGCCATGCAGTCTGCGATCGAAACAAGAGTCGCGGAGCGATTCCTCGTCGACCCGCGCGTCTCGATAGAGACGATAGTGCCGCTGTTGTTTGACGACCGATTGATCGGCCTGCTCATCTGCGCTAGCCACAAGCCACGCTCCATCAGCTCGGACGACCAGAAGCTGCTGGGCGCAGTCGCGCAGCAATTGAGCCTGGCAATCCGGAACACTGAGCTTTACCAGCGCACGAAAGACACTTCGATCAACCTCGCCGTCGAAGTCTCGCGCCGCACACGCGAGATCGAAGAACAGAAGCGGTTCACTGAGAAGATCATCGATTCGCTCCCGGTCTCGCTTTACGTCGTGGACCGCGACATGCGGATCGTCGCCTGGAACCGCAACCGCGAAGTCGGGGGCCAGGGCATGAGCCGAGAAACCGTGATGGGCCGTAACGTCTTTCACGTGCTCGCACGCCAGCCCCGCCGCATACTCGAAGACGAGTTCACCGAAGTCTTCCGCTCGGGCGATATGGTGCGCGTTGAACAGGAATCCTGGATCGATAACCAGAAGAAGACCTGGAAGATTAGCAAGATTCCCATGCGCGTCGACAATTGCGAGGTCACACACGTCATCACTGTGGGCGAAGATGTCACCGACCAGAAGAAGATGAACGAGGCGGTCATCCACGCTGAAAAGCTGGCCTCAATCGGCAGACTCGCCGCCGGCGTAGTCCACGAGCTGAACAACCCGCTTGCGACCATCGCCGCCTGCGCAGAGGCGCTCAACGTCCGGGTCGAAGAGATTGAAAATCAGGAGATGAACCAGGACTTCAGCGAGTATCTTCAGATCATACGAGACGAAGCCTTTCGGTGTAAGACGATCACCAACAGCCTGCTGGACTTCTCGCACCAGCGCCAGGCGGAAAAGATCTCAAGCGACATCAACCAGATCATCGAGCAGACTATGCACCTCGTCAAGCACCACCCGAAGCTGGGAAAGATGCATGTAATCAAGGAGCTTGACGCAGAGCTGCCCGCTGTCTACGTAAACGAAGGGCAGATGAAGCAGATTTTCATCGCCCTGATTTCGAATGCATACGATGCTATGGAAGATGGCGGGCGTCTGACGATACGGACACGGATGCAAGAGTGTGAAAACGACCGCTCGGTCACAGTGGAATTCCAGGACTCGGGTTGCGGCATCCCCGCTTCACACCTGCAAAAGATATTCGACCCCTTCTTTACGACGAAGCCCCTGGGCCGGGGCACGGGGCTGGGGCTTTCTGTCTGTTACGGCATTGTCTCGGAGCACGGCGGGAAGATGGAGGTCGACTCGACCGAGGGCGTCGGCTCGACCTTCAGAGTGTTGCTTCCCGTCTCGCCTGAGATTCAAAAGGGAGAGGCTCCTAAATTGGTTCTCGGTCATATTTTAGAAATGGAGAGTGCATTGTGAGTTCAAACGTAAGCATCAAACTTCTGATCGCAGAGGATGAGAAGAACCTTGGGCTGGTTCTTCAAAAGGAGCTTCAGCGGCTCGGCCACCAGGTCACGCTCGTGCATGACGGCGAGGCAGCGCTGAGGGCCGCGCGCGAATCCGAGTTCGACGTAGCGCTGCTCGACATTATGATGCCGGTCATCGGCGGCATTGAGGTGCTGCGCGAGCTACGCCAGCAGGAGCAGCCGCCCGAAGTGCTGATGATGACAGGCCACGCGACGGTCGAGACGGCGCTGCAAGCCATGAAGCTAGGCGCGTACGACTACCTCACAAAGCCTTGCCACATCCGCGAGCTTGAAGCGATCCTCAACAAGGCATACGAGAAGCGACAGCTCAAGCGCGAAAACCTGATCCTTCAATCGCGGCTCACCTACAAGCAGAAAGCGCCGGACATCGTCGTCCGCAGTCAGAAGATGACAGAGATCATGACGCTCGTACGCAAGGTAGCGCCCTCGAACGCGATCGCGCTGGTCACGGGCGAATCGGGCACAGGCAAAGAGCTCGTCGCCAACACCATTCACTGCTTCTCTGCGCGAAACGCCGGGCCGTTTATAGACATAAGCTGCGCGGCCATCCAGGAGACGCTGCTCGAATCAGAGCTTTTCGGCTACGAGGCCGGGGCCTTTACGGGCGCGCGCAAGCGCAAGATGGGGCTATTGGAGCTTGCTCACGGCGGAACGCTCTTTTTAGATGAGATCGGCGAGATGAGCTTGACGCTGCAATCAAAGCTGTTGCGCGTGCTTGAAACACAATCGTTCTTCCGCGTCGGCGGCACGAAGAAGGTCGAAGTCGACGTCAGGTTTATCGCAGCGACAAATCGCGAGCTGGACCAGTTCGTCGCAGAGGGGAAATTCCGCGCGGATTTGATGTTCCGAATAAACAATTTCACGATAAAGCTACCGCCGCTGAGGGATAGGCCCGAAGACATCCCATCGCTTGCGGAGCATTTCCTGGCCCTGGTGAGCGGGGGTAATCGCTACACGATAAGCGAAGACGCTATGAGCGTGATGATGAATTATTCGTGGCCCGGAAATGTTCGCGAGCTGAGGAACGTGATTGAGCGCGCGGTCATCCTGGCTTCCGACGAACTCATAACGCCGGAAGATTTGCCGATAGAGCTGAGGACACACGTCCCGCGCAGCTTCTCCGTGGTAGCCGAAGAGGATGACCCGCTTGTGAACCTCGACGAGATGAAGAAGCGGCAGATACTGACGGTGCTCGAACAGACTGGTTGGCATCAGGGGCGAGCTTCGGAGCTGCTTGGAATTTCGCCGAGCACGCTTTATCGCCAGCTCAAGTCCTACGGTCTGACGCGGACAAGACGGGTTGCAGATGAGTTTATCTAACTCTTTGGCCCAAAGCCTGGCCCGCCCCCGACGCAGACCAGCGCATACAGGATCAAGCGGCCGGGCGCACAATTGACTAAGGAGTTGCGCTCCACCTCGGTCCTTCGCTAATCTTCAAATAGCTTCATCTATTTGAGAAAGGATCGAGACGATGCAAGAGAACCAAGACGAGAACAGAAACGAAGAGCCATTTGCGAGACAGACGCAGCCGATTGAAGGGCCTCCGACGACGGCTCCTGCAAGGCCGCGCGCCAATACTTCACTTCCCTGGGTAATCGGGGGCCTGCTCGCGTTTGCACTCATACTATCGATCGTTGCCATTCAATTCGCATACAATAAGAGTAAGTCCAGAGGCGCGGAGCTTCCGCCGCTGCCCGTCTCGAACACAGAGATGGCCTCGCCCGCCGAGCTGTCAAACTCCTTCCGCACCATCGCGCGCGCGGTCAAACCGGCAGTCGTGCACATTAACGTACTCGAATCGGTTGAGGGTTCCGGCCAGAGCCTGGATTTACCGTTCGAGCTGCCGCAAGGTCCGCGTCGCCGCCCCGGCTCGGGCTCCGGGTTTCTCGTGCGTGAGGACGGCTACATCCTGACAAATAACCACGTCGTCCAGAAGGCTGAGAAGATCGAAGTGACTATGAGCGACTCGAAGACTTATAGAGCAACGCTCGTAGGGACCGATCCCGAGTCCGATCTGGCCGTCATTAAGATCGATGAAACCGGGTTGCCCTTCGCAGTGCTCGGCGATTCGGATGCGGTGGAACAGGGTGACTGGGTTCTTGCGCTAGGCAGCCCGTTCGGCTTGCAGCAGACGCTGACCGCAGGCATCGTGAGCGCGACGGGGCGCGAGCTGAGGCTCGAAGAAGGCATCGGTCAGTATTCGAAGTTTATACAGACGGACGCCTCGATAAACCCTGGAAACTCCGGCGGGCCGCTCGTAAACATGCGCGGCGAGGTGGTCGGGATAAACACACTGATATTCTCCAGGTCGGGCGGGGCCGAAGGCATAGGCTTCGCCATATCGTCGAACACTGCCCGGCAGGTTTACGAGCAACTGGTCAGGGGTGGGAAAGTGATAAGGGGCTACCTTGGCGTTTCCGTAACCGACCTTGACGAGACGAGGGCGCGTGCTCTCAAAGTCGAGCCGAACTCGGGCGCTCTTGTCGCGGATGTTCCGAGCGGCGATACTCCTGCCGTGAGGGCGGGTCTCAGGAGCGGCGACGTAATTACGGCTTTTGATGGAAAACCCGTAAGAAGCTCGCGCCAACTTACGGACGCTGTCGCGGCCACGCCCGTCGGCAAAACGGTCCGCGTAGACTTCATCCGTGAAGGCCAGCAACAATCGATCACTGTAGATGTTGCCCAGCGCCCGGATAATGTGAACGCGCGCAACAATGAGCCGCCACCGCCGCTCAGACCCGATGTCGAGCCGAAGGCTACGAGCCTGGGCGTGTCGGTCCAGCCCGTCACACCTGAAATAGCGGACCGGATGAACCTGAGAGAGTCTACCGGCGTCCTGGTCAGGACAGTAGACCCCGGCAGCCCAGCGGCGGCGGCAGGGTTGCGTCACGGCGACGTGATTCATCGTGTCGGCCAGAGGGAGATCAAGGGAGTCGAGGATTTGAGCGAGGCAGTGAAATCGCTCTCAAGGGGCGAAGAGGTCGCCATACAGGTTGAGCGTAACGGTCGAATGTCTTTCGTTACCGTCACAATCGATTGAAGTCCTGAGTGCTGAGTGCTGAGTCCTGAGTAAAAGACAATTGAAGACTGGCTTTTATTTTTCACTCAGGACTCAGCACTCAACACTCAACACTCAGATAGCCAGACCGCCGTCTACCTGAATTACCTGACCGGTGATGTAGCGAGCGTCGTCTGAAAGCAGGAACGCCGCAACCCGCGCAACCTCCGCGACGTTCCCGAATCGCCCGAGCGGGATCTGCTCCAACACCTTCTGCCTGTATTCGTCCGCGAGCACTCCTGTCATGTCTGTCTCGATCAGTCCGAGCGCGAGCGCGTTGACCGTGACATTTCTTTTGGCGATCTCTTTCGCCAGCGCGCGCGTGAACCCTATCAAACCAGCCTTTGACGCAGAGTAGTTTGTCTGCCCTGCCATCCCTACGACGCCGCTTATCGAGGAGATGTTCAGAATCGCCCCGCGCCTCTGCCTGACCATGACGGCCACTGCGGGCTTTGTAACATTAAAGACGCCTTTCAAGTTCGTATCGATCACCGCATCCCAGTCCTCTTCGCTCATCATCATAATGAGCTTGTCACGCGTGATCCCCGCATTGTTGACCAGGAAATCGACCGAACCGAACTCGGATTTGACGGTGCGCACCATCTTCTCCGCCGCCTCAGTGTCTGTCACGTCGGCCTGGAAGGCGAGCGCCCGCGCCCCGCTCGATTCGATCTCCTTGACGACCTCGGCTGCAAGCTCTGCGTTTTTTGTGTAGCTGAAGGCGACGCTCGCGCCTCGCGCAGCCAGTTCCCTGACGATGCCCCTCCCGATACCGCGCGTGCCTCCGGTTACAATCGCCGACCTTCCTTCAAATTCCGCCATTGGTCTCCTCGCGTCTCAAAGTTTGATCTCCACACGCCTGACAGAGAGTGAGTTCAGACGCTGCTCGTTAACCTCGTACCCGATTCCCGGCGATGTCGGGGGCGTGATCGTTCCATTATTGCTGACGGTGACGGGCGGGTCTATCACGTCCTCTTCCCAGTAACGCACGGAGGCCGACACGTCGCCTGGCAATGTGAAGCCTGCAAGCGTAGACATTGCGATGTTATGCGCGCGCCCGATGCCGGATTCGAGCATGCCGCCGCACCAGGCAGGCAGTTTGCGGCCCGCACAAAACTCTTGAATTATGCGAGCCTCAGAGTGACCGCCGACGCGGCCAAGCTTGATGTTGATTATCCTGCACGAACCGAGCTCTACCGCATGACGAGCATCCGCGACTGTTAAGATAGATTCGTCCAGGCAGACAGGGGTCTTGATCTCTCGCTGTAGCTTCGAATGGTCTACAAGATCGCCCGCCGAGAGCGGCTGTTCGATCATCATCAGGCCGTAGCCGTCGAGCCGCTTCAAAAGGTCTATGTCGGCAAGCGTGTAGGCGGAGTTCGCATCGACCATGAGCTGGATCGAGGGATACTTTGACCGGACGGCTTCAACAAGATCGATGTCGCGGCCCGGTTTGATCTTGATCTTGATTCTCTGATAACCGCTCTCAAGCTCAATCGCGATCTTTTCCAGGAGCGCCGGGATAGACTCTTGCAGCCCGATAGATACGCCGCTGGTAATCTCTTCTTGAGTCCCGCCAAGGTGTTTCCAGAGCGGTGTCCGGGCTAGACGGGCTTCGAGGTCCCAGATGGCCGCCTCGATTGCCCCCTTTGCCATGCGGTTGCCTCGTATGCGTGCGAGCGCATGGTTGACCTCACTGGCGTTGTCGATACGCGCCTGCGACAGCAGCGGCGCTATGTAATTCGTCGCGATGATCCACGCAGTATCAATCGTTTCATGGTTATAGAAAGGGTCTTCAGGGGCCGTGCATTCGCCATAGCCGAAAGCGCCGGAGCGGTCCAGCGCCTTTACGATCATGATTCTGCGCCGGGTGGTCCGCCCGAAACTCGTCTCGAATGGGTACTTGAGCGGCAGCTCGATCTCTGTTAGTTCGATCCTGTCCAATTGTAGGTTCATTTCTCTGCTCCAAAGCCCACCGAGTCATAATAACTGAAATTGAATTGCGATTCGTCAGGCCCGAACAAGTACATGCTCTTCGCGCTCTCGCGGTCGCGAACGAACCCGCGCACTACCTGGCCCTTGAGAAGCTCTCTTTGAAAATCTTCGCGGACGCGGTTCCGCCATTCAATGTGCTCTTCCAGGGATCGCGCGCGCACCGAGTTTATGTCATCGGGCAGCACGACTGCGTGGGCCTCTTCACTGATGTCCGGGCCGTTTCCCGCGAGCACGGACTCGACGTGTGGCGAAGAGACCCACCACTCTGCAAATATGCGGTCGGACGCTACCCCGCTGTCAAATACAGTGGAGACCCCCTCGCCATAATAATTGACTTCGTAGCGGCGGATGATAACGCCGAGCTTGTTGATGTTGAAGTGTGCGTTGCGCGATTGCAGCGGGTCAAAGGTCCAGATGATAAGCGGGATGCCTGCTTCGACAGCCCTCTCGCGCTGCGCAAGCTTCAGCCTATAGCCGATGTCTTTATGCCTTAGCTCCTCGACGACCGCTGCCATGTGAGAGTGATATACGACATTCTTGCCCATCAGCGCGAGCATGGTGTGGACGAACCCAACCAGCCTGCCCGCTTGATCGAAGGCGCCGATGGTCGGCGCGTTGCAGGCTTTCGAAATCATGTAAAGCCTGATAGGCATTATGTCTATGTCGTCATCTTTCCAGACTGCGCGCTCAAGCTCTATGCACTGGTTGAAATCATCAACCGAGACACACTCCCTTATATTTACAGCCGCATCAGACATAGCCGTGCAGTATAAATTCCGCCTGCCATACATTCAAGGTCGAATAACCTGCATTATAGATCACTCTCGTGCTTAACACATCCGCGCGACTTAGCGCGCCGCTTTTCGCTATGTTATACTTTCGGCGGGATGTCCGATTCGAACGACAGCGTGCTGGATAAGGCTGAAGGCTTCGCGCGAAGAGTGTTGGAGCGATTAGGATCAAAGGTCGACAGCCGCACTGCGGCGGAAAAAGAGCAAACCTTCAGCCCGCGAGAGATTGGCAATCTCACCTCCCGCATCGAGCGCGTCATCGAAAACAACCTGCAAGAAGACAAGCAAGGCGTAAAGCGCATCGCCCCGAATCATTTCAAGATATTATTCACCTACGAAGAGACTTCGCGCCTGAACACACAATACATCGAAGCCCTCGCGACCGAGCTGAAGGCGATCATCTTCGAATACATTAACAATCGGCGTTACGAGACACGCGGCCCGGTCGTGGTAGAGACAGGCCGCGACGTGTTCGCCAAGGTGACGGTGATAAAGCCGGGATTTATTTCTACGGACCCGACTCAAAAACCGGGCGTCGGCGCTCTGCCCGAGACTCCCAGCCAGCCCGCGCGGGCTAACGCTCAGACAGAGGGCGCGCGTAAAGTCGAGTTGCGTGCTGCCGATGGTAGGAGCTTTCATATCCGCCTGCAGAGCGGCGCTGCCCCCGCTTACGTCGGGCGCGTAGCAGGGAATGCGATTCGCATTGATGACCCTAGCATCTCTCGCATGCACTGTTCGATCGCGATGCGCGAAAACGGCGACATAGTCGTCGCCGACCTGGGCAGCTCGAACGGGACATCTCTTAACGGGCAGCTACTTTCATCGAACGAAGCGCGGACTATTAAATCCGGCGATACGATCAAGGTCGGCGACATTGCGCTGACCGTCTCCGATATAGGTTAGCAGCAGCGGTAAAGATCTTCAGACAGATCTTCGTATCAAGACTTCCTGGACGCTTCCAACTTTAAGAACAAACCGGGCGTGCCTCGGCGTATTTAGTATTGGCAGTCTCCGAGCCATTTCAGGAGAGAGAGCTATGCTTCTTCCATTGATCCTCACGTTGATCTTCGCGGGTGTAGCCTTGTTGGTCGTGCTGGTCCTGGGGTGGGGCGCGTGGAAACACCGCAATCCCCCTGAATCATTAGACGAGACCCCCTTTCAAAATGTGAAGGATTTCGGCCCCACGGCAACCAACCGCTGGCTGCGCGGGCTGAGAGTATTCCTCACGCTGCTATTAGTCACAGTGCTGGGATTTCATTCCTACTGGGTCTTCAAGGCGGACGACAGTGAAGAGTTTATGAGGGCTAAGCGCAACGACGCGCGCAACCGCCGATTGGCCGAGTTCAGCCTGAAGGGCTGGGTCTTTGATCGCTCGGGGAAGCTTGAGAATGCCCTGATCCGTTATCGTTATGACGGGCGCGCGATCACGCGGGAGTATCCGCTTGGCGCGGCGGGGGTTCACCTGACAGGCTATTCTGATTTCATATTTGGCGCGGGCGGCATGGAATACGCGTTCCGCGATTGGCTCACAGAATCGACGAGCACGTATAACTCGCTCATATCCCCAAATCCTGTAGGGAAGGATTTGACAACGTCGATTGACCAGTCGCTACAGCGCGAAGTCTTCAATCTCGTCCAGGGAACGGGCAAGCCGTCGGCGGCCGTCGTGCTCCTGCTGCCGACGAACGAAGTCCTGGCGATGGCTTCGGCGCCAAGCTTTGAGCCTCGTGCGATCACGGACCAAGCAACCTGGGAGCGGCTGACGCAGCAGGTAGAGGAAGCGCCCGGCATGAGTCCGTTCCCGCTGGTCAATCGCGCTCTCGGGACTCTCGTGACGGGAGGAGCGGTCGGCTACTACGCCCCCGGCTCGACCTTCAAGACCTTTATCGCCGGCGTCGCCATCGATTTGGGAATAACCAACAAGGTGTTCACGTGCGAGGAAGGCGGATTCACTCCGAAGGGATCGGGCCGGGCGATCAGAGATTTCGGCGGACACGTGCACGGTTCGCTCGGCCTGGTCGATGCGTTCCGGTTGTCGTGCAACCAGTATTTTTGCCAGCTTGGCCTTGAGATAGGCAAAGAGCGTTTGGCCGATTATGCGAGGCGGCTCCGTTTTGCAACTACGCCCGAAGACAAGACCATGCGAGCGGAAGGAATCTGGCAGGTCCTTCACGGCGATCCGAGAGAGTTCGATTACGTCTTTGCGCCGCCTGTCACGCAGATGAATCTCTCGTCTAAAGCCACAAACCATGACGTGGCGTTGCAGTCGATCGGCCAGGGTTATGCTGACCTGACGCCAATGTACATGGCATTGATCACGGCCGCCGCCGCCAGCTCTGATGGAGCTTTCGCCGCCCCGACGTTTGAAGCGAACGCTCCGAGAAAAGTAATAGGCCCATTTATCTCCGCCGCGTCGGCGGCAGAACTGCGCGGCCTGATGCAGCAGGTAGTCGATAACGGGACTGCGGCGGGTGCGTTCGCGCCGCTTCGAGGTCGCATAACAGCCGGCGGAAAGACAGGGACGGCAGACCGCGTCGTGCCCGTCTATGATCGAAACGGAAAGCTCGTCTTCGATGTCGACGAGAAAGGGCGCCGCCAACAGCGGTGGGAAGAGGTCACAGATTCCTGGTTCGTGGGATACGCGCCTGCGGACAATCCAAGGATCGCCTACGCCGTCGTCGTCGAACGAGGAGGCGAGGGGTCAAAGACCGCCGCGCCCATCGCTGTGAGGATCATAGAGGCGGCTTCGAGACTTGGCTATCTCAGCCTCGGTCCCGCCCAGATGCCTGTGACGGATACGCGCCCATCCGGAAATCGCAGGCCGCAGCAGCCAGCTCAACGACAGTAGCGCGCAAAGAGGGACGAGCAAATGGAAAAGACAATTAATCGTATCAAGCGCACAAGCCCTTCGCTCCACCTGCTGATCATAATTGTGATTATGGTGCTGGCCCTTATCGGCTACATCGCGGTCATAGCGTCGGGCCAGTTGCGGGGGTACGACGCGAGCAAGCTTGCGGCCGGGCGAGACCTGGCATTGTTTCTCCCGGTCATAGGGGTCTTTTTCTGGCTGACGCGCAAGCAAAGGTTCCGAGGGGAGATGCTCCCTATGACCGCCGCAATCTTCCTATTCGCGGTCGGGATGCTGCTACAGTATCGCGTATTCATGGACCCGGAATACGGGAGCGATGAGAGGGCGAAAGCGCGTCAGGCGAAAGCGCAGGCGGTCCGGCTGCTCAACATCCAAACGGCGTATGATGACGACAAAAAGAAGTTCATGTTCGGCAGCCCCGACGCCGTGCCCGACCGGGTCGAAGGTCAGGCCGAGCCTACGGAGAGATACTCAGTCGGTCATCTGTTGACTTCGGTCAACACATACATTCCACTCGCCGCGCTCGCGGCGCTCGTGTTGGGCTTTAGACTCTTCAAAAGCGATAAGATGCTATTGTGGCTACAACGCCATGCGCTCATAATCGGCCTGGCCACCCTGATACCGTTCGCTGTGATCGTCTTTCTCTTCAGCGCCGAGGGGAAATTCCTGGGCCAGACGACGCCCTGGGAGCCTGTGAAGATACTCTTCCTCGTTAGCTTCGCAGGCATGCTCGCGGACACCTACTACCACCTTAGAAGAACTCGATGGGGGCTGCCGCCCAACAGATACCTCCTACCCTTCCTGGTTATCGCCGCCATGCCCGTACTGCCCTTCTTCGCCCTGTCAGACTTCGGACAGATGTTAGTCTTCTTCGGTGTCTACGTGATGCTTTATGTAGTCGCTGTCCGAAAGACTACTCAGCTCGTTTACGCGATAGTGCTTTTAGCCATTGTCTTCGGAGTATTCGTCGGGGCGCAATGGACTACGACGGGCTTTGGCGTGCCGGGTCGAGTCCATTTCAGGTTTTACCAGTGGCTGCACACCTGGGAGCCGCCACCGCCCGATACCTGGTGGTGGAAACAGGATTCTGTCTATAAGAAGTATTTTAATGACAAAGACCTGGATATGAACGACGAGCAGGAGGTTGCGCAACGCAACCGCGAGGCGTGGGCCGACCGTGTGTTGCAGCAATCGCAAGGGCTTTTCGGCATTCACGAAGGAAGCACGGTTGGCGAAGGGCTCGGCCTCGGATTCCCCGAAGCCGTCCCCGTAGTCGACTCAGATTTTATTTACGCGGCGATCTCAGAAGAGACGGGCCTGGCAGGGGCGCTTGCACTTCTGGGCGCGCTGGGAGTCTTTGTCTTCGCTGGCACAGCCATCAGCCTGGGAGCGCCCGACATGTTCACAAAGCTATTGGCCGCAGGGTTTACGGCCTTTGTGGGGTTTCAGGCGATAGTCAATATCGGAGGCGTGCTCAGAATGTTGCCGATGACAGGGATCACGCTCCCCTTCGTCAGCCACGGCGGGTGGTCATTGATCACATCCTTTGCAATGCTCGGTATTCTGCTGGCGTTTTCACATCGTAATGCGGTTACGCGCCCAGTCGTCGAAAAAGAGCCAGAGTTTGTTCCTGTAAGGTGACGGTTTCGGGCCAGTTTTTCACATGGAGTGGCATTTATGTCCCATCTGGCGAGGTTACGAAATACGCCTGAGATCGTTACTAAAGCAGGGTCTAGGTCTTTGTTTAGAAGATTTAAGTTTAGAAATCAGACTAAATCGGGGCTACGGCACGGAGGTTGCTCTCTTTAAAGTCACTTATTTTAAGGGCATCACCCACCCAAGATGCTCGCAAGATACAACCTGAGGGGCCAAGAGGCATCGGATGATTCCGATGCCTTTTTCTTTGTGCCAAAAAAAAAGTCTATCAACAAGCTAGGGTGATTAATTATAGCGGCCGGGGTGAGAGCCTTTGGTCCTGAACTGGATTCCGTCGATGTGCGACATTAACAACAGCCTGCGCGTGTTGATGGGATTGACGCCCTCAGGCGTGTAGGTCAGCCGGTACCAGTTTTTCCTCATGTCATCGGCGATCTTCTTTGCGGCGTCTGCGGCTTTGTCGAATGTGTAGATCGCACCGCCCGTCCCTTCAGTCAGTTGGGTGAGACAGGCGGGTGGCTTTGGTTTATCTTTCAGCAGCGCGCCGCGAGTTCGATCCGGGACTTGAATCGCGTAAAGAATAACATTCTCCCTTTGAAGCTCTACCAGCGCGGCGTCAAACTTCGTCTTGCTCTCGCTGTCGTAGCCGTCGCTGATTAGTATGATCGCGCGCTTCTCAAGCCCCGTTTTGGCCTGATGCGAGAGCGCATCAGAAACGGCGATTAAGGCGTCATAGAGGTTCGGAAACCCCTTGCGCAATAGCTTCGACGGCGAAGCCTGGAGCTTCGCAAGGTCGGGCGTCATATCCTCGATTATCTCGGCAGTCTCATTATAGCCAACGACCATCATCTGATCGTCGTCGTACAGCTCGTTGACGATGGCCGTGACGGCCTGTTGAAGGAGCGACTGCTCGGCTTTGAGATTCGCGCTGCTATCTACCATGAGCACTATGCGCGAGCCAGCGTCGAGGCGAGAGAAGGTTTCCACGTCCTGGGGAATCCCAGCGTCATACAACTCGAAGTCTTCTTTCGAGACGAGCTTGCTTTCCGGCGCGTGAACGATCACATTCAACGTCACGTTGCGGCGAGACCCCGCATTTCCCTTCCCTGATTGTGCGATCGCGCCCGCGCGCGGAATGATTGAAAGAGTAGTAAGAAGGCTTACCGCGAGTAAAAAGTTGAATCGCTTGATCCCCATCATTCAAACTCCAAGAGCAATTATAAAGTGACCAATGGCCGTCAACAAGCACCGTTTGCGTCCGAACGGCCTCACCCTTGGGACGCGCCCAGACAAAAGAACGCGCCCGCGCGTTGGAACAAGCAGGAAATCTACTCTTCCCTTGTCACTAATCACTCGACGTTGCTATTCTTGGTTTTCTCCTTTCACCGACTTTAAGTATGGAAACACAGACTTCTATCAATCGAGAACATTTTGAAAAACTTGTCGAAGAGCTGAAAGAGCTTGAAGCCCGTCTGCGTGAAGGGGGCGGCCCTGACCGCATTGCCCGCGAGCATAAGAAGGGGAAGCTGACGGCTCGCGAGCGCATAAGCCTGCTTTTTGACAAGGATACACATTTTATGGAGACGGGCCTTCTGATCGCCTACGATCAATACGAAGGTCAAGCGCCTGGCGCGGGCGTCGTAACAGGGATAGGCCGAGTCGCGGGCCGCGAGGTCGTAGTCGTCGCGAACGACTCAACGGTCAAGGCTGGATCGTGGTGGCCCGAAACCGTCAAGAAGGTGCTACGAATCCAGGAAGTCGCGATGCGCTGCCGCACCCCGATTATCTATCTAGTCGATTCGGCGGGTGTGAACCTTCCATACCAAAGCGGAGTCTTCCCGGGCCAGCACGGCGGCGGGCGCATATTTTTCTACAACTCGGTCATGCGGCGCTACTTGAAGATCCCGCAGCTCGCCGCAGTCATGGGTCCTTGCGTTGCAGGTGGGGCTTATCTGCCCGCGCTCTCGGACCTGATAATAATGGTCGAGGGAAGCTCGTTTATGGGGTTGGGCGGGCCTAACCTTGTCAAGGGCGCGGTCGGGCAGACGGTCGATAGCGATACTCTGGGCGGCGCTCGCACGCACAACGAGATTTCAGGCGTCGCACATTACCGCGCGAAGAACGACGAGGAGTGCATCTTGAAGCTGCGAGAGTTTGTAACGGAGCTTCCGCCTCCTCGGCCCCTTCGCGTTCAACTCAAAGAACCCGGCCCGCCCCGCAGGCCGCTGACGGATATTTACGACATCATGCCCGCGGACCACCGTCTCCCATACGACATGCGAGATGTGCTCGACTGCTTGATTGATGGCGGAGAGCTTGACGAGTTTCAGGCAGACTATGCAAAGGAGATGATCACGGGCCACGCACGCATCGCGGGCATTCCCGTGGGCATTATTGCCAACCAGCGCGGCTTGATTCGCGGCGCCGCAGGCAAGCCTCCTAAGTTCGGCGGGATCATCTACACCGATTCGGCTGAGAAGGTTGCTTACTTCATTGAAACCTGCAACCGCCACGGGACGCCCCTGTTTTTTTTGCAGGACGTTTCGGGGTTTATGGTGGGGACTGAAGCGGAACATAGCGGGATAATCCGCGCAGGCGCTCGCTTCGTCGAAGCGATGGCTACGGCTACAGTTCCTAAGCTTGTGTTGACGATCAATCACGCGTCGGGCGCTGGCTATTACGCGATGGCAGGTCAGGGATTCGACCCCGATTTTATTTTCACATGGCCTACAGGTCGCATGGGAGTCATGGAGGGCGACTCTGCGGTCATGGCGTTGTTTAGCGGGGAGCTTGAGAAGTTGGAGCGCGAAGGCCGCCAGCCCGACGAGAAGATGCGCGATCAGATGGAGCGTGTTCGGGCGAAGTATGACAGCGAGCTTAACGCCAAGTTTGCTGCCGCGCGCGGTTTCGTAGACGCCATAATCACACCCGAAGAGACCCGGGCTACGCTTGAGCTGGCGCTGCGGACTGCGCTCAACAATCCGGGGCCGCACCTGGGCGTGCCAGTCTTACCTCAACCGTCGCCCGACTGTTTTTGAGCGGGTGATTGCATTCTTAATATTGGAGGACGCCAAATGAGTTCGAGACATCCTGTAGTAAAGCTTGCGACCATTCTTACATTTATGCTTGCTTTGGGCGCGGTCACGTTCCTCGCGGGGTGCTCGCAGCCCGACAGCGGCGCGGCGGCAGAGTTTAAGCCGGATATACAACCCCTCCCGAAAGGGCTTGCCAGCTATGAGGCAATGAAGATCCCCGACGATAATCCGATGACTCCCGAGAAAGTCGCGCTCGGACGACAGTTGTTTTTCGACAGGCGGTTGAGCGGAGACGAATCGCGTTCCTGTTACGACTGCCACGTCTGCGAAAAGGGTCTGACCGACGGATTGGCAAAGGCCATCGGCGCGTACAACAAGCAACTGCCGCGCAGCAGCCCCACGCTATGGAATATCGGTTACAATGAAGCCTTTTACTGGGACGGCAGGAGCCCGTCGCTTGAGAAACAGGCTATGGCCGCCTGGCAGGGCGGCAACATGGGCGCGAAAGACAAGGAACAAGAGATCGCCGGGCGCATAAACGCACTGAAGGGCTACCGCGACCAGTTCCAAAAAGTATTCGGCGGCGAGGCCACTCCCGAGAACATGATGGCGGCTATATCGGCATACGAGCGTACGATCATCACGGGCGACACTCCGTGGGATAAGTGGAAAGCGGGCGATGACTCGGCTATGCAGGGCGCTGTCGCGCGAGGGTGGCAAGTCTTCCAGGACGCCAAATGTACTAACTGTCACGACGGCGCGTTGTTTTCCGATCTACAGTATCACAACGTAGGCGTGGGAATGGATAAGCCCGAGCCCGACATGGGCCGCTTCAACGCTACAAAGAAGCCTGAAGACACAGGCGCGTTCAAGACGCCTACCTTGAGAGACATAGCAAAGTCAGCGCCTTATTTCCACGACGGCAGCGTGGCAACTCTTGAGGAGGCGGTCGATTTCATGCTCGGAGGCGGCAGGCCCAATCCTCATCTCGATACAAAGAATTTGCAGAAGCGGACCATCACGAAAGAACAGAGAGACGATCTGCTGGCTTTCCTCAGATCGCTTTCGGTTAATAATTGCCAGATAACAGCGCCGCCTCTGCCTCAGAAATAGAAGGTATTTCACAATACAAAGAAAAAGGCCCGCAATGAGCGGGCCTTTCGTTTTACTCCCTCCGAGAGCATTGATTAATCGTTCAACTGGACCGAGCGTAAGATACTGTCAAACGCCCGCTGGTATGTCCCGAACTCTTCTCGCGGCGCTACGCCAATCAGGTAGAACAGGTCGCCGTTACGCAGCATAGTCGTGTAGACTGCCACCGCTTCCGTGCGGCCCGACACATCAGACACGTTGCTTAAAGTAATCGCCAGGGCTTCGCGGCCAGCTATGCTCCCTCGCTGAAACCCGCTCTGCTGGCGCATATTGGGGTTGCCCTGCGCCAATTGTCTTAAATAGTTTTCAGTCGACTCTCGCAAGTTCCTCCCTTGCGCCCGGTCGACCCCCACCATCGCGCCGTGCGTAAAGACGAACTGCCCGCTGAGTTGCCCGTAGGCGCCTTCCGGTGCGAAGGTGATGCTATTGTCGCCCCCAAGCTCGCGCCAGTTATCCGGCACCGCGAGTCGAAAGACATTCCCGCCCGTGTAAGTGCGGTAACGGTTTGAAGGGTATTCGACGCGGCCTGTGGGTTGCCGCGAACCGGTGGGTTGGCGCGAACCGCCGCCTTGAGGGTACCGCTGCCCGCCCCGCGAAATCTCTTCCATCGAGCGCGCGCGGGGCATGTCGCGAAGTCGTGCGCGTATCTGGTTAAATTCCGAATTGTCCTGATTGACATTTCTCACGCGAAGCATGTCCGCTTCGCGATTAATGGCTTCATACCTGTCTCCAGGATTCGGGTGGCTACTCATCCATTCCGGCCCGCCGCTGCCCTTGCTCTCGCGCTCAATCGTGCGAAACATATTTGCGAGGTCGCGCGGGTCGTATTCCGCAGCCGCCATCATTTGCGCCCCCAGCAAGTCTGCCTGGCGCTCGTAATCGCGGCTGAACTTGAGGAAGTATGCGCCGATGCCCAACTGGCTGCCCTGGGCGACAACGCCGCCGAGACCGCCGCCGATAATCGCTCCGAGGATCTGCCCGCCGAGTGCGCCCCACTGGTATTTCTGAGCCTTAGCCGCCTGAGCCGTCCCGTGTCTCAGGGCGACGTGGCTGATCTCGTGCGCCATCACACCCGCGAGCTCGCCTTCGGTGTTTGCGGCTTCGATCAACCCGCGATTCACGTAGGTGAAACCGCCCGGCAATGCGAATGCGTTTATGTCGCGCGCGTCAACGACTTTGAAAGAGTATTGAAACTCCGGGTGGCGGAATTGAGAAGGGATGCTCTCGACGAGGCGGCGCCCGATGTCATCGACAAAACCTTCTATGGTCCTGTCATTCATGATCGGCAATTGGCGCTCGACCTCAGCGGCCGCCTCCCGCCCTAGTTTCACATCATCATTAATGCTGAATTTGTTGCTCGGAGCCTTGATCGGCGTCTGCCCGAAAGCTCCCAGAGGTAACGCAAGCAGCGCGGCGAGTGCTAGAAAGCTTGCGCCGGTCCTTATTCTCCTGAACTTTTTCATATTCCGCCTCCGAAAGAATTACTAATGCCTTACAGCTAAAATGGAAACGGCAAGATACTTGCCGATTAGTTTGATTCCCCACAGGCTCGATACGTTGTAGTTTAACATTCGCAGCCGCTTTATCACACCTCTACCTGTCTTGGTTCAGTACGGGGTCCTGCTTCTTTCTAGGCTTTTGCGCGCCCTTTCGCATTGGAGAAGCATTCTTGTTGCTCCCCCATCGACTTGGGCCATCGCCGAGCGGATTTGGCACGGGCGGTTCTTCGAGGTCTGGAACCGCCTCAAATGAATGCTCTCTCCTGCACGTATCGAGCGGCTCCTTGCCCAGGTCGAATGTCCTCCTATGGCTCTGCGGACAGCTTGAAGTAGCAATTAAACCGGATTCTAAGCAGATCTCTAAAGTGATCTTGCTATAGTCAACGTTTTCGGCGTCGAGAGGGAGTGAATCCAGATTATCCGTCTCGGCCATAAGATCATCTTCCATCGTCCCGCAGGAGCAAGACCCGTATGGCTCCGTGCCTGCGATGAATATTTCGCTGCGTGTGCCTGTGCAATAAGGCGTAGCGGCGTAGCCCGTCACAGGATCAATATCGACAGTAACAATTCCGCTAGGCCGCGCGAAATCGTCGCCTCCATAACGCGGGGACAATTCAAGCGCCCGCTTCATGAAATCGGCCCAGACCAGCAGCGCCGAATCAGACGATTTGAGCTTGAGATCATGGTTATCATCAAAGCCTACCCAGACGGCGCAGACCAGCCCGGGCGTGTAGCCGACGAACCAGCCGTCGTTTGAAGTGCCTGTCTTTCCGGCCAACGCCCCTCGAAGACCCATCGCTCTCAGCTTCGAAGCCGTGCCCGCATCAACGACCGTCTGCATCATGTTTGTCATCAGGTAAGCGACCTGCGGCGAGAAGGCCCGCGAGCCCGTCGCGGCGCGCTTCTCGATAGATCCGGACTGCTGAGCTGGCAATATCGATTTTATGGGAACCGGCCTGAGCGCCATGCCTTCGTTGGCAAATGCCGTATACGCGCCCGCTATCTCAAGCGGCGTCACTTCGCTCGCGCCGAGCGCCATCGAAGGGTACGAAGCAGGCCGCTTCAACCCGCACTCTTCCGCAAGGTCCGCGACATTCGTCAGCCCGACGCGCATCGCAAGCTCGACGGCGGGGATATTGAGCGAGCGCGCGAGGGCCTCGCGCAGAGTCACATCCCTGTTGCTGAATCCGCCGTGATAGTTCGTGGGCTTATACTCGGCGCGGCCCCCGTCATAAGTGAAAGTTTGCGGCCGGTCCGAGAGCATCGTCGCGGGGGTGAAGGACCGCCCGGCGAGCGCCCCTGCATAGACAAATGGCTTGAAGGTGGAGCCCGGCTGACGCCTCGCATCAGTGGCGCGGTTCAACTGGCTCTCGTCATAATTGCGCCCGCCGACCATCGCCAGCACTTCGCCCGTGTGCGCATCCATAGCGACGAGCGCGGCCTCGACCTTTGGGGCTTCGACTCCCTTGCGCGACGGCTTAGCAAAGAGCTTATCGAGTTTTCCAGTCTGTGATGTTACGGCTTCGTAGGCAGCCCGCTGGAGCCGAGGGTCCATCGTAGTGTATATGCGCCCGGGCAATCTGCTTCCCCCGGAGCCGAAGCGCTGGTCGATATATCGCTGGGTGTAGTCTATGAAATAGCTTGCGCCGTAATCGTTTTGCGCTTTGCGGCTCTTGATAACTAGCTGTTCTCTCTTAGCCGCCTCGGCAGCCTGAGATGTGATGGCCCCTGTCTCCACCATCGAGTCGAGCACTATGTTGCGCCGCTCGATTGCGCGCGTCATGTCTCGCTGCAAAGAATAACGGTTGGGTGCGTGGATCAGACCCGCCAGGAATGCTGATTCGCCCAAAGTCAAATCCGCCACATTCTTGTCAAAGTAAGCTTGCGCCGCCTCGCCAAATCCGTGGATCGCAAACGTCCCGCTCTGCCCCAGGTATACTTCATTGCAATAGAGAGTGAATATCTCTTCCTTTGTAAGCCGCGACTCCAGTATCAGAGCCATCGCCGCTTCTTTGAGCTTGCGGTCAAATGTGCGGTCGCTGGAAAGAAATGAGTTCTTTATTATCTGCTGCGTGATTGTGGACCCACCCTGAACGATCTCGCCTTCGTTTATGTCCTTCAACATCGCACGGCCGATGCCTCGCCAATCAATCCCGCTATGGTCAAAAAACCGGCGGTCTTCTACTGCTATGACAGCATTTCGTAAATCTTCAGGCAGCGCGTTGAATTCTACTGGTATCTTTTTTCTACGGTCGCCATCCCTGACAGAGACAAGCAGCTCGCCTTCGATAAGAGCCGAGTTGATCTGTTTGCCGGATACACCGTGGCGGATTGAGGCTACGTGGTCGTTCCTTACCTCAAGCCGAACGGGTGTGATCCCCAGTTGCGAAGCCGCAACGCGGCTGGGAGCGATTTGAACCTCATTGCCGTCGATCAGAAAGCTCCCGCCTTCGGAAAGCGATTCCCCTTTGGCCTGTTGCTGGTAACCGGCTGCTTGCAGGTATTCTGCTAATTCTTTGATGGACAGTTTATCACCGGGCGAGACTGTAAAAGGAGAGGTAAGTATGCCTACAGAGTTATCGAGGTAGCTGCCTTTCAACCTGTCGTCAATCTCGGCTGACAGGCTGACGTAGTAATGAAAGCAGACTGCGAAGACTGAGGCAAACAATAAGACGACGGCTGCGATCAGGCGAGGATCGCGAAAGTAATGTAGATTTCTTCTCAGTATTGCGGGTAAGCCGCTCAGGGCTCGTGAGGAATGATCTTTCCTTCGTGGTTGACCGATAGCCAGGTACTTGCTTACAAGGTCCATCGTTTGTTCTCCAACTTTGGAAAGAGCAACGATAGTGCCATCCTGCTTAACCCTAAGTCAGCCATTATAACTATTATCCTTAAAGGAGAAAGCCGGGCTTGGCTTTGCGCCTCCCAAATAAGCCGGAACCTGTGTGGATTTTTATAGTACATTCCTCTTGTAGCCGTTCGATCACAAATAACTGGCTGCTTTATTTGAGATTGTCTTGGTGTTAGAATTCACCGGGTTTGAAGTCAAAGAAGAGTCCCTCTCTTCGGTTATGAGGAATGTGATGTACGGCGATAAAGAGCAAGCTTCAGAGTTGGATGAAGCCATAACCGAGCCACTGACAGAGTCAGCGCGGGTGTCGTACAGTCAGAACCTTTACGTCGGGTTAACGCTCAAAGAGAGATACGTCATAGAAAAAGAGATCGGGCGGGGTGGGATCGGTGTGGTCCTCCTGGCGCGCGACCAGCAGCTACACTCCAAGCGAGTCGTCATAAAGGTCCTCATAGACGAGTATGCCGATCCTGAAATGTCACATTGGATACAGAGGAAGTTTCAGCAGGAGATCGAAGCACTCACCCTCATAGACCATCCGGGAGTTGTGGGCGCGCTCGATTCGGGGGAGATGCCCAACGGCAAGCCTTATCTGGTGATGCAATACGTCGAAGGCGAAACGCTCCGTTCCGTCCTCCATAACGGTCCAATGGCGCTCGCGCGAGCCTCCAGAGTAATAAAACAGATCGGCCAGGCGCTGAGCGCGGCCCACGACAAAGGCGTCTATCACCGTGACCTCAAGCCCGCCAACATCATGCTTCAGAGGGTCGGCGATGATGAGGAGTACGTCAAGCTCATCGATTTCGGGATAGCGACGGTAAAGGATTCGCGTGTCGCTTCTGGAATAGAGACTACCAGGGTGGCGGGTACGATAGCTTACATGGCGCCCGAACAGCTTAAGGGTAAGCCCTCGGAGGCCAGCGATATTTACGCGCTAGGGGTGATCGCTTACCAGATGCTCACCGGCGAGATACCGTTCGAGGCAGAGTCAGCCGTCGAGCTTTACGACCTTCAGCGCAGGGGCGTGATGGTCAAGCCGAAGCAGTTGCGGTCGGACCTCCCCGAAATCGCGCAAGGGATCATCATAAACGCGCTCTGTTTCGAGCCTGAGAAACGCAGGCTCAAGGCGAGGGATTTCGGCGACAGGCTCGCGCGTGCGTTGAGCAACGCAAGACCTGCGACGGGCGACCTGCAGCCCTTATCGTTTGAAGACAGAGAGACATCGTCATACCGCTCGCCGGTCAGCACGGATAGCACGCTACAGTCGGGCCCGAATCGACAGGACGTGAAGGTCGTTTTGTTGTACAAACGCAATTCAACACCTGACGAACAAGTGTTGAAGCTGCTTGAAGAAGGGTTGTGCGCGAAGGGCTATGGCGTGTTCATCGACCGCCATCTCAGCATAGGGGTCGAATGGGCCAAGGAGATCAGCAGGCAAGTGCGGACGGCTGACGCAGTGGTCCCGCTCATCTCCGCCGCATCGATCACAAGCGAAATGATTGCGTACGAAATCCAGATCGCATACGAGGCTGCGCAAGAACAGAACGGCAGGCCCCGGTTGCTGCCGATCCGTTTGGGCTTCGAGGAGAGTTTGCCGGAAACGATCTCTGGCTACCTGGAGCCGCTGCAATACGGCGTTTGGAATGGGCCAGCCGATGACGAGGCGTTGTTAAAACACTTGCTCGACTCGTTGGAGAGCCAGACCTTTGTCGTCGGCGCGTCTCACAGGCAGGGACGGCAAGGGGCCTTGAGTCTGGAAGCGGTCGGCGGCGCCGTCCCGCTCGAATCGCAATTCTACATCGCCCGGCAGACAGATGATGAGTTCTATGACGCGATAGCGCGCCAGGACAGCATCGTGCTGGTGAAGGGCGCGCGGCAGATGGGCAAGACCTCGCTGCTCGCGCGCGGTCTTCAACAGGCTCGCGGGTTCGGCGCAAAGGTCGTGCTGACAGATTTCCAGAAGCTCAACTCCGTACACCTCGAATCGATAGAGTCGCTCTTTATGACGCTCGGCGAGATGATAGCCGACCAGCTCGACCTCGATGTTTTTCCAGACGACGTGTGGAACTCGCGGCGAGGACCGAGCGTGAATTTCGAGCGGTATATAAGGCGCGAAGTCCTGGGCAAGCTTGCGGGCCCGATGGTCTGGGGGCTGGACGAAGTCGACAGGCTCTTTACCTGCGAATTCGGCAGCGAAGTCTTCGGGCTGTTCCGCTCCTGGCACAACGAGCGGTCGCTAGACCCGACGGGTCCGTGGAGACGATTGACGCTCGCGATTGCTTACGCGACGGAGGCGCATCTATTCATCACCGATTTGAACCAGTCGCCGTTTAATGTGGGCACCAGGCTCGCGCTCGAAGATTTCACGCGCGAACAGGTGGTTGAATTGAATAACCGCTACGGCTCTCCGCTTAGGACCGACGGCGAAGTAGATCGTTTCATTGAGCTGGTCAGCGGGCAGCCTTATCTCGTTCGTCGGGGGCTGCACGAGCTGGCGACGCACGGCGGCGACCTCGCTTCATTCGAAGCCGTGGCCGACCGCGATGAAGGCCCGTTCGGCGACCACCTCCGCCGCATACTCGTGCTGTTGGCACATGACACGGCGCTTTGCGAAGTTATCCGCGCGATTCTGCAAGGAAAGCCGTGCCCGAACGCGGAGACATTTTATCGATTGCGTAGCGCCGGTGTCATTACTGGCGATTCTGCGCGCGAAGCAAGGCCGCGTTGCCGGCTTTACACTGATTACTTGCAGAGACATCTGTTTTAGAGTTGAACGAATCATTATGACGAGCACCAGTTTACAGAGAAGTTTTTACGTCACAGGCGGTACGCTTCATCGTGACGCGCCTTCTTATATTCAAAGAGTCGCCGATGACGAGTTGTACCACAACCTGGTCCAGGGGAGATTCTGTTACGTCCTGACCTCAAGGCAGATGGGCAAGTCGTCGTTGATGGTGAGGACGGCCGTGCGGCTGCGCGAGGGAGGGACAAATGTGGCCGTGCTCGACCTGACCTCGATCGGCCAGAATCTTTCTGCTGACCAGTGGTTCGACGGGCTGCTGGCTCGCGTGGGGCAACAGCTTGATCTGGAAGATGAGCTTGACGATTACTGGGGCGATCACGAGCGGCTCGGCCCGATGCAGCGGTGGATGAGCGCGATTGAGAAAGTCATCTTGAGGAATCTCAAAGGCAAGACCGTGATCTTCGTAGACGAGATCGACGCGGTGCGTAGTCTTCCCTTCTCTACCGATGAATTCTTCGCAGGGATACGCGAGCTGTATAATCGCCGCTCGATCGATCCCGATCTTTCGCGCCTCACTTTTTGCCTGCTCGGCGTCGCCACGCCGACAGACCTGATTCAGGATACTCGCACGACACCTTTCAACATAGGACAGCGAATAGAGCTCTCGGATTTCACCGAATCGGAAGCCGTCATCCTGATCGACGGGCTAAAGAAAGAATCCCACCAGGAGCATGGCATTCTGAATCGCGTGCTCTATTGGACTGGCGGCCATCCCTATTTGACTCAGCGACTCTGCAAGGCCGTCGCCGACGACGCAAACGTCACGGGACCTGAAGGCGTCGACCGCGTCTGCCAAGACCTGTTCCTCTGTTCGCGCGCGCGCGAGCAAGACGACAACCTGCTCTTTGTGCGCGAAAGAATCCTCCGGAGCGAGGTTGATATAGCCAGCCTGCTCGATCTGTACAGCAAGGTCCGCTGCCATAGATCTGTCAAGGATGACGAGACGAACCCGCTTGCCAGCATATTGAAGCTATCGGGCGTGGCGCGCGTCGTGGACGGGTGCTTGAAGGTGCGAAACAAAATCTACTCGACCGTCTTCGACACCAACTGGGTCAAAGAGAACATGCCGGACGCGGACTTGCGCCGACAGCGGGCAGCTTTTCGCAGGGGCGTTTATCGCGCAACGGCTGTGGCCGTAGTCATCATCGTCGCGCTCGTCTCAGGCTTTGCGGCGTTCGTCGCCTTCAAGCAGCGGAATCTAGCGAAGGCTGAGGCCGAACAGATGAGCAACCTTGTCGTTCAGTTGAATAGGACGAATGAGCAGAAAGAAGCGGCATATGCCGAAGCCGTGCTCCAGAAAAAGCTCGCGATTGATGAGCGCCAACGCGCTTTCGACCAGCAGAAGATCGCCGAGCATAAAAGCGAAGAGGCTGAAGAGCAACGACTGATCGCAATCCAGCAGAAGGCGCTGGCCGAGAGAGCCAGCGAGGATGCGATAAGAAAATCGATCGAGGCGGAACAGGCAAAAACCGAAGCGTTGAAACAGAAAGAGATTGCCGAGCAGCAAAAGGCCGAGGCGCTGAAGCAGAAGCAGATAGCGCTGGATGAGACAGAGCTGAGAATTTGGGAGATGATAAGGGATCAAAAAGGTCCTGAATCACTTGAGGCATACTTGAGTCTTTACCCGAAGGGGAAGTTTGTCACGGAGGCTCAGAGCCGCATCCTGTCGCTGGTGAGAGCTCAGAAAATGGAGAACTTCTCAAGAAAGGAGAGCATCTCAGAGAACGCGGAGGCGGCAACGGGCGCCATTGTTGGCCGTGTCTATGAAGGTGATTCTCAAGCGCCTGTGGCAGGCGCAATCATAACGGCTACGAATCAGGTTTCGGGTTTGAAACGGGCAGCTCGCAGCGGGGCTAACGGCGCGTACTTTATCGGCTCGCTGCCGCCGGGGTTGTATAAGATCGTCATAACGGCGGAGGGATTTGAGCCCGATATCATGGATACCTTCCCCGTCCGGACCACGAAGACCAATGAGATCAAGCCGCCGTTTGGCACTCTGCGCAAGGCGGGGACCGCGGCTCAGAAGCCTTCAACAAAACAATGATGAGCTTCTTTATCGTAATCATGTTTTGGGGTCATTATGATTCGGTTGTTTGTTTCAATCTTGCTAATCTTTTTAGCTTTCACCTCTCAGGCGATGGCTCAACGCACGCAGCCCGACGTGGCAAGACCCAGGCAAGATCGCCCGGAAGTGGAAGTCCGCCGCGCGAGGAGGCCTATCTCTCCCCCGCGCAGGAACCCCAAGGGGGCGACAACGGCAAAGGATCGTTCGAACGGGGTTCTGTTTGTTATTACGAATCCGCCGTCAGCGGAGATATTGATCAAAAACAAGAAGGGCGAAACCATCAAACAGGCGCGCGCCGAGGACGGTGAATTTCGTACTGAATTGCCCGGCGGAAATTACCTTGTAGAAGTCAATTCTTCAGATATGTCTTCGTTCACCAATTGGGTTGTCTTGAGACCTGGCGGGATTCGAGTCGTTACGGCTGATCTCGCAATCGTAACCGGCTCAATCATCATAGGGCTTGTTGAGACTGACGCGGCCATCTTTGTAGACGGTGTGCAAGTCAAGGAGTGGAAAAAGAGTGAGAACATGGTCGAGATCGGTGATGTTTTACAGGGCAAACACATTTTGCGCATCACACACCCGACCATTATGCCGTACGAGAAAGAGATAGAAGTTCAAGCATCAAGCTCGACAATCGTCATGCCGAGGTTCATGCCCGCGACCGCTGAACTCTCTATAAAATCGAACGCAGGCGTCGCCGTTTACATCGACGGACATCTTCTGGGCAGCACATCGAGTGAAGGAACGCTAAAGATATCGCCCCTGCGCGCCGGGGAGCATGATTTAAAGCTCTGGAAGGATGGTTACGAAGAACAAAGGGAGAGACTCAAAGTTCAGCCGGGCGCGTCGGCGATCGAAAGACCTCTCAAGCCCCAAAAGATGTACAGAGGGTTCGCCGATTTCTTTATGGATGGCGGCAGCTCCTGGTCGCTCCCTAAAAGCTGGGAAGTGATGTCGGGCAAGATGCTCGTGCGCGGCCCTGAGATAGGGCTGGTCGCCGATCGCATCTACAAAGATTTCAAGCTGGAATTCGACATAAGCCTCCGAAACGGGAAAGGGGCCGTGTGGGTAGTACGCGCCCGTGACGAAAACAACTACTATGTTTTTCAGCTCTCAGGGCAAAAAGCGGCCGCCCCGAACACGTTCCGCAGCTACGTGTGTCGAGACGGTAAGCTGCAATTGATAAACTCGACCAGAGTTACTGAGGACATAAGCCAACCCGGTGATTCGTTTCACATTGTCGTCGAAGCGAAGGGCAGCGAGATACGTCACTTTATCGAGAGCGTGAGCAATCCTAGCGAAAAGGGGATTCGTTTGCTCGACGTGTTAGTCGACTCGTCACTCGCTTATGGGAGGGTAGGTTTTTCCACAAAGGAAAATGAAGAGTTTATTGTCTACTCCTTCGTCGCAGAGCCGATTGTAAAATGAAGACCGGCCACCCTGCGCTAGTAGTAACGTCCCGGCGAAGCCTTGTCCAGTTTGTTTATGAACCGGTCCGCTGAGATCGCGGCTATCACGCCTTCGGCTGCCGAGACAACGGCCTGTTTGAGCTGTGTGCAGGTTACGTCGCCGACTGCGAAGACGCCTGGGATGGGAGTTGATTGGTCGCGCTCGTTGAACAAACAGCCGCCCGTGCCGATCGGGATCGCGCTGTTCAGGAACTGCGTGCTGGGCTGGTTCCCTTCCAGGTAAATGAAGGCCCCTGTCACGGGTATGCTCTGCTCCGTCTCGTCGCGCGGCTGGAGTCGAATTGCGGTCAGGCTTTCTTTCCCTTCGACGGCGACCAGCTTTAGTTTTGTCATTATCTCGATCTTCTCATTAGCACGGACTTTTTCCAGCAACTCTTCAGCCGCCTTGAACCCTGAAGTCGGCGTAATAAGCTTTACAGACTTCGCGTACCGTGTCAGGAATAGCGCCTCTTCAAGCGCGTGATCGGTAAACCCGATGACGGCTACATCTTCGTTCTTGAAAAAAGCTGCGTCGCAGGTGGCGCAATAGCTCACGCCGCGCCCTAGCAAATCCCCTTCCCCCGGCACCTTGTTTTTTCGCTCGTGTGCACCCGTAGCAAGGATTACCGCCTTGGCCTGGTAAACATTGTTCGTATAGATAGATTTCGGGTCGGAGTTAAAATCGACTCCTATGACCTGCTCCTGGACGAACCGCGCGCCGAACCCTTCGGCCTGCATCCTCATGCGCCGGATCAGCTCGAGTCCGCTGATCTCCTCGGGCACGCCGGGGTAGTTGACTATCTTCGTGGCAACTGCAAGCGCGCCGCTCATTATGTTCTTGTCGATGACCAGGGTCGAAAGGTCCGCCCTGGCGGTGTAGATAGCCGCAGAAGCCCCCCCCGGCCCACCTCCAATGATAACTACATCGTATAGGTTCTCTGCCATGACGGCCCGGCTCCTTATAATTGATTTATTGAATTCTATTCCGAGTATCCTTAGAGCATCAACCACGAGGGCGCCAATAAGAAAGCGGCGCGCCTACTGGCAGGCGCGCCGCGTGTAATCAAAGGCCGTAATCCGCCTTACCTGTATATGTAAGAAGTGCTCTTCTTTTGATCCCACTGAATGCTGTCGATGTTCTCGGGGTCCGACGCGAAGACTTCTTCGCTCAACTGGTCCGTGCTGACCGAAGGATTGACGTTGACATAGTAGACGATCTTCCCCACAGGGTCGTCTTTGTCTTCCCGGTCGACCTCGCGCAGCTCCGCGCTGATGGCGCGCTTCTCGAATATCTCGCGGAGTATCTCGTCGGTCTCGGTTACATTGCGCGTGGTGATGGTCAATTCCATCGCGCGAAAGACCTGCGCGGGCTCGTAATACTCTAGCACCCAGAGCATCAGCAGCACGAATAAGGAGAGCAGTATCGCAACCTCTATGCGCCCGACGCCAGCCGCAAGCCCTATCCCCAGGCTCACTAGCAGGACCGTGATCTCCTTCGGGTCGCGTATGTTGGTGCGGAAGCGTACGAGCGAAGCCGCCGCGAATATGCCGAAGGCGCGGGCCGCATTATCGCCGACTACCATCATCATTGCAGCGCCGACGACAGCCAGCAGGATTTGGGTCTGAGCTACGTACGGGTTGCGCTGCATCACGGGCATATCTTTGCGCGGGCGGAAAGCGAGCATCGCGGCGAGCAATGCTGCGAGGGCGAGTTTCAAGAGAATTCTGATCCCGGCCTCTAACCATGACTCATCAGTCGTCCCAGTCGTCGCGGGCGCGGCGGGCTCTGTTAGCCCGGGGATGGGAAGCACGCTTTCCGGCTCACGCCCGGCCTGCGGAGTCGCAGGCTGCGAGCGGCTGGTCGCCGGTGGCTGGGCATTGCTGTTCGCAGGCTGCGACGCTGTAGGCTGCCTTACCGATGATTCTTTCGTCCCGCTGTACAGTGCGAAAGCGACTATTGCTATGACGGCGAGGCCGCCAACTATCGCGGTTATGAGGATCGCCCTCCTTTTGGCAGCGCGCGACAGCTTCTTCGGTCCGCTGCCTCCGCGATCACTGGCCCGTCGAACAGCATCTTGCGCGGTCCGCCGCACATGTGACGATCGCTCCTCTTGCCGCCTGCCTCGATCCGGCTCCTCGGGAGGGAAACTCCGTTCGTCGTCTTTATCAATAGCAGTTCTTCTATCACGCTCATCATCATCTCTATCGTATCTCGGTCTTCGATAGCTCATTTTGCGGCCTCCATTAGGGTTCTATAATTGCGATCATTGCTTTAAAGCAATACTCGTGCCTGCCTCTTTCAGCCTATCGTCACCACCGGCAGCGTCCACCTGAGAGATTTACTCTCTTAGTTAATTGAATTAGCAGCAGGCAAAGCTGCCCGCAGCGTTGCCCCACTGTTAAGACGATGATTCATTTTAATACGGGGTTGCTCTCGGGATAAAGTAAGGTAGGGTCTTGCAGCAAGTCCAAGGGAATGTGGCGGCGAGTCGCGCATTCCCTTGGACCTGCCTCGCGGTCAATCGATTATGCATTCCATAGTTTCTGACATGAGCTGATCGACAACAGCCGTGAAGTCTTTGGTCTCCTCGTACTTTTTCACCTGTCGGTCTGCGCTCGTCCCGTTCGCAAGAATCGTGTGTACATACTCAAGCTCTTTACGACTGCCAAGCTCGTCGACTACGTCGTCAACAAAATCAAGTAACTCGTAGATCAGGTCGCGGACGGGAACCTCCTTCTGCTTTCCGAAATCGATCAGCTTCCCGTCCAGCCCCCAGCGCACGGCCCGCCATTTGTTCTCCTGTATCAGCGCGCGGCGATAGAGACGGAACCCCATGTTCATGCGATAGAGCTTGTAAAGCTTTGCCGTTATCGCCTGAAATAGCGCCGCCAGCGCGATCACTTCGTCGACGCGAGACGGCAGGTCGCAGACCCTGAACTCAAGAGTCGGAAAGTGCGGGTGAGGCCGAACGTCCCACCAAATCTTCTTCGGCTTGTCTATGCAGCCCGTCTTTAAGAGAAGATTCACATAATTATCAAACTCCGAATACGAGCTGAAGTAATCAGGTATGTCTGTGCGCGGGAATTTCTTGAACAACTCTGACCGATAGCTCTTTAGCCCTGTGTTGGTCCCCATCCAGAATGGCGAGCTGGTGGAAAGCGCCAGAACGTGCGGCAAAAAATACCTCGCGGCGTTCATCAGGTGAATCTGCGCCTCGCGGTCATCTATGCCGACGTGGACGTGCATGCCAAAGATCAGCAGCGACTGGGCGACCATCTGCATCTCGTTGATCACCGCCTCGTAGTGCGCGCCAGGTGTGATCTCCTGTTCCCTCCAATTCGAGAACGGGTGCGTAGACGCTGCGGCGATGCGCAGCCCCTTGCTTTCGGCCAGCGTGGCGACCGTTCGGCGAAGCTTAACCAGATCGGCCCGCGCTTCCTGAATGTTATTGCAGATTCCCGTGCCGATCTCGATCATAGACTGGTGCATTTCGGGCTTTACCTGCTCGCCCAATATCATGCGCCCCTCATCGATCATCTCCGTGATGTGCGACCGCAGCTCGCGCGTCTCAGGGTCGATGATCTGAAACTCTTCTTCAATTCCAAGGGTAAAGTCAGCCATGCTGAATCTCCTATTTTATGCCTCAAGTCCGCTAAACGATCAGGTCCAGTGTAGCCGGTTAGGTGTGGAAGTAAAACTCAGTCAACGATCATGGTGGGAACCATTCCAGCGCCCGACGTTACATTCGCAAGAGAAGAAGAGGAAAGCCTTGTGAAAGCGCCCTCGACTTTGCCGAAGAAAAGCAGCGGGTCGAGGTCAACCAACTGCTCTATCATCTCTACTCCGCCTGAGCTCTCGTTGACATAGGGGAAGACCTCGCGCCCAGTCGCGACGCGCTCCTGTACCAGATAATCCCCTTTCAGCGCATGCTCGATGGCCCTGTCCCAACCTTTCTCGTCTTCCTCCCAACCGATATAAATGCCGTGCCCTCCGTAATCATCGTTAGGCTTAAGGACGAGGCGGCTGCGGTTCGCCCGCATATATTCGAGCAGGTCTATTTGCCCGCCCTGATAGGTCGTCCTTACGTCCTCGACCCGCCGCGTCCACGGGACGTGAGCGCGTATGGCTTCGCGCTCGGCGTCGGAAAAATAATTCTCGTGGCGCTCGTCCGTCAGTATCCCGAAGAGCATCTTCTTGTGGACATACTTTGTGCGAAACGAATTGACGAATACGGCGGCGCGTTCGCGGTAGCCGTCGATCAGCGCGCGGCATTCGTCAGCCTTCTCCAAAAGCTCCGTCGTCAGCACCCTTCTGTAAACCAGGTCGATGCGAAAGTCCTGGTGGTAAAGCTTCCCTTCCCTCAACTCAACGTCCCGAGGGTCCGCAATCGTTGTGGCAAAGCCTCGCGACTCGAAAAACTCTTTGAAGAGCTCGAACTCCCTCTGCGTCGGCAAGCCCCTGTAATCGATAATGCCTATGTTCGGCGCGTCCGATTGAGAACGCACGCTTGAATAGATTCTGAGCAACGTATCGAGCAGGTGCTGTCGGCAGTACATCGCCGTGACTTCATGCGTTCGGCGGAACTCGCGCATCAATGGCAGCCCGAGGAATATCTCTGCCGCGACGTCCTGGTACGCAATCCCGGCTGGGCATTCGGCGTTCAACTCTACGAACTGGTAACTGTCGGCGGTCAAAAAAGAGTCGAGCCGCGATGTGACGGACGTATCCGGATAACCGGGGTCGATTTCGACAAGCTCCCGCTCGGCTTTCGTAAGCCCGAGTTGTTCCAACATCAACTTATCCGAGGGCGCTGACCGGCCCACCTTCTCGATCGCGCCCCAGATCGTTTCGCAAGCGCGGAGAATCCTTTGCCACTCGTCGCGCGTCACGAAATGCGGCCGCAGATATGGTGAAAGGCTGCGGCCGCCAAACACGAGTCGCACTTCTCGGAATCGCTCGATCAGATAGGCTCTTGACTCTTCGAGCAGCGCGGGCTGGCCCTCGATGAGCGAGTTATAATCGTTGACCGCCTGGCTGGTCATTAATCTGCTCCTGCCTTGTGGCCCACTCCCGGCCTTTTGATCTCGTGGCTCAACATATCGACCCAGCGGTGCTGTTTGATCGTGGGCTCTCCGTTGAGCGCTGTGTCAATAGCCAGGTCGGCCACCTTATCGACCATCCATTTGAAATAAACAGAGCCCACGGACCACCAGTCGGCGTCAGGCGCGGGATTCATGTAATCGATCGCGTAGGGCACACCATTGGCTATCGCGAACTCGACGGTGTTGATGTCGTAACCGAGCGCTTCGTTTATCAGAATCGTTTCGCGCCGCACACGCTCGTCCATCTCGGGGTCGAGATATTTATCGACGACTAGGTACCGCTGAAAGATCGGGTCGTAAGGCATAGGGCAAACATCTTTTTTGCCTATGCAGTAAGACCTGACGTAATGGTCGAATGGGACGTACTCTTGCAGCACCATGCAATCGGTCCCGCTCGCGTCATATTTTTCCATCAGGTCGGCGTAGTTGTTAACGCGCGACACGCCGCGCCATCCGCCCCCGTCATACGGCTTGATGAAGGCCGGCAGTCCTACATAGTCGATGATCTCTTCCCAGTCGAGCGGGTATTTCAAGTTACGCAGAGATTCTGACACGACTCCCTGCTTGTACTCTTTTTGAGGGAGCAAGACGGTCTTAGGGATCGCGATTCCCATGTAAGTCGCAAGAGAATAATTGAAAAATTTATCGTCGGCGGTCCACCAGAACGGGTTGTTTATAACTTTGACGCCGCTCAACACGGCGCTCTTTAAATAGGCTCTGTAAAAAGGGATCTCGTGCGAGATGCGGTCGATAATCACATCATACTCGCATTTTTCGGCCATCGGCACGCCGCCTAGTTTTACATACTCCGCCGCCACGCCCTTGTTGCGGCGGTTGATTTCGTTAATCAGAGATTGTGGGAACGTGCCTTCACGGCCCACAAGCACGCCTATCTTCATATCTTCCTCCATGCACTTCAAATCTGACCGGCAATTCTATAGCACTGCTCGAAACAGTTGCAACCAGTTAGGCCGCTGCCGCAACATATGAATAGCGAGGTTGGGCCGGACGGCGGGGCTTTCGGGTGCGGTAATGAGTGCGGCTATGCTACAATTCTTTTTGCAAATCGCCAGCTTCAGTTTGTGCGGCCCAATAATTTTGTCCATCAAGAAGGAGTCTTACATTGGTCAGGTTGTTTAAGCCGAGTTTCAGAATCTCGTACCCGCGCGCGGCGGCGCTAGCAGCGATGGTCGCTGCGCTCATCTTTGCCTCTTTCTCCGATTCGATCGCCTCGCAGGAGAAGAAGCCCGACCCGGCCCAGTCGCAGAAAAAAGAGGACGGGAAAGTGCCGGACCAGAAAGAGCTTGAGAAGAATCGCAAGAAAAGCGAGGCTACAAAGCTCAGCCCGGTCGAGACAATAGTCGAAGTCATAATCATCGCCTACGGCGGGCGGCCGAACCTTGAGGCCGCGCGTAAAAGCGTTCACGAGATCGGGACTATTCGGTTGGCTACCGACCAGGGCGATTTATCGGGCACCTTTAACCTTCGCTCGATGCGCAGGGAGAAATCCTGGCAGGACCTGCTCAGGGTCGACCTCGACCTTTCGCCCCCGGAAAACGCGCAGCAACAAGGGGCCCCGCCTGTGGTGAAGTATACCGTCGCGTTCAACGGCGCGAGCGTATGGTCCGCCCAAAACAACCAGTACGTGACCCCACGGCCCGACGCTGAAGCCGCGTTTCGCGCACAGCTGACTCACGATTACACAACCCTGCTCAGGTACAAGGAAGACGGCTCGAAGATAGAATTGGTCGGGCCTGATACCGTGGTTGGCATCGAAACGAATGTAATCGACCTGACGCTCCCGAGCGGCGAGAAGACTCGTTACTGGGTCAGCAAAGAGTTCTATCGGGTGCTTCACCTGGAATATGAAATGAAGTTGACCGAAGGGCAGGAGCCAACGAAATATCGCACCTCATATTTTTACATCCCGTTCCGCGTGGTCCAAAACACGCTCGTCCCGATGCGAAGGGTGATGTACCAGAACGGCAAGTTTGTTCAGGAAATAAAGCTCAACAATGTGACTTATTCTGCGAAGATCGAGCCGGAAGTTTTCCAGCACCTCCAAGAGCAATAAGGAGAGGAGACTCACCTTTTCAGAAAGTCATGGATCGTCAGCCCGACGCGGGAATGGAACTTGTCCGCCATCGAAGGTATGTCGTCTACAGTCTCATCAACCATGATGCGCTCGACGCGCCACATCGGGAAAAAGACGTGGCTCAGGCCAATGTTCCGTTCACCGCGCACGAGCATCATCGTCCAGTCCTCAAAGGTGTTCAAATCGATCCCGTGAATAAAGACTCCCGACGCGTTCAACTCGGTGAGCAACCCCCACATCTTTTCGCGCGGGCTATGCATGTAGACGATCACCGGCGTTCCCGGCACAATCGCGTTTTCATCCGACCCTTTGTTATCTGCCATCTTTCCTCTCAGCGGAGTCCCGGGCCTGCCGAACCGGCTTTCTCTCTCAGCAGATCGTCGATTCGCCAGATCAACCGCTCTACGTACGTCTCGCCTGCGCCGCCAAAGCCCACATCGCGGTATTGAATGAATCCTTCGCGGTCGATTATCACTGTCGTCGGGATTGAGGCGATATTGTAGTTGTTAGCCGCCACGTCGTCATACGCAACCAGCTCCGTGTAACCTATGCGCTTGAGAAACGGCACAACCTGAGCGCGATTGTTATCCATGCTGACGGCGATAAAAACGACATTCACATTGCCGTTGTACTTTCGGGCCGTCGTCTGAAAGTGCGGCATCTCTACGACGCAAGGCCCACACCACGTCGCCCAAAAGTTCAAGACGATTACCTTCCCCTTAAGGTCTGCAAGCCTTATTACCCTCTTGTCCAGCGTTGTTATAAAGAAATCGGGTGCAGGCTTGTTCATCTTCTTCGCGAGCAATAGCTTTCTCTCTTCATCTCTACGATTCGATGACGGAGCGGTCAGGGCCTTATACCTTTTCTCGGATTCTGAAAGGGCCGCGGCCGCGCGGTCCTCGCCTCGGCCAAGCTTTTTAAAAAGCTCAAGAGTGCGCTCGCGGATGTATTTGTTTGTGCCTTCATCATCGCCGTAGCCTGCGAGCAAGTATTTTGCCGCACGGTCCAGGTCCCCTTGCGCTTCGTACAATTCTGCCAGCCACAACACTCTCGGCCTGACGCCGACTTCCCGCAGGTCCATGTCTTTCCAGGTGATGAAGCCATTCTTTTCGACTTCCCTAATCACCGCCTGGAGCGAGGCGTCAAGCTCCCTGGCAGCCTCGACCAGCTTTCCCTGCTTGAGCAGTACGAACCCTTTCGACCTCTGCGCAAGCTCTTTGAGGAAATTGATGAACCGCTCTTTCTCTTCCTTCTCCGCGCTCGGCCCTAGAACAGATTCGGGCGAGATGGCCGCGACACTCTTCAGTGCGTCATCGGCAATCGCTTCGGCCTCGTTCAGAAGCAACTTTTTTTCTGCAAGCACGGCGGTCACCGTAGCCATCGAATTAATCTTTTGGTAATGATCATTGCCTGCGGAAGCGACCCAGGCTCGCCCCAGCGTCAAAAGCTTTTCGCCAGAAACATTCTGTTGAACGGCGCGGGCGCGGAAGGCCATCGAATAAAGGGGCCACTGGCGCGTCGCCGGATGCCGGGCGAACAATGTCTCAAGCAGGTCGGCCTGCCGTTCTTTACTTTTTTCTGATACGGCTCTGCGAAAGAGTATCTGGCCGGATTCTGGTCGCTCGGGAAACTCCGCTTCAAAAACCGCTTCGACTTTGTCGCGGGCTTCATCATCTCCGATCAGCGTATAGCCCTTTGCGGCCGCGAGCAGCGCGTTTGCTCGAATCTGCTTGTCGGTCACGCTCCGCTTTACGAGCGATTCGACTTCAGCGCGGATCGCAGGAATCTCTCGCTCAAAATCTTGCCTCCTTAGCTGTGCTTCCCATTTCGAGGTGTAAGAAGGAGTGTCCGAGGGGTCCGCAGCGATGGCTTTTTCAAAATGGGCGATTGCTTTGTCGTGGTCTTTCTTAGCCGAATAGTGTACTCCGAGGTAATAGAACGGCGCGGCAAGCTTCGGATTAAGCTCTGCCGCGCGAGTGAGCGAAGCGATGGCCTTGCCGTCAAACGCGACATCGCGCGATCGTATAAACTTGAAGAGGCAGGCAATGCCCAGCTTCAAATGAAGCTCGGCCCAGGAAGGCTCGATCTTGACCGCTTCTTCGATTAGCGAGATTGCTGAGTCAAAATCTCCCCTGGAAATGGCGGCGTTACCCTGCTCGAAGAATTCCTGCGCGCGAGCAGCGCGCGGTTGCTCCTGGGCGAATGTGATCGGCGAGTAGATGCTGGCCGACATAATCAACGTCAAGATGACTGGCAGTATTCGCATAACTTCGGCCTTCACTCTAGCGAGCCTATCGCTCAACAATCATCGCAATGCCCTGGCCGCCGCCTATGCAGAGCGCTGCGAGCCCTCGCCGCACGTCCCGCCTCCGCATCTCGTAAAGCAGAGTCACAAGCACGCGGGCGCCGCTCGCTCCAATCGGGTGGCCGAGCGCGATGGCGCCGCCGTTGACATTGATGCGAGACGCATCCAGCCCGAGCTTGCCCGCGACGGCAAGGCTCTGCGCCGCGAAAGCTTCGTTCAACTCAAACAGGTCGATATCTTGTAAAGTGAGATTTGCTTTCTCAAGCGCCCGCTCTATTGCAGGGACGGGACCAAGCCCCATCACGCGAGGATCGACGCCCGCCGATGCATAAGAAACTATTCTCGCCATCGGGGTCAACTCCATCAGCCGCGCACGCTCCTCGCTCGCCACTACGACGGCCGCCGCGCCGTCGTTGATCCCCGAGGCGTTGCCCGCCGTCACAGAGCCTCCCTCTTTCATAAATGCAGGCTTCAACCGCGCCAGCGCGTCGGTAGTAGTGCCCGCGCGCGGGTACTCGTCGCGGGCGAAGCTAACAGGTTCTCCCTTTTTTTGAGCGAGGAGCACCGGGACAATCTCTTCGTCAAACCTGCCTTCGGAGATTGCGGCAGTGGCGCGGCGCTGACTTTCGGCTGCGAACTCGTCTTGCGCCTCGCGATTGATGCCGCATTCCGACGCCACGTTTTCCGCGGTGATCCCCATGTGGCAACAGGCCATCGCGCAAGAGAGCCCTTCGCTGAGCATCGAATCGACAAGCTCTCCGCTCCCGAGCCTGTAACCCCACCGCGCGTTTGTCAGCAGGTAAGGCGCTCTGCTCATCGATTCCATCCCACCCGCGACGATCAATTCCGCGTCGCCCGCAACAATGGCTTGAGCGGCAAGCGCGACGGCTTTCAGCCCCGACCCGCAGACCTTGTTGACGGTGTATGCAGGGACACGGTCAGGTATGCGGGCCGCGATTGCCGATTGCCTCGCGGGGTTCATCCCCGCGCCCGCCTGAAGGACGTTGCCCATTATCACTTCTTCGATCTCTTCACGGTCGACGCCGCCGCGCTCAATCGCTGCTTCGATGACAACGCGGCCAAGCTCCGTCACCGGCACATCTTTTAATGAGCCTCCGAACGAGCCGATCGCGGTTCGCGCGCCCGTGACTATTACTGCCTTCGACATCACATCCTCCGAGAGGTTTACTTGAGAGTTACTTTTACATCATCGAATGCCTGCCCGCTCTGGGCGTAGCAGAAAAGCCCAATCTTACCGCGCCGGTAATCGCCGTCTTTGACTTCAAACAATTGCCGACCATTCAGATTGGCTTTGATCAAATCGCCATCCACATCGATCCCGATCTGCATCTCACCGCCGGTTCGATAGCCTTCGACTGACGACCACAATTCAGTGTAATCTTCGCCGTTTCGCTTGTCCAACCTCGTCACGGGGCCGCCGCTGAAGCCATCCTGCAAGAATATGAGGCGATAAAAATGCTGTTCGTCTGTGAATCGGAATACGACTCCGAACCCGTCGTCATCTTCAGGCTTTGCCTTCAAGCTCACCGAGTAATCGCCCCAAGTCTCATCGCCCGCGACAAGGAAAGAGCCATACCACCGGCCTATGAAATCGCCGCGCCGCCCCCAGATGTTGCTCCGTTGATGGAGCCAGCCGTCCTGCTCGACTCTCCACACGGAAGGCTCTTCGACCGTGTCAGGGTCATCAATTGCGGTCCAATTCGGTAGCCGTGAGTCGTGGAATCTCTCGTCTAAGACGACGCGCTGACACGCAATTGTGAAGAGTGTTAACGCCAGGGTGATGGTGAAGAGAATGTGACGATGATTAAGCGGTGTCATCACCTGTATCGCGGGGCGCGGGCTTCAGTGCGCGCAAACGATCGACCTCGGTCCTGCCAGAAGGGTGTGCTTGATAGAGCGTGAACGTCTCTACCCGCATGCACGAAAGCGGGCTGTCGCTTTCGCCGCTCGTATCCATCCCCACGCAGCTTCCGTGGATGTAAATGCTGAACTTCCGCTGCCGCTTCTCTCGGGGCAGGTATTGCGTCGGGGTGTGACCAAAAAAACATAGCTTCCCGTCATACCCCTTGTAAAAATCCATGTCGCGAGTCCACAACAACACGTCGGGGTCTGTGTCCGACGGGTGCTCGCCGGGTATCAACCCCGCGTGAACATAGATAGCCTGCTCGTCCTCGTGGTAGAAAGGCAAGCCGCGCATGAAATCGATGTGCTCCTGCGGGATATGTATGTCCGTCACATCCTGTAGCTCGGCCAGGTCCATTCCGTAGCCTTTCAGTGTCGCGAGCCCGCCGTTTTCCGGTATCAGCCATTGCAAGTCGCCGTAATCGAGACAGTCCAAAAGCATCTGCTCGTGATTCCCGCGCAGCACGACTACGCGCGGATTGACGCTCGCAATCTTCATTACACGGTCTATCACGCCAGGGACATCGCTCCCGCGATCGACCAAATCGCCGAGAAAGACTATCTTGTCGCTCTTGAGGTCCCAGGGCACGTCGCGGATCAATTGGTCCAGCAAGTGTGGCCGCCCGTGTATGTCTCCGATAACGTATGTAGACATGGCTCACTCAGTCTTTAACAACCGAACGCCCGGAAAGTCAACCGTTATTTGCCTGCTGAAAGGAACGCAAGATTGGGTCTAGAACTCAATTTCGCAAGTCTTAAAAATCACGTGTTGATTCATTCGCCTGATCAAAAGCACGGGCGAGAGTTGAAAAGTTCCCTTCGGCGAGCGAGTCCCTGATCGATTCGATCTCAAGGATGACCTCGTCGAGCGCCGAGGAGATCTCGTCCGCGTTTGTCCGGCAAATGTCCTCCCACACGGACCAGCTACTGCCGGCCAGTCGCGTCATCTCGGCAAAACCCGTTCCCGAAAGCTCGCGACCCTCACCCTTTTTCGCAACCGCAACAGCGAGCGCCGTAGAGAGAAGCTGAGGTGAGTGGCTAACTCTCGCAACTAGACGATCGTGCCGGGCAGGAGTCGTAAGCACCGGGCGGCTGCCGATGGCGCGCACAACGTCGAGGAAGGCGTCGAGCGCGACCGAATAATTCGGGTCCGTCAGGTCGCCTTCGCCATCGGTTACAACGGCGTACGGCGCGTTTAAAAAGAGGTCGGCGCTTGCCCACTCGATTCCCGTTCGGTGACTTCCGGCCATCGGATGCCCGCCGATGAAGTGAACCTCTTTCGTAAGCCACCGACGCGCAGCGATGAATATCTCGCGCTTTGTGCTTCCAGCGTCCGTAACGATCGCGCCCGGCTTGAACTGTCTAGATCGCTCTTGTAGAAAATCCAGGATAGCCCGCACCGGAGTGGCAAGGTACACAAGGTCGGCTTTAGACTCTTTCCCGTCGTAGAAAGATTCTTCGACCTCATCGATCAAGTTGTGAGCCAGCGCGTATTCAACCGCATCGCTCGTATCGAACCCGGTGATCTTGCGTGCGATCCCTGCGCGCCGCGCAGCAAGCGCGAATGAGCCGCCGATTAGCCCCAGCCCGACAATTGCTATCCTGTCAAAACGCATACGAGATCGCTTCACCGCGCCGTCTCTGGAACGCCCGGCGACATAGTGCGGTCGACCGCTTCGGCGATCAACCGCAGGCGGTGCGTCAGTTGCTCGAACTGGTCGGGAAGTAACGATTGTGCGCCGTCGCACAGAGCGTTGTCAGGGTCGTGGTGTACCTCAATCAACAGGCCGTCCACGCCCGCCGCGACTGCCGCCTGGGCCACAGGGATCACCTTATCGCGTCGTCCTGTCGCGTGACTCGGGTCGGCAATAACGGGCAGGTGCGACAGTTTCTTCAATACAGGGATCGCAGAGACATCGAAAGTGTTCCGCAAGTATGGCTCGAATGTGCGAATGCCGCGCTCGCAAATCATGACTTCGTGATTGCCGCCCGACATTACATACTCGGCCGCCAGCAACGTCTCTTCGATGGTCGCAGCCGGGCCGCGCTTGAGCAATACAGGCTTGTTGATCCGGCCAACCTCTTTCAGCAAGTTGAAGTTCTGCATGTTGCGCGCGCCGATTTGAAGTATATCGACGTAGCGGATGAAGAGCGGTATTTGTGAAGGCTCCATGACTTCGGAGACTACGAGCAAATCGAATCTATCTGCCGCCTGCCGCAAATACTTCAGCCCCTCTTCGCCGAGCCCTTGAAATGAGTAAGGAGATGTCCTGGGCTTGAACGCGCCGCCGCGCAGCACGCGAGCGCCGTTACGCGAGACGATCTCTGCAATAGCCATTACCTGATCGCGACTCTCGACCGTGCAGGGGCCTGCCATCATCACGACTTCGGTCCCGCCTATGACCACGTCCTTCACCCTGATTCGGGTCGGCTCGGATTTGAAAGCGCGGTTCGCAAGCTTATATGGCGCGCTTATCCGCAGCACCTCCTTGACGCCATCGATCAATTCTATGTCCCTGGTGTCGACGATCTGACCGCCTACGGCTCCCAGCACCGTGTGACGCACGCCCGTCGAGCGATGTATGTCAAAGCCGAGCCTGACCAGCTTATCAATCACAGTTGATATCTGTTCTTCCGTCGCAGTCTCTTCCATCACGATAACCATAAGTTCCCTCACCCGCGCGCCTTGCGCTTCTGCTTTGCAACCGTCTTCGATGTTGCTTGCTTCCGAGCGCGCTGCTCAATCTCTTTTTCGACCGTCACTCGCTCGATGCGGCGCGATTCGTCTATGATTCTTTCAAACAATCTTCGGACGGCCTCTTTATCAAGAGGCCCGCCGTTGCGGCTGGTGACGTGCTCGATCACCTCCTTCTCCCTGCTGGGAGAGTATATAGGCAAACCGACCTGGCGCTTTATTCGACCTATCTCGATTGCGCAGACCGAACGCTTGTTGAGCAACTCGATAAGCAGCTCGTCTATGCGGTCAATCTCGATGCGCCAGTCGTCTATGTCCAAACTATTATCCTCACTCAGAATGAGAGAACTTAGTTTAGCCCTAGCCACAGCGGCGGGCAAATCCTTCCGCCGCAGTTTGGATGCCGCGCCCGCTCGCGTCCGTTTGTTTCATGTGATCTGTTTAGCCATGTAAATGTCCGGTTTACCGCGACCGTTCGCATCGGGCATCACGCCAACAATCACAAATCCGAGCTTCTGGTAGAACTCAAAAGGGTGATTGCGCAGGTTTCTTATCTTGTTTAAATGTTCCCACACATTAGGGTAGAGATTCACTCCCGAAAGCGAGGTTTGATCGTCTTCGTCGTCCGTGCCGAGCCATAGCGTCAAGCCCCCGCGCTGTCCGACCTGCTCTTCCAAATCCTCGACAAGCGCGCGGCCAACTCCTTTGCCACGAGTCTCACCGCCTACGACAAGCGGGTGAAGCTCCCAGACGTTGCCGTCATACTGTTTGATGCCGCCGATCCACCCGAGCACGTTGCCTGTTTCATCTACAGCCACGCGGCTGATTCGATCCTCATCAAAGGATTGCCTCACTTCTTCGCGAGCCGACTCGACATCAGGCCACGCTTCAGGCCAGTGCTCTTTGAAACTATCGACGAGCATTCGAGCGATCTGCTCGATCAGGTCATCTCTATCAGGACTGAGGTCAATGATTTTCATTTGAGAGTTGTTCCTGGCGTTCCCTGCCCGACACCAACCACCGCGCGAGCGAGCCTGTTTTCTCAACGATTGCCGGGTCGCCCGCCAGCCGCTCGATCTCTGCGACTATTCTACTGCCGACTACTGCGGCGTCGGCGGTTTTCCAGACATCGTTGACCTGCTCGGGCGTTGAAATCCCGAACCCAACTGCGACAGGCAAATCCGTAAATCGCTTTACGCGTTGTACGAGCGCGGCCGCAGCCTCAGAAAGGCTCTGCCTCGCCCCTGTGACGCCCGCTCGCGAGACTGCATAAACGAAGCCTGTGCTCGCGCGTGTTACTAGGATAATCCGCTCATCTGTGCTCGTAGGGGCGACTAAGAAGACAGTGGCGATCTCTGCTGCTCTCATGCTCTCAATGAAATGAGCGGCTTCCTCCGGCGCAAGGTCTGTAACCAATACTCCGTCCACTCCGGCAGCATCGAGATTGTCCGCCAGCTCTTTTAACCCCAGCGCGAGAAGCGGGTTGAAATAAGTGAATAAGAGAATCGGAACCTCGCTCTCTTCTCTGACGCGGCGAACAAGGTCGATGCAATTGCGCGCAGAAACACCGCGCGCAAGCGCCCTTTCAGAAGCACGTTGTATCACGGGCCCGTCGGCCATCGGGTCAGAGAAAGGGACGCCTAGCTCTATTACGTCAGCCCCGCTTCGTTCAAGCTCGATTATCAACCTCAAAGTAGTTTCCAGGTCGGGGTCGCCAGCCGTGATGAAGGGGACGAACGCTTTGCGTCGCGCGCGCCGCAATTCTGCAAACTTTGCTTCGATGCGATTCATCACGTTTACGATTTCAGAGTCTCGGCAACGGTGTTTACATCCTTATCGCCGCGGCCTGAAAGATTGACAATTATGATCTGGTCGCGGTCCATGCGAGGCGCGACCTTTATGACTTCCGCAATGGCGTGAGAGCTTTCGAGCGCCGGGATCAACCCTTCCAGCCGGGAGAGTAGGGTAAAAGCTTCGAGCGCTTCTTCGTCATTTGCAGAGCTGTAGGCTATGCGTCCGGCGTCGTGCAGGTAAGCGTGCTCAGGGCCAACTGCCGAATAATCTAACCCGGCGGAGATCGAATGAGTAGTAGAAATCTGGCCGTCATCATCCTGGAGTATGTAGCTGTGCGTACCCTGCAAGACTCCCGGTCTGCCCCCATCGAATCGGGCGGCATGATCTCCGAGGTTCGGCCCGCGCCCGCCTGCTTCGACGCCGATCATCCGCACATCGGCGTCAGGGATAAATTCATAAAAGAGGCCGATTGAATTACTACCCCCGCCTACGCAGGCGATCAAACAGTCCGCGAGCCTTCCTTCAGCTTTTAGTATTTGCTCCCTCGCCTCACGGCCTATGACCGCCTGAAAGTCGCGCACCATCGTCGGGTAAGGGTGAGGCCCCATCACAGACCCCAACAGGTAATGCGTGTCGGCTACGTTCGTGACCCAATCTCTTAGAGCTTCGTTTATTGCATCCTTCAAAGTGTGGCTGCCAGAGTCTACGCCGATCACCTCCGCGCCGAGCAATCGCATTCTAAAGACGTTCAGCGCTTGCCTGCGCATGTCTTCCGTGCCCATGTATACGACGCAGCTCAGACCCATCAGCGCGCAGACGGTCGCCGTTGCGACTCCGTGTTGGCCCGCGCCCGTCTCGGCTATTATTCGACTCTTGCCCATGCGGCGGGCAACCAGAGCTTGCCCTATCGCATTATTTATTTTGTGCGCGCCCGTGTGACAGAGGTCTTCTCGCTTGAGGTAGATGCGCGCGCCGCCCAGGTGTTCAGTCAAGCGCCTGGCAAACATCAAAGGTGTAGGGCGACCGACATAACTTGCGAGAAGCTCATCCAGCTCTTCTCTAAATTGCGGATCACTTCGTGACGCTTCATAAGCGGCAGTCAACTCTTCGAGCGGGTGCATAAGAGTCTCTGGCACGAATTGCCCGCCGTAAGGCCCGAAGTGGCCTCCGGCATCGGGCATATCGTAACGCGTTTTGTCCTTCGGGTTCGTCATTGCTGAATGTTTGCGCGTGCAACTTCCTCCATAAACTCCCTCAGCCTGTTTAAGTCCTTTCGGCCCGGCGCTGATTCAACGCCGCTACAGACATCTATCGCGAACGGGCGTACGTAGGTGATAGCTTCAGCCACGTTATCGACATTAAGCCCACCGGCAAGAATGACCGGCGCGAAGCGTTTGGCCTGAATCGCGTGCTCCCAGGAAAAGCGCTTGCCCGTTCCGCCGTACTGGCCTTCGACTTTCGCGTCCAACAGGATCGCGCTGACCGGATATGCGCGGATCGTTTTGGGGTTAAACTCATTGCCGACTCTGAAGGCTTTGATCACTTTTACTGAACCAAGCTCAAGACAATAACGCGCCGTCTCTTCGCCGTGGAGCTGTACAGTGTTGAGAGCGACATGCGACACAATCTCACGCACGCGACCTGCGTCTTCGTTGACGAAGACGCCGATGCAAGTTATCAGCGCGGGAAGCGCGGCAACGATTCTGCGCGCCTCTTCGGGCGTGATAAAGCGCGGGCTATCGGGCCAGAAATTGAAGCCGAGCGCGTCGGCCCCCGCTTCCACAGAGGCTTCGGCTTCTTCGAGCGTGCGAACGCCACAGATTTTCACGCGGACTCTCTTCATAGGGTGCTACTCAGACTCTGCTACCAACCGATGCAGCGCTTCGCCAGGATCAGCGGCGCGCATGAAATGTTCGCCGATTAAGAATGCGCTGAACCCTGCCGATTTCAGGCGCGCGATCTCTCCGGCGCTATTGATCCCGCTTTCGCTGACAAGAATTGTCCCCGCCGGGGCCAGAGACGCCAGCCTTAACGATGTCTCTAAGTCGACCTTGAATGTAGTCAGGTCGCGGTTGTTCACGCCGATCACAACGGCCCCCGCAGCTACGGCTCTTTTCATCTCTGTTGCGGTATGCACTTCAACGAGCGCAGCCACTCGTAACTCGTCCGCCAGGCGTATCAACCTCGAAAGCATCTCGTCGTCGAGTATTGCGACGATCAGAAGCACCGCGTCAGCCCCCGCGAAGGCGGCTTCGTAAACCTGGTACTCGTCGAATATGAAATCCTTGCGAAGCAGCGGGAGCTTGACCTGATTGAGAGAGCGCAGGTGATCTAATGAGCCTCCGAAAAAATCTTCCTCGGTAAGTACCGAAAGCGCGGCAGCGCCGCCCCTCTCGTAAGTGGCGGCGATAAGTCTAGGGTCATATTCCTCGCGAATCACTCCCTTTGATGGAGAGCGGCGCTTTAGCTCCGCGATGATGTTTGTGGCGCCTTCTGTGCTTATCCTCTCGACGAAAGAGAATCCCGATCCCCGCGCCTGAGTGCGAACCTTTGCGGTCGAATCAATGGGGTTGAGGAGCTTCGCCATTTTCAGCCGGATGGCTTTAGCTGCGACTATGCGGTCGAGGATTCCGCCTGCGGCGACTACTCCTTCAGGTTTATTCCATCGATCTAACATGGGTAATCACAGTTGCAGAAAGTTCTCAATAATCGTTTTGCCGTGCTCTGTCATCACGGACTCAGGGTGAAACTGCACGCCCTCGATCGGGAATTCGCGATGGCGCAGGCCCATCACGACTCCGTCGGGCGTGGTCGCGGAAATCTCAAGAATCTCCGGCACAGACTCTTTATCGACAACAAGCGAATGGTATCGCGTCGCCTTGAACCTGTAAGGCAGACCGCGAAAGATAGTACGCGAATCGTGACAGATTTCAGAGGTCTTTCCATGCATCAACGTCTTCGCGCGGACGACGCTCCCGCCGAATGCCTCTCCTATTGCTTGATGGCCGAGACAGACCCCAAGCATAGGCGCCTTACCAGCGAACTTACGGATGGCCTCCACGGCTATTCCCGCGTTCGCGGGGACACCAGGGCCGGGAGAGATGAGGATTCGTTCCGGTTTCAACTCTGTGATCTTTTCTACAGTCAAAGCGTCGTTGCGATATACCTTCACCTCGGCACCGAGTTCGCCCAGGTATTGAACAATGTTGTATGTGAACGAATCGTAATTATCGATTACAAGTATCATCGGGGTGATTTTACCAGGATTGTACAGAAGATTCCCATTGAGCTGCCGGATGGACGCTTGATTTTAGCCGCTGGTTTATAATCAAATGCAATGGCAAAGGTGGAATATGTCAAAGGGTTGGGACAAGAAAACGTGGGTTAGCCTGGTGCCAAACGGCATCAACCAGGTCAAGCCCAATCATTATTTCGAGATCATCAAAACAGCCTGGCGCAACAGGGATGAGCTGCCGTTCGCCTGGAGAATATTGACCCAGGGAGTCTGCGATGGCTGCGCGCTCGGAACTACGGGCATTCACGATTTTACAATGGACGGCGTTCACCTCTGCATGGTCAGACTCGACCTGATGCGGCTCAACACAATGCCCGCGCTCGACCTCAAACATCTGGCAGACGCCGGAGAGCTGTCACGCAAGACCGCTACAGAGTTGCGTGAGTTAGGGCGGCTTCCCTTCCCTTTGATCCGACGACGAGGCGAGCGTGGGTTCAGGCGCATCACGTGGGATGAAGCGATCGAAATCGCTGGAGCAAGGATCGGTGCGACGGACCCGCGCCGCATGGCTTTTTACCTGACCTCGCGCGGCCTGACGAACGAAGTCTATTATGTCGCACAGAAGGTGGCTCGTTTCCTGGGGACCAACAACGTAGACAACTCTTCACGCATCTGCCACGCGCCTTCTACGGTCGCTCTGAAGCAGTCGCTCGGAGTAGCAGCGTCAACCTGTTCATACACGGACTGGATAGGGACAGATCTCCTGGTCTTTTTTGGGAGCAACACTCCGAACAACCAGCCCGTGACAACCAAGTACATTTATCACGCAAAGAAAGAGGGGACGCGGGTCGTCGTAATCAACCCTTATCGCGAGCCTGGGCTGGAACGGTACTGGGTCCCTTCGGTCCTTGAAAGCGCGCTGTTCGGCACAAAGATCGCCGATGATTTCTTCCAGGTCAACACGGGAGGCGACCGGGCTTTCATGGCCGGCGTCATCAAACATCTAATCGAGCGCGGCTGGACTGACGAACCGTTTATTCAGAAATACACAGAAGGATTGGATGGCTTAGAATCGGCTCTGGGAGCCTATTCCTGGGATTTGCTAGAACAGGATTCGGGCGCGGGCCGTGAAGAGATGCTGCGATTCGCCCGTATACTTGCGGAGTCGCGGTCGGCTGTCTTCGTTTGGTCAATGGGAATCACTCAGCACAAAGACGGCGTAGCAAATGTCAGGGCTATCGTTGACCTGGCCCTCTCGCGCGGTTTCATCGGGCGAGAAAAATGCGGGCTCGTCGCCATACGCGGCCACTCCGGAGTTCAAGGCGGAGCGGAAATGGGCGCGGTCCCAAACCAGTTCCCCGGCGGTGTGGCCGTAGGTCGAGAAGGGGCCGAATCGTTCAGCAAGCTTTGGGGGTTCGATGTTCCCGACTGGCGCGGGCTGAACGCTGTAGAGATGATCGAAGCGGCTCACAAAGAACGGATCGACCTCTTTTATCAGATCGGTGGGAATTTTTTGGAAACGCTTCCCGAGCCGGATTATGTCGCCGAGGCCGTCTCTAGGATACCTTTGCGAATTCATCAGGACATCATCTTGAATCCTCAGATGATGGTCGAGCCTCGCGACACGGTCCTGCTCCTACCCGCCCAAACACGTTACGAGCAAAGCGGGGGCGGGACAGAGACTTCGACTGAGAGGCGCGTGATTTTCAGTCCTGAGATACGAGGCAGACGTATAGGCGAGGCGATGGCGGAGTGGGAGATACTTTTGCAAATGGCCGAGCGCGCATTACCGGACCGTGCCGATCAGATTAACTTCGCAGACGCGCAAGCCATTCGCGACGAGATAGCAATTGCGGTTCCCGCCTACAACGGAATCCAGCACCTGACAAAGGCGGGCGACCAGATCCAGTGGGGCGGCTCGCGTTTGTGCGAGATTCAAGATGAAACTGGAGAATCGCGTCCGCACTTTCTAACTGAATCGGGGCGCGCGAAGTTTTCAATCATCGCGATAAACAGTGAGGACGTGGGAGACAAGTTCAGACTTTCGACGCGTAGGGGGAAGCAGTTTAACAGCATGGTCCACAGAGAGACGGACCCCTTGACGGGCGCGAGACGTGATGATGTTTTTATGAATGAGATGGATGTCAAAAGACTCGGGCTTGCTGACGGTGACGGTGTAGTCTTAACTAGCGATGCGGGTGATTTGCGCGGCAGGTGCAGGATTGCGCCAATCGCTCCCGGCAATGTGCAGGTCCACTGGCCCGAAGGAAATGTCCTGATAGAGCGCGGCGTCGCTGACCCTGAATGCGGGATACCTGATTATAATGCGCTGGTCGAAGTTAAGCGCGCCGATCGCCTGCAAGCCGATTGAGAAAATCACCGGCAATTCGGTTTGCCTCTTTTGCAGACAGGCTTTCGCTGTGCGGGCTGTGGCCTCCCCCCTCGATGATGTGGATCGGAGTATCAGACAATTGATCGCGGACCGCATCAAGCTCACCGGGTTCCGTGCGAGGGTCGCGACTTCCATGAATGAATATCGCGGGCGTTCTTAATCTGCCTAGCCGCCCGCCGTAAAGGTCTTCGTATTCATGGTTACTCGACACGGCGATATCGAGCCAGGCCCGGCCGTTATTGATTATGAGTTCCCGCCAATACTCTTCTCCATGATCGGCTGCGAGAGCCGCGCTCACGCGAGCCCCAAGGCCGTCGGGGTTTTTCGCCATCGTTTCAAAAAACTCACGCGAGCCCGGCTTACTCTTGTAGAAATGGAATGCCTCCAGTATCAATGCCGAGTACCTGTCCGGGTCGCTTAACGCCATCAATACCGCGATGACTGCGCCGTCGCTGTGGCCCCAAAGGATTGGCCGGTCAATGCCGAGAGCTTCGATAAAACTCTTTACTTCGCGGGCAGCCCTTTGATGAAAATCGATTGGGAACTCACTGATTCTGAGCGAACGACCGTAACCCGTCCGGTCCGGGATTATTATTCGATAGTCATTGCCGAAGGCTTCGATCTGGCTGTCGAATGGATAGATCTCGTAGCCCCACCCGCCGTGAAGAAAGATCAGAGGCGGGCCGTTCCCCGTTTCGCGATAGTGAATCTCAATAGGAGTGACCTTTGGAGCGAGCGGTGATTCTTCGATGGAGATTGTCGGCATTAAGCTTCGCTTTAAGACTCACAGTATTTCACGCGTCGAAGCCGGCATGGTAAGCTTCAGAGAGCTTGAGCGTCAACAACGTTCGGATCGGCTATGTCTGAAAGTGACCTTCTCGAAGCTGTCCAGGAAGAGATAGTTAATTGTTTTCGCTGTCCTCGACTCGTCGAATGGCGCGAGCGCGTGGCGCGCGAAAAGGTCCGTCGATTCGCTCACGAGGAGTACTGGGGCCGCCCCATCCCGAGCATGGGCGACCCGGAGGCAAGGTTGCTAATCGTCGGCCTCGCGCCCGCTGCTCACGGCGGCAATCGCACCGGGCGCGTTTTTACTGGCGACCGCAGCGGCGATTGGCTCTTCCGCGCGCTTTACCGCGCGGGATTCGCGAACCAACCTGTTTCGATTCATCGCGGCGATGGCCTTAAGCTCATTGATTGCTGGATCAATGCTGTGATCCACTGCGCGCCTCCGGACAACAAGCCCTTGCCGGATGAGATTCAGAATTGCAGGCCGTACTTGTTGACCGAGCTGAAGCTGCTTAAACGCGTCCGCGTAATCGTCGCCCTTGGTCGCCTGGCATTCGATACCGTGATTACTTCTGTTGAGACTGACGCCAGGCGAAAATCTCCGCGACCAAAGTTTGCTCACGGCGCAGAGATCGATTTGAGGAACGACTTGAAGCTGATCGCCTCTTTTCATCCGAGCCAGCAGAACACTTTCACGGGCCGTTTGACCGAGCCGATGTTTGATCACGTCTTTTCGCGCGCACGCGCAGTTATCGAGCAGCCGGATCGCGAGCATGACTGAGGCGGCTGAACGTGTATAATAAAAAGAGTTTTACAAATCAAATCTTGAGGCTTTTTTAGAGGAGAGAAAATGGCTAAGGCTCAAGCTGGTTCAAAAAAGAGAGCAACAAAAAAGAGTGCGAGCAAAACGGGCGCAGCAAAAAAATCACCCGCGACAAAAAAGGATGCATCTGCCACAACTGAAGGCGCGAGCGTGCCGGACAACGCTCAATTGCCTGCGGCGAAAGGAAAGGTGGGCATCTTTGGCGGCCCTAAGGATCGCGGCTTTAAGCCGGATGATAAGCTGGCGCTACCGACCGGCCTTCATTTCGCATACGAGCTTGTTCGCAACCTGAGCCCGAAGAGTTTTTACTGCTCGATGCGGTGGGATTACAACCTGCAACACATGAGCCCGGAGGAAGGTAAGCGGTGGTGGGCCAATAAAAAGCTGTTGGTCACTAACCCGGCCAACGGTAGCGCGGTCGTTGTGCGCGCCGTAGACTATGGCCCGCACGAAAACACAGGGCTCGATATCGGAATCTCGCCGGGTGCGGCGGAGGCGTTGGGCGTCGAGGCCGGTGACGAGGTCGAGATCGCTTTCGCAGATCAGAAAGCGCCGACCGGACCTGTTAACGAGTAATCTAGCGATAAGGACATGATTCGTTATTCCGCATTTGACCCTCCCGAATATGTGAACTGGCAGCCCGACGCTGAAATAGTTGAAGAGTACCGCCGCACGCTTGAGGCCGACAAAGCGCGCTGGCAGGTGATCAACAGCCTTGGCGCTGACCGCCTGCTCGCGCTGTATGAAGGCCTGATACGAAATCGCCTGCACGACATCGCGCTCAAGCGGTGGGTCAAGCAAGGCGTAATTTCTAAGGCGTGGCTTGGGACGGGTGAAGAAGCCGCCACTATCGGGCCCGTTCACGCGCTGGATCGAAGCCCGGCCGCAGACGGGTTGTCGACCGATTTCGCCGCGCCAATGATACGCAACGCGGGCGCGTGTCACGAGATGGGGATGACGATTGCCGATATGCTACGCGGCTACATCGGCACGGACGATTCGCCTACGCGCGGGCGCGACCTTCACATCGGCGATTTCCGTCGCGGGGTTCTCGCGCCAATCAGCCAGGTGGGAGACATTATGGCCGTGATTGCGGGCGTGGCTCTCTCATTCAAAATGAGGGGCGAGCCGCGCGTTGCTCTGACCTGGATAGGCGACGGATCGACAAAGGCCGGTGTATTTCACGAGGCGATGAATTTTGCTGCGGTCCAGCGGCTCCCGATGATAACGATTATCCAGAATAACCAGGTAGCGCTTGGCACTCGCCTGGACCAGCATCATCGCGGCTCTTTCCTCGACTGGCCCGCCGCCTACGGAGTCGAAGGAGCGGCCTTCGACGGCAACAACGTTCTTGACGCTTACGCCGCCGTCAAGCTTGCGGCGGACGCCTGCCGCCAGGGGCGCGGACCCGTCCTGCTCGTCGCGGAGACGTTTCGCATGAGCGGCCACGCAACGCACGACGAGCGAGAAGCCCGCGTAACCTTTGCCGCAGAGCTGTTCGAGCGATGGGGGAAACGCGACCCTATAGGGCTTTACGAAACATACCTGATCGAAGGCGCGGTCGACCTTCAGAATGGCGAGCGCCTTGAGGGGCCGGGCTCGCGCCGCGAGCAGAACGCAGATGCGTTGAAGCGAATCGAAGAGCGGGTCATCAGGGAAGTGGACGAAGCCGCCGAAGTGGCTCTCGCGAGCGCGCGCAGCAAGATGCCTGTCCCAGAGACTGCGGCAGAGGGCGTCTACTCAAAGAAGGGTTCGTCAGAAGAGCATAGGACAACTGCGAGCCAGCCGACCGGGTAACGAGATGATAGGCTGCTAACGACAACGCCCGCCGAAACGGGCAGTTTGATAAAGGTCATGAAAGCATCAATCACGCTCTTAATCACGCTCCTATTAATCGGGTCGGCACATGCCGCGCAAACGCGAAAAAAACCCCGCCCCCGTGCGCCACAAAAGCCGGCAGAGACTCGCCCGGCGGGTCCTCGCATAGTCGGGTCCCAGGTCTTGCTGGTGACTAAGAATGGCGACCGGATAAACGGAGTGATTCTCGACCTGACGGCATACAGTGTCCGGATCAGGGCGAATAACCTTGAATCGGTCCACGCGCTCGACACGATTGCATCGATGTCGTTCGGGACTGCGACGCCGCCTGTGCAGAGGCCCGAACAGCCTCCGATCAGGGCCGAGTTCAGCCGCGATTCAAACCGCGCGCTTGAGGCCATCCAGACGATGGTCACGCAGACAAACGCAGGAACCAACTACACGGATTACGGTCGGCAGTTGACGGGGCTAAGGCGCGACATCGATCAATTCATCGGCCTCTACAGCTCGTCCGAGAACGCGCTTGAGACTCGCATCGTCGCGCTGCTGGCGGGCGCGGTCACGGATTACAACTGGGCGCGCACGGTCTGGAACTTGAAACTGGGCCGCAATAGCGACGGGACGGTGAACGAATCCGAGGTCACTGATCTGCTTGCGCTCTACCCCGATTTGCGCGAAGACTCTTCAACAGGGGGCAAGCTTTCGGGTGATAAGGTGATCGCGGGTTTGTGGAGAAAGGCGGCTGCCAAGGCCGACCGCGCGCGCGCGCTGATCGCCCAACCTCGGAGTGACTAGCTATGAGAGAAGTTTTGCTTGCGTCATCTGTCAGGACGCCCATTGGGAAGTTCGGGGGCACGCTAAAGGACTGGAGCGCGAGCGACCTTGCGGTGCCTGTCGTCGAAGAGGTTCTCAAGCGCGCTGCCATAGCCCCGGACCTGATCGATGAGGTCATTATCGGGAACGCGCGGCAGGCAGGCGGCGGGCCTAACGTGGCTCGCCAGATCTCTTATCGCGCGCACATACCTGAATCCGTACCCGCCTACACTGTCAATAAGGCCTGCGGGTCGGGCCTGAAATCGATAATCCTCGCCGCCCAGGAGATTGCGCTCGGTCGCGCGGAAGCTATCGTTGCCGGGGGCACAGAATCGATGAGCCGCGTCCCCTACCTTGCCGAAGGCGCGCGGTGGGGTTTGAAGATGGGGAACGTAGAGCTTGTCGACGGGATGTATCGGGATGGATTTCTGGATCCGTTATCCGGCCAGGTCATGGGCGAGACTGCCGAAACTCTTGCTCGACAGTATTCAATCTCACGAGACGAGCAAGACCAGTACGCGCTCGGATCACAGCAGCGCGCAGAAGCGGCAGCCCTGGAAGGCAGGTTCCGCGCAGAAGTCTTGCCCCTTTCGATAAAAGATCGCAAGGGCAATACGATCGAGTTGTCGAAGGATGAGCACGTTCGCCAGGGCGCGACTATAGAATCTATGCGCAAGCTCCCACCGGTCTTCGCATCAGATGGGACGATAACCGCTGGGAACTCTTCTGGCATCACTGACGGAGCGGCCGCGCTGCTGGTCATATCCGGCGATTTCGCCGTAGCGCATTCGGTCCGCGCTCAAGCTCGGTTGATAGATTATGAAGTCGCAGGCGTCGATCCTCGCGTTATGGGAATAGGCCCGGTCCCGGCCATCAAGAAGCTTCTCGAAAGGCAAGGCGTCGCGCTCGCAGAGATCGATCTCGTTGAACTCAACGAAGCATTCGCCGCGCAGGTGCTGGCCTGCGACCGCGAGCTTGGTTTTGACCCCGAACGTTTGAACGTCAACGGAGGAGCCATAGCATTGGGCCACCCGATCGGATGCTCTGGAGCGCGAATAATGACTACGCTCCTGCACGAGATGGAGCGGCGCAAGGCCAGGCTAGGACTCGCGACGCTTTGCATCTCAGGCGGCATGGGCATCGCCGCGCTAGTCGAAAGAATTCCCATCTCGTAGGAAGTGCTGAGTAAAAACATCAATGCACTTGTTTTGTTTTCTCACTCAGGACTCAGCACTTCGAAAAAGCGAACAGCTCCCGCCGGCGCGTTGACGCAATATCATACACGCATACCTTTTTAGATCAATTCTGATAAATGGATTCGCCTTTTTGATATGAATCCGATCAATCGTCACTGGTCTGCTATTTGCTCATCTCCATTCCGTGTTCGTTAATAAGTGAGCCTCTGGCTTGTCGCTTGGTTTGATGGAGGGAATGTGGGAATTGCCCTGACTCTGACGCTGTTGCTGGTCGCTATAATTCTCTTCTCGCTCGAGTTCATCCCGCTCGACATAAGCGCCCTCATTATTCTTTCGTCGTTGTTGCTGATGACAATCTTCTTTCCGGGAATACTGACGCCCCAGGACGCATTCGCGGGCTTTGGGAGCGAAACGGTCATAATGATAGTAGGGTTGTTCGTGATGACAGCCGGCCTGGTGAAGACGGGCGTGGTCGACAGCATGGGCCGCATATTTCACCGCTTCGGCGGCGGGAGCCCGTATTTTCTCGCCGTCATGATAATGATTACCGTAGCCGTGGTCTCGGCATTCATTAGCAACACCGCCGCAACCGCCGTCTTTCTTCCCGCAGTGATCGGACTCGCGAGACGCGCGAGAATCTCTCCGTCGAAGCTGCTGATGCCTTTGGCATTCGCCTCGATCCTGACGAGCAGCGTCACGCTCATATCGACTTCGACCAATATCGTCATCAGCGGGATGCTCCCGAAATACAACATGTCGCCGATGGAGATGTTCGAGCTCGCGCCGGTCGGCATCCCAATAACAATCGCCGGGCTGATCTACATGGTCACTATTGGGATGAAGCTGTTGCCTGCGCGATCTGACGAGAATCTCGAAGAGGATTATCACCTGCGCGATTATGTGACCGAGGTCGTAGTCCAGGAGGATTCTCCGCTTGCGGGCAAATCGCTTGAAGAAAGCCGGCTGGGAAGCGATATGGATCTCGTCACGCTCGGGATCATACGCGACCGCGATAAGGTCGTAGCCCCTCAATCACATGAGGTGCTGAAGGCGGGCGATCTGCTGCTGGTCGAGGGCCGTGCGGAAGACATCATAAGGATCAAAGACACAACGGGGCTGGAGATCAAGGCCGATGTCGAGCCCGGTGGATTTGATTTCAAAACTGAAGATTTGCAACTGGTCGAAGCGATGGTCCTTTCAGGGTCGCGTCTTCGCGGACGCACGATCAAGGAGGTGCGGTTTCGCGAGCGATACCGGTTGACGGTCCTGGCAATAAATCGCAAGGGCGTAACCATCCGCTCGAAGTTGAGCCGCATACCGCTCAGGTTCGGCGACGTGCTGCTCATCCAGGGCTCGCGCGAGCGCGTACAGAGAGTGACCTCCGAAGGGACGCTGATGCTCCTGGGTGACGTTTCGTCGCTCAGACCTCGCTCCCCGAAGGCGAAGTACGCCATCGCGATATTTGCGGTGGCAATCGCTTTAGGGACTATGAAGATAATGCCCTTTGCGGGGGCGATGGTAGTTGGGACGCTGTTGATGTTTTTGTCTCGCGCCATCACGCCCGAAGAAGCGTACGCGGCAGTCGAGTGGCGGATCATCGTATTGATCGGGTCGATGATCGCCTTCGGCGTGGCTATGGATAAATCGGGCGCGGCAAGTTATATCGCGAACAACATAGTCGGCATTACCAGCACAGCAGGGTTTGGGGATTACTTGCCCTATGTAGTGTTGGCGGCGTTTTTCATTTTGACTGTGCTGCTGACCCAGCCCATGTCGAACCAGGCGGCGGCGCTGGTCCTGTTGCCCGTCGCGATTGAGACCGCCACGAGGTTGAATCTCAACCCGCGCTCATTCGCGATGATGATCGCGGTCGCAGCAAGCTGTTCTTACCTGACGCCGCTCGAACCGTCCTGCGTGCTTGTGTACGGGCCAGGGCGTTACAAGTTCATGGATTTTTTGAAAGTGGGGGCGCTCCTCACTCTGGTCATATTTGTCGTCGCTATGGCTCTAGTCCCGCTCGTCTGGCCTTTAGAGCCGCAGTAAATGGAAAATGGTAATGGCACGGATTCTCATAGCTGAAGATTTTCCCGACGTTCGCAACATACTGGGCCTGTTGCTGACTTCGTCGGGCCACGAGATCATCGAAGCGTCGGACGGGCGAGAGGCCGTCGAGAAAGCTGTCTCCGATCAACCTGACCTCATACTGATGGACATGAGCATGCCCGTGCTTTCCGGCTGGGATGCGACCAAGAAGCTCAAGGCCAATCCTAAAACCTCTCACATTCCTGTAATCGCGCTTACGGCCCACGCGCTCAAGGGTGACAAGGAACGAGCCTGGCAGGCGGGGTGTGACGGATTCATAACCAAGCCCATCGATAACGAGCTGCTTGAGCACACTATCGAACAGATACTATCGCCCGAGCAAAACAGTGAAGAGCAAACGGGGATGGCGCCTGAGCAGATCGCAGTACAGGAGACGCCCCGGCGGTCGACCGATAAGCTGCTCAACATCCATAACCAGCACATATTGATAATTGACGCGGACCACGACACCGCTGATTATATTTCGGGCGAGCTGAGATCGCGGGGCTACCGAACGAGCGTCGCCGAGCAGCGCGAGCAGGCGTTGTCGTTGATGGAAACTGACCCTGTCGATCTTGTGATCTGCGAGATCGAGGTACCCGACACCACCGGTTATGAGATCACTGAGCAGATAAAAGAGAACTCGCAGATACAATTCACTCCCATCATCCTGGTCACGGAAGGCGAAATCGATTGGGAGCGAGCCCTGAAGGCCGGGGCTGATGATTTTCTCGCAAAGCCTATAAACCCTTCGAAGCTGCTGGTCCGAGTCCGGTCGCTGGTGAGACTGAAGCAGGCGGTCGCGTCGGAATCGGGTCGCGCCAACGAGCTTGCCAGCGTCCTTTCCCAGATGATGACAGGGCTGATTATAGCAGACGCGGAAGGGGTGGTTACGGTAGTCAACGGGCGCGGGCTGGAGATATTGGGAATCCCGCTCGACGAAGTAATAGGCATTCAGATTGACGAGATGATAGGCAAGCTCGACCTGCGAGACGAAGGATGCGACGAGTTCAGTCCGGATGAATTCCCTCTGAACCGCGCGCTCAAACAGAATGAGGTGCTTGCCAAGCAGTTGAACTGTGTGCGTCGCCGCGACGGCGCGGAGCTTGTATTAAGCTTCAACGCTGCGCCCATCTACAACGAGCACGGGCAGAAGATCGGAGCGGTGAGCCTCTTCGATGACATAACGGAGGCGGTCGATAATCTGAAACAGGTCGATTCGCAAAAGCGCGAGCTGGAGAGCAACAGCGGCCAGTTCCGCCAGCTCGATCAAGTGAAGTCGCGCTTCATAGCGACTCTCGCGCACGAGGTGCGGACACCGTTGACGGCCATAACCGCACTGATTGAGCTTCTCGACAGAACGGGGGAGCGATTCTCCGCCGAGGGCCGAGATGTAATTCGCCGTCTACAGAGCAACGTGAATTACATGAATATCATGATCCAGGATCTGCTCGATTACTCGCGCATAGTCGCCGGCAAAGAGGTGGTGAGGCCCGCTCCTTTTTCGCCCCAAGAGTTGATCGCGCAGGTGCGCGACAGCTTCACAGAGATCGCCCGACAGCGCGGCATCGATTTGAAGGCGGAGATTCATGCGGGATTGCCTGAAGAGGTTTTCAGCGACAAGACGAAGTGTCGGCAGGTAATAAATAACCTCGTCTGCAATGCTATAAAATACACGGCTCACGGCGAAGTAGTCATTCAGGCCAGCCCGGTCGAGCGCGAGTGCATGTGGTCTGTCGAGGTGAAGGATACCGGCACGGGCATACCGCCGGATGAGATTCAGAGTATTTTCGACGAGTTCCATCAAGGCGCTGACCGTGCCGAGAGCCGGATGGGCAGAGCAGGCCTCGGCCTGCCGATAAACAAGCGGCTTGTTGAGCTGCTAGGAGGGAGAATCGAGGTGGAGAGCAAGGTCGGTGAGGGAACCCGCTTCACCGTGATCTGGCCCACTTCGGTGCTGAGTCCTGAGTGAAGAAAACAGATATAGTGTGCGGATGTTTTTACTCAGCACTCAGGACTTAAAAACCGGCTCGGTCGTGCTATAATGAGAAGCGGAGAAGGAGGGTGTCTCAATGGTTTGTCATCATTGTGGCATGCAAATGCAGTTTGAATCCGGCCATATACCACGGACGGAAGAATGTCCTCAATGCGGGTATGATGTTCATTGTTGCTTGAACTGCACGAATTACGACACAGCGGCGCACAACCGTTGCCGCGAGCCTCAAGCAGAGTGGGTGACTGATCGCGAGAGGGCGAATTTTTGCGACTTCTTTACGCCGAACAAGAATGCCAGGGGCGACGCGCGGAAGGCCGCAGTCATGCAGGATGCCAGGTCGGCGTTCGAGAATTTATTCAAGAAGTAGCAGAGAGCTGACTGCCTCGCCTCCCCACCCGTCAGTGCTCAGCCTGCGTTAGCAGGGCGGATTGTATCATCCGGTCCGAGCGAGTATTGCATAGACGCGAGTCGGGCCTGCGCGCGCGCCACATCCCTCAGAGTGATGATGCCCAACAACCTTGTGTCGTCTACGCGCGAAACTACTGGGAGCTGTGACAGCTCTCTCTGAGCGAGCTTGAGAATGACAGTATCAAGCGTCTGGTCAGGGTGCGCGTGGACTACTTTCTTCGTCATCACGTCCGCAATCAAAAAGTCCTGGCGGTTTTCGGCCTCCAGGCGCTTGAGGTCGCCCGTCGTGATCAACCCCACCATTCGCCCGTCGCGAAGTACAGGGTAGCCGTTGAACTCAATCCTCCCGATGAGGTCGAGCGCTTCGGCGACGGTTATGTCATCAGGCAGCGTGACAACTTCGCGCGTCATCACGGACGCCGCTGTTATCCTCGCGAGCGCGTCGGTCTTCGGGGCCTGGCCCAGGTGTATGCCGTCCTGGAAGAGGAATGATTCGTAAATCGAAAGCGGTGAGAGCCTCGCCGCCACCGTGTAGGCGATCGCCGTTGCGATCATCAAGGGCAGAATGACCTCGTAATTGTAGGTCATCTCGAAGATCAAAAGGATTGAAGTAATTGGGACTCGTATGACTGCCGCAAACATCGCGCCCATGCCGACGAGCGCGAAAGCGCCGCGCATGATTTGGGCCTCCGGCTGGATATAGGCGACGACCTCCCAGGTCGCCGCGCCGAGCATTCCGCCGACAAACATCGACGGGCCGAGCACCCCGCCGCTCATGCCTGAGCCGTAGCTGAAAGACGACGCGAGTATCTTCGCCACCATCAACGCGAGGGCCGCTCTTAAAACCAGATCGCGCTCGCCTTGAAGAACCGTTCCGAGAAAATCGTAGCCGATCCCCAGCGCGTGCGGCTGCCATAGCCCAATCAATCCGATTATCGCGCCGCCTATCGCGGGCTTCGACCAGGAAGGCACATTCAGCCGGTCGCGGAACGCCATGCGGAGCCACAGGATCAGCTTCGAGAAGATCACGCCGACAACCCCGGCAGTGACCCCGAGCGCAGCGTAGGCGAGCAGTTCGCCCGGATGATTGAGCTTGTAAATATTCGCGCCGGTAAAGAGCGGGTTCGGCCCTAGCAACCACCGCTCGATCGCAGACGCGATAACCGCAGCGATCACTATCGAGGCCGCGAGCTTCTGGTTGAGGTCGCCTATGATCTCTTCGAGCGCGAACGTGACTGCCGCGATCGGTGTGTTGAACGCGGCGGCGATAGCGGCGGCTGCGCCGACCGGGAGCTGATTCATCTGCCTGCGGCGCGGTATGGAAAACAGCCGCGCGATGGCGTGCGACAATGCGGCGCAGATTTGAACCGTTGGTCCCTCGCGGCCAAGGCTCGCGCCTGAGCCTACGCAGAGAGCCGATATGATGGCCTTGCCAGCGGCCACTCGCATAGGCACTTTGCCGTAGTTCAGCGAATAGGCGATTTTTACTTGAGGGATGCCGCTCCCGCGCGCTTCGGGCGCGAAGTAGTAGATCAGGAGTCCGGCGGCGAGGCCCCCGGCTGTTGGAATGATGAGCATCCAGACGACGCGCGATGGCCCGGACATAACCATCGCGCGCTCAATGAGGTTGGCCGAAATCAGGCGTATCAGGAAATGGTAGCTGACGGCTACGAGCCCGCAGGCTACAGCAATGGTAACTGTAAGTACAAAGTATTTTTGGTTCGCGGGTAGGCGGAGTCTCTGGAAGAAGCGTGTTGCGCCAAGCTCAATACGGTGCCATCTGCTCAGAGGTTGTACTTGCTGCACCTTTTCCCTTGCCAAAATGTTCTATGCGACTCTTGCCTTTAACGCCGGTTAGCCGGCTGAGCTACGCGCAATTCATTAGTAACTTTCTTCACCCCTGGGACGCCCTGCGCCACGCGCTCGGCCAGCAACTGCTCCGCCCGCGAGCGGACGGTCCCAGACAAAGTGACTGCCCCATCCGAAGCCACGACGGTCATAGTCGCAGTCTCGAACGCGCCGCTGTCGTACAGCTCGAACTTGACTCGTTTTGCAAGCTCGGCGTTTTGGTCTACTGCTGGGGCGCTCACAGGGGGCTCCGCCACAGCCTGCGGGTTTGTGACGTTGAGGTTGTTAGTTACACCAGCGACTCCGTCCACGGCGCGAGCCGCCTGCTCCGCCCCGTTGCGCTGCGTCGGAGTGTCGACGGAGCCTGAAAGCGTTACTATCCTGTCCTGGACCTTTACATCGATGCTCTTGCCCCCCACGTCCGGGCTGCGATTGAACGCTTCGAGCACGGCGGCCTGAATTTGCAAATCTTCAACAGGCTTGTTCTCTTCGGGCGGCTGGGTGACGGGCTGTTGTTCTGACGAGAGGAACGAAGCTACCCAGCTCGGCCAGCCGTTCTTGTAGACGTAATAACCGGCAAAACCGAGGAGTGCAACAATGAGCACCAAAGCTACTCGTCTGCGCATCAGGCTTTATTCTCCAAAAGGCAAGTACGACTCATAATAGCACATTTGAAATCTCAAATATCAAATCGCGGCGGAGAGCGTAGTCGCTGGCTTATGCGGATGCGCATCATCCGCGATTCAAATCTTATCGTCTCTCGCCTTCATTTCGTATATACGGTAGGTCTTCGTTCGACGCCCGCCTATCAATTCCGCGGCGCGGTTCATCATAACGTTGTTCTCAAGCACCCAGCTCATCTCTCCCGAAGGATAGCCCCCTTCGCTGCTGTGGCGATAGATTTCGTAGTAGAAGACCGAGGCGACTCCCATGCTCTGGTGCTCCTTCACGATGCCCATCGTGATGATGCGAATGTGAGTTATCTTTCGCGAATGCCACAACAGCTTCGGCAGTCCTAGCGGGAGCAAGCGCCCGTTGATTTTCTTTAGAGCATAATTGATGTCGGGCACCGCGAGAAAAAAGCCTATCGGCTTCCTGGTCCCTTGCTCATCTATCTGCTGCTCGGCGATAAAGACTATCTCAGGGTCGACGATCTGCTTCATGTCTTTCGCCAGGTGATCGAACTCCGCCTCCGACACGGGGACGAACCCCCAGTTATTGCTCCAGGCGTCATTGTAGATGCGGCGGACGATCTCGACCTCCCTCTTGAAATCCTTCATGTTCACCGTTCGGACGCTGATCCTGTCCTTCACCTTCAGCCGCTCGGCGACGCGCTTGAGCTTTTGCGACACTATGAAAGATTTAACGTCAATGTCGTAAGCATACAAATCGACTGCTTTACGGAAGCCGTACTGCTCGATCAGCTCGCCGTAGTATTGCGGGTTGTAAGTCATCATGACTGCGGGAGGCGTATCAAAGCCTTCGACCAACAAACCGAGCTCATAATTCGTTGACGGGTTCACCGGGCCGCGAATCACTTCGGCCCCTCGCGAATAGACCCAGTCGCGCGCCGCGTCGAGCAAAGCCTTTGCAGCTTCGGGATCGTTTTCGACCTCAAAGAAGCCAAAGAAACCCGCACGCTCGCCGTGATACTCGTTGTGTGCGTGATTGATGATCGCCATCACGCGCCCGACCACGCGCCCGTCGCGCACGGCGATGAACTTCTCGATGTCGGCGGTCTTGTAGAACGGGTGCCGACGTGTGTTGAGAATGTCTTTCTGAGCAATCTTGAGCGGGGCGACCCAATTCGAGTTGCCCCTGTGCAAGCGGTAAGGCAGGTCAAGGAATTGTCGTTGCTCGCGCGCGCTGCGCGCAGGTTTCACTTCCACGCTTCGCCGGTTTGTCCTCGCCTGCTTTAATCCGCTCATGGTTTCGTACCGATCAAACCGTTCAGCCCTGTTCAGCCGAGATGCCGCCGATCGAATGAATGCGGCACATCACTTCGAACTCGCAATAATTCGGGCAGCGGCCTTTATTCGGACTAACGGGGAATCGCCCTTTGCGAACGCTTCTACCATAATCGCGTATTCGTTTTTCTGCGCGATCGATCACGGCCTCGACGCTCAGCTCGGGATTATCCTTGTGAGGCAGCTCCGACCCGCGCTTGCGGCTGTTGATATGAAGATAGTAAGCCGCAGCCAGCCGCGCGCCCGGCGATACGACGCGGATTGCCGCCATCATATAAATCGGCAGTTGCAAATTGCGACCGTCGAGCGCCTCATTATAATGTATAGGAGTTCGGCCTGTCTTATAGTCTATGACAACACACCCGTCCTCGCGCTCGTCTATGCGGTCGATTACTCCACATATTTTGATCTCTTCATCTTCGTCTTTAATGATTAGTGGAGGCTTGCCGCTTTTTCCAAAAGCGCGCTCAAAGTGTTTTGGCGTTGCCGGCCTTTCTGTATTCCAACCGGACTCTTTCTCAAGCAGCTTGGTTATGCGTTTCTTAATCTCACCCTTCTCGAATTCCCACAAAGCATTCTTGCGAAGCTCGCGTTTTTCTATCATCTTTTCCAGCTCCGCCTCGCCCGCCTCTTCGGCAACCTCCCTCACGGTCGAGATCACTTCGGGCGTAATCTCGATTCCCTTTTCGCTCAACCGCGAATAGACGCCTTCGAGTATACGGTGGTATGCCGTTCCAAGCTGGCTTGCGAGAAAGCCTTCGACAGGTTGGTCCATATGGCCCAGTCCCAGCACGTGGCTCGCGAAGAAACGGAATGGACAGATGCCGTAATCATTAATCTGGCTGGCGTACCACATATGGTCCGGGCCGAACATTTCGTTCAACAGTTCGAGCAGGCGGCTGTCGTCGATAAGCCCATTAAAGCTATCCGAAGGGCCGTTGATCCTGCGGCGTTCAATGGCTGCCGCGCGCACCGTGTTGGGCCAGCTTTTCAATTTTGCGTTTAATAATTCTCGCGCCGCCTCCATTTCGCCGTCCACAAAGCCCTCGCGGATTCTTGCGGCCGTAGCTGAAGCAAGCTCCAGCAGCGACGCAGTATCCTTTAAGACTCGCCGGTCGGCCGCCGAGTACGCGGGCGCGATTCGGAATTCTCGCGTCGGTGCAATCAGCTTGACTTCATCGACCAGGTACGATGGCAACAATTCCCCACCTGCCAGATCCGTGCGCGGGAAACTGAGAGCGAGGTGGTCAGTCGCCATGCTCATCGCACGGTAAAACTGAGCGAGGTCCGCCCCCGCGTCGGCGGTCGTCTCAGTCAGGTCTATGCCCGCGCCGCGAAGCTCCTCACGTTCAAAAAGAGTGTAGGGAGACCGCTCCGTCGCTCTGATCGGGAACTCGCCTTCGACCATCCCCAGCATGAACACGGCCCTGTAGCGGCGCGGGCGAAGGTTATGTATCTCTTGCGCTATGACAGCAGGCCCATCTTGCGAGGGAGATTCAAAGGTAGTTGAGGCGACTGCGTTATCGATCTCACTAAGAAAATCCGACCAGGCGACTTCGCCTAACTGGTTATATCGGGATTCGCTCAGGGTTGTCAGCAGCTTGAGAAATGTGTCAAACGCCACTCTGTCCCTCTTTGACATCTCCGATACGCCTAGCCGCTCTTTCACTCTCAGTTTTTCGAGCAGCTCATTGATGGCCCTCGCGTAATCGCGCCTCGTAGAAGCCGGCGAGAAAGTTAGCGCCTCAAAAACACCATCAAGCTTTTCGCATAAACGCGAGTAGCGCTCTTTGCGGTCTGTAGCAGACTCTTCGACAATCTCGTCTATCTGGTCACGCCTCCTGACTCGCTCCCCAGTAGCAATGACCGCGTCCCTCCACTGGTCGCACCCGCGAATAACATTCTCATCCAGTGAGAGACGATCAAGCATATTTATCGAGTCTTCGGCCAGCTCGGCAAACGAGAAATCAAAATAAGGCGAGCGCAGGCAGTCGAGGCAAGAGCGGCGCTGGAAACTCACCTCGCTTTGATTTAAGAGCCTCAACAGGGCGATGATGAGAGGGTTTTCGGCAAGAGCCGCCGAGCGGTCGCATCGCAAAGGTATCGAGTATTCATCAAAGACGCGCTCCAGGTGCGCGGCGTATGGATGAAGCGAACGACAGATAACAGCTATCTCATCGACATCAAATCGTTCCTCGCGAACAAGGCGTTCAATCGCTCTCGCAACCGCGCGCACCTCCGTGAGCCGGTCGGGTGCGGAGATGATGTCGATTAGCTCTTTGCCTGAATCAGGGAGTGGATTCTTAAGATTGCTCTCGTTGCCTGTTTCCTCGTCCCGCATCAAGAGAGTTGCTGCGAGGTCGATCACACTGGCGGGCGTGGTCCGGCAATTAACAACATCCGTAGCGTGTGCGGCAAGTCGGGCGCGCGTCGGCCCTTGCCAGATGTGAATTGCGCGGTTCTCTTCGTAAGTGAGCGTTGCGATTACTTCGACTCCAAGCGTCGCGAGCTGCGAGAGCAACTTCACCTGGACGGCGTTGTAAAAGTTGAAGCCATCGGCGGCTACGAGAGAAAAAGGCAGGGCTGCTTTTTCACCCTGCGAGTTCTCGATTCGTGCGGCGATCTGCTCTAATGCCCTCAGCGCAAGCACGCCAGCGCCTTCAGGCTCGGTCTGCTCGGCCTCAATCAATGCGTTAGAATATGCGGCGAATATCATCGCGATGTCACGATCCTTTTTGCTTCTGGCTTTCGCGATGAGCGCAAAATCATCAGGAGTCGTTCCGCTCCGCCACAACTCATCTATGAATCCGGCGAGCGCAGAGATCAAACCAGGCTTATCGGCAATGCGGCTGAAATACTCTAACTCCCTCGCCTCATTCAGCTCCCCGACAATTTTTCGGAGCAAGCGATACCTTTCAATTTCGAGAATCAAGTCCGCGTAATGATTCGCGTGCTGCAGAATGGTTTTGTAGAATGCCGGGAAGGTAGTCACAACCTGCTTCGGGAGTTCTAAGGCGCTTGCCTTAACCGCTTCATTCAATCTTTGCTTCGTCTCTCCGGCTGCCCGCTCGGAAGGCACGATGAGCAAAGGACGGCTCTGCCGCTGGCCGAGCGCGTCGGCTAACAATGAGATTACCTGGCTTGTCTTGCCTGAATTGGATGGGCCAATAAGTAACTTCATTCTTCGGACGCGGATTATACGAGAACACTTCAGCAATAACAATGCTGTTCTTGGAGAGATGTTGACACGGCAGCGCCACCTCACCGCAGAGACACAGAGAACACTGAGTGGGCGCAGAGAAAACGTATTAGAGAGAACATAATTCTGCTCTGTGTACCCCTCTGTGTTCTCTGTGCTCCTTGGCGTGCGTTGACCTCAATAAAGCGCGCGGCGTAAGATTCTCTTTTGACCGACGGTCGAAAGAATAGACATGGACGAACGGACTTTCAAAACCTTAGAACTCGACGCGCTGGTCGCGCTTCTTGCGCGGCACGTGCAGTCGCCGCTTGGCCGAAAGCGTGCGCTTGCGCTCTTGCCTTCACAAGATCGCGCGCAGATCAATCGCGAGCTTGATCGGACAACCGAAGCGGTCGATTACATGGAAACGGGAGGCGCTTTCGGGCTCGGCGAGATCAGCGACCCGCAGGCTTCGCTCGAACAGCTTCACATCGAAGGAACAATCCTTGAGCCGCTCCAGGTGCTGGCGCTTCAGAGCCTTGTGTCAACCGGCATGGGGCTGCGCGACCAGTTCGCCGAGGCCGAAACCAGGGCCCGTTATCCGCAGCTCTCGGCTTTAACGTCGAGCATACCCGATCTCAGGCGGATGCTCGCGTCGCTTCGCGGAAAGATTCTTCCGAACGGAGAGATTGACGACAACGCCAGCCCTGAGCTTCGCCGAATAAGGCGCGAGATTAACGAGCGGCGAACGCGCATCTATCGCAACCTCGAATCGATTATGCGCGAGCGGTCGGCCGCCGCAATTCAGGACGAGATAGTCACCATACGAAATGGAAGATTTGTGATCCCTGTCCGCACAGATTCACGCGGGCAGGTGCCAGGCGTGATGCACGGCCTCTCCTCTAGCGGACAGACGACGTTCGTAGAGCCGCTGACGATCATCGATCAGAATAACGAGCTTGTCCGCTCGCGCGAGCAGGAGGAGATTGAGATCGCGCAGATTCTAGCATCGCTCACGGAGACACTCAGGGCGAACCTGAGCGGAATCCTCGCGCTGATCGATTCGGTCGCGGAGGTAGATTTCGCGCAGGCGAAGGCTAGATTATCGCGCGAGTTCAGATCTGTCCGGCCCTTGATGGTCGAAGTGCGCGAAATGTCGCTTAAGGACGCTCGCCATCCGCTGCTTGAATACACGCTCAAACAATCGGGCGGAAATGTTGTCCCGATCTCGTTTGAGATGAGCGAGGAGTTTCAAACGATGGTCATCAGCGGCCCGAACGCGGGCGGCAAGACCGTCGCCGTTAAGACCGTCGGGTTGATCGCACTGATGGCGCAGATGGGGTTGCACGTTCCTGCGAGCGAAGCCGCGCTCCCAGTATTCGATCAGGTTCAGGCGGACATCGGCGATCAGCAGTCGATCGCGGCCAACCTTTCTACTTTCACGGCCCACATGCGTAACATCTCAGAGATGGCTTCGAGCGTGCGACCGCCCGCGCTCATACTGATCGACGAGGTGGGCACGGGCACTGATCCCGACGAAGGCGCAGCTCTTGGCGTTGCCGTAGTCGATTACTTCCGCCGAGCGGGCGCAACGACTATTGCGACCACGCACTACAATCCGCTTAAGGTGTGGGCGTCGCAGGTAGACGGCGTGTTGAACGCCTCTGTCGAGTTCGATGAAAGGACTCTCAGGCCGACTTATCGCCTGATTGTCGGAGTCGCGGGCGCTTCGTCCGGATTAGAGATAGCGACGCGAATGAATGTGCCTCCTGAAATAATCGAGCATGCGGGCGGCCTGCTCGACCCCGCGCACAAAACGGCGAGCGATTATTTGAAGCAGCTCAAGGCGCTCGTTGACGAGCAAGAAACATTACGCTCGGCGCTTGAAGAGGAGCGGCAGGTTACGGCGGAAAAATACGCGCAGCTCGATCTGGAGTTCGCTCGCCGCGAAGCGGAACGGAGGCAAGAGTTCGAAAGCCAGCTTTCAAACGTCATCAAGGAGTTCACCGCCGAAAGCAACCGCCTCATCGATGCGCTGAAAGACCGCGTCACAGCGGCGCGCTTGAAGAAAGAGGCTGAGGCGCGTGCCGCCGAGCTGCGCAGATCTGCGGGCGTCAAGGTCCGTAAGCATGTGGCGACTGCTCCCGCGACAAGCGCCTCCGGGGGAGAGACTCCTGATGCCGCTGAGAGCGAGGCCGCGCAAAGCGCATTCGCCGACGACATTGCGGTGATCCGCGAGCGAGATCGCGTGCGAATCAAATCGCTCGACAAAGAAGGTATCGTCGAGGTAATCAACGACGGCGTCTACACTGTGCTCGTCGGGTCGCTAAGGTTTCGGGCGCGGCGCGAGGAATTGCAACTCGTAAAATCTGCCGAGGCCCCATCTAAACGTGCGTCGCAATTGCCGCGCGGCGTCAGCGCCTCGGTCCGTGTTGATGAAGCGTTTTCATCGGAGATCAACGTCATAGGCTCGACCGTAGACGAAGCGACGGACCGCGTAGACAAATTCCTCGATGAGGCTTACATTGCGGGGGCCGACACAATTCGTATTGTTCACGGGCACGGCAAAGGGGCTTTGAGAAAGGCCGTGTCTGACCTGCTCACGGGCCACCCTCACGTTGAGAAGTTTCGACAGGCGCCGCCTAATCAAGGCGGCGCGGGCGCGACTATTGCGGAATTAAGAAAGTGATGCGCGCTTTACGATAATAATCCTTGCGCGATTACTAGTTTATTGTTAAAAATTCTTCTGCCTCACAAATGCCGGATGTTAATCAACTGACAACCAGGATCGGAAAAGGGTAATGCGTTTCCCTCGCGGGTTTGCTGACGACGTTAAGAATCAAGCGGACATCGTTCGTATAGTATCCGACTATGTCACGCTGAAGAAACGTGGGGCGAACCACATGGCCTGCTGCCCCTTCCATTCAGAAAAGACACCTTCATTCAACGTCCATCAAACCAAGGGCATCTACAAATGCTTCGGCTGCGGCGCGGGCGGCAGCGTTTTCGATTTCATCATGCGAATCGAAGGCTGCTCTTTTCCAGAATCCGTGCGCATCATAGCCGAGAAGAGCGGCATCCCGATCCCTGTGGTCGAAGAGACTGAAGATTTCAAGAAGCTCGCACATGACCGCGAAGTTGTCTTAAAGCTGAACGAGTGGGCCGCTTCATTCTTTGAGTCTCAGCTCAACCTGGGTCAGGAAGGCGAGCGCGCCCGCGAGTACGTAGCTTCTCGCGGCATCAACGATGAGACACAAAAACTCTTTCGCGTAGGCTACGCGCCAGACCGTTGGGACGGCCTCGTCAATCACTTGAGAGAGATGGGCGCGACCACAGACGAGATAGACAGCAGCGGGCTGGCAGTCGTGAAAGAGCAAGGCGGCTTTTACGACCGCTTTCGCGGGCGTGTGATCTTTCCAATCACCGATTCGCAAAATAGAGTCATAGCCTTCGGCGGGCGCGTGATGGGCGAAGGCGAGCCCAAATATTTGAATTCCCCCGAAACGGCCATATACACGAAGGGGCGTAACCTCTACGGGCTTGCGCATGCCAAGAATCAGATTCGCAATCTCGGGTTTGCCATTCTGGTCGAAGGCTATCTGGATTGCATCATACCGTTTCAAGAAGGTGTCCATAACGTAGTCGCGAGCCTTGGGACCGCGCTGACCGATAGCCAGGTACGCCTGCTGCGGCGTTACATGGACCAGCCACAGATAGTCGTGAACTTCGACCCGGACTCTGCGGGCCAGGCTGCGACTATGAGATCGATCGAGATGCTGTTAGCGGAAGGGTTCAAAGTAAACATCCTTCACATGCCCACGGATGAAGACCCCGACGAATATGTCCGCGCTCACGGCGGAGAGAGCTTTTTAAAGTTGCTCAAGACGACTCAGCCTTATATCGAATACATAATCGACACTGTTACTGCCGACAGCGACATATCACGCCCGTCCGGGAAGGTCGAAGCGATTAACTCTATCCTGCCTCACCTCGCACGCATGCGCGACAAGGTCGCGCGCGCCGATTACGCGGAGCAGATCGCGAACCGCCTTAGAGTGGACAGCCGCGTAATCAGAGATGAGCTGAGGCGAGTTGCGACTAACCGCCAACAGTCGCTCGACCCCAAGCGCGTTCGCGCGGCCCAGGAGATTACTGTTGCCGAGACACAGTTGCTTGAGCTGATGCTGGCAAGCGTGGACGTTCGCAGGGCCATTGCCTCGAATCTGAAAGAAGAGGATTACGGCGACCTTGCTACAGCTTCGATATTCTCGGCCATCGTAACTTTGCACGATGAGGAGGCGGAGATAGATTTCTCAACGCTCAGCGAGCGCTTTGAAGATGAACAAGAGAGAGAGTTAATCTCCGCGCTGTTGATAAGCGACCTGGCCTGGGCCATCGAAAACGACTTCGACACGCTGTTCAAGAAAGCTACGGAAGCGCTCTCGTCGCTCAGGCGAAGAAAGCTGGAGAGGCGGCTCGACCAGATACAGATCGAGCTTGGGCAGGCCGAGCGCGAGCAGGACACCGAGCGAGTGCTGAGGCTGTATCACGAAAAGACTGAAGTGCAAAAGCGAAAAATTGCTTTATCGACCGCTTGACCAAGCAGGCGTCTCTTATGCGAAAAAAAAGTTAAGACTTTCTTACAATGCTCTATCTTGCATGAAAGAGCGCGGTTAAGTCGACAAGCATCTTGACAGATTTTGATAATGGGGGTACGAATTCACAGTGGCACGACAAGCCTCAACTGAATTAGGTCCCCCAGAGGAGAGCCGGCATTGTCTGAGATCAACGAAAAGTATCACGACGAAGTAGAGAAACTTCTCGAAGTCGGAAAAGAGAAGGAGTATCTCACCTACGATGACATCAACCGGCTGCTGCCCCCCGACATGAACTCGGCGGAAGAGATCGAAGCAATCTTCGACGCCATCGGGGCCGAAGGCATATCGATTTCAGACACGGACGAGAAGTTTATCGAGACGGCTGCGGCGGTCGTCGACGCAGCGGACGCAAAGGTCGAAGACGCGCTCGACGAAGAGCTGGACCTTGATCTCACGCCAGGCTCGCTGGATAAGACAAACGACCCAGTGCGGCTCTACCTGCGGGAGATGGCTATAGTGCCGTTGCTCACAAGAGACGGCGAAGTCTCGATTGCGAGGCGAATCGAACGGGGGCGGCGGCGCGCGTTAAAAGCGATCTCGCGGGCTCCGGTCTGCATAGAAGAATTGATTCAGATCGGCGAGCGTTTGCGCAGAGGGGAGCTGCACATCCGCGAAGTGGTAAGCTTCACGGAGCAGGACGGCATAACAGAGGAACGGATCGAGGAGTATTTTCAGTCGACGCTCGACGCGCTGACGGAGTTGCGAAAGAGCTACCTGAGAACGCTCAAGCTTTACGACAGGTTGAGGGAGGAGCCAAAGAAATCGCCGAGGCTGCCGCGATTGCGCCGAAAGCTCGCCATCGCTCGCGTAGAGCTGAGCCGGCAGGCGCGCGCGCTCGACCTGGCGCTGCACCAGCACGACCGGCTCACGACGATCATTCGCGACTGCGTACATGAGGCGCGCGAAGCCAAGCTTGCAGTCGATAAGGCGCGGCGCTCGCTTGAGCGCAAGAAGTGGAATGAGGATGAGAGAGAGTTGCGGCGCAACCTGAGGGAGGCGGAGCGCAGGCTCACTGATCTGGAAGAGTGCTGGCACGTCTCGGCCCTTGAGGTTGAACGCTCGCTCGCATCTATCAACAGCGGCGAGGACGAAGCCGATTTCGCCAAGAGCGAGCTAATAGAAGCGAATTTGCGTTTAGTCGTTTCGATCGCTAAGAAGTATACGAATCGCGGTTTGCAGTTCCTCGATCTTATTCAGGAAGGCAACATCGGGTTGATGAAAGCGGTCGATAAATTCGAATGGAGGCGCGGGTATAAATTCTCGACCTATGCCACATGGTGGATACGGCAGGCGATCACGCGCGCAATCGCCGACCAGGCGAGGACCATCCGCATCCCCGTTCACATGATCGAGACGATCAACAAGCTTATACGCACTTCGCGCGCGCTCGTGCAGGAACTGGGGCGCGAGCCGAGTTCGGAGGAGATTGCCAAAAAGATGGACATCCCTGTGTCCAAAGTTCGAAAGGTGCTTAAGATCGCCCAGGAGCCGATCTCGCTTGAGACTCCGATAGGCGAAGAAGAGGATTCGCACCTGGGCGATTTCATCGAGGATAAGACGATCACCAACCCCGCCGACGCCGTCATAACGTCGAACCTGAGGGAGATTACCGAAGAGGTTTTGAAATCGCTCACGCCGCGCGAAGAGAAGGTCATTAAGATGAGGTTCGGGCTCGGGCCAAACGGCAGCGAGCACACGCTCGAAGAGGTGGGGCAGCACTTCGCCGTCACTAGAGAGCGCATCCGACAGATCGAAGCCAAGGCCCTGCGAAAGCTCAGACACCCCTCACGGTCTCGCAAGCTAAAAGCATTCCTCGAATCCGCACGCCCTTAATCAGAAGTCCTGAGTGCTGAGTCCTGAGTAAAAAACATAAGAACACTGCCTCTGATTCTTCACTCAGCACTGTTATGGATGCGGCGACATAAAGAGGGAATTATGGTTACAGGCGGATATTTGTCGCCGCCGGCCTGGGCCGATTAAATGCTATTTATGCTGATTGTAGTGAAGCAATGCGATGAATGCCGTGTTTGGCAGCATAATTGCTGTTTCATCCGTGTTTCTCTAGCCCCATTAAATTTTCTTTAGAGGGACGCGACGACTCGGCTTTCAACGTACAGGCGTGGGCGTGGTTGGGTGAGGCTCAAGGTTATCTTGGCGATTAACAGCCTTCCTTTCAATCCATAATCATTTCTACGCTGTTTGCGCTTTTTGATATTGATTAGTCTGTCGCTAGACTACTTGACAGATCGCAATGACGTTCTGTCTCTGTGGGCGAGTATACAGTAGCATCTGGAAGGAAAACAGGGAGCGTTTGTCGGGCGCTTGTCCGAACCGGATTCCCTTCCCCTTACCTTCGATCAAGGTTCTATCAAAGTGACTCGCCCCATTTTTTTCTCCCCTCAACGGTCCCACCTGTTGGTTTCCTTCCTTCAGCGCTGATAGAATTCAATTGTGCGCATAGGGGTCATTTCAGACACACACGGGATGTTTGACCACACCATAGTCACGCTGTTTGATGGCGTCGATGCGATCATACACGCAGGCGACATCGGGAAGCTGGAAGTGATAAGCCGGCTCGAACAGATAGCGCCGGTCATCGCCGTCGAAGGCAACAACGACTGGTTCAACCAGTTCCCGACCGAGTCGATACAGAAGCTGGCGGGTCATACCGTTTTGATAAGGCACATCTTCGGTGAGCTTCACCAGTTGCAGACCGCGGACAGAAACATGATTGAACGCGTGCAGCCCGACATAGTCGTATTCGGCCATTCTCACCGGCCTTACGTCGACAGACTCGGGCGCACTATGTTGTTCAACCCGGGCAGCGCCGGGCCAAGGCGGTTTTCTCTGCCGCGCACCGTCGGACTTTTATCACTCGCGGAAAACCATGTTGAGGCCGAGATCATCCGATTGGATTGAAGCAAGGGTCAGGGCTTAGAAGGGAGGCTTATGAAGGGGCGAATAGCGAACGACACGCGTGAGATCGGTTACCGTGGCAGGAACACAGAAGCGCAGCCGCGCTCGATCGCTAGCAGGGTGCCGCTGGAGCGCACTGGTAACGCTCCTGTCGATAAGCATCTCGACAGGCTGAGCTACTATCTTGACGATCTAATAAGAGTGCCCGGCACTAACTTACGCTTTGGGCTCGACCCAATCATAAGCTTTCTATTCCCTGTGGCCGGAGACACTATCGCGTCGCTGATGTCCGCCTACATCGTTCTGGTTTCTATCCGGTACGGGCTGCCGAAATCCGTGATCACGAGGATGGTCTTCAACATCGGCGCAGACTACGCGATCGGGAGCATCCCGTTCGTCGGCGACATCTTTGACTTCGCCTGGAAGGCGAACGACAAGAACATGAAGCTGTTGAACAAGCACGCTCAAGGCGAAGGGAAATCGACGCTCGGAGATTGGGTCTGGGTACTTGTTCTGCTTGCCGCGCTGATGGCCTTTATAGCTGTGATAATCGGCGTAGTGATCTACGCCATCAGCTCGACGGGAGTCGGGCTTTTCTAAGACGCGGGTCATTAATCCAATTCGGGTCCGCCCCTCTAGGCATTATGTGTGACACCATAGTCGCAACTCCGCCTGTCACTGTAGACGGCGCGGTGTGGTTCGGAAAGAACAGCGACCGCGAGCCTGGTGAGGCGCAGATCGTCGAGCACCTGCCCGCAAAGTCGAACCGCTCCGCGACGCTAGAATGCACACACATCAAGGTTCCTCAGGTTTCACACAGCTTCGAGGTCGTCTTGAGCCGCCCTTTCTGGATGTGGGGCGCGGAGATGGGCGCGAACGAACATGGCGTCGCAATAGGTAATGAAGCCGTCTTCACGCGCATCCCGGTCGAACAGTCGGGGCTTACGGGCATGGACCTGTTGCGCCTGGCGTTGGAGCGTGCGACAACTGCTCGCGAGGCTGTAGCAGAGATCACGAGCCTTATCGAAAAGCATGGCCAGGGGGGATGGTGCGGGTATCGTCACAAACGGTTTCGGTATCACAACTCATTCATAGTTGCGGATCACACACAGGCCTGGGTGCTCGAAACGGCAGGCCCTTTCTGGGCCGCTCTCCGCGTGAATGGAGTTCACACGATATCAAACGCGCTTTCCATAGATAAAGAGTTCGACCTGATTTCGGATGACGCTTACCCTTTCGCCCGGTCGAGAGGCTGGTGCAAATCTGCGAATGATTTCAGTTTCGCTCGCAGCTTTGGCGATCGATTTTATCAGGCGCTCGCGGGCGGGGCCGAGCGGAGCACATGCACGTCGAATCGGTTGCGAGGGGCAAAGCGCAAGTTGAGTCGCGAAGATTTTTTCGGCGCTCTTCGTGACCATGACGGTCACACGCCGCAGGCGGGGTGGCGGATGCGAATGCCGTGCGCCCATTCGTCCTGGTGGCCAACCAGGCAGGCAGGACAGACGACCGGATCAATGGTCAGCCGTTTACAGCGAGCGGGTTCGATGCACTGGCTGACCGGAACAAGCTCACCATGTCTCAGCGTCTTCAAACCTGTTCGCCTGGGCGGCGGGCTGATTTCAACCGGCGCGGAACCGGGCGCGGGCTATGACGGCGAGAGCCTTTTCTGGCGACACGAGCGGTTGCACAGGGTAGTGCTTGGCGATTATGAAAAACGAAAGGCCGCTTTCGACGACGCGAGGCTTGCCCTGGAGATGAAATGTTTATCACTGACTTCAGACGACGCCGGTGAGTTTCAAAGTTGTTGGGAAGAGCATCGCGGATCGATCCCGGATTGGCTCGCTGAAGTAGATAAGAGGGCGAATTCCTTCAATCGATTCTCGTTGTTTCACCGCTACTGGAAAAAACAGGATGAGTTAGACCGTGCTGAAAGTTTGTGGCACTGAGGTTTTAGATCAGACTTCGATGACGACAGGGATTATCATCGGGCGGCGGCCGGTCCTCTTCTGTATGAACCGCTTCAACCCCAGCCGTATCTTCTCTTTTATCACCGCGTGATCTATCCGCTCTTCATGGCTGGCATTATGCACGGTCTCTTCAACAATCCTTTTAAGATCGGTCAGCATTTCTTCAGAGTCTTCTTCGTGTATGAACCCGCGAGTCACAATCTCAGGCTCGGATTCGAGCTCGCCCGAGGTCGGGTTGATAGTAGCTATAGGGACGACGATCCCATCATATGAAAGGTGTTTGCGGTCGCGCACAACCAGGTCTTCGACCGCGCCAAGCGTTCCGTCGATATAGGTCCTGCCGACGAACTCCTTCGCCGTGATCTCGGCGCGCGACTCGTCGATCTCAAGCACGTCTCCATTTTCAATCACGACGATATTCCGAGGCTCGACTATTCCGAGCGTCGAAGCCCATTCCCTGTGCCGATACAGTTGTCGAAACTCTCCGTGTATCGGGACGAGGAATTTTGGCCGCGTTGCTTCGATCAAAATCTGCAAATCCTCCTGGCTGCCGTGTCCCGAACAGTGTATTCGCGCAATCGAGCTATCGATCACACGTGCGCCGCGTTTGTAGCAATGTGAAATGAGCCTGGATATAGCCCTCTCATTGCCCGGAATGTTTCGCGCCGACAACACGACCACGTCGCCTTCGCCTACGGAAAGATTCTTGTACTGATCGGTCGCCAGCTTGGTCATCGCAGACATTGGGTCGCCCTGGCAACCAGCTACGAGGAGAATCAAGTTATCGTCGTCCATCTGGCGCGCTTGAGCCGGCGTAACGAATATGTCATCCGGCACGTCGAGCTGCCGAAGGCTGTCCGCCGTTTCAACGTTGCGCACCATGCTGCGCCCGAGCAAGGAGACGTTCCGCCCGTAATCGCGCGCAAGGTCCAGCACGATCTGTATCCTGTGAATAGACGATGAGAAGCAGCTGATGATGATCCGCTCCGTCGCCTGGTCGAATATGTCCTCGAAAGCCGGGATGACCGCTCTTTCAGAGAGCGTACGGCCCGGGCGGTCCGCGTTCGTAGAATCTGCAAGCAAAGCGAGCACGCCTTTGTCGCCGTAATCGGTAAGACGCTTCAAATCTATTGGCGGGCCGACGACTGGAGTCTCATCGACTTTGAAATCGCCCGAATGAATCACCACGCCGACGGGGGTCGTTATGGCGACCGCCGCGCATGACGTGAGGCTATGCGATACATGAATCCATTCGACCTCGAAATCACCTATCTCGGCCTTGTCGCGCGGCTCAACCGCGTGGAGCATCACGAAGTCCGACAACCCATGCTCTTGCAGCTTGTTTTCGAGCAGCGCCAGGGTGAAATGAGTTCCGTACACCGGGACGTTTATCTCTTTAAGAAGAAAAGGGACCGCCCCGATATGGTCTTCGTGCGCGTGAGTCAGCACGATGGCTTGGATCTCGTCGCGATAATCGTCGATGAAAGAAAAATCCGGGATGACGATGTCGACGCCCGGCGCATCTTCTTCGGGAAACCCCATCCCCGCGTCGATGATGATGGCCTGTTCGCCGCAACGCATGGCCATCATGTTCATTCCGAAAAGCCCTACCCCACCTAGCGGGATGATCTCCAGTTTTGCATCAGTCATGTCTTAACTCTCGGCTGCAATAGAATGCGCTTTTGATTATAGCAAGTCGTCCAGGTATCAAACACAAGCTTTTCACTTCCGAGTCATCGCGCGGTGCAGCGCCGCGAAATCAGCAAGCGAGAGCGCCTCTGCTCGTGTGCGCGAATCTATCTTTGCTTGCTCTAGCGCCTGCTCGATTGGAATGTTGAAAGCAAGTCTCGCATGAGCGGCTTTCAAATTGTTCAAGATCGTTTTCCTCCGCTGTGCGAAGGCTGCGCGCACGAGCGCAAAGAAATCATCTTCGCTTGAAACCTCGACCGGCGGTCGCTCGCGCATGACGAGCCTGACGACAGCCGAATTAACTTTAGGCGCAGGCCGGAAGGCGGAAGGCGGAACGTCGAAAAGCTTTCCAGCCTCAGAGTAGTATTGCACCAGCACAGACAGGTAGCCGTAATCGCGACCGCCGGGGGCAGCCGCGATTCGCTCGACTACTTCCGTCTGTAGCATCAGCGTCATGTCGAAGATCAGATCGTGCTGCTCGATCAGCTTTTGCAGGATCGCCGTAGAGATGTAATAAGGCAGATTCGCAACAACGCGGACGCGCAGCCGCTCTGCGCCCGATTGCCGCCGCCCGGTCAGAAACTGCTTCCAATCCAGGTCCAGCGCGTCGGCCTCGATGACCTCCAGGTTGCTCGCAGATAACGATAGGCGCAACCCTTCGACCAGCCGCGTGTCGATCTCAAACGCAATCACGCGGCCTGCGAATTCTGTCAGCAGGTGAGTAAGGGCTCCTGTGCCGGGACCGATCTCGATAATAAGGTCGCCTTTTTGTGGAGAGACAGATTCTACGATACGGCGGGAGACGTTCTTGTCGATTAGAAAATTCTGTCCGAGGCTTTTCTTGGCCTTAATCAACTCTTACTCTCACTTGCGAGTCGCGTGATTTCAAAAAACTCTCCTGCGTCCGATGATTGAACCGATGTCGACTTATCGACCATTTTCGGGTCTATGCCGTCGAAGGAACCGGGCAAAAAAAGTACGCTCGTAGCCTGTAGCTCGGCTAACTGGTGAAAGAGTTCTCGCGGCCCGTGAACATTCAACGTAATAGCGTTCGCACCATTGGCCTCTCCGATTATGATGAAGGGCCTGTGACGTTCGCGGCTCAAGCAAGCGTCAAGAAACAGATCGTTAAACCGTTCGTCACCCAAAACAATCGCGTCATACATGCTCGCCGTGCGGAGCAAGCTCTCAGACGGTTTCCAATTCGCAAGGCCGTCCGTTTGCTCCGGCCCAACCAGGACATGAACGAATGGCGCGTGGTCTGTGACATACTTGTTATAGGCTTCATTCAGCCTCACTGCTTCGTCGGCGAGCAGCCCGACTTCGACTTCTATCCCTGCGGCGCGGAGCAATTCGATTCCATGCCCCTTTACTCTCGGGTCCGGGTCGCGAGTCGCGATCACTGCTCGGGCTATCCCCGCTGAAATCAGCGCATCGGTGCAGGGCGGAGTTCTGCCGTGATGGCAACAAGGCTCCAGGCTGCAAAACAGCGACGAGCCGCGCGCATCGTCTCCAGCCATCTCAAGCGCGAACGACTCTGCGTGTTTCAGCCAATCATACCTGTGATAGCCTTCGCCTATGATGCGGCCCTCTTTTACAAGCACCGAGCCGACCATTGGGTTAGGGCTGACGAGCCCTTCGCCTAGACGGGCCAGGTCAATCGCTCTTTGCATGTACTCCGTTTCCGACATCGACAGCAAATCACAATTTATAACGCGCTTTTGTGGGAACCTCGTAACCTTCAAGCACCATGTTTTCTAGCTTCAGCGAAGATTCGGCAGAGAACTCAAACCCGTGGTGCTCGCCGCGCAAGAGACTCGGGTAACCCGCCGCCGCGATCATCGCCGCGTTGTCGGTCGTGAGCTTCGGGCTCGGGTAATAAACGGGAGCGCCGAAATCGCGGGCTCTCAGTTCTTCACGCAGCGCGCTGTTTGCCGCAACGCCTCCGGCAAGGATGATCGTACGCGGACGGTGACGCTCTATCGCTTTTTTCAAACGAGCCAGCAATGACCTGATAACTTTTTTCTGAAAGCTGGCCGCGAGATCAAAGATCACCTGCGGCGGCTCTTCACCGTTTTCGACAGGCTCGATCTTGTTCTCCCTCACGAATCGGAGGACTGCCGTCTTCAACCCGCTGAAGCTAAAGTCCAGATTGGGCGAATCCATTCGAGGGATCGTGAAGACAAGCTCTGCGGCTGAAGGATCACCCTTCTTCGCCATGCGGTCAATCACCGGCCCGCCGGGATAACCCAGGCCGAGCAGCTTTGCGACCTTATCATAAGCTTCGCCCGCCGCATCGTCACGCGTGCGACCGAGCGTCGCGTACTTGCCTTCTTCGGGCATGAAAAAGAGCGTCGTATGTCCGCCCGAAACGATTAGCGCAAGCGCGGGGTACTCGACCGGCGGATTCTCAAATACCACTGAGTAGACGTGGCCCTCGATATGGTTCACACCGACCAGCGGTTTGCTGCGCGAGAAAGCGAGCGACTTCGCAAAGCTCAACCCCACAAGCAGCGATCCGACAAGCCCCGGCCCCTTAGTCACGGCAATCCCATCTACTTCTCCGATAGTGACACCGGCTTCTGAGAGAGCAGAATTGACTACAGGCACGATTGCTTCGAGGTGTTCGCGCGAAGCAAGCTCGGGAACGACGCCGCCGAATGGCGCATGGGTCTTGATCTGCGAAGCGATGACGTTAGACCTTATTACTCGCCCCTCTTCAATCACAGCCGCAGCGGTCTCGTCACAAGAGCTTTCTATTCCTAAAACCAGCATCGTTATTCATTCTACACGACCGATAATAAACAATGAATAGAGAGTGGGTTCGCGTATTTGACAACCTTTCGATCAAAGGGTAAAAGGATGACACGGGAGATCATAGATGAAAGCAGCCATCGTTCGTGAGTTCAAACTACCGCTCAGCCTGGAAGATGTCGAAAAGCCCGCGATAGCTCCCGATGAGGTGCTAATAAAAGTCGAAGCGTGCGGCGTCTGCCATTCGGACCTTCACATCGCTGAAGGCGATTGGACACAGTTGAGAAAGATGATTAAAACGCCAGTGATCCCCGGACACGAAGTCGTTGGCCGCGTGGTCGAGAAAGGTGATTCAGTCGAAGGCGTTGAACTGGGCGACCGCGTCGGCGTTGCGTGGCTGCACTGGAGTTGCGGCGAGTGCGATCTATGCAAAGAAGGGCGCGAGAACCTTTGCCAGAGGCAGCAGATCACCGGCGCTTCGGTCGACGGCGGTTACGCAGAGTACATCAAGGCCAAGGCAAGCCATGTCACGAAAGTGCCGGCGGCGCTCGATTCATACGAGGCGGCTCCGCTCTTTTGCGCGGGCGTCACGGTTTACCGCGCGATCAAGAATGCGGGAATCCAGCCGGGCCAGCGAGTCGCCATCTTTGGCATCGGCGGCCTGGGCCACCTGGCCGTCCAGGTCGCGAAGACGTTCGGGGCAGAAGTCATCGCCGTAGACATCGCCGAGGACAAGCTTGAGTTTGCGCGCGCGTTTGGGGCGGACCGTACGCTGAACGGATCAACCGTTGATGTCGTCAAAGAGTTACGGGCGATGGGCGGCGCTCACGTCGCCGTCGTCACTTCAGCCGCGAAGGCCGCATACGATCAGGCGTTCTATGCCGTCAGGTCTTCAGGAACGCTCGTGGTGGTGGGGATGCCCGCAGAGGACCTGACATTCCCCGCGATAATGATGCGCGAGCTTAAGATCACTTCGTCAGCCACGGGGACGCGCGAGGATTTGCGCGAATTGTTGGAGCTTGCCGCCGAAGGCAAGGTTCGTTGTCAGGTTGAGAAAGCGCCGCTCGAACGAATAAATGAGGTGTTCGACCAGATGCGACGCGCCCAGATCACAGGGCGCGTCGTCCTGGCTCTGTGAAACGAAATCGCGCCTCTACTCGGACAGAGTGACGCTCGTCATGCGGTCTCCCGCGCGAAGCTGCTTGACCACATCCATCCCGTCCGTGACACGGCCAAAGACCGCGTAGTTCATGTCGAGGAAAGCCGCCGGGCCGAGAGTTATATAGAACTGGCAAGAGGCGGAGTCCGGCGCGCTGGAGCGCGCCATTGCAACCGCGCCTGGGTCGCCATGCTTTAGCTCAGGCGATACTTCAAGCTTGATCCTTCGCTCGCGTCCCGTTTGAGTATCGATGAATCCGCCCGTGCCGTTCCCCTTCGGGTCGCCGCCTTGAATCACAAAGTTCGGCTCGTAACGATGAAACGACAGCCCGTTGTAAAAACCGCGCTCGATCAGGTCTATGAAGTTGCCCGCGGTGATTGGCGCTTTATCTTCATAAAGCTCGATTGTTATTTGTCCCTTGTTCGTCTCGATCACTGCTTTACGGTTTGCCATAGTTGATTCTCCTTTTGTTCTTATAAACAAAAAACTGTATCACCCGTCACAGGCTTCTACAAGTTGCCTCGCGTTCGCCGCGCAGATATACTCGACGGCTTTCAATGTAAATAAGGAGCTTTGCATGAACGTAACACATCTCTACTGCTCGGCCTGCCATAAGCGGAAAGAGCCGAAGCGGCTTTATAACTTGTGTGAATGCGGCAAGCCATTGATGGTGGCTTATGATCTGGAAGCCGCGCAGATGACTTTAACACGAGAGATGCTTTCAGTCCGCGAGCCTTCGCTGTGGCGATACAGAGAGGTGCTGCCCATCGATAATGAAGCTAACAGAATCACGCTCGGCGAGGGAATGACGCCGCTCGCGCGAGCCGCGCGGCTGGGCGGCCAGCTTGGGATGTCGAACCTTTTCATAAAAGACGAATCGCTAAACCCTACGGGGTCTTTTAAGGCGCGCGGCATGGCCGTAGCCGTTTCGATGGCGAAAGAATTGGGCGCGCAAAGGCTCGCCGTCCCCTCGGCGGGCAACGCGGCGGGCGCGCTCGCCGCATACGCAGCGAAGGCCGGGCTTGACGCCTTCATCTTCATGCCGACCGACACACCCAAAGCGAACGTAATAGAATGCCTACAAACTGGAGCGAATGTCACACTCATCGACGGGCTGATAACCGATTGCGGCCGGATAGTGGCCGAGCGTAAGGAGTCAGAAGGATGGTTCGACGTATCGACTCTGAAGGAGCCGTATCGTGTCGAGGGTAAAAAGACGATGGGATACGAGTTGGCCGAGCAGCTCAACTGGGAGCTTCCAGATGTAGTCATCTACCCGACGGGCGGCGGGACGGGATTGATAGGGATGTGGAAAGCATTCGACGAGATGGAGCGGATGGGGTGGATTGACGGTAGACGCCCACGCATGGTCACTGTACAGGCTGAGGGGTGCGCCCCAATTGTTCAAGCCTTTGAGGCAGGGTCCGACGCGGGCGCTGAGATTGTTGACGCTCACACGGTCGCGTCAGGGCTTCGAGTCCCGCGCGCCGTCGGCGACTTCATCATGCTAGACATCTTGCGAAAGAGCGGCGGAACAGCCGTGGCAGTGACTGACGCGGAGCTTCTAAGCGCCGTCAAGGAGATAGGCTCGGCGGAAGGCATATTCGCAGCGCCAGAGGGCGCGGCCTGCTTGCCTGCGCTGCGGAAATTGTTGGACCGTGGAGAGGTGAGCCAGGATGAAAGAGTCGTATTATTCAATACAGGCGCTGGCGTCAAATACCTCGAAGCATTCGGCGAGACCGGCTAAAAAAAGAGATTGGGCCTTTCGTTTATTCGAGCAGGAACCCGGAGAAAGCGTTCCTGTGTGATCCTGTCCGCTATCGGCCAGAATAATCCCACAAACGGGAATCAATTCTACTCTCAAGATTCTCCGCTAGAATCTAAGCCTAGCCATTGTTTGATTTACTCTTTTGGCGTACCATGGCACAGCGATTGGGTTTGCTTGCGGTGGAGTAACGAAACAACCCAGGAGAGAATTTGATGATCAGCCTTCGCAACGTAGAGAAATGTTTTGAGACCGGAGTCGTTAAAAACTTTGTGCTGCGCCGAATCACGTTCGACATAAAAGATGGCGAGTTCATATCCATTATGGGTCCGTCCGGCGCGGGCAAATCGACTCTGCTGCACATACTCGGCATGCATGACTCGACATGGACCGGCGAGTATTACTTCCTGGACCAGCCCGTGCATAAGCTCGGCAAGAAAGAGCGCGCCGACTTGCGCAACAAGAACATCGGTTTTGTTTTTCAGAACTACCACTTGCTCGACCACATGACGGTTTACGAAAACCTGGAGATTCCGCTCTCCTACAGAGACATCAAGAAAGCCGAGCGCGAGAGCATCGTCTGCGACGTACTGGACCGCTTCCAGATAGTCGGCAAGCGCAGTCTCTACCCAACACAGCTTTCAGGCGGGCAGCAGCAACTGATAGGCGTGGCGCGGGCGGTCATCGCAAACCCGCGATTGATACTTGCCGACGAGCCTACGGGGAATTTACACTCTGACCAGGGCCGCGAGATAATGGAGATGTTCAAGCGGCTCAATGATGCCGGGACGACCATCGTGCAGGTCACGCACTCAGAGGTGAACGCATCTTATGGCAACCGTGTAATCCAGCTCAGAGACGGGTGGGTAGTAAACGACTGAGCCCGACACGGTTTTGGACGCAATGGTGGGCTTTGTTCGATAACGGACAGCGCATTCCCACAACTGGTTAAGATGGGGAAACTAAGCCTCATATGGACCGACAGTAAAGATTAATATCAAAGGCTTTAATGGATTTCCGGATATTGGCACGTCAGTTTCTTAATAGTACTCGGAGGCTTTGATGGATATACCACGCAAATCGGCTGGGCGAAAGCGCCAGGTAAAGCGAATCATCTATTCGCTGGCGGCGATTATCGCTATAGGGGCTATAACGGTTGGCGTATCGCGGCTCAAGCCCGCCGCGCCGACTGTTGAGAGGTCCACTGTATGGATCGATACTGTTAAGCGAGGCCCGATGCTCCGGCAGGTGCGCGGCCTCGGAAGCCTTGTCCCGGAGGAGATTCGATGGATACCGGCGACGACACAAGGGCGCGTCGAGCGAATACTGGTCAAGCCGGGCGCGGAAGTTAGAGCGGATACCGTGCTGATCGAGTTGACAAACCCCGAAGCCGAGCAGGCGGCCATCGAGGCTACCTCTCAGTTGAAGGCCGCCGAAGCCGAGTACATTAGCCTCCGCGTCCAGCTTGAGAGGCGATTCCTCGATCAAAAAGCGACTGCCGCAACTGTGCAGGCAGACTTCAGCCAGGCCAAGCTCCAGGCCGAAGTCAACGAAGAGCTCGCAAAGCAGGGCCTTATTTCCCAACTAAACCTTAAAGTCTCGAAAGTGCGCGCCGAAGAGATGGCCACGCGAAACTCAATCGAGGAGAAGCGGTTGAGCATCACCAGTGAAGAGGTCAAGGCGCAGCTGGCCGTCCAACAGGAGAGGGTATCGCAGATGCGCGCGCTCGCCCAACTGCGCCACAGCCAGGTCGCCGACCTGCTCGTTCGCGCAAGCATCGACGGGGTGCTGCAACAGATGCCCGTCGAGGTAGGTCAGAGCGTCACGCCGGGAACAAATCTCGCAAGGGTTTCGGACCCCAAGCGGTTGAAGGCCGAGATCAGGGTTGCTGAAACGCAGGTCAGGGACGTTGGCATCGGTCAGCGCGTGACCGTAGACACCAGAAACGGCATCATACCGGGAGTCGTCTCGCGCATAGACCCTGCGTCAGAAAACGCGACCGTTAAGGTAGACGTGACGTTAACGGGCGAGCTGCCGAGAGGCGCACGCCCGGATTTGAGCGTTGACGGCACGATAGAACTTGAAAGGCTCGACGATATATTGTATGTTGGCCGTCCAGTGCACGCTCAGGATCATGGCTCCATCACCCTGTTCAAGCTCGTTGACGGCGGCAAACAGGCCGTCCGAGTGACGGTCAAGCTCGGCCGCAGCTCGGTCAACACGATAGAGCTCGTCGACGGGCTCAAGGAAGGCGAACAGGTTGTACTCTCTGACACGTCGCAATGGGATAATGCGAATACTATCAATCTGAACTGAAGCTCTGAATTGAAAGAGGAGGAAACGGTAGATGAGCGCATCCGATCAACCCCTTATTCATCTCGATGACGTGAAGAAGGTGTTCTACACTGACGAAGTCGAGACCCACGCCCTTTCAGGCATACACCTTGACATCAAGAAAGGCGAGTACATCTCGATCGCGGGCCCGTCGGGATGCGGCAAATCGACGCTGCTATCGATCCTTGGGCTCCTCGATTCGCCTTCGGATGGGCGGTACTTGCTCGACGGGAAGAAAGTTTCCGATCTTCCTCTCTCCGAGAGGGCGCGGATTCGCAACCGCCAGGTAGGGTTCATCTTTCAGAGCTTCAACCTGATCGGCGACCTGACGGTTATCGAAAACGTAGAGCTGCCGCTAACCTATCGCGGGATGAAATCGGCGGAGCGGAAGAAGCGGGCGAACGACGCGCTGGAAAGGGTCGGCATGGCGCACAGGGCGAAACACCTGCCGAGCCAGTTGTCAGGCGGCCAGCAGCAACGTGTCGCCGTGGCGCGCGCAGTGGCGGGCGAGCCGCTGATACTGCTTGCCGACGAGCCGACCGGAAACCTCGACTCCACAAACGGCGAGGCAGTTATGGAGCTTTTGCGCGAGCTTCACCAGGCCGGCGCGACCATCTGCATGGTGACGCACGACCCGCGCTACGCAAAGCACGCGGACCGTCAGATACACCTGTTCGACGGGCGCGTAGTCGACGACGAGCACGAGCCGAAGGCGGAGAAGGAATTAAAAGAGAGCGGCTTTGAGATGGTCTGATGGCTGCTTACCTGAATGCTTCGCAAGTCCCGGTAAACTGCGATTCAGTCGAGCGAGCTGGCGGTGTGCAACCGCCTGCTCGCTTTTCTAGTGGCCTCGCCGCTCTGCGCTGTCAAACCTTTGTAACTCGCCATCGACACCTTCCGTCAAGTCTTCATCACGAGATGAATGGTTGTATAAACTAAGATTCAAGGTAGATCTGTATGAAAGGTCAGGAATCATCCAGCCGCCGCATTCTGATTGCCGACGACCAGCCGGACATCGTCGAAGCGCTCCGCCTGCTGCTCAAGAGCGAAGGCTACAAGACCGAAGCCGTGACCTCACCGGCCGCCGTGTTGAAGTCAATCGAGGACCGCGACTACGACGTGCTGTTGATGGATTTGAACTACACTCGCGACACCACATCGGGAGAGGAAGGGCTTGATCTGTTATCGCGCATACAGACGCTCGACGGCTCGCTCCCGGTAGTGGTGATGACGGCCTGGGGGAGCGTCGAGCTTGCCGTCGAAGCGATCCGCCGGGGCGCGCGAGATTTCGTTCAGAAGCCCTGGGAGAACGCGCGGCTCTTGACGATCTTGGCGACTCAGATAGAACTCGGCCGCGCGCTCAGAAAAGGCCAGCGGCTTGAGGCCGAAAACAGGCTCCTTCGCGATGAGCGATTGCCCCGGTTGATCGCAGAATCGCCCGCAATGCAGCCTGTGCTTGAGATCATCAGCCGAGTAGGGCCGTCAGAAGCGAACGTGCTTATCACGGGTGAAAACGGGACAGGAAAAGGCGTAGTCGCACAGACGCTTCACGCTGTCTCGGATCGCGCCTCGAAACCCCTGGTCACTGTCAATCTGGGCGGGTTGTCGGAAGGCGTCTTTGAAAGCGAGCTTTTCGGGCACGTCAAGGGGGCCTTTACGGATGCGAAAACAGACCGCGTTGGCCGCTTTGAGATGGCGGAGGGCGGGACATTGTTTCTCGATGAGATAGCCAACCTGCCGCACAAACATCAACCCAAGCTTTTGCGCGTGCTGGAGACGGGCGAGTTCGAGCGCGTTGGTTCTTCGAAGACACACAGGGCGAATGTCAGGATAATCTCCGCGACCAATGCCGACTTACAGGAAGAGGTGAATTCGAACCGCTTTCGGCAGGACTTACTCTTCCGTCTGAACACTGTGGAAATTCCCCTGCCTCCGCTTCGGGACCGGCGCGAGGACATACCATTACTGGCAGCTCATTTCCTGCGCCAACACGCGCAACGATACCGCAAAAACGTCTCGGCGTTCGATTCGGCGGCTACAAAGCTGTTGCTCTCACACGGCTGGCCCGGCAACGTGCGCGAGCTAGACCACGCGATCGAGCGCGCAGTCCTGATGTCGCAAGGCGAGGTGCTGCAAGCGCGCGACCTCGGGTTGCAGCCCGGGCGTGATGCGTCGCGGCGGTTGGAAGATATGAGCCTCGAAGAAGTAGAATCATTCTTGATCCAGAAAACACTGGCCCAGTGCGACGGCAACGTGAGCCGCGCAGCCGAAAAGCTCGGCCTGAGCCGCAGCGCGCTCTACCGCAGGCTCCAGCGATTCGGCCTCTAGCAAGTGCTGAGTGCTGAGTCCTGAGTGCTGAGTAAAAAATATATCAGCGAAATCTCTTTTTCTTCACTCAGGACTCAGCACTCAGCACTCAGGACTTTCCCATGCGCCCAATGATCCGCAAAAGAAGACCGAGGCACGACCGCAGGGTGTTATTGATGGCGCTCGTGGGCGCGCTTCCCGCCATCATAACCTCGATGGTTTTCCTCTGGGCCGGCGATTACACGGCAAAGGTCCAATGGACGTTATCCGTGTTGATAGTAGGTAGCTGGCTCGGCTTCGCGTATGCCTTGCGCGAGCGAGTAATCTTCCCCCTTCAAACCCTTTCAAACCTGCTTGCCGCTTTGCGCGAGGGTGATTTTTCGATACGCGCGCGCGGCGCCAGGAACGATGACGCGCTTGGCGAAGCGATGATGGAAGTGAACACGCTCGGCCAGACGCTTCACGAACAGAGGCTCGGGGCGCTCGAAGCGACGGCGTTGCTAAGGACTGTGATGGGCGAAATCGACGTAGCAATATTCGCGTTCGATGCGGACCGGAGGCTGAGGCTTGTCAACAGGGCCGGAGAGCGGCTGCTGGCACAGCCGGCAGAAAGAATTATTGGGCGAAGCGCGGACGATCTCGGGCTTGCCGTCTGTTTGGATGGCGACACTGCGCGCACGCTCCAGATGTCATTCGCGGGGAGGGCTGCGCGGTGGGGCGTCAGGCGCAGCACATTTCGCGAGCACGGGGTTCCACACCAACTGCTCGTGCTGACAGATTTGAGCCGCGCCCTCCGCGAAGAAGAGCGACAGGCGTGGCAGAGGCTGGTCCGCGTCCTGGGCCACGAGCTTAATAATTCTCTGGCTCCCATAAAATCGATCGCGGGGAGCCTTGAAACGCTCGTCTCGCGTGAGCATCTGCCGGCGGACTGGAAAGAAGATACGCGCCGGGGTCTCGCCGTCATCGCCGCCCGCGCCGCGGCTTTGAACCGGTTCCTGGAAGCTTACGCCAGGCTGGCTAAACTGCCGCAGCCAAGGTTCGAGCCTTTGAGCATCAGCGCGCTCGTCAAGAGAGTGGCAAGGCTTGAGACTCGCCTGGATGTAGAATTACAAACTGGGCCGGAGATAACTATTCGTGCGGACGGGGATCAGCTTGAGCAATTGCTGATAAACCTCTTGAGGAACGCGGTAGACGCGGCGCTCGAAACCGGAGGGGGCGTCCGAGTCGGGTGGTCCCGAGTCGATGGTCAGGTCGATTTAAGGATCGAAGACGAAGGGCCTGGGCTCTCGAACACTTCGAATCTCTTTGTACCATTCTTTACAACCAAGCCCGGCGGTTCTGGGATCGGATTGGTGTTGAGCCGCCAGATTGCAGAGGCGCACGGCGGCACTCTCGTACTTGAAAACAGGGAGGACCGCATCGGCTGCAAGGCGCATCTACGGCTGCCGTTATAGGATTACCTTGATGAGAATCTTTGCAATTGGCGATCTTCACCTTGAAGGCAATACGGGTAAGACTATGGACCGCTTCGGCGAGAACTGGCGCGACCACGACCGCAAGATATTTGAGGACTGGGAGCGCATCGGGAGCGAAGACGATCTGCTCTTGTTAGTCGGAGATACAAGCTGGGCCATGCGGCTTGAAGATGCTCGACGTGACCTCGATCGGATAGGCGGGATGAAGGGCCAAAAGGTGATGATCAAGGGCAATCACGATTACTGGTGGACTTCTGTAAGCAAGATGACGCGTGAATTGCACCCTTCAATCAAGGTATTGCAGGCCAGCTCGATCATAGTCAATCGTATTGCTGTGGCTGGGACTCGGGGCTGGATATGTCCGCGTGATACTTTTTTCAAAGGAGAGGACGAAAAGATTTACCAGCGCGAAATCGGACGCTTGCAATCCGCGCTCGGCTCGCTGAAAGGGCGCGAGGCCGAATACGACAGACTGATAGTCGCGCTACATTACCCGCCTGTGAATGACCGCCATGACGCGAGCGGGTTTACGGAACTGATTAATGAATACGGGGCAGACGCCTGTGTGTACGGCCATCTTCACGGCGAGGCGATAAAGACTGCGCTGACTGGACAGCGCGGGCGCACGCGATATTATCTAGTTAGCGCGGACGCTGTAGATTTCGCTCCCGCTGAAATCGATGTTGGGGAAATGAGGGAGATTTAGTGAGGCTATTGTCTACGCTTTGCTGCTTGATGTTATTATTGCTGCCTATGAATGCAAACGCCAACCAGCCCGATTTGAGATCGCGCGCTGAAATCTCGGACTACAAAGAGACATCCCGTTACGCCGACGTAATGGAGTTTATAGCCAGGCTCCAGTCGCTGAGCGAGCAGGTCAAAGTAGAAAGCTTCGGCGTTTCTGGCGAAGGTCGGCCATTGCCGCTGGTGATATTATCGAAGCCCGCAACAAACACTCCAGCGGAAGCCGCTCGATCAGGGAAGCCTATCGTTTTCATCATGGCAAACATCCATGCGGGTGAGGTCGAGGGCAAAGAAGCCACGCTCCACCTGATGAGGGAGATCGTCACGGGTCAGCTCTCAGGCTTGCTCGACAAGATAATTCTGCTAGTCGCGCCCATCTACAACGCGGATGGCAACGAGAAGATAAGCATCAGCAACCGCACCGCGCAGAATGGCCCCGAAGGAGGCGTGGGGACGCGAGAGAACGGCGCGGGGCTTGATCTAAATCGCGACTTTATGAAATTGGAGTCGCCCGAAGCGCGCGGGTTGATTGGCGGAGTATTCAACCGTTGGGACCCGCATGTGGTAATCGACCTGCACACGACGAACGGCTCATACCACGGCTACGCGCTGACCTTCTCGCCGTCGTTGAACCCGAACGCTGACCGGCGCATCATCGCCTTCGCGCGGGAAAAATTGCTGCCTGACGTTTCTAAGACGCTTCGGACGAAGAACAAATATGAGACATACTTTTATGGTAATTTTTCGGATCAACAAAACCCCGCTCGCGAGCTTGACCCGAATAAATCGGCTGACCCCAAAGCATGGGCTACATTTGATTACCGCCCGAGGTTCGGAAATAACTATGTCGGGCTGCGCAACCGCATTGCGATTCTGAGCGAGGCTTATTCATACATCGATTTTCGCAAGCGTGTTGACGTGACGGACAAGTTTGTCCGCGCCGTCTTGCAGTACGTGGCCGACAACGCAGAGAAAGTCATTAAGGTCATTCGTGATGCCGACGCTCACGCAATCGCAGCCGGCACGACCATCGGGAATGAAGAAGGCTTCGCGACGACATTCAAGCTCCGGCCTTCGGCAAAGCCGGTGGAAATCCTCGTAGGATCGGTGACAAGGGTAAACGACCCCAGGGCCACCAGGCCCCGGCTTGTTGCCGGCGATCAGTCGCGCCCCGTTAAGATGACCGAGTATGGCGAGTTTGAGCCGACAAGGCGCGTAAAGCCTCCAGCGGCTTACATTCTAAAACCGGATCAGCACAAGGCAGTCGATCTGCTGATGGCTCACGGGGTGGCAGTCGAGAAAATCAAAAAAGCCGAATCCATTGCGGTGGAGCAGTACGTGGTGAAATCTGTCGCGAGGGCGCAACGCGCATTTCAGGGGCACAAGGAAACGAAAGTTACAGTCACAAACGAAGTGGGCAGCGTGGAATTCCCCGAAGGTTCATACATCATTTCGATGAACCAGCCTTTAGCGGCTTTAATCTTCTATCTGCTTGAGCCTGAGAGCGACGACGGGCTGGTTAATTGGAATTTCCTCGATCAAGAGCTGGATCGGGCGGAAAAAGACGCAAACTCGGCTACGTATCCGGTCTACAGGTCGAAGGCTAATCTGAAAGTCCCACGGGAGCTCTTGAAGAAGTAATCGGCGGCCTACCGTTTGGGAACTATCTGCAACCGGGCTTCCACTTCGCTGGCCTCAAAATATCTCGCGCCCGGTGAGTTGTTGGCGAGCAGATGCGCGATCAGCCCCTGCTCATCGACCAGGTTGGCCGTCTTCCCATCAAGGATAATAAAGACTTTCCCATTCTTCCTGGCAGGCTGAGTGTTCCTCACGGGTTCTCTTCTCTTCCGATTCGACACGTTCCTCGGCCGCGCCACTTTCGGCGTCGCCGTTGTCTCCCGCTCCTCATGCGGTGCGTTCGCATGTTCTGCCCTTTCCTGTTTCTTGATGCTTTCTTCGCGCACAGTTTTTCTTGCCATGCTCTTTCTCTGCTTCATCGGTTGTTTGGGTTCTCTTTTTGTAAAGTCGGAAACCTGCTTGCTCGTCACCGTCCTGACAGTATGCGCTGATGCCCTGGTTAGCTTTCTCTTTTTTCTTCGCGAGCGGCGGGCGGACGGATTCTCTACCTTCGGAGCAACCGTCTTTGTCTCCCCGCCTTTCTTTGCGCCTAGCGCTCTGGGCAATAGCGCGACCGGTTTCTTAACTTCTGGATTTTTCTGTTTCAATTGCGGCCGGGGGGCATCCGCAAACCTCAACCCGCGTTTCATCACCTGAATTGTGATCGGAGCGCGCCCGCGTTCGCGGAGATAGTCATTTATGTCCTTGGTCGCCTGGTCGGCACTGGCTACGACCTCGGTCCGCAGATCTTCGCACCGTCCGTTGTAGCGGCAATTCGCATAGCAAGCGAGCAGGTTCTTCATGCAACCGTAGCGCTTGCATTCCATGTTTATGTGCGAAACAGCCATCGGATTGACTCATAATCCCGTGCCGGAGTTTGTAAGCTCCGGCACGGGCCTTGTGGCACGAAGAAACCCCGATTGCTCGTGCCGCAAAATGAATTCTCGAATACCTATGTCATGCGCTGATGCGTACGTTTCTGAGGTGGTCAATCAACTCGCTTGCCGCGCTTCGATTAAGTTGTTCCGGCTCGCGGCGAAAAAGCGCCATCGCTTCAAGCTGCGCATCGAGAGATTTCGCCTTCGCGATTGCGTAGATGGCGGAGAGCTGTTTTTCGGTGACCGGGTCCACATCTTTATTCTTCTTTGCGCCGAGTTCATTTGAAGCGGCTCTCTTACGCTTCTTCTTCCCATCGCGGTACAAAGATCTTGCGAGGCCAAATTTCACCGCTGCGCGCTTCAGCGCGTCGTGCTCGGCCCCTTTAATCCCCTTCTCGTCTAGCGCTGAGTCTACGCCAATCCCACAACGGGTCACTCCCTTAATCGTGATCGCGGCGGTGACGGCGACCAGATCGCCGATGACGCTTATGTCGCGGACCTGGTGTGACCAGTCGGGGCAGACGCGGTCGAGTATCTCTGCTGCCGTATGCCATTCGATGTAATCGATCCAGTGCTCTTCGCCGGATTGATCGCGCCACCCTATGCGCTGCCTAATGACTTCATCGGGCAACCGCTCAGAGAGGCTCGCAAGTATGGCCTCGAAATCGCCTTCTTCTCTTAGCGCTGTGCTCATCGCTTTTCCCCTCTCAATCAACTTGACGAGTCTTACTATAACACAGAAGCAAGATCGTTTCAAGTATGCAACAAGATTTTTCGCGATTTTTCCGAAAATTTGTTAAGCCTAGTTTTTACAGCAATTAAATAAGAGGAGATCGTTATGATTTTGGTCTAACATTGGACGGAACGGGGCGGCAATCTCAAAAAGCCTGTCGGAAAGGGTGTCGAAAAGTTTGTGATGAGCTTTAGGATTTAGGTTTTTCGTTGTATTATGCTGCTTTAGGCGCAGTTCTTGTGGGGAAAAGCTCAAACTGTTATTCCAGCGCAAATCCGCAATTAAGTTGTTTCGCGTAGATTATTTACGGGAGCGGAAAAATTGGGGTCACCCCAAGACTCTATAGAGACGCAAATGCGTGATCAGGACTGGGTGGCGCTCATCAAAAGAGTGGCCGATGGGGACCAGTATGCCCTGAACACGCTTTACGATTCGACAAACAGGCTGATCTTCGGCCTCGTCTTGCGGATACTCAACGACCGCTCGACGGCGGAAGAAGTCATCCTAGATGTTTACACGCAGGTCTGGCGGCAAGCCGCTCTGTATGACCGGAGCCGTGGCGCGCCGCTGGCCTGGATTGTCACGATCGCGCGGAGCCGCGCAATCGATCGGCTCAGGTCGGGGAGGTTGGAACAACAATCCAGGGAGCCTATAGACGCAGTAGGAGAGATAAGGGCGACGACCATTAGCCCTGAAGAATCAACCTTCAGTTCTGAGCGGCAGCGGTTGATTCGTACAGCGCTCGACGCGCTTTCGCCCGAGCAGCGAGAAGTAATAGAGCTGGCATACTATTCGGGGTTGAGCCACACGGAGATTGCCGCCAGGCTCGGCCAACCCCTCGGCACGGTCAAGACGCGGACCAGGTTGGGGATGATGAAGCTCCGCGAGTCTCTCAGGCCATTGATGGAGGGCCAGCTTTGAGCAACAGTGAAGCCCACACGGAATTGATCGAGATTGCTGCATTATACGCGCTGGGCGCTTTGAGCCAGGACGAAGCGCGCTCTTTCGAAGACCACCTTCGAGACGGGTGCGACATATGCACGACTGAGGTGCAGGCATACGGCGATGTGATCGCCGCGTTGAGCTTTGGCGTCAAAGAGGAGTCCCCCTCCCCGGAGGTGAAGCAACGGCTTCAATCTAGGTTGAATGAGAAAGAGGGGTCCGACGGCCACGAGCGAGCGAATATCCGCGTCTCATCACAAATCTTGTCTGTTCGCGCGGATGAGGGCGGTTGGCACGAACTAGAAGAGGGCATCCATGTTAAACAGTTGTTTGTCGATAACAAAACAGGGATGGTAACAGCGCTCGTGAAGATGTCGCCCGGAACACATTTGCCAAGGCACCGGCATATCGAGACTGAACAGCTCTATATCCTGGAAGGCGATTGTCATGTTCAGGGCGAAGTCCTCGGACCGGGTGATTTCCACTGCGCCACTCCGGGGAGCGTTCACGATACAACCTTTACCATAGGAGGAACACTATTCTTACATGTGGGGCCGGAAAGGTACGAAGTTTTACAATAAAACCAGGGCGGTCAGGACAGCAGGAAGGAAAGAGTTTTGAAGCACCAGGGGATCACTGAAGAGAGTCAGACCACGGCGGCGTTATACGCGTTAGGCGCTTTGAGCCAGCACGAGGCTCAGTCGTTTGAGAACCACTTGAGCGAAGGCTGCGCGGTCTGCACAGACGAGTTAACAGAATTCCAGGTCGTAGCGGGCACTATCGGTCTTGGCAGCGCGGAAGCCACTCCCCCGGCCTACATGCGTGACTTACTTAATTCTCGAATCGAGAAGGAGGCCCAAACCTCATCGGCAATCGTCCGCTTCCCCGAACAAGTTAAACCCGTAAGCCAGCCGCCGGCAGCGCCGCGCCGTTCATTCGGACAATCCTTCTTACCCTGGGCCGTTGCGGCAACGGTTGCGCTCGTGGCAATAGTCTCATTTCTGGCATGGCAGGATGAGAAGCAGCGAGCGTCCTCGGCGCGGCAACAGCTCGCGGCATTGCAAAGCGAGTCGGCTGAGCTTAGAGCGCAAGCCGACCGCCAGGCCATCAAGGCGCAAGAGATCGAGCAGATTAATGCCGTGCTGACGGCCGGGAACTCAGAGGTGATACCGCTCAAAGTAGACCCGGCTTACTCTGCAAAGATTTACTGGGACAGACAGAAGAACCGATGGCTGGTCGCAGTCGATCTACCCAGGCCGCCCGAAGGCAAGGGCTACCAGCTCTGGTTCGTGACTCCTGACGCGAAGATAAGCGCGGGGATGATCAAGACAGACGAGACGGGGCATGGTTTCAACATAGTCGACATCCCACCGGCGATCGGCACCGTTGCATTCGCCGCGATAACGGTCGAGCCTGAGTCAGGCTCTGAACAACCCACATCACCGATCTACGCCATCGGTAAAGTCGGGTGAGATGTATCACTTACCGGAAACCCTCAATCCTGCTGCCCTGCCGCCGCCGGTTTATGCGCGGCGCACCAGTTACAGCTCTCGGGATTATGCAAATGCAGGTTCGCCGGCGAGTAGTAATTGTAGAGCAGGCCGAGCGGGTTATAATGCCTGAGCATGTCCTTGCGTATTTCCAGAAATGTCTCGCCTACAGACTTCCCTGTAAGAATGTGATTTAAGACCTGGCTGCCGAATGGCCGCGCCAGGTCGGTCCAGACTTTGACCTCTGTCCCTATGACCCCGGATGCTCCGAGCTGTTTGAGGACCGATAAGAAATCGTGAATCTGCTCAGGGAGGACGGCCATCGTCTCACAGCCGTTTATGAAGACGAGAGGCATAGGATGATCGGGCCAGTCGATTTCGGTTAGGTCGAGGTCGGACGCCCCAAGATAATGCGGGTCGTCCTCGAAACCGAGCTTCAATCTGAACCTGCTGTTTTCCATCTCTCCATGGCAGTAAAAATAGTAGACGTGCCAACCGCCCTCCTCCAGACGTTCCAACACGCGGTCGCGGTCTTCAGTATCGTCAACTTTCAACGACGTGATGCCGAGCTTCTTGATCTCGTCACGGTGGTCCTGGGCTCCCGGAAGGTCCGAATAGACTCCGCACACAACCTTCAAATCATCGTTTGAACCATGTGAGAGAAACGAAGTCTGTATCTTAGGATTTTGCATCTCAGGCGGAGTCTGACCTGTAGGCGTCGGCGTTACCTGCTGCAACGGCTGTTCGATCTGATGAAGGAAGCCCCAAAAACCGAAAGGGCAAACGGTCTTACGACGCACAGCCTTGTCCTTTCCGAGCGGGCAACCCGTTTGCGCGCGGCATGTGACAGGGTCATCTAGCAGGTCTTTCTTCTCTTCCAGTTTGAGCCCATCATCCGACCACAGGTTTGAGGCCAACTGATCTTTGAAAAGCCCGCACAAAGAGATTTTGTCCGCCCTGTCCGTGTCGAGCGGTAGTGTATAGAGCGCAGCCCAGGGAATCGTGATGCCTTCGCTGCGGCAGCGAGAGACTGAAACGATGCTCCCTTGCTTTGTCAGCTCTTCCTTAAAAGTCTTCAGTCGGTTAAGCTCAAGCGGCTGCTCTGTGCCCTGGAAAAGCGAATGAAAAAGCTCCCAACCCTCGACGGCTATCGAGCAAAGGTCTTTTTCTCTCTGCGCCGTCTCGTCCTCATCGGGGACCGGCGAGCTGTATCTGAAGCCTGCGTTATCGTCCCCCTCGACTTGCAGCAAACGATCGCGCATCTTCTTTGCGACTGTGCTTAACCTCCCGCTTGAGAAGGTGTGCATGTTCCCGCTGCGGAGGTTTATGCCGCCGGTGTCGCCGGAAGAGAAGATGCCTATCCAGTGAGTGCCATCAGGAGCCTCGTTCGTAAACAGATTGAGGACAGGGGAGGGGAGATTGCTCTGAGCCTTGAGGTCTGTCAGGGCTATGTAATCGATGACCGCAGATGTCTTAGGAGTATCATCTCCTCGCTTAGGCTTGTCTCCCGGTTCGACCACCGTCGTCTCCAGGACTATAGACTGGAGCATCGTGTTCTGATAATAGAGGCAGGCGCGTATGCGCCGCGACCCTGCGAGCAGTGGCACTACCGGCACCGCAAGCTCGTCGCTATTGCCGAAGCGCGGCAGTCCAATCTGCGCCCGTCGCGATTCAATCTTAAAATCCTCATCAGGCGCAAAGAGCATCACGTCGAGCGTCACGCGGTCTTCGGTCTTGAATATCTCCTTGAGCTTTTCGTCGGGGAAGGCCTCTGCCACCAGAGCCTCAACGCGCCGTTGGCCGATCTGAATATGCAGGTCATATTCTTCGCCTACCTTTAGGGATTCGTCTCTCTCAACCGGACGCTGCTTCTGTTTATCATATGTCGTGAGCCAGAGATTAGTGAGTCGAACAGTATCTTCCGGGGCAGCTTCCTCGACTATGCGCTCTGCTCCGCGTGCAGCCGCGCGCGCCCTGACGGCTTCGCCAACGCCGCGGAGTTCTGCGTCAAAGGAGATGCTCCTGGCCCTTGCCGTGCTGTGGTCAATCACCTCACGCTCAATCTCGACTGCGCCGCGCGTTCGGATCGGAGGGCGGGAACGAGTGGGCCGTCCCCCACGTGTCCTTGTCCTTGAGTCAATTTCTTCCGCAGAACGTACGCGACGAGCTTTAGGCTTGCCGCCGACAGGCTCGATGATGGCGCGGCTCAACAGCAGGCTCAGCTCGCCCCCATCGCGTGCGCTGAAAGTTGCGCTGGCCGAGAATTCGTGGGCCTGCGCGGCCAACCGAGCCGCAAGCACGCACTGGTCGAGCGGCCAGTTATGCATCAGCTTGCGATAAAACGCCGGAAAGAAATCTCCCGCAGCAAGGTCGATCGAGGGCAGGGTCGCTAAGATTACTGAGTCCGCTCCTCGATCCAGCGCAAGGTCAACGAGTGGCTGAAGATCAGGCGTGGTTCTACCCTGTGATATGTTGTGCAGCACCAAAAGGCGCGGGGTGACCATTCTAGTGTCGTCTCTTCGCCCAACTTCTTTCGCAGGCGTTATGCTCTCCACGTCCGAAGTTAACCTCTCCATGCTGAATCGGTCATCGGAATCAAAGATGAGGTGATGAACCTCGCCGGGCTTTGTCTCTTCGCCCAGCTCTCCCCAGACGATACCGCCTGCATTGCGCGCGTCAAGCGTAAAGGAGTCGAACAGCGAATCGGCCCATCCTTGACCACTAAGATCATTGACGTAGCTCTTGAGCGCGATATTCACGGGCAGATCGAAACTCCCGCTCTGCTCCCCTGCGCGCGAGGGGTGGCGCCGCAAGATCAAAAAGTGGTGCCCGAACTCGATCCAATCCGGCCCTTCCATTAGCCCAAGCATCTCCCACCGAGCTCGCCGGAGTTCGGGGTTTTCAACTTCCAGGATGATGCGGCCAAGAGGAGCGGGCTTAGCGCCTGGGTCGCCACCCAACGGCATTACACGCTCAAACAAAGTGCGCAGCACCTTCATGGCTTCGTCTTGAAAGAGCAGGCGCGTGGCTTGATCGAGACGAAGCTGTTGGCCAGGTCCAATGACAACCGGATCAATCTGGGAAGGCTTATCAAGAAACAGGCCGTAGTGTAACCGTCTTGCGGGGACGGTCGTTTCGGTAGCGGCGATTTCTTCGAACTCATCGTCGAAAACGATCCGATGCTGCTCGCGCCGAGGAGCTGGCGGGTAGGCGCGATGATAAAACAACCGGCAGTGGACCTTGTAACGGTTAGCTGCGGGCCCGTCAATTGTCACTCGCAGGTCGTATAAAGCGGGAAGTTCTGGCGGCATGATCTACTTACTCCATCGGCGTGATGCCTCGGTTCGCGCGCAACTCAGCCAGCGAATAGAAGGTGTAGTCGTCGGGGTTCTTCGACTTGGCAAATTCTTTCTGCTGCGTTTTGGCCTGCTTTCGCCCGGATTTTACGGCCTCTTCAAAAACGTCAGTTCCGATCATAGTAGTCTCGACATAATCCCAGATGCCTGATTCCTCATCTTTCTCCCATGCCATGAAGGCATGGCCGGGGACGAAGACGAAACCGGGGTTGAGCGAGCAGGCTTCGAGCACGCTCGCCATCAAGACGGTGCCGTCGATGCAGTTGGCCGATTTATTGGCTATCGATTCGCGCGGCAGGCGCACGCGCTGCATTCCTTCCCCGGTCCCCGCGCCGAAGCTGATGACCGAGTGGATGTATGTCAGCTTCTCTTCCTTCAGGGCATTGTAGATGGCTTTCACCTGTTCTTCTACGCCCTTGGCGTCGACCTGATAACCGGCCATCTGTTTCTCCGGGTGCAACTCAGCCGCGCGCCTCAGCAGCCGCATCACTTCAAGATCGTTCGGCGTGACCCAGGCCGCGTAGTAGTACGACAGATCGACCCACTCGCCCGTCGACGGATCTTCGATCCCGTTATAGGCGCTGGTGCGCGCCATGAGCCAGATCGGAAAACTGTTCTGCTGCTCGGTCTTCTTATCCAGGTCATCGATCTGAACGTGCAGCGTAGCGCGCGTCAGCTCGTTGACCTTGTTGAGCCGGTCCGGGAAGAAGGTCGGCAACTGGTCAATTTGAACTTCCGCATTCTTGCCGACAAGCTCTACCGTGTCGACCGCCTGAGAGGAGTAGCCGTCGACATAAGAGACCAGACGTAGCCTCGTAAACTTGTTGCCCAGGTACTTGATCTTGTAGCTGACGAGAGGGTTCTTTTTCACGTCGAGCACGTGCGCAACGCCCGTCGGGACATGCGACATTCGCAGTGAGACTTTTGCATCGATGCCCGTCGTTTCGGCCCCCATCATCTGGCCGCCGGGTCTCTTTTCTGATTCCTTGGTATCGATGAGAATGCCCTTCCCTTCTTTAGCTTCGAGTTCGCGTCGCTGCTTTTCGAGGTTGCGCAACTCGGCCTCGGCTTTTGCTATGGCCTCGCTGCCGAAATCTTTTGCCAGCGTCGGGTCGGGTTGGGAATAGACTCGCTCGCGCAGCAGTTGCACCTTGCGCCGTTGCCTGTACTCGGCAAGTCTTAGCTGTTCAACCTTCGGCTGAGTGGCAGGTTGCTTTTCGGTCTGAGGGTTCTGTGTGTCGGGCAGAGTTCCTTCCGTTTGATCTGGCATCTACTCTCTCCTTTCGGCGTTTCGCCGGGTAGTATTTCTATCTTTTTTCGCGACCTCGGCCACAGGCCCATCTATATACTTGGTTAATGAAGGTGTAGAGCTCGCAGGCTACGCGCGTAAGCTTTACTCCAGCCGATAACTCAAAGCTGCTTCCTACAACCCATATGTTCTCTAAGAGCCGTTGCCTAATCTATATCACTTACGCACAAGCAGGTAAAGACCGGGTTGCAAGAGTTACAAAGCCTGGATAAACACTCCAGCGGAAATGAGACAGCCTGTGGTCGTCGGATTGCCGTGTAATTTTGATTCCTTTCAGCCTCCAGACTGATTGCATACAGTAATTGTGTATGCAGGGGCGATTTTGATCCGCATTGCTGACGTAGGGCGCTTGATAAGAGCGCCAACAAGAGAGGCCCCTGGCATCGAGCTTGCTAAATAAGAGGGTGAAAGGGTTTGAATTCTACAAATCGAACAAGGGGGTAAAATAGTTATGCGTAATCTTACTTTCAAATCATTAACGGCCCTGGCGGTCTTTTGCATGGTGCTGGGTTTAGCCTCACCCAGTTTTGCGCAAGGGCGTGGTTACTCCAGGGTTAATGTTGACCGGCTGATCCGCCAGGCGGAGAACCGCAGCGATCAGTTCGTGGCGATGTTCGACCGCGCGCTCGACAGGAGCCGGCTTGAAGGGACCATCAGGGAAGACCGTTTGAACGAACGGGCGATGGAGCTGGAAAGGCAGTTGAACATTGTCCGCCAGGAGTTCAACCGCACTGGTAATCATTACAACATACGTTCGCACGTTGCGAACGCTTTGAACGCAGCTCAAGCCATTAACACGGTGATGCGCAACCGGCGACTTCACCCCACGGCGGAGAGGCAGTGGATGCTGCTACGATCGGAGTTGAACAGGCTGGCTGCCGTCTACAACCTGCGCCAGCTTCGCTAACAGTGACGATGCAAGCGAACGGTCTTTCAAAGACCGTTCGCTTGCATCACGACCTTAAGCGCAATGAGGTCATTTCTTTACGGGGCGATTTGTCCAAGAATATTCATTGCCGCGTCAATTAAAGCTTGCCCTTGTTGGGGACTGAGTCTCCTCGACCTGACCAAAGCATCTACCTGATTTATGAATGCGTTAATCTGGTTAGCCGCCGCTCGCGTGTTCCCACGCTCCAGTTGTTGCAAGGCCGCCCGCAGCTTGCTTGTTAAGGCATTCCCCTGCCCGTGATTGAGCACGCCCTGCGCGACCAGGCTTTCTATATTACCTATCAGGGCTTGAATGGCCTGACCGGGGTTTGGATTCATTATCGCAAGACATTGTGAAAACTCCGATGTGCTGTCAATGGTCCTGGATTCAATTGAATTGGTAGCCGTAGCGGTAATGAACGAGCCTGTCACAGACGTATTGGGGAAGGTGGCGACGAAGCTCGTAATACAACCGGCGCCGGATGTCACAGTAATTGAGCCGATGAATCTCTGCCCTTCCCCAAACCCTGAAGGGTCACACGCGGCGTTTGAGAAGAACTGAATTATGAAAGTACTGTTCGGCGTACTATCCAACGTGCCAGCTATGACCGTATTAGTATTCGTTCTGATGGCGGAGGTCAGGACGGGATGGTTCTGTGGTCCGAGGAAAATGCTATCATCATCACACGGGTCATTGGCCGAGACACCGTCGCCCTCCATATCTATGCCGAGACCGCCGTTGGCGAAGATCGAATTAGACAGAATCATGGACGGTGATAAGGGTGCGAAGATGCCGTCCCCTCCGTTGAAAGCAATCGTATTGCCTTCCCCGTCGTTAAGACCGCCCACCTCATCGAGGTTTGCTCTTATGCCATGTCCGAAGTTGCCGATCGGGAGCGTGCCGCTCACGTCAGTACCTATAAAATTGCCCTGGAATAGGTTTAGACCTCCGCTTTGAATGCCATTCTGGCCGTTGCCGGAGATGACATTCCTAAAGGCCATGATGGTCTGGAAACTGGCTCTTATCCCGTGCATGGTATTACCGAGGGCAAGAGTCCCTGTCGCGTCGGTCCCTATGAAATTATCTTCCACGAAATTGAATAACCCCACCCCCAGCGAGATGCCATCCCCGCCATTTCCCGAGATGACGTTCCTTCTGATGACATGGAAGGCGGTCCCAATCGCTACAGCTACGCCGGTTCCGGCATTGCCGAGGGCGATGCTGCCCGTCACGTCAGTGCCTATGTAGTTGTCTTCGATGGTGTTGCCGTTGGTGTCAGTCATCAAGATAGCGGTGCTGTTGAAGCGATTTATGACAAGCCCTCTTATCGTCGAGAAGCCCGCAAAGATCTGAATCCCGGGCCGGGTGCCCGCCTGGCTCCCATCGATCTCGATGATGGGTTTACCGGCATAGCCGGGCTGCGTAGTCCCATCTATGATTACCCGACTGGTAATCGTGGGCAGGGGCGACAGTGGCGAGATCGTTTGAACCCCTGTCCCTATGCTGAAGTTAATCACATCGGCATCGAAGTTAGAGTTGGCGTCTAGGATCGCCTGCCGCAGAGAGCCTGGCCCGCTGTCGTTTGTGTTCGTCACGACGAAAGTCTCTGCTAGTACAGGTTTGTAGCTGGCGTAAACGGATAAAAACCCCAATAGCATCACTGCCTGGATTGAGATTGATAGCATCCTTTTCATAACTTTGTCTCCCTTCGCCCTGTTGGACTTGTCTCTTAGTATGTCTCTTCTTACGACTTATGGCTCCATTCGAGAGAGCCTGCGCATTTTCTAACGCAAAGCCACTAGACGGAAAGGTCATAGGACAATAAAGGTAGGTTGAGAAGAGTCGAATCTTAATGCCGTATCCACACCCGCAGGCCCCTTTTCGACGCGGACCACCTGGCAGGTGAAGCTCATCCAGGCGTCGGCGGGGGGTGGGAGCCTTATTAACAAGCTTACTCGCGTGCCCACATCGAACTTTCGCGCAATCCGTACGAGCGCGCCCCTCGCGCTAATGTTACTCAGTTCACCTGTCTCTTCTGATTCACCTGCACCTTCAATCTTAAAGGTCCAATCTACCTTATACCTCGGCCAATGCCTACGCTCAACCAAGCTATTCCCCTTTGAGCAATCTATCCGCCCGGAATGGAAGTGATCCTGCACAAATAATTGACGCAATACTACTTGTTTTTATACTCAGAACTTTCTTGATTCTTAATGATTACAGCATAATATTAATGGGCGGGTGAGGACTGAGGGTATTTTCAAACCTCTAGGTCCCTCTCATGAAAGGGCGAGCCGTCTACGGTGCAGGCGCATGGATCAAGAAACAGATCACATAAATGAACTGGATACCCTAGAGTCGTTGCTAGGCGATATAGAGAGAGCTATGACCGAGGAGGGCTCGATGGACGAGGGGCGGAAGAGGGAGCTGGAGCAGTTGCGTGAGCAGTGTATTATTAAGAAGAAAGAACTATCGAGCGACAAAGGATAGATCATAGCTGGACGCGGCCACGCTGATGTTCGAAATCGGCATGAGGCCGGAAGAGGTTTACCGCATCAAGGCGGAGAACATCAATCTGGATGGCGGATAGCAGTTCAACAGCTACCTCATTTCATTATAACCTTGGCATAGTTAAACCATTCTTTGGATCTTATCTCGAAGCTCGTTTGCAAGCTCATCAATTGTCATATGTCTTGGGTCAGAGGAATATGAGTCTCCAGTCCAAGAAGTAACAGATACCTTCTCAGATATACGTTCGTTACCACCGATCATCAAAATATATGGAATCTTCTTTTTAATAGCTTGCGCTTTGGCATCTCGAATATCCAAACTCTCGCTTTGAAGTCGAACCCTTGGATTCAAATCGGAAAGCTTATTCTCAAGGATTGATTTGGTTTTTTGGGCATACTCTAAATTACTTTCAAACGCAACTCCTACAGGAATGATTATTACCTGGCAAGGTGATAGCCAGATTGGAAAGTGTCCTTTTGTTCGAGAGAGCAGAATACCAATAAAACGTTCGAGCGAACCGAGAATGGTCCGATGAATTATTACAGGGGTCTCTTTACTATTATTCTTTGTCTTGTATTCAATTCCGAATCTTTCAGCTAATACAATGTCTAGCTGAATAGTTGAGCATACCCAACTTTTATTGTAGATAGGATCTTTTATTTCAAAATCTATTTTGGGGCCATAGAAAACTCCTTCTCCAGGTTTGCTTTTATACTTCATTTTCTTTTCCCCTAGAACATCTTGAAGTATTTTTTGGGCATTGTTCCACAATGCATCTTTTCCTATTCCACCTGTGGGTTTAAGCCTGCGGATAATTGTGTATTCATCAAATTTGAAAACATCTCTTATAAAAAATAAGGTCAACTCAATTAGATTCGCTATTTCCTCCTTCGCTTTGTGTATCTCACAAAAAATATGTGCATCATCCTGGGTAAAGCCTCTTACTTCAAACATCTCTTTAAAGCTTCCTGTAGGAATTTTCCTGTAGACTGTTCCAAGTTCCGCATATCGGATGGGCAAATCTTTGTATCTTCGAGGTTCTGATTTATATAGCAAAATATGAAAGGGACAATTCATAGGCCTTAGAATATATTCTTCACCCGTCTCTGAGGTTATAGGTGGATACATTCTATCTGCAAAACGCTCGGTGTGGCCGCTTGTATCCCATAGTCTCCGGCTACCGATGTGTGGGGTATAGACGAGATTGTAACCTAGCTTAAAATGTTCCCGCTTCCAAAAATCTTCAATTGCATTTCGGATCGCCGCCCCATTTGGATGCCAAAATGGGAGTTGTTTCGCTTCATCAGGGTAGAACTCCCAAAGCTTCAGGTCGGCGTTTATTTTCCGGAATTCATCCATCTCGCATCTTCTTTCTTAATTAGTTAGACTACGCATCGGAGCCGGGATTCTGCCTAAGCTGAGTCGGCGTTTAAAGAAATCGAACGAACTAAAGGGCTTTACTTCCATAATTATCACATCACCCAAGAGATCATTGTAATCACTAAGAGATATAATATCTCCGGCCTTTGTCCCTGGTATGGGAAGAATCCTTACGGCTGTAGTCTTGTTATTCATTACTCCAATGGCCATTTCATCTGCAATTATCGCAGCAATCGTAGTCTCTGGAGTTTCACCTGGAACCCCAAACATATCTAGTCCCACTGAACAAACACTTGTGAGAGACTCAAGCTTATCAAGTGTAAGCGCCCCTTGCTTGACTGCATCGACCATTCCCAAATCTTCGCTTATTGGAATGAAAGCGCCGCTCAATCCACCAACACTAGATGTTGCAGCTACACCCCCCTTTTTTACTGCATCTATAAGGAGAGCAAGTGCGGCTGTAGTCCCATGTGATCCGCATTTTTCAATACCCATCGCCTCAATAATTCTGGCAATACTATTATCTGGTGGGTCAGGTGTAGGCGCTAATGATAAGTCCACGATCCCAAATTCCACTCCCAAGTGAGTAGCAAGTTTGCGACCAACAAGCTCACCCGCTCTAACAACCTTAAATATGGCTCGCTTTATTCTGTCTGATAGAGTGGGAAAGTCTACATGGTGGGAATCCTCAACTACTCTCTTAATCACGCTTGGTCCACTAATACCTACATTAATAACACATTCAGGTTCTCCAATACCGTGGAAAGCGCCAGCCATAAAGGGATTGTCCTCAGGAGCGTTTGCAAATACAACAAATTTAGCACAGCCATGGCCTCTATCTGTGGAAGCGCCTAACTTTTTTACCATTCGAGCAACTTGAATAACAGCCTCCATATTGATTCCTGTCTTTGTACTTGCAATATTCATAGAGGAGCAAACGTGCTTTGTATTTGCTAATGCGTCAACTATAGACTCGACAAAGGCGTAATCAGAATCCATATAACCTTTGTGAACTAACGCTGTGTAACCTCCAATGAATGTTATGCCTCCCCCAATGTCCCCCTCGGCAATACCATCTACGGTTTTAGAGTATTCACCATTCAATTCCTTTACCGCTTCGTCCATTGCAATAGCAATTAGCGGATAATCGATGTCTTTACAACTAGCTGCAAGTAAGCCAATGGGAGTAACTGAAATTCTCTTATTCTTAATAGGAATACCAAATTCATTCTGAATCTTTTCCGCTTCTCTTATCAGATACTCAGCTTTTTCAAGAATCTTCGATTTCACATTGGCAGCAGTCTTCTGTGAAGAATCCGAAGCGCATGAGAGAAGGCTTATACCCATTGTTACGGCACGAATATCAAGGTGCTCAAGAAGTACCATTTGAGCTATTTCGGTTACTTCGCTTTTGTGCATAATCATACCGCTCCATATTCAAAATCGATTTTTTCAATATAATCAAATGTTTCTGAAGAATGGACCATATAGTTAAATGTGGCCAAGCCCAAATCAGTTTTTAAGGTAGCAAGCCTGGTCCGCATGTTTTTTAAAGTCGAGAAGAAGCTATCACTCTCTGTAGGAATATAGGTATAAAGACTAAAAGCAAGTTGATCGCTTTTTTCATCAACAGATATATCTATGTCTACAATATCTACTCCGTATTCCTCCAGTGCTGCTAAAAGGCTTGCAAGCAGACCGGTCCTATTTTCTGTAAGCAGAACCACAACAACATTGGATTTTCTATTCATGGTTTGACTGGATTCGATAACTTTAAAACAATTACTTTCAAACCCAAGTTCATTAGACAATCTCTTAATCTTGTTGTTGAATTGGCTAAAAGGGAAAGCTTGTTCATTCTTACTACGTCCAATTATCATTTTCGAGAAGCGCCCCCTCCTTACACTCGAATCAACCTCCACTATGTCAAGATTTAATTCACTGTATACTTCAGTTAGAGCAAGAAAAATCCCTTGTCGATTTACGCCCCAGGATATAGAGCCGACTAATTCTTCTTTGGCAATCTCTATCGCTTTGCTTCCTTTGTGAGACATTTTTCCCCTTTTATTAGGACAAGCGTAGATTATGATGTCAGATACATAAGGTCTCGGCACCCAAGATCTTACTTAAAAGAAGTTATGGCTTAGGACATCGTTCCCGAAGCTATTGGCTAACAGATCCTGATTCTTAAAGTAATGCTGCTTAGATTTATATAGAATGTTAATCCAAGTGAAAATATGCAACCTGACCCACAGGTTTGTATAGAAAATTCAGAGAATAGTCAACCTAGAAATGGAAAAAGAAATTATATCATTCAGTTTAAGGCGAGGATATAGGAGGACTCGATCTACTCAACGGTCAAGATGGTCTCGCCCTGATTGAGTTATCAGGGCAAACGCAAATAATTTTCTAGGAAAATAAGGGGTCTTGTTTCCTAGACTTCTAAGCTGAATACGACAATAAGCAAATTTCCTAGATTTTTGGCGACAAACTGAATCGGCGAAATTGCTTGGAGAATTGAAAACCTCGATTTTTTTGGGAATTTAGATGCGCTCGCCCTGATTGAGATATTAATTACAATTGACAATCAATTAGTTTTAAGTATAATTGGGGCATTTGAGGTTGTGTGAAAGATGATTTAATAGGCTTATGTTTTGTTCGTATCAGAAGCTGACTTAGAAAGAAGATTTTGCCGACAGATTCTGTTGAGTGGAACGATGCTGGAAGACCAGTGATTGCCTTGAACAGTTCTACTCCGATACTTGACGCCAGTTTGGCATTTCGATTATTCGTTGCCCAGTGCGGTATCTTCTGAACCCAGCGAACACGATTTCGGGGCCGAGACCGAATCGGAATCTTCTTCGTGGGAATGGTTTAGCGGGCTTAGATAAGCAACTGGGCGTGCGTTGGCTTTAACCTTTCAATAAATCCTTCTTCCTACATGAGTTCAAGGGCGGACAAAGACGGCAGTTTGCCTCAACGAACTAGAACGTGCCCCGTTATCCCTCGCAATATCAGCACTTAACAGTTTCCGGGTTTCTTAATCCTTAATCACTCTCAGGCAGGTGAAATACTCTTCATACTGAGCTTCATAAGCTCCATAGCCCGAACCTTCGAAGCAGCCAGTTACTGTAGACACGCGCTGTAGGGGTTATGGACATCATGATTGAGACGCCCGATGAATCCTCGCCTATGTAATAAACTTATACTCTCGTAACCGAATCATTTTTTGACGGCCTCATCGCTGGATCCACTGATTCTCAGAGGTTTACCTGGATAAAGTCTACAGAAAGGAGAAACCACATGAAAGAAGAAGATCTGGCTCTCAATTCGGCGGCAAACGCTGACAAGGAGATTACGGATGGCGCTGACAAGGAGATGACTGACCTCGATCGTCGGCGCTTCTTCGGAGGTCTTGCCACCGTGTTAGGCACAGCCGCTGTAGTTGGGTTGGCGGGCAGACAGGATCATACAGAAGCAAAAGAGATCAAAAGCAAGATCCTCTCGCGAATTCAACAGCAGCTTACGCAGGAGAAGGGCGAGGAAGGGATGGAGTACGTTAAGTCCCACCACAGCCGATACACTAAGAGCGGGCCTCAGCCCATACAACCGCCTGTTTCTTAACTATCAGCCGGTATGATCGGCCGGGATCACAGCCCCGCCTGCGCCGCTGGTTCGAGGTGAAAGAACGGCGCCGGAGCGCTTGAGCCGAAGCGGCGTGTGGATCCCCGGGCCCCGGCTTCTCGGAAATCCCTCTCGTTTGATTGCCAATTGCGGAGACGGCTTAATCGAGCCTCGCTTTCTGCTCACCGGTTCCGCGATTCGACGATCGGGCATGTGAGTAGTTTTCCGCCAGGAGAGCCCGCATCGGTGCAAGATAGATGCAGGCTCTCCTGATCTTACCACCCCGGCATCGCCCACAAGACAGCGGGCTAACATTCACTTGACCGAGCGCCGGCAAAGGCGCTGCAAGAAGGCGGCGATATGGTTACACCCAGTGAACAAGTTGTTGACGCTTACAACTCTCAATTAGATAGAGGTCGCTTCTATCGCGGTTTTTCATCCCCGTATGAACCCTTTGACCACGCATTCTTTTCGCTGGTTGTGATGCAGTACGCGACATCTATGATTGAACTGTTCCTTGATCGTTTTAGGGACGGGCTGAACAATGTCGCTGTTGGTGTGACTGACTTGCTGGCAAAGACGAGTTCAGATAATGCAGGCGACTTCGAAATCTTCTGGTCATCCGCACCGGCGGCTATTTTGGAAGCTCTACAAACCGGCGGTACGGTTGCATCTCAGCGCGCCGCGGCTGAGTCATTGCTCCATTTCGGCGCAAACAGGGTACTTGGAGACTGGGAGATCCAACTTCGACAGCCAGCCATATTCGTTTGGGGCTCCTGGCTGCTGCCCGAAGCGGACCGCTTAGCCGTTGAAAACGATGGCAATACGGCCCGCATCCTTGCAAGTTTGGATGGCGTCAAGTCTGAGTCCAGGCTGTACTGGTCGCCGGAGCAGGGGGCCTGGCTTACAGACGACCTCAAGCGGCTACCGAGCGTTGACGATGGCACATATTCAGTGAGCTTGTTGCTGAATGAAGCCGACCCACGTCTGAAATGTGACAATCGGGTCCTTGAGCAAATCTCCCCCGCTGGCTATGAATCGCTTTCACGAGCGTTTCAGCTATTGAGAGAGATAGCCCCTAAATACTATATCTGGATCACTCGCGTCCTCCGCCGCCTGGTCGTCGTAGAAGCGCCGAAAAACACATTAAGGAGTGGCAATCAAGAGGGGTATTGCGGATCGTTCTACATCTCCGAATGCCTCGACCCGCTTCTGGTCGCGGAAATGTTCGTCCACGAATCTACTCATCAGTATTACCACGCCCTGGTCCGTCTGGAGGATGTTAACGACAATTCAGATAAGACGATGTACTACTCTCCGTTCGTACAACGAGAACGGACGCTGGACCGTCTTGTACTGGCTTATCATGCGTTCGCAAACGTTCATCTATTCTACCGTGAGTGTTTTAACTCCGGCGCGTACCGCCGCGAAGATCGTAAGGACCTCGCGACGCTCGAGAATGACCTTGCGGCCGTCGAGCAAACGATAATGGCGAGCGATAAGCTCACGTCGGTAGGTCGGGCTTTAGTGGAACCACTTTACAGGGAGATGCACCTTGGCTAATAAGATTGTCGGCCTCGTTGTTAAAATAGCGGAACGCTGCAACCTCAATTGTAGCTACTGCTACATGTACCAGCATGCGGATCAGAGTTATCGAAGACGCCCCGTCTTCATGACTGAAGAGGTCTTCACCAAGCTGGCGACTCGTATCGAGGAGTATTGCGACGCCAACCCCGGCCATCGTATGGAGATGGTCTTTCATGGCGGCGAGCCCATGCTAATTGATCCGAAACAGGTAGACCGATTCGCCCGCATCATATCGGAGCGACTGCAAGGCAGAGTCAGCGTCGGAATGCAGTCAAACGCGACGCTAGTGACCGACGAATGGATTGAGGTTCTGAAGCGGCATAACGTGCAGGTCGGCGTCAGCATCGATGGGCCTCCGGAGTATCACGACCTGGTTCGCATCGACCATGCCGGGCGTGGGTCCTATGACCAGACGGTCAAGGGGCTATTGAGGCTTCAAGAAGCGGGGGTCTTGTCAGGGGTCTTGACTGTTATCAACCCCGGGCACTCCGGCCTCGGCATTTATAAGCACCTGCGGTCGCTCAGTATGAGGAAGCTGAACTTTCTGCTGCCCGATGCCACGCATGACTCGAAACAGGTTTTTTACGGCGGCTTCGGCCCCACGCCGATAGCAGACTACCTCATCCCTATTTTCGATGAGTGGTTTGCCGCGGATGATCCCGACGTGCAGGTTCGCATATTCGAGGAGATTATAAAAAGTATGTTGGGCGGGTTCACTCACAGCGAGGTGATCGGCAATCACCCCGAGAATTACCTGGTGATCGATACGGACGGGAGCATCCAGGCCAATGACGCCCTGAAGGTCTGCGAAGAGGGCATATCGGAGAGCGGCCTGAACGTCTCTCAACATGGGTTTAACGACCTTCACCTCGGCCTGCCGCTGGTACATCGCCTCGTCAGCGAGGGCGTTCCGCTGTCAAGCAAATGCCAAGCCTGCCCTGAGCGTGATGTATGTGGCGGCGGCGGCGTCCCGCACCGTTATGCAAAAGCGAATGGTTTCGACAACCCATCCATCTGGTGTGAAGACCTGTTGAAGCTGATTACACACATCCGTTCCCAGGTGCAATATGGAATGGCGGCTTGATGCAGAGCACCCCGTCGTATTCTTCATTAACGGCATAGGCGACAATATCCTGAACCTGCCCGCGCTGCGTGCGTTGGCGCAAGTCTTTGAAGGCCGGCTGACCCTGATCTCCAGCGGGCGGGAGGCTCTGCAAATATTTAATGAACTCCCTCTAAGGCGGCTCGTCAGCATCCCAGTCAATAAGACTGATAATGGCCGCGAGTTCGATACGAAAAACGCTGCGGGCCTCACCGGAGATTGCGACCTTTTTATCGCACTTGTTCCGTGGTGCACGTCGTCCCTTATTCAGCTCATCAAAGAGCTGCGGCCGGCCCTGTCGGTCGGTTTTTTCTCGAATTACGACATACGGATTCCGCTTGATTTTGATAAGCACTCGGCCGAGCTGGCGTTTGACGCCGTGCGCTTGTTCAACCCGTCGTATTGCCTGCGAGACTTCACCGCGCCCCCTTCGTACAGGAGCGAAGCATTAGCTGAGGCAGAAAGCCTTATAAGCTCTCTGGGTCCCGGGACACGGGTGCTGGCCGCGCATGCCGATACCATACCTGAGAAGATGTGGGTTCCTGACAGGTTCATTGAGACGTTAGACATCTTTCTCGATCTCCATAAAGACTATGCGGCCTTGCTGATCGGCAGCAGGCCACAGGGCCTCGATAGCGGACGGTATGGGGATCGTGTAATCCCATGCTACGGGCTGCCGTTATCCATCTCCCAGTCTCTGGTAGCGAAGGCAGATCGTTTCCTGGGGGTTGATTCCTGCATGCTGCATGTGGCAGACTTCGCCAGGGTTCCCGGAGTCGGATTGTTCGGACCAACACGGGCGGAAGAGTTTGGTTTCCTGGTCGGGCCGAATGTTACAATCCAGGCGCAGGGGCAGATGGAGCAGATCGAGGTGGGCGAAGTTTGCGCCGCCCTCGATTCTATAATTGCGAATCCAAAGCAATCCACAACCTGGGACGTGGCTGAGGGGAGCGTCGCACAAGTGCCGGTCGCAGGTTGAAAGATCAGCAGCACCGACAGAGCAGCATTCAATTGATCGAATAGCCGCCCACGCGGCCGATGTTGCGTCCTACAATCAAAAACTGATAGCCAAATTATTAGCCGAAGCCTAACATCGAGGCTAGACCGAAATGATCATGAGACGCCATATACTGTCAACAATTGGCGCGTTTGCGGTTTTGGGCATGCTCACGTTCCTGGTTATCGCTAACTTAGACGTCGGCCGCCAGCCGAACAACCTCGTCCCCGAGATCGCCTTCGATATATTCACGCTTGACAATGGCCTGACCGTCATCTTACATGAGGATCATAATTCTCCCTGGGTAGCAATTAACATCTGGTATCACGTAGGGGCCAGGGATGAGAAACCGGGCAAGTATTCACTAGCTCATCTTTGCGAGCATTTAATGTTCATGGGCACTGAACACATGAACGAAGAGTTCTCGAAAGTGGCTGAGCGACTTGGCGCGAAGGACTATAACGGGTCGACCGATCGCGATCGCACCAGATTCTTCATGAATGTGCCCAGGTCGGCCCTCAGTGCCGCGTTATGGCTGGAATCGGATCGGATGGGATACGCGCTGGGGGCGCTGACCGACAAGAAACTCGACAAAGCCCGGACCGAAATCGAAAAAGAGACTGCCGGTGACGGGAGTTCACCTTATGCTTTCGCGGAAGCGATGTTGGCGCGCAAGCTATATCCCGCCGAACATCCCTATTCCCACCACCCACTCTGGTCGACCCAGGACCTTAAATCAATAACTCTTTCGGATGTGAAGGAATGGTTCCGTAGTAATTATCACCCCTCGAACGCGGTCCTGGTTCTAGCCGGGGACATAGACATCCCGCTCGCTAGAGAGGAGGTCAAGAAGTACTTCGCCGGTCTGCGTCCAGGCGACGCGGTCAACAGAGAGCTTGCATCGGTGCCGAGACTTGGCCAGCTTCGTCGGGAGACTGTGTTCGCGCCCGTGCCTTACCCGCGCATTTACAAGGCGTGGAACGTCCCGGGATATTCCAACTCTGACGTTGATTACCTAGATCTTTTTAGGCATATTTTGAGCCTCAGACTTCAGGAGCAGTTGATTGGTCGGGGACGGCTCGCAACTTCTGTATCTGTCTCCTTGAAATCTTTTGAACTCTGCGGGCAATTCCAGATCGAAGTAACCGCGCGCGCAGGGGGCGACCTCATGGCTGTCGAGCACGTAGTCAACGAGCAGTTGGAAGCGCTCAGGTCGCAAGGACCGTCCAACGAGGAATTAGGGGAATTGAAGGCTGAACTTTTGTCCAGCCTTACTAGCGACATGGAGCGCCTTGGCGGGTTGGGAGGCAAGTCCGATATTCTAGCCATATCAGAAGTTCTTGCTGGCGACCCCGGCCATTACAGAAAGGCGTTTCAACGCATACAAGAAGCTAAACCAGAAGACGTAAAGGCTGTAGGTAACCGCTGGCTATCCGATTCTTACTTCGTTCTATATGTCAGCGAACAACCCAAATACAAGGCTGCGCCAGAGGACGTGGACAGGTCTTTCATGCCCGGCATCTCATGGAACAGCCCTGACCATCTCTTCGATGGTCGCAGGATGTATCGGGTTGGGGCGACATAAAACTGGCTGAGTGGACTATGCACATACTGCGAGATCTCAATTACGGCTTTCGGAACCTGAGGAAAACTCCGGGCTTCACAATAGCAGCTATTCTCTCGCTCGCGTTGGGGATTGGAGCGAATACGGTCATTCTCAGCCTGATCAACGCGATATGGTTTAAACCGCTGTCAGTCGAACAACCGGACGGCCTTGTCAGAGTAGGTCTACAGACACCTAAGGACCTGGGCTACGGCTTCTCATACCCGACCTTCGAGCATCTGCGTAATAACAGCCAATCACTCACGTCGTTAATCGCCTGGGGCAGAAGGCCGTTGCAAATGGCCGCGAATGACAACGCCAAGCAAGTCAATGGCGTCCTGGTCTCGGATAATTATTTCTCGTCGCTCGGCGTCAACGCGGCAATGGGGCGGACGTTCGGGGGCGCTAATACCGACGAGGCCGTAGCGGTCATCAGCTATCCATTTTGGGAACGCTCTCTCGGAAAGGATATGGAAGTTATCGGGCGCAACATAACTCTAAACGGCGTCCCGTTCACCATCGTAGGCGTCACAGGCCCAGGTTTTATCGGATTGGACTTTGGCATAGTGCCTGATGTCTGGGTGCCAGTGGCGTTACAACCGAGATTAATGGATCAGCGACCCTGGCTCACATCTGCCACTACTTCGTGGCTGAACCTGATGGGGCGATTGAAGCCAGGTGTGTCGGTGGACGCGGCTCAGGCTGAATTGACCAGCCTGTTTCAAACGTTCCATCTTGAGGCGGAGGGTAAGGCGAGCGGTGAAGAGCGACTGGCGCGAATTCGTCAGGAAACTATCAAGCTGCCGGACGCCAACAAACTCATCGCCCGGTTCAGCCCCATGTTCTGGACGTATCTCTATATATTGATGGCCGGGGGCGGGTTAACACTGCTAATCGCGTGCGCCAATATTGCCAACCTTCTACTTGCCAGGGCCAGGGCGCGCAGGGGGGAAATCGCAATCCGTCTCTCGCTGGGGGCGAGCCGTCGCAGATTAATCACACAGCTACTGACGGAGAGCTTGCTGTTGGCGGTGATCGGCGGGGCACTTGGCATCCTTTTGGCTAAGTGGAGCCATGACGCATTGCTCGGTCAGATATTCACAAGCTCGGTGGCTATGCACGCGCCTGTGGACTTGCAAGTCCTCTTATTCACGACCGCCCTTTGCTTTGTCACTGTCCTTCTGTTTGGCCTGGCTCCCTCCTTGATCGCGTCAAAGCAGGAGATCGCGTCTGCGCTCAGAGAAAGCGCCCGCTTATCGCAAGCCGGGTCGGGGTTATCTTTCCATAGGGTTATGGTGATCTCGCAGGCGGCCATATCGGTGCTGCTACTCATCGGGACCGGCCTGTTAGTAGGCAGCTTTTATAATTTGCAGGGCATAGACACGGGCTTCAGGACGAATAACACGCTGCTCATTCAGATTGACCCGAGTCAGGCAGGTTTTAAGAAGACCGCGCTTAAAGCGACTCAGACGGAGCTGGTGGATAAAATAGCGGCCCTGCCCGGCGTAGAGAGGGCGTCGTTTTCGTATTTCGCGCCTCTGACCTCCGGCCTGATAAAGACCGCAGGGTATAGGGTCCTGGGGCCGAGGCAAAGGGAAGTCGGCGGCCTGGAGATGCACCCTGTGGGACCCGGCTATTTTGAAACTACAGGCATCCCGCTGCTCGCGGGGCGAACGATAACGCCGCAGGACAACGAGCAGTCGCCAAAAGTGGTGGTGGTGAACGAAGCCTTTGTCACCGCGCATTTCAGCGACGAGAATCCGATCGGCGCGCGGCTTAATTACCCTCCGTTTAAAGCTGAAGACGAGATGGAGATCATCGGCGTCGTCGGTAGCGCCAAGCTCCACATTCTGAGGGAAGAGGAATTCCCGATGATCTACGCTCCGTACCATCAACTTCCTCTGTCAGACTGGGGGCCGATGAGTGTCATAGTGCATACTGCCGGCGATCCCGAGGCATTGATGTCGCCTGTCCGAGTAGTGTTGGGCACGGTTAGTAACCAGATGCCGATCATTCAGATGAAGACTATGGAGACTCATGTCGAGGATTCGCTGACGGTGGAGCGAAATATATCAATCCTTACTACTGTGTTCGGGCTCTTTGCCTTGCTGCTCTCTGCTGTGGGCATAGGCGGCGTGGTGTCCTACATCGTGCGGTGTAGGACGCGGGAGATGGGTATCCGTATAGCGCTGGGGGCACAAAAGGGAGACATCTTACGGCTGGTGTTTAGAGAGGTTGTCATGATGGTCGTGATCGGCGTAGCCGTAGGGGTCGTGGCCGCGCTCGCAAGCACGAGACTGATCTCCAGCGTGCTGTACGGGGTAACGCCTACTGACCCGCTAACCATCACGATTGCGGTAGCGGTGGTGGTTGCGGTGGCGATGATAGCGGCCTACCCGCCGGCACGCCGCGCGTCGCATACCGATCCGATGAGTGTATTGCGCCACGAATAATTCCGCCGGGCTTAAGAAGCTTCCAACGAGGGCGGAACAACCGCGTGACATTTGGGATTCTTCTGAGTTTCCCGCCGAATGGGCTGCGGGAAATCAAACAATCACACGCCTGTGATGTGAGCCTTCCTTGTCCGTTCCGAGTTTAGCAACCGGCAGCGGGACTTAAGTCTCCGGCGCTGCGGGATGGGAAACAGCCGACGTTTATCCACGAATCGAGGTGAATCATGGCCGCAGAAATAGCGCTCGTCAATATGCCGTTTTTCTCTATCTCTCGACCCTCTCTAGGGCTGAGCCTCCTGAAACCCGGCCTCGACCGGCTTGGCTATTCTTCAGATATTCACTATCTCAACTTATCGTTCGCGTCGCTTATTGGCTATGACCTCTACAATCAACTTGAATGCCGATCGGAAGGAAGATTGGCTTTGGAATGGACCTTCGCGGAATCCCTGTGGGATCGCAATCACGACCGGGACCAGGAATACCTGGAGTGCTTAAGGAAACGACTCGATGGAGATGTGGCAGAGCAGTATATCCCGAAATTAATGGCTTGCCGCGGCAAGATCGATCAATTCTATGAACAGGCGATGAATGACATCTCTTGGGACAGCTATAAAGTCATAGGGTTTTCTTCGATGTTCCAACAACAGATGGCTTCCCTCGGTATGGCCCAGAGGTTAAAGCAAACCTTCCCAGATCTGTTTATCATCTTTGGCGGGGCAAATTGTGAAGGCCCGATGGGCTCCACCCTCCTTAAATCATTTACATTCATTGACGCCGTCTGCTCGGGTGAGGGGGATATATCCTTCCCATCGCTGATCCGGCAGCTTTTCGGTAAAGGAAAGCCGCGACATATCGCCGGCATCCTGAGGCGCGACGACCATACCAACGGGCATAAGAATCTGCCCATCTATAATATTGCGAGTCTTCATGGGTCAAAAGTAACAGCAAATGTCGATGAATCAGACCCGCCGCAAAAGCAAGCCTGCCACAATGATTCGGGCGCGCCGGACCACACGGCGGCAGTAGTGGCGCATATCGACGAGCTCCCGTATCCTGATTTCAAAGATTACTTTGATCAGATGGACAAGACTGACTTTGGCCCCAGTGTTGATGTCTCCCTGCCGTTTGAAACATCGAGAGGATGTTGGTGGGGCGAGCGTCACCACTGCACATTTTGCGGTCTGAATGGTACGTCAATGGCATTCCGCCATAAGTCACCGCGACGCGCCATTGATGAATTGAAGTATCTGGTTGACCGCTATGGCTATAGGACAAGTCAGTTAACGGCCGTCGATAATATCCTGCCAATGTCATACTTTAACGAGGTCCTTCCCTCGTTCGGCGAATTGGGGTTGGATCTGTTTTATGAAACCAAGTCTAATCTTCGAGAGGAACATGTCGCCGCTTTAAGACAAGGGAATGTCCGGAGCATACAACCAGGCATAGAAAGCCTCAGCACACCTGTGCTCAAACTGATGAGAAAGGGGGTGACGGCAATACAAAACCTTCAACTCCTGAAACTCTGTGCTCAATACGGGGTCACGCCTGCCTGGAACTTCCTGATCGGGTTCCCGGGTGAAACCTTCGCAGATTATGAGGGCGTGATAGACTTGATTCATGCGATACCGCATTTTACCCCGCCGTACTTTTTAAGCCGCGTCCGATTTGACCGATTCAGTCCATATTTTTACGAGCCTGAAAATCTCGGCGTGCGAGACCTCGCTCCTTTCTACAGCTATCGTTTTCTGTACCCCGCGTTCAACGAAGAAACGATTTTCAACCTCGCTTATTACTTCACAGGCACCTTCGACGGTCAGGAGAGAATAGCTGAGTACGAGGTCGGGTTGTCCGAGGCTATTAAGAACTGGCAGCAGAATCACAGTGAATCTGATTTATTCGAAATCGAATTTGATGATTTTCTGGTTGTGTCTGACTTCCGCTATGGAAGAGATAAGCATTTCCATCTCTTTCAAGCGCCCTGGGATAGCGTCTATAAGCAATTCCACAAGATAACCAGCGCGAGGAAGGTGTTGGATTTCGCGGGAGGTATCCCGGGCCTATCGGCTGATGGCGTAGAGGGATTTATCGAATACCTGGAATCCCACCAACTCGTCTGGCGCGAGAAGAAAGAACTCCTTAGCCTTGCCATACGGACAGGGTATGCGTATACGCCGGCACCTCATCACCTTGAGAGCCTGGAAGCCGAGATCAATTCGATTGAATAAGCCACCGCACAGCTTCATCTAACGCGCGGGGCCTCGCAGGAGACAAACCGACTATGTCTAAATCCACCTGCAAAGACTATTTCGATAACCTGGCCGCTAGAGTTTGTGAAATGTGGCATGCGGAACGGTACGACGAACTGGCATTCTCGAATGTCGCTCAGCGTGCTCTGACTGATGATCCGCCCAACGCTCAGGTGTCCTTCATTGACGCCGTAAAGTACGGGTTTTTCACTTACCCGCTGCCGCGCCAAGAAGATCTCGAAGCAATCTTCGGTGACCCGCCGCTGACCGTGTACTCACAAGCTGATTTCCGCATCGAGGTGCTGTTCTGGCTGCGGGGGCTTACCGCCATTCACCAGCATGCGTTCTCTGGAGCGTTTCACGTCATGGAAGGGTCCAGTCTGCACACCAGCTGGGATTTCCAATGTGAAGAAAAGCTTGCTAGCAGGTTGCTTCTCGGGCAGCTCAAATTGAAGAAGGCTGAGTATCTCAGGGCAGGTGATACGAGACCAATCATAGCCGGAAAGCCTTTCATCCATGCAACGTGTCATCTGGACCGGCCGACCGTTTCTGTCGTAATACGCACGAATCACGAAAAGGCGCAGCTCCCACAATACACTTACCTACCACCATCTGTCGCTTACGAGCCCATAGATACCGGCCCCAGAATCAAGCGGCATATCCAGCTGCTCCGACTGTTGAATTCAACTAAGCGGTATGAGGATCTTATTGACGTGTTATTCGACCTCCTGGAGAGCGAGAACGATTATGCCACTTTACATTATTTGTTAAAAGCCTACGACATGTTTGAAGACGAAACCAATCGGGACTTGATACTGTCGTGGGCAGCTAGAAAGCACAGCCGGCTCGTAGAAGCAGTTCGACCGGCGCTGATGAATGTCGTTCGATCCCGCAGGATCGAACGGATTGGAGAGGAGGTTATCCAACCCGACCTGCAGTATTTTATGAATCTGCTGCTCAACATCCCCAGGCGCGAGGATATTCTCAATTTGATTCGTGAGCGCTACGCGGATGACGATCCGATTGACATGATCATCAAGTGGATGGGTGAGCTGTCACGGCTGAATTTGGACGATGTCAATTTCCCCGAAGCCTGGTTAGAGCCGTTACGAAGTTTGCTCAACGCAGCTCCGACGGCCCAAACTGTTCATGCGATTTCAGCCGGAGGCGACCAGGGAGCAACAGCGGCCAGGAGGCAGGAGGTTGAGCAGTTTTCGGAAGCCATTAGTAATCACTGGCTGCTTCGGTCATTATTTGCGTGAGGCGAGATGGAAAGTTGTTACCCATTGATCGTTAACGATAAGCCCACTCGTGACGCGGCGGAAGCCATCAGGCGATTAGCTCCCCCCGATCCCGCCGCGCCCGGCCCCGCGAGTGTGCCGGCGCGGGCAGCTATTGCTTCCGTGAAGGATTTGAAAAGTACTCCGTTTAGAGCTTTCATGGCTTATCTGAATACTATCGCTGAAGAAAACCAGCTTCAGGCTTACGTCGACAACTGGTCTAAGGTGTGGGAGTACCCGTGGCTGTGGTTCAACGGCCTCTGTACTATCGAATGGTCGGGCAAGCGATTGCTCGACGTAGGATCGGGGAGATCGCCCATGCCTTGCTTAATCGCGATCTTAGGCGCTGAAGTGATGATGGTTGAAAAGCTCCGCAGCTCGATACCGTTGTGGGAAGAGATAAAAGATCAGCACCAATTGGCTATTGATTGGACAATTGTCCCGGGCGACGACCTGCCCTTTGCCGATAACTCGTTTGACGTAGTGACGAGTTTCTCTGTGATCGAGCACCAAGAGGATAAGCCGCAGGCGGTGGCAGAAATTACGCGAGTCCTGAAACCAAACGGCCTGCTTGCTATATCGTTTGACCTATGTGAGGAGGAGTGGGGAATGGCCTATCCGGCGCGCCAGGGGAAGGCCCTCACGGTAAGGGAATTTGAGGAATTTCTTTGGAACAGCCCGGTACTAGATAATGAAGGCGAGCGGCTCAATTGGAGCGCCGAGCAATGCGCTGAATTCCTGGAGTGGTATTGGAGTGGGAAGCCGGATTCGAAGTACGTTACGGCGGCAGCATCTATTCGAAAGAGGCTTTAGATAAGAAAGAGGTTTAAAATAAATAGCCCGGTAAACTGGGCGGTCTATCCGCCCGGAATCAAGCAGTCATCCTGGAGCGAGTCGCCCATCCTCGCGCGACTGAATAGCAACCCTCACCGGAATCCGCAATAAACTCGTGTCCGAGAAGAAGTAGGAGTAGTGTCCCATGGTTAATTCATCTGAGTGGTTTGCTTTACAAACAAAACCGAGGTGCGAAAAGACGGTGGAATATGCACTGACTCGGAAAGGATATGAGTGTCTTCTGCCGACGTATCAGAAGAATCAGGTTCTCTCCCTTCGCACAGTAAAAGCTACTCTCCCGTTATTTCCGACCTACATTTTCTGTCGCTTCAATCAGGAAGCAGTAGGCAAGGCAATATTAACGCCCGGCGTGCGGCGCATAGTTGGATTCGGGGGACGCCCGGCCGCGCTGCAAGCTAAGGAGATCAGTGCGCTACAAAAACTGGCCAAGACCAACCTCTTGCGCAGGCCCTGGTTATACGTCCCCGAAGGAACATTGGTACAGATAAAGACAGGGCCTTTAAGCGGGGTTGAAGGGCTGGTCTCTATGCACGAAAAAAGGGAACATCTGATCATCACGGTTTCGTTGCTACAACAGTCGGTGATAGTACAACTGGACGAGAATATAGTGTTTTCAGTAATCAAGGAGCCGAAAAGGCCGACTAAACGCAAGACAGATACCGATTACGACTACTCGGATGTAGCCTTGAAACTGCTTAAATGAGGCTACCCGCACAATGGCGCGATCGGTTGAGATTTCGCTGGATGACGAAAGTCTTTTCTCTTCACCATGTCTAAACTCGCGCATTTGAGACCTATGACGAATATTCCTACATGCCTCCAAGGCTTTATGAATGCAGTTTCCAACAGCGAAGCCGAGGGAATAATGAAGTACCTCGCACAGGACAGCGACCTTGGTCGATTTTATCAGATCTTCGGGTGTGATTCGCTCCGACTCATGCTCAACAGCACCCCGGGCCAAAATGTGCGGATAAGCCAGGTGACCCAGGATGGTGAGACCGCTGAGGCCCTTCTCTGCTCTCCTGACTTGCAGAGGTGGTCAACGGTGTGTCTGAGGAAGTTAGATGGGACCTGGCAGATCACCGACGCCTTTCCTGTGAAGTCGGACGACATAGATGGGCTAGGCCAACTGCCTGAGGAGCTCCTGGATTTCATACGCGGAAAAACGTTACTGAATGTCGATTGCGGCGACGCCGACCTGACGCGCTTTCTCCGGGCTGTATATCGTCAAGCCCGAGAATTTTTAGTTTGCGCAGACTCCGATTACAGTGGGAAGGTTACCTCCATCTTTGAAATGACCGAATACCTGTGGACCCGGAAAATGCTTTGGGGCAAGCTTCAGAAAATGAGGTATGACGCTGCTGTGTATATTACGACTATGAATAATGACATCTATGTCGGCGTCGAGAAGCATACGTCGCGCCGCATAGCTATCAAGTTGCTGAGAAACACAAAGCAGCGTATGAGAGAGAAATTCCTGAACGAGATCAATATCCTTGATAGCTTGAGACAACATTCATGCGTGCCGACTATACTGTTCTCTGGAACAGTGGAAGGGTACCCCTATTTCGGTAGCGACTGGGCCTTGGGCAATCCTCTCGAAGATGAGCTTCGGAAGTCGCCAGGCTGGAGCATTCGCGAGCGAGTGCAGGTCATGATCAATATAGCCCGTGCCATTCGCGACCTCCGTACTCAAAATGTCATTCATCGCGACGTGGCTACCGATCATGTCTTCGTAAGAGACAATTTCGAAATATCAATAATTGATTTCGGCATGGCATCGTTTCTTCACGACCTGGATCCAGAGAAATTCCGGGTTGCGCACCGTAAGGAAATACGGAACTTTGGTTTATTAGCCTGTTACCTTCTTGTCAACGACTCACAGCCATTATTCGGTTCGGCAGGGAAATGTATCAATACTTGGGCTGCGTCGCTGGATCGACTCCGTGCGACGGACATATCCAGAGAATTGATCAGGATAGTAGAGAGGGCGGTCGCGGCTGATCCGGAATGCCGCTCCATCACCTTCAACGACAAGCCGCCTTACGAGGATATTGGGGAGTTATTGATAGATATAGAGCATGCTTCGGGCCTCCTCTGAGGTGAGTGTCGGCAGGGTGGTGATGATCGCTCTCGCGATCAAAGTACAAGCACTTTGTCGGTTAGGCTGAAGAGGCCTGAAGAATTCTCCACCCTCACGCGGAACCGATGGTAGATTGGCGAGCCCGTGTCAACGTTTTCCTTGGGAAGGCTGTCTGTCTCAAGATCCGTTGCCGCCAAATTCACTGTTGTGGCGCTGTTCGTCTTGATGCGGTAAATTGTCACCCAGTAACCGGTGTCGTTCATCTTGTCCAAATAGTACGTGCCGTTGTACACGGTTGCGGGCCACAAGAGATTAACGTCGGTCAGTGTCGCAGGACTCCCGGAGGGACCCTTAGACGTGAAGGTTATCTCCGGTGCTTCTGGGTTGATGGTATCGATTACCGCCGTCAGCAGCAGTTTCGATGGCTGCGATGGAGCCCAGTCCGTTCCTCCGTCGGGGTTCTTCACCTTGCGAAGAGCTACAATTCGATAAAACAAGGGATCGCCGTACGGCACAAACCCGCTCTCGAAGTCATCCGACAACAAGGTACTCGGCTCACCAACCTGATTCGTCTCGGCAATATCTACCGTCTTCACAAGTTGCATCGTACGCACCGAGAGCGCATCCGTGGGATCCGTAGCGCGGTAAATGAGCATACGGCCGACCCTCTGCACGTCTGGATATGCGTTGATTTCAAAGTTAACCGTGGGACCCGAGTTGTCAAGCAGGTTAAGTTCCTTAATATACACTTTCTTCGCACCGGGCTGGTCGGGAGGCCGCGTGTTAATCAACTGAACCGGTCCGGCGATGGAACTTGGCTCTCCCAGGCGGCCCCTGTTCCCAATCTCGCGGCCACAGTAGAAAAAGATGTTAGTGCTCGTTCCGTCGAGCGTGAAGTCTGTGAACTGGATTTCAGACCCCGTTCCGGTCCTCTTCGCCATGGGAGCCATGTCGAATGCCGGATCGTTGGGGTCCAGCAGTGTCCCCTGCGCGTTTCGGATGTTCTGTCGCTTCGGCACGGGCTGGTACGAGGGTCCCTTGATAAAGTCAAAGATCAGCGGCAGCTCGGTCAGTGCTGTGAACGCTCCCCAGATCGCCTCCTTCAGTTCGTTCATCATAGTGCCCGGCGCGGATCCTTTCAGCAAGCCTTTGTCTGGATTGGGAAAGGCGTATCCGTCTCCAGCCGGGAATCTGCGGAACGTGTCGTTTGGGCTTGAGCCCGTTGGATCATAGTAGGGGTGGTCGGGGGAGTCGATGTCGTATACATAGTCGAAGCCGAGCATATTCCTCCAGCGATCGGCCCGATAGGGGTCGTCCTCACCCAGCAGCTCAAGTTGCGCGCTGACGTCATCGTATGTGCCGTCCTCGTACAGCGCTCGCAGGATGGCCTCGTCGTTCGCTCGATACATAGCTACGGCAAAAGGCTTGTGGGAAAAGTCGGTTCGGAAGGTGTACGACGACTTGTAATAAAAGTCGGGCCGCGTTGCAAACTCACCGCCAACTGGCTGCTTGGGCACAAGGGGCGGCACGAATTCGAGCGCGATGATGGGAGCAGGGATTCCGACCGTCGAGTGATACGACTGTGTGCTGTCACACGATCGCGCTCCGAGCCACGTCTTGCGGTTTCCCTCATCTGCCGCAGGTAGAATCGTCGCTTCAGTGAAGTTATTCGAGAGATCGGCATGCAAGTAGACCTTGTAACCGGGATAATAGTTCACCGTCACGGGCGTGTTGGTGATTACCCAGTCGCTCGGCTTGCTAGGGTCGTACGCGTTGTCGATGACATGCAACACGAGCAGCTCATTATCGCCGAGATTTTCTATGAGAAGCACTTCGAGAATCTTCTTAGGGCCGTTCGGATTACCGACTCTGGCGACGCGGACTGCACCCTTGTACCAGTCGACCGGGTCGGTGTCGGCGTGCTGCGGATGATGCGCCAACTTATAAGTCTGGAATTCAATCAGATAAACCCCGGCGACCGTCGTCGCGGGGTCGCCCTTTATAACTGCCGAGTCTACTATGCCGCGCAGTTTTACAGTGATCGTTTCTCCATCCTGCACGTAAGTTTCATGATGCGTCGTCCAGGTGCTATCGCCGATGGTTATTTTGGTCGATAACGGATTGGGTGTTCCCCATGAATTTGAATCGGTCATGTTCTCTATGGCCATGAACATCACTTGCGCGTTAGGGTCGAGCGTTGGTTTCACGTACTCCTGTACGGTCACGAATGTCCCCGTAGAACCCGGATCTGAAGCGTTGCCCTTGATGTTCTTCTGCACGGTGAAGACCGGCCCTTCGTCCGACGCGGGCGGCGCTGAAATATTTGTGACTATGTAATTCTGCTGTTGACAGCTAAGCACTCCGCCGACAAAGTTGTCGAACAGAATTGGATCGAGTGCCGGGTGGATGGTCGTGCCCTGACTGTTCATCGTATAGCCGGTTGTGTGGATGATGGCTTTGTGATTATCAGCCGGATCATCGATCACTGACTTGATAGCGCCCACAACGTTGCGGGGCATTTCAGACCGAAAGAACAATTCTATGGTATCAGCGAATTCGTAGTTTATGTCGTGCACATGAAAATAATCGAACGTCACGCGAGCCAGTGTCTTGTCGGGTCCCGACAGGTCCTCAAGCAACTCCTGTTCAGCCCGCGTGGTAAGCATTAGCGGCGACTCCGGTTGAATGAGTTGCACCGCAAGATTCGCCGGGGGCAGCAACCGATTTGCCTTTTTGATTACTGTCCCATCGGTTGCAACAACATTTCCCACCGCTGAAACACGTGAAAACCAGTTGATGCCATATCCACCATATTCATGGATTCCGTTCTCCCGCTCGTCGTGTCGAAGGATGGGTTTTGCAGCCCCTGAGTTGTTTGGCAGCGGCAGCGTTTCAAACTGCGGCGGATTATCGAGGTCTTTGTAAAAAGCGTCGCGCGCGATTTCCGGTTTGCGCCATTCGGCTTCGCCTTGCTTTCGGTATTCGACGCCGAAAAACACGCTGGAGGTCTTATCTATGGAACAGAACTCGGCAGGAGGCACGAAGAACGGATCAAGCCCCGTGTTGTCATCTTCCGGCTCCACAAAAAGATTGACATAGCGCGAAAGACCGTCCGGCGTGTAGCCTTGCGTGTCGGTGAGAGACGGCGGCTGCGGCTCTCCATTGTCGATAGTCAGACCGTAGGTCACAGGCTTTAGAGTGGGCGGGTCCGGCAGACGGTAATCGAGCGGTTTTGTAGGAACCCCCATGTAGTAGTGGCTCACCGGCCGTGCGATGTTCGTATCGTCAAGAGCCCCATTGGTATCGTATATGCCAAGGTAGATGTATTCATCTGTATCGTTCGTGATGCCAAGATCGAGATACCCCAAACCCAGCATGCGCGCCACCTGGAAATCGAGCGATACCATTCGCAACGTATCCAGCAGGCTGATTTCGATGGACCCATCCTGCGGTTGCACGGCACCCAACAAGGTATCGATCGCCATCGGATCGGTGTCGCTCAACTCGATGTAGCGTTGCACACCTTGACTCAAGCCTCCTACCCGCGTCCAGCGGTCCTTGTAGTTGGATACGTTCACCAGAGCGTTATCGTTGAATTTCTGCCAGTGCCCATTCACTGCGCCGGGAGTCGGCTCAAGGCGGCTAAACGCCGTGTCATCATCTTTCGTCAACGCCATTCTGTCCAACGTTTCCCAGAGCGCGCCTGCAATATAATCGTCGTAAGTCTCGAATTCGAGCCTGCGCGGATATCCCTCATTCACATCGAATCGCAACGAGCGGATGTTTTCTGACACGACGCGCGCTCGGCATGCCTTCTTGCTCTTGCAGAACCAGAGGTCGTCCAGGCCAAAGTCGTTGCCGAAGCTTACGATGGAGGTCGAAATGATTTCGACGGTGACGCCCCGAGCCGCGCCCGAGTTCCAGAGGAACGAGAACTGCTCCCACGTGCCTACCGTTGCAGGGGTAGTCTGAAAGAATGACTCCACAGTGTTATCGCCGGAGATAAACCGAAATTCGAGTTTGATTGAAACATCCCCTATAAACAGCGTGGATAACCAACCGGTAAAACAATACTCAGTATGAGACTCCACCTCGATTTTGAACCGCAGCGCAGCAGCTCCTGCTTTCACACTTCCGTCCACCGTGAGGAAGGCGTTTCCCGAATGTGGTAAGCCTACCCAATTGCCATTGATCCGTGATGCATCGGATGTAACATTGATGACGCCCGCTCTCGCGCCCTGTTGGAAGTCATAGTCCGTGCCAAAATCAAATGCGTCCAGGGCGTTCTCAAAACGTCCGTTTCTGAGTCGGTTGGGCCCCGCGCAGCAATCAGGAACGTCGTCGGGCGTCGGTATCACTGCTGCCTGAACCGTCCTTGATTTTATTGGTGGCTCAGCGGGTGGAGGGCACCAGTTATCATCGGTAAATCTTTTCCTGCATGACACGAACACCGTGGGCGGGACATTAGCTTCGACGCTCAACGCCTCGGCCCGCAGCACTGTGGCTGCGTTTCGCTCCACGTCGAACTCCGCCGCGAAAAAGAGTTTGTCTTTTACTTCCGCTTCGATCAATCCCGGGCAATATTGTTGTACGAATTTAAGCGGCTGGAGCGACGGGTCGATGACGGCGCGTACGGCGGCATATTTCGCCGTGTCACGAAAATGAATGTACACGACAGTGTTTGTGTTGGTGGCAGTGTAAATCCAAAATGCGAGCGCATCATTCACCACGTTTGGCGCGACGGAAAAGTCGATGATCGTCGGAAACCGCTCGACGTAGCGCGAACGCAACAACGTCACATAGTCATCCCGCCGGTTGAAGTTGATGTTTGTTGTGGCGTAGTCGCCCTTCGGCAAATGTGATTCTCCGAGATTGCCGAGCAGCAGCCAGCGCACGTGCGCGCCGTAGGTACTGCCGTCCGCGCCTGTGGAGCCCACGCTCTGCAGATAGAGATAGGGAGACTGCACCTTGCGTTCATTGGCGGGGAAAACGATCTTCTCAGTCTTAGCTCTAGCGTCCATAAGCGATACCAGTCGGCGCGTGACCGATTTCAGATGTTCGTATGGATGAGTCCGGAGACAACCACCGCGTGATCAACGTAATCGCTGCCGTCCCATTCAATATACGCGAAACGAAACTTCATCTGAGTCACAGGAATTGTCTTCGACGGATGCATTACGAAAGCCTGCGAACCGTCTTTCGAAAAGAGCACGTCATAGCTCAGGTCAGGGTTCAATCCGTTCATCACGCGGAGACTGCGTTTCAGCACATCGTCGGGAAGCTTCGGATCGTTGAACGGCTCAGGGTTGCGAATCCACACCGCCACCACCGCGTTTGTCGTGCTGTTACGGACGATGTTGAATTCCGTGCTGATCGCGGCGTCGAGCGGCGTCAATTTCATCACGCCTTCTACGAGACGATCGAACGAATCCGCGAACGTGCCGGACAGAGCCGCATTGGGCGCAGACATATTGCCCGTCACAATGTCGTGCATCAAGATGATATCGGGCACCGACAGCGGCACGTCGATCCGAAAGATGGCGTCGCGTTGATACCCCTTCCCATCGTCAAGATGATAACTGTTCACCTGCGCGGCGAAGTCTGGATAGCTTGACGTTTGAAACCCAAAGCGATGCACTTCGCGTATCTGTGAGTCGTAGACGTTATTCACAATGGCCGTGTAGAGCTTGAGCGGCTTTAGATACTGCGGCGTCACGCTCGTGTAGACGCTGGCAGGCTTGATCATTTCACCGCCGGTCTCCCAGCAGTTTCCCCCCGTGAAGTCGGGGTTTAGCAGTTCAGGATTGCGCAGGTTAAGCAGCGTTCGGATGTCTTCAGCAATCCGTGGGTGCTTGTCCGTCGGCCACGACACAACCGCTTGCGGGATCACCGTAGTCGTCACCAGCGGAGGCGGCGGATTGGGGAACGAGATGTCTTCCGATGGGTCCTTGATGATAATTTGCATCGCGTTGTCATTGAGCGCGGGCAACCCATTGTAAGCGGGCCAATCGCCAAAAAAGTGATAGACGTAGCGCTTGGTGAAAAATAGCAGAATACGCGCGTCTTCATAGAACAGCGGCTTTGCGCCAATCAACTGGCCGCTGGGATCAGGGTACGAACGCCGGTAATCGATATACCCTTTGAGGCTGGTTAGGATGTATTGGTCAGGCGTCTTGCCTTGGGCCACATAGTTGGCGAATTGATCTTCATGGAAAAAGCCTAGAGGACCAGCCGTGCGGAAGCCGAAATAGAAATTCCTATCGGGTGTCGGTGAGCCGTTCACCGTGTCGTTCAGTTGCAGGCGAATGTAATACTTCTGGTGCGGTCTCCAGACGGGCGCGAGCCTCTTTTCGATTGCCTGGACGGCATTCGCGTAGTCCTCCGCAATGGCTGGCTGGCTCGGAATAGAAATATTGAACTGGTAATCTTCTAGCGAAAGACAGCAGACCTCGTGCAGCAACGTCGAACAAGGAAACCCTTCGGGAGGGGGCAACGCGCCATTGTGTTCGATGAAGCTGATGAGTTGCAGAATGGCAGCTAGTTGGTCGCTCAGTGCCTGACACGTCTGATGCTGGAGGTCCAACTGGTGCGTCAGTTCCTCGCAATGCCGAATGGCCTCATCAAGCAATTGCTTATTGCAATCATAAAGAGCGCGATACAGTTTATGGTATTCGCTGCAGTACACATCGCGCGCCGAGAGAATGCTGGCTACGATGGTCTGACACGAGCGGGGGCCGACTTCGCCGAAGGCCGACAGCTTGTTCCAACACTCAAGATGTTCGAGGGATTCGTCGCAGACCAGTTTTCCCTTCGAACGCCTTGCGAGAGCAAACCTCCCACCCGCGTGTGCCGCGAGAAGAAGGGCGTTTATCTGCTTCCAAAATACGACTAGCTGATCCCACCTCGTGAAGCGTGCCGGGCTAATGGCCGCGAATCGGCCCGAGACATCCACTATTTGAAGGAAGAGCTGCTCTCTCTTCGGAGCCATCAGAGCATAGTCTCGCAGCCAGAGCCCGAGTTCGAGCGTATCAAATACTGCCCGCTCCGCCGTCAAGGCGTCCGCGTATGGCTGCGTGCCGTCGAACAAGATGGTGTCGGCCCGATCATCGTACACACGGAACACAAACTCGGCACGACCGGCAAGATCGCTCCGTTCGATAATCTCATAGCTGAGCAACGCCGGGGCCTTCGGGAAGCAGCGAGCGAACAGCGCGCTGAAATCAGCGGCTTTCTTGCACGCCTTCTGCTGCTCGGCCTCCAAGGCCGCGAGCTGTTTGAGGCAATCGTCAATCTGTCGTTGGATAATTGGGAGTTGCTTGACCAACGTCTCTTCGATTCCGTTCGGCGTGCATCCCCTGCCGGTGATCTCTGCGACTTCCGCCTCAAGCGCGCGTATCGACTTCATCAGCTTGTCGGACGGGGGACCGGGCGGAGTCTCTTCGTACAGTCGCCGGTACAGCGAATCAATCTGCACCTGTAGCGCGTAGACGGTAGCCGCGTCAGCATTGATCGGATCGATTTCCACCTTCGCCACGGGTGCCGTGGCATTGTTGTATTTGACCGGCGCTAACAGTTGCAATTGTGACAGCGATCGAGTTTCCAAAAGCGTGTACACAAATCCATCATCCTGGGTTTCGCGCTTGTAGAATCGGATAACCGCCCCGGTGGAGAAAGTAGTTAGTTTGAGATTCACTTCCGCGCATGGCTTGTTGAAGACGATCTGCGCGGTGGCCTCATTCGCGAACACAAGCGAACGCGGAATGCTTAAATGATTGGGCCAGTCGATCACGGCGCTCTGACTTCCTGACACGCGGCACAATACGGTATCGATTTGCTGCCAGGCGCCGTCCGGATACACGGTCCCAGACGCGATTCCGATCCAGCGAATGCAGTGCTGTTCGCGCAAGGTGTCGGGACAGAAGAGTGTGGCGCTGGTGATGCCGAATTGCTCTGGGATGTACCATCCGGGCTGACCTTGCTGCATGTAAGAGAGAGAAGTCTCTGCAAGCAGGCGAAGCTTGTTGAAGCCTGCGCCGGAGTTCTGCCAGAACCCGTCCTTGTACTCCGACGGGTTTGCGTTCAGTGCAACCAACGCGTCCGGCGGGCTCATGGCCTGGTACGGGCGGTAGTCAACCCACGCGCTGCCGCTCCATGCTTTGATCTCTACGGCTTTGATTGAGTATTCGTGCTGCACTTTGTGGACTACCTGCGCGGGAGGTATTAGGTCGATATAGTTGGTCGGTGCTTGTCCCGACAAGCGACCGATTCGTTCATCGACAGCGGAGCTTGGCAGCAAGCCTTTCAGAAATTCGATATCCACCCACGAATCAAGCGGCAGCACGGCTTGATCAAAGGGCGGCGCGCCGGAAGGAGGCGATGTGCCTAGATAAACGATGTTGAAGGACTCGCCCGAGAGCATATTGGTCGCCTTTAGCGGCGGCAGCGCGGCGGGATCGTCCGCGAACGGCAGCACGGCGTCAGTGTTGACGTTGGGATTCTTCTCCCACTTGAATTCAACATCAAAACATTTCTCGATCTTTTTCGAAAATTTCTTAAAGCCTATGGTGACGCCGATGCACAGATGCACCTTCCCTTGAATGAAAAACGGCTCGGACGCTTCGACTGACAGCGATGTGTCGATGATCACATGGAAGCTGATCCCCATCAACCTCGCATCGACGTGACCGCCAAGCATCGCGAAGCCGCCGATCTGCGGACGCTCGAAACTGATGAAGCCCCCGACTTTGATGTAGGCGTCAACCGAGGCATGCACCAGGCCGCCTGCATAGCTCTTATCGAACCCCCACGTGACACCTGCGCCTGCGGCAATACCCGCAGCCGACAACATGACGTACGCGGTAGCGTCAAACAGGCTAAGCACGCGCGCCGTCGTCGGGTTTTGAATCGTGCCAAAGTTGATATACCACGCCGACGAATTTTTGAAGAAGAAGGCGGCCCGCATTTCAGCCTTTAAGTCGAGAATCCATCCCGCATTCCCGCCCTCTCTCGGCAGCTTGTAGTTAACGCCAAACCCTGTTTCCACAGACTGCGAGCTGATCGCAAGAACCGCGAAGAACTGCGGGTCTTCGCCTGTGAGACCAACTCGTTCACCCAGAATATTCGCTTTGCCTTCGAGGTAGATAAGCTCAGGCAGCGAGAGCATGAAGAAGAGCTTCATGGAAAATGTCTTTCCGTCGTCCCCTGAGGTTGCAAGCGAGACGCCTGCGCCGATAGAGAAGGGATTATCGTAGTCCTTGGTGTCGTCAGGTGTTTCAAACTTGGAAATATTCACACCTTCAGCATTCTCGGGCGGCGTCAGCGCCTTGTAGTAATCAAACCAGGTCTTGTCGTCGCTGAGTCCTGCGGCCTGTTTCGTGGCTACATAACGCTGGCCGAACAGACCACGGAAGCCGTATATGCCCAGACTCGTGGATCCCAACGGAATGGGCGTAGACAATTCGACGAATGCATCGACTATAAAGGCGGGCGTTTTCGGCCTGTATTTTATGGACGCCCCGCCCGAAATCTTTGCTTTGGGCAGCGAGAAACTTACGCCGCCTTCGTATTCGGGCGCGCTCGCAGTGCCGCCGACGCTGAGAAAGCCGGAAATAAGCGCTGTGGCGTTTTCCTTGCTTGCGCTCCCTGGAATGACCAGATCAATGTTTATGCTTTTGATCTCCAGGTAACAAAGCGATATGTCACCGTTCAGAGGGAAATAGAATTTGATTCCTTTGCCGCGCACATCAACGCCGCCGGGATTGATGTCAATGCCTCCGTCAAAACCGAAATAGCGAAAATTCGTAGTCGTACCGTTTGATTCGACGCGCTGGTGCGATCCCAAATGAATGGCCGAGATCGACAACTCTGCCGGGCCTATCGGGAAACGGAGGTTCTTCGGAAGAGGGATCGCCCCTCCTTCAATTTCGAAGCGTCCATCGCTCCAGATAAGCAACTTCTCGACTTCGACGGGAGCAAGGCTCAACAACAACTGGTTGGTGAACTTGATTGAGCCTGATATGCCGAGGTAGAAATCGTCATCCTTCTTACCAAAGAAGACCGATTTCAAGGTGATGTTGAAGACATTGGGAAAAACAATATCCTTGAAGCCGTCATCTTCGTGGGCCGTGATGTCGAAGTCGCCGTCCTGCCGGATTGCGACCTTGATCCGGATTTCAGCCGGGTTGTTGTTTGCGTCCTTGAACCCCGGAATCACCAGAGTCCCTTCGATAGTCGAATCGATAATCGCGTTCTGTTTGAGCGTGATGCTGAACGCGTCGAGACTTATACTGAAGTCTTTGCCGAACTTGATTTTGACCAGGGGGGCGGGATCGTTACCGTCCTTAGCTTCCATTGAGAACGTGCCCGAGAAGCCACCCGTCCCAACGAGCAGCTTTCGTGCCTTGATGATGCCTGTGGAGTCCGGATCTTGATTCCAGAAAGCGGGAAAACTTATTGTTCCGTCCTTCACATAGACACCGACAAAGTCCAACGGTCTGCCGTCGGCAGTCGCTTCCGGGATGTTTTTGGTGCGGCTTAAATCGAGCTTCATGTCATGAAGCTCTAAGGTGAGGCCGGAGTTCAGTATCATCGACTTTGTAAAATCGAAACTTGATTCATTTACAAATTCAAAGCCCGTTTCGGTGGAATATGAAACGCTGCCGACATCAAAGCTTAATTGGCTTCTGATCTGCTCATCCGGGTTAATCGTGCCGTCTGGAAGTAAGGGTTGAAACACAGATCGTGGAAATTCTAAGGCGAGGCGAATGGAATTAATCGATGCCCGAACACGTGGGATCAATAATCGTTCAATATCTTCCTCGGTGATTGCTCCAATCAGGCTCTGAAATAATCGTTTTGTTTTTTCAATGGCGACATCAATCGAGTTAAAACTGGAAAGGAGCTGCGATAAAACGATTTCAAATATGTCCTGATCCAGATCTTCGATATGTTTGACGATGATGTCAATCTTTTCTTCAACGTTGAAATCGGGGGACAGTACAATCTGAGTCGCGGCGTTAACGGCATTGTAATCGCTGATAAACTTCAGAACAGGGTCAGGGTCGTCGATGACGACGCTCACAAACTCACGCAGTAATTCCTTCTCAGAGGTATTTGCCAGGTCAAGAAAGAGATTGAAATAGACACTCGGGTCCGTAATGACGTCACTGATGCTCCGACCTTCGGCATACCGAAGGATGTCCCATTGATAACTTAACGAGATAGGAATGGATGTTATGTTGTTGGCGGCTAAATCCGGGTTTAATACTAAGGCAAGACCATCAGTGCCCGGCACCTCAAAGCCAAGTTTCTTTAGAAGAATAAGATTAACAAAATAAAATGCGGAGTCGCCGTGAATGCTTTTTTCCACATGGAAATCCGTGTAGTGTATACCACTGGTTAGATACTCAACACCTTCCTTAATAAACCCCAAATTATTTGGAATGTTTGCCAGCGGCAAAATATCAGTCAAGAGGGGATAGAATTTGGTATCTTCCATTGTCTCCTCCGCTCGCCCGACAGGGCAGCGGACGTGATTGTTAAGGTTTAAAGTCGGTATAGTCTGAAAACATGATTTCAGCGCCAATACCCAACCTCTCGTTTTTCAAAACTGTCGCCTGGGTCAGCCTATCTTCCAGATAGTTTTTCATCACTCCCACATCGAACGCGTCATATAGGAGAGAATCCGTGGCCGTTTTAATAAGAATGTCTTTCAATGCTTCGGCTAGGCCGAACGAGCGCAGCCCGCTTAGGATCGGATTATAAGAAGGTAAATTCGGATGGTCGGGGTCGGGAGGGTGAAAATTAGAAGGCGGGTCAAGATAAGCATCAGAACCGTCGATTGTGAAATAATTTGTCAAATGATCTAACTGGGATCGTTTTCCTGATGGTACTTTCAGATCTAACCTGGACCGACGAGGGCTGACGAATGAATCAATCGTTATGATGATATTGAATTGCGAAATTACTACGCTTCCAAAACTATACCGCAGTGGAGGATACCCGACAGGGTCGTCATTAGGAGTCTCCAGAGTGCGAGTCGATCGGTCCTTGACGAACTGATACAGCGTATTTGGTCGGACCTTGGACCCGGTTGTCCGATCATTCGGTCCTATGAATTCTCCAACAAAATTCCCGCCAAGATTAATAATAATTGGAATGTTAGGAACATTAATCAGCCTATCTATCATGTAACGTACGGCCCCATCATAGACTGGATCTATCAAACTATCTTTTTGACTCGGAGTCAGATCAAACACATCATCCAGAAATAGATTTTGGGCCTCGAAATAAAATCTCCGGATTTTTTCTCCGTCTACTACATTTATGGCGCTGGTAATTTCATCAACTGAGCCGGACGTTTGCTCAACTTTGAAAGAGAATCTTCCGCCGGTTTCGATGAATATCAAATCTCTCTTAATCGGATCATAAAAGGCTAACGGGAGAGGGCCTGACGGAGTGACCTTATAGAAATACTTGCCAGTTGCATCATATCTTACCTTTGCTGTCAGACTATCAAGCGGTTGAAGTATGGGGTTATTAACATTTCCGACGAATTTCAATTCGTCTTCATCTTTCTTAATCACCACAGTGGAGTTAGCGGTATTATTAAAGCCGAAAGTCGTAATGTGCAGAGTTGTAGAGACATCCTCGCCAAAAGAGGGAAAGGCCCTCTCTGCCTTGGCCAGAACACCTGCTGTAGCATCATATTCGTAGTTAAATAGAAAGACTCCTCGGTTGAGGACTGGGGGGCGGTTGGGAATTCTAAATAAAGCATTCGTAGACGTACCATTTCCGGTTGCCAGGATTAAGTTTTTTGGCGTCTTCGTATAGCCAGACAAAATGCGATAGGCACAGGCGCTTTCCCGATCAACCAACTGAGCTATGGTGGTGCTAAATTTCGTCAGAATTTGCGCGATAGCAGCCAGGATGTTTGGCTCAGTTATTGGTGGAGCCAACGGAAATATAAATTTCCTGTCCGAAGCAGAACCAGCCAAATTGCCCCGCTCCATTAACCGATACATCACTTTCTTTGTTGGAAATATGCTCCCGGCTAAGAACGCGACCGGCTTCCGCTCGCCGATTGAGGTATCCGGATTCATCATTTGATTGAACGCATGTCTATCTGCATCTGTAGCGGGGGGTATGAACCCGAAGGCGATCAGGATGTCTTTGAGGGCCTTATAAATGTCTGACTTGGTCGGACTATCAATATCAACGGAATCTTGAGCGGCGGCGATATCATCAACCAGTTGTTGCTGAAATTTGTGTAAAATGAATATCGTGCAGCCTTCGGCTAGAAACCCTTTTGGTAATTCTACAGAGGGTTTGGTGAGTGATGGGTCTGTGAATGGATTGATCAGCTTATATTCATTACCTGGAGTCCCATCTCCAGTAACCGAAATCTCATTAGCGGCGTCGTTGTTTATCTTAAACACCTTCGTATATATATCGCGAAAACGTTGGGGCGCAACCTGGATCCCATTGATAAAACTCTGCAAGTAACCTAGCTCTTTATCAGAGAACGCGTCCGAACAAGCCAGATGCTCATCCTGAGGCGTCGAGGCATCGAATTCTGCCGCTCCATCGACAAGAATTAGATTATGATCTTGTCCAAAGCTATACACCTTGATTCCCGGATCAAAAATGTCCAGGAAAATACTTGTGCCGTCATCAGTGTACCCCTCAAGCACAAGATCATAGGTCGTATAGACAATGCCATCTGAGGATTTCGATTCTTCATTCCTTAATCGAACAAATACATCGTAATCACCCGAAAAACTGTGATCCAGAACCATCTCCGCAAATTTGAATTTGTTGATTATCAGAGCAACAAATTCATCGCTCAAGTTTGGCCATTGCAGATTCTTCGCCGCGGTCGGGTCACCATCGGCAAACCTCAAATAAGTCGGATTCGGTTCCGAGCCGATTTTGAGAGTTCCCTGCAAGAGCTTCTCTCCGGGATAACGATCCCTTACCAGATTGAGAAAATGTGATTCTGTCGCCACCTCGCTTGGAAGTGTAATCGTTTGTAACCGAGTTGTGCCCGTCGTTCTGAGCTTGTGACCTGCATAAGCAAACAAGGTAAAGTTCTTAGTGTCCTGTGCAATTCCAACTGCTCCGGCAGACTCACAACCGGACTCCGCCGATAAGCTCAAAAAGACGTCTTCCTGATATATCCTTGATTTTGAATTTGCGGTGACAGCAAATTGTATTTTCATTCTCACCGGCTGGAATAGAAGATCAAGATAATTAGACGCTCTTGGAACAATCCCCGATGACGCGCCTTCCAGAACGGATTTTAGATACTTTATCCGGATATATTGAGAAACTGGCGTGATCACAGACTCGCTGGCAATGTTTGGCACAACAACTGAAAATGACTCGGTGTAATGATCCGAAGTCGTTAACCGCACATATCTCTTTTCTCCTCTTAAAACTTTGTTCCTCTTGATTTTGTTTTTGTATCCCTGTGAGATGTAAACCAACGGGGACGCATTTTCCCGGGAGGGATTAGGCAAGGCAATTTCGATCTTGATTGTGTCTTTAGTACTATTGTTATTTTGACCATGTAAGTCGTAGTCCTGTGGCCGCAGCACGAGCAAAGGCCATCCATTATTGCCGTAATAGTCCTTACTTATAATCTCATCATCGGCCTCAGGGATTTTCAACTTAATGTTGTTATCGTAGTGCTGATAAAAATTGATTGAGGTGTTTAGCTCATTCCGCATATCGATGTACACGGCATTCTTGTTGAAAAAGTGTACAAGTATATCGTCATAAATTTCCGTGCCATTCGCCTTGTGCAAGTCGGAGTCTTTCGTTTCTTTCTCTACGTCAATTATGTCCGTAGATAATCTGTACCTAAGCTTGACAGGTCTATCGAAGACCCCTCCATATTGAAAAAAACTGCCAAAGAATGCGCAGGGATCCATGAATGAGATAGCGGCCTCTTTTTGATGTCTGCGCTTAAAAAGCTGAGAAGGATTGCTGGCGGTTGGTACGGGCGCCTGAAGTTTGGTTTCAACGTGTTTGGTTAGTATGAAGTTGGCATTTGCTCTTACATCATCCAATACAATCTCGATCCCAAACTTGTTTTTGTCAAAATCACCGATGTGATCACCGGCAGCTACAGATAAGGGTTCAAATAACGAGTTATCCGGTTTGTAAAACAACTTATCCAGTGATTCGCTATCAGTTCCTGAAATGTTATAACCCAACAGGGCTGAAGAAGGAGTGAACGTAAGTGAATTTGCAGGTGCGCCTGATGCCAGTTCGATCGCCCGATTCATTATGTCCTGTGTTTCATGTGCGCGCCTTGTTAGTTGATTCTTAGATCGATCAGCCACGCTTGAACCTGATATCAAAGAATCTCTTAAAACACCCTTGTAGATGATATATTTTATTGAAACAAAATTGATTCTATTTCCAACGCCTGGCTGATCTTTAGGCTGCAGGATAAGACTAATAACATTGGACTGGCTGCCTTGCTGAACAGCTAGCTTCCCATCACATATTGCAAAAACTCTCGGATTCGATGCTGCTGTATGTAGACTAGTAACTCTGAATTCAGTATCTGAAACAGCGCCAAAAGCAGTGCTGCTTGCTTGAGAATCTAGCAGCCCTGACTTATCGGCATCCGTAAAAAAGCAAAACTCGGCCATAAGGAGGTTGACAATTGTTCCAAGTCGACTAATGCAAACTATGCGCTTTTAGTGCAAGGCTTTCAGTTGTTTTACATCTCCAGCTCAAGTTGAGAATTCGGCAATAGGCCGGAGTACTTTCGGATCAACTTTGTACGGAAACTCGACGTTGAAGTGGCAATCGTTCAAGGCTGGATTTGGCGAGTGTGCGGGGACTCAGCGCCTCGGAAGAATTCAGCCCTTGCGAAATAGAGAGTGAACAATACTACCAAGCAATGTCAGAGTCAATGATGAATGTTACATTTATGTAAGCACAGCGACAACGTCCCCGATAGAGCATGTGATAAATGCTCAATTCAATTGACGAAGTCGGCGGGCAGCGGGTCATACTGCGGTACGTCGACACTCTAGGTGCAATCTGTGAGGTCGAGCTCAAGCAGGTCGCTGAAGAAGTTGTGCTTGGGAAGGATCCCATCAGGAAGATAATACTCAGCCCATGATCTTCCCCATTTGTATTGCAATACGTTCTCCTTGATGGGACAGGACCGAAGATTGGTAGCGATAGTAAAGTGTAATCCCTGAATTGCATCGGCCAACCCAATGTGATATATCGCGGTCGAGGATGCGGTTAATTGAGCCGCTTCGACTATCTCAGCGACTATGGGCATACAAGCTCGAAGAACAATCGTTCGGTACTTGCTTCGTCCACCAGAGCCGCCAGCACAGTCGCCGGAACTCCATGCTCTCGCCCAGTATGTCCGGGCCGGCCGCTGCGCTCTGTTCGTAGGTGCCGGGCTATCGGCGGGCGCCGGTCTCCCGACGTGGGGCGCATTGATGGAGCGCCTCGTCAGGCAGATTACCCCGTGGGGTATTAGTGAGGGCGTTGTGCCGGATGTCATATCTATTGTCGACAGCGACGACGCCTGGCAGGAACGCGAGGTCCTGGCCGTCCAACGGGAGCTCGGTGAAAAACGCTTCAACCGGTTGGTCTCGCAGATCCGTCGCAACAGTGACATAACTTCAGTCCCACAGCTCCTGGCACTCGCCCTCGAGATCGTAGGACGTGAGTCGACAGAGCGAGCAGAGCTGGCCCGCTTGCTGCACCAGAAACGCTTCCCCGAACTCGCGGAGTTCTGCCGCGACCGGCTGGGCGCAGGGGCATTCTACGAACAGGTGCGACGTGCACTGGTACCTAAGCGCGGAGTGCCGCCGACGCACCGACATATTGTCCGCACGCCCTTCTCTTGCATAGTCACCACCAATTTTGACACGCTGCTCGAACAGGCATACACGGACTACAGCAGCGCAGGCACACCTCGCGCTCCGACAGGGGCCGAACTCACCCAGCTCGGCACGATGCTCATTGAAGGGTCATTTTTCGTGCTTAAGGCACACGGAGATGCTTTGCGTCCGGAGACCATGGTTTTCTCCACAAACGACTATCGCCGGATGATTCACGCCACGCCGGCTTTCCAGGCAGTCTTCAGCAGCATCTTGATGACGCATGCGTTGCTATTCGTGGGGTACTCGCTAAACGACACTAATTTTCGGTTGCTCCTGGATCAACAATTCACGGTATTCAGCGGCCAGGTTCCGCCGCGTTACGCGCTGTTGAGCGGCGTGGGCGTAGCGGAAGAAGAGATATTATGGCGGACAGCGCGCGTGCAAATACTTTCTTATCCGGAAGGGCAGCATCACCATGTGGAGCAGTTTCTCGAAGAGTTGGCCAACGCCACTGCACAAGAGCCAGCTAAAGCCCTGAAGCCGCAGGCGGCGCCCCCTGGCAGCACAAAGGCTCGCCGGAAGAGCCGGCTAGCGACTACCTTGTCCACCGGCATCAGCGACGGCCAGCTCTTCATCGAGCTCACGCGGCCTGTCGGCTCGCGGACTCTGCCTCAAGCCTGGGCCAGCACGGTTTCAGCTCGTGAGATGGAAAGCCTTGCGGCGTTGATCACGACGGCCATTGATGCGCACTCGCAGCGAGAATCCGCAGCTCCTGAGATCGCCAGCGTCGGCGACCTCCTTGCGAGGCTGGTTCCTAGCAATCTTCTACGTCGACTTCGTGCGCTCACCACTGGGTCCCCTGTACGACTTGCTTGCTCACAGGGAACCCATCGCATCCCCTGGGAGTGGCTTCCGATCAATGGACAACCCTTGTGCCTGCGCCATGCCGTCGTACGGTGCCCAATTTCTCTCAGTGATACGGCCCGAGGGTACCGCGCATTCAAAGGACGCGGCCGCGCCCTTATCATCGGCGACGCAGGGAGCGGGCAGCCTCCAATATACCCCCTGCTGCCTGGGGCAAAACGTGAGGCCGCAGAGATAGTCAAACGGCTCCGGCGTCGACTACCACGAGGGGCGGTGACGCACCTGTCGCGCGAGGCCGCAACGCGCAATCGCATTCTCAAGGAACTCGGCGAGGGCGATTATGACATCTTCCACTTTGGAGGCCATGCATGGTTCACCGACCGTGAGTCTTATTTTTGGGCGTGGGACAGCCTTATGCTCGGCTCCGAGCTCACACCGTTGCTTAGCCGCCGGCCGCCATCCCTACTGGTGATGAGCACTCACTTTACCAGCTTCGTTCCGTGGGGGGGCAATGAAGATTTCCGTTCGAAGCTCGTGCGCCGGTCCATGTCCCTCCAAGATCTCGATGCCCAACTTTCATCAGATTTTGCGGAGGTCGCGATGCGTTGCGGAGTGGCGGCGTTTGTCGGTTCCTTTGGCGAGCCTCCAGACCTCGATAGCGCCGACGCGATGATCGCGTTCTACGAGGCTCTGTTGTCAGGGGACTCAGTGGCAACAGCACTTCTGAGCGCTCGTCGCCGCCGTTACCGCTTGGGCCGCACGAGTAGCCTTATGCTTACCGTAACCGGTTACGGCGACCTTAAAATCGTCACGTGAAGAAGGGTATAAAAAAGTAATAGACAATTTGAGACAAGGCTGGCTAAGGGGCTGCGCCTTTTCAATATAGCGTTAGGTGCGGTCTACCCCGATATTCCTGTTCTTCGCGAAGTGCTTAACTACTGCATGCTCTGATTTTATCGACCCTGGGGATGAAGATTCCGTAGGGTCGAAATTAGAGTGGCGGCGGGCCGCTCGTTCGAACGAGCGG